>CAXVYR010000003.1:1350000-1368576 GCA_963666975.2 Terriglobia bacterium | reverse complement strand
TCATTGACACCAGCGCCCGATTGGAACCTGAAGAAATCAAGGAGCTGGTCGAAGGTTGCGACCTCCTTGTCATTCCCTCGACTCCGGATGCCCTCAGCCTCCAAGCGCTCTTGATGACCACTGCGGCGATCGAGAACGTTGGGGCAGGGAATTATAGGATTCTGCTGACGATCATTCCACCCAAACCGAACTGCGACGGAGAAGCGATGCGCCGGGAACTCCAGGAAAGGCAGATTCCCCTCTTCAAGACCGGCATCCGCCGGTTTATTTGCTACCAGAAATCCGCCTTGGCGGGGACCCCTGTCTACGACAACAAAGACCGCCGAGCACAGCAAGCCTGGCAAGACTACCTCAAGCTGGGAAAGGAGATTCTGCCGTGAGTACTCCGTTCGGGAAGGTGTTAGAGAACTTCGGAAAGCTCCCTACCGAAGCAAAACCCCATACCTCCATGCGTAAACCCCATCGCCCGATCCGACGCCCCTCTCAAAGTGGGACGACCACCAGGCAAGAAGAGCAACCCGGATTACACTCAGGCAACCGTCTATTTGCGCAAACAGACGCATCTCGCCGCTAAGAAACGTCTCTTAGACGAGGGCACGGAGTTCAGTGAGCTCGTCGAGGAGCTCGTCACTCAATGGATACAGAAGTCTGGATATTCGAAAGTCTGAAAGTCGCGCTGGTTCGCTCCTGGTGGGCCGGGTGTGTGGCTCTCAGGGGGGCATGGCTATGAATTCATACAAGAACATCCCCTATGGGAAAACTCGCGGCGGCTGCGAGTCTTGCAAGTATTCCACAATGATATCGTCAGTTATTTCAACAACAGCAGTTACCATCAGAGGACAGCGGGTCATCCTAGAAGGAATCTGCCTGGGAGAGGTTATCGCTTGCTCGGCAATTCCGACCGACTCCATCGTGCATGTGTACGTGAAGCAAATTTCAGAGAATAGCGATCTTTGGCACGATGGGTGCGATTTTAAAGAATTCATGAGTGGAGAATGCATTCTGGCTTCCCACAAACTGTATCTGAGAGCTTTGAGTTATCACAAGAGGGTTTGTCCGCACAAGTTGGCGAACTTCGAGTATTGTTGGCGAGGACAGTTCTGCTGCTGTGGTTATTGTCTTGGATGCGCAGGAGAATGGGCCGAACGGATTTGGAGGAAGCATGAGCGGGGAGATAATTGCAATTTTGGCGGTGGGTGTAGCACTAGCGGGGGTGATCCTGAACAGCAATCGCGGGCTGCGGCAGGACGTACGGCAAGACATCGCGCGGCTGGAGTCGCGGCTGGATGAGAGGATCAATGGGCTGGATTCCCGGTTTGACGCGATGGAGAAGCAGTTTGGTGAACTCCGAGAGCGCATGGCGCATCTGGAAGGGCTGCTGGAAGGATTGCGCGAGGCCATCACCGGGCGGGCCGCAGCCCGCTAGGGGAGGGAACATCATGCAACGTAAACGAGGCGGGTTGGTTCCCAGCCTGCCGCGCGCTACCATAACGATCAAGATATCACTTGCTCTTCTGGCATTAACGACCATGATGCCGCTGGCTTCCGCACAGTCATTGTCAAGCGTCCGGTACATTCCACATATCACGCAAGGTAGGGGATGGAGTACTGAGTTTCATATTTTCAACCTCTGCTCGTCTTCTTCTCAATACAGCGGCTCTTTTAGGGATTCCGACGGTGAACTGAGAGAGTTTTATTTTTCAGATGAGCTATGGACGGGCTTCGGCGTCCAAGACCTTAACCCGCATTCCCAGTTTGAAATCGTAGAAGCAACCTTCTGCTAATCTCCAACGTCAATATTGATGCTGGTTCGAGCATCAATATTGGCTTCCGGAGGGCAACACCGAATGGGTGAGAGACAAAATCAGCCATTTCAACTCACTTTTAATGCCTCGTTGAAGGTCGCTTTCCACGGATCGAGGGTGACCTCCAACGGAGGGTTGATTCTGGTGCGGGAGTTGGACGAACGCTTGGGATTCGGTGAACTCATCCAGCAGCACCTAGCCGATCCTCGGGGGAAGAACACACGGTTGCCCCTCGCGGACCTGCTACGGCAGTCGGTGTACAGTCGCTTGGCTGGATACGAGGATGTGAACGATGCCGAGCAGCTCTCCCAAGATCCGATGTTCCGGCTGATCGGTTCCGAGAAGAATTGGGATCGAGGGGCAGCACTGCCATCCCGGTTGCAAACCTTCGAGACGGAGTTGCTGGCTGAGGAGGAAAACTTCGCAGGGCTGGCACGGCTGAACCGGGAACTGATCGGCAGGGCAGAAGCAATCGATTCGCCGTACCGGGTAGTGCTCGACATGGACTCGACTGAGATCCCGGTCTACGGGGAGCAGGAGCAAAGCGCCTACAACGGGCACTTCGAGTCCACCTGTTATCATCCGGTGCTTCTGTTCAATGGAGGCGGCGATTGTCTAGCGGCCAAGCTCCGTGCCGGCAACGTCCATAGTGCCGAAGGCTGGGAAGAACTTCTGTTGCCGGAGATCGAACGCCAGCAGTTGATGGGGAAAGAAGTCGTGTTTCGGGCTGACGCGGCCTTTGCCAAGCCGGAGGTTTACGAAGCGTTGGAGGAGCGGGGTGTGAAGTATGCCATCCGCATCCCTTCCAACGAGAACCTCCAGCGGGACATCGAGGAGTTGCTGAAACGTCCGGTAGGAAGGCCGGGCCAGAAGCCGTTGGTGGAGTACAAGGGGTTTCTGTACCAAGCCGAGAGTTGGAAGACGGCCCGACGGGTGGTAGCCAAGGTAGAACATCATCCGGGGGAGTTGTTCCCGCGAGTGGGGTTCATTGTCACGAATCTGCCCCTTCCGAGTCGGGCGGTGGTGCGTTTCTATAATAAGCGAGGGACGGCAGAGCAGTGGATTAAGGAAGGCAAGCAGGCGGTGAAGATGACGCGGCTCAGTTGCCATCGGTTCCGCTCCAACGAGGTACGGCTGTGGCTGACCATCATTGCCTATAATCTGGGAAATCTTTGGCGGCGGCTGGTGCTGCCACAGAGAATCGGGAACTGGTCCCTGACGAGCTTGCAGCAGCGGTTGGTGAAAACCGGAGGACGCCTGATTAAGCATGCCCGCTACTATTGGCTATTGCTGGCAGAGAGCCATCTGACGAGACGTTTATTTGCTAGCATGCTGGGGCGAATAGATGGGCTGTCGCTTCCGTCGGGATAGCCTAGCCTGCGGCGCACCCAAGAAAATGATTCCGATATCCCCCAGGCATGGAGAGGTGTCTGCAAAAGCTGGTTCTGGAAGCCGAGGCGATGGGTTTTGGGGACTCGGAAAGAGCGGCTGGAAGCCGCTGGCAGTATCTCGGAGAAAATATTTGTCTGGAAGGGCTCAGTTGAAGGCCAACGGATGTATACTCACGAGTCGGATGGGCCAAAAAACTAATTCCGGTCTAATTGTCACTATATTATGTAAACCTCAAAAGATATGGAGGGAACAATGGTTAAGCAACTCTTGGGTGTGGGGTTAGTGGTGGTGTTGATCGTGCTTACAGGCAGTAAGGTTCTGGGGCAAGGTACAGGTGGAACGATCAGTGGGACCGTCTCCGATTCGACAGGAGCTGTCATTCCCGGAGCAATGGTGACAGCCAGAAGCCTGGAAACAGGAATCGAACGGATAGTCACCACGAGTAGCGAGGGTCGATACACAACTCTTCAGATAGGGCTAGGCAGTTATGAAGTGAGAGCCGAGTCCGCAGGTTTCCGAACCGTGGTGCACACTGGGATCACGCTGGCGGTGGGGCAGGAAGCGGTGGTGGATTTTACTCTGCAGGTAGGGGCCGTAGCAGAAACGGTTACGGTGACCGGGGAGGCCTCCGTGGTGGAGACAACTAGCTCTGCTGTCACCGCGTTGGTAGAAGGAACAACCATTCGAGACATCCCACTGAATGGCCGTAGTTTCGATCAGTTGGTTCTGCTGCAACCGGGGGTGTTTTTGGCCCGGCTTAACGCCATAGGCGGCGATCAAAGTATTCCCGGTTTTGCCCAATCTACAATGTGGTTCTCGGCGGCCGGGTCGCGGCCATCCCAGAGCATCACGCTGTTAGACGGCACCAGTATAAATAGTCTCTTCTATCGTGCTGGCTCCGGTGTGGGAGGCCGGAATCTCGGGGTGGATGCTATTCGGGAGTTTCGGCTGTTGACAAATAACTACAAGGCCGAATATGGAAGGACCAACGGGGCGATCATCAATGTGGTTACGCGGAGCGGGACCAACGAGATCCATGGTTCGGCTTTCGAGTTCCTGCGAAACAGCGCCCTGGACGCGAAGAACTTCTTCGATAGGGCAGAGGATCCCATTCCGCCCTTCAGGCGGAACCAATTTGGCGCTTCGATAGGCGGACCGATCGCGCCGGACCGAACCTTTTTCTTTGGTGTTTATGAGGGCTTACGAGACCGCTTTGGAGTAACCAACTTGGCCTTTGTGCCTTCGAAAGAGGCCCGGCAGCAGGGGATCCTGAGGGAAAGGGACGGATCATTTAGAACAGTAACCGTGAACCACGAAGTGATGGATCCCTTCCTGGATCTGTATCCGGCGGAACCGAATGGGCCTTTGATCGGGGGTGGTATCCAAGAGCACGTCAGTACGGCAACTCAGCCTACCGGACAGAATTTTTGGCAGGTCCGGCTTGACCATCAAATCTCCCAAAAGCACAGCATCTTCGGACGCTACACCCAGGACCGGGCACACATGACGTCTCCGTTTAATTCGTCACCGGTTCTTGGCTTCCCGAAATCCGCCAACAGCGCTAGCTACTTCTCAACTCTGCAATGGACAGCAATTGTCTCCCCGACAATGCTGAATACTGCGCGGGTTGGTTACACACGCACTGGGCATGTAGGACTTGCGGCTGAAGAACCAGAGTTCATGCGGTTTCATCCGAGCTACAAGCGGGTTGGGCTAATCGATACAGGAGGTTTGAGTTACCTGGGAACGGGGTCTTGGGCCAATAACAGCGTCACTCTTCGAAATTCCTTCCAATACAGTGACGATGTTACCATTAGCCGAGGCTCACACACCCTCAAGTTTGGAGGGCTCGTTGAGCGATTCCGAGACTTCTTCTTTTACGAATATCAGGTCACAGGATTTCACATATTTACGCATATGGATCCTTTTCTCGAGGGCAAGCCGCTGATATTTATTGGTGCCTTGCCGGGGGCGGACCCCAGTGCCTATTGGCGGCAGTGGTTGTATGCCTTCTACGCCCAGGATGATTGGCGGGTGAACTCCAGGCTCACCTTGAACCTGGGGCTGCGGTACGAGCCGATCACTCAGGCCACGAACGCCAATAAACGTCTGGATGGGCAGTTCGGGGTGGCCGCGGATCCGGTGCACGACACCGGCTTTAGTTTGGTGAGAAGTCCCTTCCGTAACAATCCCACGCTCAGAAACATAGCTCCGCGGTTCGGATTCGCCTGGGACGTTTCGGGCAACGGAAAAACAGCCGTACGGGGCGGTTTTGGCATGTCTTATGAACCCATGCTGGCGCATCTCTTTACCTTCTGGGTTGACGCGCCACCCTTGCTGCGGAATGTGACTTTGTTTTTTCCTAGCTTCCCCGATCCTTTTGCGGGAGGACTTCCAACCACCACGGTTTTTGGAACGAACCAACCGACCGATTACAATACCACCGCATCCCCCAGTGTGATGCAATATAACCTGACCATCCAGCGGCAATTGCCGGGAGAAATGGCTTTCCAGATGGCTTACGTAGGCTCTCTAGGGCGCCACCTGGGATTGGGGAGAGATGCTAATTACGCTCCAACTACCGTTTTGCCGAATGGAAGGTTGGGTGTCCTGCCGGAGAATTTTCGCCAACGCCGCAATCCCAATTTTGGCAATCTCGGGCTGCGGTTCTTTGAGGGCAATTCCAGCTACAGCTCTTTGCAGATGTCTCTAAACAAGAGGTTGCGCCGCGGTTTCATGATGACGCTCAACTACACATGGTCCAAGTCCATTGACGATTTCTCCAGCATCCGGATTGGAGAATCGGGTGGAAACCGAAAGCAGGATATTCAAATTGCGGATTGCAGGATTTGCGAACGCGGCCTCTCCGATTTTGACCGGCGGCATGTCTTCAACGCCAGTTACTCCTATGAGTTGCCCATTGGACGGGATTTGACAGGGGTGGCGGGGAAACTGCTCGGCGGGTGGGGGGTTTCCGGAATTGTCACCTTTAATTCTGGTCTGCCGACTTCGCCCACTCTGTTCTTTGACCGGGCTGCCGGTTTGTGGGCGGGTACCATCAACGCGGTCCGACCAGATTTGATCGCGGGTCGGAACAGTAACCCAACGAGCGGCGTCACTGCCGGCTGCGCGGGGGTGCCAGCCGGTCAAAAGCTACGCGATCCCGCCCGATGGTATGATCCCTGCTCCTGGGAACTCCAGCCTCAGGGGGTTTTTGGGAACGCCGGGCGCAACACAATCATCGGGCCAGGATTGACCAACTTTGACTTCTCGCTGATAAAGCATACCCGTTGGGGAGAGAACAAAAACTTAGAGTTTCGGGCGGAGTTCTTCAATATCTTTAACCACCCGAACTTTTTCGAACCAGACCCTAATGTCTTTAACTCCGCCAGTGGAGTTGTAAACCCGATAGCAGGACGAGTTAGCTTCACGGGTACCACCTCGCGCCAGATCCAGTTGGGGTTGAAGTTCACCTTCTAGCTCCAGCGCCGAGGCTCCGGTTGTTCGCTGGAATGTTTTGAGCTTCCAACTATCTACCTCGCTCGCTAACGCAAGGGCATATATCACCCAAGGTAATTCAGGAGAAACATAACATGAAGAAATCAAATTTAGTTACCACTTGTCTGCTACTTATTACAGTCTCGCTGTTGACGTTGCGGACCCTCCAGGCTCAATCCCCGTCCACGGCTACCTTGGAGAAGGTAGCGGTCTACCCGAGCCTGATTGTGTACAACGGAAAGATTGCGACGATGGACCAGAACCTGACCTTTTATCAAGCCATGGCTATTCGGGAAGACAAGATTTGGAGGTTAGGTACAGACCAAGAGATCAAAGAACTGGCCGGGCCGCAAACACAATTGATTGACCTAAAAGGCCGGACAGTGACGCCCGGTCTTATTGATGTGCACACTCACCCGCAGATGTGGGCTCTGTGGCATCATGGGGGGGACATTGACCCGCAATTGGAGCCCGTGTATGTGGATGGGGAGACTCCAGAGGAGGTAGTGGAGAACTACGCGCCGGCATTGAAAGCGCGCATCCAGCAACGGGGAGAGGACAAGTGGATCTACACCGTTGTGCCGCACAAGTTCGAAACCCAACTGCTCCCCCAAAACGAAGACTATACACCAGCTCCTGGCGGTATCACCCGCAGCATCATGGACGAGATCGCGCCCGACACACCAGTCGTCGTGATATCGGGGTGTTGCCGGGCTTTCGGCAACACCAAGGCGAAAGAAATCATGATTGAGAAGCTGGGTTATGAGCAGACGAGCGTTCGTGTGGAATACGACACCACTTACGGCATTATTCTGGCTGGGCAGACTGAAAAGGCGGCCGACCTGATAAGCCGTGAAATGAGGGAATTTGTCGAGTATGGTGTTACTACGATTGCGACGCACGGTGAAATGAACGTGGAAGTCTTCAATGCTTTCAACATGATGGACCAGAAGGGTACCCTGCCGCAGCGCGTTGCCTGGACACACGAAACTGGATTTTTTGGCAAGGATCCGGCGGAATTCTATCGTCTTCTTGGCAATTTTGCTGGCCAAGGCAGCGACTATCTGTGGAACTTTGGAGTTGGCTGGGAGATTTGGGATGCATTTGGAGATTGCCTATCCGCCAAGCGAAAGAATGAGACGGCCCAGCAGGTAGAAGATCGGTTAAGGTACAATCTGTGCATTCCGAGAGAGTCGGTGAGCTACCAAGGCCATTTGGCTGCGGCAAAAGCGGGCTTGCGTCTGGCCGAGCTGCACGGTCTGACGGGAGACCTCCTTTACGAGCGGGCTTTTGCTCTCGCGGATGAGTTGATTCTTTCAGGAGCAACCACCCTTGAGAACATTCGCGATCCCGGATGGAGCTTTGCTCACAATATGTGGATTCGGCCAGATCAAATTCCCAACTTAGTGAAATACGGATTTTGGTTGAATTTTCAACCGTGCCATTACTCACGATCAGCGGGGCTTGCGGGATGGGAGGACGTTGAGAATCTGTGGGGCCCAGACTATTTGAAGTGGAGGGGACCACTTAAAAGTCTAATCGACGCGGGCGCCCGAGTAGTTTTTTCAACTGATACTCACGTCGGTACGCTTCCGGGCAAAGGGGAGCGGTTTTGGAACGACTTAGCGCAGGGATTTCCCTATCGCGATTCCGTTTGGCCGTGGGTGGGCTGGTGGGTGACGCGGGAACTGAACGGAAGGGTATGGGTCCCGGAGGAAAGAATCGACCGCATTACGGCGTTGCGAGGCTGGACAAACGGAGGCGCACAGTACCTGCTCCGGTGGGATCGACTTGGATCATTGGAGCCGGGCAAGCTCGCCGACTTTATCGTGTTGGATAGGGATTACTTCACGATTCCTGAGCCAGAACTGATGAATATTAAGACTCTGATGACGGTAATTGGGGGGGGAGTAGTCTTCAGAGCACCTAATTACTAACTCACCAACAGGTTAGCATGTAAGTTGCCCGAGAGAAACGTCATTCTGTCAGGGCACCGAAAAGCTTTTACTATCTCGTTTTGCTACCTTATTCGTTAATCGGAAGGCCGTATATCACACAACTAGTTGAGGAAGACGCGCCGTGAAAAAATCACATTTCGTTACTTGCGTTTTAACTTGTCTGCTGCTGATTTTATTCTCTTTGTTAACCTTGGAGAACCTGCGGGCGCAATCCCAGTCCAGGTCCACCTTAGAGAAGTTAGCGGTCTATCCCACCCTGATTGTGTACAACGGGAAGATTGCTACCATGGACAACAATCTGACGACCTACCAAGCCATGGCCATCCGAGGGGACCAGATTTGGACGTTGGGGACGGACCGGGAGATTCGGGAACTGGCGGGACCGCAGACCCAGATGATTGATCTGAAGGGAAGAACAGTGGTCCCGGGCCTCATCGATGTTCACACCCATCCTCAGCTCTGGGGTTGGTGGCATTTTGGCGGCCAGGTCCTTCCACAACTGGAGCCGGCTTATGCCCATGGGGAGAATCTGGAGGAAGTTCGGAGGAACCTGGAGCTGGTCATTCAACGGCGGATTCAAAAGCAAGGAAAGGACCAATGGGTGATTGCCAGCATTCCTCATCGAATGCAGGGAGAGCTGCAACAGTTCTTCCAACGTGGGCAAGTATATCCGGGCAACGACCCGGCCAGGATCAGACGGGCCGATTTGGATAGCATCGCTCCGGACACGCCGGTGGTGATAATAAGTGGCTGTTGTAGGAGTTTTGCCAATAGCAAGGCCCGGGAGATGATGATCAAAATACTCGGCTACGAGGCCACTAGTGGAACTCGTGTCGGATATGATGTGGTGTGGGGAATCTTGCTCAGGGACAAGACGACTCTGGCGGCAGACTTGATAAGTCGGGAGATGCAAGACTTCGTAAACTACGGCGTCACAACAATCGCCACTCATGGAGAGGTCATCCACGAGGTCTTCAAAGCTTGGAGTATGCTGGATCGGCAAGGGAAAATGCCGCAGCGGCTCGCTTGGTCCCATGATGCCGGTTTCTGGGCAGCCAAAGACCCTGTGGAGTTTTATCGACTATTGGGGAATTTTCTCGGTCAAGGCAGCGATTTCCTGTGGAATGTAGGGGTGGGTTATGAGGCCTGGGACAATGATTACGCAGGGAACTGTCTGTCAGCGAAAGCTAAAACAGAGGAGTTACAAAAGCGCTTCCGTGGACCCTTTCCGGACTGCATACCTACTGAGTCGATACATTACCAGGCTCATCTGGCAGCCGTAGAAGCTGGCCTAAGGCTCTTTGATGTGCATGCGCTTACAGGTGACAGGGTTTTAGACAGGGCCTTTGCACTCGCCGAACAAGCTATTCAAAACGGAACCCGAACGTTAGAAGATGTCCGGCAACAGGGCTGGAATTTTGACCATGGTACTTGGATCCGCCAGGATCAGATCCCTCTGATCAAAAAATACGGCTTTAGGTTGGACTTTCAAGGTAGTCGAATTGGTGAGAGCTTGTACAATGTTCGCCGTTTCTTTGAGCCGGGATATGAATCCTGGGTTTCGCCGGCGAAGAGTTTTGTGGATGCGGGGATACCCTTTGCCATCAGTACGGATGTGGGTATCTCCAAAGTAAGTGATGTTGCGGAGAACTTTCTCAATAGTTTATCGGCACGGTTCCCATACCGGGACTCCATCTGGCCGCATATAGGAGTTTGGGTGCAGCCGGTGGTGGAAGTGGCCCTGGGGGAATTTGGTAGTGGGGATCGTCGGACGGAGATGGTAGCTTTGGGTCCCGAGCAAAGGATTGACCGCATTTCCGCGTTGCGGGCGATGACCACCTGGTCGGCGGAGATCTTGCTGCGGGGAGACCGACTGGGCTCTCTGGAGCCCGGCAAGCTCTCCGATTTTGTGGTCATCGACAAAGATTACTTCACGATTCCCGAGCCGGAATTAATGAATATTAAGACTCTGATGACTGTATTAGGAGGCAAGATCGCCTACCAAGCTCCGAACTTCTGATCCTCATTGCAGGATCTCTACAACCTGAGCGACCGTCGGCTGACAAGGGTCTCCAGTAGACTAGCCCGAGCTTGCAGATTTCGCGCTTGGCTTTGCTTCGGTCAAATTGTGCGAGCTTGGAATGCTTTTTGAGTCGCGGGAGATGAACAGCCCACTTCCGCTGTTCCTCATAAACCGGATTAGGAGCCGTGGTCATTTCTTTTCTTTTCCATTGTCGCCAATCGGCAGGATGTTATGAACCGGCCCACCGCCTGTTCCTAATCCTGAGCCGTCATCATCATAGACCACTGTGATGATGGCAGGCGGCGGCATCCCGTCAGCGCCAATGACCGGGTAAGGAACTCTGCCGTCCAGCCGCACCAACAACTCCTTGATGGCCGTAGTGTTGCCGTTAGCAGATTGCAATAGGAGAGACCGAACCGCAGCATCGCGCCACGTAGCCCCCTCTCTCAGGTATAACTTCCGCAGCAGGCCCTTTGGAACCGGCTGTTCCATTTCCTCTCGGAGCAGGCTGGTCAAGCATACGGAATTCGGTGGCCTTCCCCCGGGGTTTCCAGATTGCCCAGACTTCCAAGGTGGACGCAGATTGCCGGTGTTTCTTCGGTGCTTATCACCGGCCAGGGTCTTTTGCTGTTTCATGCTGTCTTCCCCCTTCCTACTTCCTCACAAGTGCCCTAGGCAAATAGTTGTGTTCAGAATTGTGTTCAATTGCCGCCGCAGGTGAGTGTTTTAGACTACCAAAGCCCTGTCTTTGTTGAATAAAATCAACACTGTGAGGGCCTGCTGGCAGTCTGCCAGGCAGCCTTTTCCCGGCTGGAGCGACAATGCCTGACGATCTGAAAAATTGCGAATATTTCCTGGTCGAGTACGCCCCCACGGCGCTGCGAGACACCCGTGTCTCGATTGGCCTGTTTTTGTTTGAAGCCTCCGGAAGGCTGGTCCGCCACGCCTTGACGCGCGACTGGCGGCAGCTTCGGTGTCTCGATCCGCAGGCCGACGTTCGGTTGCTGGAGAGTTTGCCGGAATATTTTGACCAACTGGTGGGAGAATGCGCCGCCCAGGAGGCCGCCTCCGGGAGAACCCCCGCCGGAGCGGGTCTCTATGAACAGTTGCGCCGGATGCAGGAGAACTACTCCGGCGCGCTGCGCATTTCGCTTCCCCGGGGAGTGCGCGCTGCCAACCCGGAAGAGGAATTCGCGCGGCTGTTTTTGGAGCATGTCGCCAGACCGCGTGCCTCCGGGGAGAAACGCCCGTTGCGCGAAGGGAGCCGCCCCTGGATTCATGCGCGTCTGCGCCAGGCCCTGGAGCGCCGCTCCCTCTGGGACCTTCTGAACAAGGATATTCCGGTGGAACAGTTCACCGCTGCCGGGGATGGTTTTCGCATCGATTTCGGCTACCGCCCGAACGGCGTCGCCAACTACCTCCACGCCATCTCTCTGGAGCGCGACCTGAACCAGTCGAAGCTGTTGAGCTACACATTTTGGCGAATTCGCCAGACCACCGAGGCTCGCATGACGGCGATTGTGGCTGACGGGGACCCATCTTTTCCATTGGTCCGAAGTTGCCGTCAGATACTGGCCGGGGGAGGGATTGCCATCCAGCCGCTCTCCGAGATCGATTCTTTCTTGGATGCCGTAGGCCGGGAGCTGCGCCCGCTGTGATGAGCGGCAGTAAAGAGTGAGAGTTCAAACCCACTTGTAGCCGCAGCTCTTGTTGTATCTGAAGGACTTTTTGGCTTTGTTTGGTAAAAATTACTTTTTACTCCTATTCCGTCTTCCCTCTTCCCTTCTTTACTTGTCACTCGTCACTCATCACTCATCACTGCCTTTCATCCCCTTCGCCAGCATGTGTTGCTGACAGGTCGAGGTCAGAGAAATCTTCCGAGGATTCCGAGGGAACCGAATCTTGGGCTTACTGTAGGCTTTCTGTAGCGCAGAGTTTGGTTTTTTCAAACTCTGCGGCTCTAGAGTTTGGTTTTTTCTCTGCTCTTTGGTTGAGGGCGTGGGGTTATAATCGGTATCGTGTCGCGCTTGCGCCGTCTCGTATTGTCGGATCGTTTCTTCTTCGTCACCTGTCGGCTCTTTCATAATCGGCGAATACTCTCGGAATCCGAATTGGACTGCTTGGCCCAGGCGATCAGCGCGCGCCGGAAGATACACGGCTTTCTGGTCACCGCCTGGGTCTTCCTTCCCGACCACTGGCACGCCATCTTGTATCCACACCATCCTCTTACTATCTCCGACGTGATGGAGTCGATCAAGGTAAGCTCGACGCGGCGAATTAACCGGGGCCGGGGGGAATTAGGGCTGCTGTGGCAGGGACGCTTTTTCGATCGTGCCGTGCGCACCGCCAAGGAATACCACGAAACGGTGGAGTATATTCATTGGAACCCGGTGAAGGCGGGGCTGGTTAGTCGCCCAGAGCACTGGCCGTGGTCGAGTGCACATGATGATTCGGGGAGCGCCGCAGGGCCCATGGCAACCAACACCGCCTTGGTCATCGATCGGGTGGTCTTGCCTATGGATCCACAGGCGCGAATCTGACTAGGGCCGCAGAGTTTGAAAAGCGCAAACTCTGCGCTACCCGCTGTCGCTATGAAGCGCCAGCGAAATATCGGTCAGGTGCAGCGATTTGTTAGGCGTTATGTCTTCGTTGCAACAATAACGAAATATCTTGGCACTTTATCTCTTACTGGTGTAACTGTTGGTGATGCTTTTGTATCCGGATTTCCAAAAACAACCTGGATAATCTTGCTTAAAATAAAATTGTTTAAGTATACTCGTCTTTGACGCTGACCATATATATCATCTCGACTAGCAACAAAACCAGAGTTGTTTAATATTGACAGTAATTCTTCAGGAATAAATTCTCTAACATGAAACTTATTTGCCGGCTTGTCATGCAGCGACGAACAACGAAGAGAAGTTATTGGACGATTAGGAGAAGAAATCAATAACACCCCCGCGTGATTTAAGAGACCATGGAGGTTTCTTATCGCAGACTCGTAATTTTCAATATGCTCAATCGTCTCATAGCACGTTATCATGTCGTATGTTTTAGCATTGTTAAACGTACAAATATCTCCAACATGATAATTTACACAATCTGAGCCATAAGTATAATTTGCATCATTGCTGTCCGGTTAAAACTCGAACAGAATCAACTGGTTGGGATTTCTGACTAAATCGTCTTGGGAGCCCGATGCTTCCAGGGCCTGTAAAATGGGCACTTTCTCGAAAAGAGTAACACTGAGAATCTGTAAAATTTGGTAAAGGCTGGCTTCCAAAGCGAGACGCTTCCGGACAATGGCCACGAGTACATAGATCGAAACGGCGATCCAGATTTGAGTCTTCACTGCGTTTTGGCTGGTGCCATAGAATGCCTTGATTCGCAGGTGCTGCTTGATCCATTTGAAGAACAGTTCCACCTGCCAGCGGCACTTGTAGATTTGAGCGATAGTGAGTGCGGGTAGCACGAAATTGTTGGTAAGAAACTTCAGGCGCTTGTTTGTTTCTGCATCGAAGTACGTAACGCGCCGTAGCGGATCGGGGTATGCCCTGGCCGAGGCGTTCCCGGTCAGGATCACGGTATGATCGGATCGCAAGCCGCTGGTTCTGTCTGCTGGATGAGAATAGCGGCGTTGGAGCAAGACGTTCTCTTTCGTCCGCACGACGAAAAATGCGGAGCAGAGTGTGAAGACAAAGAGTCGCTCGAAGTCGATGTAGCCGCGATCCATCACGTAGAACGCGCCCGCTTCCGGAACGATCTCGTCGAGGATGTTGACATCGTGCACGGCACCGGCCGTGACGCGGAGAAACGTGGGGATGTTGCCCTGCAGGTCCAGCAGCGTATGCAGTTTGACGGCAGCCTTGTGTTGGCGGAATCGTGCCCACGGAAACAGCGAGAGGCAGAGGTCGATGGTGGTGGAGTCCAGCGCGTACAGGCTCTGATCCAGATCGACGCCGATCGGATCGCGCGCATACAAAGGCCGTGCGATGCCGATCAACACCTGGGCGAAGTCCGCGTAGATGCGCCAGTCGTGCGACTCGTTGGCATCGGCCAGTGTCGAGCGCGCCACGTTGCCGCGCAATCCGATGTGGTAGAGTTTGCTGGTCATGGAACGCAGACACGCCTCGATGTCGCGGAGACTCTCGCGGTAAGTCAACTGAGCGAACGCCATCGCCAGAAACTGGTCCCAGCAAGAAAAGCTTCGCAGGTGATCGTCGCCACGGTAGCGCGTGACGCATTTGTGAAACTCGTACGAGGGCACGTGATCCATAAGCTGAGCGAAAACGGTGCGACCGATGTTCATGCACTATTCTGTCGCCTACCCCAGTCTTTACGTTCAAAGCCATTTTTCGCCCTCGCGGATTTCAAATCGAAAAATGCTCCAATGCCCGTAACCTTTTGCTCTCATGAGACTTGTTGGCTGTTCTGAAATTTTAGCCGGACAGCAGTGACTTTGCATATTTAACCAGTTTTTCACTGATATCGACACCGTTGTAGCTGACAGCTCCAGCTTTAATGAACAGTGGGGCAGAGTACCCCGTGCCACATGCTATATCTAATATAGATTTGCCCTGCACGAACTTGCATGCAAAATGATACCGTTCCATATGGTCTGCTTCAATTCGTTCCCCAGATTTACCAGGAACGAAGAACTCACCAGTAAAATCAATGGTAATTTCTGTATTGTTCATCCTGTTTTTTTGTCTTTACGCCTAAATCTTGTTTAGGCTGGCCTGGATAAAACCCTTCCCGGTCGGCCTAACGTGAAAGCGATATTGCCTCGTCCTGGTCCCGGGAAGGCGAGCGGAACAGTGGGCAATTGGCAGAGGCCGATCGCCAGCTACCCCGGCTGCCGGAATGCTATATCGAAGCGCTGCGGAAAAGCGAGAATACGGGCGATTTGCCCTGAACTACCGCGAGGTGATCCCGAACTTGCATGCAGCAAGGAGCGCGGCGGCTGGAAGAACTGTTGGCGCGGCGCTGGGATCGATACCCACGTCATCAGCGCCGTGGGCGTGGACATCGAGGGCCGCAAGCATATGGTCCGCTGCGGTGAAAGACCTTCTCACCCGCCTGCGCCAGCAAGGTTCAATTCGTTCCCGGCGCCAGCGCTTTACGGCAGCAATCAGAACGCTGCGCAAGAACTCACCAGCCTGGCGATTGCCCCAAGCCGAGGAAGGCATAAAATCAATGGGAGGAGACCTTTACGATAATTTCTGTATTGTTCATCCTGTTTTTTTGTCTTTACGCCTAAATCTTGTTTAGGCTGGCCTGGATAAAACCCTTCCCGGTCGGCCTAACGTGAAAGCGATATTGCCTCGTCCTGGTCGTAACCGCCTGCTGTGTAATGTCGTCCACTGCATGCGGCAATTTGTCTCTGGAATGTTATACGGACACCTCGGTCCGCATAATCTCCCGGCTCTCGACCGAGACCCCATTTCTCAGCCGGTCGAGAGGACTGTGCACCCCTCGCCCGCCGCGGTTCAAAACGCGAGTATATACCGTCGAGGTGTCACCAACAATGGTCTAAATCCTGATTTGCGTCTTCTTCCGGCCTGCTAGCTACGCTAGAATAGCTGGATGGTTCCGATAGGGGAGAGAGTATGGGGTTTCTGATGTTCGTTCTGCTTGCCGCGCTGCCGCCACTGTCGGTGTCCGCGGTGATCGACGTCCTGCTGCTCGCCTTTATTATTTACTACATTTTGCAGATGCTCAAAGGCACCCAGGCTCCCCAAATCCTGCTGGGGATGGCGCTGCTGGTGACGCTTTATTACGGCGCGCGCTGGGGAGGGTTGCAGACCGTCGAGTGGCTGATGGATCATGTTCTTCCCTTCCTGGTCTTTGCCTTCATTGTTCTGTTTGCGGTTGAGATTCGCAACGGGCTGGCCAAGATCGCGCGCAATCCCTTCCGCACGGACTTTTCTTCCTTGGTGGTGCAGCATGCCTCGGAAGATATCGTCATGGCGGCCAGTCTGTTTTCTTCCCAGAAGACCGGCGCCCTGATTGTGCTGGAACGCGACACCGGACTTCGCACCTATACGGAGAGCGGCATCTCGCTGCAGGCGCAGTTGAGCTACGACCTGCTCGTAGCCATCTTCCAGCCCCGTGCTCCGCTGCACGACGGCGCTGTAATTATACGCGAGGACAAGATTGTCGCCGCGGCCTGCTTCTTGCCCCTCAGTGTCAACCCTATTTTTGGGACCGAGCTCGGCACGCGGCACCGGGCGGCTGTCGGGATCACCGAGGAGACAGACGCGGTGGCTGTTGTGGTCTCGGAGGAGACCGGAAGCATCTCCCTGGCCACCGGCGGGTCCATCGAGATAAATCTGTCGGCGGAGCAATTGGCCGAGCGCCTGAGTCAAATTTTCCACCAGCCCGTGTCCCGCGCCACGCCGGTGACGTCTCGCGCGCCAACGCTGGAAAGGACACCGCCCGCTCCTACACGGAGCGCATGAGGGCGCAGGATCGCTTATGCACTGGCTCCAAAAATGGTTTACGGAAAACCTCGGGTTGAAGCTGCTGTCGCTGGCGCTGGCTGCGGGGCTTTGGGTTGCCTTCGGCGGCGACACCGTCACGGAGACTGTCCTCCAGGTTCCATTGGAGTTTCGCAACGTTCCCGCCAATCTGGCGGTTATTAGCGAACACGAGACCGCTCAACTGCGAATTCGGGGTCCCAGCCGGGTCTTGCGACAGGCCAGACGCAGCGACTTCGCGCTCCCTGTCGATATTTCCTTCATTATCGGACCTGGCGAGCGCACGTTTCCTTTGGTCGCGGAAAACGTTGAGGTTCCCGCAGCTTTGGAGGTGGTGCAGGTGGTTCCCTCAGAAGTGAAGCTCACCTTTGAATGGATCGTTGCCGATGCTTCTGGCGAGACGGCGGAAACGCCTCGCTGAAGCTGTTTCCTCTTCATCCTGAACAACAGTAGAAAGGTTCCCGCGCGCATGGAAAAGCAACTGTTCGGCACCGACGGCATTCGAGGAGTAGCTGGCGAGCCTCCTCTGGACGCCACCACCGTTTTTGCTGCCGGGAAGTGCCTGGGGCAATATCTTCGTCCGCAGACTTCCGATCCGCGAGTGGTGACCGGCCTGCGAGTGGTGATAGGCCCACGAGTGGTGATCGGGGAGGACACGCGAGAGTCGAGCCGCTGGATCCGGGAAACCGTGGCAGCCGGATTGAAGGAGGCGGGTGTCCAGACCGTTGCGGCGGGTGTTGTCTCTACTCCCGGCGTGGCCTATCTCACCGCCTCGGCTGATTTCGCGGCGGGGGTGATGATTTCCGCTTCGCACAATCCTTACCGCGACAACGGCATCAAGGTTTTCGCCTCGAACGGATACAAACTGCCGGATGCGGGCGAGCTGGATGTCGAGGGGCGCATCTTTGCTATGCTTCAAGATAGGGCCATGCTTCAAGACGGGGCAAAGCCTTACCGGATTGCGGAAGAGCCGGACCCCGCTTTGACGCAGAATTACATTGATTATTTGCGCCGCTCGACTCCCTCCGGCAAGAAGCTCTCAGGAAAACTGGTCATCGACTGCGCCAACGGTTCGGCCTGCCGCATGGTTCGCGAGGTGTTCTCCGGCATCGGGATGGAGTTGAGTATCCTGGCCGGCCGGCCCGACGGCCAGAACATTAATCTCGATTGCGGCGCCTTGCATATGGAGAAGTTGCAAAAGGCGGTGCTGCGTGAAAAGGCGGCGCTGGGGGTGGCCTTTGACGGGGACGCCGACCGGGCCTTGTTCGTTACCGGACAAGGCCGGATCGTGGACGGTGACGGTGTCCTGCATATTGCCAGCCGCTACATGCGGCAACGCGGCCTGCTGAAGGGGAACGCCGTGGTCGGCACCGTGATGACCAACCTGGGCCTGGAGCGGGCGCTCGAGAGCGAGGGATTGC
>CAXVYR010000003.1:0-1345000 GCA_963666975.2 Terriglobia bacterium | reverse complement strand
TGCTCCGGTAGGGTTTATAGCCCGAGGGAGTCGCAGTGAATTGCCCCAGGCGACTGTTTAACAAAAACACAGGTCTCTGCAAAGTCAACAAAACGACGTATAGGGGCTGACGCCTGCCCGGTGCCGGAAGGTTAAAGGGAGGGGTTAGCTGCCGCAAGGCAGCGAAGCTCTGAACTGAAGCCCCGGTGAACGGCGGCCGTAACTATAACGGTCCTAAGGTAGCGAAATTCCTTGTCGGGTAAGTTCCGACCTGCACGAATGGCGTAACGATCTGGGGGCTGTCTTAACGAGTGGCTCGGCGAACTTGTAATACCGGTGAAGATGCCGGTTGCCCGCATCAAGACGGAAAGACCCCGTGCACCTTTACTATAACTTAGCAATGAATTATGGGCCGGTCTGCGCAGGATAGGTGGGAGGCTTTGATCTCGGGCTCGCGGGCTCGAGGGAGCCAACGGTGAGATACCACCCTTATCGTTCTGTGTTTCTAACCTGCTCCTGTGAATCCAGGAGAGGGACATTGCTAGGCGGGTAGTTTGGCTGGGGCGGTCGCCTCCTAAACGGTAACGGAGGCGCTCGAAGCTGCGCTCAGGCTGTTTGGAAATCAGCTGTCGAGTGTAAAGGCATAAGCGCAGTTAACTGCGAGACCAACAAGTCGAGCAGATGGGAAACCAGGACTTAGTGATCCGGTGGTTCTGTATGGAAGGGCCATCGCTCAACGGATAAAAGGTACGCCGGGGATAACAGGCTGATCGGAGCCAAGAGTTCACATCGACGCTCCGGTTTGGCACCTCGATGTCGGCTCATCGCATCCTGGAGCTGCAGAAGGTTCCAAGGGTTAGGCTGTTCGCCTATTAAAGCGGTACGTGAGCTGGGTTCAGAACGTCGTGAGACAGTTCGGTCCCTATCTGATGTGGGCGCAGGAGATTTGAGAGGATCTGTCCTTAGTACGAGAGGACCGGGATGGACGAACCTCTTGTGTTCCAGCTGTCACGCCAGTGGCACGGCTGGGTAGCGAAGTTCGGTCGGGATAAACGCTGAAAGCATCTAAGCGTGAAGCCCACCTCAAGATAAGATCTCCCAACTCCGCCGCAAGGCGGGGTAAGAAGGGCACAGGAAGACCACCTGTTTGATAGGCTGGAGGTGCAAGTCCGGCGACGGATTTAGCTTACCAGTACTAATTGCCCGTTCGGCTTGACCATAAAATTTACTGAGTGCATTCGCGTAGCGACAAGCCTCCCGGCTTGTCGCACGAGTGGCAGGGCAGAGGTCCTGTCACCACTTGGCCTTCCGATTCAGTTTGCAATTGAAGTTTCTCGGTGACTTTAGCGAGGGGGTCACACCCGTTCCCATCCCGAACACGGCAGTTAAGCCCCTCAGCTCCGATGGTACTGCGCTGGCAACGGTGTGGGAGAGTAGGTCGTTGCCGGGATTAAAAACAAACGGGCTCAGTTTTCTGAGCCCGTTTTGCTTTTGGTGGGTTTCTGAAGGACAGTTTCTGTTGTACAGTTTTCGGGTGTTAGAGTAAGCTCCGTCCTGTGGTGCATCCGAGCAAAATTCTTGAACATGTTCTTCGGGGAACTTCAGACGCCAATATTTCCTTTGAAGGATTGCGTCGGTTTGGGAGGGAAAATTGAGTCCTAAGTACGAGGTCATTATCTACTGGAGCGCGGAGGACAACGCGTTCATCGCCGAAGTGCCCGAACTGCCAGGCTGTGCCGCGGATGGGAAGTCACGCCGGGAGGCGCTTCAGAACGTCGAGGTCGTCATCCGAGAGTGGATCGAGACCGCCAAAGAACTCGGCCGCCCCATCCCCCAGCCCAAGGGTCGTCTAGTGTTTGCGTGAGGCAGCCTGCCTTCCAGGGCCGATGATACCGCGCTGGCAACGGTGTGGGAGAGCAGGTCGTTGCCGGGATTAAAAACAAAGCCCAATCCGCAATCGGGGGTTGGGCTTTTTGCTTTATACGGAACAAGGCGAGACGCAATCCGGGGTTGGGCTTTTTGCTTTATACGGAACAAGGCGAGACGCAATCCGAGCCGCGACAGTGATGGAGCGCCCACCCAATCCGGCGTGAAGTGCAACCGGACGGACGCATCCGCTTCTGGGGCGTTGTGCCGGAACTGGGCGGTCGTGCCCTCAGTGTGATTACGTTGGAGGATGGAGAAACGATTCTCAACGCTTTCCCGGACAGGGATTTCCGGTTACCATCAGAATTGACCGAGGAGGGGCAGTGAAGCTTCATTACTATCCAGAGACCGACTCCCTTTATATCGAGTTGAACCCAAACCCTAGTGCGGACTCTCGCATCGTTGCCGAAGGAGTCGTTGCTGATTTCGATGAGACCGGGAATTGTACGTCGTCAGATAATGTTGGACACAGAGCATAAAAAGATAAGGTGGCGTTCAGGCTCCTCTGGGTTGATGTTAGGCTGCCCTTCTTTTGAAGTGCAACCGTTTTCTTAAGATCATAGTTTTCTCTTTGATGCGATCCCGTTTTTGCAGGATGGCACTGCCTTGGCCTGTAAAAACGTCATACGGTGTCAGGTTGTTCAGGCTTTCATGGTATCGGTTGGTGTTGTAGTGGTTGACGAAGGCATCGATCTGCCGCTCCAGCTCTTCTGGCAGGTAATAGTTGTTGAGCAGGATGCGGTCTTTCAGAGTTCGGTGCCAGCGTTCGATCTTGCCCTGCGTCATGGGGTGATAGGGCTTGCCGCGAGTATGCGGCACGCTGTTTTCTGCCAGCCATGATTGCAGTTCGGAAGAGACGTAGCACGGCCCGTTGTCGCTCAGGAGGCGAGGTCTGTGCCGGGCGCCCACGCGGTCGAGGCCGGTGGCTTGCAAAGCATCCCGCAACGTGGCCGAGACGTCACTTGCGCTCATGGTTTTGCACAGCCGCCAGGCGATGATATAGCGCGAGAAGTCGTCCAGCACCGTGGACAGGTAGAACCAGCCCCAACCGATGACTTTCAGGTAGGTGAAGTCGGTCTGCCAGAGCTGGTTGACCGCCGTGGTCGGGTTGGCGAACCGTTCCGCCGCTTTCAGGACAATAAAGGCTGGCGCGGTAATCAGGTCATGGCTTTTCAGGACGCGGTAAACCGTCGATTCAGAAAGGTAATACCGCCTTTCCTCGGTAAAACGCACCGCCAGCTCGCGTGACGACAGATCGGGCTCGGCCAGGGCTAACGTCACCAACTGCTGAGTTATCTCCTCCGGCACCTTGTTCCAGACAGGGCCAGGATCGGGTTTTTTGTCTTCCAGCCCATCAAAGCCTTCCGACACATAGCGGTCGTACCAGTTGTAAAACGTCGATCTGGGAATGCCAACCTGCTGCAGCGTCCGGCGCACCCCCAGGGCAGATTGCTCCACCGTGCAGATGATCTCCAGCTTCTCCGAGGCAGGGTATCTCATGTATGTTCCTCCCCATCCCCGATCACGCTTTTTTTTAGCAGGCGATTTTCCAGCATGATCTCCAGCTTCTCCGAGGCAGGGTATCTCATGTATGTTCCTCCCCATCCCCGATCACGCTTTTTTTTAGCAGGCGATTTTCCAGCATAGCCTCGGCCAGGGCCTCTTTCAGCTCGTTTTTGGAGGTGCCGGGACACGGTATCTACGGCAAGCGAGATGAGCTGTACGGCCTGCTCCCGCAGAGTCTTGACTTCGCCACTGGTTGCCTCACGGTCTATGTCGCCCGCCAGCCGCTTGCGGCCAGCCTCCAGAAACTCCTTGCTCCAGCGGTAATACTGGTTCTGGTGCAGCCCCTCGCGGCGGCACAGCTCCGCGATGCTGTCCTCGCCGCGAAGTCCCTGCAATACAATGCGGATTTTGTCTTCCGGGCTGAACCTGCGCCGCGTCCTGCGTTTGATCTCCCGGACGGCCTTCTCGACCGCCCCCCTGTCGTCTTGTTTTTGTCTCATCTTCGTTCCTTTCAGTCTCTACGATGAGCCAAAAACATCACCTTAACTATTACCCTCTACCTGTCCAACAAGCCCTGACGGGGCACAACCGGGAATATCGTCGGGATTGACATTGACCACGCCTCGCAGAAACTTGACCTGAAAACACTGGATGCCGTGGCTCTGCCCGCCGTCACCAAGGTTTCTTGAGGGCAGCACCGATGGTGCTGCGTCGGTAACTCGTATATGCCAATATCAATCGTTTTTGGAGGTGCCGGGACACGGTTCTACGGCAAGCGAGATGAGCTTCCGGACGGTTCTTGCATTACTACGAAGTGGCTCGTCGCGTTGTACCTTCCGATCATCCCCTTGGGATCCTACCGCGTTTGGCGGGTTGACCCCGATTACTATCCTTTCTTTTCGACGGACCGCGATCAACCACTTACGATTCTTCCACCTCAAACCCCTGATGATCGCTCTATTCCAGTGGTCCCCATTGCTGAGAGTGTGATTTTGCCCGAAGGGGAATATGTAGTAGATAAAGTTCCGTTGAATTGGGGCCAGATCATGAATATTTATCTGCTGTTTTTCGGCATAGTGGCATCAGCTTTTTTACTTCCAGTACTAGTTAGCAATCTTGTTCTTTTTCCGCCGTGGGCTTCGATTTCCGGCAGCGGAACTGCTTCCTCGGCTTGGGGCAATTCAGGAATAAGTTTAAGCCGGTAGCCCCGGCGAAGTGTCTTTTTCGCCGTGGGCTTTTTCCGAATTTACAAATCCACGACAAATTGGAACTGCTAATTTCCGCGTCGAAACCCCTTTCAACAGGCGCAACCGACCAATCCGAGCCGCGACAGTGATGGAGCGGGTGCATTCCGAGTGAATAGTGATGAGCGACGAGTGATGAGCAAGAGCGGATTTTTGACGACACTTTTCTTGCTACTTGCCACTCGCCCCGCATCATTAAGCTTTAAGCTTTTACCCGCTTGCTGTTCCCTCGGCCTCGCTCGGGACAGGCGCGCGCGGCTCTGCATCCTTTGTGATATCATTTCCCCATGCGCACAAAAACGCTTCTGACCGGTGAAGACCTCTGGAAAATCGTGGCCGATGGCAGCCGCTATGAGTTGTCCAAGGGAGAGTTGATTCCGATGACGCCTGTGGGAATACGACATGCTGCGGTTGTTTCCAATTTGAATCGGTTATTGGGAAACTATGTGACGGAGAACAGGTGTGGCCTCGTTGGCCCGGAGGGCGGCTTCTACCTCAGCCGGAACCCGGACACGCTGCGCGCTCCCGATGTGGCGTTCATTTCGAAGGACCGTATCGCCAAGGAAGGCATTCCTGAGAAGTTTGCCGAGTTTCCTCCCGATTTGGCTGTCGAGGTGCTCTCGCCGGAAGACACGGCCAGCGAAATCCAAAAAAAGGTCGAGGAGTACCTGACGGCCGGAGTCCCTTTGGTTTGGGTGGTTGATCCCGCCAATCAGCGAGTCACCGTTTATCGTTCTCTCCAGGATGTAAAAGTCCTCACTGCCGACCAGGAATTGGATGGTGGGCCAGTCCTCCCCGGTTTTCGCGCGCCGATCAAGGAAATCTTCGCTATTTAGCGAGGATGGTCTGAATCATGCGGACCAGCGCGTCCAGGTCCATCTTCTTTTTCAAAGCGACCGCTTCGAGGGTTTCCCCCGGCCAGCATCATATCTCGGGAAGCCGGCGCAGCAGGTAGCGCCGCACCTCCGGTGACAGGTCCAGCGCATCGAGGACCGTCATGCCGCCGATTTGTTCCGCAGTAATCACTCCTTGTTCACCTCTGCGGGCGTCTCGGAACTGGCCTGTTCCGGCGACCGCAAAGCTTTCTGAAGCGTTGCCACGGCCAGTTGGCAGCAGTACATCTTTTCGGGGGGAACCGTTCCCAGCTCCCTCGAAAGCTGTTCGGGAGTGATGGCCAACGCCTCCTCCACACGTTTTCCCTGGGCCATCACGGTCAGCGCGCTGGCCGAGGCCGTGGTGGTGACGCAACTTTGCGCCTGGAACTTTACCTCCGCGATGCCGTCTTGCTCCACACGCAGGGTGAATCGCAACCGGACCTGCCACGGGTTGTCTTGCTCCAGAAAGGACTGGTTGTGTCCGGCGGCGACACCGACATTACGCGGATGGTGAAAGTGGTCTAGGACAGGACTCCGGAACAGTCCGGCATATCGTGCGGATTCTGACTTGTCGCTTTGTGCGGAGGCGCTCATGGCTCGAGCGGTTTGTGTTCGTTTACTCTCATCTGGAGGGGGTTGGTGTTGTCGTCAACCAAGGCGTTGACCCAAATGGGCTCTCCGGCGGGAACATCGCGAGAGGCGACCAGCAGGAAGCGGTCTTTGCCGGCGACGAAGTAACGCTCGTCCCCCTTTTGCTCCACCTGTCCGCGCGCCTCGACGTAGAAGCGGAGAATCGACACATCGGCCCGAGCTACGGCGTCCCGGATGCCCTGGGGATCGAACCTGCTTCCTGGTTTCAGGGTCACTGACAGGGCCTGCTGTTGAATGCTGATTGTCACTTGATCAACGCCATCCAGGCGTCTGAGGGCGATCTCCATGATCACCGCGCAGGATGCTCAGGTGATGCCGCTGGCCCGCGCCGCAACCGTCTCCACCTGAGCCGGGGCGGCCACCGCAGAGAGCAACGATAGCAGGAACAGCAGGCAAAGCGACTTCACGTGGCTCATTTGCATCTCCTCAGTGGACCAAACCGATCCTGGAAACCGTCATCGATAACGAAACCACAGCACCACCCAGGCTCCCAGCACTAATATATTGATGACGATGCTCCCCCAAAGGATGGCCAGAATTCCCCGTGTCCGGAGGAACCGGGGACGCCGATGCACCAGCCAACCCTCGTAGGCCAGCGCGCCCACCGCCATCGTGATGAAGACCGGCTGCAACCGTTCCAGCCAGAACAGGCAGCTGGCGCTCAACAGCGACAATAAGCCAAGTCCTGCCAGGACTTGAGGAAGCACTCATCAACTGGGCGCCAGCAGAGCGGCTGCAATGGCCACAACGCCTGCGCGTTTCGGATTAGATTCCATGACGGTTTTGCCTATCCTCGATTTAACTATACGAACAGGCGGTTCCCACTGTCAAGGCTGGCAACGGCTCTAATACACTTTCACAATGCTATTATACTTTCACAATGAATGTGTAGTCAGAGCCGCGCGCCCTTCGGCAAGCTCCCTTCGACTTCTCCCTCGGCTTTGCTCAGGACATGGCTCAGGGCAGGCTCTCAGCAAGCGGATCCCGAACGCTCAGGAGAGAGATTGCGGCGGGCTACGAATTCGCCTTCAGTAACTGTGCCGCATGTTTCATTCCGGCATCCGTAATCTGGCTGCCGCTCAGCATCCGCGCCAATTCCGCCGTGCGTTGCTCTCCGTCGAGATATTTGACCTGGGTGGTTGTCCGCCGGTTGCGCTCGCTTTTTTCCACACGGAAGTGGTGATGCGCGAAGCTGGCGATCTGTGGCAGATGGGTTACGCAAAGCACTTGGCGGTGTTTCCCCAACTGCCGCAGCTTTTTGCCCACCGTTTCGGCGGCGCGCCCCCCGATGCCGGCGTCCACCTCGTCGAAAATAAGCGCATGGTCTGTGCCGCCGGAACACCGCCGGGCGTCGAGGACGGTTTCCAGCGCCAGCATCGTGCGGGAAATCTCCCCGCCGGAGGCGATCCGGGCCAGGGGCTTGAGCGGCTCTCCGGGGTTGGGGGAGATCAGAAATTCGGCCCGGTCGATTCCCGAGGCGCGCCAATCCGCTTCGGCGGCCGAGGTTGTGAACCGGACCTCAAACACCGTTCCCTTCATGGCCAGCGCCTTCAATTCCTTTTCGACATCCGCTTTCAGTTCCCGGCCAGCCTTCTGCCGTCTGCGGGACAGTTCCTCAGCATTCTTCTGATAAGCAGCCGCGGTCTCATCAAGCTTTGCTGCGAGGGATTGGCTGAGCGCCTCGCTCGATTCCGTCTCCTGGATTTGCGCCGACACCTGCTCCCCGTAAGCTTGCACCTCCTCCAGCGTCGGACCGTACTTTCTCTTGAGCCGTTCCAGCAAGGCAAGCCGGTTTTCCACCTCCTCCAGCCGTTGAGGGTTGGACTCGATCCCGGACAATCGGTCGCGCAAGCTCAGCGAAACGTCTTCCAGCGAGACCTGGGCCGACTGCAAGGCCTCGGCCAGCGGTTTCAAGGTGGCGTCATAGGGCAGCACCTCCTCCAGCTTCTTGCTGGCAGACGCCGTGGAGGCGACAGCGGAGTGGGAGGAGTCATAAAGCAGATCAAATGAAGCGGCCAGGCTGGCCTGTATCTTCGCTGCATGGGCGAGCAGCAGTTTTTCCTCTTCCAACCGCTGATCTTCGCCGGGAGTGATTGCGGCTTGTTCGATCTCGCGTTTCTGAAACTGCCACAGGTCCATCTGCCGCAGCCGCTCTTGCGCCTGCTTAGCCAAGCCTTCCTGCTGGCGACGGAGGTCTTTCCAAAGGTTAAACTGCTCTCGAACAGTGGCTGCCAGAGCGGCGAGGCCGCCGAAGCGGTCGAGCATCTCCAGTTGAACGTGCGGGGAAAATAGCTCCTGCTGCTCATTCTGGCCGTGGACCTCCGTCAGAAAAGGAGCCAAAGATTTGAGCATCGCTACGGTGGCAGGCTGATGATTCACAAAAGCTCGGGACTTCCCGCCGAGCAAAAGGTCTCGTTGCAGGATGAGGTCTTCCTTTTCCTGGCTGGCCAGCCCCGCTTCGGCAAGAAGCTGCTTCAGCGGATGGAGGCGGTGCTCGGCATGCCCGGAAGCGGGAGATGGTGAAAAGGAAAAAACTGCGGAGATCCTCGCCCGGTCTGCTCCGCCGCGGATCATCTCCGCCGACGCCTTTTCGCCCAGAAGCAGCCCCACGGCGTCCACGATAATCGACTTGCCGCTTCCTGTTTCCCCCGTCAGCAGATTGAAGCCGGGGTGGAACTCCAGGTCCAGGGACTCAATCAGAGCGTAATTCTCAATGTGCAGATGTTGCAACATGCAATTTTGGGGCAGTGTAGCACAGAAGTTCCCGGATGGGCGCAGGAGGAGAATGGGAACTTGCGCCAGCCACTGAATGTTCCGGCGCGAAGGGTGGCGGCGTAAAAAATCACTTCGGCGAGTTGTTGTCAGGCTTTGTGAAAAAATGCCAAGCCGCAAACGCAATCCCGGAAGCCAGCAACAAGAGGGAGGCATTTCTTGTTTTCTTGGCCAAGGCAACCGGTTCGGCGGCTATGGCAGGCCGAATCCATCTGCTCAGGGGGTGGAAGCTTTCGCTGCTGCAGCGAGGGCAGTTCGTTTCTTCAAATACGGTATCGCAGTCAAGACAAATCCTTGCATTTTGCATTGAAATAAACATGGCAATTCGGCCATCAACCGTACTCTGAGGGATTATAACACCTTCTTGCTAAGCCTGCGAGGGATACAGGCAGCCAGCCGGGTGTTGTGAACATCTTTGATTTTCCACCATCTAAAGTACTGATAAAAGTATCCGATCACATCAATGAAGTACAGGTATATGTGTTGGATTTTTAATGTTCAGGCCGGAAGGCTGCAGACGGAACGGCATCCGGTCAGCAGGCAAATAATAAAGAGGCAGCAAACATGGAAATCGAAGAAGTCCAACTAAAGTGTACCAGTTGTGGCATGCGCAAACAATTCGGCCTCAGTGCGGAGCAAGCCTGGCAAATCGCCCAAGACGGGCAGCTTGAATTCCGTTGTGGCTATTGTGGCTCTCACAAATCCTGGGTGGCTGCTGAGTCCGCTAACCATGCATCCCGGAATTCTTCCGCGTGGCGGTAAGGTAGGTTCATTCCGTTCTGGAAGGCCTGAGTCATGTTATCCTTCACCGCGTGCAGCAGACTGCGTGCGTTCGCTCGCAGCAAATAAACTTCACTGAATCAGAATCAGCGGTCTCCAGCCTGCGTATCCTCGAAGAGTTGCGGAAGAGTCGTGTGCCGCTTTCTCGCTTCTGGCAGTCTTACTAGAAAAGCAGTAACGCAATTCCAAACAAGGGAGCGGCGACGGCCAGCGCCACCAGACAGTAGCCCATCATCTCGCGCACGCTCAGAGCGGCGATGCTGACGATCGGGAGCGCCCAAAAGGGCTGCAACAGGTTGGCGGTTTGTTCGCCGAAGGCAACCGCCATGGCGGTCTTCGGCAAGGAGGCATCCATCTCTATGGCCGCCTTCACCATCACAGGTCCTTGGACTGCCCAGTGTCCTCCGCCGGAGGGAACGAACAGGGTGATGATGTTGGAGCTGACATAAGACCAAAAGGGCAGGGTTTCTGCGGTCGAGAACGATACGAACAGTTGCGCAAACCAGTCGGCTAGGCCGGTATCTCGAATCAGGCCCATGATCCCTCCATAGAGAGGGTAGGCCAGCAGCAGCGGACCGGCGGCGCGGGCTCCGGCATGAAAGGCCTGCATGTAACGGATCGGTGTGACGTGCAGAATCCACCCGAGCACCAGCAGCAGAAAGATCATCATATTCAAATCCAGATGAAATGTGCCCTGGCGGAACCGTGTATAGACATATCCCATGCTCATCAGCACTAACAGAAATGTGACCACGCGGCTCTGCTCGATTTTTTCAGCCGGGGTACGTTCCGCCGCCTTCGCTCCTTCTGCCGCAACCGGCTCAACCGAAGAGGGCGGCTGCTCCAGGTCCGGCGTCTGCGGCTCTAATTTGGAGATAGGAATGCGCCAGAACAGCAGCGGCATCAGGACCAGCATGCCGGCCACGCCAAAAATGTTATAGGGGGTCCACAGGGTCTCGCGCAGGGAGAAAGTCTGATGGGCCATCTGATCGACGATATTCAGCGGACTTCCGTCCGTTGCCGTGACCAGGGCAATGGAACTGGAGAGGCCCGATGCCCACACCGCAAAGCCGGTATATCCGGCGGCTGCCAGGTATCCCTTGGATACTCCCGGCAACCTGCGGGGAATCTCCCGCACCATGACGCCGACCACCACCAGGCAGAAGCCCCAATTGAACAGAGCGGTCGCCCAGCCGATTAAAAAAACGAGCACCCCCGCCTGCCGCTCCGTTTTAGGACGAGTGCTGAACCAATCCAGGCCGCGCTTGACCAAGGGGGCATCCACCAAGGCATGGCCGCACATCAACACCAGTACCATCTGCATGGTGAAGGTCAGGATATCCCAGAGCCCGCGATACCAGTGGTCCACCACCTCCGACGGCGGCGTTCGTGTGATGGTCATTGCCAGAATTGCGGCGACGAAAGTGAGGACCAGGGCTAGCAGGTAAGGCGCCGGCATATATCGCCGGACCAGAAAGATTGCGTTCACCGTCATTCGCTGAATCAAGCTGCTGACTCCTTTTCTTTAGTCTTTGAACCGATTCGGTCTTGAGAAGTTCCGCAAGAGCGGGCACGGCAAAAAAGCATACCGCCAGTCATGGCCGGGAAGGGAACTTTGCTATACTTCAAAATGGGAGGTTTTCCCGGTCAATTCCCATGGCAACTGGTAAATTTCGTCGCCTCGGGCTATTTTTGGCACTCATCATACTGGTGGCAGGTGTACCTCGTCAGGGCATGTTGGACAGATAGAGGTTAATTGTTAAGGTGATGTTTTTGGCTCATCGTAGAGACTGAAAGGAACGAAGATGAGACAAAAACAAGACGACAGGGGGGCGGTCGAGAAGGCCGTCGGCAACAATGAAGGGATCAAGTCGCTAGAGGCGCAAGTACGCGCTCGGGAGTTCCAGGTGCAGAGCGAGCAAGGGAGCCGCTGGCCGCGTGTGAATCTGGTGGGCAAGTACGGTTTGTTTAGCGACATCAACAACTTCTCCGATTTCTTCCAAAAACTCGCCCGCCACAACGCGACCTTTGGCATTTCCGTGGTGATGCCTTTGTATGACCGCGCCCGGTTTTCTGCCCGCCTGTCCAAGGCGGAAGCGGAACTGGCCGCCGCCCGTTACCGGCTGAGCAGCGCCCGCGCTGGCATCGCCCGGCAGGTCAGGGAACTGATGGGCGAGACGGAGCAGCAAGCAGCGGCTCAGGAAGTCGCCCGGCTGGAGCTGGAGTTGGCGCGGAGTACGCTGGGCGCGACGCTGGCGCAGTACGAAGAGGGCAGAATGAACCGGCTGGTTTTGGAGCAAGCCCGCTTTGCGGAAAACGAAAGCTGGCTGAACTTTTTGGAGGTGGGATACCAGACGGAAAGGGCCCGGCTGGAGTTGCTCCGCATCACCGGCGAGATTCGGTCGGTGTTTCAGTGAAAAGTTTGTTGGAATACCAATCCGAGCCGCGACCGTCAGGGAGCGGGTTAAATCTGTGACAAGTGACGAGTGGCGAGCAAAGGCACCGGTATGTTGGATATTACTTGTTACTCGGCACTCATCATTATTTTTTACCCGCTTGCTAACGCGCGCGGCTCGGTAAGTGCAGCCAAATCAGCACGCCAATTCCGAGCCGCGAGAGCCTGCCCCGAGCGAAGCCGAGGGGTGAGGGAGCGGGTAAATGGTGTTTTTCAACAACCTGTTAGGCGGCGCGACGCGCTGTTACGGGACGAGCACAGTAACTAGTGTTTGAATACCGCGGGTGTTAGAATACCGGTGTTACGTAAGTGCATGGGGCGTCACGGGGGGGAAGGGAAATGCGTTGATATCCCCGTAGAATGAAGGCTTCAGCGCACTCTGGTACGGCTGGCAATATCTCGCTGGTAACATTTAGTGCATACAACTTGTAGTGCATACAATTTGCTTTTTGAAGCTCTAGCTTTGAAGCTCTAGCTTTGAACCCTGGCTGCAATTTCTAGCGTCCCAGCTAGTTTCTATTTACCAGTATAAAAGTCGGAATTCCGATTCGGGGGGGCTGCACATTCCCAAAGCGAAGGCAAAGCGTGCAAGTAGCATCCCGGCGGCGGATGCACGGCCGCCCGGCCTGGAAGAATTATTGCGGCAGATTCCTGCTGTGGAAGAAATCTTGAATCGGCCGGTAATCCGGGAGCTGGGAGAAAAACTGGGACGGAAGTTTGTGACCGTCCGCGTGCGGGAGGTGCTGGCCGGTTTCCGCCAGCAAATCCGCGATGGCCGGTGGCCCCGGACCGAGCCCCTGTCGGAGACGCTTCTCGAAACCCGCATCAGCGGGGCCGTGGAACAGGCGGCCGCTTGCTCGCTGCGTCCCGTCATCAATGCCACTGGGGTTGTTCTTCACACCAATCTGGGGCGCGCTCCGCTGGCCCGCGAGGCGCTGGAACACGCCCTGGAGGTGGCCACCCAATACTCCAATCTGGAATACGACCTGTCTGCCGGCCGCAGAGGAGAGCGGGACGTGCATGTGTCCCTGCGCTTGCAAGAGTTGCTGGGCGCCCCCGGCGCGATTGTAGTGAACAACAATGCAGCGGCCGTGCTGATTACTCTCAACACGCTGGCCGAGGGCGGCGAGGTCATCGTATCGCGCGGAGAGTTGGTTGAAATCGGGGAGGCGTTCCGCATCCCGGACATCATGCGGAAGAGCGGGGCGGTGCTGCGCGAGGTGGGCGCCACCAACCGCACGCGCATTGCCGACTACCGGAATGCGCTCAGCGAGAAAACCAAACTTCTCCTGCGCGTGCATCCCAGCAACTTCCGGATCACGGGATTCACGGAAAAACCGGCGCTCGATGAGGTTGTCGATCTGGGCAGGGAAGCCGGAATCCCGGTGTTTGAAGACCTGGGCAGCGGTTGTCTGGTATCGCTGGCTTCCCGGGGCATTGCCGAGGAACCCACCGTTGCGATGAGCCTGGCCGCGGGTGTGGATGTGGTGAGTTTCAGCGGTGACAAGCTGTTGGGCGGGCCGCAGGCCGGCGTGATCGCCGGGAAGAAGGATTTTGTCCAGCAAATTCGCCGCAACCCGTTGTTTCGGGCGCTGCGGGTGGACAAGCTGACTTATGCGGTCCTGGAAACCACCTTGCTGGCTTATTTGCAAGATCAGCTCCACCAAATTCCGGTCTTTCGGATGATCGATCTTCCGGTTTCGGAACTGGAGGGCCGCGCCAAGCGATTGCTGGAATCCTGTGCGCGCTGTCAGAACGGGCCATTGCGTCTGGAGCTGAAGGACGGCGAATCGGTGATTGGAGGCGGCTCGGCCCCGGGGCAAACGCTCCCCACCCGCCTGATAGCCCTGCAGCATGACGGGGAAAATGCCACGTTGCTGGAAGGCCGCCTGCGGTCTTGGCAACCTCCGGTGATTGTAAGGGTAGAATCGGGCGCTGTCTTGCTGGACCTCCGCACCGTCCTTCCGGAGCAGGATGAGTCGCTGGCAGCGGCCATCTGTTCTTTGGCTGCCCATTGATTCGGTTTCGGAAACGCTTCCACCCGCAGCTTCGACCGCCGTTTCAAAAATCTCAGCTTCGAATACTGCTCCGTCCCGGCAGATTTCAAGTTCTGAAGGTGTGAATCTATGGCAGTGGTTTCTCCGTTTGCAGCGATTCGTTACGACGCCCAACGGGTGGGAGGGCTGGATAAAGTCCTCACGCAGCCCTACGACAAAATAACGCCCCAGATGCAGCAGGTGTACTGGCAGCGCAGTCCCTACAACCTGGCTTATATCCTCAAGGGGAAGGCATGGGAGGGAGACTCTCCCGCCGATAATGTTTACACTCGTGCCTCTGCGTATCTCCAAAAATGGCGCGAGCAAGGGGTGCTTCTTCAACGCAAGCGCCCGGCACTGTACGCTTACTTTCAGGAGTTTCATCCGCCTGGGGCATCCAACGACACTACACTGGTTCGGAGAGGCTTCATCGGCTTGGGCAATCTGGAATCCTATGACAGCGGAGTAGTATTCCGCCACGAGCAGACTCTTTCCGGACCTAAGCTGGACCGGCTGGAGTTGTTGCGCGCGACGCGTGCCCACTTTGGCCAAATCTTCATGGTGTACAGTGATCCTGAGCGAATGGTCGACCGCCTCCTGGAAGTCGAGGCTGCCAAATCCCCGGCAACCCGCGTCACAGACGATTTCGGCGTAATTCACTCGCTCTGGGATATCGACGACCCGGAGCAAGTGCAGGCGATTCAGCATGCCATGAGCGACAAGCAGTTGATTATCGCCGACGGGCATCATCGGTATGAAACGGCCCTGGCCTTTCAGCGGGAGTGCCAGGCCAGCCGTCCGCATGAGGGACCGTCGGACTGCTCGAAGGTGATGATGACTTTCATCAATATGGAGTCGAAAGGGATTCCCGTCTTGCCGACCCATCGTTTGCTTTCCGGAATTCCGGAGTTCAGCAGCGCGGGATTTCTTTCGCGTGCCGCCCGCTATTTTACAGGCCGGGAATACGCTTATTCCGGACCAGACCAGAGGCGGTCCGTGATGCAGAGATTGCAGGCGGAACTGGCCGCCGCCGCCGCCGGCGGGTTGACGGCGGTTGCCGCGCTGTTTGCGGATAAGGAGGCTTTCTATCTGCTGCAATTGCGGGAGGGCGTGGACCGTGCGAGCTTGTTGCCGGAGCTTTCCCCGGCGCAGCGGTCTTTGGATGTGACCATCTTGCACCAGATTGCTTTCCGAATCTGTTTGGAGATGGACGAAGAGGCGGTGCGGGACGAAAAATGGATTACCTATGTCCGGGAGTTCGAGGAAGGCGCGGAGAAAGTCGCCGGAGGCAAAGCGCAAGCCTGCTTCTTTTTGAATCCCGTGAAATTGCAGCAGGTGCGGGACGTTGCATTGGAGGGCCGCGTGTTGCCGCAAAAGTCCACGGATTTCTATCCCAAATTGCTCTCCGGTCTGACGATCTACCAGATGGAAAGTTGAGTGTCGGCATTTTGCGCCCCCGGGGAATGGAGTCGGGTTGGCGGAATGGAGACGAGGCCAAATAAATAATAGAGTAGTGAACGAGGAGAGTAAGGATATGACAACTCAAGCTAAAAGCAATCCTCCCTTTCGCGCGGAACACATCGGCAGTCTGCTTCGCCCGCACGAGTTGATTGAAGCGCATCGCTCCCTCGCAACCGGCAATCTGACCGCCGAGGGTTTTCGTGAAGTGCAGGAAAATTTGATCCGGGATGTGATCCGCTTGCAGGAGGAGGCCGGATTACAGGCGGTCACCGACGGTGAGTTTCGGCGGGGTTCCTATTTCAGCCACTTCATCGAGGCCGTGACCGGGATCACAGACAAGGAAGCGGTTTTCAACTTCACCGACAAGAACGGCAAGAAGCTTCACTTCAATGCTCCTCATATAGCGGGCAAGCTCAAGCGCGAGCGGGGCATATCGACCGAAGAGTTCCGGTTCCTCCAGGGAAACACCCAGCGCACGCCGAAAGTCACTATGCCGTCGCCCTCCACGATACATTTTTTTCGTTGCGGCGAAGCGGTGGAGCAATCGGCCTATGCCGATGAGGAGGAATTTTTCGCCGATCTCGTTCGTGTCTATCGCGAGGAGGTGGCCGAACTGGTCTCGCTCGGAATGCGGTACCTGCAGATCGACGAGGTCCCCCTGGCCATGCTCTGCGACCCGAAAATTCAGGCTGCGGTGCGAAGCCGTGGCAGGGACCCTGAAATGCTGCGGGAGAAATATATTGATATCGTCAACGCTGTTGTTAAAGACAAACCGGAACAGTTAACGGTGGGAATGCATCTTTGCCGCGGAAACTACAAAGCAAGCTGGCTCTCGGAAGGGAGCTATGAAGCAGTTGCCGACCGGCTGTTCAACAATCTGAATGTGGATGCGTTCTTTCTGGAGTACGATGGCCCCCGCGCCGGTGACTTCAGTCCGCTTAAGCACGTGCCTTCCACAAAATTGGTGGTGCTGGGCCTGGTGAGCAGTAAAACGCCCGATATGGAGCAGGCTGACTTGTTGAAGAAAAGAGTGGACGAGGCAAGCCGGTTTGTCCCGCTCGAAAGGCTGGCGATCAGTCCGCAATGCGGCTTTGGCACCAGCGTGGGAAGCAGGCCGGTAACGCTGGATGTGGAAAAACAAAAACTCCGTCTAGTCGTCGAGATAGCCAGCCAGATTTGGGGTTAAACAATTCCTTGAAGCTTCATCCTTAATCTCATTCATTCAAATAGTGAAGTGAGTTGTCCCTGGTTTTCAAAATGGATTTTTTCGATATCGCCAGAATCCTTCTCAGCTTGCTGATTGGAGCTATTCCCTTCGCCGTGGTTTCCATGTGGGGGACGGGGATTGATATCACGCAGGTAGGCTCCAAGAATCCCGGCTTCAATAATGTTCTGCGTATGGGATTCAAGCTGCGTGCGGGGATCACCCTCGCCGGGGACGTGTCGAAGGGCTTCGTGGCGCTGGCACTATTGTCGAGGCCTGGAGACAGCACGACGATTTTTTGGCTGCTGGGCTTGGCTTCGGTGGCAGGGCATTGCTGGAGCCCTTTTTTGCGATTCAAAGGCGGCAAGGGTGTGGCAACGACTTTGGGCGTGCTGTTTTATCTCGTGCCGTTGTACACGGGCGCCTGTGTGATCTTGTATCCAACGCTTCGGATGGCGGGCCGGCGTGCTGGCTGGGCGCAGGAGGGCGCAATCGCCTCCCTCACCACAATGTTCGCCATAGCCATGGCGGTGCTATTTTTCCGAGGAGTTGAGTCCGGGATTTTTGCTTTCTTTGCCTGGGTTCTGATCGTGATTCGCCACAGATCGAACCTGCGGGAACTGCTGACGGGTGGGAAGCGTTAGAAGCCGGAAAATAGAAAACGGCGCTCGGGTTCCGGCCTGCATTCCCGGTTACCCGGGCACATAAACTGCAATTGCCTTGGGAAGAACGGAAATCTCCAGGGGAAGCCTGCCGACCGGTTCTCCGTCGATTTCAATCAAACTCTGGTCGTTCGAAACGGCTTCCACGCTGGATGCGCGATGGAATTCGACCTTTGGATGTTCGTACAGCTTTCCGTTGTAAAGGGCCGGGAAAGAGCGCAGAAATTGCAGCGCCGATAGATGCTGGATGACGGTGATGTCCAAAAGCCCGTCATCGGGAACTGCCCTCGGACATACCCACATCCCTCCGCCATGAAATTGTCCGTTGCCGGCGGCAATTTGAGTGATCGTTGTCTCCGGGAGCGCTTTTCCATCGAGGCGGAGCCTCACCGTATTCCCGCGAAACCAGGGGACGGTACGGGCTGCGATGAGGGCAAACGACAGCTTGCCGCCCAGGCGTTTCGATGATCGGTTCGCACGCGCGGCCACAACCCCCCCCACGCCAAAGCTCGTAATATTGAAGCAATACCGCTCGCCGCCGGTTCCCTCCAGAGTTTGGAAGCGGACTTTTGCTGCGTCAATCTGTTTGGTGACACCCCGGCGGATGACATCGATGGCTTCCTTCGCGCCGAGCGGGATCGACAGCGTCCTCCGAAAATCCGATCCTGTGCCTTGGGGGATGATTCCCAGCACGGCATCGCGGGAGATTGGCCCGTCACGATCGAAGAATCCGTTCGCCACCTCATGAATCGTCCCGTCGCCTCCCACGGCGATGATTGTTTTTACCCCTTCGCGTATGGCGGAGGCGGCCAACCGGGTGGCGTGCTGTGGAGCGGTGGTTTCCAAAACCCGGACCGGACCCAGGGTGGCCTCCAGGTGCGGGCGAATGGTGGCCCAGGCGCGGGCAGTTTTTCCGCTGGCCGATCTCGGATTGACAATCGCGGCAATCGAACCTTTGCCGGTTCCTGGCGGATGGACGTTTTCGCTCACGGTTGCTTCCCAGGAGCGGGAGATTTTCTGCTGCGTAAGAATTCTACCGTATCGCGAATAGTATCTTCGGCGGGACGCGGCGTGAAGCGCAATTCGGACTGTGCCCGCGTGTTGTCGATATACCAGAAACGATAGGCCATCTCCGCCGTGCAGTCATCGATGGGGAAACTGCGGCCCAGCCATCCGTAAATGCGGCGGAGAACAGCCGCGCCGCGCCGGGCCCAGTTTTCCGCGAGGCGGACTCTCGGGCCGCGCACGCCGGTAACACGCTCGATCAGCTGAAAAAATTGTTGGACGGTCATATTGTGGCCGCCCAAAAGGTAACGGCGGCCCGGAACGCCGAGCTGCATGGCGGCAATGAAAGCGTCGGCTACGTCGCGAACATCGACGAAATTCATTCCTCCGTTTGGAATATTGGTGGCGAAGCCGTCCAGAAACGCTTGAATGTCGCCGGATGAGGAATTTCTCTCGTCTCCCGGTCCCAGAAGAAGGGACGGATTCAGGACAATGACTGGAAGGTTGTGATGCGCATGATAAGACAGCGCCAATTTTTCCTGGCAGATCTTGCTCAGGTAGTAAGGCCAGCGCCCCGTAATGTCGTAGGAATAAGGCGCGTCTTCGGTGTGCAGGATGGGCTTGCGGCTTACTGCGACGGTTCCGGAGGAAGAGGCGATAATCATTCTCGGGTTCCCGTGGGCCCGCGCGCTTTCGCAAAGGTTGCGCGTTCCCCGAATGTGAGTGTCAAAAAGCTCGGCAGCCTGTGCGGGGTCGCGCGTAACAGAGCCGGCAAGGTGGAAAATTCCGGAAACGCCTGCGACGGCGCGATCTACCGTTTGAGCATCGAGTATATCGCCGCAGACGATTTCCAGTTTCGGATCACCTTCCCAACGGTTTTTTTGGCGGGAGAGGACGCGGACGGAGAGGCCGTCGGGATCATGGTGGGCCTGTGTTTGGAGTCGCTCGACCAAGTGGGTTCCCAGAAAACCGGTCGCCCCCGTTACAAGGATTTTCTTCATGAGCGTCAGAGGGCCGCGCCATCGGGGGACTTTTCCTGCCTGGCAACGAGCGGGCGAATCCACTTGTCAATTCCTTTGGTGTGGATGTTGACCCAGTAATCAGCCCAGTCGATGTTTTCCGGATCCCAGGTCAGCCGCTGCTGGTCTTTGTCCGTCAGTTTACGGAAGGTCTCGCGGATGTTGCGGGTCTCAAAGGTAAAGGTGTTATGAACCATGAACGGGAGAAACTTGTCCACCAGTTGTTCCTGCTGGCGGATCAGCCGGCGAGTCATCCGGAAACTCTTCAGTTGCGGAGCGACAATCTTGTTGCCCAGGATATGCTTGAGCAGGTTGAGCAGGGCGTGGTAAAAGTTCAAGACGCGGTGCAGGCGGGCCTGCTGTGATTTGAGTTGTTCGACCGTGACCACCTGCGTTTCCCCATAAGTTTTCCAAATGTTGATCAGCCGGTTGCCGGTTTTCTTGCGCTTGTGTCTATAGCGGGCGTTCATGCCGAGAAAGGCAACCAGCCGGGGCATCATCACCGGATTATCGTAGGCAGTGGCGAGTTGATAAACCGGCGCATGCTTGCCGCAAAGGGTCGCTGCGGTGGCGATCAAAATCCCCGCCGCAACCAGATCGACCGGGATGATTTCGAGCGGCCCGTCCTTGCGGACCGGCCAGCTCTTGACGCCTTCTCCGCCCAGCAGAACCAGCGGGGCCGACGTGGTGAATCCTTCGTTCCAGGCAGGGAAAGGGAAACTCATGGCCGATTCAACGATTGCCGGCCGCACGATGCAATACTCCAAACTAGGCGTCAGCGCGAGGAGTTGCTCGCCGATGCTTTTCGTATAGGTGTAGGTGTTGATCCAGCCCCAGGAGTTGGCTCTCGCCGTGCCGCCTTTGCGCAATTTTTCGCGAACCGTGGCAGGGGCAGGAAGCTGGCGGCGGGACTCGTGCTGTTCGTTTTCCGGCAGAGCTTCTTCGCTTCCTTGTTCTTGTCCTTCGAATCGTCCCTGCTCTGTTTCGCGAATGAAGTTCTCACACCAGGCGAGTTCCTGCATCACATCGAAACGGTTGTCCTGGTCGTCTTTTCTCCCAGGGTAGTAACCGACAATCGGAGTGTTCTCGGAGATCCGTCCGCTCCTCTTTCCCCCCACATAACAGGTGGAAATATGGACCAGCTTGGTGCCGAGGAATTGCACCAATTCGAGGAGGTTCCGAATCCCGTAAACATTCGTCAGAAGCGATTCGTTGAGCGGGGGATCGAATTCCACCAGGCCCGCCGCGTTCACGACGACGTCGACTTTTCCCTTCAGTTCCGACAACTCCCGCTCACGCAGGCCGCAGAAGGGATTGCTCAGGTCACCCTCGACAATTGTTACCTTTTGACGGATGTGTTTTTCTCCCAATTTTTGCAATGTTGGGAGCAAGGGCGGGGAATGGAGTATTTCGGTGTAGAAGCGCTGTTCTCCGGAAAGCGTTTTCTTTCGGCGGACCTGAATCACGAGTCGTCCCAACTCTGGAATCCGGTCGAAGATCATGGCGAGCAGCACCTTCCCGACAAAGCCTGTGGCCCCCAGCAGAACCAAAGTGCTATTGTGAAACGCGTCGAAAGCGGAAATCTCGCCGGTGCCGCAGTATTTCTTCCCCTCGGAGATTTCATACTCTCCTAGAATGGGGTTCCATCGCCATGGAATGAAGGTTGCCATTTAGCCATGCCTCCCCTCGGGTTCAGGAGGTCTTGCCGGGATCGTCTCCGGTGTTCCTATCATATCGGCCATTAGGATGGGAGGGAAGTGGAGCAGTGTGATGCTAGGCTTGCGACCGACGTGGGACTGCGCCATTTCCAGAGCCTGCTCCATCGAATCCGCCGTGTCCCAGCCCAGGATGGCGGGCACTCGCTTGTTGATGCTGCCGACGACGATCACCTTGCCCATGTGCGCGCGGCCGTTTTCTCCCCAGTACCACATGTAGAAGGGATGAACCCCGTGATAGGCGTTGCCTTCGCGGTACATTCGGATGTAGCCGGGATCGGTGGCAAATTCGGTTTCATATTTTCTTTGGAGTTCCGCTGAATTCCGCGTTTCCGTCAGAATCCGGTTGAAGAACTCGATGTAGGAAGGATGAAAGACGGGATCGAACTCATCGTAGCAAGGATGCGTGAGGATCAGGACGCCGTTCTTTTTTACGACCGGCATGTTGCGGTAAAAATTAAAGAAATAGCCGAGCGCTATCACCTGGACCAGCAGCGGGTTCATGATCGAATTGACGTTATAGGGCGACACGAATGTGATTCCCGTAATCATCACGTCGGACTGGCCTTCGACGGGAATGCAGTACTGGTCATAGCAGTACTGCAAAATCTTGCTGTGCGTCGCTGCCGTTTCACCGGCGTGGACCCCGATCATTTCATAGTCCGCCGGAATGCGGAAGAAAAGATTGCGCTTCATGGAAGCGGACATTTTCGAGAGGGCGAACTGGGCGGCCTTGAGCTTGAAACGGTCCGTTGCGGAATAGCCGTCTTCGTTGCGGGCAAGAAAATCCGAAGTGCGGTCAAACATCCGGTTGTTGAGCGCTGTTTCGATATGAAAGACCCGGAGATGCTTGTCGATCACCGCCCCGATGCGTTCGCAGGAATGGGAAATTGCGGACCGGGCGGGGTCCATGTAGGAATCCGATGCCAGGATCGTCTGCGGCGTGTGATGCGCCTGCAAGGTGGGATAGTCGCAGAGGCCGACGCCGACAGACTTATGCCCCCCGTCCATCGGGACCAGATTGATGTTTACGTAAATCAGCAGGTCCGATTCCGCGGCCCTGCGGTTGATCCGCACACGCTCTCCGTGCGCCGTCTGCTCCAGTTCCACCATGCCGTCCGGATCTTCGCCGTCGTGGTTGTAGTAGCGATCCGGGTAAAAGGCCTGGAATATCTTTTTGCCGACGCACCGCTTCATCTCCGCAACCGTCAGGCGGCGGTGAAAGGATATCGCCAGGATGATGTGGATGTCTTCAATGCCGTGGGAGGCCAGTATGTCGAGAACAATTTCCAGAACCGATTGCCGAATGTCGGGAAGCTTCATCATCGGCAGGGGCAGGGAAATGTCGTCTATGGCGATGGTGATCTTCATGCCGGGCTGCAACAGCGCCGAAAGCGGCTCCATGTTTTCCGGATGCTCGAGAGCATGGCGGATCGCCGCAGCCGGGTCCGGCAATCCGGGGATGGGGGGCTTTGTGTAGACGACGCGCGTGCCCGCCGGCAAGGAAACCTCCAGCAGGTCTTCGCCGCTAAACAGTACGCGCGGAGCCGACTTCTGGTCCAGATAAACTACGCAATCCTTTGCCGCCTCGGCGGGATCATATCCGTTCCCGTATGTCAAAAACCGGCTCCTTGGAGAAAACTGTGCGAAGGCGGGTTCCTGCGCCGCCATTCCGAATCATCCGTATTCTGAAAGTCAGTGTCCTGATCCGTCTCAACTCAATTCGAGTATAGGCCACTCATTCCGCAACGCCACGCTTCGCAGCCTGCGGGAGGGGTTGGTTGCCACCGGGTGGCCGGAGACGGTCAGCATGGGAATGTCTGAAGTGCTGTCGGAAAAGGTGCACGACTGTGCCAGATCGATTCCTTCCTTGGCCGCGTAATCGCGGATGATCCGGGCTTTTTCCATCTCTGCGACCAGCGGATCCAGGACCCGTCCCGTTGCGATATGTTTTTTGAACTCCAGACGGTTGCAGATCACCTCTTCAATTCCGAAATGGAGCGCAATCGGCCTGACCGTAAAATCGAGAGCCCCCGTGACCAGAATATTGCGATACCCATCCTTGCGAGTTTGCTGAACCAGCCCCTCGGCCTTCGGATAGATGGAGGGTTTGAGCGTTTCCTCAAACAGGTCGTCCGCCAAGCCGATCAAACGGTCCCGGTGCATGTTCCGGTAGGCTCTGAAAAAATATACGTTAAACAGCGTTCGGGAGTACAGGTCCAGGCCCAGCAGCAAGGGAGCGCTGAGTATCACCTTGGTCAGCAGATAGGCCGACTTAAAAATCGAGCGGTCATTGCGGGCGTAATATGCGTAGGTGGTGACCAGATTGCATGACAACAAAGTCCCGTCCAGGTCGTAGAATGCCGCCTTGTATGGTTTGTCAGTGGGCAAGTGGTCTCTATGCTCCGGGTCTTCACAGCCAGCGGCGCCATGCGCTCCATGCCGCCGTTTCATTCGCCCAAATATGATACACGAGCCGCGCTTTTGTTTTAAGATCAGATTGGCCGGGGTGACATTTCCCTTTGGCTCGGGAATCGAACATGGGCGCTCATTTTTCGCATCGGAAGATTGAAGGCCGCCATCATCCGCTCGTCAAGCAGGTGCGGGGAATGGCGCGCGCCGGTGATCTATCTCCGGACGGTCTGGTGCTGCTGGAGACTGTGCGGCTGGTGGAGGAGGCGCTCGGCAGCGGTGCAGCGATTCCCAAGCTTCTAGTGCCCAAGCTTCTAGTGGATGAGAAGGGCAGTCCGCGTGTCCGCAGTCTGCTGCGAAAGCTGCCTTCCGAAACGGTGGTCTGCGAGGTGTCGCCGGAGGTTTTTCAGGGGCTCGCGAGCACGGAAACACCGCAGGGAATACTAGCGCTGGCGCGCGTGCCCGTATGGCGTGAACAGGATTTATTCCCCAGCGGGTCCCCACGGGTGTCTCCCCTGGTGTTGGTTGTGGCGGGGCTGCAAGACCCCGGGAATCTGGGCGCAGTCCTGCGCAGCGCGGAGGCATTCGGCGTCACGGGAGTTATTTTGACCGGGAGCACAGTGAGTCCCTACAACGCGAAGGTCGTCCGTGCCACTGCGGGCGCTGTTTTCCGGTTGCCGATGCTTCGGGGCCTGACTGCGGCGGAGGCTGTGGCTCTGCTGCGCCGCCACCGTGTGCGGCTTTTTTCGAGTGTCGTACGCGGAGGCAGACGCCTTCCGGAAATAGATTGCGACGGCCCGATGGCGGTGGCAATCGGAGCGGAAGGGGCGGGACTGCCGCAGGAAATCTCGGCAGCCGGCCGGCGATTGACCATTCCGATGGCCGCAGCCGTGGAATCGCTCAATGCCGCGACTGCCGCCGCCGTGATCCTTTACGAAATCGCCCGCCAAAGAAACTCCGACTGAGGCCGGAGAGGGTGTTGATTGAACGTGCCGGATTAAGCGTGCCCGCGCTGTGACCATGAGTTACAACCATGAATCACAACGATGAATTACAACCAGTAAAAACGCAACCAGGGAAAAACATTATGGGATTATTCCCCAGCCTGGAACCGGAAGAGCTGGAACAAAGAGAGAAAGCAAAACTCCCGCGCCCGCTCGCGGACCGCATGAGGCCGCAAGGGATCGAGGAAGTGGTCGGTCAGCAGCATCTGCTCGCGCCGGGTAAGCCTCTTCGCACGCAGCTGGAGCGGGACGAAATTTCCTCGCTCATCTTCTGGGGTCCCCCCGGAGTCGGCAAGACGACTCTGGCGCGCGTGATTGCGCAAAGAACCAAGAGCACCTTCGTCACCTTTAGCGCCGTCTTAAGCGGCATGAAGGAGATCAAGGCCGTGATGGCGGACGCTGCACGGGCGCGCCGCCTGGGCCGGAGCACGATTCTTTTTATCGACGAAATTCACCGCTTCAACAAGGCGCAGCAGGACGCTTTTCTCCCTTACGTGGAGAAGGGCGATGTCGTTTTGATCGGGGCGACAACGGAAAACCCTTCTTTCGAGGTGATCGCCGCGCTGCTGTCGCGTTCGCGGGTCTACCGGCTCCACCCGCTCGATGAAGATCAGATCATGGTATTGCTGCATCGCGCCCTAAAGGACCGGGAGCATGGGCTGGGCGAGCAAAATATTGAAGTGACGGAATCGCTGTTGCGCCAAATGGCCGTGTTCGCCGGTGGGGACGCCCGCGTCGCCTTCAACGTCCTGGAAGCAGTGGTCCGGGGCACGGAGCCGGAGGAAGGCTCGGAAGGGAAAAAGATTCGGATCACGCCCGCTGTTTTGGAGGCTGCCCTGGAGCGCAAGACCCTTCTCTACGACAAGGCCGGCGAGGAGCATTTCAATCTGATCTCCGCTCTGCACAAGTCCCTGCGGAACAGCGATCCCGACGCTGCGTTGCACTGGCTGGCGCGAATGCTGGAGGCCGGGGAGGACCCTCTCTACGTCGCGCGGCGCATCGTGCGGTTTGCCAGCGAAGACGTGGGGCTGGCCGACCCCCAGGCCCTGCCTCTGGCGATTGCCGCCATGCAGGCGGTCCATTTTGTGGGGATGCCGGAAGGCGCGCTGGCTCTGGCCGAGGCGGCCATCTATTTGGCGCTGGCGCCCAAATCAAACAGTCTCTATGCGGCCTATGGGGCCGCCCAGCAAGACCTGGAGACGACCGCAGCCCAGCCGGTGCCATTGCATCTGCGCAACGCGCCCACTCGCTTGATGAAAGAGGAAGGTTATGGAGAGGGCTACGAGTACGCCCACAATCTCGAAGAGAAGATTTCGGCCATGCCTTGCCTTCCTCCCGGCTTGGAGGGGAGGCAGTACTACCAGCCGTCGCAGCAAGGATTGGAGAAAGAGTTTCGGAAACGGCTCGAAGAGATTTGGGAGCGAAAGCGGCGGACTGCGGATCGCCACGGAGGCACGGAGACACAGAGGTGAACAAGATCACGACAACGTGATCGAAAACGTATGAGCAAACAGTGGTAGCCACGGCAAATTGCAGTTCAAATTTGCCGTGGGTTTGTAAATTCGGGAAAAGCCCACGGCGACAACAGCATTCGCCGTGGCTACCCGCCTAGACGGAATGAATTTTTCGCTGAGATTCCCAGCAAACGAAATCCTGCCTTGGGCTGCTCGGTATTCTTATGTTTACGGAGACGTTGAGGTTCTTGAGATCGGCGCACGCAGCGGGAAGGTTGGTTACTATACTAAAAAGGACTTCATCGCTGTCTGCGACTGGAAGACGCGGGGTAGAGTTCGGCGTCATTACGAAAAGAACACCGAGGAAGATGTCCGCAAATTCACACAGATCGCCCTAGCAACCCCTGATGAACAGGTTCGGATTGTCGCACTAACCGTACTGCATGGTGTGAGAGTGCGGACCGCTTCAGCCCTTTTACATCTCGCCGCACCAGAGTTGTATCCAATCCTCGACTTTAGAACATTATGGTCTTTGAACTGCGAGAAGAAATACTATTCAATCGCGCTTTGGTTGGAATACCTCTCCTGCTGCCGTCAGCTTGCACACAATTCCAACGTCTCACTGCGCGATCTTGATCGCGCTCTGTGGGAATATTCAAAGCAACACCAGCGATCAGGATGCTCGGAAGACTAAACGCTTGGACTTGCCAAAAGGATAATCCCGAAAAAACCGTTCCGCGTGCTTCCCATAGGTGTGGAGGAAGGAAAGAAGGGCTTACAGCAGCCGGAAGGTCACTTCAATGGTGGCGGCGACGTCCACAGGCTTGCCGCTCTTCATGCCGGGACGGAAACGCCACTTTTCCACGGCCTCAACGGCCTTTTCGTCCAGTCCGAGGCCCAAGGATTGCGCCACGCGTATGTCGCGCACTGATCCGTCGCTTTGCACCACCAGGGTTAAGACCACCGTGCCCTGGAATTTTGCTTTGCGGGCTTGCTCGGAATATTCCGGGTCCTCCTGATAAAGCACCTGCGGGGCTGTAACGCCTCCGCCCACCCGGAACACTCCTCCGCCGATTCCTCCGCCCTCGCCAGGGCCGACGCCCGGTCCGGAGCCTGAGCCCACTCCGCCGCCGGAACCCGTCCCAATGCCGCCGCCTCCGCCAGGGCCGCTGGAAGGAACGGGGATATAACTTAACGGGTCTCCCAACTGTGCCAGGTTCACCGACGGAAGCGTAATCTGTGGAGGCACGACGACCGTTGGTTTCACGGGCAGTTCCGGTTCGGGATTCCGGAGGACCACAGCAGGAGGAGTCAACTGTATCAAGGCAGGCTCCGGCAAGTCGCCCGCAGAAGCCGGTTCCGGAGAACGATCGCCGCCGCCCCCGCCGCCGCCAGCCTCGTCGGGCGCAGGCGGCAGGTCTACCTCATAAGGGGAGAGGAACAGCGGGACAACCTCTTCTCTCACCACCTCCACCACCTCGCGGCCGAAGGGGATCATGAGCAACGCCAGAACCGCAAGGTGCGTGTATAGCGAGATACGCCCGGAGACCCGGCTATATTCGCGTTTGCCCCAGATGTCCTGAACCTCTGCCGGCTTGGAGGTGACTTGCAATGGAGGAAGCTTAGGCGGACGGAAGGTTTCCTTTATCTGCCGAACGAGCGATGCGAACAACGGCTCAGGCACGATCAACAGGTGACCGAGCGGGTCCTGGACGGGCGAATGTCCTGGAGCCGTTGAATGCTTCTCGGATTGCTTTACACGAAGGTCGGTTGGCATTTTTCCGCGAGAAAGGCTAAGTTCTACTCCTGCATCTCAATAAGCCCGTAAACTTAACAAAACTGCCACAGGTGCCGCTTTGCTTCTATGCACCTAATGAGTAAAGATGATCATCGAATGCTAAAAGTTGCATCCCATTTTTTTCATCTTCTGCCGTTCCCAATTATTTTATATTACTATAGCAGGCTGCGAATTGCTGCCCCTTTATAACCTGGACAGTATTCAGCGAGGACGATTATAATCAATCGACAATGAAAAGCGGAGACAAAATGCGCGCTCCTGTGGACGTGAAAAGTACGGTCAACTTACCTAAGACCGCCTTTCCCATGAAGGCCAACCTCAGCCAGAGCGAGCCGAAAATGCTGGAGCGCTGGGAAAAGGATAAAATTTATGACCGGCTTCGGGAAATGCGAGGGGACGCCCCGGTTTATACACTTCACGATGGCCCTCCCTATGCCAACGGAAAAATTCATCTGGGAACGGCCCTCAATAAGATTCTAAAAGACTTTATTGTCAAGTCCAAGAGCATGGCGGGGTTCAATGCATCTTTCACTCCAGGCTGGGATTGCCACGGTTTGCCCATTGAAATCAAAGTGGACCAGGAACTGGGCGCGAAAAAAGCCAAGATGCATCCTGTGGAGATTCGCCGCGAGTGCCGCAAGTACGCCAAGAAATACGTTGACCTGCATCGCCGCGACTTCAAGCGGCTGGGCATCTTTGGCCGCTGGGAAGAGCCTTATCTGACCATGGCGGCTTCCTACGAAGCTGTGATTGCCGGGGCCTTCCTGGAGTTCCTGGACAAAGGGTATGTGTACAAAGGGTTGAAACCCGTTTACTGGTGTATCCATTGCCGCACAGCCCTGGCCGAAGCGGAGGTGGAGTACCAGAATCACACGAGCCCGTCGATCTGGGTGAAGTTTTCCATGCTCTCCGACCCCGGGCAGATTTCCCCGGCCCTGGCAGGACGCCGCCTCAGCGCCATCATATGGACCACCACTCCCTGGACATTGCCCGCCAACATGGCGCTAGCCTTCCATCCTTCGATGGAATACGTGGCCGTTGAGAGCGGCTCATCTTCGGATTCAGAAGTTTTCCTGGTGGCCCGTCCGCTATTGCAGACGGTGGCCGAGAAATGCGGTTTTCAGCCAGGGAAAATGCTGGCGACCCTGCCGGGCAGCCAGTTTGAAGGGGTGCGGTTTCAGCATCCGTTTTTGGAGAGGGAGTCGGTGGGGGTTCTGGGCAACCACGTAACGGTGGAGCAGGGCAGCGGCGTCGTTCACACCGCTCCCGGCCACGGCCAGGAAGACTTCGCCATGGGGGAGAAATACGGCCTGGAAACCCTTTGCCCGGTGGACGACAAAGGCCGCTTCAGCGCCGCATACCCGGATATCTCCGGCAAGACGGTGTTTGAGGCCAATCCCGCAGTCGTCGAAATCCTGCGCAGTCGCGGGCAACTGCTCCATTCCGAGACGCTGGAGCATTCCTACCCGCACTGCTGGCGGTGCCATCGTCCGGTGATCTTCCGGGCCACCGAGCAGTGGTTCATCAATCTGGACCACCGGGATCTGCGGAAGCACGCTCTGTCGGAGGTGCGCAAGGTGCGCTGGCTTCCGGAATGGGGCATGGAGCGGATTTCCAATATGATCGCCACCCGGCCGGATTGGTGCATCTCGCGCCAGCGAATCTGGGGAGTGCCGATTATTGTTTTCTATTGCGAATCCTGCAATGAATTACTGGCCGAACGCACGGCGCTTTCCCGTGTCGTGGAGATCTTCAGCAAAGAGACCTCCGACGCATGGTATACGAAAAAGCCCGGTGAATTGCTGCCTGCGGGAACCACATGCCGCAAGTGTGGGGGGACGCAGTTCCGCCCGGAGCGGGACATCCTGGATGTGTGGTTTGATTCCGGCTCCAGCCACCTGGCGGTTCTGGGAAAGCAATCAGGCTTGTCCTGGCCTGCCGATCTCTACATCGAGGGAGGCGACCAATTCCGTGGATGGTTCCAGAGCTCGCTGTTGGTGGGTGTTGGGTTGCGCAACGCATCTCCCTACCGGCAGGTGGCGAGCCATGGGTGGGTTCTGGACGAGCAGGGAAGAGCCATGTCCAAGTCGCTCGGCAATATCATTGAGCCGCAAACGATCATCAATTCGCAGGGCGCTGAGATTCTGCGGTTGTGGGTGGCGTCCATGGATTTCCGGGACGACGTGCGTATTTCCCGCGAGATGCTCTCCCGGCTGACGGATTCGTACCGCAAAATTCGCAACACCTTCCGGTACTGCCTGGCCAACCTGTTTGACTTTGACCCCGCCCAGGATCAAGTGCCCGTGGGACAAATGATGGAAGTGGACCAGTGGGCTCTGTACCGCACGTCCCGCCTGGTGGAGATGTGCCGGAGCTGGTATGAAGAGTTCGCCTTTCACAAGGTTTACCACGCCGTCTACAACTTCTGCACGGTCGAGTTGAGCGCCTTCTATCTGGATATCGCCAAGGACCGGCTCTATACGGCAGCGCCCCAGGGCTTGGCCCGCCGCAGCGCTCAGACCGCTTTGTTCCGCATCTCCGACGCTTTGGTGCGGCTGGTGGCGCCGATGCTGTCGTTTACCTCGGAGGAAATCTGGAGCCATCTGCCCGGCAGGCCTGCCGAGATTCCGAGCGTCCACTTGGCGCGGTTCCCGGATGCGGCGAGCCTCTCGGGTGATCTGAGTGTCGCGCAGGTCGAGCGCTTGAGCAATTGGGACCGGCTGATCACCGTGCGGAATGAAGTGCTGAAGGCCCTGGAGGCCGCGCGGAAGGAAAAATTCATCGGCAACTCGCTCCAGGCAAAGGTGGAGCTTTCGGCGGAGGGCGAATGGGTGCGGCTGCTGGAGCAGTATCAGGGACTGCTGCCCATGCTGTTTATCGTCTCCCAGGTGCATCTTTCGATAGACGGTTTGCCCGGCGCCGAAGAAGGCCTGATTCGCGGCCTTCGCGTCGCGGTCCGCCGCGCCGACGGGGAGAAATGCGAGCGTTGTTGGAACTATTCCGTAAAGGTGGGCCAAGACCCGGAGTTCCCCAACCTCTGCGACCGCTGCGTGGGTGTGTTGAAGCAGTCGTAGCGCCGCCGCTACAGGGAATGGAAACAGGCCGGCTGGCGTGAAGATGCCTCCCGGGGGTAACTGATGCGTTCTGTTTATCTCCTCATTGCAGCCTGCGTGGTGGGGCTCGACCAAATCACCAAATTTGCGGTTGTATCGAACCTTTCCGCCTACAGCGTGGCGCCGGTTATCCCCGGCCTGTTTCGTCTGGTTCGCGTAGAGAACCGGGGCATCGCCTTCGGCCTGTTTTCCGATTCTTCCTCGGCCCTGAGCTTCGGCCTGCTGATCTTTTTCTCTCTGGCAGCGCTGGCGATTGTGGGCGTCCTGTTATGGAAGAATCCCCGCTCTGCCGTCCGCGCCGGAATCGGCTTGTCGTGCATTCTGGGAGGAGCGGCAAGCAACCTGGTGGACCGCGTGGTTCGCGGCAGCGTCATCGACTTCCTGGATTTTTATATCGGGAGCTACCATTGGCCTGCTTTCAACGCCGCCGACAGCGCCATCGTTGCCGGCAGCGGATTGCTTTTGCTGGAGCTGTTCGCGGGACGGCTGCCAAACTGGGACCTCGGCGGTTCCTCCACGGCCTCTTCTGCCACCTCTTCTGCTTCTACGGAGACACGGTAAAAAGCAGGATGCATAGAAACTTTCTGGCGCCGAATTTGCTGCCGGTGCATCGAATCACCTAAGACATAAGATGTTTCCTCAATTATTCAGCTATGGGTCGTTTGTATTGCCCACCTACGGGCTGCTGGTTGCGTCCGGCTTTGCTATCGGCCTGGCTATGGCGTTGCGTCTGGCGCGGCAGGAGGGCCTGGACAGAGCGGCGATCTATAATCTGGGCGTCTATGTGGCGCTTGCGGCTCTGCTGGGAGCCAAGCTGCTCCTGATTTTTCAGGACATGGATTACTACCGGCAGAATCCCGGCGCAATCTTCTCGTTTTCCACTGTTCAGTCCGGTGGCATCTTCTATGGCGGTTTGATCGGCGGCATCGCAATGGCTTTGTGGTACGGCCGCAGGGTGCAGCTTCCTTTTCTGAAAACCGCCGATGCCTTCGCTCCGGGGATTGCGCTGGGACATTTCTTCGGGCGTTTGGGATGCTTCTCGGCAGGGTGCTGCTGGGGAGAGCCGACCACGCTGCCCTGGGGCGTCACCTTTTCCAATCCCTATAGCCACCAGACGGTGGGCGTGCCGCTCGATATCGCTCTGCATCCCACACAGCTCTATGAGGCGGCGGCTGAGCTTGCCATCTTTGCTTTATTGTATCGCCTGTACCGGCAGAAACGCTTCCACGGGCAGATACTGGGGTGGTATCTGCTGCTTTATCCTGCAGCCCGGTTTATCATTGAATTTGTTCGCAGCCATACCGAGGCGGCCTATTTCGGAGGGCAGTTGTTTTCACTCGCACAGTGGGCGGGTCTGCTGCTGGTTGGCTTCGCGGTCTGGTTGCTCTGGTTCAGTTCCTCCAGCCGTCAGCGGCTGGAACCGGTTTCCGCTTCCCATGGACACACTGTCTCCCAGTCCCGGCGCGCGGCAAAGTTTTCCGGCGACTGAGTCGGACCGAGGCCGGCGACTGGACCACTTTCTCGCCGAGCGGCTCCCTGCGCTGAGCCGCTCCCGCATCCAGCAACTTCTTCGCAACGGCAATGTGGGCGTGGAGGATAGTGCGCCCCCCGCTGAAGCGAATGATAAAGCTAAAGCTAAAGCTGATGCTGAAAATGATGTGAAACCGTCCGCGCCGCTCAAGGCCAGCTACCGCCTGCGGGGTGGGGAGCGCCTGTGGGTGGAGTGGGCCCCTCCGCCACCCTTGCGTGCTTACCCGGAACCGCTTCCCCTGAAGATACTCTACGAAGACGAAGACCTAGTCGCGGTGGATAAACCAGCAGGGATGGTCGTGCACGCCGGAGCGGGTGTCCGCAGCGGGACGCTGGTGAATGCTTTGCTCCATCACTTGCAGAGTCTTTCGCAGGTCGGCGGGGAGTTGCGGCCCGGCATTGTCCACCGCTTGGACCGGAATACCTCAGGAGTCTTGCTGGTGGCGAAAAATGACGTTGCCCATCGGCAACTGGCGGCGCAGTTCGCCAGCCGGACGATTGAGAAATACTATATCGCTTTGGTGCATGGCACGGTCCGCAAGACGGAGGCGGTTATCTCCTCTCCCATCAGCCGCGACCCTGCGCGGCGCGTCCGCATGACCACACGCAGAGCACAGGGACGCCCTGCCATGAGCCGGTATCGCGTCCTCAAACGCTTCCGTGGCTTTACGCTGCTCGACGTGAGGATATATACCGGCCGCACCCATCAGGTCCGCGCGCATCTGGCCAGCATCGGGCATCCCGTGGCGGGCGACACGCTCTACGGCGCTCCTGCACAGTTGCCGGAGGAGTTATTGCAATTGCTGTTTCAGGAATCACACGGACGAGTTCAGGATGGAGATTCAGAAGGGAAACTTTCTCCGGGCCGGAAACAAAAAGGCAAGCGTTCTCAGGCGCTGGTACTCACCTTGGAGCGGACGTTTTTACATGCGGCGGTGGTTCGCTTCCGTCATCCCGGCACCGGCGACGCGCTGGAGATCCGCTCGCCGTTACCGCAGGACCTGGAAAGCTTCCTTGCGAAACTGGCCCCGCGGACGGAGACTTCAAGATAACATTCGGAACAGGCTCAACGCGGGCCGTGGGCTTTTCCCGAATTTACAAACCTACGGGTAGATGATCAATTTCGGATATGCCGACAAAACCGTTCAGCGACCATATGTCATTAGGCTCCAGAAGTTATTTTCAGCACGCCGCTGCAGATTTGGTGATAGGCTGGCCAAGTGAAAACCAGTCCAAATCCGCCTAACCAGAAGCTAGACTACTGTTTCAGCTTTTTGGCGGATTCGAAATGAATGGCAATGACTGTTCCGAGTGAAATCGTTGCGTATCTTGATGCGAAATACCCTAATGAGGTGAAGAACGGTCAGCATTCCATAGGATATTTGCACGCTGCGGCTTTCTCGTACCTCTTAAACCTTATCGAAGCGTTGCCTCCGGGAATTATCACACTAAAAGGAACCGAGCATGCTGAATACGGCGAGTCGGTGGAGACAATTCGCGTGGCCGTTGATGCTTGGCGGACAGGGAACATAAACCATACATGTGATAAGGTGTCCGGACGAAACGAAATCCATCCACTCGTGTTTCTTCGGAAGCACTTGGCCAGTCTGCCCGATGATGTCGTTGCGCCGACTATAGCCGATCTCGCCTTCATACCGGATTCTCAATTTCAGGAAACTCTTCGGCTCGACATCACAGGTGCCAATCGCTCGTACTGGGCTGCAGATTGGAAAGGTTGCACGGTTGTATCCGGTTCTGTGGTTGAGGCGCTTCTATTGTGGGCGGTCGAGCGACACGACGCAAAATCCCCTGGTAAGGTCGCTGATGCAGGTAGTGCGTTAAAAGATTCAGGATGTTTCCCTAAAATTCCTCCAAAAGACAGGAATGATTGGAATCTGCATCAACTTACAGAGGTTTGTCATCGTCTTAAGATTATCAATGACGAAACCGCTGCTCAGTGCCGCATAGCCCGAGAGTTCCGTAACTTGATTCATCCCGGCAAGGCTGCAAGGGAGGCACAGAAGTGTAGTCGTGCTACGGCACTTTCAGCCCTCGCCGCAATTGAACATGTGGTCGACGAGCTTTCTAAAGCGGTGTAGCCATTACGGCGAGTGCTTTTTCCCGCCGTAAGCTTTTCCCGAATTTACAAACCCACGGCAAATCTTGACTGCCAATTTGCTGTGATGGCCACCTGCTTCCGGGCAGGTTCACCCCGGCCGCAATTCAGTTTGACCCTGTACAAACAAAGGGCCTATAATAATTTCCAGCCGTATGACCAACGTATTTTTGGCCATTTCTCTATTTTCGATTTCACTGGGGCAAGCCTTTGCCCAGCAACCCGACGCTTCCCAGGAACCCGTATTCCAGGAGGAAGAAGCTCCTCCCATCCGCGTGCTGGTGGAGGAGGTGAACGTCCAGTTCATCGTCACCGACAAGAAGGGCCGCTTAATCACGGACCTGAACCAGGAGGATTTCCGCGTTTTGGAGGAGAAGCAGCCGCAGGAGATTATCGCCTTCTCCCGCGAGACCGATGTCCCGCTTCGCATCGGCCTTCTGATTGACACCAGCAACAGCATCCGGGACCGCTTTGGGTTTGAGCAAAGGGCTGCGGCGGATTTCTTGCGCTCCTTGGTCCGGTTCGGAAAGGATCAGGCGTTTCTGGGAAGCTTTGACAGCATGGCCGAGTTGGTGCAGGACTTCACCGATGACATAGACAAGCTGGTCGGTGCGGTCGAGTCGCTCCGGCCCGGCGGGGGAACGTCGCTCTACGATGCGATCTATTTCGGCAGCAAGAACAAAATGATGGACGAAGCGTATCCCGCGAGCCAAGTCCGCCGCACCATGGTGGTCTTGAGCGACGGAGAGGACAACCAGAGCCGCTCCACCCGCTTCCAGGCGCTGGAAATGTCGCAGCGGGCCGGAGTGATTCTATATACCATCAGCACCAATATCCGTGGCATCCCGTTTCCGGGCGACAAGGTTCTAAAGGTGTTTGCCGAGGAGACCGGAGGGCGGTTCTTTCAGCCGCACAACATGGAGGATTTGAGCCGGGCATTCCAGGAGATCGACACGGAGCTTCGGAGCCAGTACAGCATCTCTTACCGGTCCACGACGCCCCGCGATGGGACCTACCACGAGATCGAAATCATTCCGCAAAAGAAAGACCTGCGTGTCAGAGCGCGACGCGGATACTTTGCGGTTAGGCCTCCCGGCTAATCCTTCAATTTTCTGCGTGCGGCCCTGCGCTCCCCCCTTCCAACTTGTCTCCCAGCCTTTGCGTCTCGTGCTTCCTGTTTACCTGTTTTGCTTTCCGGTTCTTTGTTGCTGTGTCCGGGTGCTGCGTCCGGTTGCCGCCGTCCTTGACCCGTCAATTGTTAGTCCAGTAGACTGAGGGCAAGAAAAACAGCGCCATGCATGTTCACGACTTCAACACCCGCGCGGTATTAAAATATTCCATTTTTGTGATGCTGGCGCTGGCGCTGGCCGAAGCCGTGGCCGGCTACCTGACGAACTCCCTGGCCCTGCTCAGCGACGCGGGCCACAACTTTTCCGATTCGCTGGCTCTCCTCCTCGCCTGGTTTGCCTTTTACTTGCAGGCCAAACCCGCCGACGAAACCAAGACCTATGGCTACCATCGCGCCGGTGTTCTGGCGGCTTTTGTCAATGCGTTCACGCTGATCGTGATCGCGCTGTACATCTTTTACGAAGCCTACCAGCGGTTGCAGAGTCCCCGTCCGGTGGATGCGGAGTGGATGATGAGGGTGGCCGCTGCGGGCTTCGTGGTGGACGCCGGCGTGTCGATTGCCCTGTTCCGGGGGAGCCGCCGGGACGTCAACGTGCGGAGCGCTTTCATCCACACGGCGGGCGATGCGGTTTCCACTGGCGGCATCGTGATCGGCGGCTGGCTCATCCAGCGAACCGGCTGGCAGCAGATCGACCCGATTCTCAGCTTCCTGATCGGAGGATTGATCCTGTGGAGCAGCGTGGACATCATCCGGGAAACGCTGAACATTCTGCTGGAGGGGCTTCCGCGCGGCCTGCGGCTGGACACGGTAGTTCAGGCGATGCTCCGGATTGAGGGGGTGGAGGGAGTTCACGACGTTCACATTTGGAGTTTGGGATCGAGTATCCATTCCATGAGTTGCCATGTTTGCATTGCGGACATTCCTCCCTCCAAGAGCGAAGAAATCCTGAAACAGATCAACTCTGTGCTGGAGCGGGAGTTTCACATCAGCCACACCACCATCCAGTTTGAGCACGCTGTTTGTGACATCAACCGGAATTGTTATCTTCCCCCGGCGGAGGTTGTATCGGAGCTCCAGAAACGGGGCTGAGGGGAATTTTGTTCCGGGTTGTTTTTGCCATTCCGGCGCAGGCCGCGTTCTGAAGGTTCCGCTTTTCACGAACGGTATCCGGCGATATGAGTGCAGACACTTTCAAGCTGTTGGAATTCGACGAGCTGTTATCGCTGCTGGAGAGCTATGTCCGCTGCCCGCTGGGAAAGGCCAAGCTGCGTTCATTGGTTCTCTTGCAGGAACTGGATGTGATTACCGCCAGGCAGCAGCTTGCGGAACAAGCCAGGGAATATCTGCGGTCCAATATTGGGTTAAATCGAGAGTCGCAGGAAGCAAAAAGCAAAAGTGTCTGGCAACAACAGCGGCCTGGAACCAGCAGAGCCATTTTGCTGCCGCGTGACGAGCCATCTCCTACCCTGCCGCTGAATTTCTCAGGCTTGACCGATCCTGATCCGGCACTTTCCAAAGCAGCGCTGGATGGGGGAACGCTCGAAATTTCGGAGATCGTGGAACTGCTCGCCCTTGCCGAAAAAGCGTCTAATATCAAGCGAAACCTGCTCGCGGTCGCCGGCAGGTTTGACCGGCTGGCTGAACAGGCTTCGCGCATCGGTGATTTCCATTTCCTGCTGAAGCAGTTGCGTGGAAAAATTCTGCCCTCGGGCGAGCTGGACGACCATGCCAGCCCGGAGCTGAAACGAATTCGGCGGGAAGAGGAAAAGCAGAGAGCACTGATACATTCCTCTCTCCGCAACTTCCTGCGGAGCCAGACGGAAGAAGCTTCTGCGCAGGAGCAGATCATTACCATCCGCGGCGAGCGGTTTGTGGTGCCGGTTCGCGTGGAACGCAAGGGACGGGTAAAGGGCATCGTGCACGGCTCCAGCTCCAGCGGCCAGACGGTTTACGTTGAGCCGCTGGAGACCATGGACCTGAATAACGAATTGGTCCGCTTGATGGAGGAAGAGAAGCGGGAAATTTTCAGAATTTTGACCGAGATGACTTACCACTTGCGGCAGCAGGCGCGTGAGCTTTCCGAGACGGCCGACTGTTTGGGAGTGCTGGACCTGGCATTTGCCTGCGGTCGGTTTGCCATTGATTATGACTGCGTCATTCCCCGGTTCAGTCCCGCCTCCGGTCCTGCACGCCTTGTCTTGCAAGACGCCAGACACCCTTTGCTCGAAGCCCTCCTGCGGAAAAAGGGAACGCCGGTAGTTCCAGTGTCGCTGGCGATGGAAGGCGAGGACCGGGTCCTGGTCATCAGCGGCCCCAACACGGGAGGAAAAACTGTTGCCTTGAAGACAGCGGGCCTGCTGGCGCTGATGGCCCTGGCGGGTCTGCCGGTGCCTGCCGCTGAGGCTGAGTTCCCGGTTTTCGACCGCATCCTGGCCGACATCGGAGACTACCAATCCATCCAGGAAAGCCTCAGCACTTTTTCGGCTCATCTGCTGAACATTTCTTCTATGATTGGGGCGGCCAGCCGGAACTCGCTCGTGCTGCTGGATGAAGTGGGCTCCGCCACCGACCCGGAGGAGGCCGGGGCCTTGGGCGTGGCCGTGGTGGACAGCTTTCGATCCGCCGGCGCCTTTGCCATTGTTTCTACTCATCATCTGGCGCTGAAGGCCTATGCGACCAACACCGCCGGGGTGAAAAATGCCAGCATGGGTTTTGACGAGGAGACGCTCCAGCCGACGTACCGTCTGGAGATGGGATGGCCCGGAAAGTCGAGCGGGCTTGCCATTGCCCAAAGACTGGGACTTCAGCCGGAGGTGCTGGAGCGGGCTCGGCTGGCTTTGACCTCCGCCCATGCGGAGGTGGAGGATCTCCTGGCCCGGTTGCGGGGCGCGGAGGACGCCTCCATTCGCGTGCGCGCCGAGTTGGAGGCAAAACAAGCCGCGCTGGCACAACAAGAGAAAGAATGGAATGCAATGCTCCGTCAGCGAGAAGCCGAGCGGACCCGGCAGTGGGAGCGGCAACTGGAATCGCTCTGGCAAAGTTTTGAAGAACAAGCCGCGCAGAAGCTGCGCGAAGTCAGCGCGCAGGCGGCCACTCATGCGACCACTCATGTGACCGGGAGTGCGACTGGACGTGCGCGCCGGACGGACCCCCAGCGAGAGGCCGCACGCATGGCGTCCCGGCTCCGCCAGCAGGCCGCCGAAGAGTTGCGGCAAACCGTGGTCGGCCACCTCGCCGGGGAAGGGGTAACTGATCCCGGCCTAACAGAAGCGAAGCCGGAAGCGCGAGTGGGCGACCATGTAAGATTAAAAAGTTTCGGCAAGGTGGGCACTGTCCGCAACAGGACGCAGGATTGGCTGGAGGTGGAGATCGGTCGCCTGCACACCAGGGTTCCCGCAGAGGATATAGAGGAAGTGATCCCCGCCACTCCTGCCAAAAAGGATTTTGCGCCGCAGGCAGTGAGCATCCGGATGGAAACGGCGGCCAAAGGCTCTCTTTCGGAGATCAACGTCATCGGGGAGACAGCGGAGGAAGCCCGGCGGCGCGTGGACAAATTTTTGGATAATGCCTTCCTGGCGCAACTGTCACAGGTGCGGATCGTCCATGGGAGCGGAAAGGGAATCCTGCGGAAAACCCTGGCGGAAATGTTTGCCGAACATCCGCACGTGGAGAAATTTTCCACGGCTCCCCAGAATGAAGGAGGAGCCGGGGCAACGATTGTTGAGTTGAAGGTATGATCCGAGCCGCGCCTGCCCCGAGCAAAGCCGAGGGGACAGTCATGGAGCGGCCACCGAACGTCGGGTGGGAACCGAGATTCGTTGCTTGGTCAACGAACGTGGAAGTAATGGGGGATGACAAAACCGAGAGTCGCAATGATCGCTCAGGCGTTGCGGGATTATGTTGGTTGTGTGAACGCGCCTTCACAGTCGCGGCTCTGATTAAAGCAGCAGCCCAGAAGGCTGTTCTCCAGCGCCAGATTAACTCGACCGACGCGGAGATTGACCGGCTGGTGTATGAGTTGTACGGCCTGACGGAAGAGGAGATCGCAGTTATCGAAGGCACAACCCCATCCGAGCCGCGACAGTAATGGAGCGGTTGCTCAGGACGGCAACCGTGACCCACAGCGAAATATGTACAATTTGGCGCTGGGTCTGTGATTTTGGCAAGTTGTCCGAACGATAGCGATGCCCAAACCGATTTGATGTCTGAAGCGGTGGCTATGATCCCGAGCTGTTCCTGGTGAGCCAGGTTGGCAGGGTGCTCCATTACTGTCGCGGCTCGGATGGCGGCAGGATTCGGAACTCAGGAGGAAAACCGCTTCGAACGCGACCGAAAGAACCGAGAATACTGAATCCCTCGATTTTGCCGAAGCTGTATAATCTGTGGACCCATGGCCCTGCCCAGTGATTTCGCACAGCATGTAAAAAGCGCCGCCGATATTGTTCGCGTCATCGGCGAGCAGGTTCGGCTGAAGAAGAGCGGCAACAACTATCTGGGTTTGTGCCCCTTTCATCAGGAAAAGACTCCTTCCTTTTCGGTGCATGCGGCGCGGCAGTTTTACTACTGCTTTGGCTGCGGAGCCAAAGGGGATGTCTTCCAGTTCGTCATGGCGACGGAGCGGCTCTCGTTTCCGGAAGCTGTGCGGCGCGTGGCGCAACTGGCGGGGATTCCGGTTCCCCAGGACGTTCCCAGTGGCGGGTCCAGCAGCCCCGAGGCGCGTTTGCGTGCCGCCTTGCAGGAGCTTCATCAGCGCGCTCTGGACTTCTACCGGAAACAACTGCAATCGTCGGAAGCTTCCCCGCTGCGCGAAATTATCCGCAAACGAGGGGTTAGGGCGGAGACGGTGGAGGAATTCGGTCTGGGATTTGCTCCAGGCAAGGGAAGTTCCCTGGCAAGCTTCCTGCTCAAGGAAGGGTTTCCGGAGAAAGTCCTGGAGGAAAGTGGATTGCTCTTGCGGCGCGACGGCGGCGGATTTCGGGACCGGTTCCGCAACCGCTGGATATTCCCCATTGAGGCGGAAAATGGGAAGGTCGTCGCCTTCGCTGGCCGGGCGGTTGGTTCCGAGCAGCCCAAGTATCTCAACTCGCCGGAAACTCCTCTTTACTCCAAAAGCCACATTCTTTATAACCTCTTTCGGGCGCGCGAGGCTATCCGGGGTTCCAACAGCGCGGTCCTGGTGGAGGGGTACATGGATGCCATTGCGGTTTATCAGGCAGGAGTTCGAAACGTGGTGGCCAGTTGCGGGACCAGTCTTACCCAGTGGCAGGTCCAAAAGCTTTCTCGTTATGGACGCGAAGTGGTTGTCAATTACGATCCGGACTCGGCTGGAAAAACAGCGACAGACCGCTCGTTATCGGTCCTGCTGGAAGAAGAGATGAGCGTTCGGGTCTTGCGGCTGGAAGAAAATATGGACCCCGACCAATTCACTCAGAAAAAGGGCGGCGAGGCCTATCGCGCCCGTCTGGCCGAGGCGGAACCTTTCTTTCGCTATTTGGCGGCACGTGTCCTGGAGATGCACGGAAAGTCAACACCGGAGGCCAAGGTAGCAGGCCTGAACTTCGCCCTGCCTTTTGTGGCTAAGGTGCCCAATAAGCTCATCCGGGCGGAGCTGGTTGCCGATATTGCTCAAAAGATAGACGTGAGCCCCGGTATCGTATGGGATACATTCCGCGAGGCGGCAGTAGCGCGGCGGGAATCTTTTCAGCTACCTCGGGCGGCTGCCCGGATTCCGTCGGCGGAGGCGATGTTGATTCGCCTGTTACTGGGCAGCGAGGAAGCAAGGCAGGAGGTTGTTCCCGTGCTGAGGCAAAAGAACTTGTTGCCCGAGTTTGAGGCAGGAACAATTGTGTCTGCTCTTGTGGGCATGATCGAGGGAGGGGGCGCTCCCGCCATGGCTTCCCTGGCAGACCGATTAGAAGAAGCCCAACAGCGCATTCTGGCAGAAATCGTGTTCGACAAGGAGGCTAGACCTGTAAATATAGACGAAGTAAGCACTTATATATTGGCCCTGGAACGGAAACGCATGCAGAGGGAAAGAGTGTCACTACAGCATAGGATACAGCAGGCGCAGAAACAAAGTGACGGCCAGTTAACCATGGAACTACTCCGAGAACAGCAGGATATTGACAGGCGGCTAACAGAGTTGTTACAATAAGAAGTTTTATGGCCGTTCCGGACACCCCTACAGGGACTTTCTACATCTCATAAAAAGACAGGCTTGTATTTTACAGGCCCTCAAATGCTACGGGTGCCTTGCCTTGGGAGGGAACCTTGAGCGTTATGGCCTTAAGTGGAGTAGAAACGGTTAACAAGTCTGGAGTCCACGCTGCGGGCCACAGGCTTGGAACGAAACAAGCAGGACAACTATCAAAACATTTTTCCTGGCCCCGGGTGGGGGCGTTGTTGAGGAGAGTCAGTTGGGTATCGAAGACAAATATGATCAGGTGATGGAACTGATCGCCTTGGGAAAAGAAAAGGGTTATTTGCTCTACGACGAAGTCAATGAGCTGTTGCCGGCCGACATCAGCAACTCGGAAGAGATAGAGGACATCCTGGCCACTTTTGGGACGGCGGGTATTGAAGTCGTCGAGGAAAGCCCGAAACTGTCGCCGGACGGGAAGATGGAGGCCAGGCTGGACGACGCCGGCGAGGATGCGGAGTTGGACCTCAGCCCGGGCTCCCTTGAGAAAACCAACGATCCGGTGCGTATGTACTTGCGCGAGATGGGGACCGTGCCGCTGCTGACCCGCAATGGAGAAGTAGAGATAGCCAAACGCATCGAGCAGGGACAAAACAATGTCCTGAAGGTGATATCCCGGTCCCCCATCATCGTCCAAGAGCTTCTTCTTCTGGGAAAAGACCTGCGCTCCTCCGCCAGGACAATCAAAGAATTGGTGGTCTTCAATGACGATGAATTAACCGAGGAGCGCGTCCAGGAGAAGCTGGAAGAGGTCTGCGAAACCATTGAAGAGATCAGCAAGCTCTACAAAAAGATGCAGCAGTCGAAACTGCGCCTGGAGAAGATTCCGAGGACAAAGAAACCGAAGGAATTTCGAAGGGCTCGCTTCCGGCTGGCGCGCCTCCGGATCCGGATATCCCAGATGATCCGGGGGATCGAGTTCACGCACACGGAACGCAAGCGCCTGATCGAAAAGGTCTACCGCACCGTGTATTCGCTTCAATCGCTGGAACGGGAGCGGAAGCGGATTGAGACGCGGCTGAATTCGGCCAAGGGTGACACGGCCAAGGAATTGCGCAAAAGCCTGAATCAGGCCAAGAGCCTGATTTCCGCCATTGAGGAGGAATCCGGAGCCAAGTCTGCCGAGTTGCGCCGGACTCTTCAAATCCTCGCTGAAGGGGAGCGGGACGCCGAGATTGCCAAGCAGGATCTGACAGAGGCCAATTTGCGGCTGGTAGTTTCCATCGCCAAAAAGTATACCAACCGGGGTTTGCAGTTCCTGGACCTCATCCAGGAAGGCAACATCGGATTGATGAAGGCGGTAGACAAGTTCGAATACCGCAGAGGTTACAAGTTTTCCACCTACGCCACATGGTGGATTCGCCAGGCCATCACTCGGGCGATTGCCGACCAGGCGCGCACCATCCGCATTCCGGTGCACATGATTGAAACCATCAACAAGCTGATCCGCACCTCGCGACAACTGGTCCAGGAATACGGCCGGGAGCCGACCAGCGAAGAGATCGGCAAACGGATGGATATTCCCGTGGGCAAGGTGCGGAAGGTCCTTAAGATTGCCCAGGAACCCATTTCACTGGAGACGCCTATTGGGGAGGAGGAGGATTCTCACCTGGGCGACTTCATTGAGGATCAGGCAGCTGTCTCGCCGGCAGAAGCGGTCATCAACGTCAATCTGAAAGAACAGACCGCCGGGGTGCTCAAAACTTTGACTCCGCGCGAAGAAAAAGTCATCAAAATGCGCTTCGGGCTGGAAGATGGCAGCGAGCGCACCCTGGAAGAGGTGGGGCAGAGCTTCGCTGTAACACGGGAACGCATCCGGCAGATTGAGGCCAAGGCGTTACGTAAACTGCGCCATCCCTCTCGGAGCCGCAAGCTCAAGGCTTTCCTCGAAATCAACGCCTCCCGCGACTGAGTCGCCCGATGCATCCTTTTGTTTGCGGGAGAGCGCGCAGTGTATAATCGCTTTTGCCAGGCTTTCCGCTGCTAGAGAGAGCCGGACCTTCATTTTGGGGTGCAGTCCTCTGGTTGAATCGTCCGCCGCAACTTTTGCTGCTTTTTCCCCCGCCACTGAGCCCGTGGACCTCGCCTTCTTGATTTCCAGAATCAACCAAACAGCAACAAGCTCGATTGCGGATTGCGGGGTCTGGCCGTGGCGGGGTTAAAGCAGATATTCGTAGGCCGTCCTCGCAGGTCGGACGAGGCGGGTGAGCAGAAGCTGAGTAAGAAGGCGGCGCTCACCGTCATGTCATCCGACGCCCTTTCGTCCACCGCTTACGCCACCGAAGAGATGCTCCGCGCACTGCCGTTTGCCGGAGCGCTGTTCCTTTCTCTCTCGGTCCTCTCGATTCCAGCGGCGTTGATGATTGTGGGCCTGCTTTGGATTGTGGTGACCTCCTACAGCCAGGTGCTGGAGGCGTATCCGACCGGCGGCGGAGCCTACGCTGTCGCGAAGGAAAATCTGGGAATCTATGCCGGTTTGACCGCCGGAGCCGCTCTGCTGATGGATTATATCCTGACGGTCGCCGTGAGCGTCGCAGCCGGTGTAGCAGCCATTACTTCGGCGGTCCCTTCTTTGTTTCCTCATCGCATCGGCCTGTGCCTGCTGGCTATTTTTCTGATTATGCTGGTCAATTTACGGGGCGCCCGCGAATCAGCGGCGCTGTTTGCCGGTCCCGTCTATCTGTTTATTCTTTTCGCATACGTTTTGGTGATTGTGGCTATCCTGCGGTACCTCACAGGCGCCGCCTCGGTTCCGAATGATGCGCCGCCTATTGAGATGCCGGCCTTCGAACCATTGGCCCTGGTTCTTCTGTTGCGGGCCTTTGCCTCCGGTTGCACGGCTTTAACCGGAGTGGAGGCGGTTGCCGACGGGGTCGATGCATTTAAGAAACCGGTATCGCGGAACGCCAAGGTCACGCTTTTCACCTTGGGCGCCATCCTGGCAAGCTTATTTTTGGGCATCACCATTGCAACCAATCTCTACAGGCTCCAGCCGCTGGAGGATCAAACGATCCTCTCGCAACTGAGCCGCGAGACCTTCGGGGACGGATATGTTTATTTTGCGATGCAACTGGTGACCATGACGGTTCTGATCCTGGCGGCCAACACCAGTTTCACAAGTTTTCCCCGGCTCAGTTCCTTCATCGCCAGAGACCGCTTTCTCCCCCGGCAGTTTGCCAATCTGGGGGACCGGCTGGTGTTTTCAAACGGAATCATTTTTCTGGGACTGATGGCCAGCGGGCTGGTGATCTGGTTCGGCGGTGACGTCCACAGCCTGATCCCTCTTTATATGGTGGGGGTGTTCGTTGGATTTACATTGTGCCAGACGGGCATGGTCATCCACTGGAGACGCTTGCGCAGCAAGGGATTTCGCTGGCGAATGGCGTTGAACGCTTTTGGGGCAATCACAACAGCATTGGTGCTGCTGGCGGTTGCCACTGTGAAGTTTATGCATGGGGCATGGGTCGTGTTGATCGCCACCCCGGCTTTTGTGTGGCTGTTTCTGCGCATTCGCAGGCATTACTTCCAGGTTACGACGGATCTCTCGGTGGCATCCTACGACCGCATGCGGGAGTTGAAGCACACGGTCGTGGTTCCGATTGCGGGCATCAATGTGGTCAGCCTCGGCGCTATCGAATATGCCCGTTCCATTTCCAAGGACGTGATCGCCGTTCAAATCAATGTGGATAACGCGGACCGCGATAAACTTGTGGAGCAATGGGAACACTGGGTGACGGATGTTCCCTTGGTGGTGTTGAACTCGCCCTATCGCTCCATTCTGCGTCCCTTGCTGAAATTCGTCGATGAGGTGGAGGCCTTCCGAAATGATGATGTAGTCACCGTCCTGTTGCCGGAGTTCGTTCCGGCGCACTGGTGGCAGCAGCTTCTGCACAACCAGAGTGGACTGATCCTTCGCGGAGCCCTGATGTTCAAACCTAAGGTAGTGGTGACCAGCGTGCGTCGCCACCTGCGCAAGTGACCGCGCCGTTTCCGCCCGGAGAGGGAAGCGAAACTGCATCGCAGCGCTATCTTCAGGCATCTAATGAGAGACTGTTATTTTGTGCGGGAGCGCTTTGTGCTGGAAAGCAGGCTGGCTTGTGGTTAGGTGAAAGTAGTTGGTAAAAAAGGCGGAAGAGCAAGGGAGCAGGAGTAACAGAACCAGGTGGAGCGGCGGGTCTGGAGGCGTCTGTGTCACATCCGAACGGAATTGAGTTGACCAGCCCCAAAGGCGAGCAGCGGGGCTTTGTCGAACCGAAGTTGCGGGATGGCCGTCCGGTGCTCGAAGACCTGTGGGTGATGCAGGGGTCGCTGTGCGACCTGAAATGCAAGCACTGCTATACGGCTTCCTCGCCCACCAACGACACCTTGCAGCAGATCCGTTTCAACGAATTGCGCCCTCATCTGGACGACGCCCGCGCTTTCGGTGTGCGGAAGATTTATTTCACCGGCGGCGAGGTTTTTGTCAACGAAGACGTGTTACGCAGCCGGGCTGCAACGAATGAAGAGTTCCTGGCAAGCTTGGAATACTCCCTCTCTATTGCTCCCACGGAAATCCTGACCAATGGACGACGGTACATCCGCAGCCACTATGACGCTCTGGCCGGGCTGTTCCGCCAGCACGGCGACCGGCTGCGGTTTCGGATTACGCTCGAAAGCTTCTTGCCCTCCGAACATGACGCCATCCGCGGCAAGGGCACCTTCGCCCAGACCGTCGAAACCGTCGGGCAGCTTTCCGCCATGGGATTGGTTCCCATCATCAATGCCGAGAGGCCTTTTCTCGGCGTCTCGACCGACGAGGAAATCCGCAACGGATTCGCGGAGTTGTTTGAAAAGCAGAGTGTGAAGGTGGAGATCAATCTGATTGAAAACATCATGGAGATGGGCCACCAACTGGTGCGCCTGGGGGAGAACGGGGCCACGCCCTCGCCCGAGGTCTTCATCACAACCAATTGCTTCCAGACCCTCAATAAACCGGCGGAGACGCTGATGTGCCACTACAGCCGCTGCGTGCAGAAGATCGGCGGGCGCATCCGTTTCTACCCGTGCCCGGTAATCTACAATGAGGACCGGTTTGACCTGGGAGGGACGCTCGAGGAGTCCTTTCAGCGCGTCTACCTGGGACACAAGAATTGTTATGACTACTGCATGAAGGGCGCCGGAGCAACCTGCCGCACGCAGCCCCTCGCCAGCAGCGACCGCTCTGCCGTCCCGCAAGCCTGAACTTCCCGCGGGGGCCCCTTGTTGGACTAAAGACGCACAAGGACGCGTGCAGCCTCTCGTGGGCCTCAGCCTTCCCGCCATCCAGCAATCTTGAAGTTGTCATCTGCGACAACAGCGGCCTTCCTTCGTCCGCTGGCCGGTTCAGGCTACAATGGCTCCATGACCCGGCTTCTTCCGAAACTGCGAACCGATATTGACGTCGTGCCTTCACCGGATTCCGAGCAGCCGGGGTTGCTGATTCGGGACCCATACCGATACACGCCTGCCGTGCTGCTGATTCCACCGGCGCTGATCCAGGCGCTGGCCCATCTGGACGGAGAAAAATCCTACCTGGACCTGCAAACCGACCTGTCCCGCCAAACCGGCCAGTTGGTTGGCAGCGACGTGGTGGAAAACTTTGTCGGAACTCTCCAGCAACAAGGTTTTCTGGAGACCGAAGAGTTCTACCGTTTGAGGGAGAGTTGCCACGCGAAGTTCCGCGATTCCGCCGAGCGCGTGGCGATCCACTCCGGCGCGTCCTACCCGATCCAGCCGGAAGAGTTGCGCAAAGAGCTGGGGGATTATCTGCAAGCCGTGGAAGGAAAGACTGATTCTTCAGAAGTCATCGGCCTAGCAGCGCCCCATGTCAGCCCTGCGGGCGGGTGGAGAAGCTACGCCAGCGCCTATGCGCGCATGGGTTCGGAGTTGGCGGAAAAGACGTTTGTTCTTCTCGGAACCTCCCATTACGGCCCTCCGGAAAAGTTTGGATTAACCCGCAAGCCTTTTATAACGCCTTTGGGAACTTTGGAGGTGGACACGAACTTGGTGAACGAGATTGCCGGACGGGCGGGAGAAGCGGTGCTAATGGAGGATTACTGTCACGCCATCGAGCACTCGATAGAATTCCAGTGCATCTTTATCCAACATGCGATCCAACATGCGCTCCAGCAGTCTCCCCAGCACGCGCCGGGATCGAGAATTCGGATACTGCCGATTCTGTGCGGGCCGTTTTGGGAAAGCCTAGTTACAGGGAAAGCTCCCGAATCAAGCGAGAGCGTGGAACGTTTTTTTCAGGTGCTGGGTGAAATTGCGGAGAGGGAAGGCTCACGATTATTCTGGGTTCTGGGAATTGATCTGGCCCATATTGGAAGACGTTACGGGGATTCTTTTGCCGCCCGCGCCGAGCAGGACCACATGGAGACTGTGCGCAGGAAGGACCAGGAACGCCTGCACCGCGTCTGTGCCGGTGACAGGGAGGGGTTCTTTGAACTGGTCCGGCCAGAGGGCCCAGAGGGCGACGAACTGCGCTGGTGCGGTTATTCGCCGCTGTACACCTTCCTGCAAGTGGTGCCCCAGGCGCGCGGAAATGTGCTGCGCTACGAGCAATGGAATATCGACGAAGAATCGGTGGTCAGTTTTGCCGCCTTGGAATTTTTACGGGACGGGGCGGCTGCCGTCGCGGGCCGTACGGGCGCATCATTTCCGAAACATTAAAAGAAGTATTGAAAAAAGCTTTTTGCTTGGTGCGTTCTGATAAAAGGAGCCATGTCGGGAGGATTGTGCGAACTGAGCATCGTTGAACTCTCTGCTCTCCTTCAGAGCAAACAGGTCTCGCCCATCGAGGTGACGGCGGAGGTTCTGGAGCGTATCCGCGAGCAGAATCCGCGTCTCAATGCCTTCGTGACGGTCACCGCCGAGCTGGCGGAAGAGCAGGCTCGCGCTGCGGAGCAGGAAATTCTGCGGGGCAACTATCGAGGGCCGCTGCACGGCGTGCCCGTTGCCGTAAAAGATTTGATGTATACACGGGGCGTGCGCACGACGGCAGGGTCGAAAATACTCGCTAAGTTCGTGCCGGACTCGGACGCAACAGTGGTTGCAAGGCTTCGTCAGGCCGGGGCGGTGCTGGTGGGAAAGACGGCGCTGCATGAGTTCGCTTACGGCATCACCAATGACAATCCTCACTACGGCCCCACGCGCAATCCATGGAATCCGGAACACACCTCGGGCGGATCGAGCGGCGGGTCAGGCGTAGCGGTGGCAGCGGGGATGTCGTTTGCGGCGCTGGGAACCGATACGGGCGGCTCCATTCGCATACCCGCCTCTTTCTGTGGTGTCGCGGGGTTGAAACCTACCTTCGGGCGCGTAAGCCTCCACGGGATACTACCTCTGGGCTACACGCTCGACCACGCGGGGCCTCTGGCGCGAACGGTGGAAGACGTGGCCCTGGTTTACCAAGCCATCGCAGGATTCGATCCCAAAGACAACTTTTCGGTGGACCGGCCTGTGGGCAATATTCGCTGGAACACTTCGTTCCCGAATGTGTCTTTACCTGGCAGCGGCCAGGAAGGCGTAGTGCGGGTCGGGGTCCCGAAGGATTATTTTTTTGATTCCCTCCAGCCGGATGTGGAGCGCCTTGTGCGCCAGGCAATAGGGGTTTTGGAAAAGTCGGGCGCCAGGATCGTTCCGGTAGAACTTCCCGGCATGGCGGACTTGACAGCGGCAAGCCTCACCTCGTTGTGGGTGGAGGCGGCAGCCGTTCACAGGAAAAATTTAGAAACCCATTCCGGCGATTTCGGCGCGGATGTGAAAATACTGCTCGAAAAGGGCAGGGAAGTGAGCGCCGCCGAATACATCGATGCGCAGCTCACCCGCCGCCGGTTCGGCCGGCAGTTTGAGCGTCTCTTTGAGCAAGCGGATTTGCTGGTGACCCCCGCAACTCCGTTGACTGCTTTTCCTGTGGGTGAGACCAAGGTCGTGTTCAGAGAGAAGGGGAAGGAAAAGGAAGAAGACGCGCGCGCCGCCGCCACCCGCCTTCTGCGGGGATTCAATGCCAGCGGTCATCCGGCTTTGTCGGTCTGCTGCGGTTATGACGGCCACGAGCTTCCGGCCGGTCTCCAGATCGTCGGGCGTCCTTTTGAGGAGGCTGCCGTCCTGCAGTGCGGTTACGCCTATGAGCAAGCCACCGAGTGGCACAAGCGAAGGCCGCCGATGCCTTGAAGCCGGGCCCCAAACACATCTGGCCCCATCAAGAATTTTACTGCCGGTTCTCAAGCAAGAGCGGCCTCGGAAGACTGCTCCATGGTTTACAGGGTCTGCGGTTTACAGGGTCTGTAGGTAGGCCATGATGTGGTCAATTTCTTCTTTGGAGAGGATATCTTTCATAGCCATCATTCCGCCGCCGCCTTCTTCAATCTTCTTCCGAACGATGGCTACGGTGTGCTCTGTGTGTTCGGTTCCATCGGATGTCGTATGGCTTTCAGGCAGCTTTTTTAGGACACCCTTCAACCCCGGTCCGACCCTTGTTTCGTTGCTTTTCGCATCGTGACAAAAATCGCAATTCTGCTGAAAAATCTCTTCGCCTTTTGCTGCGTCACCTGTGCCGGCCGCGGCAGTTTTCTCTCCGCCGTTCTTCTTGGATTCAGCGTCCTGTGGGTGCGCGGTGGCCGCGACGAAAAAAGAAAATACAAATAGCGCAAGCAAATACGAACCGAGCTTCGGCAGACTCATACTCGTCCTCCAGTTGAAAAATGTCTGAAACTTTTACCTCCAAAACAAAGAGTCACCTACAGGTAGGATAGGGACTTTAGAAAGCACAGTCAAGTAAGCTAGAAGGAAGGATGCAAGAAAGCCCAATGTAATGAGTGCTTCCGCCCCTCCCAGCAGAATCTCCGGGGCAGCCGCGAGGGATGGGGCAACCAGTAGATATCTCTCCAGCCACATGCCGGTAAAGATGACTAGGGCAACCCCCAGCAGCGTCCCGGGGCTTTCCTTCCTGGAGCGCGGCAGCAGAACGAGAAACGGAACCAGAAAATTCATAGCTAGCACCACAATAGCCAGGCTGCTCCATGGTTGTTGGGCGGTGCGCAGGAGGAGGAAGCCAATCTCATGAGGAAGATTACCGTACCAAATGACTAGATACTGGGACCAGAACAGGTAGGTCCACAATAGAGAAAAAGCAAAAAGCAGTTTGCCCAGGTTATGGAGAATTCGGGAATCAATGATCTTCTCCAACTGGTAACGCCAGCGGGCATACAGCGTGAAGACGGTGACTGCCGCGAGTCCCAGATAGAGGTTGCCGATAAAATAGAAGCCGCCGAATAGAGTGGACGACCATCTTGGGTCGAGCGACATGACAAAGTCCCAGGCTACCATCGAATAAACAAACGAGTACAGAAGCAGCAGGGCCACGCCGAGCTTCTGGAGGAAACCTGCATCGACGTCAGTCCCTGGCGAATCTCCCGCTTGCCGGTGCGCCAGCGCAAGGGAGTCCTGCCGCACGGAGCGATAGAAGAACAGCAAGCTCATGCCATAGAGAACCAGCAATCCTGCTGCTTCCCGCAGGAAGAAAAAGGAGATGTTCAACCAAGCTGCAATGGCCGCTGGCGGCTGATCGATCCAGGCAAACAAACTGCGGCGGCCAAACCAGATGCACAGGAAAAGGAGGAAAGAGACCGGTAAATAAGCTGCGCAGGCCTCCGCCAACCGTTTAACCGGCCTTGCCCAGCGCGCGTTGGTGACTTGAAAGATCGCTGCCAGAACAACTCCGGCTACGGCTACGCCGGACCAGAACAGAAAATTCACCAGGAAAATTTGCCAGGCGCGGACCGGGTTGCCTCCGGTGAGCAGAAGAAAAAATGCGATGGCGCCCGCCGCAGCCAGCAGCGCCAACAATGGAAGGATTCCCTTGCCGAGCGGCCTCGGCTTTGGCCACGCGGCTTCCTCTAGTAGACGGTCTGTGAGCGGAAGATCGGTCATCATTCTTGGATGCTCCGCAAGTAATTCACCAGGTCCCAGCGTTCTGCAGGCGGGATGCGGTACCCGTGAGGCGGCATGACAACGCCACCGTTGCGAATTGTCGCGTAGAGATAGCCGTCGCTGCGTCTTCCCAAAATGGAAGGCAGGTCAGGGGGTTTCAAAAATTTTTCTGACACGGGACCATCGCCATGCCCGCCATTGCCATGGCACAACACGCAATAGGTTTCAAACATTTCCTTGCCCGTTGCGATGGATGCCGGCGTTGCCGGGTTGGGATTTTCGAGCAAATTGGCAGCTTCGCGTCTTGCCAGAGGAGGTTCCGCTTCTCCTGTTGGGACGGTCCCGGCGGGCGAAGACCAGCTGAAAGATCCCGCGAGCGGTTTGACCTCGCGCGGAAGGACCAGGCCTTGATACCATTCCCACCCGACCATCAAAGCCCCGTAGCTTGCTGCTACGCCGGCAATCGCTATGCCTGCGAGGAGTAGCACGTTACGCGGTCTCAACGGACACCTCCTCAACTCCTGCGGCATGGAACAACTGCTTTACCTCTTCGATCTGCCCGTTCTCGCAAGGGACGAATACTCCGAACTGATCCACGGAAAAACGCGCGTGGTAGCCTGGCTCGGGAGCCGTCTGCGGCAGGCGCGCATGGATTAGAAGGCCCGCCAAGGTGAACAAGCCTCCGAACAAGATGGTCAACTCGAAGGCGATCACCAGAAAAGGGGGGATCGAGGCAATCGGTTTTGCCCCGGTCCGTAAGGGCCAGTCCAGAGAGGTCCAGATCGTCAGAGCTAATCCGGAGATAAAGCCCAGGATTCCCCCGGTCAGCGTGTATGCACGCACTGGGCTTTTGAGCGACTCCGGTTTCTCTATTAACTGTTCCGGTGGAACGGGCGAGAAAGTTTGCACGTTTTTATAGCCTCTTTGGCGAAGGCGTTCGAGCGCCTGGACCAGAGGCTCCTCCCGCGATGAAATTCCCGTCACCCCAGCGGCTGCCCTCATGACGCGGCCTCCTGGATTTGCTTTGCCGGATGCGGCTGGAAGCCTTCCTTGATTTCAAAAATCGGCAACACCGGAAGAAATTTGATGAAGAGCAGGAAAAAGAAAAAGAAGAACCCAAAGCTCCCGGCGAGAATTCCTATTTCATATAGGGAAGGAGTATACAGGCCCCAGACGTTCGGAATAAAACCGTGTGTGAGCGACACCGGGATGATGATGAAGCGTTCCAGATACATGCCGACATTGATCAGCAGAGACAGGACAAAAAGAACCTTCAGGTTCTGTCGCATCTTGCGGAAAAACAGAACCAAGGGCGCGATGCAGTTGCAAACCGTCATGATCCAGAACAAAGTTTGGTAATCCCCGAAAGCGCGGTAATAAAAAGAATCCCGCTCAATGGGATTGCCCGTGTACCAGGCGGTAAAAAATTCCGTGATGTAGGCGTAGGTCACGATGAGGCTCGTGAACAGAAGCAGCTTGGACAATTGGTTGAAGTGGTTTAGCGTGATGTATTTTTCGAGATGAAAAGCGCGGCGCAACGGGATGACCAATGTGCAGACCATCGCCAAGCCCGAAAAAATTGCGCCAGCGACAAAATAGGGCGCGAAGATGGTGCTATGCCATCCCGGCACGATTCCCATCGCAAAATCCCAGGAGACCACGCTGTGTACGGAGATCACTAATGGGGTGGCCAGAGCGGCAAAAAGCAAATAAGCTGCTTTATAGTGGCGCCACTGGTTTCCCGAACCCCTCCATCCCAGGGCGAATAAGCCGTAGATGTTCCGCTTCAGGCCTGTGCTCCGGTCTCGAATGGCAGCCAAGTCGGGAATCATTCCGACATACCAAAAAACCAGGCTGATGGTGAAATAGGTTCCTACGGCGAATACGTCCCAGATCAACGGCGAGCGAAAATTCACCCACAACTGCCGCTCGTTGGGGTAGGGAATGAGCCAGTAGAAAAGCCAGGGTCGGCCGATGTGAATCAGCGGGAACAGTCCCGCGGTCATGACGGCGAAGATGGTCATGGCCTCGGCGGTGCGGCTGATGGCGGCCCGCCAGGGAACGTGGAACAGGTACAGGATGGCGGAGATCAGGGTGCCGGAATGAGCGATGCCTACCCAGAATACAAAGGCCGCAATGTAGATGCCCCACCCGGCGGGCCGGGAAATTCCGGCCACGCCCATGCCGGTGTTGATCTGATGAAGCCAGCAGAGCCCTCCGACGACCGCAAGCGAGAGAGCCGCAAAGAGCAGGAGCAAATATCCCCGGCTTGGTTTCCACATGGGCGCCAGAATGTCGTCGGTGATCTGCGTGAAGCTCACGGGTTGTTGGCTGGTTGCGTTCACTGCTTGTCTTTGTGCCCTGTCAAATCCGTTTGACTCTCGGCAAATAGGTGATAGCCGGTTTGGTGTTGAGTTCCTCGAGGGCGTGATAGCCGTGCTGCCGCTGGGACAGCCTGGAAACGGAGCTTTCCGTGTCCAGTAGATTACCGAACACGATGGCCTGGGTAGGACAAGATTGCGCGCAGGCTGGCCTCACTTCTCCATCCCGGACCAATCGCCCTTCATCCTTTGCATGATCTTTGCCTTCGCGAATGCGCTGGATACAAAAAGTGCATTTTTCCATCACGCCCTTGTCGCGGACGGCGATGTCCGGGTTCAACTGCAAGTGCAGCGGTTCGGGGAATTCGTATTCAAACCAATTGAACACACGGACTTTGTAGGGACAGTTATTGGAACAGTATCGGGTTCCCACACAGCGGTTATACACTTGCAGGTTCAAGCCCTCGGAGCTGTGCATGGTGGCGTAAACCGGACACACCGGCTCGCAGGGAGCGTTGTCACACTGCTGGCAGAGCATAGGTGAAAAGCGCACATCCGGGGCGGCGGAGATGTCTTCAAAGTAACGCTCAATCCGAATCCATGCCATGTGCCGTCCTTGGGCGATCTGCTGCTTGCCCACCACGGGAATGTTGTTCTCCGCGTAGCATGCAGCCACGCAAGCCCCGCACCCGGTGCATGCCGAGAGGTCGATGGCCATACCCCAGCGATAGTCGATGTGCTCGTGGGGCGGGTACATGCTTTGTTCCGCGTGTTGTTCGGCGATCTCGCCGTGCTGTTCGCCCTGCGATCCTGAGGTCAGGGCGGATAGGGGAATAATTTCGGAGATGCCTCGGTCCAGTTCTTTAACAGAGCCATCAGTCCGCACCAGTTCGGATCTTCGGCCGGTCTTCGATAGTTGTACTTTGGTGCAGGACCATGCTGCTGTGTCCGTGTGGCGGTCGGAGATCGCAGGAAGTAGAACGGCGGGATTTACTCCCAAGCCTGCGGCGTACCGGCCGTAGCTTTCATGGCCTTGTCCCAGTGGAATTGCCACCGTGTCGGGACGCACTCCCGCGTAGAGGTAAGCCGGGACCTCCACGGACCCTGCCGGAGATTCCACGCGCAACAGATCGCCTTCCACGATGCCCATGCGCACGGCCGTTTCCGGGTGGATCTCCACCCAGGAGTCCCACACAATGTTGGTGATCGGATCGGGTATTTCCTGCAGCCAGGGCCGGTTGGCTCCTCGCCCGTCGTAGTAATGGATAGAAGGGTAGAGGTGCAGGAAGAATTCTCCCTGGCCCGCAAATCCGGCGGGGAGAAAAGTGAAACTCAGAGCTTCTGATGTCAGCCGAAGATTGTTTCCTGCGCCGGCTGCTGCTTCTGCCGAAGAGGGAGACGAGTCCCAGACGCCGCCGCGTTGCAGGGCGTCGCGCCAGAACTGATCAAAGTTCTCGCCGACCGATTCGCCGTAGGTTTCTTGCCACCTTTCCTTCAGATACTCCTGGAAGCTTTCCCAGGGAAAGGCTTCGGCAACAGTCCCGCCCAACTGTTTGGCTACCCGAAGCAAAACGTCGCCGGTGGCGCGGCAATCAAACACCGGGTTCATGGCCGGTTGCATCAGGGAATGCACGCCCGCTGCGGGACGGAAGTCACCCCATTGCTCCAGCGGCGTCATGTCCGGCAAGGCCATGTGAGCCATGTCGGTGGTCTCGTCGGCAAAGCTCGAGAAGCTGACTACGAAGGGGACCTTTTGCAAGGCCTCTGCGAAGCCGAGAGCAGGAGGCAGGTTATATACAGGGTTCGTTTGGTGGACGAGAAGGAGTTTTACATCGCCCTGATTCATGGATTCGACCAGTTCGGCAAGCGAGTTCAGTCCTGCGCTTTCCGCCGAATGGAGAGGCTTGTCAAACCGGATCGTCTGTCCGATTCGCCCCGTGACATAATTCAGCAGATTGATGGCCACCAGCGTAGCGGTGGCGTTTTCTCCGGTCGCAGCCACTCCGCCTCCCAATGCCAGCCCCGCGCTTGCACCGGCGAACTCTCTCGCCATGCGTTCAATCGTTTCAGCGGGCACTTCTGTTATCGAAGCCACGGAGTCCGGTGCATAGGAGGCCAGCAGGTTTTCTAAACTCTGTGCCTCACCACGGCTGAGCGAGACGCCCAGTTGCTGCGTGACGATAATGTAGGCCATGCCCAGCGCCAGAAACATGTCCGTCCCTGGTTTTATGGAAATCCACTCGTCGGCATTCGCGCCGGTCAGGGAGAGACGCGGCTCCACCTGAACAAGCTTTCCCATCTGGCCGTCTCGGTAGGCATGCATCTGAGCAAAGTCTCGCGAAAAACCGACGGGCGACAGCCAGGTTTCAAGGAAATCCGCTCCGAAGCTGACGATGTAATCAGCCTCCGCGATGTTGTAGGAGGGGAGCGCCCTTGCGCCGAATGTGATTTCGTTGGCTTCCAGGATGGGCGCTGCTGAAAAGGCTTCGTAAACTAGATGACGGTCCGATCCCAAAGCGCCGAGCCACCGGCCGGCCAGTCGGTGGAAGCTCTCTCCATTTGTGCCGCTCAAAAAGACAATCTTGTCTCCCTCGCCAGCCTCTAGCAGAGCGCCGATCCTCTCCCGAAGCTGTTCTTCGGCCTCTTCCCAGCCAATGTTTTGGGTTGCCCCGCCGGTGTCCCGCCGGAACGGTTGCGGAATGCGGTCGGGGTTATAGAGCCCTTGCAGGGAGGCCTGTCCCCGGACACACAATCCTCCTCTGCTGATCGGATGTTGGGGATTCCCTTCCACTTTGGTGGCGCGGCCTTCCCGTGTCCGCACCGTCATGCCACAGCCAGCCGGGCACTCGCGGCAGGTAGTCGCGTACCATGTGGCCACGCCCGTGTGGATATCCTCGGATGGAACCATAAGGGGAATCAAACTGCGGACCGGCTGCTCTCCGCATCCCACAGCGCCGGCGACACCTGCCAGTCCCGCCAGTTTGAGGAAGTCGCGCCTGTGTAAAGAATCAGTCATATTCAAGTTCCTATTTGTGACATGTGGAACACTCCAGCGGAGCGCTACGTTGCTTGTGGCAGTCCACGCACCAACCCATGGTCAAGGAGGATTCCTGGCGCACCCGTTCCACCCCTTGGATTTCCCCATGGCAGGTTTGGCAGGAAACCTCTGCAAGGACATGCCGCTTGTGGGAGAAGTAAACGAAGTCGGGGAGCGAATGAACACGAATCCACGGGATCGGTTGCTTCTGTTCCCAGTATTGGAGGACCTTCACGATTTCGGGGCTGTCCTTGCTTACCACGCGATGGCATTCATAACAAGTCTGCACGGGAGGAACACCCGCCACCGTGGACCGCGTGGCGGTCGTGTGGCAATAGAGGCACGCCATCTGGTAGTCGCCCGCATGGACGCGGTGGCTGAAGGCAATCGGTTGCACCGGCCCCGGAGGCTGGGGCCTCCTCAAGAGGAGCCAGCCGGGAACCGCCACCGCTGTGACCAGCAGGGTGATCAGAAACGTTTTGGAGAACCTTTTCATCTCATGTGGTTCCAGCAAAACACAGCGGGCACAGCGCCGTTCGATGACCCGCCCACAGGATTACGATGCGCCACTGTTCGCAGAGATTCATCCGGCGAGACAACTTGTGAGCCAAAGCAGTCCCGACTCCGGCGCTCCATTGCTGAATTCGTTGATCCTCCCGCCGAGGATGGATCTGACGTTCCGGGGTGAGCTTTTACTCATTCCCCCTCGTCTTCCGCCAACGCTGTTTTTAACGCTTCGCGAACTGCGCTATGACGGCGGCGGACAGGGAATGTTACCTTAGGTACGGCAAAATTTGTTGCAGTTTCCGCCAAGCAAACGAACCTAGCGTTGTTCTTTCCCGGTTGTCAAGTTTATTTGCTGCTTGTAGAAATCGACACAGAAAGTGCCCAGCAGGGTTAGAGGCTTGACACTGGGTTGACGAAATAATATATAGTAAAAACTATGGGGTGGGTCCTTTCCCCAGCATAGCAAGCGGGACCCCCATTCAAGTTTTACTGAACTAAACTGCAAGCAGCTCTTCGGAGTCAGCGGCGTCTGGTAGTGTGCGGGGATCATGCACTCGCACTAGGCGCTGGCGGAACCAGAGAGGCGGAGATGGGAAAAGACTTGTCGCCGAAGGAAAGGGTAAGAAGAGGGCTTTGTGTTTTGCTTCTTGTTCCGATTCTTTTCGCCGTACCGGTGGCACGGGCTCAAGGCACAGCGGCGGAAATTGTGGGCACAGTGAAAGACGCCTCCGAAGCTGTATTGCCGGGCGTGCTCCTGACGATCACGAACCTGTCCAGCGGTCAGGAGCGCCGTCTCTCCACCGATAGCAGCGGCAATTATGTCGCCGCTGCCCTCGCTGTAGGGGAGTATGCAATCAGAGCGGAGCTGCCGAATTTCAAGACCCAGATTCGCGCCGGCATTGTCCTGCAAGTGGGAGACCGTGTGCGGGTGGACATGGTCATGGAATTGGGCGATGTCACCGAGCAGATTACCGTCACGGAGGCGGTTCCACTCATGCGGACGACCAACGCCGAGGTGAGCGAGGTGATTGCGAATCAGCGAATCGTGGATCTGCCGTTGAATGGCAGGCAATTCCTGCAACTCACGCTTTTGAGCGACAACGTATACCTGAGTCCGGTTGGGAACCGGGGAGCGGCCCTGGCACAAACGGGCCGGCAGGTCTTGGTCGGAGGACAACGGGCCGGACACAATATGTATTTTCTGGATGGCGTTTCTATTACCGACCAATATTTCAATAACTTGGTGGCTTCTCCTTCAATCGATGCCATCCAGGAGTTCAAGATTCAGAAATCCATTTACGCTGCGGAATTCGGGGGAAAGGCCTCGGCCAATGTCAATGCCGCCACCAAGGCGGGCAGCAATTCCCTGCATGGTTCCGTCTACGAGTTTCTGAGAAACGACGTTTTCGACGCCAGGAATTTCTTTGCCGGTTCGGAACCACCCCCGTTGCGACAAAACCAGTTTGGCGGAGTCTTGGGCGGCCCCATCCAGAAGGACCAGACCTTCTTTTTTCTGAACTATGAAGGATTCCGGGAGCGTCGAACCCTTACCCGAACGTTCTCTTTGCCTTCGGAGAATGTCCGCACAGGGGATTTTTCCGGCTTGCCCACTATTTATGATCCTTTAACCACGGACCCCGTCACCGGAGAGCGGCGGCCCTTCCCTGGCAACCGCATCCCGGCTGACCGGCTGGATCCGGTGGCGCGTTCTTTCTTGGAGAAGGCGCCCCTCCCCAACCTGCCCGGAGAAGTGCAGAATTTTGTCGCTTCGCCCAACCTCAAGAACGATCACAATCAGTTCATCGTTCGGACGGACCATTACCTGAGCCAGAACGACAGTTTGTTCGGGCGCTTCTACTTCGCCAATTTTGTCACCTTCCAGCCTTTCGGAAACAGCAATCTCAATGAAGTTCTGGTGCCGGGATTTGGGTATGAAATCACAACATTCACTCGGAACATCGCCCTAAGTGAAACGCATATTTTTAGCCCGAGCCTCATCAATGAATTCCGCTTCGGGTTTCTTCGGGTCACCGGCGGACAGGAGAGTGAAAACCAGGGGATTGATTTTGCCGGGCAGTCCGGCCTGCAGGGCGTGACGCGAGACCCGCGCAAAGCGGGCTTCCCCGCCTTCAGTTTTTCCGACGCCTACAGCGCGATGGGAGATCCCGGCAGCCTGGTCAGCCGCCGCAACAACAGCTTCGACTTTTTCAACAATCTTTCCTGGATCCGTGGCTCCCACAACATGAAATTCGGAGTTTACTTCTACCGTTTGCGGTTTAACCCCCTGACCTCCCCCAATACCCGAGGCTCTTTCGCCTTTACGCCCCGGTTTTCTTCTTCGACGGCAGGCTTGGCGGACGGGAACGCCTTTGCCGATTTTTTGCTGGGCTATCCCTCCAATGCCCAGGGAGGCATTGGCCGGGGAGAGGAAGATGGCCGCACTACCTGGATGCACTTCTATGGGCAGGATGACTGGCGGGTGAATCAGAATCTGACGGTGAATGCCGGCGTGCGTTACGAGATCAATACACAGATGGTGGAGACGGGGAACCGGCTTGCCAACATCGAATTGGACCGCTTCGTCATCGCCAGCGATGATGAGGGAAATATTCACCCGGACGCCAATGCCTTGCTGAACGTGCTGGACGAGAATGGCGTGCCCTACGTCACATCGAAAGAAGCCGGCTATGACCGGTCTTTGCAGCGGCCCAACTTTCACCGCGTAGCGCCGCGTTTCGGTTTGGCGTGGTCGCCGCGCGGTTCCGAAAAGACGGTGGTGCGTGCAGGCTTCGGTCTGTTTTTTAATCAGGCTGCATATGGCATTCAGACGGGCCTGGCGTTGAATCTTCCCTTTTATTTCAATAAGAGCGTCACCACCGCTGCGGATACTCAGATTCCTACGCTGACAACCGAGAACATTCTGCAGGCTCCCACCACCGGCAGCATCGGCGGTGACGGCTTGGATTATAAGTACCGCTCCGAATATGCCGAGTCCTGGACCTTTAGCCTGCAGCGGATGTTGTCGCCCAACTGGGCGGTGCAGGCCACCTACTTTGGCTCAAAAGTGGTGGGCGCCGACAGCCGCACGCTCCTGAACGTTCCAGAGCCTGGTCCCGGGGACATTGATACCCGCCGTCCCAATCCGAAATTAAGCGGCTTTAGAACCATCCGCTGGGACGGTTATTCCAGTTACAATTCACTGAGCTTGAAGCTGGAAAAACGGTATTCTCGCGGCTTGACGTTCGACGCCAACTATACCTGGTCCAAATCGATTGATGACGCCTCCAGTCCGGGACCTACTTTCCACGAGTTCAATTTGCCGCAGGATGTAAGAAACATGGGGGCGGAGAAGGGTCTTTCGAGCTTCGACCATCGCCATCGCTTTGTATTTACCTATTCCTACGAGTTCCCCTTTGGTCCGGGGCACTCCTTCCAGCCTTCCGGCTGGCTGGGAAAGCTGCTGGAAGGGTGGACAGCCACGGGAATTGGGACCTTTCAAACCGGCGCACCTATTACCGTCAATCTCGGCTCCGACAATGCCAACATCGGCGCCGGGCCGGCCCAGCGCCCGAATCTCTTGCGGAACCCCAACCTGGATTCCGGCACTCCGGAACGCTGGTTCGATACGGAGGCTTTCGAAATGCCGGAGCCCTTTACCTTCGGCAATGCCGGTAGAAATCTCGTCTTCGAGGCCGGGGAAAGCAGAATTGACTTCTCTCTGCTCAAGAACATCCCGATCAGCGAGGGAACTCGGTTGGAATTTAGGACCGAGATTTTCAACCTGCTCAACCATACCAATTTTGTGGGCGCTCCGGGCCGTATTTTCGGTTCCAACAACTTCGGACGTCTTTTCAACGCAGGGCCTTCTCGCCAGCTTCAGCTTGGACTGAAACTCCTATTTTGAGATTACGGGGACCAAGGGAAAGAAAAAAGCGTTCTAGGTCAACGGTCCTCGGTCAACGGTAGCCGCATTCAAACCGTTTTCGAGCGAAAACTATTCTTGAACAGCCACTGCGCGTGCGCTACATCCAGCGATCTTTGCCGGGATAATAGACGGGTTTCTTTTCACCATGCCTCGCCCGGTAGGCTCGGTACTTTCGAAGCCACATCTGATAGCGCGTGTTCGATGAACGCAGCGGTTTGTGCGGCATTTTAATCAGCGTCGACTCGACCTCCCAGACATCTCCCCGCCCGATGCGCCAGTCGGTTCCCGCGCCATCCAGGGTGCGCAAATCGAATACACCGTACCCGGTAATCCGTCCGGTGAAGTCGACGAACGGATCGACGTAGGAATAAACCAGATCCCGGACGGCGGGGAACACAGCCCGGCGTCCATGCAGCCCCGGGTCGCGTGACCGGCCCACCGCGCCCCAGCCCTGCCGCCCTCGGAATAAGAAGAGCACATGGTCCAAGTTGTCCTGGGATTCCATGTCCAGCAGCAAGGGCGGATATCCGTGCTGTTCGAGGATCATCGCGGCACTGAGCGCGGCCTCCAGGCAGTGCGCTTTTCCTGTGCGGACAACGCTGCGAAACGTCCGCAGCGTGTCGCGACGCTCATTCATGTTGTACGGAAGCGCACGAAGCCATCTCTGCACCTGACGAGGTGTCCGGTGTCGGCGGATGATTGCGCGCTCCGCAGGCGTGAAACGGGAAGATTCCATCTGTGTATTGTATCGCGACGATCCGATAGCACCAGTTCCCAGGGGCCGGTCCGGGTGCGCTTACATTTCCAGCAGTACTAAAATCAGGGAAAGTGTCCGGGAAGAGAGAAGCAGGAAAAGGGACACCGGATTCTCGACGACCGGAATCCAGTGTCCCTCTCTGGAACGAGACGGGGTTCAGCTCCTCAGGGAACGAGGGGTTGAATCAGCCCCGCAGATACCTGTTGGAGAAAGCGAGAGTGCGCTGCCAAGCCAGCTTGGCATTGGCCTCGTCATAACGGGGCGTCGTATCGTTATGGAAACCGTGATTCGCACCCTCATACATATGCGCGGTGTGGGTCACGTTATTCGCTTTCAGCGCTTTCTCGTAATCGGGCCATCCTGCGTTAATGCGCGCGTCGAGGGAGGCATAGTGGAGCAAGAGAGGCGCTTTGATCTTGGCGGCATCCGCGGCAGAGGGCTGTCCGCCGTAGAAGGGAATCGCCGCGTCAAGGTCTGCGCCCATCCGCACGGCCAGCGTGTTGGCAATGCCGCCGCCAAAGCAGAAACCAACAACGCCGAGCTTGCCGGTGCAGTCGGAGCGCCCTTTCAGCCAGCTTGCCGAGGCCAAAAAATCTTGGGTCATTTTTCCCCTGTCGACATCTCCGAACAGCGCTCTTGCTCTGTCTTCATCGCCCGGGTAGCCGCCAACAGAGGTGAGGCCATCCGGCGCGAAGGCTATAAAATTCTCGAGGCCTAAACGCCGTGCTACGTCCTCGATATGAGGATTCAGACCCCGGTTCTCGTGGATGACCAGGAATCCGGGCAGTTTTCCGCTGGCGTTCGCGGGGCGAGCCAGGTAGCCGCGGATGCTGCCATTTCCTTGTGGCGAGGGCACGGTCACCTGCTCGGTCGTGAGCCGGCTATCGTCCTCAGCGATTTGTTGCCCCCAAGCGAAATTCGGGCGGAGGCTCTCCAGTAGGGCCGCAGCCGTTAAGCCGCCTACCGCGAATTTTTTCGCGCCATCCAAGAATCCGCGGCGGCTGACATCGCCGTGAACGTATTTGTCAAACAGGTTCAGCAACTCCTGCGGGAAATCAGTCGCCTTTTTCCGTTCCATTGCAGTGGCTCCTTCATGTTTGGTTTCAAATGTTGTGAATGATTCGGCAGAATCCAGCGCAAGAGGATACTACAGTATCGATCTCGGAGAACAGTTCCCAAGTGATGCAATTGAGTTCGATCACCGCCGTACGATCCCAAGCGCGCATCTCCCACTCTAGGGAAGTACTATACACCTATTTAAGCATCGCGAATCGAAGAACTCGCCAATAAATTTGCCTGCGAAGAGAGTCTGAAAGCTTCAGCAGGCAATCGGAATCCCGGCCCAGTTTACTGCACAGCAATAGAGACGGTGTTGGAAGAAATTCCGTTCTGGATCAACACCAGCGGGACTTCCGCTCCCGGCGCTGTGCCTGCGGGGACCTCCACGTTCACTTGGTAGAGGCCCACGAAGTCTGGAGCCAGGCCGGAGAAAAATACATTGGCAGGGATGTCGCCGATGAACACTTCCGGCGTCGTAATCGTGTTGCTCAAAGGCGAGGCTCCGGCTGGCTCGCCCGGTTCGCTCTGCGGGTCGGTAGCGCCCAGGCCGGTGGCGAAGATCGAAACGATTTCTCCGCGCGCGACCGGTTGGCTCGTCCGGCCCGGGATGCTCCCGCTGGGCGCGGCGATCACGTCGGAATTCGCCAGCAGCACTGCCCCTTGTCCTGTTCCGCCGGAGACAGCAGTAAATATCCCCGGCCTTTCCGGCGACACGCTTACAGGCTCCGGCAATCCGCGCACTCCGGCAGAGACGACCACCATCTCAGCCGTTGTTCCGGTGACATCAGGCGGCATCTGGAAGTTAATCTGAAACGGAGAGACAAAAAATAGCGGGACGGGGAGGTCGTTCACCAGAACCTGCGTTCCGGCCAGCGTCCGCGGCAAAGGCAACTCCACGGCTGTCACGGTCTCTGTGGCCAGGTTTGTGCCGAACAGCGAAGAGATCGAGCCGGGGCTGACGACTGCTTCGGTGGAGAAGCTGGCCCCGTTGACCACCCCATTCCGGCCAATAGCAGGCACTCCTACGGATAACTCCACGGGAAGAACCTGCGGACTGTTGCTGGCATTGTCCACCGCAGTGATGGTGATGCTTCCGGTATAGGTTCCAGCGTTGAGGCCTGCCGAGTTGACCGAAACCGTCAGCGTCGAAGGGGCCACCCCTGTTGCGGGACTCACCGCGAGCCAGTTGCCTTGCGGTTCCGTGGCCACGACGCTCGTCCATCCGAGCGTTTCCCCGCCCACGTTTTTCACCTGAAAAGTTTGCGGTTCCGGATCGCTCCCTGCCGGGGTGAGGAACCGGAGTGAAGTTGGGGTCAGGCTTATTTCCGGCAACTCCTGGACGGTAAGTACTGTAATAACTATTTGCGGACTGGCGGGGGCATCCGAGTCGATTGCGATGGCTCCAATATAAGTTCCCGAAACTAATCCCGCTGGGTCAACCGATGCGGTCAGCGTGCCTGGGGTGCTCCCGGTAGCCGGGCTGACGCTGAGCCAACTCCCGCTGTCCTGCGTTATGATGGAGGTGGTGAAAACGTGAGAGGGATCGCTGCCGCCGACTACGATTGCGATAATCTCCGGCGGCTGGGGATCAGCTATCGTTTCTCCTGGTATTTGATGAGAAAAGACAGGAACACCGGACTCACCACAAGCCTCGCCGGGGGGTCGCCGCCCATGAATGATCCTACCCCCAGAGTTACGGGCACCGTCAGCGGGCTATTACCGGCATCTCCGACAATTGTGATTGACCCGAAATAGGTCCCTATATTGAGGCCGGTCGGGTTGACAGTTACGAAGAGTTGGAGCGGGGTTACGCCGCTAGTTGGACTGAACGACAGCCAGTTGCTGCCTGCCGGTGTCGTCACCGAGGCCGTTGCCGAAAAAGTTACTGGTCCGCCATCGCCGGCCACAGTAAGCACCTGTGTGACCGGCAGCTCATCGCCGAAAAACATTGCATTCGGACCGACTACCAGCGAAGGCGCTTGCGCCTGTGCGGTGTTGGGCGCGAGAATAAGAGTGAAGAGACCGAGCAGAAAACATCGCAGGGAATAGCGGACTCCTGTTGAGAAACAACTCCGCACCTTTTTGTTTCCAGCATCATTGTCACCAACGTCGAGGGACCAGCGTTGCATTACCCGCTTCTTTCCGGACAAGCCGGACTGCAAAATTGAAGAGCCGTTCATCCTGATATGAGTACGCCAAAAAGGGAGGAATGGTGGACCTGACGGGGTTCGAACCCGTGACCTCTTCAATGCCATTGAAGCGCGCTCCCAACTGCGCCACAGGCCCGTAAATCGGTTCGACGCCTTAATTTGTAGCATCTTTAACTGCCTGGTGTCAAACGCTGCAAGCGCATAGGAATGGGAGGCGAAAGATGCTGCCGTCCGGGCAGCCGGAAGTGGGTGCCTGCTTCGAGCTGGATGGTGTAAACTAGTTACGATGTCGACTATGCGGCCGGTGGAGCCCACATTCTCAAACGGGGTGGAAGTTTACGGAAGCCAGCAAGCTCCCCTCTTCCCCGTGCCGCGTCCCATGCCCCGTCCCCGTTTGTGGCTGCACGTCTTGTTGTTTGTCCTGACAATCGGCAGCACGGTGATGGTAGGGGGAGAGATCTTTTCTGCCGGGCTGCTCTCCATCCTTTTGGCCCATGAGTTCGGCCACTATTTTACGGCCAAAAGCTACCGTGTACCTGTCACCCTTCCCTATTTCATCCCTTTCCCGCTTTCGCTTTTCGGTACGCTCGGGGCATTCATCCGGATGTCACCGCTCATTCCGCACCGCCGAGCGCTGTTTGATATTGCGGCGGCGGGGCCTCTGGCTGGCTTGGTTCTCGCAATCCCCCTGACTTATCTGGGGATTACTCTTTCCAAAGTCATACCCGAAGGTTCCATGCCCTCCAACACCATTTCCTTGGGAGAACCCCTGCTGTTTCAAGCCATGGGCTGGCTGGCGCACGGAAGTATGGGAGATGATGTTTCCCTCCTGCTGCACCCGCTGGCATTTGCAGGCTGGGCCGGGATGTTTGTCACGGCGCTGAATCTGCTGCCGATCGGCCAGTTGGACGGCGGGCACATCACCCACGCGCTGTTCGGAGCCAAGAGCCGGCTGGTGGCGCAGGCCATGTTTGGAGGTCTTGCCCTTTATTGTGTTGTAAACCAAACCTTCGTTTGGCTGCCTCTTCTTGTGTTGCTGCTCATTTTCGGCATCCAGCACCCGCGTTCTTTTGACGACGGCCTGCCCTTGGGCTCTAACCGACAGGCCGTAGGTTTTCTGCTGGGCCTGGTTTTTCTTTTCTGCTTCAGTTTGGTGCCCATCAGACTGTGAATCACTTTTCACTGCGGTAGTTTATATTGACCCATGCGAATCATCGCGGGTAACTATCGAGGGCGGGTTCTCAAGACAATGCGGGGCCAGTCGTTGCGTCCTACGAGCGACCGGCTGCGGGAGACGTTGTTCGACGTTTTAGGGGCAGCCGTGGAGGATTCCGTTTTTATCGATTGCTATGCAGGGAGCGGAGCGGTTGGACTGGAGGCGTTGAGCCGCGGCGCCCGGCGGGTTTTTCTGATTGAGCAGAATGCGGCTGCCAGCCGCATCTTGCTCGGAAACCTTGCAGCGCTCATTGCAGGTGAAAATGATGCTGGTAAAAAGGCGGAAGCCATTCGCGCGTCCGCGAGGAAAGGATTGCGAGTGCTCGAGCAGCGTGGCGTGCGGGCGGATTTTTGTTTCCTGGATCCTCCCTACGCTGTCCGCCAGGAGTATGTTCGCGCTCTGGAATGGCTGGCTGCCAGCCGCTTGATGGCGCGCGGCGCGGCGATGATCCTGGAGCATAGCCGGAGCGAATCGTTGCAGGAGCAAGCGGGCGGATGGGTGCGTGAACGGCTGCTCGTGCGGGGATCGAGCGCGTTGAGTTTTTACAGGAGTGGTTGAACTTTACTGGCGAGGCGCGCAAAAGGTCTCTCCACGCCAGCATTGACGCCTATCTGGACGGTCAGTATAATGAGGGGCAAGCGCACGACGATTCAGTTTTTCTGTGAGGATTCGCGTTGACTCAGCGCCTTACGGCCATCTATCCGGGCACCTTCGATCCAATCACCAATGGTCATCTGGATCTCATCGAGCGGGGCAGCAAGATTTTTGACAATCTCATCGTGGCTGTTCTTCGGAACATCGAAAAGAATCCCCTGTTCAGCGTCGATGAAAGGGCGGAGATGTTGCGAGAAGCTACCCGGCATTGCTCGAATGTTTCCGTCGACACCTTTGGGGGGCTGCTGGTGGATTTCGCCGTCCGCTGCCAGGCGCGTGTGATCCTCCGGGGGATTCGAGCCGTCTCCGACTATGAAAACGAGCTACAGATGGCATTGATGAATCGTAAGCTCGACTCCAATATCGAAACCGTTTTTATGATGCCGGCCGTGGCCTATACCTATTTGAGCTCGCGGTTGGTGAAGGAAGTCTGCCAACTGGGCGGGGATGTGAAGGGTTTGGTTCCGCCCGTGGTGGAAGAGCGACTCCGAGCCAAGGTGGAATAATACAATGGCTAATCCGCAATCCAGCCTGTCCGCAGCGAATTTCTCGCTTTCGCAACGCGTTTCGCGCATCTCCGTCTCCGCCACCCAAGCCGTGGTTATGGAAGCGGCAAAACTCCGCGCCCAGGGCGCGAGCCTGGTGGATTTTGGAGCTGGGGAACCCGACTTTTTCACCCCCGACAACATTAAAGAGGCGGCGATCCGCGCTATCCGGGAGAACTTTAGTAAATATACCCCGGCGGCGGGCACCGCTGAACTGCGGCAAGCAATCGTCGAACGTCACGCCGCTGACTTCGGTTCCTCTTATGTTCCCGCCGAGGTCATCGCCACAGCCGGAGGCAAGCAGGCCATCTTCAACCTGATTTGCAGTCTGGTGAACCCTGGAGACGATGTGATCCTGCCGGTGCCCTACTGGGTCACTTTTTGCGATTGCATCAACTATGCGGGCGGGCATCCGGTGATGCTGGAGACCCGCGAGACGGAAAACTTTGCTCTGACGGCGGAGATGGTCCAGGCGGCCCTCACGCCCCGCACGCGGCTGGTGATTGTGAATTCGCCGTCCAACCCGAGCGGAGCCGTCATTCCGCCCAAGGAGATGGAGCGGATTTTGGAAGTCACCGCCAGCCACGGCGCGATGCTCCTCTCCGATGAATGCTACTGCTACTTTCTTTATGAACAATCGCCTTTCTCCGTTGGCTCGCTGCCGGGCGCCAAGGACCATCTGATCCTGGTCGGTTCGCTTTCAAAAACTTACGCTATGACGGGATGGCGTCTCGGTTTTGCCATGGCTCCGGCGCCTTTGGTCTCGGCGATGCTGAAGCTGCAGAGCCACAGCACTTCCAATCCCACCTCCATCGTGCAGCAGGCGGGGATCGAGGCCCTCATCGGCCCGCAGGATTCCGTGCAGCAAATGTTGCAGGAGTACCGTCGCCGCCGCGAGTTTGTGGTAAAAAAACTGAGCGAGATTCCGGGCGTTTCCTGCACCCTGCCGCAAGGCGCGTTTTATGCGTATCCCAACGTCTCCTCATTTCTCAATCCGCCCAAGGGCTCCGGCGGCAAAGCAAGCATGGCCGCTTCTGTGAATGAGTTGGGAGGGAAGCTCTTGCGGGAAGCCGGTGTCGTGGTGGTGTCCGGCGAAGCGTTCGGCACGAAGGAGCATTTCCGCCTCTCCTACGCAACGTCGATGGCGAACCTGGAAGAAGGTCTGAAGCGTCTGGAAAGTTTCTTTGCCAAGCAGGGAGATTGAGCCGCTTGCCGTCCTGCACTCCGGAACAGATTCCTGCCGCCACCTGTAGCTATCCGCTAAAACTGGAACCTTTTTTCCAGGAACGGGTTTGGGGCCGGAAGGACCTCTCCTACCTGTATGACTCTCCTCCAGCGTCGCCGCACCCGGTGGGGGAAGTTTGGTTAACCGCCGATAGCAACCGTGTTGAGAACGGCGCGTGGAAAGGCTCAACCCTCGGTGAGCTTTGCCGCTCCTGCGGTCCGGAACTTTTAGGGCGGCAGATACACAATTCCCGTACGCAATCCCCGCAGGCATTCCCGCTGCTGGTGAAATTTCTTTTCACTACGGAGAAGCTGAGCGTGCAGGTCCATCCTCCGGACCTCTATGCCCGCAAGCGGGAGAGCTCGGATGGCAAGACGGAGATGTGGCATGTGTTGCAGGCGGAAACAGGCGCCCGGCTGGCCGTGGGGTTCCGGGAGGAGTTGCTGGCAAACCAGGGCCTCGACCGGAAAACTCTGCAGGCTGCTATCGAGAGCGGCGACATTGAAGACATGCTTTACTGGCGGGAGGTGGGCGAGGGCGAGACGTTCTATGTGCCCGCCGGAACCATCCATACGATCGGCGCGGGATTGATCTTGTGCGAAATTCAGCAGAACTCTGATATCACCTACCGACTCTACGATTACAAACGCCCCGGCAATGACGGACGGCCCCGGACGCTGCATGTGGAAAAAGGTTTGGAGGTTTTGCAGATAAAGACGCCAGGCGGCCGCACCAGCCCGCTCGAGTGCCATCGGAAGCAGGGCACAATGCATGGCCTGGCGCATAGCCTGGCGCATGGTCGGGCGTATTGTCTGGTGGCCTGTCCCTACTTTGCTACTGAGAAGCTTGTCCTGGAAGGGGTTTGCCGCCATTCAACCAGGGACCGGTTTGAAATTTGGATCGGTCTCGAAGGAGAAGCAGAGTTTGAGGCGGGGGGACAACGTGCGAAGTGCGGGAAAGGGGAAGTGATCGTGATGCCTGCCGCCGCCCAAACTTTTTTCGTCGCACCGGCGTCCAGATGCGTGTTCCTGCGAAGTTTCCAGCCGGATTTGGAGGCCGACATTCGCGTCCCGCTCCGCGCGCATGGTTTCTCGGAGCAGCAGTTGCAAGCGATGTGCTTCCCCGAACCGCCAGCCCTTTCCGGAGAGATGACATGAGCGCACAGCGCAAGCCTTCGGGCCGCCTTTACGGCGTGATCCTGGCGGGAGGACGCGGCACGCGCTTCTGGCCGCGCAGCCGCCGGAACAATCCGAAGCAGTTGATGAAGCTTTGGGGCCCCACCAGCCTGCTGCGGCAAACCGTGGACCGTCTGCGTCCAATGATTCCATCGCGGGATATCTGGATATTCACCAACCGGAATTTGGTTCGTGAAGTTTGCCGTCAACTGCCTGAGGTGCCGCGCGCGCAGATCATCGCCGAACCCGTGCAGCGCAATACGGCTCCCTGCATTGGGCTGGCCGCGGAGCTGATAGCCGCACGGGACCCCGATGCGGTTCTGGGCGTGTTCCCTTCCGATCATTTGATTCGCAAACCGGCGGCGTTCCACAGAGTGCTGCGGCTGGCGGCGAAGCATGCGCGCCTGGGGAAAATTGTGGTTTTGGGCATCTCGCCGCGGTGGCCGGAGACGGGTTACGGTTACGTGGAATTTGCGCGCCGCCCGGCGCTGGCCCCGCTGCGGGCGCTTCCCGTGGAACGGTTCCGTGAAAAGCCCAGCCTCGCGGTTGCGCGCAGATATCTCAAGACCAAAAGGTTTTTTTGGAACAGCGGGATGTTTTTTTGGAAGGCGAGTGTAATACGCGAGTCTCTCCAGCGCCACCTTCCCCGGACGGCTGCGACACTGGCGGCCATCCGCGCCAAGGTGTCCGGTCCCGGCGGCGACCAGCGGAAGCGCCTGCCGCGCGCGCTCGCCGAGCTTTTTCCGGCCTGTGAAAACATCTCCGTGGACTACGCCGTATTGGAAAAAGCTTCTCAGGTGGTTGGAATCCCCTGCGATTTCGGATGGAATGATCTGGGAACATGGAGCGCAGTGTACGATTTGTTGCCCCACGATGACCGGCGGAACGCCCTGTGTTCCGAGACACTACTGATTGATTCGAGCGGAATTCTGGTGGACGTTCCAGGAAAACTGGTTGCGGCGGTGGGCCTGGAAGACCTGGTCGTGGTGGAAACCCCAGATGCTTTGTTGATTGTCCGAAGAGATCAAACCCAGCAGATTTCCCAAGTGGTCAGCCGGTTGGAGAAAGCCCGCCGGGAAGAACTGCTCTAGGGAATAAAGAGGATTTGCTCTAGGAAATAATCATGACACAAGCCGAGAAGTCTGTGCCCTCCATTCGTTTCGGAACCGATGGATGGAGAGGCGTCATTGCGGACGATTTCACCTTTGATAATGTCCGCCTGGTGGCCCGCGCTGTGGGGCGGTATGTTCTCGCGCATGAGGATGCGAGCCGTGGCTTGGTGGTCGGCTATGACTGCCGTTTTATGAGCGACCATTTCGCCCGCGCTGCTGCGGAGGAAATTGCGGCGGCGGGCATTCCCGCGCGGCTGGCGGAGAGTTACACATCGACGCCCGCTGTTGCCTTTGCCGTGAGGCAGCAGGGCGCCGCCGGAGCCCTGCTGGTGACGGCGAGCCACAATCCCTGGCAGTGGAACGGGATTAAGTTCAAGGCCAGCTATGGAGGCTCGGCGGCTCCTGAGATTGTAAAAAAAATCGAGGCGGAACTTCCCGCCGCCTCCCAAGCTGCCGCAGCCCGGCCAGACGGGGCCAAGCTGGTGACGGCGGATTTGGTCGAGCCCTACCTCCGCCACATCGAACAGGCCGTTGATCTCAAAAATATTGCCAAGCGCGGCTTTACTTTTGTATTCGACCCGATGTACGGTGCCGCGCGCGGTTGCATGGTTCGGTTGCTGGAGAAACATGGCATCTGCTGCCGGGAAATCCACGGCGAGGCAGACCCGATGTTTGGCGGGCTGAATCCGGAGCCCATCGAGCCCCACATCAGCGGTTTGCGGGAGGCGGTGCTCGAATCAAAGGCAGATGCGGGATTTGCCACCGACGGCGACGCCGACCGCGTGGGCGCTGTGGACCGCACGGGCCAGTTTATTGATTCCCACCAAATTTTTTCCATCCTGTTGAGGTACCTCGCGGAGGGCCGGGGAATGAAGGGCGGGGTCACCAAGACTTTCTCGACCACCAAGCTGGTGGACAAGCTGGCTGCACGGTATTCCCTGCCGCTTTATGAAACGCCGATCGGCTTCAAGTATATTTGCGACCGGATGCTCTCGACCGATATCCTGATCGGCGGCGAGGAGAGTGGAGGCATCGGCATTCCCTCGCTGGGAGGGCCGGAGCGGGACGGAATCCTGATGTCCGTGTTGCTGGCCGACGCCATGACGTATTACGGAAAATCGCTGGGAGAGTTGGTGGCAGAACTGCACCGCGAGTTCGGCCCGCACCACTACGGCCGCGTCGACCTGGAACTGCGGCCCGATCAAAAAGACCGGGCCGTGGAGGAGGTTTCCCGCGAGGGCCTCGGTCAGTTCGTGGGCTATGGGCTCCTGCGGCGCGAGGATATGGACGGGGTCAAGCTATATCTGGATAACGGAGCCTGGCTGTTGGTGCGCCCCTCCGGAACCGAGCCGCTGTTGCGTGTTTATGTGGAAGCAGAATCACAAGAAGTCGTTCGTGAGGTGCTGTCGCGCACGGAGAAGTTTGTTCGCGGGCTGTAGCAGCGGCCAGCTACTGAGCAGGCAACAGCCAAGCTTCGTTGAAATTTGCGCTGAAACTTGCGCTGAAATTTGCGAAAATAAAGAAAAAGCAAATTGATGTAAATGTATTATCCCGTTCCACACTATGGCCACACTGCGACCTTGACAGCATCATGGAATAGGAGCAAAATGACCTCTTTTTCAGCAAGCCCGGTTCTTTCTTGCGATCTTTTCCGGGGATGTTTCCTGCCAAGGCTTGAGAGAATTCCAGCTTGCGACAGATGGTAGTTTTCGCGGTTTTGAGGCTTACTTAGATGGAAAGTCACGAGTATGACGTAGTGATCGTCGGAGGCGGGGGAGCCGGCCTGCGGGCTGCGATTGAGTTGGGCGAGTCGTTCCCGAAGCTCCGCACTGCGGTGGTCTCTAAAGTGTACCCGATGCGCAGCCATACGGTGGCTGCCGAGGGAGGCGCGGCCGCAGTCATCAAATCCAACGACAGCCTGGAGGATCATTGCCACGACACCGTCTCCGGCTCGGACTGGCTGGCAGACCAGGACGTGATTGAAACCTTTGTAAATGAAGCGCCCAGCGAGCTGATCCGAATGGAACACTGGGGATGCCCGTGGAGTCGCGAGCCGAACGGCCAGGTCGCCGTGCGCCCCTTCGGCGGGATGCTCATCGAGCGGACATGGTTCGCCGCGGACAAGACCGGCTTCCACATGCTCCACACCCTCTATCAAACCGCCCTCAAGTTTCAGTCTCTCCAGTGGTATGACGAGTGGTTTGCGACAAGGCTCTTGGTGGATGACGGGCGATGCCAGGGGGTGGCGGCAATTGAGTTGCTCACCGGCCAGCTCCATGCCATTCTCGGCAAGGCTGTGATTTTGTGCACGGGCGGCGCGGGCCGCCTGTTCCCGTTTACCACCAACGGGGCGATCAAAACCGGCGACGGCATGTTCCTGGCATATCAGGCCGGCGTGGCGCTCAAAGACATGGAGTTCGTTCAGTATCACCCCACCGGGCTTCCCGGCTCGGGCATCCTCATTACGGAGGCTGCGCGCGGCGAAGGCGGAATCCTGACGAATAAGGACGGCTACCGCTATCTGCAAGATTACGGATTAGGGCCGCCGGAACCCTTTCGGAAGCGAGCTATGGAGTTGGGTCCGCGAGACCGCCTTTCCCAGGCATTTATGCAGGAAGAGGCGAAAGGCCGCACGATCTCCACTCCTTTCGGGAGCGCGGTTCATCTGGACCTGCGGCACTTAGGCGAGGCCAAGATCAACAAGAAGCTGCCCTTCGTTCGGGAGCTGTCGAAAAATTACGCCGGGATTGATCCGGTTTACAAGCCGATCCTGGTCCGTCCCGTGATCCACTACATCATGGGCGGCGTGGATACAGACATCGAAGGGGCAACGGTGGTTCCGGGTCTGTATGCCGCCGGGGAGTGCGCTTGCATCAGCCTGAACGGCGCTAACCGCCTGGGTTCGAACTCCCTCACGGAACTGCTGGTTTTTGGAAGGCGGGCAGCCCACGCTGCTGCGCGGTTTGCCGCCGAGCACCCCGCCCTTGCCGGCGAGAAGCTGAAGGCACAGGCCTCTGATGAGCAGGAACGGATCGCCTCGCAGTTCATCCGAAAGCAGGGAGGCACCGAGCGGGTTGCCACGCTGCGGCTGGAAATGAACCGGCTTATGGAGGCTGGCGCGGGCATCTACCGCTCCGGAGACGCTCTGCAGAAGGCCTGCTCGGGAATGGCTGCTCTCAAAGACCGTTTTCGAAATGTGGCGCTGGATGACCGGAGTCTTTCGTATAATACAGAACTGATCTCGGTCCTGGAGTTGGAGTTTCTGCTGGATATCGGTCAATCCTTGCTTCACTCCGCTCTCTGCCGCACCGAATCACGGGGTTCCCACCAGCGCACGGACCATACCGCCCGGGATGACCAGAAATTCCTGAAGCACTCCATGGCGTATCGAACCGATGCAGAGCCCCGCATTGAATACAAGGACGTGGTTATCACGCGCTGGCCACCCAAAGAGCGAGTTTATGGCAAATAACGCACCCAACGGCACCATCCGATTGGAGATCTTTCGGTATAGTCCCGACAAAGGAGAGGAGCCGAAGTTCCAAACCTATGAAGTCCCCTTTCGGGAAGACTGGGTTGTGCTGGATGCCATCAACTATATCAAGGATGAATTGGATGGGACGCTCACCTACCGGTGGTCCTGCCGGATGGGTGTCTGTGGCAGTTGCGGGATGATGGTCAATGGGATTCCGAAGCTCAGCTGCTCGGCCTTCCTCAGAGATTACTACCCGAACACAATCCGAGTGGAGCCGCTGGCGAATTTTCCGGTCACCCGCGACTTGGTGATTCAGCTGGATGATTTCATTGGGAAGCTGAAAAGTATTCAGCCCTGGATCATTCGAAAGGACGGAGAGAAGCCCGTATCGGAGGGGGAATATTTGCAAAGCCCCGCCGAGCATGCACGGTTCAAGGACTTCAGCATGTGTATCAATTGCATGCTGTGCTATTCCGCCTGCCCGGTCTACGGGCTGGAGACGAATTTCCTGGGCCCTGCTGCCATCGCCCTGGCCCAGCGCTATAATCTCGATTCCCGCGATCAAGGGCGGTCGCAGCGGCAAGAAGAGGTGGCCAGCCACGAGGGGATCTGGCAGTGCACTTTCGTCGGGGAGTGCTCCGCCGTCTGTCCCAAGCACGTGGACCCGGCGGCGGCCATCCAGCAGGCCAAGTTGTCCAGCACAATTGATTGGTTCCAGGAAGTCCTGTGGCCTTGGGGAGGGAAGAAATGAAGCCTTACATTCGCCCGATGCCCCGCGATTGGTGGCTCCAGCGGCTGCCGTATCTGTCCTTCATGGCCCGGGAGGTCAGCAGCATCTTTGTCGCCGCCTACGTGGTGGTTTTCATGGTGATGCTCCAGCGCATTTCGCAAGGGCCGGAGGCCTATCAGACTTTTCTGGACAGTCTGCAATCCTCGCTTGCGATCTTATTTCACATTGTAGCTTTAGCCTTCGCGCTGATTCACACCCTGAGTTGGTTTTCCCTGACCCCCAAAGCCATGATGCTGCATATCGGCGAGGATCGGGTTCCCTCGGGGCTCATCTTGGGGTCCCATTACGTGGCCTGGATTGCAATCTCCGCCTTTGTTGCCTGGATGATTTTGAAGAGTTGAAAAATGGCGAAATCGAACGAGCCGATTTGGTGGTCCTTATTCTCTGCGGGGGGAGTCGTCGCCGCTTTTCTGATTCCCCTGCACATCTTCCTGATGGGAATTGCCTGGCCGCTGGGACTTGTTTCCCTGGAGTTTGACAAAGTGCAAACCCTGCTTGCCAACCCGCTGGTCCGTCTCTACTGCTTTATGCTGATCTCCCTTCCGCTTTTCCACTGGGCGCACCGCTTCCGCTTTATACTGGTTCACCTGGGCCTGAAAAGTATCAATACGCTTTTAGCTGTTCTCTGTTACGGAGCCGCCATTGCCGGCACCGTAGTGGCCGGCGTGATGCTGTGGGCTTAGTTTCGGCAAGGAATCAAGAAGAAAGAAATTATCCGCCTGCTGCAATTCAAGCGGCAGGGACGGAGTGTTTGGAGTTCCGGGCTTAGCGGCGTCGCGGCGCGTTTTGTTCCGGCGCGCTGGCGCGCTCTGCATCCACCTTCTTGACGGCGTTGTCCATGAAATACATGGCTGCAAAACATCCCATCAAGAGAATCCAACCCGCGAAAAGCACTAAAGTAAAATTTTCCATCTGCCCTCTTTGAAGAAGAATTTATTTGATTATACCTCACACTCCCGGCGGGACAGTCGCGGAAGTTTCTTGCCTCTTCGCCACAGGGGTTGCTGCATCCACAGGAGGCTTATTTGCTTGACTTGCCAAGCTGCTTGTCGCTAGCATCGAATTTCCCCAATTTTCCGCTAATTGCTGGATGTATAACGGAGTCAAGAAGATGGCGGCCCGAGCGCAACCCCCACAGTTCCTGGAACGCATAGTCCGGGCCAAGCAAACAGAACTGGAGTCCGCGAAACTGAGGGTGCCTCAGAAGGAGTTGGAGAAGAGGGTAACGCCGCGCCCGCCTGGACGTTTCCTGCAGGCGTTGCTGTCTCCTTCCGAGGGGCAGCACGGCTGCGCCATCATTGCGGAGTTGAAAAAGGCGTCTCCCTCGGCGGGCGTGCTGCGCGAGAATTATGATCCTTCCGGCATTGCCCGAAGTTACCGGGAGGCGGGGGCGCGGGCGCTTTCGGTGCTGACCGACCGGGAGTTTTTCCAAGGGTCCCTGGAAGATTTGAAGCAGGCAAAAGCGGCCAGCTTACTGCCCGTGTTGAGGAAAGACTTCACCTTGGAGGAGTATCACCTCTACGAGGCCGCCGCCGCCGGAGCGGACGCGGTTCTGCTGATCGTGGCCATCTTGCAGCCGCAAGTGCTGCGCCGGTTGCTGAGCACGAGCCGCACACTGGGGCTGGACGCCCTGGTGGAGGTCCACACGGCGGAGGAACTCGCCGTTGCGCTGGAGGCAGGGAGTGAAATCATCGGGGTCAACAACCGGAACTTGCACACCTTTGAGGTTTCCATCAAAACGTCTTTCGCTCTGATCGGCGACATACCCGATGAGACGGTTGCAATCAGTGAAAGCGGCCTGCGCAGCGCCGAGGACCTGGAGCGTCTTCGCTCGGCTGGCTTTGACGCCTTCCTGATTGGGGAAAGTTTCATGAGGCAGGAAGACCCGGGGGCGGCCTTGCAGCGGCTGCTTTCGGATGTAGCGGCGCGGGCGCCAATGAACTGATGGCCAGTGGATGAAAGGTTGATGGCAGGCTGATGGTACACGTGAAGATTTGCGGAATCCGCCGGGCGGAAGATGCCGAAGCGGCGGTCAAGGCCGGTGCCAGCGCCCTGGGCTTTAATTTCTGGAAAGGGACGCCGCGTTATATCTCTCCCCGCGAGGCCGCACGTATCCTTGCCAACATTCCCAGCGACATCTGGACGGTGGGGGTATTCGTGGATGAAACTCCGGAGAGGGTTCGCGAAATCGCTGCGGAGACCGGAGTCGCGGTGCTGCAATTTCATGGCAGCGAGAGCCCGGAGTATCTGGAGCAACTGGAATCTTTTGTGAAGATCAAAGCAGTCAAGGTAGGCAGCGATTTCCAGCCGGAACAAATCAGCCGTTTTCGTTCCGCCAGCGCCTTCTTGCTGGACGGTTTCGTGGCCGGGATGCATGGCGGAACGGGGAAGACCTTTGATTGGTCGCAGGCGCAGAAAGCCAAAGCCTTTGGCAAGATTATTCTTGCAGGGGGGCTGAAGGTTTCCAACGTAGGCGAGGCCGTGCACCAGGTTTGTCCCTGGGGAGTGGATGTCTGCTCCGGGGTGGAAACCGAGCCGGGGAAGAAGGACCCGCAACGGATTCGGGAATTTATTCAGGCAGTCCGTGCAGCCGAGGCACAGTTGTTCTCGGCTCAAGTGTCTGCGACTCAGTCACCTGCAAATAGTTTGGCAGAGCCGCTGGGAGGAGTCTCCAAGGGCCGCCCGTAAAGTAACGTTGTAATGTAAACTGCCGTTTCAATAATTATGGCAAAACAGCATATGAGTAAAGCAGTTAAGGGCTCCAGTTTTCAGGCCCAGCCGGACCAGGGGGGACACTTTGGACCCTACGGGGGTCGCTACGCTCCGGAAACTTTGATGCACCCCCTCGAGGAGCTGGAGGCGGCTTACCTCAAAGCCTGCTCCGACCCTGCCTTCCAGCAAGAGTTGGACGGCCTGCTGAGAAGCTATGCCGGCAGACCCACGCCGCTCACCTTGGCCAGCCGCCTCAGTGATCACTTGGGCGGGGCGCGCATTTATCTGAAGCGAGAGGACCTTCTCCACACCGGAGCGCACAAAATCAATAACTGCCTGGGGCAGGCCTTGCTGGCGCGGCGGATGGGGAAAGGCCGTCTGATCGCCGAAACCGGGGCTGGACAGCACGGCGTGGCGACGGCGACGGTGGCCGCGCTGCTCGGCTTTCAGTGCGTGGTCTACATGGGCGAAGAGGATATGTCGCGGCAACGGCTGAACGTCTTCCGCATGCGCCTGCTGGGCGCGGAGGTGGTGCCCGTGAGCGCGGGCAGCCGGACGCTGAAGGAAGCGATCAGCGAGACAATGCGAGACTGGGTAGCGAATTTAGATAACACATATTATTTGCTGGGTACGGCATTTGGGCCTCACCCCTATCCTCAGATGGTGCGCGATTTTCAGAAGGTGATCGGAGAGGAATCGCGCCGGCAAATTCTCGAAGCCGAAGGCCGGCTGCCGGACTTGTTGCTGGCTTGCGTGGGCGGCGGAAGCAATGCCATTGGGCTTTTCCATGAATTTCTGATGGAGGAAGCGGAGAAGGTGCCAATGGTGGGAGTTGAAGCGGGAGGCCGTGGCTCCCAGTTGGGCCAGCATGCTGCCCGCTTCCACGGCGGCAGTCCCGGCGTTTTGCATGGCACCTTCAGCTATGTGTTGCAGGACGAGATGGGGCAAATCTCGACCACGCATTCCATCTCCGCCGGCCTGGACTACGCTGCCGTCGGGCCGGAGCATTCCATGCTGTTCGACAGCGGACGAGTGGAATATACCACTGCGACCGATAGCGAAGCCCTGGAGGCCTGCCGCACGCTGAGCCAACTGGAGGGGATTATCCCGGCGCTCGAAAGCTCGCATGCGGTGGCGGAGGCCGTGCGGCGCGCCCCGTCCGGCAAAGGGCAGGTCTATTTGTTGTGCCTTTCGGGCAGGGGCGACAAGGATATGGAAATACTGGAAAGGGAACTGAAATTGTAACGCTAGTTTCCTGGCTAGTCTGAAGAACCGCAAGCGTTTAGGCGCTGGCCGGAAACGTACCTTATCTAGTCTTGTAGCAATCTCTCGTTTGTTGGAGAATGAGGGGGAGGAAGGTTCGATGTTCGAATTAGTGCAAGTCAAGGCCTTGCGCAGTTACCGCCTCTGGTTGCGTTACGCGGATGGTGTCGAGGGTGAGGTGGATCTGTCCGATCTTGCCGGACGGGGCGTTTTTGAGGCGTGGAATGATCGGCATTTTTTTGATGATGTAAGGATCGACGACAGTGGGGCGCTTGCCTGGGGGAACCATATTGATCTTTGCCCCGACGCGCTTTATCTCCAGATCACCGGCAAGACCCCAGGGGAGATTTTCCCGAAATTGAAGGCAACCGAGCTACATGCCTGAGATCAGCCGCTTCTACGGGATTGTCATTTAAGATGTACTTTGATGATCACTGGCCATCTCATTTTCACGCGCAGTACGAAGCCCAGGAAGTCCTTTTAGCCATCGATACGCTGGCGGTGATTGCAGGAAGGTTGCCACCCCGCGCTTTCGGCATGATCATGGAGTGGGCCTCATTGCATCAGGAGGAGTTGAGGGAAGCGTGGACACGGGCAAAGAACCTGCAGCCACCGGGGAAGATTGATCCTCTGGCTTAGCTGAAGAAAAAACGCGATAACAATTACGACACAAACCGATCAGAACCCCGCTACCAAGGTAGACTAACCCTTTCCGCGCCACTCGGAAATCAAGGACTTCATGGCGAAATATATTCTCAAGATGCTTGAAAGCAAAGGTTAACAAGCTGGTGGGCACGCGCATCCAACAACGCTGGGCACAACTGCGAGGCCGGGGCGACAAGGCGCTCATCGCCTTTCTGATGGCGGGTGACCCGGACATTGCCACCACCGCAAGGATGGTTGTGGCGTTGGCACAGGCCGGGGTCGATATCGTTGAGCTAGGCGTGCCCTTTTCCGAGCCGATTGCCGACGGACCCGTGATCCAGCGTTCCGGGGAGAGGGCGCTGCGGAGCGGCGCAAATCTCCCGCGCATCCTCCAGATGATCCGGGATATCCGCCAGGAGTCCCCAGTTCCCCTGCTTCTGTTCAGCTACTTGAACCCTGTCCTGCGATACGGCTTTGAGCGCTTTGCAGCCGACGCCGTCGCAAGCGGCGCCGACGGGGCTTTGATTACCGACTTGAGCGTAGAAGAGGCCGGTCTCTATGTCGCCGAGATGCGGCGGCAAGGGCTCGATACCGTCTTTCTGGCAGCGCCCACCTCGACCGGCCAGCGCCTGAAGCGCGTGGCGGAGCTTTCCACCGGCTTCGTATATGCGATTGCCCGAGCCGGGGTCACCGGCGCGCGCGAGCAGCTTTCGGCTGCCGCCGCCCCTCTGCTCGGCCGGTTGCGGGCCTCGACCTCGCTTCCCCTGGCTGTTGGTTTCGGCATATCCCGCCCGGAGCACCTGGCAGAGCTGGCTCCTCTGGCTGATGGGGTTGTTGTGGGCAGCGCGCTGGTGCGTTGTCTGGAGGAACATCAGCAGGACCCTGTCCCGCATGTCGCCGATTTTGCCCGCTGGCTGCGCGAGGGGTTTAAGACGCAGCGTCACGAGCCGATTCACAAATCATAGTTTAGACGGCATTGTTTTTCTCGTCATGATCGTCATCCCGAATCCGTTGTGCCGGGAGAGGCGTTTGATTGTGGCATAATGTTGGGGCGGGGAAGCGCGGTTTCTGAATTATGGACTGCTTTTCTTGCCTGTGGCTGCGATATGGACATTGCTGACTGGCGCAAGAAAATCGACGAGATTGACCGCCGGCTGGTTCAGTTGCTGAACGAGCGGGCCCGTTGCGCGGTGGAGATCGGCAAGATCAAGCGTCAAAACGCCCTGCCTATTCGCGAGCCTCACCGCGAGAAGGAAGTTTTCCAGCACGTCTTCGATGCCAACCAAGGCCCCCTGAAAAACGATGCGCTGCAGCGGGTCTTTGAGCGGATTGTAGATGAGGGGCGTGGTTTGCAAAGCCTCCTGTTCAACGCACAAGACTCGGAAGAAAACAACAAATCCTGACGCGCTCAGCGCCGGCAAGTACCTCAGACCAGTACCTCAGAAAAATGAGCAGTGAAGGCAGTTTCGGAAAAATCGAGAAAGTCACCATTTGCGGCGTCGGGCTAATCGGCGGCTCATTCGGGCTGGCTCTGAAAAAGGCCGGTTTTGACGGCCAAATCATGGGCCACGGCCGTCCGGCTACCCTGGAGCGCGCTCAGCGGCGGGGGGCCATCGATTCGGGATCGTCGAACCTGCCGGAGGCTGTCGCCGGCGCCGATGTCATATACCTCTCGACTCCCATTCTGAATATTCTGGAGCTGCTGGCCAAGCTGCCGCCGTTGGTGAAGCAAGATTGCTTGGTGACAGACGCAGGCAGCACCAAGGGCGTCATCTGCGAGAAAGCGGCGGAACTTTTTCCCGGGAAACCATGGTTCGTGGGCGGGCACCCCATGGCCGGGAAGGAAATCACCGGGGTGGAAAACGCCGACCCGGACTTGTTTCGGGACGCGCCCTATGCGCTGACCCCCTATAGCCGCCACCATCTGGACGCTCCCGTCGTGCGCGCTTTTACGGATTGGCTGAAACGTCTGGGGGCGCGGTCGTTGGTCCTGGACGCCGAGGTCCACGATGAAATCGTCACCTGGACCAGCCATCTGCCGCAGATCGCCACCACAGCGCTGGCGGTTGCCGTCATGGACAATCTGCAGAACCCCGAGGACCTGGAGCTTTCCGCCGCCGGCCTGCGGGATGCCTCGCGGCTGGCCGAGAGCCCCTATCGCGTGTGGAGAGACATCTGCTTGACGAACACGGAAAACCTGGGACGGGCGCTCACCAGCTTTGCGCAGGCTTTGGAGCACTTGCGAGATAATTTGAAGACGCGGGAATTAGAGCATCTCTTCGAGCGGGCCAACGAGTTGAGAAAAAAACTGAATCCCGCAGCTCCCGTCAAATAATGGATCCTATCAGGGAACTCGAAGGGCCGCTTCCCTCTGACAGGTGCCTGCCAGGAGAGTGGAACGCATATGGAGCCAGATTCTATTGTTGTCGTGAGCCTTCACGAGCCCAAGGAAAAGATATGGGGAAGACTGCTATCGCTGACTGCGGCCGGGGTGACCATCCAAGGAATCGATTTGAACGCCTTCGATGATTGGGTGCGGCGAACCCTGGAGGCGGAACCCGATATCGTTACACTCTCCACCGTTTTCTATCCAATGCACCGTCTGGAGCGAATTGCGCAGGACGAGCCCAGCGGAGAGATTCCCTCCCTTGCGCAGCGTTTTTCTGACCGGGTTGGGGTCTCGCTGCTGGACTACCTGAAGCTTCCCCGGAATTCAATCTAGCGGGACATAGATAAAATAGATAAAGATGTCCTGGGTCAGTATCCAGCGTCCCATGCTCTGGCGGGCGGGAAATGCCAGGATGTCCAGCCCGGCTATTGCAGTTGCGAAAGGAAAGGAAGGAACTCCAGTTCATGAACTTTGATCTTCAATCCACCGAGTTTTGGGATCCAGAAGCAACGCGAAAGGAAGTCGTGCGGGTCTTTGACGTCTGCCACGGGTGCAGGGTTTGCTATACACTGTGTCCCTCTTTCGTCAAACTGTTCGAGGTGACCGACGACGCGGCGGGCATTTTCGGAAACGTGGAATCGCTGGGTGAAAAGCAGATTAACGAAGTCGCAGATCTGTGCTACCAGTGCAAGATTTGCGATCCCATCTGTCCTTATACTCCTCCCCATGAGCTGGACCTGGACTTTCCCCGCACGCTGATCCGCTACAACCTCGTCCGGAAGAAGCAGGAAGGGGTACCCTTCGCCAATAAAATATTCGGAAACACCGATCTGGTGGGCCGCCTGTCGAGCTACGCGGCGCCGATCGTCAACTGGGCGAACCGCAACCCGCTGCTGCGCGGCGTGCTGGAAGAGTATTTGGGCGTTCATCGAGACCGCTTGCTGCCCACCTTTTATTCCGAGACCTTTGAAAAATGGCATCGGCGGCGCTCCCGTCGCGCGGCTCCCGGCCAGAAGAAGGGCGAAGACAAAGTGGTTCTCTTCTACACCTGCACGGTCAATTTTAACGAGCCGGTGATCGGCAAGGCGGCCGTCGAGGTTTTCGAGAAGAACGGAATCGAGTGTTTTGTTCCGCCCCAGCAGTGCTGCGGACTTCCGTTCATCGACAACGGCATGCTGGACCAAGCCGTGAAGAAAATGAAGTCGAACGTGGCCGTCTTGAGCCAGGCTGTCCGGCAAGGATACAAAATTGTGGCGCCCAGCGCCAGTTGCAGCTATATGCTCAAACACGATTACCCGAGCTATGTGACGACCGACGACGCCAAACTGGTCGCCGAGAATACCTATGATCTTTCCGAATACCTGGTGAAGCTTCATGCGGAGGGAAAGCTGGACCTGAACTTTTCGCAGAAGGTGGGAAAACTCCGCTACCACCAGCCCTGCCATCTGATGGCGCAAGAGATGGGTTTCAAAGCGCAGGAACTGCTGCAACTGATTCCGGGAGCCGAGGTGGACCGCCTGCAATGCTGCAGCGGGCACGACGGCGCATGGAGCGTAAAGAAAGAATACTTTGAAGAATCCATGAAGGTGGGCAAGCCCTTGTTCAACTTCATGAAAGCCGACGAGGAAGCACGTTGCGTCACCGATTGCCCGCTCTCCGCGGTGCAGATCGAGCAGGGGGCGGGGAAAAAGGCGATCCACCCCATCGTCGTGCTGGCCCAGGCCTATGGTCTGGAGGCAGGCCGCGAGTAGCCACCGCAAACGGCTTTCTTTGCCGTGGGATTTTCTCGCTTCCTGCCGGGCCGAAGCGCAAAAAATCCAGCCAGCACGCTCGGTTCCTGTCATCAATTCATAACGATCAATTCATGACGATTACATATCTGGGGATGGCGCTGCGGACTGCGCCTCCTCGGAGCCTGCCGACGATGAGCCGGAGGCAGTCTGCGACGGCTTGGCCGCAGTCTTTGTCGCGCTCCCGCTGCCGGCAGAGGAAGAGGAAGGAGCCGAAAGGGTCCGGATGTAATTTACCAGCTTCCATTTGAACAAGTCGGGCAGGCGATTCTCCAGGCCCGGCATCTTCCCTTTTCCTTTGGTCATCATGGCGAACAGGGCCCCGTCGGTGATTCCCCGCAAAGTGGCGGGGTTGGTCAGGTCGGCAACTTTTACGCCCAAGGACTCGGCCAGATCGCCTTTTCCATCGCCATTCTTTCCATGGCACATGGCGCACTGAGAATCAAACAGCACCTTTCCCTCTTGCAGAGTCTCCTCTTCGGGCTGGACCGGATTTTCCCTGGCAGCTTCCTCCGGAGTAATTTTCCAAGCTTGCTGGTTTACCGGCTCTGTTTCCTGGCCTGCCAAAAATAAAGGCAAGAAAAGCGCTCCCAATAAACCGAGGATGAGGGGCGTTCGCATAATTCACCTCCCTGAGTTGTGAGGTTTGCGGGGTGGGCAGAAAAACTAAGCGGTCTGGCGGAAGTGGAACATCATTCGAGTTCAGGTCAGCCCTGGTTCGAGGCCAGGGTCAGGCGCTTCTTTGCGCTGCGGGTTCCATGCGAATGATAACGGTCTTGAGCGGTCTTCCGGACCCATCCCGTTGCGTCGCCTATTGTACTACAACGGCTGGCAGAGGGGGGCTCAAGGATATTTTGTGTCCATATTTTGTTTTCAGGGCAAAGACCCCGCCCAGGAGACGACGCCATTTTTCCTTCTTTCCTTGCTGTTATCTGTGAGCCAGCATGCACAGTTTCGATCTGCACAGTATCGATCTTGACAGGCAGGAATAACACCTTCATAATAATTCTGCCTAACACTTGTCAGGGTGAGGACCGATGAGGAAAATCTTGTGCTGAAGCTTCGGAAAATTCCCCAAACAGGAGTGCTCGTAGAGGCCAGGATGGAGACCTCCAGCCGCGTATTGATTCGCGCGCGCGGCAAGGCTTTGCGGCTGGACATGCCGGAGTTGCTCAGCGGTTCCAACCGGGGGCTAATGCCTCTGGAGGCGATTCTGGGCGCCTATGCAGCCTCCCTGAGCGTTGTGGGCAACTTTGTGGCAAAAACCATGGATTTCGACCTCCGCAATTTGGAGTTCACCATCTCGGCCCAACTGGACCCGCGCGGCATGTACGGGTTGGCCCGCGTCCGCAAGCCGATCCCCTCGGTGCGCGTGCAAGCGCTGGTTACAACAAAGGAGCCTCCTCGCAGGCTTGCTCTGTGGCGCAAGCGGCTGGTGGAACGCTGCCCTGTGCATAATTTATTGAAGAACTCGGGCGTGCGCTTTTCCGAAAGCTGGAAGCGCGTTGTGCCCACCGGTTTGAAAGCAAAAAGGAAATCCAAATAATCTCCATAAGGAGTTGAACGTATGTTTACCGACCGAATTGAAGCAGCCGAATTCCCCAAGATGGACAAAGAGTATCAGGACTTGCTGCTCAAGGTCTTGACGATCCAAGCCGACAGCGAATTGGGTGGTCCGCACCTCTATGTTGAGAAATGGATTCTGGCGGCGCCCACGGCCGAGGACCAACTGATGCTGGCCAAGACCGCAGCGGAAGAAATCGACCACCACCGCAAGTTCGTCAAGATTCTCGCTGAGTTGAATGTGGATGTCTCCCACCAGTTGAAGAACCGGTCCAAGGACCGCATCCTGGAGATTTTCCGCGAGCCGCTGAACACTTGGGCGGACATGGGCTGCTTTGGTGTTTTCATCGACCGCGTGGGCGGGTATCACCTGGAAGACTTTGGCGAGTCCAGCTACCTGCCGGTGTCGCGCATCATCCCGCAGATTTTGAAGGAAGAGCAGCAACACATTGCGCACGGGCTGCGGATACTGGACACCCTCTGCCAGACGGAGGAAGGCAAGGCCGAGGTGCAGAAATCCCTGGATCGCATGTATCCCCGCTGTCTGGACATGTTTGGCCGCTCGGATTCCAAGCGCAGCCAGAAGTACTACGAGTGGGGCATCAAGAAACGCACCAACGTTGAATGCCGCAAACAGTACCGGGAGGAGGCCCTCAAGGTGATTGAGCAGTTTGGCTTGAAGGAGCCGGACCCGGAAAAAGGCCGCAGGTTTATGTAGGACCCAGCGCCTATGCCTAGGACCTCACGACAGAACGTGGCGGGAGGAGTGGGGACACTGCTGCCCGCCTCGCCGAGCCGGGGAAAACGGGGGATTGTTCCTCCACCGCTTGCTTCCGCGTCGCGTCTGGACCAGATCCGAAAGGTGGGATGCCACCTGCTGTTCCACTTCGGCTACTCCGGCATGACGATGAGGGAGATCGCCTCCACGCTCGACATCAAAGCAGCCAGCCTCTATTACCATTTCCCCAGCAAGCAGGATATTCTCTTTGATCTGATGCAGGGGACGGTTTCGGAGCTGCTGCGCGGCCTGCAGGAGATTTCCGAATCCGGCCAGGAGCCGGAGCAGCAACTAGACGCTGCCATCCGCTGGCATGTTCTGTTCCACACGCAAAAGAAAGAGGAGGCGTTTATCAGCCACAGCGAACTGCGTTCGCTGGAAGAGAAAAACTTTCGGGTCATCTTGAAGTTGCGTCAGGAGTACGAGCGCCTCTTCGACTCGATTTTGGACTCGATTTTGAAGCGGGGACGCCGCAAAGGCGTCTTCCAGGTGAAAAATGCCAGCGTGGTGCGGAATTGTATCTTGACTATGTGCACCGCCACTGCCGGGTGGTTCTCGCCGGAGGGACCCCTTCCGGCCGAGGCGGTTGCCGACGAGATCGGCGCCTTTGTGCGGTCGGCTCTGCTGACCGGGGAAGCAGTTCCGGCGGCGAAGCCGGAACCTCTGGTGGAAGCAGACTATCCCACATATAAAACTGATAGACCATCCACGAAAGAAGTCCCCTGAGTTGCATACCGGCTCGATTTCCGCAGAATTTCTTCCCTAGGTTACGATATATTCGAGGTCGCAATATTTCCGGCACGCAGCGGGAAACGCGACAACCGAAAACGAATAACCAACCCGAAACCGGAGCATGGATTCGCGTTAACTCGGCGGCGTTAGGAGGCTCCGGGGACACCGATGAGGATGGTTTCGCAGACAACGAGATATTTTGGACGCCATGCCAAATGGATGAGCCATCTGGCCGGCAGTGTGGCTGCCGCTGTCGCTGTTGTTGCCGCTGTTGTTGCCGCCACGGGTTGCGGCCCCGCGCTCCCTGTGGGAGGGCCGATTGATCTCAGCAGGGTTCGCCTGCCCGCTGGCTTTCGCATCTCGTTGTTTGCGTCTGAGCTGCCGGGGGCGCGCTTGATGGCCTTCAGTCCGTCGGGCGTTCTCGTGGTAAGCCTCACCGAGGAAGGCCGGGTCATGGCTTTGGCCGACCCCGAGCGAACGGGCCGAGCTTCGCATCGGTACGCTCTGCTTGAGGGAGTGGACTCGCCGCACGGGCTCGCTTTCCGTGGCCGTGATCTCTATGTCGCCGAAACAGGGCGGGTGTTGCGCTTTCCCGATGCCGAAGGGGCTTTGCGGCAGGGCCGTTCCCTCGGGATGGGCGAGGCCGTGGTGGTGGTTCCAGAACTGCCGCAAGGAGGAAATCATTTCTCGCGTACCATCGCGTTTGGGTTCGAGGGAGAATTGTTTGTTTCTGTCGGCTCCAGTTGCAACGTTTGTGAGGAGCAGGACCAGCGGCGCGGGGCCGTCCTGCGGTTCCCTGCTGGTGGAGGGGAAGGCGAGGTCTATGCCAGCGGCCTTCGCAACGCCGTGGGATTGCGCTGGAACCCGCAGGACCGAAATCTGTGGGTTACGGAAAATGGCCGCGACTGGCTGGGAGACGATCTTCCGCCCGAGGAGATCAACGTGATTGGGGAGCCCGGCGATTACGGCTGGCCGTATTGTTACGGAAAGAATGTTCCCGACCCGGAATATGGAGATGCGGAACGTTGCCGGGAGACTATTTCGCCGGCGTTAGAGCTGCCCGCTCACAATGCCCCTTTGGGGCTGGATTTCTATCAGGGCGGCAATTTCCCGGCAGAATACCAGGGAGACGTTTTCCTGGCGCTGCACGGTTCCTGGAATCGAAGTATCCCGGACGGCTACAAGGTGGTGCGAGTGCTTGTGGAAGATGGCAAGCCCGTCCGGACGGAGGACTTTGCCACGGGCTGGCTGCGAGGGCGCAGGGCCTGGGGACGCCCGGTGGATGTCCTCAGCGGTCCGGATGGGGCGCTGTATGTCTCCGATGACCGGGCCGACGCTGTTTATCGAATCACCTATGGGGAATAACGCAATCCTCGCGGAGAACTCCGCCGTCTCCACACAGTAATTCCACGGAACCACTGGAAACGGTGTCATAAGGAAGAATTTCGCGCTAGTCTTTTTCCTCCCCGCGATTCCCGCCGGCGTTCTGTATTATGATTATCAGTTCGGGTTTGCCTGTGAAGCATCCCACCGGTGCCGCTGATCCGAAACCATAACCCACCCGCACACGGAGGAAGCATGCGCGACTTGCGTAGCTGGCTGCAACAAGTAGAACAGATGGGAGAGCTGCAGGTCATCTCCCAGGAACTCGACTGGAATGAGGAGACCTCGGCCTTGAACTACATGGTCGCCCAGCAGGAAGGGGCTCCCGCGCTGCTGTTTGAAAAGCTCAAGGACGCCGCGCCCGGCTTCCGCACCTTGCACAACCTGTTCGGGACCAGCAAGGAACGCATCGCGCTGGCGTTTGGACTTCCTCTCGGCACGCCTCTGAGAGACCTGATCCATATGGTGCGCACCAACTTCCGGCGCAAGCTTCCTCCAACGGTTGTTTCCGGCGACAGCGCCGTGGTGAACGAAAATGTGATCGAGGGGAAGCAGGTGGATATCACCATGTTCCCGGCTCCCAAGATGTGGCCCCTGGACGGGGGCCGTTACCTCGGCACGTGGGATGTGATGATCACGCGGGACCTGGAGGATGGGCACCTGAATCTGGGAACCTACCGGCAGATGGTCAAAAGCGCGCAAGAGTTGTTCGTCTATTGGTCTCCCGGCAAGGATGCACGCTTGCAAGCGGAGCGGTATTGGAGCCGCGGCAAGCCTTTCCCGGTGGCCACCGTTTTCGGCCCTGACCCGTTGTTGTTTACCGTCAGCACCCAGACGCTGCCGAAGACGGAGTCGGAATATGATTACGCAGGAGGACTCATCAATCAACCCGTGGAAGTTTTTGAGAGCCCCGTAACGGGATTGTTGCTTCCCACCAACGCCGAGATCATCCTGGAAGGAGAGATGCTCCCTGGAAACGAAGGCTTGGAGGGCCCGTTTGGGGAGTTTTCCGGATACTATGGCCGCCCGGAGGCTGCGACCCCTATTATTGACGTGAAGTGCATACGCCATCGCCGGGACCCTATCCTCACATGCGCTCTCATGGCCGACTATCCGGCCTGCGAGCAGAGCCTGCTGTTCAGCGTCGTGCGCTCGGCACGCATCTGGGCGGACATGGAGAGGCTGGGCATTCCCGGCATCCAGGGTGTCTTTTCGTTTCCCGAAGCCGCCGGAGGCTTCGGTGCCACGGCGATTTCCGTCGAGCAGCGCTACGCGGGGCATTCCTCGCAGGTCGCAGCCCTCGCTGCCCAGGTTCCGGGCGGCGCCTATTACACCAAATACATCATCGTGGTCGATGAGGACGTTGATCCCACCGACATTCACCAGGTTTTATGGGCCATGTCCAGCCGGTCCGATCCCGCCAAGGATATTGATATACTGCGCAACACATGGTCCACTTACCTTGATCCCACCAAAAACCCTCCCGAGGAGCGTCCTTATGGCTCCAAGGCGCTGATCAATGCCTGCAAGGAGCATAAATACCTGAAACAGTTTGCCAAGCGCTCCCGGCTGCGGCGCGAGGTCTATGAGAAACTCCTATCCCGCTGGCAAGAGTTCGGTTTGAAGATACCGCCTCCCGATATCCGCCATTTTGAGGAGAACGCCAATCCTCTGGCGGTTCCGCCATCCCCAAAAACTTCGGGAAAGAAGAAAAAGTAAGCTTGGAACAGCCGAACCGGCTACGGTGAGCTAGCAGCCTATTTGCCTGTTGCCAGGATTGTGAATGCTACTTCGCTGACCATCGGAGAAATCTCGGCCCAGGTACAATTCTCCGGGCTGGCCCCTGGATTCAGCGGGTTGTACCAAGTCAACGCAGTTGTTCCCGACGGCGTGACGGCCGGTAGCGACGTGCCGGTGGTCCTCACTGTTGCCGGGCAAAGCAGTCCCATTGTGACCATGGCGGTGCAGTAATCAATTTAAGGCTCAAGCTCCACTGAGACCTCGGGGCAATTGGCGCTCCGGATTACGCTGCAAGAAGCCCCGTGGATGCTATTTGACTTGCTCTAGCTTCTCTATCTCATTCGTCCGATCCTTACTTTCCTGCTTTGTTGTAGCTCGTTTTCTTTTACGTTTCCCTTCAGGCTTCCTGCAAACCTGCTCTGTAAAAAAACAGCCCTCGGTTTTCGGCAATCTGATGACTCTATTTGGCAGAGAACTTCCGTTTCCTATTCAAGCCTTGATAACACCTGCAGGAGGGTAAGTTCATGATAGGATGGGGAAGACGCGAAAGGGGGAGCAAACATCGCAAGTTTGTACGTCGTCAGATAATGTTGGACACAGAGCATAAAAAGATAAGGTGGCGTTCAGGCTCCTCTGGGTTGATGTTAGGCTGCCCTTCTTTTGAAGTGCAACCGTTTTCTTAAGATCATAGTTTTCTCTTTGATGCGATCCCGTTTTTGCAGGATGGCACTGCCTTGGCCTGTAAAAACGTCATACGGTGTCAGGTTGTTCAGGCTTTCATGGTATCTTTCATGGTATCGGTTGGTGTTGTAGTGGTTGACGAAGGCATCGATCTGCCGCTCCAGCTCTTCTGGCAGGTAATAGTTGTTGAGCAGGATGCGGTCTTTCAGAGTTCGGTGCCAGCGTTCGATCTTGCCCTGCGTCATGGGGTGATAGGGCTTGCCGCGAGTATGCGGCACGCTGTTTTCTGCCAGCCATGATTGCAGTTCGGAAGAGACGTAGCACGGCCCGTTGTCGCTCAGGAGGCGAGGTCTGTGCCGGGCGCCCACGCGGTCGAGGCCGGTGGCTTGCAAAGCATCCCGCAACGTGGCCGAGACGTCACTTGCGCTCATGGTTTTGCACAGCCGCCAGGCGATGATATAGCGCGAGAAGTCGTCCAGCACCGTGGACAGGTAGAACCAGCCCCAACCGATGACTTTCAGGTAGGTGAAGTCGGTCTGCCAGAGCTGGTTGACCGCCGTGGTCGGGTTGGCGAACCGTTCCGCCGCTTTCAGGACAATAAAGGCTGGCGCGGTAATCAGGTCATGGCTTTTCAGGACGCGGTAAACCGTCGATTCAGAAAGGTAATACCGCCTTTCCTCGGTAAAACGCACCGCCAGCTCGCGTGACGACAGATCGGGCTCGGCCAGGGCTAACGTCACCAACTGCTGAGTTATCTCCTCCGGCACCTTGTTCCAGACAGGGCCAGGATCGGGTTTTTTGTCTTCCAGCCCATCAAAGCCTTCCGACACATAGCGGTCGTACCAGTTGTAAAACGTCGATCTGGGAATGCCAACCTGCTGCAGCGTCCGGCGCACCCCCAGGGCAGATTGCTCCACCGTGCAGATGATCTCCAGCTTCTCCGAGGCAGGGTATCTCATGTATGTTCCTCCCCATCCCCGATCACGCTTTTTTTTAGCAGGCGATTTTCCAGCATAGCCTCGGCCAGGGCCTCTTTCAGCTGTACGGCCTGCTCCCGCAGAGTCTTGACTTCGCCACTGGTTGCCTCACGGTCTATGTCGCCCGCCAGCCGCTTGCGGCCAGCCTCCAGAAACTCCTTGCTCCAGCGGTAATACTGGTTCTGGTGCAGCCCCTCGCGGCGGCACAGCTCCGCGATGCTGTCCTCGCCGCGAAGTCCCTGCAATACAATGCGGATTTTGTCTTCCGGGCTGAACCTGCGCCGCGTCCTGCGTTTGATCTCCCGGACGGCCTTCTCGACCGCCCCCCTGTCGTCTTGTTTTTGTCTCATCTTCGTTCCTTTCAGTCTCTACGATGAGCCAAAAACATCACCTTAACTATTACCCTCTACCTGTCCAACAAGCCCTGACGGGGCACATTCTTGCAGTTTTCGTGCAGCCCTCTTACGATGAACTGCGGCCTAGACGTGGCCGTGAAAGTTGGGGTAGTTGGGAAAGGCGCCTGGTATTAAGAACCCGAGAGTCAGGTTTCCAGGCCAAAAATATTAGGAGGTCACCTCTATATGAGGAAGTTGGTCTTGATAACCGGGGTTTTGGTTCTGCTCCCGCTGTCCTTAATAGCTCAAGAGATACCGAAAGCAGAATTGTTCACTGGATATTCACTTCTCCGCATGGAGAAAACAAACCTGCATGGGGTCAATGTTTCCCTGGGAACCAACATCAACCGGAACCTCGCGATTGTGACCGACTTCAGCGGTAACTTCGGCTCTTCGAATGAGCGCGTTTTTGGCCTGAGCTCCGATGTCGATTTCCGCACGCTTTCTTTTGTGGTTGGTCCGCGGGCAGGCGAGAGGATCAATGATCGCTGGAATGTTTTCGTCCACGCTTTGCTCGGCGCCACCCGCCTGAGGGTCAAAGGGACGCTGGAAGGCCCTGTTTCGACCCAAGCTTTTTCCGAAAGCACTGTGGGTTTCACCGGATTTTTTGGCGGAGGCATAGACCTGAAGATCAATGAATCCGCCTCCATTCGGCTGCTTCAGGTGGACTACCTCATCTTCAGAGGGGGTGATGACCTGGGAACCGGGGCGAAGACAGAAGGAGCGCGCCTGAGCTTCGGGCTCGTCATGAATATGGGCAGGAAGCAGTAAGCGCGGGTCCTTTCACCACAATCACCGCCACGGCAGCCGTTTTTCGGACCTCTATCGTGCGGGCCTTTGCAGAACGCAAAAGGCTGCTCCGGTCCTCCGATCAGCCAATTACCGAGCCCGAAGTTTGAAACGCTGAATCTTTCCGGTAGGCGTTTTGGGCAGTTCCTGGACAAACTCAAACCAGTGCGGGCATTTGTAGCCGCGCAATTTTCCCTTAAGAAACTTCCGCAGCGATTCCTCCGTGCCGGCTTCAGCTTGCTGGTTCATCACGAGAAATGCTTTTGGCTTCACCAACCCGTCGTTGTCTTCCAAGCCGATGACAGCGGTTTCCAGAACTCCCGGGAAACCGAGCAGGGCGTTTTCCACCTCCGCCGGTGAGACCCACTGGCCGGCGACCTTGAGCATGTCATCAGCCCTGCCGCAATAGCAGAAGTAACCTTTCTCATCGACGGTGTACTTGTCACCGGTGACCAGCCATTCGCCGATCATCGTGCGCTTCGTGAGTTCCTGCTTTCTCCAGTAGAAGGCGGCGGCGCTGTCTCCCTTGACCCAGAGGTTTCCGATTTCCCCCTGCGGAACCTCCCTGTCGTCGTCATCCACAATCTTTGCCTCGTAGCCGGGAACCAATTTTCCGGTGCTGCCGGGCCGGGCATCGCCGGGCCGGTTGGAGATAAAGATGTGCAGCATCTCGGTGGAACCGATGCCGTCGAGGATCGTCACGCCGAATTGCTCCTGGAAACGCTGGAAAATTTCGGCAGGCAGGGCCTCGCCCGCTGAGACGGCAAAGCGGATGCTGCTCAAGTCTTTCTTCTCGGGTATCTGCAACATGGAGGAGAACAGCGTCGGAACCCCAAAGAAGAGAGTCGGGCGGAACTTTTCGATATAGTCAAAGATGGTCTCCGGTTTGGGGCGGTGTGGATTCAAGACGGCCGCGCCCCCCACGGAAAAGGGGAAATACATGCCGTTTCCCAGCCCGTAAGCAAAAAACAGTTTACTCGCCGAAAAGGCAATGTCTTGCTCCGCAATTTTCAGGATTGAACGGGCGTAGAGTTCGGTGGAAAACAGCATGTCATGCTGCAAATGCACGGCGCCTTTGGGTCCGCCGGTGCTTCCGGAAGTGTAGAGCAGGAAAGCGATATCGTCCTTCGAGGTAGGTTCGGCCTCGAGGGCAGGAGAGGATTGCTCCAGCAGCTTTGTAAAAGAGTGGCAGCTATAGGTTGTCCCGGATGGATTCTCCGGGGAGGCCGCTCCCGGCTTGCTGGAAGACGGCCCAACAAGGATCAATTGGCGCAGGCAGGGAACCTGGGGAAGAATCCCTTGCAGTTGCGGCAACAGATCTTCATGCACAACGAGTGCACGGGCCCCGCTGTCATTCAGAAAATAGAGGTAATCGTCCGGGCGGGCGGCCGTGTTCACAGGAATGGGCACGGCACCGGTCTTGGCGGCCCCGAAGAAAGTAGCCACGAACTCTGCAGAGTCCGGCACAGCCATCAGAACCCGGTTTTCAGCGTCGATTCCCAAAGAGCGCAAGGCGTTTCCGGTCCGGTTGACCATCTCCGCTAACTGAGAATAGTTGAGCTGACGGTTCTCTTCATAGATGGCAATGTTATTGCCCCGCCCCAATTCCAGATTGCGGTCTATAAAGTAAGAGGCGATGTTAAGCGGGTCCGGAACTTGGATCGTGGGAGTTACTTCGGAAGAGGAAGATGCAGAAGCCATGATGTCTCACCTGCCTTTGTTGTTGGAGCTTTAGCGTGTGCCCGGCTTTCCGTGCAAGCGGACGCTCATCGGGTTGCTTGGGAGATGACTTACCGTTCGAGGATATCCTCCACTTGCACTTTGTCCCCGTCCTTCAAATTGAGTTTCTCCCGCAAGTTATCCTCGGCGATGATTTCCAGCACGTCCTTATACATCGTAAGCTCCGGAAGAATCAAGTAGGCGAATCGGTAGGAACGTTCTCCGCGCTGAAGAATCACTCGCGTGACATAACCGGGGCACTCCGGCGCGGAAGGATCGGCAATTTTGAGAAAACCTTCCCGCTGAGCGTATAAAGCACTGCGAGCTTCCGGGGACACCTGTAAGTTGAGAGTGCCTGGGAAGGGAATTAGGTTTAGTTTCTCGCGCAGATCCTTCTGCACCCATTCCAGGGCAAGGAACTGCGCTCCTCGGCCGATGCCGCTTTGCAGCCAACCCTCAATCTTCATGTTGCCGGAAGCAGCTTCCTGCACGGTCAGTCCAGAAGTCTCGCAGAAGCTCCCGCCGCTTGGCGGCGGTTTTCAGGAGGACGCGACTCACTTTTGGGCCATCCCGCGCCATCGCTTGACCAATTCTACATCCAGATGAAACAGGTCCAGAGTGCGGCCTACGGTGTGGTTGATGATGTCGTCCAGCGTCTTCGGAAAATTGTAAAAAGCGGGAACCGGCGGAACAATGGTGGCCCCAATCTCGGCTGCCTGCACCATCAGTCTGAGATGGCCCAGGTGCAGCGGAGTCTCCCGGACCATCAGGACCAGTCGGCGGCCTTCTTTTAAGGTGACGTCCGCAGAACGGCTCAGCAGGTCGGTAGTATAGGAGTTGGCCACTGCCGCCAGTGTCTTCATGGAGCAGGGAGCGACAATCATTCCCCCCACATGGAAGGAACCGCTGGAGATGGTGGCCCCGATGTCTTGGACGTTGTAAGTTACATCTGCCAGCGCCTGAACTTCCTTGATGGTCAGAGGAGTTTCGAAGGCGATAGTTCGTTCCGCAGCCTTGGACATGACCAGATGCGTCTCCACTTCCGGTGTCGTCTTCAGTATCTGCAACAGACGAATGCCGTAAATCGCGCCGGTGGCTCCGGATATCCCCACAATGAGCCTTTTGGGTTGCTTTTCGCGGGCCGGTGTTGCGGGGTCCCCTTGCAAATTTTCCCCAGTCATTTGTGACCTATTGATTCCAAGATGTTTCCCGCAAGCGCGGTGGGATGGTAACCAAAGCCGCTGCCCCCCGGCCCTTGATCAAAACCGGGCGCAGTCGCTTTTGAATGTCGGCCACATGATCGTTCATCAGCCCTGCGGCGCGGTCTCCGTTCCTCTCCGAAAGAGCATTGTAAATCGCCCGGTGAAAATTTACCACATGCGAGGTCAGGTTGCCGCCAACATGCGCCTGTTCTAACGCGCTGGTCAGCAGGTCGATGATAGAGACCGTAGTGAGCTCCAGAACGGGGTTGTGCGCAGCCTCGAAAAGGAGACGGTGAAATTTCAAATCGTAGGAGGCAACCTCTCTGCCTTCCCGGACCAGCATTTCCTGCTCCTCCACGGTTTTCTTGAGACGATCGAGGTCCTTGGCGTCGGCGTGCTTGGCGGCGAGACGGCACACCGCGGGCTCCAGCAAGATGCGCGCCTCAGTCAAATGATCCACCGTGCCCTTGTTCAACTGCATCCGCACCCGAAACGATTCGGCTACGGGCCGGTGGTTTGCCTCGCTGATGTAGGTCCCGCCTCCGGCGCCCCGCTTGATTTTGATCAAACCCAAGTGCTCCAGGGAGCGCACAGCTTCGCGCACAGAGACGCGGCTGCTGTGAAATTGTTCCACCAACTCCCGCTCGGTGGGCAGCTTGTCTCCCGGTTTCAGCTTGCCGGAGAAAATGACCTGCCGGATTTGGCGGGCAATTTCGTCGGAAACGCGGGCGGTCTGGAGGCTTTGGAAGCGGTGCATGGTTAAAGGTCTAACATTACCCCTTTAGCCTGTCAAGACGATTCTGCCGGCCCAGGAGCGCAGCGCGGCGGCTGCCTGTTACTATGGAACCTAATATCTGCTGGATCACGGCGCGGTGGGTTGATTACAATATTTGTATCCAGATTTGTATCCAGGATGCCGATTTCGCGTTGCTCGGAAGAAAGGAAGGCTGGCATGAAACTCCGAACGTTGTGGCTGCTGTTTTTCTTGCTACTGGCGGCGTTTCCGGCCCGCTCACAGGATCGCAGGGTCTATGAAGGGGTGGTGGGCCTGAAAAAGAAAACGATTGGAACGACTATTTTGCTGGAGATCACGGAGACTTCCGTCGGGGGATGGATGCGCCTGGAAAAATTTATTCCTATCGAGGGAGGCAGAGTTTCAGAGAACTTAACGGAGTTTCGCGCGGGAGGCAACAGTTACAAGATTGACGAACGACGGGGACGCATCGCCTACTCCGGACCGGATGGAAAGGGCGACCGCCTGATTACCCCCCTGTCCCGCGTGACGGGAGTTCTCGATGAGTGGGTTGAGGGCACCCGTTTTTCCGGCGGAGATGTGGTGAGGATTGAGGTGCGAGGGCGGCGGATGGGTTTCCGGGTAGGGCGGCCTTCGTTGTGGAAGCGGCAAGGCCCTCCTTTTGAAACTTTTTCCCGTGTGGAAGATTTGGTCGGAACCGAACTTTCTATCTGGGTGGCTGGTTTGGGGAGGCGCGGGGGTTCCATCGTAGTGCTGGAAGAACCCGAAGGCATGAATATTCCTCTCAAGGCGCCGAAAAAACCAAAGGACTAGAGCGATTTTATAGTTTTTGTGGACCATATCCATGGCTCGGGGCAGGCTCTCGCGTTGCTCAGGATGACAGCAAAAGCGGCGGTTGCCGATATTATTGGATTCGGAAACCTACCGGGAACGTAATTCGGAATCATCTATTATTTCTTCCTACAAAAAGAAGATTGACGGCGGCTTCCGCTAGATGGCTTGTTCACCGCGTTCGCCCGTGCGGATGCGAAACATGTCATCCAGTGTGCTCACGAAAATCTTGCCGTCGCCTAGATTGCCGGTGTGGGCATGGTCCCGAATGACCTCTTCCACGAGTTCATCGGCGACCACAATTTCCAGCTTGGTTTTTTTGCATAAGAAATAATCCCTTCCACGACCAGATTCGGCGCATTCACGGCCCGCTGTCTCCCAAAGCCCCGGACATCGGAGACGGTTACACCGGGCAGTTGGGGAATTTGCTGCAAGGCCTCGAGAATCTTGGAAACGCGGAAGGGTTGCACAATCGCTTTAATTTCCTTCATGGTGAAGATCCTCGGTAAAATTCAATTTCGATTTCAGCACGCTTTTCTTCAAATCTAATGATAGATGCTGGGGAGCACGAGGAGAGTGAGCAGCGTGGATGTGATCAGGCCCCCGATCACCACCGTGGCCAGCGGGCGCTGTACTTCGGCCCCAAGACCAGTGTTCAGAGCCATCGGAATGAACCCGAAACTGGCCACCATAGCGGTCATCAGAACAGGCCGGAGGCGGATTTTGGCTCCCTCTCTGGCGGCTTCTTCCACGGGCAGTCCACGCTCCCGCAATTGTCGAATGTAGGTAACCAATACCACTCCGTTTAACATCGCGATGCCAAAAAGAGCGATAAAACCAACAGCCGCCGAGATGCTGAACGGCAGTCCCCGGATGGCTAGAGCGAACACTCCGCCGGTGATCGCTAGCGGCACGTTGAGGAAAATCAGCAAGGCTGGTCGAACGGCTCCGAAAGTGGTGTAGAGCATGAGAAAGATAATCAGGAACGTAATCGGGACTACGAAAGCCAGCCGCCGCCTGGCCTCTTGGAGCTGCTCGAACTGCCCGCCCCACTCCAGAAAGTAACCCGTGGGCAAAGAAACGGATTGGGCCACTCTCTGCTGGGCGTCTTCCACAAAGCTTCCGAGGTCACGCCCTCGCACATTGTTCTGCACGATGAGCCGCCGCCGGACATCCTTGCGGCTGACCTGTGCCGGGCCGGTAGATACCTCCACATCAGCGACCTGCGACAACGGGATCAACCGACCGTGATCGGCCAGAGACAAATTGGCCAGCGCCGCCTCGCTTTGAGTAACCGAGTCCGGCAGTCGCACCACGAGGTCGAACCGGCGCTCCCCTTCAAAGATGGTGCCAACCACTTTGCCCACGCGGGTCGCCTCGATGGTGTCGAGGACGTCGCCCGCGCTCATTCCGTAGCGGGCTAGCCGGTTCCGGTCAATGCGCACACGATACATCGGCAGGCCTGCGGTCTGTTCGACCTGCACATCGGCAGCGCCTGGGACTTGCCGGAGCGCCTGGGCTACCTGATCGCCCAACCGCCGCAGCGTACCCAGGTCTTGCCCGTAAATACTCACTGCGATGTCGGAACGGGCTCCAGCAATCAATTCGTTGAAACGCATCTCGATGGGTTGGGTGTAAGAAAAACCGGAACCCGGCACCTCCCGCTTCAATGCCTCGTCCATCTTGGCAATCAAACCTTCCTTGGTCTCTGCGGTGGTCCATTCGGATCGCGGCTTGAGGATCACAAAAATGTCGGAAACTTCAATCCCCCATCACGTCGGTGGCTACGTCGGGGCTTCCGGTGCGGGACACTACAGTTGTGATCTCCGGGAAGCGGCGGAGCACTTTCTCGATTTTCGTAGTCGAAGCGAGCGATTCACTCAAAGAAATGCTGGGCAATCGCCAAGCCTGGATGGCGATGTCGCCCTCATCCAGCCGGGGCACAAACGCCGTCCCCATACGAGAAAACACGAGCAGGCTAGACAGAAAAGCCACGGAAGCTATCAGCACCACCCATCGGGAATTATGCATTGCCCAGGAGAGGGAAGGTTCATAGATCGCTCGCAGCTTCCGCATCAACCAGGGCTCTTTATCCGTCTCGGCTTTCAGAACGAAGTACGACAACACGGGCATCAACGTCACTGTCAGAATCAATGCCCCGATCAGGGCGAAGATCACCGTCATGGCCATCGGACGGAACATCTTGCCCTCGATGCCGGTGAGCGAAAGGATGGGGACGTAAACCAAGATGATGATGCTCACGGCGAAGACCACCGGACGGATCACTTCCCGGGTCGCTTCCCGGATGACCTCCATCTTGGAAACTCCCGGGGCACGACCCCGTTCGCCCAAGTGTCGGGAGATGTTTTCAATCATCACCACGGCGCCGTCCACAATGAGGCCGAAGTCAATGGCTCCCAGGCTCATTAAGTTGCCGCTGATACCTGCGCGCACCATGCCCGTGAAAGCGATCAACATGGACAGCGGAATGGCTAAAGCCACGACGAGGCCGCCCCGCAAGTTCCCGAGAAGTAAGAGAAGGACGGCAATGACCAACAAGCCTCCTTCCATGAGGTTGGTACGGACGGTGCGCAGAATCCGGTCCACGAAATTCGCCCGGTCATAAAACGGAACGGTTCGCACTCCTGGAGGGAGGGAACCTTGGATTTCGGCGAGCTTTTCCTTCACATCGGCTACCACCTGATTGGCGTTTTCGCCCGCCAGCATCTGCACCATGCCGATGACGGCTTCGCCCTGCCCATTCTCTGTGGCTGCCCCAATCCGAACCATTGCTCCCTCGCGGACTTCGCCTAGATTGCGGACAAAGATCGGCGTCCCGTCACTCCGGGTGGCCACCACAATGTTTTCCAGGTCGGGAATAGAAGTGGCCAGGGCTTCGCCCCGGATGATGTACGCCTCCTGGTTGTGCTCAACGTAGCCGCTGCCGGTGTTGGCATTATTGCGTTCTAGGGCCTCAAAAACCTCGCCGAGCGTGATCCCGTGGGCGATCAGCATCGTCGGGTCCACGACCGCGTGATACTGCTTGGTCAGGCCGCCCCAAGAATTTACCTCAACAAGGCCTGGAACAGTACGAAGGCGAAACGCGATGTCCCAGTCCAGAATCGTCTTGAGTTCTGTAGGGCTGTAGCCTTCTCCTTCTACGGTGAAGTGGTAGACTTCACTCAGACCTGTCGACATCGGCCCCAACTCGATGTTGGCAAGACCGGGCGGGACACTTTTTTCCGCCTCACTTAGTCGCTCTGAGACCAACTGGCGAGCCAAGTAAAGGCTCATGCCCTCTTCAAAGATCACGGTTACGGCCGACAGACCATAGCGGGACACGGAGCGAATTTCCTCCACACCGGGCAATCCGGTCATCGCTGCTTCAATGGGAAAGGTCACGTATTGTTCAACCTCAACCGGTCCTAACGTCGGACTTCGGGACAGGATTTGGACCTGGACAGGAGTAATATCAGGCACCGCGTCAATCGTGAGCCGGCTGAGGGAAAATAGTCCGCCAGCGATGAGGATTCCCGTGAGCGCCAGAACCAGGAAACGATACCGTAGGCACAAATCAACCAAACTGGTCATAAGCTATTCCTCTCCACCGAGCTGGTCACGCAGCAGTTCGGACTTGACGTAGAAAGCGCCTTGCGTAACAACTTTCTCGCCGGCGCGAAGACCGCGCCGAACCTCGAACGAGTCACCGAACCGCTCGCCTAACTCGACTTCGCGGGCTTCAAAATGAGAATCATCTTGAGCGACGAAGACTAATGTTTGTTGGTCCACCCTCTGCACGGCCGCCTCCGGCAGGAGCACCGCAGGGTGCTTTAACGGCAGAGGGATTTCGACGGTCGCAAACATTTCCAGTTTCAAGCGCCCATCCGGGTTGGTGAGCACACAACGCATCTTGCCGGTCCGCGAAGTCGGATCCAGGACATCGCTGAGGTAAGCAATCTTGCCCGTGAACACCTCCTCTGGATAGGCAGGCACTTTGACCCGACAGGGCCACCCGACCTCTACCTGTCCCAGGTCTTTTTCGTAAATGCCGGCCAGCACCCAGACCACGGAAGTATCCGCCAGCACAAAGACCTCGCGGTCCGGTTCTAGCATCTCTCCCGAAGCCACATCCTGCATGGTGATCACACCCGCAAACGGAGCGCGTAAGGTGCTGTGAGAGGCTGTGCGGTGGCTGTCATGTCCTGAGCTTCCAAGATTTCGTAAGTCTTCGTCGTCTAACCCCAGTCGGTGAATCCTTTCTTCCACCTGGGCTAATTTGGCTTGGTTGCTCTCGACCACAGCTACAGCTTACTTATATTGAGCGTCGCGAAGTTCGTACTCCCTGCGTGCAATTGCCTCTTCCATCAGCAACGCCTCGGCCCGCGCCAGATAACGCTTGGCAACTTCCGCTTGGGCTTGTTCTCGTTTAATTTCTGCCTTGATAACCAAGTACTCCCCAATTAGCACCCCCAGTTCGATGTTGTCGTAAATCAATAAGGGGTCATCCACCCGAACTCGGTCGCCGATTTGGGCCAGTACTTGCTCGACAACCCCTCGCGCCAGAGGACCAATGTGTGCCAGTCGATTCTGGTCCGGGGCGAGGACCCCGGTAGCGACCAGTGTTCGCTCGAGTGGGCGCTCGACCACCTCGGTGATTTTCAGATCGGCGCTTCGTTGCGTCTCCAGACTGAGTTCGATCAGTTTTTCCTGGGCTGACTCTTGAATTGGTGGGGGAGGAGTGACAGGCTGGGATCGCGTTCCAATCCAAAACCCGAAAAGGAGGCCAACCAGACCAAGCCCTCCTCCCACCACCAAATGCCGCTTCCAGTGCGCATGGTTTTGCCAGTTTGCTACATCGCTCATAATGGAAATTTCTCCCCCGCCGCCGCTCCCAATTCGTAGAGGCTGATGCGGTATTCAAAAAGTGCTTGGTTATAGATCCGCCGGGTCTCTCGAAATGCCCGCTGGGCATCGAGAAGATCAATCAAGTTCGCTTCACCCAGCCGGTAGGAGGCCAGGATGATCTCGCGGGACTGTTCGGACTTGTCCAGATATTCCTGCTCGATGTAGCGGACTCGTTCCTGGTTGACCTCTACGGCATAGAAGGCTTTCTGGACGTCCAGCAGCAGGGCCGTTCGGGTCAAGGCGGCGCGGTTGCGAGCGCGGGATAATTCCGCTTGTGCCCGGGCCAGTCCTCCTTCATTGCGGTTAAAAATTTTCAGCGGAACGGTCACGCCGAATGCCAGCGCATTAAAGGGCCCGTCGCGTTTGTAGCCTCCGCCGACCGTAACGTTCGGCGAACGGATGGCCCGTTGACGGAGGGTTTCTGTATCCGCCCGTTGTTCCTCGTGCAGGGCCGCAGCCAGGTCAGGCCGCTGCCGGAGGGCTTTCTCCTGCAATTCTTTGAGGGAAAAAGGGTAGAAGATTCCTGGGAAAGAAGCGGGCTGCTCCAAATCGACCGGCAACGTATCGGCTAACTGGAAGTCCTGGCCCAGATCGGGGAAATAGAGCAGGGCCAGCAGATCGCTTTTGGCGTTGCGCCGTTCCAGTTGCGAGGCGAATACATCATCGAGAAACCGCAGCCGTTCCAGTTCACTTCGCTTCAGTTCCCCTCCAGAGATTTCACCGCTCGTGTAGCGAACCTGGTTTAGCGCAATAATGCGGTCAATTTCCTCCAGGATGATTTGAGCAACCTCCAGATTCGCTTTCGCCTGGACGGCGCGAAAATAGGCGCGCTCCACCTCCAGGGTCAGCACGCGCCGGCGGTCCTCATGGAAAGCCTGCGCTGTTTCCACTGCCAGGCTGGCGGCGCGGGTGCGATGACGGCGCTTGCCGGCGGTCTCAATCTCGTAATCAAAGCGGGCGGTGATTTCCTGCGTTTGAAAAAAAGCTCCTTGGTTGCTGCTGAAAGCGCGCCAGTTTTCCGAGGCAAAGGAAAAAGCAGGGTTCAGCCGCTTCGCGGCATCGAGCTGCAGCGCTTCGGCCATCTCAATGGTGTTCTGTGCCGCTCCAACAGCGGGATTTCTTTCGAGTGCAATCCGGACGGCATCCCGCAAACTGAGTGGAGAAGGCAGCGCCGGGTTTTCGCCGGAAAGCGGAGCGGGAAGGGAGGAAAGATATAAAATGCTAGACAAAAACAAGCAGACAACAGCAGAGGCGCTTGCAGGAAACATCTGAGGCATGGTTCTCCTCTCGTTATTCACAGCACGGTGGTTACTCAGGTTTCGCCGTTGTTGATAGGGGGAATCCTGAGACTACTAGGCAACTCTTCCGCGTGGAGTTCTTTTCTCTTGTGGCAGCCATAATTTACGCGCCGGTATACTCCGGCTTGGGTGTGAGGATTTGCGGCGTGCGGGCTGCCAGTTCATCACAGGATGCGCAGAAGGCGAGAATCGAAGGGCGGGGAACGGGGCGAGTGACGAGAAAGCAGGTGAGGATCGTGCGTGCGGTATATTGGGTCCGGAGCGGATTCGGTAAACTGGATTAAAGCAAAGAAAATCGGCGGCTCTGTTAGACAAGGGAGAAGCACCAGGTTTTCTTGGGGTTTTGCCCGAAACCAGGACAGGAACTTCGCCTGGTTTTGATCGCTGATGTCCCTGATTTCCGGGGCGGGAACGGATGTGGATTGGTTCCCCAACTGAGGGAAGTGGGCATGAAGGGTTTGGATAAAGGCGCGATGCCAGTGACGTACATGATCGCTTTCGGCGTACTCGTGCATATGAAAGAAAGGCGCCTGGAAGAAGGCGACCATTAGCTGGAAGCAAACCCAACTTGCGATTAGTCTTGGCATTACCCGTATGATAAGTAACGCATCCCCTAGAAGCAACTCCTGGCCATGAGCCGGGAGTTGCATTAGCGGGACACTGGATTTTGACAGCAACCGTTTCCATGCATTTTGTGAGCCAGGAAAATTACTCTCGTGTTTTTGGTTTTTAAGAGAAGTATTTTGTTTTCGCCATGGGCGAAATCTCGCATTTAATGGCGATATCCCCCAGTAAAATGCCAGTAAAGGCTCAAATCCCCGGACTAATTTGCTGTAACTTGTTCAGAAACAGACGCTCCCATGCAATTGCAAGAATCAGTGTAGAGGTACTGCACTTGCAAACCTACCCAGGAACTCTCAAATCTTCGCTATGGTGGGGTAGACTTAATGAACAATCAACAGATATTGAAACGAGTAAAACAAGACGACATACACTTCATTCAATTGCAGTTTACGGACCTCAACGGCATTGTGAAGAGTCTCACGATCCGCGTGAAGCACCTCCCCGATTGCCTGCAATACGGGACTTGGTTTGACGGCTCTTCGATTGAAGGGTTCGCACGAATCTCGGAAAGCGACATGTTTCTCAAACCGGATATTGACACATATGCCGTTATCCCCTGGGAGAAAGTGGAAGAAGGGCAGACGGCCCGGTTCGTTTGCGACATTTACAAACCCGACGGAACACCCTTCGAGGGCGACCCGCGCTACATCTTGAAGCGGGCTCTTCGGGAAGCGGAAGAACTCAACTACGAATACAACGTCGGGCCGGAATTGGAATTCTTTTTGTTCAGTAAGAACGGGAATTCGATCACCAATCCTCATGACAAGGGCGGCTATTTCGATTTTTCAACGGATCGCGCCTATCACGTTCGGCGGGACATGGTCAAATCGCTGGAACACTTCGGCATTGAAGTGGAGGCTTCGCATCACGAGGTGGCGGTCGGCCAGCACGAAATCGATTTCCGCTACGCCAACGCGCTCAAGGCCGCCGACAACGCCACCACGCTGCGCTTTGTCCTGAAAGCGGTGGCCGAGCAGCACAACCTCTATGCCACCTTCATGCCGAAACCAATCACCGGGATTAACGGCTCCGGCATGCACGTCCATCAGAGCCTGTTCAATCGAAAAACGAAACAGAACGCCTTCTACGTCGCCAAAGATAAATACCGGCTCTCCAAGGTGGCCTACAGCTTCATCGCCGGACAGCTCAACCACGTGAAGGGGATGTGCGCCATTCTCTCGCCGACGGTCAACTCCTATAAACGCTTCATCCCGGGCTTCGAGGCGCCTGTCTATATGCATGGGCCAGAATTAACCGTTCCGCCTTGATCCGTATTCCGCAGTACTCGGCGGGCAAGCATCAGTCCACGCGAGCCGAGCTTCGGTGTCCGGACCCAAGCTGCAATCTGTATTTGGCCTTTGCGTCGATGCTGAAGGCCGGCCTCGACGGCGTCAAGCGAAACCTGAAACCGCCGGAGCCGGTAGAGGAGGACGTCTATCACTTTGATGATGAAAGACTGGCTGATCTCAACATTGATACGCTTCCCGATTCTCTGGCGCAGGCCTTGAAGGAACTAAAGGCAGACAAACTAATCCAGTCAGCCCTGGATCCGCATACCTATGAAATGTACGTGCAGGCGAAGTCCAAGGAGTGGGATGAATATCGTATGCAGGTGACGCCCTGGGAGCTTGAAAAATACCTGGAAAGTTATTGAGCCGCGATCGCTGCACGGCAGCGGCCTGCACAAGAAAGTTTACTCAACCTTAAACCTTGCGGTTCCAGGCAGCCGGGATGGTTGCTTGGAACCGTAACCTGTCTTCCAGCTATCATCAACAGGAAGTTTTTGCGCAGTTCCCTGCCGCCTTCCCCGGCATTTTGCTCATCTTTCCGGCCTGTTGTTCTGGGTGCACTGCGCGCTCCACATTTTGAGAATCCAGTCTAAATGATTGCGGGAAGTTCGTGCGGAACGGGAATCCAGCCGGAGAGCAACTTGCGTTTTCGTTCTTTTCGACTTACGATTTGTGAAGCGGCGAAAGGGAATAGTAACCTTTTCCTTTCAGATCCCCGTTGCAATTCCCAGCATGAGCGACCGGCGGTGGAGCGTGATGATGGCGCGTACGTGATGAGGGCGCGTAATGGATGAGCGCGCTTACCGCCGCCGTTGACAAAGCCCTCCTGATTGCCTGCGTGATGAGGAATGGGAGCAAAACACAAGGTTTTTTTTGAAAGAGCCATTCTATGCCGAAGTCTTACGATGAAGTCCGAAAGAAATTGCTGGATATGGAGATCAAGGCTCTCCAGGGTGATGCCAAGGCGGTGGAAAAGCAGCATCAAGGGGGAAAATGGACCGCGAGAGAACGCATCGCCGGGCTGCTCGACCGCGGCTCGTTCGTGGAGGAGTTCCTGCTGGCCGAGACCCAGAAAACAGATTTTGGGATGGCGAAGAAAAAAGCTCCCACCGACGGCGTGGTGACCGGATACGGCAAGATAGACGGCAGAAACGTCTATATTTTTGCGCAGGACCGGACCGTGCTGGCGGGTGCCGTGGGCAGCGCGCACGGAGAGAAGATCGCTTACGTTACGGAGACCGCACGCAAGACGGGCGTTCCTTTGATCGGTTTATATGACTCGGTGGGCGCCAGAATACAGGAGGGGCTGGATGTCACCCGCGCGATCGGAAATATGTTTTATCAGAACAGCATCACCTCCGGGGTGGTTCCGCAAATCTCGGCTATCATGGGCCCCTGCATCGGGGTTGCTGCCTACTGTCCCGCTCTGACGGATTTTATCTTCATGGTAAAGGACACCAGCCAGATGTTCATCACCGGGCCTCCCGTCATCAAAGAGGTAACGGGAGAAGATGTGACGATGGAGCAGTTGGGCGGGTGGAAAATCCATGCGGAACAGTCCGGCGTGACGGATGTGGTTTGCTCGGGCGATGAGGATTGCCTGAATCAGATTCGGACGCTAGTGGGTTTTCTTCCGCTGAATTGCGGAGAGCCGCCTCCTCGCGTGCCTCCCAACGACGATCCGGGCCGGACGCTGGACGACCTGGATGCCATCGTGCCGTGGGAATCAAAAAAAATCTACGACATCCGGAAAGTCATTCAGCGAATTGTGGACGGGGGCAATTTTTTTGAGATCAAGGCGCGGTTCGCCCGCAATATCGTGGTGGGCTTCGGACGGCTGGATGGCCGGCCGGTGGGTTTTGTCGCCAATCAGCCGATGTTTCTCGGCGGCAGCCTGGATGTCGATTGTTCCGATAAGGCGTCGCGCTTTATCCGTTTTTGTGACGCCTTCCAGATTCCTATCATCACCTTGGTGGACGTGCCCGGCTACCTGCCGGGAACCAAGCAGGAGCAGAATGGAATCATCCGCCACGGCGCCAAGATGCTGTACGCTTATGCGGAGGCTACCGTGCCTAAATTGACGCTTTACCTGCGAAAGGGATACGGAGGAGCCAAGCAAGCCATGTGCACGCGGGAGATGGGAGCGGATCAGGTTTTTGTCTGGCCGGGGGTGGAACTGGCCGTCATGGGAGGAGGCGGGGCCGTAAATGTTCTCTACCGGCAGGAGATCGAGCAGGCGGCTGACCCGGAGAAGATGCGGCAGCAGAAGCTCGAAGAATATTCCGAAAGGTTCAGTGGTCCCTTCGAGGCAGTCGCCAAGCAGTACGCTCAGGCTGCCATTCAGCCGGAACAGACGCGGATCCGTCTGATCCAGGCGCTGGAGATCTTCCGAAACAAGAAAGAAGACAGACCGTACAGAAAACACGGAATCACGCCGGTTTGAGGCTGGAGAGTAGCTTCGCCAGAGCTTGATGCGCGGAAAGGTGTTGTTGTCCCGCGAACCGTGTCAGGGGGAAAATCGAACAATGGTGGATTTGTATGGGGTGGATTGGTACAGTGCTTCCATGATGGCCGCTGCTGGACTTACCAGTGTCTTTTTGGTTCTGACGCTGCTGATGGTGTCGATCAATGCCGTTGGGGCTGTTCTCGCCCGAATGGCTCGGAAGAAAGCAGAAGAGAAACGCTAGTGCCGCTTCGTGGAATTTCCTTTCCGGCCAGACCGGCCCAGGATTCTTATTTCATTCACGAGAACCATCCGGCGGCGTCGAAGAGATATAAAAGGAGCAAGAACCTAAGAGGAACAAGAACCAGGGATGAATGAATTTTCTATAAACACTTTTATAAGTCAAACAGGAATTGCCCATCTGAGCGTGGGCAACGTTCTCATGTGGATAATCGGCCTGACGCTGATTTACCTTGCCATCAAGAAAAAATATGAGCCGCTGTTGTTGCTGCCCATCGGTTTCGGAGTTCTGGTGGTGAATCTTCCCATGACTCCGCTGATGGGGGAGCACGACGGGGTCCGGAACCTGCTGAATATCTTTTTCCATTATGGAATCGAGTGGGATGTGATTCCGCCCGTCATCTTTCTAGGGCTGGGAGCCTTGACGGATTTTGGGCCGCTGATCGCCAATCCAAAATCAATCCTGCTGGGCGCGGCTGCACAGTTCGGCGTTTATATCGCCTTTTTTGGGGCCTTGGCCTTGGGGTTCAGCGTGCCGGAGGCCAGCTCCATCGGAATCATCGGGGGGGCGGATGGGCCGACCAGCATTTTCGTAACGGCTGCGCTGGCCCCGCACCTATTGGGGCCGATTGCAGTGGCCGCGTATTCTTATATGTCGCTCGTTCCGATTATCCAGCCTCCCATCATGCGCGCGCTGACGACCGAAAAGGAGCGGCAGATCCGCATGAAGCAGTTGCGCCCGGTCTCCAATTTAGAGAAGCTGCTTTTTCCGCTGCTGTCCTCCATGATTATTCTGTTGCTGGTTCCGCAAGCAGCGCCGCTGGTTTCGATGTTCATGCTCGGCAACCTTTTCCGCGAGTCCAAGGTGGTGGACCGGCTGACCAACGCCGCTCAAAACGAGCTGCTGAACCTGGCCACGATCTTTCTGGGGATATCGGTGGGAGCGACGATGGCGGCGGAAAATTTTCTGCAGCCCAGGGCGCTGCTGATCTTCGGCTTAGGCTTGGTCGCGTTTATTTTCAGCACCGCCGCCGGGGTGCTGCTGGCCAAATTTATGAATCTGTTTCTCAAAGCAAAAATGAACCCACTGATCGGCTCCGCCGGGGTCTCTGCCGTCCCGATGGCCGCCAGAGTCTCGCAGACCGTGGGCCTGCAGGCCAGTCCCACAAATCACCTCTTGATGCACGCCATGGGGCCGAACGTGGGCGGGGTGATCGGCACGCTCGTAGCTGCCGGAAGCTTCCTGATGTTTGCCCGTTGAGCATTGATCCTGTTCATTTGCCCGGCTGTTTCTTGAAAACTCTGCGAAGGGGTATGATAATCGCGGGCTGACAAACCGGTGTTGAGAAAAGGAATCAGAAAAGGAATTGATGATAGCCCATCTGCGTGGGAAGCTCCTCTCAAAGCGACCGAATCGAGTCGTCATTGAGGCCGCGGGCGTAGGCTACGAGGTTTTTATCCCGGTCTCCACTTTTTACGAGTTGGGAGACGTGGCCACGGAAGTCAGCCTTCAGATTTACAGCTACGTTAGGCAGGAGTCCTTTTCGCTGTACGGATTCCGAACGGAGCGGGAGAAAAACTTATTTGAGAAGCTGCTCAGCGTCTCCGGAGTCGGCCCAAAACTGGCTGTCACGATCCTATCCGGGCTGGAGATCGAGGAGCTGATCCCAGCCCTCCGAAACGGAGAAGTCGCCAAGCTGGTGCATGTTCCCGGCGTGGGACGCAAAACCGCGGAGAGACTGGTTCTGGAGTTGAAGGACAAACTCGCGGATGTCGTTCCGGCGTCGGTAGGCCGCCAGCAGGCTCCGGTGGCGAAGCCGGAAACTGCGGAGGACGCAGTTCTCTCGGCTTTGATCAATGTCGGTTATGCACGCCCCGCCGCTGAAAATGCCCTCCAGGAAGTCCGCGCACAGGGGCCGAACAAGGATTTTGAGGATTTACTCCGCGCGTCGCTGCGATTGCTGTCGAGGAAATTTTTCCCCTGATATCCTGGCGCGATTTCAGGCAGGTTGCTTCGGGATGTGCAGCAGACATCCTCCCGGTTAATCCGGATTGGAAAGTAAGGGGCCGCTCAGAAAAAAACATATGGCACTCAATGATTCAGAACGGATGGTTTCAGGCAGCATGCTGCCGGACGAACAACAGGATGAATACAGCCTGCGACCCAAACGATTGGCGGAGTTTATTGGGCAGCAGAAGGTGAAGGATAACTTAAGCATTTCCATCCAGGCGGCGCGCGCGCGCGGAGAAGTGCTGGACCACGTTTTACTCTACGGGCCGCCGGGGCTGGGCAAGACGACGCTGGCGTCGATCATTGCCAACGAAATGGGCGTCGCCTTCCAGGCGACCTCCGGGCCGGTGATCGAAGATAAGAAGGACCTGGCGGCCATCCTGAGCAACGTGGAAAAATTTCAAATCTTTTTTATTGATGAAATCCACCGCTTGAATACCCAACTGGAGGAGTTGCTATATCCGGCCCTGGAGGATTTTCGTATCGACTACGTGGTGGGGCAGGGGCCTGGGGCGAGGACTGTTCAACTGAATGTTGCGCCGTTCACCCTGGTGGGGGCCACAACGCGGGCCGGATTGCTGAGCGCGCCGCTGCGAAGCCGTTTCGGAATCGTCCATCGCATCGACTTCTACACCGCCGAAGAGCTGGGAATTATCGTGCGCCGCTCGGCGGATATCCTGCAAGTTCCCGTGGACCAGGAAGGCGCGGAGGAGATTGCGCGGCGGAGCCGGGGGACGCCTCGTATTGCGAACCGGCTGCTGCGCCGCGTCCGCGATTATGCCGAAGTAAAAGCCGAAGGCCGGATCACTCTCTCGGTGGCCCAAGCCGCGCTGGAAATGCTGGAGGTGGACCATTACGGTTTCGACGAGGTGGACCGTAAACTGCTGCTGACCATCATTGAGAAATACGGAGGCGGTCCTGTCGGCGTGAATACCCTGGCCGCTTCACTCAGCGAGGAAGTCGATGCGATTGAAGAGATCTACGAGCCCTTCCTGATCCAAATCGGTTTTCTTCACCGCACTCCGCGAGGCCGCGTGGCCACCCCGCTGGCTTTCCAGTATTTCGGCCTGAAGCCGAACAGCGCACAGAACGCCCTCTTCTAACAATTAACAATTCACACCGGGTAATCGCGCGATGGCAATTTCTGAGACGGCATATCTTTCGCTCGGCTCCAATCTGGGAGACCGCTGCGAGCAGCTTCGGCGCGCCTGGCAGGCGCTGGAAGCCGGCGCCATCCGAGTGCAAAGCTGCTCTTCCATTTACGAAACCGAACCGGTGGATTTTGCCGGGCAGGGATGGTTTCTGAACTGCGTGGTTGAGGTAGAGACGGTTTTGTCGCCGCTGGCTTTGCTGGAAACGTTGCAGGGGATCGAACACAAGCTGGGTCGCCGGCGCCGGCAGCCCAAAGGCCCGCGCAGCATTGACCTCGATATTTTGCTCTACGGTGACCGGACACTGCACAGCAAGATGCTGGTCGTGCCCCATCCCCGGATGCTCGAAAGGCGGTTTGTGATGGAGCCGCTGCGGGAGATCGCTCCGTCGCTCCGTTTTCCAGTTTCGCGGGAGACAGTGGAAGAGCTTTTCCAGAAGCTGCAGGATTTCTCCCATGTCCGCCGAATCAGCTCAGACCGCCTTGCAGGCAAGACGAACCGCTTGCCGCGTTAACAAACCCCCTTAACAAACAGTGCTACATGCCGCCCGACGTTGCTGACCCGCCCCGCGCGTATACGATGAACCACTTGTCCTCAAACATGTTGAATTCTTCCGCAGGGTAAAAACCGGCTGCCGCCAGCCATTGTTTCACCTGCTCCTTGCCGACTTGCATTTCGGGCTGATCCCGGTGCGGAACATCCGGGCGAGTTTTGTCCAGCTCGATGATAGCAATGCGTGCGTTGGGTTTCATATAGGAGGCGAGCGTTTTCAGGTAGGCCGCGCGGTTCTCGATGTGGTGCAATACGTCATGGATAAAAGCCATGTCCACCTGCCGGGTGGGCAGGTTCGGATCGTCGAATTCGCCGAGGACCGTTTGAACGTTGCTGACGTTTTCCTGCCGGGCCACTTGGTTGATGCGATCGAGAAGACCTTGCTCGATCTCGACAGCCAACAGTTTGCCCGACGGAGCAACGGCCCGGGCCAGTTGCAGGGAAAACGCGCCGGCCCCGGCGCCGATGTCGGCGACGATGTTCCCCGGCCTGAGTTTCAAGCGCGCGACTACTTCATCCCTTTTTAATCCGGCTATTCTTCCAGGCCGCTCCAGGAGATCGATCCACTCGGTGGCCTCGCGCGATCCCAGCTGCAGGGCATGTATCTTGATGCCGCCAGCCAGCGACACGGCCAAGCATGCCAGCAAAATCACCAGCGAACTTTTTCTATGTAACATTACCGATCCTCCTGCTTGTGAAGATGACATGAACGAATACGATTCGTGTGAGTAAAGATAGCATGGAGCAAAATTCTCTTCCAAATGATAACGCTGCGCGGCAGAAAGCAGGACTAAATCTTCCCTGCAAGTTTTTTTGAAAACCTTAGAAGTCCAATATATAGTGTTTGCGGGATCACGGACTACTTCCAGGCGCGCCAGATACAGTGATTCCGGGGAAAAACAGGGTAACGCAACATTGACTTTAGGGCAGCCCCTTGGTATGATCAGTTGCTTCCGAAAGCTTACTTTTATATCTATCGAGGCCCTCCAAAATGAGTTTTCAGGTAGGTGATAAGATTGTTTATCCCAATCATGGCGTTGGAATCATTGAACAAATCAACAACTGGAACGTAGGCGTCACACCGCAACGATTTTACCTGCTCAAAATCTACTCCAACAGCCTTCGGGTGATGGTTCCCTATGCCAAAGTAAATACCGTAGGTTTGCGGCATATCGTGAAGAGCAGAGAAGCGAGCCAAATACTCACTTATCTGGCCCACGGCGAATGCGAGAACCACAAAGATTGGAAGTACCGGTTCAAGGAAAATTCGGAAAAGATGCGAACCGGCTGTCTATTGCAGGTTGCCGAAGTGTTTAAAAGCTTGCTGGTGATCAGCCGGACCAAGGAACTTTCCTTCCGCGAAAGAAAGATGCTGGACCGTGCCCGCTACCTTCTGATTAGTGAGTTGGCCGTCGCCAAGAGCACGTCTGAGGAAACGGCGGAAACTTTGCTCACCAAAGCTCTGGCTAAGGCGCAACTCAAGCTGATCCCCGCCGCTATGGCGATGAGCGCGTCGGTTTAGGCTACGACAGAAAAGTTCATTTTACCTGCCGGTTCTCCAATGCGATCCAGGCGTACTCGGAGCCGGTTTCCAATCCGGAAGCTGTGCCGGGTTCGTTCGCCCACCAGTTGTTGTTGCTGTTCCCGGTAGAGATATCGCTGATCGGTTAATGTCTCGATCGGGACCAAACCCTCCACAAACAAGTCCAGCAGTTCTACAAAGAAGCCGAATGGAGCGACGCTGATAATGAGCGCATCAAATTCATCCCCTAATTTCTCCTGCATAAATGCCGCTTTCTTCCATTCGAGCAGTTCCCGTTCTGCTTCCGCTGCGCGCCGCTCGGCCTCGGAGGATTCGATGGCAATCGCTGCCAGCTCGGCCTTGGTTGTCGTGTAGGGGGCTGGCAGGCCGGGGGAAACCGGTTCAGGAATGCGGGAGTTCTGATTTGCCGGCGATTTCTGCGGCTTGTTGCCTTTCCTGTACTGCTTTGTTGTGGCAGGAGGCTTCTTGGGCATTTTCGGCTTTTTGTCAGCCGGCGACCACTTCACGGGCGTTCCACCTTGCAGGATAGATTTTAGAATCCGATGCACCACGAGATCCGGGTAGCGACGAATGGGGGAGGTGAAATGGGTGTAGTGTGGCGTCGCCAAGGCGAAATGTCCTTCGTTCCGTTCGCGGTAGCATGCCTGCTTCAGCGAGCGCAGCATCAGGTAGGAAAGAATACGCTCCTCGGGTTTTCCGGAAATCTTTTCCGTCAACTGCTGATAATTCCGGGGCGAGATATCCAGCTTGCCGGCCGGTAATTCAATGGACTGCTTTTGCCTGCCTTCCCTGCGGCTGCCCGGCCTTCCCACGGGAAACCTTTGCACCGGCAGATTCCCGACTCCCAGGCTGTAGCCGAACGTGGCGGCGATTTGTTCAAACGCAATCACCTTCCGGATCTCCGGTTGTTCGTGAATTCGGTGGAGCATTTCCATCCCAGTGTGTTCCAGGTATGCAGCCACCGTTTCATTGGCTGCCAGCATGAATTCTTCGATCAGCCGGTGCGCCGTGTTGCGCTCGGACCGCGTGATGGCCATCATAGTTCCGAGTTCGTCGAATTGAATCACCGGCTCAGGTAAATCGAAATCGATAGAGCCGCGCCGCCGGCGTTTTTGAGAGAGAATGAGCGCCAAATTCCTCATTTGTTCGAAGTGAGGCAGCATCCCGGCATAGCGCTTTTGTATTTCAGGGTCCTTTTCGAGCGCCTGATTTACCGCTGTGTAAGTCATGCGCTGGGCGTTTCGGATGATCCCTTCGCAAAAAGTGCTGTTGATAATCTCGCCCTGGCTGCCGATTTCCATCAGGACAGAAACCACCAAACGATCTTCCTCCGGATTCAGCGAACAAATGCCATTGGATAGCTCCGGAGGCAGCATGGGAACGGCACGGTTAGGGAAGTAGACGGAGGTGCCCCGGAGACGGGCTTCGCGGTCCAGGGCGGTGCCGGGGCGAACATAGTAGGCCACATCGGCTATGTGCACCTGCAGCTCAAAATTCCCATTGGGTAGCAGGGCAACTGCAACGGCGTCGTCAAAGTCGCGGGCCGTCTCTCCGTCAATCGTGATAACCGGCAAATGCCGGAAATCCCGCCGCCGCCCGGTTTCCGTTTCCGGGACCGCCTGCGGAATTGCTCTGGCCTCTTCTTCAACCTCCGGGGGGAACTCGAATGGGAGGTGGTACTTGCGGATGAGGATCTCGACATCTACGCCGAAATCGCCGGGCTGGCCAATCAGCTCCAGCACGCGGCCAGTGGCATTTTGGGTTGCCGCAGGGAAACGGGTAATCTCTACGTTGACCACCGACCCTTCTAACTCTTCCTGCGTGAGAGAAGTGGGTTTCTTCCCGTCCTGCTTTGCAACTGGAAATTCCTGTCCTTTGGGGATCACAATTTGTTGCAGGATTTTTTCTTCGTAGGGGACAACGTAGTTGAAAGGGGTTCCGAAGTGGAACCTCCCCACAATCGTGTCATGAGCGCGCTTCAAAATGCGATGGATGCGGCCTTGGGCGCGGCCATCCTGCCGGACGTGGATGTCGGTCACCAGCACATGGTCTCCATGCATGGCGCTGCCCATCCAATGCGGCCCGATGTAAATATCGCCCTGCAGTTTGGGTAGAGGCTGCTCAGGTATCACGAACCCGTAGCCGTCGCGGTGGGAAACCAGCCTGCCTTCCACGGATTGGATCCGTCCGGGAGACGGTCTCGTCTCAGCCTTTGATCGTCTGTTCCAGTGTTTGTTTCGCATGAGCGTTGTCGTATCGGTTTACTGCCGGATGGCTGCCCACCTGCGGGCAGGGAGGCAGCAGTATTCTCTTTTCTGACCACTAACTACTTTTCAGGCAACCAACTACAAATTTCACCATCTCATATTTTAGGCTAAGCTGATAAAAATATGCCAGCTAGCCTTGCTTAGTGTATTGGCCGCAACATTTTGCAAAAAATTGGGTTAAACTGAATTAGACCTGTTTTTGACCAGCACAGTCCAGGACGGTCAAAACTAATGCAACGATTTTTTTGCAACGGAGGCACTCTTTTTGGAAGAACGGAGTAACCGGCGAAAGACTATTTTGATTTTGCTCCTGATCGGGGTGCCTTTAGTCAGCCTGTTAGCCTTTCGTTTCTATCAGTCGAGCGCAGATCAAGGCAGACCGGCAGGCAGGTTTGCGGGCCAGCGGCCTGGTCCCAACCGGCAGCCCGGCGGAGCCGAAGGAGGTCCGCAGCGGGGCGGGAACCGTGGCCCTGGCGCAAGACAGGGCCGGCCACAACTTGTGGAAGTAGCCACCATTGACCAGGGCACCATACGGGAGAGAATATCCCTGGTGGGATCACTCAAGCCTAAGCAGCAGGTGGAGGTGACGCCAAAAATCACCGGACGGCTGGAGCGCATCTTTGTGGATGTAGGAGACCCGGTGAGAGAAGGCCAGCTGATTGCGGAATTGGAAGGGGAAGAACTGGCACAGCAAGTTCTCCGGGCGGACGCTGCGCTTGCCGTGGCGGAGGCAACCATAGCCCAGCGGCAGGCAGAACTCGAAAACGCCCAAGCGGAGGAGAAACGGGCAGCCGACCTGTTCGCGCAGGGTTTGATGTCGGTTCAAGTGCAGCAGACGAGCGAGACCCGCGCCCGTGTCGTCCAGTCCCAACTGGTGCTGGCGGAGGCGCAAGTGAGGCAGGCGAAAGCCGCGCTTGAGGAGTTGCGAATCCGCATGCTGCAAACTCAAATCCGATCTCCGCTCGACGGGTGGGTCGCCCGGCGTTACGTTCATCCCGGAGCATTGGTGAATCCGAACACACCGTTGGTCCACGTCCTGCAGTTGTCGACGATGGTGACCCAGGTAAGCGTTCCGGAGAGGGACTTTGCAAAGTTGCAGGTTGGGAATCAGGCTACGGTGGTGGTCGATGCCCTGGAGGGGCGAAGCTATGAGGGCCATGTGGCGCGAATCTCGCCGCTGCTCGATCCGACAACGCGGAGCGGGTCGGTGGAGATTGAAATTTCCAATTCCGACGGGCAACTGAAGGCGGAGATGTTTGCCCGCATCCAGATGGACTTGGGAACCGACCGGCAGGCTCTGCTGGTGCCTCGCGATGCGGTGATCCTGCGAGGCCAGCAAACTGGAGTAAACGTTCTTCTCTCGGACCGGGTACAGTTTCGCCCCATCGAGACCGGCGCGAACACGGAGCAGGGCATTGAGGTGCTGGCGGGGGTGGACGCAGGAACCACGGTGATCACTCGCGGCTCGCAAGGCTTGAAAGATGGAGATTTGGTTACCGTTCCCGGCAGACATTCGGCGGTGCCAGCACCGGAGGATCGCTCATGAGCATACCGGATTTTGCCATTCGGCGTTCCGTCACAATTTATATCGCCTGCGCTATTGTGGTTCTGTTGGGAGTGATTTCCTTTGAGCGCCTGCCGATTGACCTGATGCCCGACATAGAGTTTCCCCGCATCACCGTGATGACCCGTTACGAAGGCGTCGCCCCGGGCGAGATGGAAACGCTCATCACGCGCCGTGTCGAGGAAACGCTCGCTGGCGCTCCCGGAGTGGAGGAAGTGACCTCTTCTTCCACGGAAGGGCAGAGCCGTGTTGTGGTCGCCTTCGATTGGGGGACCGACCTGGACGAGGCGTCCGACGAGCTGCGCACTCGGCTCGACCGGCTTCGCAGGTCATTGCCGGAGGGCAGCGAACCCCCGATCATGTTCAAGTTTGACCTGTCCCAGTTTCCGATCATGTTCCTGGCCGTTGCCGGCGATATGGGGCCTCGTGAACTGCGCCGGCTTACCGAGGACCAGATTCAGTACAGGATCGAGCGCGTGCCCGGGGTGGCGCAGGCGGAAGTGCGGGGCGGGCTGCGGAGGGAAATCCATGTGAATCTGGCGCTCGAGAAGTTGCAGTCGCTCAACCTTTCCGTTAATGAAGTAGTCAATCTAATCCGCAGGGAAAATACAAATCTTCCGGGCGGGCCCGTGCAGGAAGGGCGTTACGAACTGTTGTTGCGGACACAGGGAGAGTTCCAAAGCATCGCGCAGATTCAGGGTCTGGTGCTGACCACACGGAGAGGAATCCCGGTTTATTTGCGCGATGTGGCGGATATTGAGGACGCCTGGGAGGACGAACAGCAGATCATCCGCATCAATGACCAGCAGGCGGTCCGCATGACCGTTCAAAAACAATCGGGGGCCAATACGGCGGCGGTAGCTCGGGGGGTTCGCGCCGAAATCGAGCGAATCAACCGGGACTACCCCAGAATAGAAGTCTGGCCACTGATGGACACTTCCACTTTTATTGAGAGGTCCATTCGCTCGGTCCGCGACCACGCGCTGGAAGGCGCTTTGCTCGCGGTGCTGATCTTGCTGTTTTTTCTGCGCAATCTGCGCAGCACACTGATCGTTTCTCTCGCCATCCCGGTGTCGTTGATTGCGACCTGTGCTTTGCTTTATTTTTCCGGCTTTACGCTGAACGTCATGACCTTGGGAGGGCTGGCCCTGGGGGTAGGCCGTCTTGTTGATGATGCCATCGTCGTGATGGAAAATACCTTCCGGCATCGCGAGGCGGGCAAATCGCGCGAAGAAGCGGCCCGCGTGGGCAGCAGCGAGGTCAGTAATGCCATCGTGGCCGCCACCCTCACCACCATTGTCGTTTTCGTTCCGGTTGCGTTTCTGAGCGGCTTAGCCAATGTCCTGTTCAGTCAGCTGGCCCTGACGGTGGCGTTTGCTTTGTTCTGCTCCTTGCTGGTAGCCCTGACATTGATTCCCATGCTGTGCTTCAAATATCTGCGGGTGGAGCTTCCTTCCGAACAACAGCACCCTCAGTTGCGGCGTATTTCTCAGGGAATTGGCGGCTTTTTGGACAGAATCGATCTGCGGTACCAGAAAGCGGTTGGCTGGGCGCTGTTCCATCGCAAGACGGTTGTGGCGGGCGGGTTGGCTGCTTTTGCTATGACCCTTCTGCTTGTTCCTTTCATCGGGGTAGAACTGATGCCGCAGACCGATGAAGGCGAGGTGCGAGTCAGCGTGGAGTTGCCGCCCGGCACGCGCCTGGAAACTACCGACGAGGTCACACGGCGGGTGGAAGCGGTTTTACAGGAGGAGGTTCCTGAGATTGAGAACGTGATGGTCCAGGTGGGGTCTGGAGGTGGAGGCGGCGGTTATGGCAACTCTGGGGCACACAGAGGCCAAATTACGCTTCGGTTAGGCGAGCGCGCCAGCCGCGACCGCTCCACTCAGGAGATTGCGGCTACCTTGAATCGCAGGCTCGGCAACTTTGAGCCGGGAGTGCAGGTTCGTACGCGGGCTTCCGGCGGCATGCATTTTACCAGAATGTTATCAGGCGGCCAGGGTCAAGAGCGAGCTTCGGTTGAGATACGGGGCTACAACCTGCAATACGCCACTGAGCTGGCCAATGAAGTCAAGGACTTGGTGGAAGCGGTTCCCGGCGTCACCGATGCCCGCATCAGCCGGGAAGACGGTTTGCCGGAGATGCTGATCCAGGTGGACCGCATCAAGGCTGCCATGCTCGGGCTGAACGTGAATGAGCTGGGTGGAGTGCTGGAGACGGCAGTCGGAGGGCAGCAGGCAGGCATGTACCGGGAGGATGGAGATGAGTACAACATCCTGGTGCGGCTGCGGGAAGCCGACCGGTCGAGCCTCGATAACGTCGGCCACATCCCGGTCGCCACGCCTGCCGGAAATACGGTGCCGGTAGGGAGCCTGATCTCCATGCAACGGCAGGAGGGTCCCGTAGCGATTCAACGCCAGGACCGGGAGCGGATCATAACCGTATCCGCCAACTTCGACGGGCGCGACCTGGGTTCGGTGATGAGCGACATCCAGACGCGGCTGGAGCCGCTTCGTTCCCAGCTCCCGCAGGATTTTGCCATTCTCTATGGAGGCGAGTATGAAGAGCAGCAGGAATCCTTCCGGCAGTTGCTCTTCGGCTTGATTCTGGCAGTTCTTCTGGTCTACATGGTGATGGCCGCCCAGTTCGAATCCTGGCGCGACCCTTTTATTATTTTATTCTCCATCCCGCTGGCCGCCGTCGGTGTGGCGCTGATGCTGTTTCTCACCGGGACCACGTTCAGCATCCAGGCCTTTCTGGGGGTCATCATGCTGGCCGGCATCGTCGTCAGCAACGCCATCTTGTTGGTTGATTACGCCAACCTGATGCGGCGTCGCGACGGTCTGTCGGTGTTTGAAGCCGTTACGCTGGCCGGACGCCGCCGCCTGCGGCCCATCTTGATGACGACCCTTACGACCGTGTTCGCGCTCACTCCCATGGCGCTGGGTTTCGGCGAAGGCGGCGAAGTGCAGGCGCCGATGGCGCGCGTGGTGATCGGGGGGCTGCTGACTTCTACCCTGATTACTCTTCTCTTCATACCCACCCTCTACGCCATTGCCGAGGACCGTACCGAGAAGCGCAAGGTGGCCAGCACCGAGGAGCCTGAGCCGTTGCCTGCCGGGGGAGGGGACTAGAGCGTCTCGTGATAGTGGTAGATCAAGGTTTACTGGAACAAGCCAATCAGAGCCGCGCGCGCAAGCAAGCGGACCCTCGAACGCCATGTGAGCAACCCAAGCTGGGTTGACCGCTCCATTCCTATCGCGGCTCGGATGGATTCACAAACAATCCGCATCACGCCAACCCTAAAGCTGCTCTACTCGGAAGGATAAAGCTCCGGTTGCAACGGGCCCGCGTAGCCGGTCATTTCGAGATACCCTCGTCCTTGGACGGGCTTCCCGTTCCTTGTGCCTTGGACCAGAATGCTTCCCTCCCAGTAGTTCAAACCAGTGCTTTCCCGCGTCACCAGTTCTTGGTCGGGCAGCTCTGTGCTAAGTTCTACGTCGAGGCCCAACCGAGGAACAAGTACACGCCATCGGATGGGGTAGACGCCGCCTGTATGAGGGCTTTTCCAATATTCGAGCGGAACCATCTGGTAATCTCCGTCCTCCAGTTGCACGGTTCGGCCGTCGCGGGCCACAAAGCTTCCCGCCGAATGCGGATCGCGAGCACCTCCCCTTCGGCGCAACTGGTAGATCATCCACTCCGTGCCGTCCTCCATCTGCATGCTCGCCCAATCCCATCCCGCTTGATCGGGTTGCAATTGGTTGGTGGCGAATTCATGGTCCATCCAAGACAAACCTGTTACGGGATATGACGCGCCTCCGATTTCCAATTGGCCCGATGTTTCCAGGCGTGTCAGAGAATAGTAGTGGGAGGCATTGCCCTCTCCGTCTGCTTTCTGACTGACACCGTTTTTTCCCTGAATGACCGGCGCCTTCAATGACCGCAGCTCGAAACCGATCCGGTTTTTTCCTTCCGCTGCTTCCAACTTCCAGCCTTGTCCTGTGAATTCGGCGACCCAATTTCCGTTCCAAATCCGTCTCTGGTTTTGCCTGGCCCCGGCCAGCCCGATTCCCTTTCTGTTGAGCCTTTGGGTATAGAAAAATTTTTTATTTCCGAGATCGCTGATGGCAAAGTGGGCCAGATAAAGATCGTCCACGCGCCAGCGGGAAGGGTTGGGATAAGGATTGTCCACTCCCACGCGAAAGAAGGTTAGCTCGTAGCCGAAGCGATGGCCGCTTTCTGCGGCCAGATTGCCGGTGAAGTACCACCACTCCACCTTGTAACAGGGATGGGAAAAGTGGTCGCGCGGAAATTCAAAGCGATATCCGGGAAGTGCACGGCAGTAGCGGCGGCTGCTCTGCTCGCTGCGAGTCTTCTCTTCTTCCGGAGTTGCACTTCGACCAACAAAAGGATTCACCAGAGTGGCTGCCGTCGCGAGAAGGGCCAGGAGAGTCCATTGGAGGAGTTTCATTCGCCGCATCATTATCATTCGATAGTAACCACCTCGGAAGGGATCAGGCGGGCGGCCACGCGAGCCGGATAAAGTCCGGAAGCAATCGTCACCAGCCATATCGCCGCCCCGGAGAGGGCCAGAAAACCCGCCGGGTAAACGAACTGGATGGTCCATCCAAACGATTGTTTGTTGATCGTGAAGATCAAGATCAGTGATAAAAGCAGGCCCATCAGCCAGCCAGTCAAGTTGCCGAGCAAGCCGACCAGCGCGGCCTCGGTGAGGATTATTTTCTTCAATTGCCTGGCGGTAGCGCCCAGCATTCGGAGGATCCCCAGCTCCCGGCGTCGTTCCAGGGTCAAGGCCAGCAGGGCGTTGGCGATGCCCAGAGCCGCTACTAGGATTGCGATTGCTTCCAGGGCATATGTGATGGAAAACGTCCGGTCAAAGACGCGGAGCACGGCTTGCTGCAAAACGGCATTTGGCGTGATAAGAAATTGGTATCCTTGCTCTCCTAATGTATTCCATAAACCTGCGCGTACTTGTTCACTGTCGGCGCCCGGCTCCAGGTAGATGGCCAGCGCGGTGGCCGTGTCATCGTGAAACAACCGGCGGTAGATTTCACGATCGATGATTACAGTTCCCCGGTCGTTGGCGTAGTCGTAGTAGATTCCTGCTACTTGAAACGAAGTCCTGCCGGAGGGAGTGTCGATTGCAATCTCCTGTCCTTGCCGAATACTGTTGTGGTGGGCAAAGGGTTCCGAGACGATGGCCAGCCGGGCGGGATCGCCGGAGAGCACCTCTTGCGGAGAGCGTCCGTCCACGAACAGGAGATTCCCGTGACGGACCAGGGTCTCCCACTGGCCGGAACCGAGCAGGGCCGCGTTGCCTTGATAGACGATTTCGACGCCCCGGAACGCGTCCACCGCTTCGACGCCAGGGCTGGAGCGAACCATGGCGATTGCCTCGGCTGGGATGGTGGCGTCGGTGCTGTTGCCGCGCTGCGCGGCAGGTTTCAGGAAAAGATCGGCCCGCAACGTCTGGTCGGCCCAAACGGTCACCGTTTGCCGAAAGCTGCCCACCAGGATTGCAACACTGGACATCATCGCAACGGCAGTGGCCAGGGACATGGCAAGAATCGAGATCCGAATCGGCGAGGCGGCCAGCCCGCGCCCCGCCAACTGGCCTTCCACGCCGGCTAATGCGCGTACGGGCCGGTCTACTGCGCGTGTGAAGATCGCGAGCAACAACGGCATGAAAAAAGAAAAGGCTACAATGACGAGCAGCGTTGCGAGGTATCCGAACAGCGGCAAACCGCCCACAGACGGCAGCAGTGCGGCGAGGAAAGCACAACCAAGAGTTATTATTCCCATCACGGCGTAGCGCCGCAATGCAAGTCGGCGATGTTGTTCATGGGCGCCCTGTTGCAGGGCTTCAGCGGGCAGGATGCCTGTGGTTTCCATGGCGGGCAGCAGCGCGGAGAAAAAAGCCGTCAGCAGCCCGATCGCCAGGGCTCCAGCCACCAGCCCCGGGGTTAAATGGATCGGGGAGGGAGGAGCCGCCAGGTACAAAGTATTGACGGTTCCCGAAACCGCTCGGAGAGCCAGCCCGGAAAGGGCTCTTCCCAGTCCAATGCCCGCCAATCCTCCCGCAAAACCCAGCAATAACGCCTCGCCCAGGAAAAGGCGGAGCACCTCGCCTCGCGTGGCTCCGAGCGACCGCAGGGTGCCGATTTCTGCGCGGCGGCGAATGACCGATATGGCAATCGTGTTGTAGATGAGGAATGCTCCGACGACAAGGGAAATGTAGCTGAGGGCTGTCAGATTCCAGCGGAACGCGCGCAACATCTTGCCGGCTTGTTCTGCGCGGGCTTCCGGCCTTTCGACTCTCCAACCGGATGGTAATTCGGCGGCGAGTTTGTTCTGGTAGGCAGCCAGTTGTTCCGGCGGGACAATTAAATCCAGGCGGTCCAGTTTGCCGAGGCGCCCGAAAGCAAGCTGAGCTGCAGCGATGTCCATGACCGCGATGCTGCCCGCGAGCGTCTTGCCGGGGCCTTCGGGCGCGAGAATCCCGCGCACCGTATAGGAGTCCGCACGGTCGTTCAGCAGCAAGCGAATCGTCGAGCCTGCACTCAACCCGTAGCGCCGTGCAAAATCTTGGCCTACTACCAGCGAGTGAGGATCGGAGAGCAGCGATAGGAAAGCTCGCTGCGAGATGCTTGCTCCTGCAAGAGAGATGTCGCGAAAGAGGCTGTCTTGCACGATGTCAATTCCCAAAACCCGCAGAACTTCCTGCGTGGAAGCCACCACCGCAGTGGATTCCATCACCGGAGAAATCCTCGTTTCCGTTCCCAGCATCTCCGCCACTTGCGGCAGAAGCTGTTCATCAATTCCGTTCGGGGCCAGGATGGAAAGGTTGGTCCGTCCGGAAATCTCCGTTAGCGAAGATTCAAAGGAGTCGATAGAGCTGCGGTTGGCAAGCTGGATGGCAACAATGACGCCCACGCCCAAAGCCACGGCCAGGATGCTGAGCGTTGTGCGCAGACGGTCCCCCGCCCGTCCCGTTCCCCACAGGGGACGGACGATAAAACTCCAGAAAAAAGATAAGGGAAGAGCCATAGAGCATCCTGGCACACACAGTATGTGTTTATGGTATCACGGGCGTCGCAATGGCTTGGTTTTCTGGCGATTCCTAACGAGGCAGTGGCAAGGGAGAGAAGCTGGGGAGGTTTTCCATGACCAGATACGCACTTACACCCGTAAAAGACATGAGCAAGTGCCGCAGTGCCGTGGGACAGGTGGGGGGGCCTCATGATGGTCCGCAACCGAAGGCAGAGGCCCCGAATTGGCTTTAGCCGCGTTTATCAATAGGCGTGTAGTCATGGACGGTCTTCCCTGTATAGATTTGGCGGGGCCGGCCGATCTTGGTATTGGGCGACTCCAGCATCTCCTTCCAGTGAGCAATCCATCCAGGCAGCCTTCCCAAGGCGAACATCACCGTAAACATGTTAACGGGAATTCCGAGCGCTTTGTAGATGATGCCGCTGTAGAAATCGACATTGGGGTAGAGCTTGCGCTCGATGAAAAATTCATCCTTCAAAGCGTGCTCTTCCAGTTTCTTAGCGATGTCCAGCAGGGGGTCGTGAATTCCCATCTTGTTGAGCACTTTGTCGCAGGCCCGCTTGATGATCTTCGCCCGCGGGTCGAAGTTTTTGTAAACCCGATGCCCAAACCCCATGAGCCGGAAGGAAGATTTTTTGTCCTTGGCCATGGCGATGTATTTGTCGGTGTCTCCCCCGTTCTCATGGATAGTCTGCAGCATGTTCATGACTTCCTGGTTCGCTCCGCCGTGCAGGGGGCCCCACAGCGCCAGGATGCCCGCCGAAATGGAGGCGAACAGATTCGCCTGGCTGCTGCCAACCAGCCGCACCGTGGAGGTGCTGCAGTTCTGCTCATGGTCGGCGTGCAGGATCAGCAGGAGGTTGAGCACATGGTCCAGATCCTCATCCGCACGGTATTCCTCGGCAGGCACAGCGAACATCATCTGGTGAATGTTGGCGCAGTAGCTCAAGGAATTGAGGGGATAAATGAAGGGTTGCCCTATAGACTTCTTATAGGAAAACGCCGCGATCGTAGGCATTTTTGCCAGGAGCCGTCCGATCATCAGGTCCATCTGCTCTTTGTTTTGAGGCTCGAGCGCTTGCGGGTAATAACTGGACAAAGAACAGGTCATGGCAGAGAGCATCGCCATGGGATGGGCTGTGCTGGGGTAACCGTCAAAAAACCGCTTCATGTCCTCATGGATCATGGAGTGGCGGTTTAGCAGGGTGGAGAACTTTGCCATCTCATCCCGAGTGGGAAGGTTTCCGTAAATCAATAAATAGGCCGTCTCGATAAAATTGGGTTTCTCGGCAAGCTGTTCGATAGGGATCCCCCGATACCGCAGGATGCCCTTTTCTCCGTCGAGAAAGGTAATCGAGCTGGTACAGGAACCCGTGTTCATGAAGCCGTGGTCGATGGTGACATGGGAAGTTTCTTTGCGAAGTTGAGAGATGTCGATGGCGCTTTCGTTTTCCGTTCCCGTGATGACCGGCAGTTCAACGGACTTATCGCCAATTTTGAGCGAAGCGGTTGCCGTGGTTGTTGCTTCCATAAAAATATCCGATCTCCCCCGAAGGGTAGTGAAAGACTATGGGGGTATCCTAGGAGCGCGGGGATTTGGCAGGGGGTCCGTTTCGGTCCCTGTGGAAGCTCCCGATTTACCCCAGTTTCCGGTGTGGAATGTCCTCCGGCTAATTCGGATTCGGTATAATGAAAATCCCCACCCTCATCCTAATGCGCCTTGGCCAAAAAGTAAAGATTCTGTGGATACCAGGCAGGTGGGTGCCTGGCTTCTGTATGCTTCCGCTGGCTAGGGCAGAACGGATATGTCCCCCTCTTTCCGGGCTGTGCTGCAAGGGGACGGAAGACGGGCTTGAGTGTGTAACATGCCGGGATGTAAATTGGGGCAGGCACGAGGAGAGCGAGGAGGCTTTCGAACAGGCAGAACATCTCGCCCCCGGCAGTCCCAAAATCAAATTCGAGAGGGCAAAAACGTATGTTCGCGCTAACCGCAATTGGGATGTGGCCCGCAAGCTCCTGGAGCAATATTTAAGTTTGCCTTTGACGCCCGATGACCCGCCTCGGTCCGAGGCTCAGCAACTGCTCAATAAGGCAAGAAAGGGGTGATCCGCGATCTCCTAGCACGCCTTTTCCAGACTCGATTGTTGGTTCTCCGTGTTTTTTTCTCTTGTGGACATCAACCCTGGCATTGTTCCTGTTCCGGCACTTTGCTACAATGCGCCATCGCTTTGCTGCCCAAGACGACGCTGGCTGGAGTGGCGGAATTGGCAGACGCACCAGACTCAAAATCTGGCGCCCTTCGGGGCGTGGGGGTTCGACTCCCCCCTCCAGCACCAAGAACCTATTATGATGAGCAGCCCGTGAGAAGCTCTTACCGCCCGTCGCTGACAGTAAAGTAGCCAACTTTGTTGAAGCCGGCCGTGCCATACCACATCCGCCCTTCCGAATCCAGGAACAACTCCCTGATGGCGTTATCTACGTACGGCATGGGATATTCGACAACATCGCCGGTCTGCGGGTCCAACCGTCCAATCACATCTGTTTCGTAGGAGGCATACCAAATATGGTTGTTCCCATCGATCCCCAACCCGTAAGGAGTTGGAGACGGACCTGGAAGGGGGTATTCCTTGAAGGTCTCCGTCTGTGGATCGAATCTTCCGATCTTGCCTGCATTATACTCGGCAAACCAGATTATGCCCTGGTCATCGATTTTTATCCGTCTCGTGGCAGCCTTCGGAGTCGGCGGGTCCCGCTTCGTCACCTTTCCCGTTTTCCCATCGATTTTACCGAGGATGCTCTCACCGAGGTCGGTGAACCAAGCGTTGTCTTCTTTGTCAATGGCGAGCCCATAGGCCCTAGCCTCCGGGAAGATTGTGAATTCTTCTGTCTTGGGATCAAAGCGACTTATCGGATTTCCTGCAGTCCAAACATTTCCTTTCGAGTCAACCCGGACCGTAGGTATTCTACCCACCATGGTGCCCCTGGTGCTCGCGGTGGCAGGATTCTGGTATTCCGTAATCTTTTTGGTGCGGGGATCGAACTTGCCAAGCTTTTGGACACCGCTGCTTTCCGCAATCCACACGGTGCCGTCCGGCGCGGGTGTCACGCTATGGATATCGGCACGCCCCAGCTCCGGCACGCGGAACTCTTGGAACTCAGCCGTTTTCGGGTCGAGCATTCCCAATTGATTGGTGTTGTATTCCGCAATCCAGATATTTCCGTCTTTATCCGGCTGCCCGCTCCAAGGAAAGGTTTTCGGCGTCGGCAATTCATAATCCACGTAGACAATCTTCATCGCCTCATCATTAAACTCCCGGGGGCGAACATTGGGATAGCGCGGCAATTCGGAATCTTCGCCGAAAACAGTATTGAGATACGACACCGCATCCTCTGCCTGGGAATCCGAGATACGCCCATCTAAGAAATAACCGAAGGCTTTCCGCATGTACCCAACGACCGAGTACCAACCTTGCTCACTCCGCCGTCCATAGCGGGTGCTCACCCCATGGCAAGCCAGGCAGGTTCCAATTGCTGTGCTTTTCCCTTCGCCTTCCGGCAACAGGCTCTTATGCTGATAAATCGACAGGTCGCTCCATTGCACACGGCCCTCTTGCATCGTGAAATCCAGGGATGACGATTGGCCGTCGTTCAACGTCAGCTTCTTGGCTCGCTCGCCTTGGTAGCCCTTCGTTACCGCCTTGATTTGATACTCTCCCGGTGCCAGGTTCTTAATCCGATAGCTGCCTTGCTTGTCGGACAGTGCATTTACGGTAATCTTGGTTCCCGAATGGCGAGCTTGGATAAACGCTCCCTTAAAAGGCGCGCCGGTGGAGTCTTTCACTGTCCCGGATAACTCAGCCCCGCCCGCTCCGGTCGCTATTGACGCAAACAGACACCAAACCAAAAAACTCCCTGCCGTCCTTTGAACCATACCCATCGTCCCTCCTAAGTTTCAGGTAACAATATTCGCCTTTCTTGCCGTGCCCGATCCCTTCGGATTTAATCGGGACCGCGTTCAGTCGATATACACTTTTTCAACCCAAGTTTTCCCTGAAGAATTGGATCGTTCGCTTCCAGGCGTCATTGGCAGCCGCTTCATTGTATCGCTCAGGTCTTACATCGTGGAAGAAGGCATGAGGGGCATTAGGGTAAATCTTGTAGTCAAAGCGTTTTCCCAGTCGCTGCATCGCAGCCGCAGTGGCTGGAACTCCAGAACTGATTCGCTCATCCAATTCCCCGTAGTTTCCCAACACCGGGCACTGAATCTTCGTGAGCGCTGCTTCCGAGGGTGCGGAACCATAGAAGATGACCGCCGCCTTCAAATCTGGATTTTCCGTGGCATACAGAAAAGCCTGTGACCCACCGGAGCAGAAGCCCATTATGCCAATGCGATCCTTCCTTACCATCGACTGAGAGCTTAAATAGACATAGGAAGCGCCTAAATCGCTAACCACCTCTTGGTCAGTAAGAGAACCGATCATTTTGAGAGCCTCCTGAGGAGATGGCATGGAGGCCGTTCCACCCTTGCGCGATAGCAAATCAACACCTAAAGTCGCAAAGCCCTCGGAGGCCAGCCGACGCGTTACATCGCGGCTATGGTCATCCAACCCGAAACCATGATGGATCAGAATAACTGCAGGAAATGGCCCACTCCCTTTGGGGTGGCTTAGATAGCTTTGCAGCGTTACACCTTCTCCGGGATACGTTACGGATGTAGATTCAACATTAGCGTTCTCAGACTCGATCTGCGAAAGGAGCGAAAGAGCTAATCCATTTTTTTCAAGTAAATGGTAAGCCACCGGATAACTGCCCACTACAGCGATCAGCCGCGCAAAGAAGACGCGGCGATCGATTTTTCGAGATCGATACTCTTCCAAAATCGTCTCAATCCTCGTGTCCATTCCTTATTCTCCGTTTCTCCAAACCGATTCCAGCGATCATGTGGGAGAACTTCCTGACCTACCCCATTTGTTGTACCACATTCCTTGTTAGTCCCTGCTCCATTACCAGCGGGTGGAGCGGAGCGGAACCCTGAGATCTCCATTACCAGCGGGTGGAGCGGAGCGGAACCCTGAGATAATAGCCGGATCGTTTCAGTCGGGATTTCCATTTCGGAGTCGGCCCGAGAGAATTATACGCCAGCTGGTTCTGTTGAGACCGCACTTTTCACCCTGCTGGTCACCAATCCCACCGCTGGCAGCGGGTGGCGGAGGTTCCTGAAAAGAACAAAAGGGGGCCGAGAGAGATTATACCTCCCCGGCCCCGATGGTGCAGGTTTGGCTGGACTCGGAAAGAAGAAACTATCCAGAAAGACCTAACAACCCTCCAAGAAAACCGCCGAGCTTGCTATTCAATAGCGCACAATCCATTCCCTCGGCTGATTGCTGCTGAAATCGCACGGCCAAACTCGCCATCCGCGCAGCTCCGGGATGCGGGGACTTCCTGCACTTGGTTACGTATTTGTAGTGACTGTAGCGAGTATATAGGGAGGGTATACCCTGGAGGACCCAAGGCCAAGTCGCCTCTGGCCCTTCCTATCATACCCCCTCACAAGCCACTACACCCACTACAGGGTCTGCGGAGACGAGGCTTCCAAATTTCTGAACGAAGGAAGCGGAAACTCGGCGCATCTTTTACCCGCATCTTTTACCATTGAGCCGCCGGTCCGCCGAGTTCCACCTGGGCCCCGGTCGGTTGCATCCCGATTTCGCGGGCCAGAGACGGAACTAGGTGAACCACCTTGCCGCCCACCACGGTCATTAAGACGCGAATATTTGCAATGTCCTCTTCGCGAATCGTAAGGTAATCTTTGTCCAGCACAAGAAAGTCGGCCCCTTTGCCCGGCTCCAGCGAACCCAGTTCCTTTTCCCGCAGAACGTAATGGGCGCCCCAAATCGTGGCTGCCTTGAGCAGTGCATCCCGATCTGCCCGCTGGCTGGGTGCATAGACCTTCCCGTCATAGGCCTTTCTGGTGATTCCGATGGAGAGTACCCAAAAGGCGGTAAGGTCGGAAGCGCCGATAGCGCGATCGATCTCGAATGTATTCATAACGCCGCCCTCGGTTTCACTGATCCGAGGCGAGATCCATTGCACGGCCTGTTCTCCGTAGTTCCTCAATTGCCGGGGTGCGAACTGCCAGATTTGCATATCGCGATTCCCGACCATCATGCCCAGCTTTTTGAGACGCTCAACTTGGTCTGGTCTTGGGGCTTGAGCCCCATGATCAAAACTATGCCGCTTGGCCCGAATCTCATCGAGGGTAAAGCCAGCCTCCTTGCTTGCGTTCTCAATCACATCCAAATAGTAGTCAATATCCTTGTCATAGTCGCTGTGAAACAGAGTTACCCTCCCACCGGCTTTGACGTATCGGGTCAGCAAATCGTGAACCTGAGAGCCTGGTTCAAAAGTACAGTTTCGCTCCCGCGCCTTGACCTCGGTGGAGGTCCCAGGTAGTGTGGAGCAGGTGGTGGCGGAACCAGCGCTGCCACCGATAAACCAGAGGTAGTCCGAGCCCTTTCCAACCCGCGAGGCGATGTCCGCCAAGAAATACGGATCTTGATAGAACAGCTCCTGGCCCCAGTTCCATCCCCAAGCAAGCCGGAGAGGCAGTTCGCTGCGGCCCTCCAGCATTCGATAAGCCGTTATCGCAGAAGGTGCGTAAAACAACGTGCCGATGGTGGTGATTCCATATCCTGTCCACCAAGAAAGTCCCAGCTTATAAATTTGGGTCAGCAAATCCATTCGACCTTTCAGCATCACATCCGGTTCTATGATTCGATAAATTGTTCCCCCCAGACCGGTATCCTCATTTAAGTTATCTCGGAAAGGTGTCTTGGACAAATCCCAAACCTTTTTCACCTCTTCAATGGCCTTCTGATTCAGTAAAGTAGCAACCGTCTGGCTTCTAACTATCACAGGATTATTGGGTGCGGCAAGATCGATTTGTTGCTTCGTTATCTGTCTGCCAAAGTAGCCATTTATAACTCTGTTGTAGGTAAAGTCTTTTCCAGGTAGCAGGTTAATCTTAATCCACTGGCCCGGTTTGGCCTTTCTGACCGCCTCATCCAGTGTGGGTAAAAATTTCTCTAGTTGCTGCTCTGGCGGATCATCCAGGAAGCGCTCTATATACACATCATCAGTAATAACCTTCTTCATCACTTGGGGAACGAACCGATCCCAGTCCTGTGGGTGTTCGTGTGTATTGATGATGCCTGGCATGAGCATCCGTCCTTTCAGATCAATGCTGTTTGTGGTGGAACCAGCCAAGCTTCGAACCCGAGCATTGCTACCGACGGCGACGATTTCCCCATCCCGGATCGCAATCGCCTCAGCGATGGTGCCTAACTCCGAGTTGACCTCATAGTTGTCCACTGTGACGATCTTCCCATTGTGGAGAATGGTATCTGGCGCTTGCTGGGCCCACACGAGGTTCTGCCCCCCCCAGATTACCCATCCCATTAGCACAACTCGCAAAACCCATTGGCATTTCATGATTCACCTCCTCGGCTTTTGTTCGCAGGTTAAGCCAGAAATTGCGTTTTCAACTCATTCCGAGAATAAAGTATACGCCACCCCCGCTTAGTTCAATCCCTTTTCGCCTCTGCTGCTCCAAGGGCCTTGCCCCTGACGACAGTTGCTTTCCCTTTTCCTCTCGTGTAATCTTTCACCATCATTTTCAATCAGGCGGGAGTAATCCGTGTCCATATCCCCAGGTGTCCGGCTTGGCTCGTACGAGGTTCTCAGCCCGCTCGGTGCGGGCGGCATGGGAGAGGTCCACAAAGCCAGGGACACCCACCGGGACCGCACTGGCAGCCTGTCAACTCTCTCCCAGAAACGGCCGGGCTGGCTGGGCCGGATTCTTTGCGAGAGTTACAAATTGCGCTTTCGAAAATTACAACCTTGAGGGGAGATAAAAAATGAGGAAAGAAATCTTTTGGCATTTGCTGATCGTGGTGTGGGTGTTGGGGGTGAGTGGAGGGCCGTTGTGGGCCCAGCAGACGGCCCCGGACACGATTCTTTACAACGGCAAGGTTGTCACGGTGAACAACCACGAAGTCAATGCAAATCTTGGCACGATAGCTCAGGCGATCGCGATCCGGGAAGGGAAGATTGCGGCGGTGGGGAGCAATGACCAAGTTCGCCGGCTGGCAGGCCCCAACACGAAATCGTATGATTTGGAGGGGCGAACGGTAACCCCCGGTTTTGGAGCCACGCACGATCATCCGCAAGACTGGAATCCGCTGAATCCGACGGTCATGAAGAAGGTGGTCAGCGACGACATGCACATTGAGCGGTTTTTGAATGTGCCCCCCGATCAAGTGATGCAACAATTCCCTCGAGTTTTGGATGAGGCGGTGCAGAAGGCCAAACCCGGCCAATGGATTCGGATCAGTTTGTTATACGGTCCAGACTACCGATGGGGGAATGAGATCTCGCCCATGTTGGGCAGGCAAATTAATAAAAATATGCTGGACGTGGCGGCTCCCAACAATCCAGTGCTCATTCGAGGGGGTTTTACGGGCTTGGTGTTGAACCAAAAAGGAATTGAGGCCGTAAAGAACGGGTATGGGGATCAATGGGACAAGTTTCTGATCAACCCAATAGGTTCCTATACAGGAGAGAGTGCAGAGGAGACCGGCACATGCGGCGTTTGCTATCGGGAAGTGGAGCAAGACATCCTTTACCCACCCGAGGTACTGCGCGAGATCTACCGGCTCGGGTTGTCCTGGACATCAGCCCTTGGGATTACCCTAAATGCGACTTCACTCTATACGGGTGGAGCCATTCGAGCCTTCAATAGCTTGGACAAAGAGGGAGAGATGGCGATGCGGCTTGGTTGGGGCTGGTTCTGGCCGGAGCGCAACGACTTCTTCCAAGACCCCTATTTTGTGAACGCGGTGGCCTCCATGGTCGGCAAGGGTTCCGATTACCTCTGGAATACAGGGATGACCGCCCACCAGGGAGGACAGTGCACCACGCTGGATCCGCTTACCCCCGAAGCAACTGCCCGGAAAGAAAGGGCTTGTGCGAATCCTGGATATGCCCAGGAAAACATTTCTCGTGCTCTATACGAATACCTCAAGGCAGGAGGACGAATAGCCGGTGACCATATGATGGGGGATGTGGAAATAGATATGGTGCTGGACATCATAGAGAAAGCCGGTAGAGACGCTGGCATGACGCTGGACGAGATCCGGTCCAAACGCCATGTCACCGAACATATGACTATGTATCCCCGCCCGGATCAGATTCCGCGCTTCAAAAAATTAGGGATAGTGACCAGTGGTTGGGACATCGTCGTCTGGCAAGGGACCGTAACACAGGTTCTGCGGGACTACGGCGAGCGGGGTGCGATGAATATGGTTCCCCGCAAAGCCCTGTATGATGCCGGGATCATGAACAGCGTCGAAATTGACCGGCCCCTCAGCGAATACACCAACTTGACCTACATGCACGTTCTCTATGGCGCCATTACGCGGAAGGATTGGGATGGAAATTTAGCTGCTCCCGCGCAGGCCATCAGTCGCGAGGCGATGCTCAAATCGGCAACTCTCTTTGCAGCCTATGGAACCCTGAAAGAAGATGTCCTCGGTTCCCTGGAGCCGGGCAAGTTTGCGGACTTGGTCGTATTGGACCGAGACTACTTGACCATTCCCGTGGATGACATTCTGAATATCCGGGTGTTGATGACGATGGTGGGCGGCAAACCGATGCATCTGGTTCCATCCCTAGCGCGGGAGTGGGGAATGCAACCCACTGGAGCCCAGATAGAACTTGGAGGCCCGGCGGCTCAATGGTAAGGTGCGAAGAAAAAGTTACAGATATTGCAGACCTTGAAGGCAGCTTTTTTCAAGGAAGTGCGGAGCATGCACGCATCTAAATCAGTAGTGCAAGGTTTGGCTCTTTCGGCAGCGCTTCTGTTCACGCTGCTTTTCTGGGCAAGGACAGGGGCGCTGGCACAGGTGAGCATGGCGACGCTGCGGGGTACGGTGCAGGATCAGTCAGGAGCGCCCCTCGCGGGATCGGCGGTGATGGTGAAAAATCTGGAGACGGGATTGGGCCGTACCGTCAGCAGCGACGCAGAGGGACAGTTTGAAATCCAACGATTGGTTCCCGGTACTTACGAAGTCCAGGCTTCCCAGGCTGGCTTTGTAAGCCGGTTGCAGGAAGGGTTGGAACTGGGCGCAGAGCAGTTGGTGACTCTGGATTTGGTGTTGGAACGAGGATTCGGAGATCAGGAACGAACGGCCCAGGGCGCGGGTACAGACAGGGAGTCCTCAGCCATCAATGCAGGCCAGATCAGTGAAAGCCAGCTAGTCGGTCTTCCTCTCAACGGTCGCAGTTATAGCCAACTGGCGACTCTCCAGGCCGGCGTGAGCGATCCTTTTGCCGGTTCATCCTCGCGGGGAGGCGGCAGCGGCGGGTTAACCGTAGCGGGAGGGCGGTCTACCTCGAACGCTTTTTTATTGGACGGGACCAACATCATGGACACTGCGAATCGGGTTCCCCGAAGCGCGGCCGGTGGGCAGTTGGGTTCTGACGCGGTTTTCCAGGTTCAGGTATTCAGCAGCAACTACGGGGCGGAATATGGCCGCGCTAGCGGTGGTGTTCTGAACTCCATCAGCCGCTCCGGGACGCCCGAGTTCCACGGCACCTTTTTCGAGTTCTTTCGCAACAGCAAGCTCGATGCCCGGAATTTCTATGACCCCGGCCCGGAGCCCACCCCCTTCAAGCGCAACCAGTTTGGATTCACCCTCACGGGTCCGGTGGTGAAGGAAAGGACCTTTTTTTTGGGCAGCTTTGAGGGGCTGCGCGACCGGCTGACCAATACTAAAGTTAACTTCTTTCCTGACGAGATGGCGCGGCAAGGAATTATTACGGACGCTTCTGGAAAGGTGCTCCGAACCGTTCCCGTGCACCCTAACGTAAGGCCCTACTTGGCGCTATATCCTCTACCAAACTCGGTCCCGCTGGGGGAAGGGATCCAGCGAAACGCCGCCTCCCTGTTCTTGCCCACCAATGAAATTTTTTTCACTGTTCGGCTGGATCACCAGATTTCCGAGCGGGACAGCTTCTTCGCCCGCTATAACTTTGACGATGCCACCAGCACTGGCGAAACGGCCTCTTTTGTCTTCGCCAGGCTCAACAATAGCCGCCAGCAGTATCTGACCCTGGTGGGAACCCATATTTTTAGTCCCCGTGTTTTAAACTCATTTCGCTTCGGGTACACCCGGCCAGTGTTGGTCGTAGAGGGTCTTTCCTCGATTGAGATTCCGCGCGAGTTGTTTTTTATCACCGACGCTCCCCAATTTGGGCAGATCTCAGTTCCAGGGATAACTCCTTTCGGCCCTTCGGTCTCCCTGCCGGAATCCAACATTATGAATACATTCCAATTTGCAGACGATGTGGTGGTCCAGAGGGGAGCCCACTCGATGAAGTTGGGATTCGAAGTTCATCGCTATCGCTGGGATTTCTCCAGTAGTTTTAATAAGGGAGCTGTATGGTCTTTCAACAGCCTGGATAGCTTTCTGGAGGCGGGGCCGGAGGGGACCACCCTGACAGTTGCTTTGCCGGGCTCGGATAACAGACAGGCTTACCGCCAGACCCTGGTGGGCTTCTATGTTCAAAATGCCTATAAAATCAGTTCGCGTTTCCAGCTTAATTTGGGCCTCCGCTATGAATTCGCTACCCTCATCCACGACAGGGGTGGCAAGACCGCCTTCCTCCCCGACCCGGTGCGAGACTCAGCGGTGCAGATCGGCCCTCTTCTGGAGAACAATCCCTCGCTGCGCAATCTTTCTCCTCGCCTTGGGATTACCTGGTCTCCGGGGAGCAGAGGGAATACGGTGCTGAGCGGTGGCTTTGGCATTTACTACGATCAATTGCTCGGATATGTATACCACCGAAGAAGCACGCTTCCTTTTTACAAGGGGGCAGTAAGAACCAACTTTGATTCCTCCCAGGACTTTCCCGACGCAGTAACCGCAGTCGCCGAAACACCTCTTCAGGCTCAAATCCTGGATTACCAGCACACGACTACCCCTATGGTGCTGCGCTACAACTTCACTCTGCAACAGCAGTTGCCCGGAGGCTGGCGTGCCCGGGCATCCTATGTAGGCGCAAGAGGCAACCATCTGTTTCGCACCTATGAAGCTAACTTGTTCCCTGTTCCCATCACCATGGCCAACGGATCACTGTTCTTCCCCGACAACTGCAATGATCCATTGAATCTGAATCCGTCGGCTCTTTGCCGGCCCAATGCGGGCCCGATTAATCCCGCTTTTGGAAGGCTAAACTTCACCAGCAGCGACGCCCAATCCTTTTATAACTCTCTTCAGCTTTCGGCGAACAAGAGCCTCAGCGGAGGGATCTCCTTGCAAGCTAGCTATACCTACAGCAAGTCAGTAGACGATGCCTCCGCTCTCTTTAACTCTGCAGGTCAGTACGGAATAGCGAGGACACTCGATCGGGGACTTTCCGATTTCGACACACGCCATCGTTTCGTAATTAACTACTTTTACACGCCGCCACTAGGTGGTGGACAGCGCTGGCTGAAATCCGGCGTCCTTTCGCAAATTCTCGGAGGGTGGCGGATGGGAGGAATTATCAGGTTTCGTACCGGGACTCCTTTTACGCCGCTCCTCAATGTCCGTAGGCCGGGTTACCTCTTTGCAGCTAGTCGGCCCAACTTGCTTCCCGGCCGGAGCAATAACCCAATTCAGGGTGACCCCGAGCAATACTTCGATCCCTCCGTTTATAGCGTGCCTCTACCCGGTACTCTTGGGAATGTCGGACGCAACACCATCATTGCGCCGAGCGTGTTTAATGTGGATGTCTCTCTCCAGAGGGAATTTCTTCTGGATGCCAAGAGACGGCTCCAATTTCGGGCGGAATTCTTCAACCTGCCGAACCATACCAATTTTAATAAGAACATTGGAGGCTCCACCATTATCTTTTCGGGAGCGTCCGGCCGCCCCAATCCCCGTGCGGCACGAATTGTATCTACCGCCACTACTGCTCGGCAGATTCAGTTTGCCTTGCGATTCTCGTTCTAAGAAAATTCTCCTTTGTAATCAAGCGGATTTCTTTGAGATCTGTGCGGAAGATAGCCTGAAATCGTGTGGAATCGGCTCAGGTTGCATTCCAGGGGAGCCTTTGTTTAAGCGGCCTTGCGCACTGTGTGCTCCTCCTGGAGGCATGGTGCGCGTTGGTACAAACGTCTTTTCCCCAGACTCAAAATCTGGCGCCCCTCGCGGGCATGGGGGGGCGACTCCCCCCTCCAGCACCAAAAAACCATACTCCCATCAAGCAAAGGCCGTAACTGCGGCTGCACAGGCTCTGTACGCACTCGCAGGATGAGAGTAAAATAACTTATTCATTTGCAGCCCATTCTGGTTTGATTTTGGTCAATGAGTAGTCGCCATTGCCGTCAGTGATCTATCCATTAGTGCGAAAAGGACGAAGTATGATTGAAATTGTGACTGGCGGGTCAGTTCTCATGTCGGCGATTGTGGAGTGAGTTCGTGCACAAATCGGTGAAACAAGTTTGGGTGATAACTGCAACAATTGTTTGCATGCTGCTCATCGCGCCACCACCGGCGTTGTGGGCCGAGACCTTCCTGGCTTCGCTGCGCGGCTCGGTGCGAGATCAAACGGGAACCCCCGTTCCAAAAGCGACGGTGAAGGCGCTCCATGTTGAGACGGGGCGGGGCCGCGCGGTCAGCAGCAACCGCGAAGGACAGTTTGAAATACCGCAACTCAACCCCGGAGTTTACAAGCTGGAAGCTTCGCAAGATGGTTTTATTGCCAAGATACAGGAAGGGGTCGAGCTAGGGGCAGGCTAGTTGGTGACTCTCGCCTTTGTATTGGAGCAAAGCACAGGAGTTCAGGAGCCAGAGGTCCAAGAATCGGCAAAAGAAACAGCGGAAGTTTCCTCAACCAATCGGATTGACGAAAGCCAACTGGTGGGGCTTCCCCTGAACGGTCGCAGCTACAGCCAGTTGGCGACTCTGCAGGCAGGCGTGAGCGATCCCTCCGCGGCTTCGGGTTCGCGAGGGGTTGGCGGCGGGGGGCTGACCGTGGCGGGAGGCCGCTCTACCTCCAATAGTTTTTTGCTGGATGGAACAAATATCATGGATTCCGGCAACCGGGTCCCGCGCAGCGCGGCGGGGGTTCAACTGGGGTCGGATGCGGTGTTGGAGGTTCAGGTATTCAGCACGACTTACGACGCCGAGTATGGCGGCGGCAGCGGGGGGATTCTGAACTCCATCACGCAATCCGGCACTCCGGAGTTCCACGGGACTTTCTTCGAATTCCTGCGCAACAGCAAGCTCGATGCGAAGAATTTTTTTGACCCGGCGGATGAGCCGATTCCTCCCTTCAAGCGGAACCAATTTGGATTCACGCTTACGGGTCCGGTTGTGAAAGAAAGAACCTTCGTTATGGGCAGCTTCGAGGGGCTGCGCGACCGGCTGACCGAAACGAATGTGGATTTCTTCCCGGACGAGCAGGCCCGGCAAGGGCTGATCACGAACGAAGCCGGAGAGATTATCAAAACGGTTCCGCTGCACCCGCGCATCCCGGAATATCTGGAGCTTTATCCTCTGCCCAATGCGGGCCGGGAGGGAGAGGGGATCGGCCGGAATGTCGCCTCGCAGTTCTTGCCAACCAATGAAATATTTTTTACTGTGCGCCTGGATCATGCGATTACGGAACGGGACAGCTTCTTCGCCCGTTATACCTTTGACGACGCCACCAGCCAGAATGCTCAGGGCACTTTTCTGTTCAACTCGCTGTCCAACAGCCGCCAGCAGTATCTAACCCTGGTGGGGAGCCATATTTTCAGCCCTGCCCTTTTGACCTCGTTCAGCTTTGGGTTCACACGGCCAGTGGCCGACAGGGAAACGCTCTCTTTTCTGGAAATTCCCCAGAGACTATTTTTTGTTCCCAGCGCTTCCCAGTTTGGGACGATTAGTATCCCCGGTTTGAGCGATTTTGGTCCGAATCGCACCACTCCGGAAGCCGAAATCATGAACAGCTTTCAGTTTGCCGGCGATGTGATCGTGCAGCGCGGATCTCACGCACTGAAGATGGGACTGAAAGTTCACCGTTACCGCCGGGATGAGTTTTCCAGTTCTCGTTTGGGAGGGCAGTGGTCGTTCAACAGTCTGGAGGATTTTCTCCAGGGAGGAGCGAGTGGAACCAATCTGGACATCACTTTGCCGGGTTCGGACAACCGAAAAGCATTGCGGCAGACCTTGGTCGGTATGTATATACAGGATGCTTATACGATCCGTCCCCGCCTGCAGCTGAACCTGGGTTTGCGTTATGAATTTTCTACGCTCCTCCGCGAACGGGACGGCAAAACGGTTTTTCTCCCCGACCCGCTGCGCGACACGGAGGTGCAAGTTGGACCTCTTCTGGATGGCAATCCGTCGCTCGGCAATATTTCTCCCCGCATCGGCTTGAGTTGGTCTCCGGGGAGCAGCAGCAATCTGGTGGTTCGCGCAGGTTTTGGCATCTACTACGATCATTTTCTTAAGTACCTGGCGGAGCAGCTAAAAAACACGGCTCCTTTCTTCAATATCGCCGTAATAACCAACTTTGACGTTTCCTCCACCTTCCCTGATGCGGTCGCCGTCGCCGAGGCGGCTGCCGCCGAAGGCGGTCTGCCCATCCAGGCGCAAGTTGCGAATTACCGAGACACAACCAGCCCGGTGGTACTGCGCTACAACTTTGATTTGGAGCAGCAACTTCCCGGAGGCTGGCGTGCCGGAGCTTCTTACGTGGGCGCCAGGGGAAACCATCTGTTCCGCACCCACGAAACAAACCTGTTTCCCGCTCCAGAAGTCGGGGAAGACGGGACCCTGTTCTTTCCGCCAGACACGGGTCCGGTGAATCCTGCTTTCCAAGGGGGAATCCGAATCCTGACCAGCGATGCCCAGTCGTTTTATAACTCTTTCCGGCTTTCCGCTAATAAGGGCCTCAGCCGGGGGATTTCGATGCGAGCGAGCTATACCTTCAGCAAATCCGTGGATGACGCATCCGGGCAGGGAAGCAATTTTGCTGGTCCCGTGCAGTTTGGGTTGCGACGGACTCTGGATAGGGGCCTTTCCAACTTTAATATCCGGCATCGATTGGCAATCAACTACCTTTACGTGCTTCCTTTGGGTGGCGGACAGCGCTGGTGGAGCTCCGGCCCGCTTGCACACGTTTTTGGAGGCTGGCGGGTGGGGGGAATTGTGCGGCTTCGCAGCGGGACTCCCTTTACTCCTCGGATCAACATCCGTACGCCGGGATTCCTGTTTACAGCCAGCCGGCCCAACCTGCTCTCTGGTTTCAGCAAGAACCCAACAAAGGGCGTGACCGCCGGCTGCGATTTGGGTACGGATCAACAGATAAAGCCCGGTCTCAAGCTGGGAGGCCCCGACCTGTTTTTTGATCCCTGTGCCTTCGCCCCGCCTTAGCCCGGAACACTCGGGAATGTGGGACGCAATACGATCATTGCTCCGCGAGTGTTCAATGCCGACATCTCCCTGCAGAAGGAATTTTCCCTGGATTCCAAGAGACGGCTTCAATTTCGAGCCGAAATTTTCAATCTGTTGAATCATCCCAATTTCAACAGGACCGAAGGAGGTTCTGCGATTGTTTTTTCTGGCTCTTCCGCCCGCAGGAGTTCCAACACGGGGAAAATTGTGTCAACCGTCACTACGGCCCGGCAAATCCAGTTTGCCTTGCGGTTTTCGTTCTAATAAGAAATAAGCATGGAAGCGATCAGCGCTTGCTGGATTTGCGGGCCATGAGGCCGTCCAGGCTCAACCTTCCCGGACCCGCTGTAGCCAGGAAGAAATAAATAAAGCAAAACAGAACCGCGCGCTCGCCCCCGTTCTGGATCGGCCAGAAGCCTCTGGGGAAGTGAGACAGGAAGAAAGCGGTCGCCATCTCTCCCGAGAGTAGAAAGGCCACAGGGCGGGTAAACAGGCCGCCCGCGATGAACAGACCTCCGAAAAACTCCAGCACGCCGGCAAACCAGCGTAATTCCAGGAATTCTACTTGGTTGCCGCCGAGCAGACCAAACAATTTCCTTACCCCGTGCTGCCAGAACATCGCTCCGGTAACAACCCGAAGCAAGGTCAGCGTCATGGGATAGAAGCGGCTAAATAGTTTTCGCAGCCCGGTTTTATCGGGGAGCAGAGCCTCAAAGGAAAGTTTTCCTGGTCCGGCAGCAGCCAGAAACAGAAAGATGAAACAAAACAGAACGGCCAGCTCTCCCTGGTTCACGATCGGCCAGAAGCCCCTGGGAAAGTGAGCCATAAAAAAAGCAACCGCCATCTCTCCGGCAAGAATGAAAGCAACCGGGCGCGTGAACAGTCCGGCTACGATCGCGATACCGCCCAAAAACTCCAGTATGGCGGCAACCCACAGCAGGGTCAAAAAATCCGCTTGGTTGCCGCCAAACCAGCCCAACAGCTTCGATGCTCCGCGCTCCCAAAACAAGAAGCCGGCAAAAATTCGGAGAAACAGCAAAGTCACGGGATAGAACGTGGCGAATATTTTGGTGAGCATTAACTTTTCTCTCCCGGCGCGTGTGAAATTCCTGGACAGTTCGTCATAGTTCTGCCTCCTCCCGTCCGCAGATAGCCCACGTACTCAACTCGTTTTCAGAAAATCTCCAGGCCCAGCAACAGCAGCGTCAGCACCACAAGGACCGCGACCGTTGATCCGGCAATCAAGTTATATCCCCTGGAGTTCTTGAATCCGCCCATCAGGTCCACGCGGTTGACGAGCAACAGCAAGAAGACCAGCACAAACGGCAGCAAGAAACCATTGGCTACCTGGGAAAAGTAGGAAACCAGGACCAGCGGAATTCCAGGAATTAAAATCAAACCGCCTCCTATCACGATGAGCAAGGTATACAGCCAGTAGAAGACCGGCGCTTCCCGGAACTTTTTGTTGACCCCGGCTTCAAATCCCAGCCCTTCGCAGACGGAATAGGCCGTGGCAAGCGGAAGAATGGAGGCTGCGAACACGGACGCATTAAACAATCCAAAAGCAAACAGAAGCGAGGCGTAATCACCGGCGAGAGGCCGCAATGCGATGGCGGCGTCTGCGGCGTCGACAATGTCTTGCCGGCCATTGGTATGTATGGTCGCCGCGCAAGCCACGATGATGAAGAACGTCACACCGACCATGACCAGACAACCTACGATCACTTCCAGCCGGGACTCTGCATATTGCTTCTGCCCGACTCCCTTTTCGACGATGGCCGATTGCAAGTAGAACTGCATCCACGGCGCGACGGTCGCCCCTATCATTCCCACCAGCATAATCAGGTAGCCGGTTTCCATGTGAATCGTTGGCCGGACCACGGCTTGGGCGGCCTCGATCCAATCCGGTTTCGCCAGCACGCCGGAAATGATGTAGCAAACATAGAAGCTGCAAGCAAACAGGAACACCTTCTCGACGGATTTGTACGTGCCCCGCACCACCAGAAGCCACACAAAGAACGCCACGACCGGCACCGAGATGTATTTCGAGATGCCGAAGATCGCCATGCTGGAGGCCACCCCGGCAAACTCCGCCATGACGTTGGCCAGGTTGGCCACAGTCAGGACGAGCATCAAAAAGAATGTAATGCGAAAGCCGAATTCCTCGCGGATGAGGTCAGCGAGCCCCTTGCCCGTTACCGCTCCCAGGCGCGCGCTCATCTCCTGGACGACGATCAGCACGAAGGTGATCGGGATCAGCGTCCACAGCAAGGTATACCCGTAGCGCGCTCCGGCGAGCGAATAGGTATAGATGCCGCCGGCGTCGTTGTCGACATTGGCCGTAATAAAGCCCGGGCCGATGACGGCGAGAAAGATCAGGATGTGGGTCTTCCAGCGTTTCAGGAAGTTCATCTTGTTCCGGTTTCCGGGGTGGTTCGGATAAAAAGTTTATGGCAGTCATGGGCACCAGCCGGTTCAGCTTTTCTTGCGCAGAACGCTGACAATGTCGTCGACGGTCACGACCCCGATCAAAATTTGTTCCTCGTCCACCACGGGCAAGGAAAGCAGGTTGTATTTGTCGAACAGTTCCACGATGTCTTCTTCCGGAGCTTGCGCCGGAATGGAGAGCAGCGGCTCCGATTGCAACTCTTCCAGGCTTGTCTGCGGTTCCGCAACAATCAATTGCGACAAGGCCACAGTGCCTATCAGCTTTCCTTCCGTGTCCACGAGGAAAATCGCGGCGAAATTCTCAGGTAATTCCGGAGCGCCGCGAATCAAATTACTGGCGGCTTCAACGTCGGCCGTAGAGGGAATGGCCACATAATCGGTGGTCATCCGGCCGCCGGCGCTGTTTTCTGGAAACCCGAGCAACTCGCCCAACTCGGCGGCTTCCTCGCGGTCCATATCCTGGAGCAGCTCGGTGCTGGTTTCGGCGGGAAGCTCCGCCAGCAAGTCCGCGGCGGCGTCCGGCGGCATTTCTTCCAGTATGTCTGCCGCCCTGGTTTTTTCCAGCGAATCAAGAATGGAAACCTGTAACTTCCGGGGAATTTCAGAGAGGGCTGCTGCGGCCGTGGCATCGTCCAGGGCGGTGAAGATCGCTTGCCGTTCTTTGGGCGCCAGCTCTTCCATGATGTCGGCTAAGTCAGCCGGGTGGAGCCCCCTTAAAACCTTGTGGGAAATGTTCAGCTTCACCTGCCGGAGAGGGTCAGCTTCCAGCAGGTCAACAAATTCCCAACGGATGAAGGTTCCCTTTACATGGGATTCCAGTTTCCGCAGCCAAGTCCGGGGCAGGGCTCCGTGCAGCAAACGGCGCAAGGCTCCGCTGAGCCCGATGTCCACTTCGCTCAGTAAAAGTTCCGTGTGGCCGTTTACAACCTGTTCGCTGAAAGAGAGATCATTGACGCGCACCACCTTGCGCCCGTTGACGTCGATGATTTGCTGGTCGAGCAAGTCCTTGCGCAGCAGGAGCAAAGCTTCATCCGGCTGGAACAGTTCCAGTTTTTCCCTGGCAACCCGCAGGCGGATCTCCTCGGACGAAAAGGCCGAAACATTCTCAAACGGCACCGCGATGGAGGGTTTCCCCTTGGTGTTTTTCAGCAGCAGCATAGCCACGCGCGATGGCTGCACAACCGAAGCAACGGCCAACTCCGCCACTTTCCCGGCCTTCTTTCCGGAAGAGTCTATGACGGGCAATCCCAGAATTTCTGTCAAATACAGCATGCTTGCCTTCCTGTCTCGTCTCTCTGGCTGGGTAACAAACAGCCCCAAAAAATCCCGTGGCCATTCGCCACGGGAGGCGTCGGTTCCCGGCCACAGCCCGCTTGCCTGCGGGTTTTGGCCGTAGTTGGGACAAAGCTAAAATCTCCCGGTCTCTCTGGCCGAAGCCCCCGGCTTTGGCGAAATCGCATGCGGATAAGGCCGTCGGGCATAAAAGCTCCAGCTTTCAGGGAATCAAGTGTATTTTTGTTTCGCCCTACATTTTTCGCCCCCCAAGACTTAATAAGATTTGGGGCTGTCCTAGCTAAGGGTGATTCTGTCTCGATTTGATCCATGTCTTCAATTGGTTAAGCAGTGTCCGGTGGTTACCGCCATTGAAGCGCCATTCGCACTCCTTCAGGAAGAGGTGAAAACTCTGTTTGGGCACCCCGTTGAAGCGCCGAAGATGCCGCTTTGCCTGGTTCCAGAAGTTCTCGATCCCATTGATGTGGTTCCGTTCGTCGACGAACCGTTCCGAGTGGTTGATCCGAACATGGTGGAAGTCCGACACATCCAGAGCATCGTAGCTCGAAAAGCCATCCGTGTAGACGATGCTGTCGGGCTGGATCAGGCGCTCCATGATCGGCATCAACGTGTCCGTACGGGCATTGGGGATCATCACCGTGTAGACCCTTCCTCCACGCTTCAAAAGCCCGAAAACCGGGACTTTCCCGCCAGCACCACGACCGCGTTTGCCCTTGCGGCGACCACCGAAGTAACTCTCGTCCACTTCGATTTCGCCGCAAACCGAAGAGGCTTTCTGGGTCTCCTCGGCAATCACCGTGCGAATCCGTGTATAGAACGAAGCGGCCGTGTTCCGATGAACCCCGACAAGCTCAGCCGCCGCCCGTGCCGTCGTCCCGGCAACGAAGTGCTCCACCAACCGATCCCGCTTCGCCTTGCTCAGCCGACTACGCCGTTCGTACATATCGCCATCCTATCCCTAAGCAATCTGCTTAGCTAGGACAGCCCCTAAGATTTTTAGCGCTTCCTTGTCAAGAAGTTTTCGGCCTTCCGGTGTTTTGTGGAACCCGAAAGAGGTCTTGCTCCGGTTTTCTTTTTCCGGTGTCCCCGGCGGAAAACACCATGTCGCCCGGCGGGATATTCTGCTTCCGGCAATCCTCCAGATAAAGCGCGCCGTAGGAAGACGTGCTGTAATCGCGTCGCGAGTATCCCAGTTGACGCGCCACCCGGTCAATCCAAACCCGGCTTCCCTCCAGCTCCAGGAAATTACCGATCGGCGTTTCGTCCAGCACTATTTCTCCCTGCGCTGCTTTTCGCAGCGCTGTTTTTCGGAGGTTTCCTTTATGTCCTTTCCGGCTGGGGGGGGCGTAATGGCGGCGGTATTTTTGGTATCGAAATACAGGCTGGAGACCGAGGACCGCAAAGATGGAACGGAATGCTTGTGGTTTTTCGATCTCTGTTTCGATCTCCACCCGCGACTTATAAAAGCGGTCCGGTGAAGGCGTGCCCTTGTAGGATAAAATCCATCGGCGGCCATAGTGCCGCAAGCGAAGGATGGAACGAACCTTCCGCAGCTTGCGGTCCGGCGTATCGAACAAAGTGTTGTCTTCCAGGGACCGGGAGTGCCGCAGGCGGAACCCGATCTTTCGCAATTGTTTCTGGACGCCTTTCACATCCGCAATTCTGATTTTTACTTCTGTCTCCCGGTTAGGCATGGTTACGCATGTTGCGGTTCCGCTGGTGAATTGTGGATCGGACGGCCTGGGGAAACGTGTTTGTCCGGTGAGCACAGCTTAGCTGTTCCGGTTCACAACAAAATCCGGCAGAGCCGTCAGGGCGCGTTTATAAGGAGAATCAGGAAAGCTTTCCAGGTATTGGAGGGCACTTTGGGAGTAGCGGCGAGCTTGCTCCTTCACCCGGCGGGGGATTTCGTAACGGTGGAGGATTTCCAGCAAGCCCTTCCAGGGCACGGACTGAAAGGAGCGCTCCTCCATGACTGTGGCTACCTGGGCTTGCTCCTCGGCAGTGCAGCCCTCCAGCAAGTAGATCAGCGAAAGGGTTGCTTTCCCTTCGCGCAGGTCGCTGCCCACCGGCTTGCCCAAGGCCGCCTCGCTCGCCGTGAAATCCAGCAGGTCGTCCACCAATTGAAAGGCCATTCCCAAATTCCTGCCGTACTCGCCCAGCAGGTGTTCCGTCTGCTGGTCTTGCCCGTTCAGCACCGCGCCCAGGCGGGTGCAGGCCCCGAACAGGCACGCTGTCTTACGATGGACCAGGTCGAGATGTTGCTCCACGGTCAAATCCAGCTTGCCGATCATCTCTAACTGAATTAGCTCGCCCTCCACCATCATTTGAGTCAGCTCAATCAGAATGTCCAGAATTCGGAAGTTGCGCTCCTGGAGCGCGGTCTTGAAGGCTTGCATGTAGAGCCAGTCGCCGGCCAGCACGCTGGTATGGTTGCCCCAGCGGGAATTGGTGGAAGGCCGTCCCCGTCTCCGGTCTGCTTCGTCAATCACGTCGTCATGAACCAAGGTGGCGGTATGAATCATCTCTACCACCGCCGCCAAGTGGATGGCCGCCTTGCTGGCGTTTCCAAAAAGCTTGGTCGCCAGCAGCACCAGGGCCGGACGCAGCCGCTTACCGCCGCTGATTTGAAGATATTGCCCGATGGTGGTAACGGCCGGAACGCCGGAAGCCATTTCGGCCCGGAACTGCTGTTCCACCAGCCCCAATTCCGGGCGGACCAATTCGAAGGTTTCTTGCCACGACAGGAGGGGAGGCGATGCAATAGTCTTCATGGCAACTCGAAAGGAAGAAACGCGAAAAGCCTTAATCTAATATGCCCCGGCAGTATAGCACAAGGATTGTTTTAAGAAGTTTGTCCGGCAACAGCGTCTCGCCTCCGGGCACGCTCCATCCATTGAAAAAAATTGTGAGATGTATAGCTGCCCGCCTCTTCTGCCGAGAGACCCTGCAAAGCTCCGAGTTGCTTTGCAACATGCAGAACAAAGGACGGCTCGTTGCGTTTCCCGCGGTGCGGGACCGGCGTCAGAAAGGGGGAGTCGGTTTCAATCAGCAGCCGGTCCCGGGGAATTTGCGCTGCCACTTCGCGCAACGCCCCGGCTTTGGGAAACGTCAGGTTGCCTGCAAACGAAACCAGGAACCCGGCGTCCATCCCCCGTCGGGCATCCTGAAACGAACCGCTGAAGCAATGCAGGATGCCTCCCAGTCCAGTGCGTTTCCAATGCTGTTCCAGAATGCGGAGGCAGTCTTCCCAGGCCTCGCGGCAGTGGATCACCAGGGGCAAACGAGCTTGCCCGGCCATCTCAATCTGGCGGAGAAAAACCTGCTGCTGAATCTCGCGCGGTGAATGATCGTAATGATAGTCGAGCCCCAATTCTCCCATCGCCACCACGCTCGGATCCGCTGCCAGGCGGGCCAGTTCCGCAAAGTGGTCTTCCGTGGCGAGCCGCGCTTCGTGAGGATGAATTCCCACCGTCGGATGGACCCAATCCTTCCCCTCGGCCATATCCAGCCCGGCCCGCAGCCGATGAGGCCCGGTCCCGCTGCCGATCGCCAGGATGGATTGCACGCCGCTCGCCCGCGCCCGCTCAAAAACTGCTTCGCGGTCGCCGTCAAAATCAGGAAACTCCAGGTGAGCATGCGAGTCCACAAACATCAGCGCAACCGTGCTCCATTGGGAACGTCTTCGGTGAAGGTCACCAGGACCGGCCGGTCATCCTTGCCGACCGATGCGGCCACGATCATGCCGTTCGATTCGATGCCGCGGAACTTGCGGGGAGCGAGGTTGGCTATAATGACCACCTTCTTGCCGAGCAAGTCCTCCGGCGAATAAGCCTCGGCAATTCCGGATACAATCTGCCGAACCTCGGTTCCAATATCCACCTCCAGCCGCAGCAATTTGGTGGCTCCCTTGACCCTCTCCGCTACGCGCACTTCCCCGGCGCGCAGGTCCAGTTTGAGGAAGTCTTCCAACGGAATCATCTCGCCGGTAGCTTGCTGCGCAGCCGCAGCTCCCTCACTCGCTTTTGTCGGCAGGCTCTTTTGGGAGGCTTGTTCTTGCAACTGGATCAGTTTGGAGATGGTTGTCCCTTTGTCGAGGCGCGGAAAGACCGGCTCCACCTTGCCAATCTGCTCTCCGGTTGCCAGCGGAGACCGGCTAATATCGTCTAGCGACAGCAGAGATAGGTCCGAGGTCTGGCCGAGCTGCTGCCATATCTTGGCGGTTGCTTGCGGCATGACCGGAGCCAGCAATTGCGTCGCGACGCGCACGGCCTCCGCCGCCGTATAGAGAACCGTAGCCAGTCGGGAGCGGTCGGCGTCGGTGTTTTTTTCCGCCAAAGCCCACGGCTCGGTCTCCACCAGGTATTTGTTGACTGCTCCGATCAACTCCCAGATCGCCTCCAGGCCGGCGGGGAATTCAAAGCGGTCAAAACAGCCGCGGTAGCGGGAGATCGTCTTTTCGCCCAACTCCAAAATTTTCCGGTCGTGCTCCGAGCGTTGTGCCAGAGCCGAGGGGTAGGGGATCGTGCCCTTGAAGTATCGGCTGATCATTTTGAGCGTGCGGCTGACCAGGTTCCCCCAATCGTTTGCCAGATCGGAGTTGTAACGGCCGAGCAGCGCATCGTAGGAAAAATGGCCATCCTGTCCGAAGGGAATCTCGCGCAGCAGGAAATACCGCAGGGCGTCGGTGCCCAAAACCTCCCGGATCGGCTCGGCCTGGATGATGTTTCCGCGCGACTTGCTCATTTTGCCTTCTTCAAACAGCAGCCAGCCGTGGGCAAAGATTCCGCGGGGAAGCGGCAGTCCCGCAGCCATCAGAAAAGCGGGCCAATAAACGGCGTGGAATCGCAGGATCTCCTTGCCGACCAAATGCAGATCAGCCGGCCATAGGTTGCCAAAAAGGAAGGCCTCTCCGGATTCTCCTTCCTCCCCGTAACCGATTCCGCTCAGATATCCAGTCAGCGCGTCAAACCAGACGTAGAAGACGTGCTGGGCATCCGATTTTTCCTGCGATGCTGCGGGCAACGGAATGCCCCACTTCAGCGTGGTGCGGCTGATCGAGACATCACGCAGCCCTCCCCGCACGAAGGCCATCACCTCGTTGCGGCGGGTCTCCGGGCGGATGAAGTCAGGATGCTCTTGGTAATACGCCAGCAAACGGTCCTGAAAGGCGGAGAGCTTGAAGAAGTAATTTTCCTCCGTGACGGTTTCTGTAGGCCGTCCGCACTCCGGGCACGGATCGCCGGGACCGGCCTCGGAAGCGTACAGCTCGTCGACGATGCAATACTGGCCGGTGTAGCTCCCCTTGTAGATGTAGCCGGCTTTCTCGACCGCCTCAAAAATCTTCCTCACCGCCGCGTGATGATTCTGGGAAGTGGTTCGAATGAAGCCGTCAAATTCCACTCCCAGGCGGCGCCACGATTCTCGGAACAGAGAGGACACTTGATCGGCGAACTGCTGCGGCGACAGCCCGGCGGCGGTGGCTGCTCTCTCTACTTTCTGCCCGTGTTCGTCGGTTCCGGTGAGCAGGAAAGCGTCATAGCCTTCCATTTTTTTGAAGCGGCGGATGGTGTCCGCCACGAGTGTGCTGTAGGTATGCCCCAGGTGCGGAGCTGCGTTTACGTAGTAGAGCGGCGTGGTCAGATAATATCGTGGCATCCTGGTTATCGGCTTTTTCCTTTTTTGGCCGGGGAGCCGGCCTGAGTTCCCGATTCCCTCCAAAATGTAAAGGTGGCTTCCTCTAAAACTTTCTTCAAGGGTACCTTATTTTCCGCCGCCAGTCTCCGGCAGTCTTCAAACTCCGGGCTAAAATTCAGCACCTGGCCGTTTCGGCGGGCCACCTTGATGCGAACCTCTCCGTAGGAAGTCTGCACGGGCACCGATTCCCGCTCCAGGGCGCGCCGGAAGACCTCGTAGCCGCGCACGCCAATGGTAGTTGTTTCCTGAAAGAACATCTCCATCAGCTTTTCCCGCTGCGCGGGCCGGCACAGGACGGAAAGCAGCACGCCGGGACGGTTTTTCTTCATCTGCACGGGCGTGAAAAAAACGTCCAGTGCTCCGGCAGCAAGCGCGCGTTCGGTGAAAAAATTGAACACCTGGGGATTCATATCGTCCATGTTCGCCTCCAGCATGAACAATTTTTCCTCTCCCGTTTCGGCCGGAGCTGCTTCCCCGATGCTGATGCGGAGGAGATTAGGGGTCTCTGGCAGGTCCCGTGCCCCAGCTCCATATCCTGCGCTCTCAACCGTCATGGCCGGGAAGGGGCCAAAGCTAGCGGCGAGGCTTGAAACCACAGCCGCGCCGGTCGGAGTCACCAGCTCAGCGGCAACCCCTGTGGAATATACCGGGACTCCTTTCAGCATCGCCAAAGCCGCCGGGGCGGGGACCGGCAGCGTGCCATGATCGCATTTCACTGTCCCGCCGCCCAGGTTCAGAGGCGAACAAACCAGTTGTTCAATTCCCAGCAACTCGACGGCGACACAACTGCCTACGATGTCGGCTATCGAGTCCACTGCACCCACTTCATGAAAATGGACTTGGTCGAGCGTCCATCCGTGCAACGCGGCCTCTACCTCGCCCAAGCGGCGGAAGATCGTCAGGGATTGCTGCTGTACATACGGGGAAAGGGGAGCCGCCTGGATCCGTTCCACGATGTCGCGGTATTTGCGCGAGGGCTGTTGCGGCGGCGATTCAATCAGAATCCGCGTCCCCATCAGCATGCCGCGCTTTACTTGTTCCTGCCGCCAGCGGATTTCACCGAGGTCGAGCTTTCCGACCTCCCGCTCCACTTTGGAGAGTTCCAGGCCGCAGGCGACAAAAGCGCCGAGCAGCATATCGCCGCTCACGCCGGAGAAGCAATCCAGGTAGCCAATTCTCATAACGTTCACAGCTTTCCCCGTAACGGTCTCAAAATTTCCGCCGCCTTTCCCCGGATCGACAACTCTGCCAGGCCGGAAAGAGGCGTCGGGTCGAGGTTGATTTCAATCAGCCGCGCGCCATTCTGTTTGCCCAGCAAGGGCAGGGAAGCGGCCGGTTCCACCAGCGCCGAGGTTCCGACAATTAGAAATAATTCGGCCGAACCGGCGGCCATCGCCGCCAGTCTCCATGCGGCTTCCGGCAGGGCCTCGCCGAACCAAACCACGCCGGGCCTCATCAGAGAAGAGCAGTCGCAGCGCGGAGGAAACGGGTCCAAGGGAACCGAGTAGTCCTGCCGCGCGGCCCCGCACTGCGTGCAGCGCAGCCGCCAGATATCGCCGTGCAGACGGATCACGTTGCGGGAACCGGCGCGCTCGTGCAGGCCGTCCACGTTTTGTGTGAGCAGGGTGAATGGCTCTGCTTGCTCTCCAGTGAGATCACCATTTCGGTCACCGGCAAGCCGCTGTTCCAACTCCGCCAGAGCGAAGTGGGCCGCGTTCGGTTGGGCGCGCCCGATGATCTCCCGTCTCCATGCGTACCACTCCCAGACCATCATCGGATCGCGGGCAAAGGCCTCGGGTGTCGCCAGCTCCTCGGGCCGGTATTGTTTCCACAATCCGCCGGCGCCGCGAAACGTAGGAACGCCGCTTTCCTGAGAAATGCCGGCTCCGGTCAGAACGCAAACGGATTTGGCAGAGGAAAGCAGTGCTTCCAGGTCGCTAGTTTTCATCGCCTGTCTCGAGGCTGATGGTGTCATCGACGAAATCTCAGCATCAATTGATTCATTCATTACTCGATCAGTTCGGGATTTGCATTCTTTTTCGCCTCAACAATGGCATCAAGTTTATCTTTTACCATTGCTGTCCGGTTAAAACTCGAACAGAATCAACTGGTTGGGATTTCTGACTAAATCGTCTTGGGAGCCCGATGCTTCCAGGGCCTGTAAAATGGGCACTTTCTCGAAAAGAGTAACACTGAGAATCTGTAAAATTTGGTAAAGGCTGGCTTCCAAAGCGAGACGCTTCCGGACAATGGCCACGAGTACATAGATCGAAACGGCGATCCAGATTTGAGTCTTCACTGCGTTTTGGCTGGTGCCATAGAATGCCTTGATTCGCAGGTGCTGCTTGATCCATTTGAAGAACAGTTCCACCTGCCAGCGGCACTTGTAGATTTGAGCGATAGTGAGTGCGGGTAGCACGAAATTGTTGGTAAGAAACTTCAGGCGCTTGTTTGTTTCTGCATCGAAGTACGTAACGCGCCGTAGCGGATCGGGGTATGCCCTGGCCGAGGCGTTCCCGGTCAGGATCACGGTATGATCGGATCGCAAGCCGCTGGTTCTGTCTGCTGGATGAGAATAGCGGCGTTGGAGCAAGACGTTCTCTTTCGTCCGCACGACGAAAAATGCGGAGCAGAGTGTGAAGACAAAGAGTCGCTCGAAGTCGATGTAGCCGCGATCCATCACGTAGAACGCGCCCGCTTCCGGAACGATCTCGTCGAGGATGTTGACATCGTGCACGGCACCGGCCGTGACGCGGAGAAACGTGGGGATGTTGCCCTGCAGGTCCAGCAGCGTATGCAGTTTGACGGCAGCCTTGTGTTGGCGGAATCGTGCCCACGGAAACAGCGAGAGGCAGAGGTCGATGGTGGTGGAGTCCAGCGCGTACAGGCTCTGATCCAGATCGACGCCGATCGGATCGCGCGCATACAAAGGCCGTGCGATGCCGATCAACACCTGGGCGAAGTCCGCGTAGATGCGCCAGTCGTGCGACTCGTTGGCATCGGCCAGTGTCGAGCGCGCCACGTTGCCGCGCAATCCGATGTGGTAGAGTTTGCTGGTCATGGAACGCAGACACGCCTCGATGTCGCGGAGACTCTCGCGGTAAGTCAACTGAGCGAACGCCATCGCCAGAAACTGGTCCCAGCAAGAAAAGCTTCGCAGGTGATCGTCGCCACGGTAGCGCGTGACGCATTTGTGAAACTCGTACGAGGGCACGTGATCCATAAGCTGAGCGAAAACGGTGCGACCGATGTTCATGCACTATTCTGTCGCCTACCCCAGTCTTTACGTTCAAAGCCATTTTTCGCCCTCGCGGATTTCAAATCGAAAAATGCTCCAATGCCCGTAACCTTTTGCTCTCATGAGACTTGTTGGCTGTTCTGAAATTTTAGCCGGACAGCAGTGATCTTTTACCTCTGTGTCCATGTTCGCTTTGGGTACGAGCCGGGCCAATTCATGAAAATTTTTCTTCGCCATCACGTTGGGAAGATTTAATTTCTCGAAATATGTCTCGAACAATGGTGTCAGAAAAACGTCGCTCACCTTGGTGTTGGGGTCCCACGGGGAGCCTTTACCGAGAGTTTCCATTGCCTGCTCGACTTCGTGGATTGACTCTTGCATGGCCGTAATTCGCCGGGCAGCCTCCGCAGAATTAAAAAGTGGACCAGCAATCTCTTGCTGGGCTGTAGCTGCAGCGTAGGCCTCAAGTGACTCCTGGTAACACAAATAATTTTCGATTTCTCGGCGCTTCCACTCAAGAGCTGGAACACCCAAATCGGTTGGGAGCTCCTGAGTAAGTTTGTCAAATATTGCGATTCCTTGCAGGTCTTGTTTCGCCTCACGCAGGCCATAAAAGTGCTTTCTGATCTCGTTTGGTTGGTTCCCAACGTATTGGACGTATGGTCTTTCTAGAGCCGAAATCGCCTCTTGGTACTCCAGCTTTTCCGCAAACGCCCGGAGAGTGGCCAAATCGCTCGATCCCTCCAGGTAAAGGACCCAACCCGTTTGCTCCGCTTGGTAATAGTGCTCAAAGCCAATATCCTTTAATGCCTTTAGGACCTGGCTGCCGCGGTCGCCAATCCTATGCGGATTGCCTAGAAAAGCGATAACGACATCCCTGCCAGCAGCCTCATTGAGCAACACCTCGGAATGGCTTGCCGCGATGACTTGGTTGCCGTTCTCACGAGAGACATCCACAAGCACTTGATAAATTTGTCTCTGCCGGAGAATTTCTAAATGTGCGTTGGGCTCGTCTAGTAGGAGGACGGCTCCCCGGTTGGAGTACATGTATGAGAGCAAGAGAAGGGTCTGCTGAAGTCCTCTGCCGGAAGAAGAGAGGTCAAAAAGTTTAGTGCTTCCTCCTTCCCTGTAACCCATTTCGATCTCACCACGCGCAGGAATGTATTGGGGGACATGAAGCTTTGATCCAAACAGTGCATTGATGTGAGAAACCAGTTTCCCCCAATACTCTCTGTGTTGTGTGTAAATCCTGTAGCAGAGGTTTCGCAAGACCTCAGCGGTTCTTCCCTCCCCGACGCGAACGTTGATTGCACCAATGTCGAGGCGAGTCTCATTCGCGGATAAACCCGACATAGGCGGCAGAAAGGCCATCTGAACTTTCTCTACTTCATCGGGAATCAGCATTCGGTCCGAATTTTTTCTTTCTAACAGACGCAGTGGACGGCAGTAGAAAGACTCCTGATTCGCGTAATCGAACTCTAGACCGCATTTCCATTCCTTGTCTTCCGTCACACCCTCAACGATGATGTCGATTCGGATGTTTTTTGTATCTGGCTTCCCACTGACTTGTTTAACATCTCTGACATGAAGGTCCCGCCAGAGAAGATTAGCGTCTGGAATCGGTATGGAGACTAGGTCACGCCGGTTAATGGTGACGCCCGGACGTTTCTCTGGAGCCGTCTTACCTTTGCGTTTTTCGTTCCAGTGGCGGAGTCCTACTTCCCAGAGGGCAAGAGCTTGAAGCGCTGATGTCTTCCCGGAATTGTTGGGGCCGATAAAGACAACCGGATCGCCAAGTTCGATGTTGACTTCGCCAAAACTTTTGAAATTTCGGACGGTGAGATTTGTGAGCATTATTTCTCCCACCCCATCCCGCTATGGTGTTTTTTCAAGATTCTTAGTCCGATTACTGAGCATCCCATTGAGACATTACCGCATTATGGCTTAGGAATGGACGCTCCTTTTACGGAAATGTTCTTTCGGGAATTCCAGCCTAAAGGGGCGAGGCGGTGCTGTCAAACCCTTTTAGCTTTTGACGGTCGTTTGACATTAGAGAGAGTCCAAGCCAATCAGAAAGCGGAAACGAAATGAGCAGGAGATTACGCCCTCGGCGAGCTAAGGACGAGAGAGAGAAATTCCTCCCTCGTCTGCTGTTGCTGCCGAAATACGCCGAGCATGGCGCTGGTGACCGCCTGGGAGTGTTGCTTTTCCACCCCCCGCATCATCATGCAGAGGTGCCGGGCCTCGATGACGACGCCAACGCCCTGGGGGCGGATTGTTTCCTGAAGGGTTTCAGCAATTTGGTTCGTCAGCCTTTCCTGCACTTGCAGCCGGCGGGAGAACATATCGACCACCCGGGGAATCTTGCTGAGCCCGATTACTTTTTTGCCGGGCACGTAGGCAACGTGGCACTTTCCGAAAAACGGAAGCATGTGGTGCTCGCACAAGCTGAACAGCTCGATATCCTTCACAATCACCATCTCATCATAGCTGACCGAATAGAGGGCATCATTCAGCACACGGTCCAGCTTCATTTGGTATCCGCTGGTGAGGTAACGCAGCGTTTTCGCGATTCGATCCGGGGTTCCTTGGAGCCCTTCCCGGTCGGGGTCCTCACCCAGTGAGACCAGAATCTGGCGGGCGGCGCTTCGCAGGGGATCATCCGCGGCTGCGCCCTTTTTAGGAACTTTCAAACGGTTATCGGAATCCTTCATTTGTTTCTCCTGCATTTTCTAGGATCACCGGCTCAGCGTATCCGGTGATTTTCTCCACCGTACACATCATCGGAACCCCATCGTTCCCAAAAGATTATTTTGCGATTACTGCGCGTCCCCGCTGTATTCAAAAAAATTCGAGATGGTCTCCTCCAGGCGTACACTCTGTAACCGCGCTTTTTTTCCGGAAGGCAGTTCCTTCCACCCTTCCTGCAGAATCCGGTGGATTTCGATGCAGAGGTTTTCCGAGGTGGGGACCAGCTTTGCGAAAATCGGTTGCCCGTTCAGGCTGGTCTGGTCGAAAGGAGTCAGGATGGCGCTCTGCACGTAGCCGTCCAGCTCCGCGAGATTTACCACCATCCCGGTGAGCGGGTCGATGGGACCCGCCACGGTGACCTCCAAAAAATAATTATGGCCGTGCCCGCCGGGGTTGTTGCATTTCCCGTAGATTTGGCTGTTTTCTCCGTCTGCCAGGCGGGGATTGTGCAGCCGGTGGGAGGCGGAAAACATGTAGCGGCGCGTCAAGTGAACCAACGGCTTTTCCTTTCCAGCCGGCTTTCCTCGTGCGGCGCACGATGGAAAGATCGTTTCTTGCCGGGGAAATTATTGCTTTTCCGTGGACCCGAAGTAATCCACAAATAGATCCGGCGTCTCATAGAGACGGACCCGGTGCAGTGCGCAGAATGACAATTTGGGAGCGATCCTCCGCCAGATGGATACCGCCAGATTTTCCGTGGTAGGCACGCGAGTGCGAAATTCGGGAACTTCTTCGTTGAGGAAGCGGTGGTCGAAGATGTCCATCACCTCGCGAGCCAGTATCTCCTTGAGGTCTTTCAAGTCCACCACCATTCCGGAACGCGGATCAATCTCTCCCTGAACGGTGACCTCCAGCACATAGTTATGTCCATGGCCGAGCGGGTTATTGCACTTGCCGAAGATCCGCCGGTTTTCCTCAGGCGAAAGTTCCGGGCTGTGGTAATAGTGCGAGGCGGAAAACTCCGCTTTCCGTGTGAGATAAATCATGGTTTGAGGTTCACCGTTCAATATTCCCCGGCGTTCGGACAACCACCGGGCGGTTTTGTATCTTACACCTGCTGGCGGCTGCGATACCGCCGGCCCTTCCACCGGATGCCTTTTTGGCGGCGATAGCGCCGCTCTGAGTTCAGCAGCAAAAGGGAGATCAGCAAAGCGCCCGGCAGTAGACAAAGCATGGCAGCGACCGGCGCTTCCTTTCCCAGCTTTCTCCAGCAGGCGACATGCTGCCAGCCTGCAAAAAACAGCATCGCCAACCCGAGCCCTTGCAGCGGAGTGGAACCGAACAGCAAAAACATCACCCCTGCTGCCGACGGGAGCAGGTAGCGGCCCAGCAATGCTGCCGCCGTTCGCCATACGGCGCGGGAATCTCCATGGTAAAGCAGAAATAAGTTTTTCGTCCAGCCTTCCCACATTTCTCCAAAGCAGCGATACATGCGGGTGCTCACAATACCCTCGCCCGGACCGAACCAGATGCGGAACCCAGCCTGTTTGGTCCTCCGGGCCAGCTCCACGTCTTCGAGCACTGCGTCCCGCACGGCCTCGTGCCCGCCCATGACGAAATAAGCTTCCCGCCGGAAGAGGATATACTGCCCGTTGGCGGCGGCAGCTGAATCTGCCGGATCGTTCACTCGCTCGTAGGGGTAGAGCTTGGCGAGTTGCTCATACAGTGCAGGGATCACGGCCCGCTCCCACCATGTGCGAACCTCCTGGCGAGGGGAGAAGGAAAGCAGGCTCAAATCTTCCCGTTGAGCGCGCTCGATGACAGCGGGCAGTTTTCCTGCCACATGGAGCGTGTCTGCGTCAGTGAACAACAACCATTCTCCCCTGGAATGACGGACTCCCGCATGGAGTGCATGGTTTTTGCCGACCCACCCTTGCGGCAAAGGGGGCACGGAAACCAGTTTGACATGTTTACCGTGGGGCTTGTCGGCGGCAATTTGGGCGACAATCGCAGCCGTTTTGTCCTCCGAACCGTAGTCGGCCACGATGATTTCTACAGCGGTTTCTACGGCGATTTCGATGCCGCTGCCTTGTTCCAGCAGGGAGTGAAGGCAGTCAGCAATGTTCTGCTCCTCATTTCGGGCCGGCACGATCACCGAAACCAGGGGTGGCTTTTCCGGTTGGTCCACAGATTTCGTCTCCCTTTCCCCCGAAGATTCGTTATTATATTAGGTAGATGCCATGACTGCTCAAAAAGAAACCGCCGCCAAAATCACCCTGCTTTTGATGGTGGGCCTGTTTGTGGTTTTTTTCTCGCAACCGCACGGACAGAGCCAGGCGCCCGCGCTGGGAGAGCAGGTTCCGAGCTTCACTCTTCGGGATGGTGACGGGCAGGTCATTGCCTTGCAGGATTACCGGGGACAGATTGTGGTCTTAAACTTCTGGGCCACTTGGTGCCCTCCCTGCATCGAAGAGATGCCTTCCCTGAACCGCCTGCAAGAGAGCTATGACGGCCAGGGAATGCAGGTGCTGGCCGTGAGCGTCGATGAAGACCCCGAAGACTATCAGAACTTTTTAACTCAAAATGAAATTGCCTTTCTGACTCTGCGGGACCCGAACCGCAGAATCAGCCTCCAGTACGGGACCTTCAAGCTGCCGGAGACATACATCATCAGCCGTGACGGTCTTCTGGTCAACAAGATCATCGGTCCTGCGGATTGGACGAGCCAGGAAATGCTCTCTTATTTTGATTCGCTCCTCGCCGGGCCGTAAACTTTCTTAAAAAGATGGCATACAGTTAGTCGGAGTTGGCACACATGACATCGGTGGTGGCGGTTTTTAAGTATCAGGGAACGCTCGATACCCGGCAGGCCCGGAACTTGGGAGAATCCTTTACGCACTTGGGGGTGCGCATGATTCGGGTCGACGAGAAGGAGCAGACGATTGCCTTGGAATATGACGCGACTCGCATGGACCGGAACGGTGTCGCTGCTCTGCTGCGGCGGCTGAGAATCCCCGTGCTTGATTCGGTTGTAGCCTAAAGGTGTGGCGTAAAGTTATTTCCGGGCAGCACTGCTGGCGGTGGTCCCACAAAATCGCAAACCTAATCTCCTAATGCTTGTGGCGGAAGAAGCAATCAGCGAGATGGAAGAGCGCCTCCTCCAGGCGATTTGCCAGGGAGGCCTCCACCGGGAACTTCGGGAGGAAACGCTCTCCCGGCTGCGTTCTTATGCCTTCGCGAGTGTCCACCACCAGGTTGTTTTTGACTGCCTCTCGGCGTTGGCGCGGCGCGAGCCGGAGACGATCCGCAGCCTGCTTCCGGAGAGGCTCGTGCGGGCCGGTTTCCCGGACCTGGATATCGCATCTTTTTTTGAGCCTCACGGGCTGAGCGCCCAGGAAGTCAGGAAGATTCTGGCAAGGCTGACAGGAGCCATTCAGTCGCAGGATACAGAGGCCGGAGTGTGATCGGAAGAATCGGATTAATTCGATTGGCGTTGCGCTGTTGCTGGAGGAAAATGTGAGAGGGAGAGCCAACCGTGCCCAGTTATTGTTCAGCGGTGAATCAGTCCAGGGAGGCACCTCATACGGAGGGTGGCTGCGAAAGGAAGATTAGAAGATATAGGCCCTTTCTCGCCGCCGAAGAAAACTTTCTTTGCAAAACAAACCCATTGATTCCTCTAGCTCTAGGAGTTAGGCATACGACCCACTGGAAACAAACCCACAAGACGGCTATTTCAGGAGCAATGATGCCCCGTTCGTCCATCCGCCAGCGTCTTCAGGCAGGGGCTCCGACCGCTGGTTTTACCCGTTGGATTCTCTTGCCTATACTCGGCATCCTCTTGATTGCCGCCACCGCCGCATTTCCGTTGGCGCAACGCAGGCGCTCAGATGCTCAGATGACGCAGTTGACGCAATTGACACAATTCGCCAGCGAGCATTACCAGTTCTTTTACAACGCGGAGGACCACGGCCAGGAGCAAGTCCAAAAGTTTGGCGAGGAACGGGAGCGCCTGTGGCGGCAGATGACGGCACGGTTGGAGGCGCAGCCTCCCGCTGAAAAAATCCAGTTCTATCTGCATTCCACCTTCGAGCAGAAGAGAGGCAGGGGTAACGGCCGCGGCGAGTTTAACGCCGACCCCGGCAAGGCCGCCGTGGCGGCTGTCTGGAATGAGACATTCCCGCGGGTGGAACCGTTGCCCGACGCTCAGGTTTTGGTGCAGCAGGTTTGGGGCAGCCCGGCGCATGCCTTCCTGGGACTCACAGCCGCTGCCTATGCCGCCGGAACGTGGCGAGCGAAGCCGATAGAGCAATGGGGGCCGCAGATTACCTTTGAGGAAGGTCCTTATGCGCTCGATTATTTGGCGAACGCAGAATCAGGCGGCAGCAGAGAAGGCAACTTCCTTTCTCCGCTGGTCCGCCGGCCCTTGGCAGGGGAGTTCGCCCGCTGGATCATCTCCCGGTGGGGGCTGGGCACGTTTCGCGAACTTTACTCCACGGCCCAATCTCCACTCGTCCGCAGCATGGCTTTGTCGCTCGATGTGTCTCCGCAGGAACTCGAAACCGCATGGCGCCGATGGCTGACGGAACAAGCAAAAAGTTATTCACCGGAACCTCGGGCAGCGGCTTCACAACAGCCGTTTTTTCAACGCGGCGTTTCCTTCACTCAGGAGGGGCGTCGCCGCGGCGGCGGGTATGACTCTTCGGGGGTTGGAGATGTGCTGTCGTCTTTGCAGCAGCTCGGGGTGGACTCCATCGCCTTGGTGCCCTTTTCTTTTATGCCGGGACCCGATGTTCCCGAGCTGATCCGTTTTTCCGGAGAGAGCGATGCAGGGATCAACAATACCACCTTCCAGGCCCGCCGGCTGGGGATGAAGGTAATGCTCAAGCCCCAAATCTGGTTGCGGGGAGGATTGTTCCCCGGAGATGTCCATCTGCAAAACAAGCGCGAAAGGGACCTCTGGTTCTTCCGGTATCGCCAGTGGATTCTCCACAACGCTCGGCTGGCCGAATGGAACGGGAGCGATCTGTTCTGTATTGGAAATGAGCTTCGGGAGATGACGCGCTACGAAACCGAGTGGAGGGATTTGATTGCGACGGTCCGGCGAATCTATCACGGCCCGATTACCTACGGCGCGCATTGGGAGAACGAGTTTGAAAAGCTTCCGTTCTGGGCGGTCGATTACATCGGCCTGAACAACTATTTCCCTCTGACACGGAATCGATTACATCGGCCTGAACAACTATTTCCCTCTGACACGGAATGGTGATGCTTCCGCCACGGCGTTACAAAAAGGCGCTGATGACGTGCTCCGGCGCGTGGAGCGGCTCCAGCGGCGCTGGGGCCGTCCGGTGCTCCTGACCGAAGTTGGCTTTCCCAGCAAGCGGGGGGGAGTGACCGAGCCATGGAATGAAAGGGTCTCCTCCATAGTCGACGTAGAGGAACAGGCCCGCGCCTATGAAGCCATCTTCCGGTCTTTTTATAGCACGGGCTCCGGCGGAGGCCCCGAGGATGGCAGGTTCATCCCTAGAAACAAGCCGGCGGGAGCGGTCATGTCGCGATGGTACCGCAAGCCGGTTTCGCAGTCGTCTTCCATAGAAAAGCAATGATAGAAAAGCGTTGATAGGGAAGCATTGACGGGAAAGCATTGGCCGATAAACGCTGCTGCCCGGCGCCGTGGCGTCTTTCGCGCTGTTTCTCCTGGGGATGCGAAGAATCCGCTCTGTTGCGCCGTCCTGCTGTTCCTTGCTCCGTTTTGCGAACCTGCCTGATCACTGTGTTATACTAGCGCTTCATCTCCGACTACTCTTTTAGAAGATGGCGCGGCGAAAGTTTCTTCGCTTGGGGAATGTGGGGCCGTAGTTCAGTTGGTTAGAACGCCTGCCTGTCACGCAGGAGGTCGCGAGTTCGAGTCTCGTCGGCCCCGCCAGTTTTTTCAGTTAGTTAGGGCGACCCACTTTTACCAGTTTTTCAGATTGTGTGGACTTTTGGTAGTACCCCTGCTGAAAAACAGGTTGAGCGATAGCGTCCAGGGCCTTCCTCTTGGCATCCATCCGAATATGTGAATAGTGCTCCAGCATCTTCCGGCTGACGTGCCCTGTGATGCTCATGATGGTCTGCTCGCTGGCAGCAGTTTCGGCCAGCTTTGTTATAGCCGTATGACGCAGATCGTGGAAACGCAGTCCTGCCAATCCTGCTTTCTTGGTTGCGTTTCTCCAAGCGGTGCGGAAGCTCTTTATCGGGCGGCTGGCATTAATTTTGTGGTTCTCACAAGCAGGAAAGACGTAGTGGTCAGGCTTCGCGTCAGCCCTCCAGTTGCCACAATAGGTTAGGGCCGCAACCGCCGACTGATTCAGCGGAATCACCCGGCCAGTCCTGGCATCCGTCTTACCCTTCCCGACGATTGCAGTGCGGTTTATCAGGTCGATTTGGGACCAGCACAGCATCTTGATTTCCTTACTACACATTGTCGTGTTTAGCGCAGCACAGCATCTTGATTTCCTGTCGTGTTTAGCCAACACCACAATGACGTAGAGCTGGGAGTCCTTGTACCTTCTGTCGGCGGTGGCCTGTAGGAGTGAGGCTTCCTCATCGGGGCTAAGCGCCCTGCCAACATCGCGCCGCTCTTTCATGGACTTCACATCATCGCAAATTGCTCCCCAGAGCTTGTGTTTTCGCATGATCTGTCGGAGCACTCCAGTTTCCATGTTGATAGTGCGGCCAGCGGCTTTTTGCCCCATCCGGTGGGATTGGTAGCGCGAGATGTCATCGGCTGAAATGTCGGAGAGAAGCATCCTGCCGAACTTACGTTTCAGGTGGGTGATGGACAGGGCGTATAGTTCCGTCGTCTTGGGGGCGAAATGAAACTTCTCGGTCTCCAGCCATACACTGGCCGCTGAACTAAACATCCGAACCCGTTCCTTGGGGGGGATCCGGTTGTAGCCGTTTTCCAATTGTCGGCGTCGCTGCCTCTCCGCCTCACGGGCAACTGTTTTTGAGGTGCTTTTGGAGGACTCCCGGATAAATTGTCCGCAAAATCGAAACTCATACCACCAAACCTGCCCCCTACGATAGACGCTCATTTCTTACGCTCCTTTCTCCATTGCTTGCCGTGCTCGGCCCACCACTGGCGTTTGTATTCCCGCTGCGCCTCGGCAGCGCAGAGTTCACCGCAATACTCCTGTCCCTTTTTCTTTGCGAAAAAGTAAGGCGTCACTTTGCAACTCGGACTCTTACATTGCTTTGTGCGGTGAAAATTTTCCCATAGGTACAGCATCGCTACCTCAAAAGGGTTTGGTGGAGGTGGGTCTAGTACAGCTTGCAAAAATGTGTTGCTATCTGTAGGTCCTCTAGAGAAGAACCGCATACCGAATATCTTCCATTGAACCGCTCGCAAATCAGTGGAAGCCCAAATATCTGGAAGAAACACCGCCGAAAGAAAGATCAGGAATATTGACTTGGACGCTTCCCAGGTTTCGTTGAGCGTTTTTCTCCCAAAGATCACTACGTGGCCGTCAATTAACACGTTGCGCTCTTTCAAAATGAAACCGTGTGCGCCGTGGGAATCGAAACTAAGAATCCAATCCCGAAGGCGTTCGGCTATTTTCGGATCATGGAGGAACTCAGGCAGGAATTCTGGGAATCGTTTCAGAAGACGGCCATGCGCCTCCTTGGAGGGGCGCAGATTGGCTAACTCCAGCAGGAATCTTTCGGCCTTGGCCGTTGTGATGCCCGCTGTTTTTGCTAGAGTTTGCAAGTGCATATTCCCACCCGAGTTCATGGTTGATATTGTGCTAGACAATAATCACTGTATATAATCAGCGGGTATAGATAGTAATGCCAATGCAGACCGGCAGGCAAGCACTTTTCGGGAGGTACGCAAGAATGCTCACGGTAGAGCAGGCAGCTGAGCGGCTCGGCTTGAGGGTTTCAACTCTTCGGGCCTGGGTGCTGCGAAGAAAAATCTCTTACGCAAAGATCGGACGATCTGTCCGAATCCCAGAACAAGAGATCGAGCGCATCATCCGGGAGAACACAATCCCGGTGAAGGCTGCGGGGAAATGATTTCTCAGGTAGTCCCTTTTACTGAACTACTACAGCGCGACGGCGCGGAACGACCACGCCGGGAGCGCGGGAAATGGCGCTGCGGCCATTGCGAAGGGAAATCCTGGACGCTGTCGGCTAACCTTGAGCGCGAACTTTTCTTCTGTCATCGCTGTGGCTGGAAGGGGAACCGACGGACGTTGGAACGCGAGCTGCGAATCGAATCACCTAAACCGACTCCGTCGCAAGTACGCGGGCGGCGTTTGATCCGTGAAATGGCTGAGCGGTTTCTTGAGTGGACACGACGGCAGCGAATCCAGACGGCGGCTTTGCTCCGTGACCTCGGCCGTTACGAACTTGACTGGCGGCAGATCGTGCGACAGCAGTTGGCAACGGGGCAGCATGTGGATGAGAAACTCTGGGAGAAACTGCAATCTATCTCCGCGTGGCAGGAGCGGGCTGAAGCCCGCTATGAGCAGCTCTGTGGATTGGAGGGCAACGGCTCAGTGCTCTATCGAGAATTTCTGCACAAGCGGCAGGAGGAGGCATGAGCAATCAGGACCTGTACACTGCCATGCGAATAATCGAAAACGCTGTCGGTGGCAACAAGCGGGAATCCCAAGCCGACAAACTCATTGCCATCGCCGACAGCGAGGACGTGGAACTATTCTATAGCCCATCTGGAGAACCCTACGCGACCGTGCCTGTGAAAGACCATTGCGAAAATTGGCCCGTTAAGTCGGGAGGCTTCGGCAAGTGGCTGCGATGGCAGTTCTATCGTTTGACGGGAAAAGCTCCCAGCACACAGGCATTCCAGAATGCTGTCAACACGATTGCGGCAAAGGCCATCTTCCAAGGCCAGGAGCGGCGCGTCTTTGTGCGCATCGCCGGAGACGATGATGTGATCTACCTAGACCTAGTGAATGACGCCTGGCAATCGGTTCGCGTGGATGCGGAAGGATGGAAACCGATTGACAAGCCGCCCGTGCGCTTCATTAGGCGGAGGGGAATGCTACCTCTGCCGATTCCCGAAAGAGGATGCGGTATGGGCGCACTGCGGACCTTCGCAAACATCCCGGATGATGCCGCTTGGGTGCTAGTACTGAGCTTTCTGGTGGCAGCGTTCCGGGCGCGTGGTCCATACCCTGTCCTGGTTCTGCACGGGGAACAAGGGAGTGCAAAGAGCACGCTGGAACGTCTCCTGCGAGAACTGATTGATCCGAACGTCGCTCCGCTGCGCTCAGAGCCTCGCAATGCAAGGGATCTCATCATCGCCGCCACCAACTCATGGATGCTAGCCTTCGACAACCTGTCTCACCTGCAGCCGTGGTTCTCAGATGCACTCTGCCGCCTTGCGACCGGCGGTGGCTTTAGTACGCGAGAATTGTATACGGACAGTGAGGAAGTTCTGTTTGATGCGACACGGCCCGTCATTCTGAATGGAATCGAGGAGCTTGCCACTCGTGGCGACCTCTTGGACCGGGCGCTGATTCTGTACTTGCCACAGATCTCGGACGAGAAGAGGAAGCGAGAGGCTGAGTTCTGGAGGGATTTTCAGAAAGCCCGCCCTGAATTGCTCGGAACCATCCTGGATGCTGTTAGTACTGCACTGCGGAGACTGCCCACTACACACCTAAAAGAATCGCCCCGGATGGCGGACTTCGCGGCCTGGGGTACAGCCGCCGAGTCAGCTTTCGGCGTGAGCGGGGCTTCATTTATGGATGCCTACCACGGCAATCGTGAATCAGCAAATGAACTAGTTCTGGATGCTTCGCCTGTGCCACAAGCGATGAAGCTTCTTATGGCAAGTGACGAGCGGTTCATGGGAACTGCAACCGACCTCCTGACACTCCTGAACCAGAAAGTGAGTGACCAAACACGGCGTGAGAGGTCCTGGCCGAAAAACGGCCGAGCATTGTCCGGTTGTCTACGCCGACTGGCTCCAAACCTTCGGCAGATCGGCATAGACATCAAGATGGACGGTCCGAAGCGCAGCATTCGTATAGAGAAGTCGCGGAATTCTGCGTTTCTTACGTTCCCGGGTTCCGCAGAGTCCGTAGGTCAAACAGAGGAAGCAACATCCCGTAATCCGCAAGTCGGCACGCAAATTCAACCCGACATGCAAATAGCGAATCCGTCCAATTTTGCGTTCTGCGATAAACCCAGTGAAATCAATAGGGGGAACGCAAAGCACGAAAAAAACGCAAATTTTCCCGCTATATCTAATTCAGAGGGAGAACAGCTATTCGAGGAAGGATCCGTGTGAGCGCAACGGACGTTTTACGAGAAATACAGTGGCGTGGCATCATCTTGGAGGCGCAGGGAAATCAAATCCGCTACCGTGCTCCGAAGGGCACGCTGACGCCAGACCTACTGGAGGCTATGAAGTGGCACAAGGGGCAGATCATCGCGGCGCTGGCTTGCTGTCTCGACTCAGACAAGTGTGGCGGATGCTACTCGATCGGCGTGATAGATAGCAGAGAGCGGTTCATCCATCCGCCGAAAGGAAAACCGATTGATTGGACGGCGTGGGAACCGGAAACGGAGAAACTCCAATGAATCGGTGCGAATATACGGGGCTTCGCCTGTTAGGCGGCCGGTTTGTAGCCAATGCCGAGAGCCTAAACAGCTCGCGAATGGGCGCAATTCTTAGTAGTGGTCGACATCGCGGGTCCTTCCTGGCTGAAAACGAGATCGGGTGAGAAGATGGCACAATATCGCTAGCGTCTCACCCAAAAAAGAGGTAGCCGGTAGCCGCTGGTAGCCGGCGCAGATAATGGATTATAGTTGAGGGATGAAAGGTGTTGAAGAAACTGCGGAACTGGTCAGCCAAAGGGCTTACGCCAAACGTCGAGGTGTTACCCATAGGGCGGTTCAAAAAGCGATCCTGTCCGGTCGCATCAAAAAAAACCAAAAGGGTCTGATCGATGCAAAAAAAGCAGATGAGGACTGGATGCGGAATACAGCACCGCGGCCGGTACAGCAACAGCGGCGACCTCCGAATGCCACGGCAGCAAGAAATGGAAAAAAGAAATCTGCAGAACCAGAGCTGGCGCCGGTAGCTCCGCCGGCACCTACTGCTGATGACGGCTATGCTTCATATAGGGCGATTCGCGAACATTATCGCGCCAGCATGGCGCGCCTCGACTACGAGGAGCGGATGGGCGATCTCGTTCGGATGTCAGATATTAAAAAGCTCGCGTTCAATAAATCTCGCACGATCCGGGACAGGATGCTGAACATTCCAGAGCGCGTGGCGGCGATGCTCGCGGCCGAGAGCGATACGCACAGGGTTCACGAAATTCTGACGACTGAAATCAGGAAGGCGCTCTTTGAGTTTGCAGGCAGTCCCAAAGGCTGAGGAAAGTTATGCTGGTGCGGCCCCCGCGGGCTAACGTGAGCGTCTGAAACAGAAGATGCGTTCACTACGATTACTCCTGAGTAACGGCGTAGTAGCGACCTATTCTTGACCGCCGGATTGGTAAATACTAGGCGACTACACAGGACCTATCCGGGAAAACGCGTCCAACTCCATTCAAACCAAGTGCTTGCAGCAGCCTTTCCCTCGCCGAAGCCCAATTGACTTATTGCCCCGTTATCGAAAGCGCCTCGGAAAAACGTCTGCCCCCTTCCCCACCTCACTGCACCGAGGCGCTCCCGAGCAACGCTAACGACTAGTCAGGGGTTATTTCCCACAACGCCGTTTCTGGACCGCGAAGCGCAGCTTTTCCCTGCCTGCTAACCCGAAGGTCTTAAATTCAAGATCCATGAGGGTACCAAGACACTCTTTCTCGGGTAATCATTCCTGCGGGTGCTCGTATAGAATAGTCTTGACAGAAGTGAGCCGATAGAGGGGAAGCAATGACCGAGCCCCCGAAACAGTGGGAAGGCCAAGTCGTTAATGGGAAGTTTCCTCTGCGCCAGTACTTGGGTGGCAGCGAACGCAGCGCTGTGTTCCTGACGGAGTACGGTGAGCGGGAATTTCAACAAGCCGCGATCAAACTCATTCCGGCAGATTCACAAAACGCGAAACTTCAACTCTCCCGGTGGAAGCTAACTGCGCAACTATCTCATCCTCACTTGATCCGGCTCTTCCAGATGGGGAGGTGCCAGCCGGGCAACATGGAGCTGCTCTACATGGTGATGGAGTACGCCGAAGAAAACCTGTCGCAAGTTCTTTCAGACCGACCGCTCACGCCAGAGGAAGCACGCGAGATGCTCGTGCCTACTCTGGACGCCCTTGCTTTCGTCCACAGCAACGGTTTCGTGCATGGCCACTTGAAACCCGCCAACATCAAGGCAGCGACCAATTCCTGGACTAACCCAAATAGGTAAACGTCCTCAAGCCGATAGAGATTTACTGATCCCCGCTTCCCTGGAGCGCGCACAGACGCATTGATTTCGAATGGCTTTCCTGTGCTCCAGTTTCTGACTAGCGCAGGAGCAATACCAAGGATTTCAGCGATCTGGTTTCGGTCAAAGACCCGAAGCCGGTCCGGGGCACTTTTCTTTTTTTCTTGACCTTTGCGCTTGGATTTCATAATATAGACTCCTGAGTCCAACTTGGGACTCCTAAGAACAACTGTAAACCAGTTGGTCTATATTAGTCAATGGATTTTTTAGGGAGGTCTTGAATGGAACCGAAACTTGCACTGGGATTGCGGGAGGCCGGGGAGACCGTCGGCCTGAGCCACTGGACCCTGCGGAAGATGATTGCGGAGGGCAAGCTCCCTTCCATCCGCTTAGGCCGCCGTGTGCTGGTTGAGCCTGAGGCTCTACGGCAGTTGATCGAGCGCGGCAAGAGCAGGACCCCAAAAGCAAATTAACCGGAGGGCACACCTGCTGACGAAATGGAGTTCAGAGAGCACGCTCTTGAGTATGCCCGGTTAGGCTTCTCGGTCATCCCCGTCCGAGGCAAGAAGCCAACCATCAGAAGCTGGAAGCCATACCAGACAACTCCGATGGGGCCGGGAGAAATCGCCAGACGTTTTTCATCGCCCAAAGTCACAGGACTGGCTGTGATCCTGGGGTCGGTGTCCGGGGACCTTTGTTGCCGCGATTTTGACCGTGTGGAAGCATACCGAGCCTGGGCAAGGAAATTCCCCGGTTACGCCGCCACGCTGCCCACGGTGCAAACGGCGCGAGGATTTCACGTATATTTTCGGGCGAAGGCAGTAAGAACCCACAAATTCGAAGATGGTGAGCTTCGCGGGGAAGGCGGATATTGCCTCCTGCCCCCGTCCAGACACCCGGACGGCCCAATTTACAGCTGGATCCGTGAGCCATCCGGTGAGATTCCAATCGTTGACCCCAATCTCGCCGGATTATCGCAGACTTGGGCCAGGTGTACAGAGGGGACAGAGGGTATAGAGGGACAGAGGGTACAGAGGTATAGATGGCACAAATGTGGTGGGGAATGGGGGGAGTAGAAAGAAAAATAATCCAACTTCGCCGACTGCAATTTACTCGATAGAGCAGGCAGTCAGAGCATCAATGCCAACTGAAAAGCGCCAAAATCATGACTTTCTTTTCAGATTGACAAGGGCATTGCTCGCACTTCAGGATCATTGGCGGACAGAGGAAAAACTGCCGCCCAACGAGGCGCTGTCGAACGACGTTCTTAGAAACGCCTTTGACCTGTGGCATAGAAACGCGGAACCGTTTCTGAAGCCAGACCAAACACGGGATGAATATTTCTTGGAATTCCTGGCCGCATGGGAGGATGCTAGAATACCGCTCGGGGAAAGCTCAATGAATCAAATCCTGGAAACCGCGAAGAAAGTCAGCCCACCACAAGTAGCACTTCAGTTTGCAGACCCACGAATCATTCTCTTGGTTACAATTTGCCGGGAGCTACAGAGGAAGAGCGGGGAGAAACCTTTTTACTTGGCTTGTAGAACGGTGCAGCAATTGTTCGATCTGGGAAGCCAAACAACTGCAAATGATTGGCTGAAAGGGCTCCGAAGGCTGGGCATTCTCCATCTCGTGGAAAAGGGGGGACCCGTAACCAGGAAGGCCACACGGTTCCGCTATTTGCCGCCGCTCGATTAGCATTTGCTGGCGGTGCAATCAGGAAGCTGCGCAGGATGCCTTTGTAGTCTGGTTGAGATATTTCAACTGCTTCCATGACTTCGATGCTGGTCTGTGGCAGAAGGGAACCGCGTACCCGCGTTGTATGCAGGAATAGCCCGCAATCGCGCAGAATTGGCCCGCAACGCGGCTCCTGCGTCGTCCTGGGCTTGTGTGGCCCCGCTTTGCTATCCTGGTTGCCGAACAAACGGGGTATAATTCGGATTGAGCAATGCTGCCCTAAACAACGGGGTGGTGATTTGAATTTTATTCAACTTTTCAAGATTCGATGACTCACGGCGGCAAAAGGACGCGGGCTGGTCGGAAACCTGGAGCAAGGGCGCTGGTAACTCGGTCGAAAGCCGAGGGAGTCTTGGCGACGGTGGACGAGGAGAAGATTTGGCAGCGTCTTTTGCGCAGCCACAATAGCAGGATCGTACTGGACGCCATGAAGTATCTCACCGACCGGCGGGACGGCAAGGCGGTTCAAGCTATCAACGCTGACATCAGCGGCGGTGTCAATATTTGGGACGAGGAATTATTGGCACGGTTGGAGGCAGGACGGCAGCGAGTCGCGTGGTATCGGGCTCAGGAGCGAGAGAAGGAATTGAGCGCATAACCGGGTCGTGACAAAGCACGGTAGATATTCTCAGGCAGCGAAGGCAGACCGGCGACCCGCCAAAGGCGCCGGTATCGTGATGTAGACCTGCTCGGTTAGCATACCCGTCCTTCGAGATGCGGGGCCGCTCAGCATTCAAATTACCTTAACTTTCTTCTTCGCTCCGGCTCAGCCTCGCCACGGCTCTAACTTGTTTTCCGCAATTTCGAACGCGCGCACCTTGATTAGGTATCCATTTCCGAACCAGACCGATTCCAATCTGCTGGAAGGGTCTTTGCCGCCTGTCGCTCGGTGGTCTACGTACTCGGTTACACCGTTGTACGCAGCCCAGAGCGTTCCTTTAACGCCCTTCATTTGGTTCCCCTTTCCGGACTCGAAAAAATGCTGTGCAAGAGCGCGCTCCCGCTGGACCCTTCGTGCTGCCCTTTCTTCTTGAACCTCTGCTTCGGGGAAAACCAAACTCACGTACTCCCCGAGACGGTCGGAATCCATTTTCACTTGAGACATAGCCTTGAACTTTTTCTCTAGGTCCTCGTAGCGGCGATGGATCAAGCCGAGCATCCTTTCGGCCTCCTTGAGCCACTGACGAACGTCTTTGGTATGTGCCACACGAACGGTTGTCCCCGTGCGGAGGGCCATCGTGAGCGTGTTCTCACACACTACCCGGATTGGAGTGAACTTGACCTGGACCGCGCTGCCCCCGTCATGGCTATTGGACAACAGCAGGTACTTGTCCGTAATGTCCTCGTCGGCCACGCGGATCGAGTCCGGCAGCTTGGCCAGTATCCAGACGCGTTCCCCTTGCCCCAATGCGCCGGCCGTGTGGTATATCGCCGCTCCTTTTCCTACAATGTCGTCAAAGAACGAGAATGCCTCACGGTTCTGGAGCGGAGTGTATCCTTTGCCCACGATTCCGAACACAGGGCATTCCTCTGGGGTACTATTGTTTTTATTAGTCCTTCGCCGCCACAGATCGCTTCGAACGACCGCGTATCTGTCGTCAATAGGAACCGCAGTTCCGTCTCCCGTCATTTGGAGCGGCCTTTTCTCAACCTCCCAATCCAAACCGGCAGCCTTAATCGCTTCCTTTGCCGTGGCTGGCTTGTCCAGCTTGGTGCCGAGTCCGTGCCAAGGACTTCCGCCGACATACATCATGGAAACCTTGCCGGTCCCGATCTCAATATGAAGATTGTGCGCCACTTGCCCCTCCCGGATTTGCGTCCAAGTCACATTCTGATTTGGCGATCCCACGCTAATCTGGTCGTGGTGTTTTTGCTCGTGAAACTTTATAAGCATCCGTGTGGTAGATCAAGCGAAGTTTTTCACTCCTTGGGGCAAAGACTCCGAAAACTGCGGCAGAGCAGGGGATACAGCCAAGAGGATATGATTTCTTTCGGCTTTTCGGCTCGACACTGGCAACAGATCGAGGCAGGCCGCCCGATCACCGTTACCACCCTTCTCCGCATCTGCGATGTGTTCAAGGTGCCCATCGGTCGGCTCGTCAAGGGCCTCGATGGGGCATCTATCGGCATTAGCACTCCCAGGCTTCGCAGGTGCATACCTTAGCCGCAAATCCCCATTGCATTCCCTCCATTCGGCAGGCTATCCTTCCGGTACTTTTGCGAAATCGAGGGTTACGGCCTTGCCGATGGGTTTTCTGGGAGACCATGATCTACGCCCCCTGGCTCTGCCAGAGCCACGCGGCCTCCGGCCCGTAGGTCTTGCCCTGGGTAAGGGAGCAAACGCCCTGGAAGTGGCGATTGCCAAGAGTACGGGCGCGCCCACGGTAGGGACGCTCAGGACGGTCTGGAGGGCGCGACACGGGGGCAGGGCAAGCCCTGAGGTCTTGGTGGTTCTCTACGACGGCAAGGCGGCGTTGTGCGGCCCGGCAGGTGAGAATCCCCCGGCCTTCCTGAATCTCGATCAAGGAAAGATTGAGCGCATCTGCCGGACGGCGCTGGAGGAACCCGACCGCCATGCCGCCTTGCGCTTCCTTCACTCTGCCATTCCAGAAGTTGAGGCACGTCTTTCGGGCCTGAGAAACGAGGGGCTGTTTGCTACGCACGAGCTTGAGTCCGGGGTGCCGAAGAGACCGGATTGGGAAGAAGCGAAGCGACAGGCACAGCCGCTGCTCAAGCTGAGGGGCAAGGCACTGATAGAGAAACTCGGCTTCTCTCTGGAAGCCCTGCCCGGTCCGGCCTCCATTCTGCGGGCGGCGGAAAGCAAGGTTGCCATCGCAGTTTTCTTGGAGAGGAACGAATCCCCGGAAGCGCCCAACGCCCGATTCTCCCACCTTTCGGCTGTTTCCTACGCGCTCGCCAAAGCAGATGAAGAGAACCTCGATTACGTGGTGGTGTCCGCCGGATCGGTCTTGCGCCTCTATCCAGTCCGAACAGGCGTGGGAGTTGGGCGGCGCGGTAGCACGGAGACCTACGCGGAAATCCATCTGGACCTGCTCCCGGAAGACGCGGCTAAGCTGCCATCGGTTTCGATCCAATGAAGTGCGTCTGTGACTGAGTGTGATCGCCTATAATCTGGGGAACCTTTGGCGAAGCTTGGTATTGCCGCAGAGGATCGGGAACTGGTCCTTGACGAGCTTGCAGCAGCGGTTGGTGAAAACAGGAGGATGGCTCGTAAGACATGCACGTTAATACTGGCTCCTGCTGGCGGAGAGCCATCTGACGCGGTGGCTGTTTGCCAGTATGCTGGGGTGGATCGATGGACTGCCGCTTCCGTCGGGATAGCCCAGGCTGCGGCACCCAAGAAAACGATTCCGATATCCTCCAGGAATGGAGAGTTGTCTGCAAGAGCCGATGGGAAGGCCCGTGGTCAGCAGTTTAGGGACTCGCTTTAGGGCAGACAGGACCCTGTCCCGATCCCCTGGACAATTGCTGCGCCTTCCGCTCCAGGGCAGAGCAAGCCCTCCCCATCCCGCACCAAAAACAGTTTCACAGCCCCAGTCTGAGATGTAAACTCTCACTTCCGCTGGTACAAAAAATCGGTCTTGTCAGTTGGCCGGGGGGGGAGTAGTCCCATGAACCCTGGAACATGAAATAAGTTGGTAGTCGCGTGCGGGTAAACGCGGGATAATTGGAGATGAGAGTTGTCATTACCGGGTAGATTGGAATTGCCCGGGCCAGAGTCTCTTCCGGCGAATCCAAGTCGGTAACCAGTATATTGGATAATCTAAAGGAGGTAGTTCCATGAAGGTTGATAAGGCAGGTTTTTTCTTGGGGGTCAGATTGGCCTTTGCGGTTGTGGTGCTGCATGCGGGATGTCAACAGGCAAGCAGCCCGATCAATAGCTCAGAAGACCCTACTGAAAGCGCCGCTCCTCCCGTTGGCAGCCCGGTCATGGAGTTCGCAGCACCCCCTCCAACGGCTTCTTCTCCGGCTAGGATGTCGGCCAATGAGTCCGAAGTGTCCGAGCAGATTGCTCCGCCGCAGCCCCGCACTGTCACCCTGGCGGAAGGAACTGGGTTGAAGGTCCGCACTACGAGCACCCTTTCTACGGAATCGCACCAGGTGGGGGAAAGTTTCACTGCGACGTTGGAAGAGCCCCTGGTCGAAGGAGATTGGTTAATTGCCCCCAAGGGCGCAACGGTCGAAGGGCAGATTGTCGAGGCCGATGAAGGAGGCCGAGTAAAAGGCGTCGCTCGGCTCGCCATTCAGCTTGCTCGGTTGCAGACAGCTGACGGACAGACTATCGACGTCTCCACCAATGCCATTGCCGTGGAAGGAGAGAGTACGAAAAGCAAGGATGCCACGAAAATAGCCATCGGCAGCGGAATAGGCGCCGCCATTGGCGCCATTGTCGGCGGGAAAAAGGGTGCCGGAATCGGCGCAGCTACCGGTGCGGGAGCTGGCACGGGTGTTGTTCTGGCCACTCGGGGGGAACCGGCCGTTATCGCCAGTGAGACCGTGTTGGATTTCGAGCTTCGTTCTCCGGTCACGGTAACAGAAAGGAAATAAGAGTGTGCTTCCGCAATCGACTGTTGGTGAAATCAGAATAACCCTGTAATCTTCAATATGTTGATGGCAGAAATGGCTACAGCAGTTCTGAAGTATGGTAAAACTAGCATAACCAACTTTGTTTGTTGGAGATAGGAAAGAGTTAACAACACCAGATTGCGGAAGCACCCAGGGTGCCGGTGAGAAGGACAAGGACAACGATCAGAGGGTTTGCGGCTGACGCCGGCGCGGCGGTGGTAGAGTGGTGCCATGAGTAAGGCCCTGAACGAAGACGAGCGGAAGGAAATGCTGGCCCGGATCAGCGAGGCCCACGGGCAGGTGGTGGTGGCTGTGTCCGATCTGCGTCGGCGCTACGCGCCAAAGGCGGCAGTGATCAAAGCGGCTGTGAAGGCAGAGCGGGATTTGTTTGTGCTGAGCCGGGAGATGGAGAAGCTCGAAGGCGCACAAACCCCGGAGCGTGAGTCACTGCCGGAAGTGCGGCGCGGCGGCAAGGTGATTGATATCGGGGAGCTGGGCGGCGGTGGGAAGAATAGAAGTTAGAAAGCCGCCGGCCAGCGTCTGACCGAGCCGGGGATTTCTGTACCAACCGAAGTGAGAAAGAATCTCATGGAGGAGGACATATAGAGATGCCGATGCCGAGGTATAAACCGGAGCAGATCGTAACGGTGTTGAGGCAATTTGAGGTGGCAGTGGCCAAGATAGATCCTGTGTAACGGCGTAGTGGCGACCTATCCTGCCCGCCGGATCGGTCGCCACTTAGGCGACTTTGCGGAGTAATCTGGGAATTGTCCGCCTCGACCGCACTTGGCGCTCGGCTATAGGACCCCGGCGCCGGGGATCTATGCCCTCTCCCGCCAATGAAACCACTTTTACAGCCCCGGCTGTGATGTAAACTCTCACTGTCATGCTGGTAAAAAAGATCGGTCTGGTCAGGTGAACAGCCTTTTGATGACCTTGCGTGGTTTGGAACAATTGGCGGGAGCCAGAGGTCTTCCATGACAAATCGGCAGGAACTACATGCCCAAACCCGCCAACTGTTGCGGGACTTGATACAGCAGCCGGAGGAAAGGATCGACTTGGCGGAGGCGGCCTTGCTGATCGCCGCAGGCGAGTATCCAGATCTGGACCGGGGAAAATATATCCGCCGCCTGGACACCATGGCAGAAACGGTCCGGCAGCGCATCGGCTCCACAGCGGATCCTCGGCAAATCATTGCCGAAATCAATCAATATCTGTTCCAGGAAGAGGGATTTTCCGGAAACTCCGAAGATTACTACGATCCCCGCAATAGTTTTCTCAACGAGGTATTGGAGCGCAAAACTGGAATCCCGATTACCCTTTCTACGGTTTACCTTGAGATCGCGTGGCGGCTGAAATTTCCCCTGTTTGGAGTTGGTATGCCCGGACACTTTCTGGTTAAGCATCCCCACTGCAAAATCCTGATCGACCCCTTTGCCAAAGGACGCATTCGCACAGAAGAGGACTGCTGGGAGCAAATGAAGCAGTTGCTGGGAGAATCCGTGCCGGTTCACAAGTCCTATCTGGAAGGCGTCGGCAAGCGGCAAATTGTCACCCGTATGTTGAACAACTTGCGGAGCATTTATCTGAATACGCGACAGTTCCACAGTGCCTTGAACATTACAGAGACGGCGCTCGCGCTTAATCCGGAATCGCTCGACGAATTGAAGCAAAAAGCCATGCTTCTGCTCCGGCTGCATCGCTACTCGGAAGCCCTTGCTGGCCTGAACCATTACCTGGCTGCCATGCCGGAGGCGAAGCGCCGAGGAGATCCGGCAGACGGTAACCAACGCTGGCCCAAATGAATTAGTCTTAATCTCGCATTTCCATTTTGAAAACACAGCGGCAAGCTTCTGCTAGCTTAAAACGTCAATATTGATGGGGGTTTCAGCATCGACATTGGCTTCAGGAGGGCTCCACTGGGGGCAAACGGGTGTATACTATCAACTGCCGGAGAGCCACAAAGTTAATTCCGACGCAATGTGTCCCCTGGTTGTTGTCAGGCCATCCAGTTTCCGGGTTAGTCAAGGAGGTTTTGTTCAAATTCTCCGGCAAGCTCAGTATCTTAGGCACGAGCAGTACGGTCTCGGTGTAGTCACATCGTCGAATGCCGAGCGCACCACCATAGAATTCGATCTCCACGACACAAAGAAGTTCAGCACCAGTCTCATGGTGGTTGAACTACTGCCTGGCGAGGCTCCCGCCAAACCTGCACCCCAAAAGCGGCGCAAAAAAACAACTTCTACTTCCGCAGCAGCCAAGCCAAAAGCCGCCCCCCGGTAAAGCCGAGCCGGACTCCTTGGGTGAAAACCACATGTTTTTAGCGTTAAAGGTTTCAGTTTCCAGTTAGGGCGTTATACATCTATTTGGCCGGCGAAATGGTGAGGCACGCCAAATCTCGGTACAGCGTGTGCCATAATGCTGCGGATCGCTGCGATGTCACTACCGGCGAGGGGTTGCTGTAAACAGTTATTGAGTATGCCAGGATATGCCTATGAGGAGTTTTGCCCAAAATAAACCGCTGATGGACGCCGAACTCGACCGCCTTGAAGAGTTCTTGAGCGGGTGCAAGGGTGGTAGAGCGATGAACATCGAGGAGTTGGATGGATTCTTCGCTGCGCTTATTGCCGGTCCAGAAACCGTACCACCAAGCGAATACTTGCCGGAGGTGTTCGGTGGGGCAATGTCGGATACTTGCGAGTTCAACGAAATCAACGAAGTTAACGACATCTTGGGCCTCATGATGCGGCACTGGAACGCGATTGCGGCAACGCTGTACAAGGATGATGTGTATGTGCCGATTCTCTTGGAGGACGAGAGCGGCATCTGCCCTGGTAACGATTGGGCTCGCGGCTTCATGCGCGGTGTTGAAATGCGTCGTGAGGGTTGGGCCGAGTTCATTACCAGTGACAAACACGGCGGATGGATGATTCCTGTTCTAATGCTCTACCACGAGCACGACGAAGAACCTGGAATGCGGCCCAAGCCGATTAGACAAGAAAAGCGGGAAGACATCACCTTGCGAATGGCGGCTGGTCTCTTGGCAGCCTACCGGCACTTCAGAGCAGAGCGACAGAACTATCTAAGCACCGACATACCCGAACCCGGCGGTACTGGTAAGATTGGTCGGAATGATCCGTGTCCGTGTGGTTCCGGGAAGAAATACAAACGCTGCTGCGGTGGCGCGACGATACACTGAACTGTATTACCCTCGATGTGATTGGCAGGACTCTGGGTATTTCCTTAGAAGATATTTGGCCTTGGAATCCGCGCAGGGGGGGGTGCCTTGGACTCGTCAGACCGCCGTACCCCTTTATGCTTCAGCGTGGGGGGATTTTTAGCTTTGGAGTTTTTTGGTATAGACCTGGGGAAATTTCTGACTCGAAACTTTTTCCTGTCTACCGCGAAGGGCAAATTGCGGTTTTTCTGCTTGCGTTAGCGATTTGATCTTCTTTTTCATAAATAATCTGAAACCGTGTTCGGCTTGGGTCACTCCCCCCTGCCCTATTTCGCAGCTGCGCACAAAAAAGAGGACAACGGTACCCGGCAGAACGGCCCAGATATTTGACCCGCCCCTCCCCCTTCCGATCACTCACAGATACCCTTTACTGATAGAGGTGAGAGGCTGGTCGATAACTGATAAACAGCGTAAGAACAGCTGAAACCCCGTGGTAAACTTAGCGCAATCTGATTGGGCGAGGGATATATGACGCTCTTCCCACGAGTATTCCTGGCCGTGGCGTTGCTGTCGGTCGCAGTTCTGGCACAATCCAGTCCACAGAACGAGTCGGAGAAGTTATCGGATTATCTTAAAGCTGCCGAGCAGGGGGATGCCGACGCACAGTACAGTTTGGCGTTTTCGTACTTAGAGGGCTACGGTGTTACACAGGACTATGTGGAAGCGGCAAGGTGGTTCCGGAAAGCTGCTGAGCAGGGGAATGCCGACGCACAGAGCAAGTTGTCGTATCACTGCTGTCCGGCTAAAATTTCAGAACAGCCAACAAGTCTCATGAGAGCAAAAGGTTACGGGCATTGGAGCATTTTTCGATTTGAAATCCGCGAGGGCGAAAAATGGCTTTGAACGTAAAGACTGGGGTAGGCGACAGAAGAGTGCATGAACATCGGTCGCACCGTTTTCGCTCAGCTTATGGATCACGTGCCCTCGTACGAGTTTCACAAATGCGTCACGCGCTACCGTGGCGACGATCATCTGCGAAGCTTTTCTTGCTGGGACCAGTTTCTGGCGATGGCGTTCGCTCAGTTGACTTACCGCGAGAGTCTCCGCGACATCGAGGCGTGTCTGCGTTCCATGACCAGCAAACTCTACCACATCGGATTGCGCGGCAACGTGGCGCGCTCGACACTGGCCGATGCCAACGAGTCGCACGACTGGCGCATCTACGCGGACTTCGCCCAGGTGTTGATCGGCATCGCACGGCCTTTGTATGCGCGCGATCCGATCGGCGTCGATCTGGATCAGAGCCTGTACGCGCTGGACTCCACCACCATCGACCTCTGCCTCTCGCTGTTTCCGTGGGCACGATTCCGCCAACACAAGGCTGCCGTCAAACTGCATACGCTGCTGGACCTGCATGGCAACATCCCCACGTTTCTCCGCGTCACGGCCGGTGCCGTGCACGATGTCAACATCCTCGACGAGATCGTTCCGGAAGCGGGCGCGTTCTACGTGATGGATCGCGGCTACATCGACTTCGAGCGACTCTTTGTCTTCACACTCTGCTCCGCATTTTTCGTCGTGCGGACGAAAGAGAACGTCTTGCTCCAACGCCGCTATTCTCATCCAGCAGACAGAACCAGCGGCTTGCGATCCGATCATACCGTGATCCTGACCGGGAACGCCTCGGCCAGGGCATACCCCGATCCGCTACGGCGCGTTACGTACTTCGATGCAGAAACAAACAAGCGCCTGAAGTTTCTTACCAACAATTTCGTGCTACCCGCACTCACTATCGCTCAAATCTACAAGTGCCGCTGGCAGGTGGAACTGTTCTTCAAATGGATCAAGCAGCACCTGCGAATCAAGGCATTCTATGGCACCAGCCAAAACGCCGTGAAGACTCAAATCTGGATCGCCGTTTCGATCTATGTACTCGTGGCCATTGTCCGGAAGCGTCTCGGTTTGGAAGCCAGCCTTTACCAAATTTTACAGATTCTCAGTGTTACTCTTTTCGAGAAAGTACCCATTTTACAGGCCTTGGAAGCATCGGGCTCCCCAGACGATTTAGTCAGAAATCCCAACCAGTTGATTCTGTTCGAGTTTTAACCGGACAGCAATGTTGTCGTATATATACGTCTTAGGCTACGGCGTTCCGCAGGGCTATGCTGAAGCGGTGCGGTGGTGGCGCAGGGCTGCCGAGCAGGGGAATGCCAACGCACAGTCCAGATTGGGGATATTGTACGACATGGGCCAAGGCGTTCCGCAGGACTATGCTGAAGCGGTGCGGTGGTGGCGCAGGGCTGCCGAGCAGGGGAATGCCAACGCACAGTTCTTCTTGGGGGATGCGTACCGGCGCGGCCAAGGCGTTGCGCAGAACTACATCCAGGCGTACATGTTCGCAAATCTGGCTGCCACCAATTTGACAGGAGAAGGACGCGAGCTTAGTGTTGAGTTGCGAGGCCTTCTTGCCGCCAAGCGGAAGGTGTCCCAAACTCAGTTGCAGGTTGGGACGGCGGGTTGAGTTCATATTACGCCACTTTCTCCTTGTGAGAGGAAGCAGCGTTTGGACTTCGGCCGAGAATCGATGCCAAAGCCCAGAGATCGTGATAACCCATGATCTTCCGGAAATTCTTCTCGGTCAGCAGAAACGCTCCTGCCACCCAGCGCAACGTCATCTCGCCGTCGCGCCAGCGGCAAACATTGCCAGTCTTTTTCCGCACGCCCGACTGCGGGCTCTCGATGAGGTTCGTGGTTGCCAGGCAGCGGTGGAGGCTGGGAGGAACGTCGGCTCGATTGATCGTAAAGGTCTCCTCCAACCCTTCGCGCAAGCTGGCGGCTGCTGCCGGATGATCGCACTCGATCATCCCAGCGAGCTTTTTTATGCGCACGATGCCTTCCTCGGCTTGGGGCAATCGCCAGGCGGCGCGCATCAGCGACCGCACCTGATTCGCCAGCATTTTGTCGCCCTTTGGTAACCGCTCAGCCACGTTGCGCAGCTTATGAGTACGGCAACGCTGCACCAGCTGATTGCTGCCGAATACTTCCTCGATCCCCGCGCGGAGCGCTTTGGCGCCGTCGATCACAAACAGATAGCGCTGATCCGTGCGCAAACCTTGCTGGCGCAGGCGGGTGAGAAGGTCTTTCACCGCAGCGGCGTTTTCGGTCGCGCCCAGTTGAATCCCCAGCACATGCTTGCGGCCCTCGATGTCCACGCCCACGGCGCTGATGACGTGGTGGGAGCCGAACCGCATTCCGTCCAGGTAAATCACCAGAATCTCGACCTCCTCCCAGCGCCGCGCCAACAGTTCTTCCAGCCGCCGCGCTCCTTGCTCGGCCGCTTCCCGGCTCACCTGAGACTTCGACACCCCAGCGCTGTTGGCCATCTCCGGGATCACCTCGCGGTAGTTCCGCGTCGAAACCCCTTTCAACCCGCATTTCCAGTTTGAAATCGTAGAAGCAACCTTCTGCTAACCTCCAACGTCAATATTGATGCTGGTTCGAGCAGCAACATTCCCTTCCGGAGGTTCACACCGAATGGGTGAGAGACAAAATCAGCCATTTCAACTCACTTTTAATGCCTCGTTGAAGGTCGCTTTCCACGGATCGCGGGTCACCTCCAACGGAGGGTTGATTCTGGTGCGGGAGTTGGACGAACGATTGGGATTCGGTGAACTCATCAAGCAGCACCTAGCCGATCCTCGGGGGAAGAACACACGGTTGCCCCTCGCGGACCTGCTACGGCAGTCGGTGTACAGTCGCTTGGCTGGATACGAGGATGTGAACGATGCCGAGCAACTCTCACGAGATCCGACCTTCCGGCTGATCGGTTCCGAGAAGAATTGGGATCGAGGGGCAGCACTGCCGTCCCGGTTGCAAACCTTCGAGACGGAGTTGCTGGCTGAGGAGGAGAACTTCGCGGGGCTGGCACGGGTGAACCGGGAGCTGATCGGCAAAGTAGAACCGCTAGGTTCGCCGTACCGAACCGTGCTGGACATGGATTCGACTGAGATCCCGGTTTACGGCGAGCAGGAACAGAGCGCCTATAATGGGCACTTCGAGTCTACCTGCTATCACCCGTTGTTGCTGTTCAATCGCGAGGGTGACTGTTTGGCGGCCAAGCTGCGACCCGGTAACGTCCACAGCGCCGATGACTGGGAAGAACTTCTCCTGCCGGAGATCGAGCGGCAGCAGAAGCTGTGCAAGGAAGTGGTGTTTCGTGCCGACGCGGCCTTTGCCAAGCCGGAGGTTTACGAAGCGTTGGAGGAGCGGGGTGTGAAGTATGCCATCCGCATCCCTTCCAACGAGAACCTCCAGCGGGACATCGAGGAGTTGCTGAAACTTCCGGTAGGAAGGCCGGGCCAGAAGCCGTTGGTGGAGTACAAGGGGTTTCTGTACCAAGCCGAGAGTTGGAAGACGGCCCGACGGGTGGTAGCCAAGGTAGAACATCATCCGGGGGAGTTGTTCCCGCGAGTGGGGTTCATTGTGACGAATCTGACGCTTCCGAGTCGAGCGGTGGTGCGGTTCTATAATAAGCGCGGGACGGCAGAGCAGTGGATCAAGGAGGGCAAGCAGGCAGTGAAGATGACGCGGCTCAGTTGCCATCGGTTCCGCTCCAACGAGGTACGGCTGTGGCTGACCATCATTGCCTATAGTCTGGGAAATCTTTGGCGGCGGCTGGTGGTGCCACAGAGAATCGGGAACTGGTCCTTGACGAGCCTCCAGCAGCGGCTGGTGAAAACCGGAGGACGCCTGATTAAGCATGCCCGCTACTATTGGCTATTGCTGGCAGAGAGCCATCTGACGAGACGTTTATTTGCTAGCATGCTGGGGCGAATAGATGGGCTGTCGCTTCCGTCGGGATAGCCCAGCCTGCGGCGCACCCAAGAAAATGATTCCGATTTCAACAGTGCCTCGAACATCTCCTCGCCCGTCTTCTCGCTTTTCCGCAGTGCTTCGTAGGCCGGCACCGCTTCTTCCCCTCCGCCCTTCCGGCGCAGCCGGGGCCGCTCCACCCGCAGCTGGCGATCGGCCAGTTTCACCCTCCCCAATTGCCGGCCATGCCAGCGCACCTCTCCGCTCGCCTTCCCGGGACTCTTTGGCCCCGCGATTTGCTCTGCGCTCATGCTCAGAATCGTTTCAATCAAACCTCGCCCGGCCCGATCAATCACCTCATCCACCGCCAGACGCGCCTCCGTGATCAGATCCACCACCGGCAACAGCATCTGTCCGTTGGTTTGGCAAAACTTCTGGATGGTTTCTTCGGCTCCCTTGGAACCCAGTTCCAAAACGTGATATTTTCCCTTCATTCGGCGGTTCTCCTTCTATAGGATTTAGGCTTGGCCCGATTCTATTCGATTCGGGCCGAACCGCCGTTCAACCTTCAACTATGTATGGGACACCCTCCCGCCAAGATGACACCGGAACAGATTGCCGAAGCGCAACGGCTGGCACGGGAGTGGAAGCCTAGCCCGGCCAAGTGACGGCGCATAGGTCAATATCATGCAGCGTCCCGCCCTCTGAATCCGAAAGAGAACCGCTAGACTTACTATTCGAGTCCTCCATGGGTTGGGGGAGTTTATGCGTTCGGCCAGTTTCAAATAGAGGGAAGCCCGCGCCGAGGCTTATAATAGAGGGAAGCCCGCGCCGAGGCTATGCGAGAAAAGAACGCCCAAGAGAACCCACGGTAACAAAAGGACTGTCGGGAATCACCTGTTTCCCAACCGTTTTTCTGTGTGGAAATCAAGTTGCGGACCGAGAGAAGGGCTGGGAAGTTCTGATTGTAATGAGCAGGAACGGCCAGCGGGCCGGGCGCGGCTGTAGGCAGGTCACATAATAGAGTGTGGCAGCAGGAGCGCATGGGGTCCCCATTAGAATCCCACACTCTAAAACCATACCCGTGGTAAACTTAGCGCAATCAGATTGAGCGAGGGATAAATGACGCTCTTCCCACGAGTATTCCTGGGTGTGGTCCTTCTAGCAGCGACAGTTCTGGCGCAATGTAGTCCACAGAGCGAGTCAGAAAAGGTATCGGATGTTCGTAAAGCCGCCGAGCAAGGGGATGCTTCTGCCCAGTTCAACCTGGGGAAAATGTACTCTGATGGCCGAGGTGTCCCACGGGATTATACGGAAGCGGTGAAGTGGTTTCAGAAAGCTGCCAAGCAGGGGCATGCAGAGGGACAGATCGGGTTGAAGTATATATACATCAAAGATCAAAGTATCCCACAGGATTATGCGGAATTGGTGAAGGGGTTTCGCAAGCGTGCCGAGCAGGGACATGCCGTCGAGCAGCTTTTCTTGGGGCTAATGTACAGCAGGGGCGACGGTGTTACTCAGGATGATGCGGAAGCGGTGAAGTGGTTCCGGAAAGCTACTGAACAGGAGAATGCCAACGCACAGTACAGATTGGCGTTAGGGTACTCCCTTGGCGACGGTGTTACTCAGGATGATGCGGAAGCGGCGGAGTGGTATCGTAAGGCTGCCGAGCAGGGGAATGCCAACTCACAGTTCTTCTTGGGGGATGCGTACTCCTTTGGCTACGGCGTTCCGCAGGACTATGCAGAGGCGGCGGAGTGGTATCGTAAGACTGCCGAGCAGGGAGAGACCAAGGCACAGAACAGCTTGGGAATATCGTACTGGCGCGGCCAAGGCGTTGCGCAGGACTACATCCAGGCTCACATGTTCGCAAATCTGGCCGCCGCCAATTTTACGGGAGAAAAACGCGAGCTTAGTGTCAAGTTGCGGGACGGGATTGCCGCCAAGATGACGCCAGAACAGATTGCAGAAGCGCAACGGCTGGCACGGGAGTGGAAGTCTAGCCCGGCGCAGTGAAGGAGCACAGGCCAATATCATGCAGCAACCCGCCTCAGAATCTGCAACAGAACCACTGGAATTGGCTAATCAGATAGCCGCCTAGCTCGAAGGGTTTAGTGGGGGGTAGCCTTTCCTATTCTTGCCCGCGTTTCATTCCCGAAGGTTTTCCCACCAACTCCGACAGATGGCGGGACCGGGCTACAATTAGGCTCCAAGCGGCTCCATCTCCGCCTAAAATACCCGTTTGAAGCCAGTCTCTCCGGCTATTTTCAATCGAAACGCCCTTCCCTATACTCATGGTTTCGATGGCTATTTAGGGGTATTTCTGTGTGTGTGTCTTTCCGGTTTTTGTTGGGTAAAACCTCCCTGGAAGGCCCCCCCGGTAGCCTTGTTCGAGCCGCGCCCCCCTACCCCCCCTATGGGGTTCGTCAGTCTACCCGCCTGGCGGCGAAATTGGCCGCTTGAGTACCCGTGGAAACTGGAACAGGCAATGGGCTAACCAGGAAAATCGCTATTCAGCGGTAGGGCGCTATGGGGGCACCCGACCGGGGCACTTTCAACCAATAGCAAGCCCTCTATGCAGAGGGTTGAACCCTTTTGGCCTCTTCTTTCACAATCTGGTCAATATCGGTGACTTTGTGGACAATTCGATAGGCCCACTGCCCGTACTGCCAATCGGCATTGACCGAATGGACCCATCTTTGGGCTGCTGCCGATTTGACTTCCTCCAGGGGATCGTAGCCTTTCGTCTCCAGGATTAGGGTGCTGACTTCCTTCCCCTCAGATTGCAGCCGAATCAAGAAATCCGGCACGGCTGGGTTGCAGGGCAGATTGAAACCTCGCGCCGGCGCGAGGTTCTTTCCTGGTCCCATCATAGGGAAGTAGCAGGACTTGTCCCAGAAGAACAGGAACGCTTGCTTGATTTAGCTGTAGCGTAACATGTATGGGATGGTCCTCTCGATCCAGCTCAGCCGACATCCCACTTCGGCAGGCCAATCCGGTCTTCACCCGCATCCACCGCCCAGGTAACTATCTAGTTACCCCCCTTTTTTCCAAAAACCGCTCCAGAAACAACCCCATTGGGTCCCATTGAGGCGAAAACCCCCGCCAACTTCTAGATTCCTGTAGGAAGCCCTTTCCCTGCCGTTCCAGGTGCGAATCTACTCGGTGGTGGGACCAGGAAAGAACGTCTCGCCGGCGAGACGTTTCAATTGATCCAGATACCCAACTAGAAGTGGTTTCATCCCACAATCTCAACAACATACAAAAAGTGTGAGGTCAGGGAGATAGCCGTCAAAAACAGTTGTTTTTGGCGTGCTAAGTTTGGCTGGTTGAGAGCCGAGCTCAGGGCCGAGGCCAGTTTCGGTCTTCATGCCAGCGCACCTCTCCGCTCGCCTTCCCGGTACTCTTCAATTGCTCGGCCCGATCAATCAACTCATCCATTGCCAGACGTCGCCATCCCCCCGATACCCTTCGGCTCCCTTGGAACCCAGTTCCAACTAGGAAGTGGCCGGCGATTTCATTCGATCCCCTTCAACTAATCTCCCACAATCTCAACAACATACAAAAAGTGTGAGGTCAGGGAGATAGCCGTCAAAAACAGTTGTTTTTGGCGTGCTAAGTTTGGCTGGTTGAGAGCGCGAAGAATCAGGCAGTTGGGGAAGTGGATTCAGAGGGGTTTTTGGCGGATGTGGGGATCACTGTACAAGTTTGCTATTTCCGATGACAGTTTCAGGTTCCACTTCTTCACTTCCTCCGGCAATTGCTGCTCTTGCACGCCCCGCATGCAGTCTCTTCTCCATTTCGGAAATCAGGCTGTCTTCCATAGTCACAACCTGCCGCAAAGCCCAATCTTGGGGATACTTCCTCTCTAAAAACCACGCCGCTGCCTGCCAGTGTTTCTTGGCGGCTTCCTGAATCACTGCGACGTTTCGCATAATCGCCACAGCCTCGGCCTCTTCCACCGCTGCCTGGAATGTAGGATCCATCTCCCGCCATCGCTGGAAGGTAGTATGCGAGATTTTCATTACACGGCAAGAAGTCTGGTATGTGTTCCCGGCTGCAACCGCTTTAATCAATCCCGCCTGCTGGGCTTTCACCACCTCCGGCGACTTTACCTTCCTCATTGGAATCCCTCCCATAATCTCGTCTGTTTGATTTGAGTGGTTTACACCCAATTTCCATTTTTTAGCTGCCTCTGAACGCTCATAAACCCCCCTGGGCACATACCCAATCTCGTGGAAGGCGTTTCATAGGAGGAGCCTAGCCTCTATATCCTCTAGCTAAGCGATTTCTTGCTCGCACCGGCCATTATACCCCAACTGTGGTAAAAGTGACACAATTTGTCACCCCCTCATTTCCATGGGTTATACGTGGTGGAAGTCTATGAAAGGGGATTTTGGGTAGTGGGTCAGTTTCCGATATGGAGACTACACGGCTAAGTGGCAAAAGATCGGTCAATACTACGCCGTTACTCAGGAGTAATCGTCGAGGACACGTCCACTCGGGTTTCACATTCCGGAGAACCGCCTCCCAAGCGTTGGCTGCTTTTCTGGGGTATATGTTCGCTAAGCTGTTGCGTAAGCTAATTTCAGAGGTTGCGGTTCGGATTACTTTCCCGTCGGCACCCGCCGCTTCAGCTCTTCAATCCATTTTCACGAATTAGTCCGCGTGATGGGCCCCTGGTTTTTTGAACCAAGTTGAAAGTAAGTTTTGCGGCAGAATCGAGGACTTCAAGAAGGGGGACAAGCCGTGAAACGGAAGCGGTTTTCTGTGGAGCAGATCGTGGGAGTACTGAAGCAGGCTGAGGTCGCGGTGCCGGTGGGGGAGTCGCTCGTGTCCGCGTGGGCGGGATTAGGTCAGCGAATCGAAGAAGCGCTCCATGCGCTGGCGCATGGAGGCGTCCGGCAGTCGTCCTTGTGCGGCTTGCATGTTATCGACCAGGTGTCTCACGCGGCGCGTGCCAGGGATGGCGCAAGTCACGGCTCGATGAGAAACAATGTACTTCAAGAAAATCTGCGCCCAGGAGGTGCAATCGATCTCCCTAGCCCAGTCCGGCAACGGCTTGTTCCGCACCGCTGCAAAAAGGCGGCCGCGGCCGAAGGGCAGATTCACCATGACGGCCATGCCGCGGTCCGCCGCAAGCGGTAGGATGCGGTCTCCAGCCCCGCGATTGTCGAGCGCGTAGTCGACCTGCACGAAATCCAGCGTCTGGGCCTTCATGGTTGCTTCGAACTCTTCGTACTGACGGTCAAACGATGTCGTGATGCCCACGTAGCGGATCCGGCCAGCCTGATTCATCTCGCGCAACGTTTCAAGCTGCGTCGCAGTGTCGCGGAGATTGTGCACGGCAATCAGATCGATGCGGTCCGTGCGAAGCCGCTGAAAGGACTGCTCGATCTGGGCGACACCAGCGGCCTTATCCCTCGCGTTCACCTTGGTGGCGAGAAATAATTGATCGCGATTGCCCAGCTCGGACACTAGCTCGCCGATCACCGTCTCAGAGGCCCCGCGCCGGTATCCAGTCGCCGTATCGATCACCTCGCCGCCCAGCTCAGGGAATCGACGAAGGACCTCCTTGAGCTCCGCCCGAACCTCCGGTGTTTCCGATTCGTAGTCTCTCGTTCCGATCCCGACAATTGGGAGGCGCTCGCCGCTCGACGGGATGGCCTTCCTATTCACGGGGTTCTGCGAGAACAGTTCAGGAAGTGGCCAGAGCGTGGACACCGCAGCTGTTCCCAAACCAAGCCTGAGCATATCGCGGCGAGTCAATTCCATATTGTCCTCCCTCGCTTGGCCTCGGTTATTGAGTAAGTCTGGCGGTTTCCTGGAATGACCGGACGAGTTGAAACCACCGAGGCACCTATATCCTCCGGAGTTTCCGACTGAGACTCTGCTTGCCGAGAAGCATACGCCAGCCGCCCTATCGGGTCAAGTTACCATCGCCGTGGCCTCTTTGGGCAGCGTGGCTCATTTTGGCGGTTATGCTGAGTGCCATGCGGTTTTGCCAGGCTAGACCCTCCCGGTCTCCAGGACGGTGTCGGCGGGCACGGCCCCCGGTTGGCTCCGGTGGATTGCCCGGTGTTTCTTCCCGATCCAAATGGCCAGGACAAACCAGACCGCCGAAACAGGGACCATGGCAAAAGCCAAGCCGGAGAGCCCCATCCCGACCCATCCCATTGCGGTGTACGACCAGGCACCCACCTGGTCCCCGACCCGGTAGACGAAGGTGTCGTTGAAGTTCTTCCCCTTGTACTTGTCGGTCCTGGGCAGGACCGTGTAGAGGACCTCTCGGGCCGGGCGCTGGATGGCGAAGTTCCCGGACCGGCGGAGCACCTCGAAGACGATCGCAACGGCGAGGACGGGCGCCGCAGCAAGGATCCCGAACCCGAACAAGCTCACGGCGGGCAGAAAGGCCAAGGCAAAGCCGACACCCAGCCAGCGCAGTACTCGACCGGTGAGGAAGATCTGCGTCCCGAGCGTCAGGATGTTCACGGCAAGGTCCCTGCTGGCGAACAGCCGCGTCCGCCCGACGGGATCGTCCTCAAAGACCCGCGCGACGATGGCGACCACCTGGAAGTAGAGGAAGGTGGATGAGATGGCGAAAAGCGCCACCAGGGCCGCGATGCCCAACAGGTAGGGTGAGCGGAAGACTCGCTGGACACCCTCGAACAGGCCCCCGCCGATGACTGCGTCGCTCCGCTCGCCAGCCTCGTCTGCGACTGCATCGGGGTTGAGTCCCGCCTTGCCAACCACCTCCGGCCCGCCGGTTCCGGCAGCCGAGGGTTCCCTCCGCTCTTCCTTCTCGTCCTCCAGTGCTGCCAGCGCCAGCCGTGCCTCCTGCTTCTCAAGGGCCCGCGACGTCCGGGCAGCCAGTTCCATGAAGATGGCGGAGACGAGCAGGAGGTTGATCGGCCCCAGGAGCCCCACCAGCAAGGTAGTGATGGTCGAGCCGAGCGTCGCACCCAAGGTGCCCCCCACCGCGACCATGCCGAAGAGCCGCTTGCTCTGCGATATCCTGTAGATGTCTGTCATGAACGACCAAAAGACGGACACAATGAACAGGTTGAGCACGCTGACCCAGATATAAAAGACCCGGCCGATCCACACGCTCTGGGTCGCTTCCGCGGCCCGGAACAGGAGGAAGAAGATGATCAGGCTCAGTATGAAGAACCGGTAGATGTACGGGACGAACCGGCGCCGCGGCAGATGGGCGACGAGCGCCGTGTATAAGGGATGGACAAGTAGCACTCCGATCAGCGTCCCGGTGAAGAGGTATGCCAGGTTTTGGACACCGCCGGCCACGCCCATCTCGTCCCGGATGGGGCGGATGACGTAGTAGCCCGAGAGGATGAAGAAGAAGAAAAGGCACGACCAGAGCAGCGCCGCTGTCTCGCCCTCGCGGAGGTACACCACGCGCCGGAACAGTCTTCCAATGGCTCCACTCATCGAGCCGCCCTAGTGTCGTGCCGTTCAGAGCGGCAACCTGCTAGCTCGGCGCCCGGCTCGGACAGGATCGACGAACCGCAATCGCCTCGGACGAACCTCACGGGACCTCCGAATTCAGATCGATAGGAAATTGTTTTTTCGGACCCAATGTATTCTCGCTTTTACGAGAGAGTCAAGAGATGCTTGCAGCCGGAATGTTGCCGGTGGTGGATTCGAATAGGAATAGGCTGCGAGGAAAGACCATGCCAGTGCTTCCGCAATCTGCTATTACGGGAGATAGTTACTTTCTCTGTGATCTCTGTGGCTTAAATTGAATATTATAGTTGATGCTAAATAAATCAAACCGGGTATTGCTCCTCTATTTCTAAATCATAGACAATACGTCTGATTTCATCCTGCGTAATAATTCAGCATCCGGCATTTTCCCAAGGGAGGAATGCATATTTTCAATCAGATGGTCAGAACTGGTTGTCTCTGTTAGTACACATGTGACCGCCTGATTTGCGAGGATATACTTAAGGCCGATTTGTGCCCAACTGGTACATTCAATTTCAGCCGCCCAGCCAGGCAATGCCTTGCCGCGGGTAATCGTGAACCACTCGCCGTTCATGAATGGACTCCTAATCAGAACGGCGATACCCAAATCCTTTGCAGCAGGTAATACCCGTTGCTCGGCCTCAAATTCTGGAAGTGAATAATTTACCTGAATAAAATCCAAAGGCACATTCTTCACATATGCCTCGATACGCCCGAAATCCCTACTGCCTGATGCTGTGATACCGATATAACGCGTTCTACCATTGGCCTTCCATTCGCGCAGACTGTCTAGATGGTTATCGGCATCCCTCAGACTTTCGACCTGGATCAGATCGGCTGGCCTGCGGTTGAACAGACGCTCTGTCTGTTGCATTTGCTCGATACCTGCCTGTTTCCCGAGGGTATTGATTTTTTGGGAGACAAATAATTTATCGCTCCATTTTTCGTCTTGCAGGATTTGTCCAAAGGGACGGTCGATTCCTTCCACCCGGAATGAGGTGTCAATCACTTTCCCCCCGTTGTCGACCAGGGTTTGAATGATGGCGCTCAGTTCCTCCGGCCCTTTATCGGGAATCTGGAGAACGGCCTTGGTTGACCCAAGTCCAACAACAGGAAGTGATTCGTTGGTGCCTGGGATTAATCTGCTCGGAATTGCGGTGGAAGAGGATGCTTGACTGGTTTGAACAGTTTCGCCAGTTTGCTCTGATTGATTACCACCACAACCGGGTAGCAGGCTGGCGATGCCAAGACCAGCTGCTGTATGTAAAAACTCTCTCCGTGTGAATTTCATTGCCATAGGATTATTACCATATTTACGGTATTGTCAAGTTAAGGGAAATCCCCCCGTTGTCGAGGCGAAAACGGTCTGCTCTGGAACTAAGAATCAACAACTTATAGACTGCTATGAAGCGCTCACAAAAGGCTCAAACCGTTAACTTGACAGTACCCCTAGACCAATCAGTTTCAGAGTTGCCGTGGAGTGGGTTGTTGGTGAATCCATCCGAGCCGCGACCGTAAGACAAAACACCCCATCGCGCTGAAAGCGGCGCGTTGGGGACCCCGTGAGGGAGCGGGGAGCGGGGAACTATACACTAACTGTGAAAGTGCTCTAGTTACCGCTCTCCCCATTTTAATTTGCTGCGGAGCACTTCAAAGAATTCTTTGTGGGGAGGGCGCACTAAGCTAATCCAGCTTTCGGAGAGGTCGCAGACAATCCGGTCGTCGTTGTTCAGGGACAGCCCGACTTGGCCGTCCACGGTCAAGAAAACGGATTCCGTCTCCGTTTTTACGGTGACTTCGATTCGGGCGCGGTCCGGCACAACCAGCGGACGGTTGGTCAGGGTGTGGGGACAGATGGGAGTCACAATAAAGGCTTCCACCGTGGGATAAACGATGGGTCCCCCGGCCGCCATGGAGTAGGCAGTAGAACCGGTCGGAGTTGAGATGATTAGCCCGTCGGCTTTGAAGACACTTACCAGTACTCCATCCACATATGTTTCAAAGTCTGATATCCGCGAGATAGCCGCCTTGTTGAGGACAACGTCGTTCAAGGCGTGGTAAGTAGAGCCAGGCACGCCGGAGTGGATCACCTGCACTTGCAATAGCTTGCGTCTGTCAATTTGATGCTTTCCGTTAAGAATTAATTCGAGGCTGGAGTACAGTTCCTGGGTGGTTACGGCGGTGAGGAATCCCAGCGCTCCCAGGTTTACGGCCAGGATCGGGATGTTGCCGGAGTGGACGTTGCGTGCGGCAGCCAGCAGTGTGCCGTCTCCCCCCAGCACGATAACCAAATCGCACTTGCCAGAGAGTTCGCTCCGGGTGATTACCTGAGCGGGCAGGGAAGCTTTGCTGGAAGAATCGAGGCTGTCGGCTGTCTCCCGGTCGAGATAAGCCTGGATGCCTCTTTCGGCCAGCCAGCCCAGCAAGCTCGGCACAATCTGCTGCAGCTCGGCTTTTCGCGGTTTGGAGATGATGCCTGCGGTACGGATTGCCATGAGCGAAGCTACTCTCTTGCCGTGCTCGCCGTTATATCGGAATTTCCTTTTTAGCTCAAACAGCCCGCACTATACACTCTCGAGGGGTTCGAGCGCACGATTTTTTTTGGCTGGGTCCCGGGGCTCGGGACAGAGTCCTGTCTGCCCCAAAGCGAGTCCCGAACTGCTGACCACGGGCCTTCCCATCGGCTCTTGCAGACAACTCTCAATTCCTGGAGGATATCGGAATCATTTTCTTGGGTGCTTCAGCCTGGTACTGTCAAGTTAACGGTTTGAGCCTTTTGTGAGCGCTTCATAGCAGTCTATAAGTTGTTGATTCTTAGTTCCAGAGCAGACCGTTTTCGCCTCGACAACTGGGGGATTTCCCTTAACTTGGCAATACCCCCGGCCTTCTTCCCAAAGCCCATTTCACAGCCATAAGCTATGGTGTAAACTCTCTCCCTGGGTTTGGTATAAAAGTCGGTCTGGTCAAGCTGGTTAATCGGTTACGCCAGTTGCCCGGAGTTGCGCCGGCGACGCCATGATCGTGAAGCGCTCGTCGAGCGCGAGCGGAATTGACGAGGAGAGGCGAAGAATCCAGCACACATGAGCAACGGGAGGGATGCCGTCATGAGTCGAAACAAGAGCGCTACCGAAAAAACTTTTGTGTACTCACGTCGTGTAGCCCTGGTCGGCAGGTTATCGCTGTGTGCCGTCCTTGCGGTGGCACTGGCTCTGAGCGCGTCGACAGGCAAGGCACAGTCGGTTGAGACGGAATCCTTAGCGTATGTCAGCGAGGGACTCGCCGAGAGGAAGGTCATACTCGTCACGGGTTCCACGAGCGGCCTCGGTCATGAAGTCGCGCGTAGACTTGCCACGACCGGTGCTCACATCATCGTTCATGGCCGTAATCGCGTGCGCGGCGTGAAGGTTGTCGACGAGATTGAGCAGGAAGGGATAGGCAGCGCGAAGTTCTATGCTGCGGACCTAGCCTCGCTCGATCAGGTTCGGGAGTTCGCCGAGACGATCCTGCGGGATTACGACAGATTGGATGTCCTCATCAATAATGCCGGAATATGGTTGACTCCTGAGGACGGCCGTCAAGTCAGCGCCGACGGCCACGAGCTGCACTTCGCGGTGAACTATCTTTCCGGGTTCCTGCTTACCCGAATGCTGCTACCGCGGATCATCGACAGCGCCCCTTCACGGATCGTGAACGTCGCGTCGGCCGGCCAGGCTGCGATTGACTTCGAGGATGTGATGCTGGAGCGCAACTACACTGATTCGCAAGCCTACAGACAGAGCAAGCTTGCACAAGTGATGTTCACCTTCGACCTCTCACGCGAACTCGAGGGCACCGGAGTCATCGTCAGCGCCTTGCATCCGGCCACCTTCATGGATACGAACATGGTGCTCTCCAGAGGGGCGCAGCCCAGGAGCTCGGTGGAGGACGGGGCGGAGGCTGTCTTGCGCCTGCTCAACTCGCCCGATCTCGAGAGCGGCCAGTATTTCAATCGCATGAGCCCGGCGCGCGCCAACTCCCTGGCGTATGATGAGGAAGCGCGCGAGGAGCTCAGGAGGCTCAGCATCGAGCTTACCGGCATCGGCTCGTATTAAGGCATTGTCAACTTAACCACCGCTGAGCAAACCGGTGCCTGATGGTCGCCATTTGGTCAGGCTGCCGTGACGGCTTCCCCAGTCGCGAAAAAACGTGCCCTCAACAGCCGATGGTGGGTCGATTTTAGTCGCTGCCTTCCCAATCGGAAAAGATTCTGAACGACACCGTGACCAGACCGATTTTTTGTACCAGTCTCAGTGAGAGAGTTATATCACAGCCTGGGGCTGTGAAACCGTTTTCGGGGTGCAGGATGCGGTGGGCTGGCTCTGCTTTGGAACGGAAGGCGAGGCAATTATCTAAGGGGTCGGGTCGTGGGTTCCATCTGAGGGGAGTTGGTTGTGTGCAGGCCAAATAATTTCGTCAGGGCAAGTTGTCAGGTGATAAGTGGGCTGGAGGGGTGAGCGATGCGCGGCTCCCCGGCCCAGCTACCCGTGAAACGGGCCAGGACGCTGCAACAAGGGAGTGGGACTCTCCCTCACGGCCCCTTTGACGATCCCTCGGCATGGCTCGGGACATGGCTCGGAATGACAACGAGGCACGCATTGCAGCAATGGTGAAAATGCTCTAGAAATGGTTGCTCTTATAGAGAACCACTCCACCCACTGCAGTTAGCAGAGTTTCAATGGTCCCGATCTGGTCTTCGGGGATGGTAAAGTAGTCCTGATCAATGACGATAAAGTCGGCAAGTTTGCCGGGTTCTAGTGTGCCCAGGTCTTTTTCCCGCAGCATCATCTCCGCGCCGTGAATCGTGGCTGCTTTGAGAACTTCCACACGGTCCAGCGCCTGTCCTTTCAGGAAGACCTTTCCGGCAGTCATGCTTTTGCGAGAATCGCCGGTCATCTTGCGGGTTACGAAAAATTGGTAGTAGTTCCACATGGAACCCTCCCAGTCCCTGGGCCAGTCCATCGGTAGGGCTTCGATTTTGGGGATGCGGGTCAGGTGAGCGTCGGTCCCCAGCGTAACGCGGACTCCCTGATCGGCCAGGCTTTTCACCGGCATCATCCAGCTCAGGTAATCTTCCCCAAACTGCCGGAGGAAGGTTGGACCCTTGATGTCTTCATACAATTGATACCCCTGAAAGCTGAGCATGATTCCATATTCTGCGAGCTTTGCGATTTGGTCGGGGCGTACAATCAGGTTGTGATCCAGGCCGATGCGCAGTTGTTTCACTTCGGGTAAGGTGAGTTTGCCGGCTTGGACCAGTTCGTCCAGCATGTGGAACACGGCGTCATAGGTGCCGTCATTATAGGCATCCAGGGACGTCACCCGCAGACCGGATGCCAATGCTTCCTTGGTCGTCTGGTAAGTCATAGAGTTGTCGTAGCGGATCGGATCGGAACAAGGGAGTTTCTGGCCGTTGACGGGATTGACTGTAACGGAAGCAGCCCCTTGGACTCGTGTCGGGACAGCCAAGGGAATGGCCCGAGTGCAGGCCCAGGGCAAACGCTCCCAGGCTCCGGATGCAATCCCGATGTTCCACAGATAATCGCTCCCTTGTCCTCTGAAATCGCCTAGCCGCCGGTAGAAGTCCGTAGGATTTTCTGCGGAAAAACCCATATTGTGCACCCACCCCCAACGAGCTGGAAGCTCTCCACGTTCGTCTAATATGCGGGCCGCTTTCAGTACTCCGAGGCTCCATACGATGGACGTGAAAGAAGTAATGCCATATCGGGTAAGGCAAGTCAGGATTTCCTGCTTCAACAAGTCGCCAATCGCTTCTGTGTTTCCTTCCAGGAGGATGTCATACGCTACGGCGGGATAGGCCGCCAAGCTAAAGACCTCGCGGCCTAGGATGCGCTTCATGATCTCCCTGGCCTTGCTGCTGTTAAGGCTGGGTGCTGTGACGCTCGGGCCGAATACCATCACAGGGTTTTCCGGCGCCCACTGGTCCAGCATCTCCGGCATCAACATTGGCCGACTGCGGTCGAATATGGGATAGACGATGTCGCGGGCTTCCTTCAGGTTGTCTTTGGAAAAAAGGCTGATCCAAACCCATTTCCCCGGGCCGAGTTCTTTTGCTCTCTGCTTCACGGCCTGCTCCAGCCTGGCAAGAATTTCGCTGGCGTTGTCTCCCCTGACATGGGTAATTTGCAGTTCCGGTTTGTTATACCGCTTGGTGGCCCAATCACTAGAAAACCAGTGGGGAATGGCATAAAGGTGCGGGTGCGCATGGGAGTCAATCAGTCCCGGCAGGACCATACGGCCTTTGGCATCGAGCATCTCCGTTTGGGGGCCGGCGAGGCTTTGTATCTCCGCGTTGCCGCCAAGGGTCACAATACGTCCGTGGCGGATTGCCATTGCCTGGTGTCGGCTCATGCGCGAGTCCAAGCTGACAATGTCTCCATTGAAGACTACCAGATCGGGATAAGCGCGCAGCTTTTCGAGCATCTCGGGAACAGTTTGGCTCGTGGCCCCTGTGCTGACAAAAAAAAGGTATAAGGGCAAACTGATACGGAGCGCAAATCGGGTAGCCATACCGCCCTCCCAAGATATCTGGCGTTTACTTTACCGGGCTTCTGTCTCTCATTACACCGGAATTAGTTTTTTTAACCTTCCGGCGGTTGAAAGTATAGCACCATTGATTTCCATCCGTGACCTCCAACACCGTCTCCATCGCCGTGCAATAGCTTCGTTGGGGCGCGGACTAGGATAACTGATTTGAAGATCTGAAGCGGCGGGTGCCGGTGCAGTTACCCCAGCCGCAGGCCCCGAGCCTGGCCTCATCAGCAGCTTGTCATAACCTCTTCCCTTGTCGCCTTATGTTGACTGATTCCCGCCCGGATTTGGTTTGGCTCATCGTTGTCCAGAAACGGCGTTCTGGGAAATAGATCCTGTGTAGTCGCCTAGCGTTTACCTATCCGTCGGGCAGGATTACTCCACACTTCGCCGTTGATCGTTACTAATCCCGCGGGGGCTCCCTCCGTGCTTCGTCCATGGGATTCTGTCTCACTCCCGCTGGTACATGTTCCCCCGGCCGGCTCACCATACTCCTAAAGGAGGTACTATATCTCTTTAAGAATATGGGAGCCGGGAAGCCAGACGATAGAGACGCGATAGCCGGCGCTGTCCTGATGCGCCGTTTTGCTCGGTGGGAGCGGACCGGGCAGCACCAACAACTTGACGGCGATCAAACCAGGCGGTGGCACACTGTGCGGGCTCTGCTATTTCCAATCGGGTTGTTAATCGGGTGGCTGAGCATTGCGCAGGCATCCGCCCAGGCGCCCGACGGGAACGGAACCGATGCCAAGCGGGCCTACGCGGCGCGAGTTCCAAATGACTCCATCCGCCTGGACGGGCAACTGGATGAGGCGGTTTGGGAAGCGGCGGCGCCAATCACCGACTTCGTCCAGAAGGAGCCTGTGGAGGGAGCCGCGCCGACTGAGCCGATGGTGGTCCGCTTCGTCTATGACGAAACCGCCATCTACGTTGGCGCGCGAATGTACAGCAGCCGACCGGGGACGATACAGGCACCGATGAGCAGGCGTGACGATGAGGTTGAGGCGGAGTATATCCTCGTTTCGCTGGACACATTTTGGGATCGCCGCACGGCCTACAGCTTCGGCGTGACGGCCTCCGGCGTGAGGTTAGATAAGTATCATGCTTCTGACGTTGAGGACGGAGACAATAATTTCGATCCCGTGTGGGTGGCGCGGACCCGAATTGACGAGGAGGGGTGGACAGCTGAGTTCTGGGTTCCGTTCTCGCAACTCCGGTTCAACAATCGCAGCGATATGATCTGGGGGCTGAATATCCGGCGCCGGACGCCGACTCTCAACGAGGATGACTACTGGGTGATGATCCCACGTACGGAGCGGGGGTGGGCTTCTCGTTTCGGAGAACTGCAGGGATTGGAAGGAATCAGGTCGCCGCGACGGCTGGAACTGCTGCCGTACATCGCGGGGTTCTCGCGCGTAACAGGACAGCGCGACCCGGCGAATCCGTTCGATGATGGGCGGAACTTGGACAGGCGCGTCGGGCTGGATGCCAAGGTGGCGCTGGGATCGAATCTGACGCTGGACGCAACAGTGAACCCGGATTTTGGGCAGGTGGAGGCAGACCCAGCAGAGGTCAACCTGAGCACCATTGAGACGATTTTTTCCGAGAAGCGCCCGTTCTTTCAAGAAGGCAGCGAACTGCTGAGGGGTCCGGTTACGAATTTCTACTACTCCAGGCGGATCGGGGCTCGGCCGACAGGTCCGGCGGACGGCGACTACGTGGACTACCCAGCAACGAGCACGTTACTGGGCGCGGCGAAAATCACCGGGCGGCTGGGGTCGAGCACTTCCATTGGAGCGTTGGTGGCGGTAACCGCGGCGGAACATGCACGGAGTTTCGATCGTGAAACGGGCGCGTTTAATGACACCTTGGTTGCGCCACGGACATTTTATGCGGTAAATCGGGTGGAGCAGCAGTTTGGCAGCAACCAGTCGACGGTCGGTTTTCAGTTTACCGCGCTGGAGCGCGACTTGAAGCCGGAGGATCCACTATCGGCGCGTCTGGTTCGCCGTGCGCTAACGGGTGCAGTGGATACTCTGCTGCGCTTTGGCAACAACGCCTATGAGGCCAGAGGGCTGGCTTCCTTCAGCTATCTGGCCGGGGAGCCCAGCGCGATCGAACGAGTGCAACGCAGCAGCACGCATTTCTTCCAGCGGCCGGACCGCCCGGGCGGGATGCGTCTTGACCCAACTCGGCGCACCCTGGCGGGCTCAAAGCTACAGGCGAGTCTGGAAAAAGTCGCTGGCGAACACTGGCTGTGGAGAACCTCCATGGACAATGATACACCGGAGCTCGAAACGAACGATTTCGGGAGACTGAATTCTGCGGGCGACATCGGGCTGACCAACCGGCTGACCTACCGTGAGACGAGGCCGGGTCGGTATCTTCACTCTTATCAGATCGACACCAGCTTCACTCCACGCCTCTATTGGGACCGGGGTGTGGGAATGCAGCGCAACTTCAGCCAGCTGGCATCCGCGACGTGGCGGAATTTTTGGTATACCTCGGTGGGGTGGAATCTCAACCTGCGCGCGCAGGACCCCTCCATGACACGCGGCGGACCGCTGATGGAGCTTCCGAGACGCTGGGGGGTGAATGGGACGGCGCGCAACTCCAACACATCGCGAACCCGCTGGAGCACGTCCTGGTCGGTGGATGGCAGCGAGGACGGCGATTCCGCGCGGGAACTTGAATTTGAAATTTCAATTCGACCGGCGCCTTCCTGGCAGTTTTCGATGAGCCCCACCTATAGGCGCGAGTTATCCACGCGGCAATACTTGGCCCAGAAAGACGGAGGGCGGCCGGAGGTGTACGGGAAGAGATACATGTTCGGAGAAATCCGGCAGTCTACGGTTTCCGTGCAACTGCGCCTGAACTACACGTTCAAGCCAGACCTGAACCTGGATTTCTACGCGGAACCCTTCGCGGCTAGCGGAAGCTACGACCGGTTTGGCGAGCTGTTGGCGCCGAAGTCTCGCGAGTTGCTAGTTTACGGGGAAAACGGCACGACCCTGGAGCGGCTAGCCGACGGCAGCCTGATGGTAACAGACGGAGCCGCAAGTTTCACACTGGAGAATCCCGATTTCCAAGTGAAATCGTACCGCAGCAACCTGGTGCTGCGCTGGGAATGGCGTCCCGGGAGCACGCTGTACCTGGTGTGGCAACAGAACCGTTTCGAGTCACAGGCGATCCGCGAGAGGGCGGGACTGGGAACGATGTTCAGATCGTTCTCGGCGCCGAGCGACAACTTCTTTGCGGTAAAGACCACATTCTGGTTTTCGACCAATTGATACAGCGGTCACAGCGAGGTCTCCCGACTTGAAATATTTGCGGGCGTCGTGTCCAAAGAATCCCAGAGCGAATGGGCTGCCCCGTATTAACGACATAGGCGAAGCGGCTGCTCCGGCAGGCTTGGGTGGCGTGATGATCTATTGATCTTTCTTCTGACCGCACTCTCTGGTGGCAGCCGATCACTCTACAGAACGCCGTTTATCGCGATCTATCCCAGAGAGTGCCGTTCGCCCACACTTCCCACAACGCGACTTCTCGGGTGTCAATGGATTCGACCTGTCCGGGACGCCCGTTATCCAGACACTGGCACGCTTACGTCGTGAACATTGTATGGGCTTAACGTCCCTTTAATTGAAGCGCCGTCGCCCGCTGAGACGCTATGAGAGCCGTCCAAACTGGTGTCTGAACACCGGCGAATCGCTGTTCTGTCCGAGCTATGAGCCTGGACCACAGCGAGGCTGGGTCGGAATCGAAGACCAGACCGGCACTACCATCAAAGATGTACCACGCTCCCAGCTTCACTTCGTTTTCTAATTGCCCGGCACCCCAGCCGCTGTACCCCAGGTAAACATGCAACTCTGCGGCCATCGGTCCCTCAGCCAGTATCTTTTCGAGATGCGGCTTGCTGGAGACAAAGTAAATCTCACCGAGGACGGACTTCATTTCGTCCTTCTCGGCTTGTGACCAGAGGAGCGCGAGCACTCCCGCTATCTCCACCGGACCGCCCACATAGACCGGCTCTGACCAGTCATTAGCACCCTTAAGTTGTCGGAGCGCCCGTGAAATCGGCACCTTCGTCTTGCGATTAATCACGAGGCCAACTGCGCCCTGCTCGTCGTGCTGGACTAGCAGAATCACAGTTTCGGCGAACTTCGGGTCGGGAAAATCACGATGGGCCACCAGCAATTTGCCGATGCCGAGGTCGTTAACTCGCACGGATTGGGCTGGAAGAGCGGTCGCTGCGCACAACAACGCCGCCGTGATCCGAAGGGGATGCCAGAACTTAAACATTAGCTAGTATGTCCGTTTTTGAATTTCTGACAGCCCAAAGTGTACCAGGCAATGCCTCGTTCTGGAACGATTGGTATCGGGTTCCATCCAACTGACCCCAAAAAGGTCTCCGGAACGGCTCACGGAGTTTGAGGGAACAATAGGCAGATGTCCCCGAACGCGACTTATGGGGAGTAATCTGGGACTTGTCCGCATCGACCGCACTCGGCGCTCGGCTATAGGCCCCGGAAACCCTGTTCCCAATTGCTTTCCCCTCTCCCCTCGTGTAATCTTTCCCCGATCTATTCAATCTGGCGGGGGTCAACCAGATGCCCTATCCCAACTGTCGGCTCTCCTCTTCCGGGAGGACGCAATGAGAACAAAAGCAGTCATCTTTCTCCTTTCCTTGTTTTTCGTTGCATTCCTGCTGATCCAAATTCGGATACCTATTACTACGGACGGCCAAGTTTCGACGGCGGAAATCCCGGAAGCCATTCGGCAACAGGTCCAGGAGACTTACGGAAAACTGCCGCTCTATTTCATTGAGAACCAGGGGCAGCTCGATCCCCGCGTCGGCTACTACATCCAGGGTGGCGACAAGAGCATCTACTTCACTGGCCGTGGTGTGACTTTCTCGCTGACGGCCGCGCTGACGGACAACGGGGACAGAAAGCCTTCATCGGAGACCCTTATTCGTCCCGCCTCTTACGGGGGAGCCGGGGTCGCCAGGGAGTTCGGTCCGCAGAGGGAGGCGCAAAGCTGGGAGAGACAGCGCTGGGTGGTCAAGCTGGATTTCGTCGATGCCAACTCGAACGCGCAGCCAGTGGGGCAGGAGCCAACTGACGCCGTTATCAGCTACTTTGACCAGACCGATATTTTGTACCACTCGTAGTGAGAGTCTCCAATACAGTGAGGGGCAGAAGATGATGATTGCTTTGGCTGGGCAGTATCAAAACACATGGTTTAATACGGCCAGAAACGGCAGACGCCTCCTTTGATTCCTCAATGGGTTAGCAAGGCATGGTTTGGGACCCTTTGATACAGGGGGTCAGGGGTACGGCGACCATCAACATTTTCGGAGAGCTTGTTTCCGCTAGGACGGACTGTGCCCCGTCAGGGCTTGTTGGACAGGTAGAGGGTAATAGTTAAGGTGATGTTTTTGGCTCATCGTAGAGACTGAAAGGAACGAAGATGAGACAAAAACAAGACGACAGGGGGGCGGTCGAGAAGGCCGTCCGGGAGATCAAACGCAGGACGCGGCGCAGGTTCAGCCCGGAAGACAAAATCCGCATTGTATTGCAGGGACTTCGCGGCGAGGACAGCATCGCGGAGCTGTGCCGCCGCGAGGGGCTGCACCAGAACCAGTATTACCGCTGGAGCAAGGAGTTTCTGGAGGCTGGCCGCAAGCGGCTGGCGGGCGACATAGACCGTGAGGCAACCAGTGGCGAAGTCAAGACTCTGCGGGAGCAGGCCGTACAGCTGAAAGAGGCCCTGGCCGAGGCTATGCTGGAAAATCGCCTGCTAAAAAAAAGCGTGATCGGGGATGGGGAGGAACATACATGAGATACCCTGCCTCGGAGAAGCTGGAGATCATCTGCACGGTGGAGCAATCTGCCCTGGGGGTGCGCCGGACGCTGCAGCAGGTTGGCATTCCCAGATCGACGTTTTACAACTGGTACGACCGCTATGTGTCGGAAGGCTTTGATGGGCTGGAAGACAAAAAACCCGATCCTGGCCCTGTCTGGAACAAGGTGCCGGAGGAGATAACTCAGCAGTTGGTGACGTTAGCCCTGGCCGAGCCCGATCTGTCGTCACGCGAGCTGGCGGTGCGTTTTACCGAGGAAAGGCGGTATTACCTTTCTGAATCGACGGTTTACCGCGTCCTGAAAAGCCATGACCTGATTACCGCGCCAGCCTTTATTGTCCTGAAAGCGGCGGAACGGTTCGCCAACCCGACCACGGCGGTCAACCAGCTCTGGCAGACCGACTTCACCTACCTGAAAGTCATCGGTTGGGGCTGGTTCTACCTGTCCACGGTGCTGGACGACTTCTCGCGCTATATCATCGCCTGGCGGCTGTGCAAAACCATGAGCGCAAGTGACGTCTCGGCCACGTTGCGGGATGCTTTGCAAGCCACCGGCCTCGACCGCGTGGGCGCCCGGCACAGACCTCGCCTCCTGAGCGACAACGGGCCGTGCTACGTCTCTTCCGAACTGCAATCATGGCTGGCAGAAAACAGCGTGCCGCATACTCGCGGCAAGCCCTATCACCCCATGACGCAGGGCAAGATCGAACGCTGGCACCGAACTCTGAAAGACCGCATCCTGCTCAACAACTATTACCTGCCAGAAGAGCTGGAGCGGCAGATCGATGCCTTCGTCAACCACTACAACACCAACCGATACCATGAAAGCCTGAACAACCTGACACCGTATGACGTTTTTACAGGCCAAGGCAGTGCCATCCTGCAAAAACGGGATCGCATCAAAGAGAAAACTATGATCTTAAGAAAACGGTTGCACTTCAAAAGAAGGGCAGCCTAACATCAACCCAGAGGAGCCTGAACGCCACCTTATCTTTTTATGCTCTGTGTCCAACATTATCTGACGACGTACAGACCAGCAAACTCTACCACATCGGATTGCGCGGCAACGTGGCGCGCTCGACACTGGCCGATGCCAACGAGTCGCACGACTGGCGCATCTACGCGGACTTCGCCCAGGTGTTGATCGGCATCGCACGGCCTTTGTATGCGCGCGATCCGATCGGCGTCGATCTGGATCAGAGCCTGTACGCGCTGGACTCCACCACCATCGACCTCTGCCTCTCGCTGTTTCCGTGGGCACGATTCCGCCAACACAAGGCTGCCGTCAAACTGCATACGCTGCTGGACCTGCAGGGCAACATCCCCACGTTTCTCCGCGTCACGGCCGGTGCCGTGCACGATGTCAACATCCTCGACGAGATCGTTCCGGAAGCGGGCGCGTTCTACGTGATGGATCGCGGCTACATCGACTTCGAGCGACTCTTTGTCTTCACACTCTGCTCCGCATTTTTCGTCGTGCGGACGAAAGAGAACGTCTTGCTCCAACGCCGCTATTCTCATCCAGCAGACAGAACCAGCGGCTTGCGATCCGATCATACCGTGATCCTGACCGGGAACGCCTCGGCCAGGGCATACCCCGATCCGCTACGGCGCGTTACGTACTTCGATGCAGAAACAAACAAGCGCCTGAAGTTTCTTACCAACAATTTCGTGCTACCCGCACTCACTATCGCTCAAATCTACAAGTGCCGCTGGCAGGTGGAACTGTTCTTCAAATGGATCAAGCAGCACCTGCGAATCAAGGCATTCTATGGCACCAGCCAAAACGCAGTGAAGACTCAAATCTGGATCGCCGTTTCGATCTATGTACTCGTGGCCATTGTCCGGAAGCGTCTCGCTTTGGAAGCCAGCCTTTACCAAATTTTACAGATTCTCAGTGTTACTCTTTTCGAGAAAGTGCCCATTTTACAGGCCCTGGAAGCATCGGGCTCCCAAGACGATTTAGTCAGAAATCCCAACCAGTTGATTCTGTTCGAGTTTTAACCGGACAGCAATGAGGGGGAATATAGTGCCCACACTCCGATGCCGAAAAAGGCTAGCGGAGCTAAGACCCGTAACACGAGCAACAAGCGAAAGAATGGGTGGATTTGGAACTTGTCTACGGCCATTTGCTGGGGCCTCCTTTCTGGTTCGTTCTTGACCTTCGCCAAGGGGTCAGCTTTCTCGCGAATTCTTAATGAGGCTGACCTGCCCAAAACCTTTCCCGTTCGATCCGCCGTAGTTCCCGGCGCAACAGCAATTGGCTGGGAGACCGGCGCTCCAGCTTATCCAATACCAACAAGACAGCATCTACCTTGAGCGGTCCAGGTGGGAGCTGTCCTTGCTCTCGCAATCGGGCTAATGCTTCGTGGGCTGAGGCTGTGAGTCTTTGGCATCGCATGATTTTACCTGCAAAAGCACCGGAGCCGGGAGTACGGGATGATTGGGAGAAATATCCCCAAGTTGGAATTGTGGGCGCAGATTCGACCAGGGGGGGGTCCCGGCGGGGGGGCAAATGGGACTCCCGTCTTTTTGTGTAACGCAGGATGTAACGTGCGTCTCCCCTACCTCTGCATCCAAGCGTATGCTTCTTGATCTGCAAACAGATCAATCGCTAGGCAGACAAGAGTGAGCAAGTGGCTTCGCCTTCTACCACTTGCTCTCATTCCTTCTCATCGCTTACTATATCGTCTTGTGAACTGTCACGCAGGAGGTCGCGAGTTCGAGTCTCGTCGGCCCCGCCAGTTTTTTCAGCAATTTACAGGGTGGCCGCTGTCGTCCACCTCCCCTCTGTCCACACAGATGTCCTCATGGATCCTGATTTACCCCTCTTTGGAGGCTGATCTATGCCACTTTACATGTGCCGCTGGCCGAACGGTGATTGCTCAGTTGTCTGGGCCACCAACAAAGGAGCTGCCATAGAAGCCCTGGACGAAATCGCAAATGCGGAGGGCTTTCCCCTAACCGCTCTCCGTGATTTCATGATTCACTTTCACCTGTCCGAGGCTGGCAAACTTGAATTGGAAGGCTTGGGCGAGGCCACAGAGGACGCACTGTTTCGCGTTGCTTACCCTACACTGGACGAAGCATTCATGAAGGCCCCCTGCGATGCCACAGGAAATCCGACGCCAGAGGGAGTGGGTATGATCCGCGAGGCGGTGGCCCAAGAGCGAAAACGGGTCCGACTCAAGAAGGTCAGGGAACCCGAGACGGAACTAGGTCGGGAAATCAAGAAGATGTCGGATATGCCAGCGAGGGTAATCGACCGGACCATCCAGGAATCGGGCAGCGAGACACTCAAACAGTTCCGGGGACGAGGGAAGCCAAGTTGACACCCGCTTCAAGGCAACACCCTTCTGCGCCATTTAATTGTCCAATCCCCGTCAATTGTCCAGGGGGTCCGCACCGACGCGTGTATGGGCGCCTGGCTGTGCGCGTCTCACAAAAAAATTAAAAAATAAATTCGTAGGGGCCAGGTTGTCATGTGATCAGTTGCGGAAGTTTGCTGGCCTGCAAAGGTGCGCCCGAATGAACGCCGCTGATTGTGCAGGGGGGCAGCCGTTCAGCGAGAAGGGGGACTTGGTTTCACGGGCTCACTAAAAGAATCCACGTGATGGTGATCGTGTGCTCATTGCCTCTTTGGTGTGCGGCATCGCGGCACCCTGCTTCTTCTCCCTATCGCCTAATGGCTTGCCCTCGCCAGCCCTTCTCTCGGTCCTTAATTTATTTCCGCACACATACTAACCGCCATCCTTGCTGAGGCGCTCCAGGCATGTAATCACACCCGCAGCTTCGTCGAGCAAAGGTCTACGTCGTTTAACAAGGTCAGTAGGAGTGTTTCCCACGTGTGTCCCGAGGTGCCCATTGTTTATGTTCGCCTGCCATTGTAAATGGGTTGCGCTATACGCTCGGAGACAATCCATATGCTCTTTGACATTGCCATAGAACGAAAGAATCTTTTCAGCCTCGTCAAGTTGGCCGACGATAGCAGTATTTGAATCGAAGGCCGCGAAATAGTTTTCGTGGATTAGGCCAGGTGATTTCCCAACACCATCCGGGGGGTTCAATTCAATCTTTTTACGAAGGATTTCCACTTCGCACTTCAGGGCAAGGGAAACCCTTCGTCTGGTTTCCACTTCTTCTGAAGCTCTACGCCGCTGGTGTGATTTTTCGGTAAGCCCCCAGCCTAACCATACTCCAATGAGAGGAAATAAACCGTCCATTCGGGCAATCCCTCCTTTACCATCAGGAGCCGCTCCTGGCCGCACCTGCTGTGGTTCCGGTGGTTCTCTCCATACCCCACTCCTGCCGACGGATTCTACCCTGTGTGTGAAGCTTCACGCGGGGGATTGTACAAGGCGCCTTTGTCCGGTGGAATTGCGGCTGAGACGGAGCGAGAGTAAGGGTCGCCCTACTACGGCGAGATCTCTTCAAGCACCCGGCCTTTTGTTTCGGTCCCAAACAGTCCGGTGATCACACTAGCCGCCATGAGCACGGCTCCGAACAGAAGGAAAGCTGTGGAAAGCCGACCCGTAGCAACCACGAACCCCATCACGAACGGTCCAATGGCGGATGCTGCTCGGAGCCAGGCTGAGCCTATACTGCTGCCGAGAGCCCGCATGCGGGTCGGGTAAATCTCAGGGGTATACAAGTACAACCCAAGCGCGATGGTGTTAAAGGACATGTGCGCGGCAGTGGCGAGGACCAACACCTGGAGCGCTGAACTTGCTCCAAGCCACCACAGGGTCAAAAGCAGAAGGCCGCCCACCATGGCGGCCACTGTAAACCAGATCTTCCGGCCAGTACGGTCGATCAGCAGCGCGCAGGCCAGTGTTCCCACCAAACCAAAGGAGGACGTAATGAGTGGGTAGCGAAGTGCGTCGGCCAGGGGTAGATTGAAAACCGAAGCATAAATGGTCGGAAGCCACGTTGAAATACCGTAAGTCGAGAGGTACACGCTGAACCAAAGAACCCACACCACCAGCGTCCGTCGACGGTATCTCCCCCGGAAAAGCTCCTGCCACCGGGTTTTCCGCTCCACAACGGGGGGTGTCTCGACGACTGGGGGTAACTCGATTTTGCCGCCCCGGCTCGCTTCCACCTCAAGCTGGGTCACGATTACATCAGCCTCTTTGAGCCGGCCGCGGTTCGCCAGCCAGCGCGGCGATTCCGGTAGCAGCCATCGCAGGGGCAGAACCAGCAACGCCGGGAGCCCGCCGATCAGAAACATCGTCTGCCATCCCCAGCTTGGAACGACCCACCAGCCGACAAATGCCGCGGTCAACAGGCCAACGGGGAAAATCAATTCGTAAAGCAGAACGAAGCGTCCTCGGCCTTTAGCTTTACTGATCTCATTGATATACGTAGCAGCCACCGGCACTTCTCCGCCGAGCCCAACCCCCTGCAGTGTGCGGAAGATGAACAGAGAGGTATAGTCCCAGGACGATGCCGCGAGAAGGCTGAAGAGAGCAAACACCGCCACGCTCAGCAGCAGGGCGAACATGCGCCCGCGGCGCTCGGCGAGCCATCCCAGCAAGAGCGCTCCCACCAATTGCCCGACATAGCCGATCGAAATCAGGCCGCCAATCATGGCTGGGGTCAGGCCCCACAGAGGAACCAGCACGGGCAGGATGTACGCGATGGAGAGAGCATCGAAGGCGTCAAAGAAGGTAGCTGTTCCGACAAGGACGCGTGCCTTGATATGAAATCTTGATAGGGGCAACCGCTCGATGCGTGCCACGAGCCGCGCTGTGGATTGGTCCGCAGGGAGCGAATTGCCTTTTGACGGAACAGCCACCCTGAAAGCGCCCTCCTGAGGTTTCCTGCATTCCGATTCGTTTGAATATCCGGATGGCCTTCAGCCCCGCCAGGCACTACTCGAACGCGAAGGCAGGCTGGCAGCGAAGGGCTCCGCTTGTCTTTCAGAGGGTTGTAGCGGAGTACCTGAACCCATACGGGAATCCTCATTCGAGAAGGGCTGAGAGGAAGCCTAAAACTACAGGCCATCCTTCCTGCTGACTCGCTCGCGACCCCCCGGATCGTCAAACCGCGACAGGGGTTCGGAAGAGACCCTCCATAACAGACTCTTCGATAACGTTCAAGCCACTGCGCTGGAGAAGGGTCCGCAGAGTGCGTGCTTCCTCAACCCTGGGTTTGGGTAGCGGCGGCCGCATGAATGGCTCCGCGATCAGGCCACGGAGCCAGCATGCAGCCTTGTAGCGGATATGAAGCCGGGAATACTCCGAGTACACATACTCATGAAGTTCGGCCAGCCCCGAGTCCCATATCCGGCGCGCCGTATGTAGGTCACCCCGCTTCCAGGCTTGAATGTGGTCGATCATCGGCTCCATTGCGTAGTTGAAGGAGCCGGTCACGGTGCCGTCGAACTGCCCGCTTGCCAATCCCTCGTGGAAGTAGACGGCAGGAGCCCCCAGGATCGCGACGTGACGAGGGAACTGACGCAACCCACGGGAGATGATCCGGTACCCCTCGTAGTTATACGTCATCTTCCAGCCGATGATCTCCGGCACCTCCGTGCACATCTTGAGGGTCGCCGACAACGGCAACCCATTGCCATATTTCGGGCTAGGTGAGGCCACGGGATGGGTGATAGCCGGCAAGTGCACGGCATCGCAGATCTGTTTGGCCATATCCACCCACACCTCGGGGTACCGTTCAGCGTCCCACGAAGTCGTGACGTCCATGGCACCCATGGGTGGAATCAGAAAGATTCCATCCACGCCGGCCGCCTTGGCATCGCGGGCTACGGCAACACACTCCTCCGTCGTAGGAGCGATGACCCCTGCGAAGAGCGGTACCTTCCCCCCACACTCCTCTTTAGCGATTTCGACGTTCCGCCGCTTTTCCTCCCGGGAAAGATAAAAGATCTCCCCGGCCTCAGGGTTAATGATGATGGCACCACCCGCATCGACAAACTTCGGCTGCAGAAAGTAGCGGAGCAGCTTCCGAAGTCCTGCCTCATCGATGTCATGCTTGCCCGGCTTGTAGGGCGTCACCATTGCAACAAAAAGACGGTCGAAGTTACTCATCACGGCACCTTATTTCGCAAAAATCAGATTTCTGGAACGGAATAAGAGGATAGCAGCAAAAGGGTGCTTTCCCAAATAGAATTGGGTCGGTATAACTGGGCCGGAATGTCCATTTCGGCCCCCCTATTAACTAAAAAACCTACACCTCCTGTCTCGTAGCGCCAAGCGAATATCGCCCTGGCCTCTTTGAGGTGGTAGTGTGGCTCATTTTGGCTGTTCTTCGGAGTTACTGTAAGGGTTTTGTCCGTCCCAGCTTGGCTCGCCGCTGGGCGATTGAGCGGTGCCTCCGCAATCTAGTTTTGTTAAAGCTTGTCTATTTCCAACGAACAAAATGGCTTATTCTACATTTGCTACACTTCGGAACTGCTAAGGCCATTTATTCCAGCAACCTAGTGGAAATTATAGGGTGATGCTGATGTCACCAACAGTCGATTGCGGAAGCACCAGATTCTCTCTCACTTCAGGTAGTACAAAAACGCCGGTCAGATAACCACCAGGACAGGAATGCAAGTGGCCCAAAGAGGCTCCTGACGCCCGCACAGCTATCCGAATACCGCCAGATTCCCAAGCAGACCCTTGCGCAGGCCCAGGCAGGAGCGATGAAAGAGCGGCGTTAAGAAAAGCTAGGTAGCCTTTGCCGGGTCGGGCAGATAGGTGGCCACTCTTTCGCGCACTTCCTCCAAAGATTTTTCGCGCCCTTCCTGGATCTCCCACACAGAAACAATCGGGAAGAATTTCGTAAAGAGCACGTACAGAAGAATGAAGGTGGAAAAAAATCCAAGGGTAATGAAAAGTTCCACCCAGGATGGATGGTAAAAGACCTGGCTCGGCAGCAAACGGGGTTTGGAAAGCGAAGGAACAACGATGATGTAGCGCTCCAGCCACATTCCCACCACGATAAAAGAGGAAGCCACCACGGTGCCGGTGATGGTGCGGAAATAGCGGATTGCCAGAATAAGAACCGGAACCACGAAGCAGCAGAGCCCCATGGCCCAGAAAAAGGGCGCGTAGGGGCCTGTCAGCTTGGAAGTCAAAATCTGCATCTCGTCCGGACCTCCTCCGTAGTAGGTGGTGAGATGCTCGGCGAAGGTGAAGTAGAACCACAGCAGCGCCATCACCAGCAACAAGAGCGACAGGTTGTTAAAGTGGATTTTCTTCAAATAAGCTTCCAGATGATAGACGCTGCGGATGATGGCCAGGGCGATGATCAGCGCGGCGATGCCGGAGAAGATGGCGCCGACCACAAAATAGGGGCCGAAGATGGTGCTGTGCCACAGGGGCTGCACCGTCATCGAAAAGACCCAAGAAACCACCGTATGGACCGAGACGGCGATGGGAATCACCAGAATGGCCATCACGGCGATTACCCGTTCCAGGAGATGCTTCTGGCGCTCGGTGCCGGTCCAGCCCAGCGCCAACCAGCGGTAAAACCGCTTCCGCTTTTGTCCGCGATCCCGCAAGAGAGCCAAATCGGGAATGAGCGGCAGGTAGAGATAAACCATGCTTGCCGTCAGATACACGCTGATGCTGCAAACGTCCCACAGCAGCGGAGAACGAAAGTTGGGATGCAGCATGACGTTCAACGCGCGGTCCGGGCGTCCCATATCGACAATGACGCTGCCCGCTCCGAAGAAAAGCACCATGACGGTGATGACTTCCGCGGCCCGCGTAATCGGCCGCCGCCACTCCGCGTGGCAGAGGCGCAGGATGGCCGAGATCAGCGTTCCGGCGTGGCTGATCCCGATGAAAAAGACAAAGTTCGTAATGTAAATTCCCCAGTAAACCGGAACCGTCAAGCCCGTTACGCCCAACCCGCTGCGCAGTTGCCACAAGTAGGCGACGACAAACAAGAGCGTAAATGACAGCAGGATTGCGACCGTGATATAGAAGCGCCGGCTGGTCTTCTCGATGGGCTGGAAGAGAGCCTCATCCATCTCCTGGGCAGGTACTGCAACCCTCTCAGCTAGTTGTTGCGCCACTCCACTCTCCTTCCGCGAGGTAAGTCACTTTGGGTTTTGTGCCCAAATCCTCCAGCAAATGAAACGCGCGCGGACTGCGGGACAACTGGGCCACTTCGGAGCTCGGATCATCCAGGTCTCCGAAGACCATGACTTTGGAGGGGCAACTCTCCACGCAGGCCGGCATATATTCTCCCGGCGCCAGCGGCCGGTTTTCTGCGAGGGCTGTTGCGCGCGCCTTCTGCAAACGGTGGTGACAGAAAGTGCATTTTTCCACCACTCCCTTCGGGCGCACCGAAACATCCGGGTTGAGAGCCTCCGCCATTCCCCCCGGCCATTCCGGCGCATACCAGTTAAAGTACCGGACCGTGTACGGACAGGCTGTGGTGCAGTAACGGCAGCCGATGCAGCGGGCGAAGATCTGGCGCACAATCCCTTCCGGAGTAATGTTGGTGGCATCGACCGGGCAAACCGTCACGCAGGGAGGATTGTCGCAGTGCTGGCAGGGCATGGGGAGAAACCGGAATCTGGCTTCCGGGAATCTGCCTTCCGCAGACGGGATCAGCCTCATCCAAAAAATGCTGCGCCCCTTCTGGGCTTCCGCCGGCTCCATGCACGGGACATTATTCTCGACCTGGCAGGCGACGACACAGGCCTGGCAGGCCGTGCATTTTTCCAGATCAATCACCATTCCCCAACGCGCCATTGCAACCTGCCCTTTCGCTTTTACACTTTGTAAATTTTCACCAGCGTAGCAGCGGCGCTGCGCGTGTTCAAAACCGGGTCCAGGATAGGAAGCAATATGTCTGCCAGCGATTCCTCCCGGGAAACCCAGCGCCCGGCTGGGTGATCGCTGCTCCAATGTGCCCCGCCCCGGGGCGCTCCCACGATGCCGGGCATCGCGCCCTCAATGACGAGTGCCCGGCGGCGGATTCGGCCCGCTGCTGATTCCACCCATACGGTGTCTCCATTGTGAATGTCCCGATTCCTGGCATCCTCCTCGTTCATCTCCACCCAGCTCTGCCATTGTTCCCCGCCCAGGGGAGATGAAATCTGCTGCAAAAAAGGAATCGCACCTCCTCCGCCTCTGTAGAAAGGCAGTATGTCGTAGGGCTCGAGCAGTAGATGAAACTGCTGCGAGCCGGAAGCTGGCAACAATTCGGTGTGATGCGGCAGGACACGATGATCCCAGTCCTTCGCCGTATTGGAGGATGTTTCAGAGGAGGAGTTAGGAGAAGAGTCGGGGGCGGTTTGTTGCTGCTGTAAAAGTTTCTCCAGCTGGAAGGAATAAAATTCAAAGCGGCCGGAAGCGGTCTGGAACAATCGTTGCGGTTCGGCAGGCCAGCTTGCCGGGTCCCACCAGCCTCCGTTTTCTTGCAACCCCTGCCAGAATTGCTCCGGGGAATTCCAGTCGGGCGCCCACCAGCCGCCTCGCTCCAGCAGCCGCTGCCAGCTCTCATCCACCTCGCTGCCGAACAGATATCCCCGTTGATGCTGCGCCACCCGCTCTGCGCTGGCGCGGAGCAGGTCGGGGACGGTGTTCCATGGCAAAGCCTCGGACATGGCAGGATCGCGACCCCGCCTTGCGCCCCGATGCTGCCAGCCAGGGCATTCAAGGAATGGATCGACATGGCGTCGAAGAGTCTGCCGGGTTCGGTCGGAGACTGTTGCGGCCCGATGGCCACCGCTCCCGGACCGGAGGCAAACTGCCGGGCGATCCGCACCAGGGTTTCAGCAGCGACGCCTGTCATCTCAGAGACACGCGAAAGACGATACTCCGCCCGAACCAGTCTCCGGAACCCCGTGCGTTGCCTCCCGGAAGAATCGGTCCAGTCTTCGAAGCCAGTGGTGTAGCTGTCAATGAACTCCCGGTTGTACAGACCCTCCGAGATCAGCACATAGGCCAGGCCCAAGGCGACAGCGCCCAGCGTGCCGGGCTCTACAGGCACCCACTCGTTGGCGCGGGCGGCTGAGACGGAAAGTCTGGAGCCGAAATGGATCAGCGTAGTTCTCCTGCTGTTGCTGCCGTCGCGCCAGCGTCCGAAAATCCCCAGGGTGTGCGCGGGAGTCCCCCACCCTTCGAGCATGTCGCAGCCGAAATTCAGCACGGTGCGGGCGTTTTCCAGATCATAGGCCAGGCGGCTTGCGCCTCCCGTGTGGAAAGAGCCGGTCATCAGCTCCAAGGCTTGCTGTGCCGTTTCCGTCCCAACAGGCAGACAAAACAGAGGTTTACTGCCGTAGGATGACGGAAAGCGGGATAACAGATTGCGGGTCAACCCTGCCCCCCGTCCGGTGACAACAACCAACCCGCTCTGGCGATTCTCGGCGCTTAACTTTCGCAACCGCGCAGCCAGTATCTCCAACGCCTGATCCCAGGGGATGGCTTCATATTTTTGCCGTGTGTTGCCGCGCCACTGAGGCTGGAGAATCCGGTCGGGATGGTAGAGCCACTGCAAGAGCGCCTGTCCGCGCGAGCAGATACCCTCCCGGTTGGACGGGTAGAAGGGATTGCCGTTTACCTTGACGGGCCGTCCTCCCACCGTTCGCACTCGGAGACCGCACCCGCCGGGGCAGAGGCGGCAGATCGAGGTGACCCACTTTTCCTCGCCCGGATAGGACGCCATCTCTGGAGCCAGGGCTTCGTTCATGCGGCTCAAGCCCCGAAGGCTCAGGCGCCCTGCGGCTGCCCCGCCGGCCGCCCCCCCGGCCAAAAATAGAAAATCGCGGCGGTCCAACTTCATGGCTGCCCTCCGGAAGATGCGGGTTGCGCCGTTGGCCGGGATGGGTTCTGGATGCTTTCGAGATATGCCAGCGTATCGGCCAGTTCTTTGCCGTTGAACAAAGGCCAGGGGATGGAAGAGCTTTCCATCTGCTGCAGCATGGCCGGTCCGTGATTCCACATGGTGCGGGCAATGCTGACGGGTGTAAGACTCTCTTGGAGACGTGTCAGGTTCGGTCCCGTGCTGCTTGTGGCGGTGCTATCCGCTGCTGCAATGGTGGAGTGGCACCCGGTGCAGCCTTTCGCCGTAAAGGTTTCGGCCCCGGCTTTCAGGTCTCCCGGTCGGCTTCGCGACAAAGAACTGAGGTAGGCCAGCACATCGGCCAACTCCTGGGTTTTGAACTGGGGATAGGGAATGGATTGGGCGGCCACGAGACGGTTCATCTGGGGCGCGTGATTCCACATGATCACGGCGATCTCCCCATACCGCCGTGGCAGCGCCACACGCGTCAGGTCTGGTCCCACCCTTCCGCCGCGGCCTCCAATGCTGTGGCAGCGGATGCATTGCTTCGTTCGAAACAGAGACGCGCCATTGTCAGGGTAGGGTAGACGAAGATAGATACCCTGTTCCGCCTCCGGGCCTGCCATCACCCGTATGTAGCTCTGCAAGTCCACCATCTCGGTTCCCTGGAATTGGGGGAAGGGAATGCCCCTTCCGGCCAGCGCGCGAAACATGCCGGGAGCATGGTTCCACATGGTTGTGACCCAGGCTACCGGGTTGCGGTTGCTGGCCACTGCGGCAAGGTCCGGCCCAACCCGTGCTCCTTCCCCGCCAATGGCATGTGACCTGCCCCCCATAAATTGGTCCAGTTGACAAGTTAGAGTTTAGGGTACGGACTGGACTGAGGAAGGGGGAGAGGATGCCGAAGAAGCGATATACAGCCGAACAGATCATCCGACATCTACGAGAGGCGGAAGTGGAACTGGCTAAGGGCCAGACAACCGGAGAGGTCTGTCGGAAGTTGGGAATCACGGAACAGACATATTATCGATGGCGGAAGGAGTACGGGAGCTTACGGGTTGATCAGGTGAGGCGTCTGAAGGAACTGGAACGGGAGAATGGCCGACTGAAGAAGTTGGTAGCGGATCAGGCGTTGGACCTTGCGATACTGAAGGAGGCATCCTCGGGAAACTTCTGAGCCCGCGCCGACGGAGGCAGGCAGTGGAGCATGTCTGCCAGACCTTGGGAGCGGCGGGCGTGTCGAGTGCTGAAGCAGTATCGATCCACACAGCGGCGTCGAAGCTGGGCACCACAGGATGAACCGAGACTGGTAACCCGGACGCTGCAGCTAGCCGGCGAGTACGGCCGTTACGGCTACCGGCGGATCACGGCGTTGTTGAGACGGGAGGGGTGGCAAGTGAACCATAAGCGTGTGGAGAGAATCTGGCGGCAGGAGGGGCTGAAAGTGCCGAAGAAACAACCCCGAAGAGGCCGACTGTGGTTGAACGATGGGTCGTGCCTTCGGTTACGACCGTGTTGGCCGGATCATGTCTGGGCATACGATTTTGTGGCAGATCGAACCCGGGACGGTCGTCCACTGAAGATGTTGACGGTGGTGGATGAGTACACGCGAGAGTGTTTGGCGATCGACGTAGAACGGCGAGCCGATTCGATGAGTGTTTTGGAACGGCTGGCAGCCTTGTTTGTGGAGCGGGGAGTTACCGATTACCTTCGCTCGGATAATGGGTCCGAGTTCACAGCACGGTTGGTGCGGAACTGGCTGGAGCGGGTAGGGGTGAAAACCCTCTTCATCGCGCCTGGGAGCCCATGGGAAAACGGGTATGTAGAATCGTTTAACGGAAAATTACGAGACGAGTTTCTGAATAGAGTGATCTTCTACACTTTGCGGGAAGCAAAGGTGTTGATTGAGGGATGGCGGCGGGAGTATAACAAGGTTCGCCCGCACAGCGCGTTGGGCTACCGACCGCCAGCCCCGGAAGTGATCCTGCCGTTACTGCCGGGTTCCGCTCCGCTCCACCCGGCTGCAACGGCGTATGGTCTAACATAGATAGTGGACCAATAACCGGGGGCAGGTCAATCGTTGAGAATAGCAATATAGGACAGCACATGACGGGAGACGCCTCCTTCTCTTTGGCGGCCCTGTTTGATGAGCCGATCAAGCAGAGGCAGCGGGGAGCGAGCGGCGCCTGCCACTACTTTTTAGAGGATGCCCACAGGGACGGATCGTTTCGACTCCGCTCAGGGCAGGCGGGACAGGCGCACGCGGCTCGGATTCAAGACTTAAAGCGCCGCGTGCCTTCGGGGCGGTAATAATTGCTAGAGGGCGGCGGCGCGGTAGCTGCTAGCTATCCGGGGTGACAGCCTGCCTCTGCTTCGTATAAACTCTCCAGCATGAACCTAAGCAGTTGCTGTACGGATATGCAAAAAGCCCTCGACCTGGAATTTCTGGCGAACGACCCGATCCACCGCTTGCCCGCCGGCCGGATACTCAACGAAATTGATTCGGAGTACTTCCTGCGAAATGTGGAGATGGAGCGCGTCTCCTATCTGGCGGTGAACTATTGTCCGTTCTGCGGCCGTGTCATCTCGCGCGGGCTTTGGAACGCGGAAAAGAAAAAGTAGAGGTTTACACGGAAGAAGGCTGGAGGGTGAGCCGCTGGCGGCATTCGTCATCTATCAACCGTCATCTGTCATCCATCTTCCATCTTCCGTCATCCGTTTCACGTTGCAGCATTTTGAGGCCTGATGATGCAGGACAGCTTTCCCCGCATGATTCAAGTCCGCCAGCGTTTTCCGAAGTCTCAGCCGCTCGACATCCGCGCCGTCATCGAACAGGGCTTCCGATCTCCGGGAATCGGGGAACGGATTGAGCAGGGAAGCCGGATCGCAGTTGCCGTCGGCAGCCGGGGCATCCGAAACCTGGACAAAATCGTCTCCTGCCTGCTGGAGTTGCTCAAAGCCGCCGGGAGCAAGCCTTTTATCGTCCCGGCGATGGGGTCGCACGGCGGCGCAACGCCCGAAGGACAGACTGAACTGCTGGCCACCTTCGGGATCACCGAGCAGAAGCTGGGCGTGCCGGTGAAGGCTTCCATGGAGGTCAAGAGCCTGGGCAGCACCGAGAACGGGGTCGAGGCATGGTTCAGCACCGAAGCACTCGGCGCGGACGGCATCATCGTGGTGAATCGCGTGAAGCCGCACACCGATTTTGAGGCCTCGATCGGCAGCGGCATCCTGAAGATGATCTCGATTGGGCTGGGCAAGCACGTCGGCGCGGCCACTTGCCATGCGCGGTCTGCACGGCTGGACCATGAGCGGGTAATCCGAACGGTTTCACAACTCATCATTCGGTCAGCGCCGATTCTTTGCGGGGTGGCGATTCTCGAAGATGCCGTCCATGAAACGGCCCAGATCGAGTTCTTGAAACCGGAGGAGATGGAGAGCCGCGAAGAGCAACTGCACGCCAGGGCCAAGGTGTTGATGCCGAAGCTGCCTTTCGACCAGATCGACCTGCTGATCGTGGACCGGATCGGAAAAAACATCAGCGGAACGGGAATGGACCCCAACATTATCGGGAGGCATGTGCATGGTTACTCTGCATCGCTTGCCGGCGGCGGGCAGGGGCGGCCTCACATCAGCCGCATATTCGTACGCGAGCTGACCCCCGAGACGCGGGGAAACGCGATTGGGATCGGCTTGGCCGACCTGACGACAACACGAATGGTTCAGGCCATGGACAAACCGACGACCTACATCAACGTGCTGACGGCGCTGACCCCGCAGAACGCCAAAATTCCCATCCATTTTGAAACCGACCGGGAAGCGATTTCTCAAGGCTTGGTTTCGCTGGCCCTGCCGGAAAATAGCGCTCCCAGGGTCGTCCGCATTGCCGATACGCTTTCGCTGGAGCACCTGACCGTCTCGGAGGCTTACGCAGATTTGCTTGGCAAGGAGGAGAGATTGCAGTCCGAGGGCAACTGGGAGAGGATGAAATTCGATCCCGACGGCAACCTGCTGCCTTTGGGTTCGTGAATCAGAGCGCCCAAGGGCATCTCGTCTCGCGGCACTACCTCACAATACTACTAAAAGACCTGCGGGAAAATTATGTAAGAAAACAGCAAGCCCAGGACACCTGCCGCCGCCAGGTAATAGATCATCGGCAGGATCGTCTTGCGGATCAACGCTCCTTCGCGTCCCACCAATCCTACTGTTGCGCTGGCGGCGACGACATTGTGAACCGCGATCATGTTCCCGGCTGCTCCTCCCACCGCTTGCAATCCCAAAATCACCAGATGCGGGACGCCGATGCGGTCGGCCACGCCATACTGAAACAGGCTGAACATCAGGTCGCTGACCGTATTGCTTCCGGCAACAAAGGCGCCCAGTGCCCCGATGGCGGGAGCGAAGAACGGCCAGGCAGCTCCCGCCAGCCGCGCCGCAGCATCCGCCACTACCAGCGGCATGCTCTCCAACCCTGCCCCATTTTCTCCCGAGTCGATAAAGACCCTCACCATACCCACGGCAAACAGCAACGCCAGCGAAGGTCCGGCTAGTTTGTGCGCCGCATCACGCCATGCTTCTTTCACTTCAGACGCCTTCATGCGGTGAAGCCAAATCGTCATCGCAGCCACAATTACGAAAATGGTGCCGGGCAGATACAAGGGTTGGAACGCCTGCGACATGCCGGTCCCCAGAATGTCCGCCCATCTGAATTCGACCGAGGTGAGCCAGTTTTTCAGAGGAAGAAACGGCAACCGGGTCACCACCAGCAGCGCCGCTACCAGCAAGTAGGGTGTCCATGCGCGAAACAGCGAATGGCGGTTGTGATCCTGGTTTTGGTCAGGACCGGCGGCGATGGACCCGATCCATTCGGGCTCCCATTCCTGTTTCGGCGGGAATTGCCAAGGCTCGCCGCTGGGAATCAGAAACCCTTTGTGCGCTGCCGGGACCACAATTGCCAGTCCCGCCAATCCTCCCAGCAGGGAAGGGAATTCCGGCCCCAGAAAAATGGCGACGGCCACGTAAGGAACCGTGAAAGCAAGCCCCGCGAAGCAGGCGAACTTCCAGACCTCAAGTCCTTCCCGAAATGATCTTCTGTGGCCGAAGAAACGCGTCATCATGGCAACCATGACGAGCGGAATTAGCGTTCCGATTATGGCGTGGGGAATGGCGGCGAAGATTCCAATCTGCTGGATGAATTCCGTATACGGTATCTGCGCCTGCGCCAGGGCATTTTCGACCTGGGGGACGTTCAAGGATTGTCCCATCCCCACAAGGATCGGCGTGCCCACGGCCCCGAAGCTGACCGGCGTGCTTTGAATAATCAGTGACACCATGACGGCTGCCAGCGCCGGGAACCCGAGAACCAGCAGGAGAGGAGCCGCCACGGCCGCCGGGGTCCCGAAACCTGCGGCGCCTTCAATGAAAGACCCGAAAAGCCACGCCACCAGGATGGCTTGAATGCGGCGGTCCTCGGAGATGCCATGAAAGCCTTGCCGAATGGTGTTGAGCGCGCCGCTCTCCCGCAGCGTGAACAGCAGCAGGACGGCTCCAAAAATAATCCAAAGAAGGGTCCCCGCGATGGTCGCTCCGCGGAGACTGGCGGCCATGACCTGAACCAAGGGGACGCGCCAGAGAGCCACAGCGATCACAAAAGTGACGGCGTAAGCCACCGGCATCGCTTTGACAGCGGGCCAGCGGAGCACCACTAGGAAGATCATCACTGAGATGACAGGCAGCAAGGCTATCAGAGCATACGACTCCATATTCCTCCCGAGACCCCGCGTAAATTTTTGGTTTTCCTCCAGAAACGCCGCAGAGCTAGCCTAATCTACCCGTCTTTGTCATCCAGCCCAATGCTTTTTTGCCGTTCGTGCCCCTAAATCTGCATCAATCCCCTTGCTTCCTTGCAGCATTTGAGGGAATGTGAGGATTGTGCTGCGCAGTAAGAGGTGGGGGAATTTTCTCCTTTCCAAAACTTTTGTTTGCTGTTACACTCCTGCTTTTGCCGGGCGTTCCCCACCCGAGGAACATAGGTGGAACGCGCTCGCAAGTTCAATCTGGAGTTGGGAATATGGCGTTTTTACTCGCGTTGGTGATCAGCCTGATTACCATTGTGTCCATGTACATCTTCGCGGCGAAAATATGGTGGTTTCCCCCGCTCATCTCCGAACAAAGAGCGGCCTACGACGAGCAGTTCATGCTGACGCTGGTTGTCACCGGGATCATCTTCTTTTTCGCTCAACTAGGTTTGTGTTACGTGATCTTTCGTTACCGCGACCGAGGCGGGCGGGGACATTATTCCCATGGAAACACGAAGATGGAAATCATTTGGACCTTAGCAACGGCTATTCTGTTTATTGGGCTGGTCTTGGCCGGCCAGCACATCTGGGCCCAGGTGCATTTGGAGTCGTCGCCTGCCGACGCCATTCAGATCGAGGTCACAGGGCAGCAGTTCGTATGGAACTTCCGCTATTCAGGACCGGATGGCCGTTTCGGCCGACTCTCGCCGGAATTCATAAATGAATCTGCTGGCAATCCACTAGGGCTGGATTTTGACGATCCGGCTGCCACGGACGACTTGGTGATGCCGGTGATGGCAGTGCCCGTGGACCGCCCTGTGGAGGTGATTTTGCGCTCCAAGGACGTGATCCATAGCTTTTTTGTGCGGGAGATGCGGCTCAAACAAGACGCGGTTCCGGGGATGGAGATCCCTCTTCATTTCACGGCGAATATTGTGGGACAGTATGAAATTCCTTGCGCCGAATTGTGCGGACTGGGGCACTCTCAAATGAGGAGCTATCTCCTGGTGATGTCGGAGGAGGATTTTCAGGATTGGCTCCGCGACAATGCCATGGAATAAGCGCCGGTCATAATTAAGGTGAGCAACGGGGATTTGCGACAAGGAAAATGAGGAAATAAGTGATGGCAGAAGCAGCAGCATCGGCAGCCGTTCACCACGAGGCTCCGCAGGGTTTCATCCGCAAATACATCTTCAGCTACGATCATAAGGTCATCGGGATCCAGTATTACCTGCTGGCTTTGGTCGCGGTCTTCGTGGGCATGGGCCTGTCCTTGTTCATGCGTCTCCGCCTGGCTTGGCCCAATGCGGAATTGCCGTTTGGAATCGGCGTGATGACGCCGGAAGCCTATCTGGCGCTGATGACGATGCATGGAACCTTGATGGTTTTTTTCGTCCTCACGACGGCCCCGCAAGGTGGTTTTGGAAATTACTTTCTTCCCATCCAGATCGGCGCCGCCGACATGGCTTTTCCGTTCCTGAACATGCTTTCCTTCTGGGTGACCTTTCTAGCTTTTATGGTCATGCTGGCGGCTTTCTTTGTGACCGGCGGAGCGCCCATATCCGGCTGGACCGCCTATCCGCCGCTCAGCGCCGTAGGGGAGGTTGCCGGCCCGGGGCTGGGGTTGGGGCAGACGTTGTGGATCACCAGCCTCGCAATCTTCTGTGCCGGCGCCTTGATGGGAGCGTTGAATTTTATCGCCACCACTTTGGACCTTCGGGCCAAGGGGATGTCTCTGATGCGCATGCCGCTCACCGTCTGGACATGGTTTGTGACGGCGATCCTGGGCTTGCTCGCTTTTGGAGTCCTTCTGGCGGGCGGGATTCTTCTGATACTGGACCGAACGGCCGGAACGAGCTTCTTTATCCCGGGCGGTTTGGTAGTCAGCGAACAGATTCTTTCTCATAAGGGCGGCTCCCCGCTGCTTTGGCAGCACTTGTTTTGGTTCTTCGGCCATCCGGAGGTTTACATTGCCATCCTGCCGGGCATGGGCGTCGCTTCCCAGCTTCTGTCCACTTTTGCGCGCAAACCCATCTTCGGCTACCGGGCGATGGTGTACGCCATCCTGGGCATCGGCTTTTTGGGGTTCTTCGTCTGGGGACATCACATGTTCATCAGCGGGATGAGCCCATACTCCGCCATTGCTTTCTCGGTATTGACCATGGCCATCGGCGTTCCTTCCGCCATCAAGACGTTCAACTGGCTGGGGACTCTGTGGGGCGGCTCAATCCGCTTCACGACGCCGATGCTCTACGCGATTGGATTTGTCTCTCTGTTTGTGACCGGAGGCCTGAGCGGCATCTTTCTGGGCCAGCCCGCGCTGGACCTTTATTTCCATGATACCTACTTCGTGGTCGGGCACTTTCACATGATTATGGGAGTGGCGGCGATTTTTGGAATCTTCGGCGCCACCTACTACTGGTTTCCCAAGGTGGTGGGGCGGATGATGAGTGACACTATGGGGAAAATCCATTTTGGGTTTACCTTCATCGGCGTCTACGCCATTTTCATGCCGATGCATTTCCTGGGGATGGCCGGGCACCCGCGGCGCTACCCCGATACCACCTCGGTGGATTTCCTGGCGGCGCTCGATCCGGTTCACTTGTTCATCACGATTGCAGCTATCATCACCATCTCTGCCCAATTCCTGTTCCTGATAAACCTGATCTGGAGCTACTTCCGGGGAGCCAAAGCCGACATCAACCCCTGGCATTCCACTACGCTGGAATGGACCGTTCCCTCTCCGCCTCCCCATGACAACTTTGGCGGCAAGGAACCAATCGTTTATCGCGGAGCTTACGAATACGGCAAGCCGGGCGCTGCGGAAGATTATCAGATGCAGACCGCTCCCGACTAACCCCCACTAACCGATGTTCGGAAGCTCTGGCTCGAAAATGTTGTGGCAATCGGCGCGCGGGAAGCGCGAGTGATAAAGATAGTAAAGAGATTGAGAAAGTTATGGGAACCACGGTAGCACCTCAAAGACCGGAAGCCACCCTCGGCGGCGGAGGGAATTTTCCAGCCGGAGGCTTTGGTAATTCCGGCCCCGGCGGCTTTTCCCCGGGGGTTGGCCAAAGCGTGTACCGCACGGGCATGTGGCTGGCTTTGGTGGCCGTCACGATGCTGTTCGTGGCCTTCACCAGCGCCTATATCGTTCGCAGCGGGCTGTCGGATGACTGGCAACCGCTTGCGATTCCGCCGTTGCTTTGGGCCAATACAGTGCTGCTTGTTCTCAGCAGCCTGACGCTCGAACGCGCGCGCCGGGCGTTGAAGCGCGGATTGCGGGAAGCATTCAATCGCTGGCTGTCGGTCACAACGGTGTTGGGAGCCGCTTTTTTGGCCGGGCAACTGCTGGTCTGGAATCAGCTTTCCTCCCAGGGGATCTACTTGGCGACCAACCCCAGCAGCTCGTTTTTTTACCTGCTGACGGGTTCGCACGGGTTGCACCTGCTGGGCGGAGTGCTGGCCCTTCTTTATGTTACCGTGGAGGCTTGGCGCTACCGCCTGGGACCGGCCAAGCGAACGGTGGTGGAAGTGATGTCCATTTACTGGCATTTTATGGACGGGCTCTGGATTTATATTCTCTGTTTGCTTTTGTTTTGGAGGTGAGGAAGGTGGCTGCTGCGGGAGTAAATCAAGCCGGTGCTTCATTGTGGGGAGGCGGAACCTCACCCTACGCGATTTCCTCGAAGAAATTGGGGATGTGGCTTTTTATCGTCTCCGATGCGCTGACCTTCGGCACTATGCTGATCGCCTACAGCTACGTTCGGGTTGCGAGCGAGGATTGGCCCACGCCCTTTCATTTTTGGCCGAGCATCATTGTCGCCAGCATCATGACGTTTTGTCTGCTGTCGAGCAGCATCACTATGGTGATGGCCGTAGCGGCGGCCAAGGAAGGGAAGGTCAGCTCGGCGGTTCGGTGGATTTGGTTTACGATACTGGGAGGCGTCCTGTTTCTCGTCCTGCACGCGAACGAGTGGAGGGAATTGATCCACGAAGGCTTGCGGCCGTTTGAAAATCCCTGGGGCGCGCCCTTGTTCGGCGGGACTTTCATGGCGCTGACCGGGCTGCACATGCTTCACGTGACAATTGGAGTCATTGTCCTCGGCATCATGGCGGCTGGGTTGAAGAGAGGGCGGTATACGGCAGACCACGTGGAGATCAGCGGGCTGTACTGGCACTTTGTCGATTTGGTCTGGATGTTCATCTTTCCGCTGGTGTATTTGTTGTCGGTCGATAGGGGCTAATGGGTAAGGGGCTCAGCAGAAGAGGAGAAAAGTAAATGAGCGCGAGCCAAGCGAATGGACATGCAGAAGGAGGCACCCGCCTGTATCTCAGCGTCTGGGCCGCGTTGCTGGCCATGACGATGGTGGAGGTAGTGCTCGCCTATATACAGCTTTCCGTGGTTCTCATGCTGGTTATTCTTATGGGGCTGTCGGTGATCAAGGCTGCCTTGATTGTGGCCTATTTTATGCACTTGCGGTTCGAGAGTGCGAGTCTAGTTTGGACCTTGGTCCCAATGTGGGTGATGGTGACGTGTTTGCTATTTGTGTTTTTCCCGGACAGTTTCCGATTGTTTGAATTGCGGTGGCCATAAAGGGTTAGCGGGCTACCACAGGAGAAAACGACCCGTGCAGATTAGTGTCAGTCGCATCAGCAAATGGCTCCCGGCGATTGCGCTGGTTACAGCGGCTTTCTGGGCGGCTTCGGCCCCGGCGCTCGCCCAGTGCGCCATGTGCTATGCGACTGCCGCATCCCAAAGCGACAAAGGCATCCAGGCGCTGAATCTCGGCATCATAGTATTGCTGATCCCTCCGGTGACGATTATGAGCGGTATTTTGTTATATGCGTTCCGCTGCCGCAATGCGCAGGAATCCTGGAATCGCCGTGAGTTAAAAAGTCGTGATTGGGCGCTCGAAGCCGGTGAACGGAACGGTGTGGCGCTTCCCCCGCATTTCTTTGAACGGCCTGTCAGTCCTCTCTCTTGAAAATCACTTTCATGCGAAATACAGCAATCGACGGCCTGCTGGGGAGACCGCGCAGAGCTGCTGCCGTGATTCTAGCCATGACGGTGCGAGCGCTTCTCCTGCTCGCCGTTTTTCACGGGGCGCTGCTCGCGGAGACTTCCGTTCAGAGCGACCGCTGGCTCGCCGACGCGAAGTATTTGTCGAGCGACCGGCTGAAGGGGCGGGGAAATAATACCCCGGAGTTGGACGAGGCCGCCGTCTACATCGCAGAGCAATTTCGCAAGGCAGGCCTGGAAGTTTTGCCGGAAGGCGCCTTTCAGCCTTTTGAAGCCAACGTGGGGGCTGAACTCGGCACGGACAACCGCCTGGCATTGCTTTCTCCTTCGGCCCGCTCTTACCGAATCCGCCAGCACTTTATTCCCCTGAGCATGTCAGGCAGCGGGGAGCGCTCCGGCGCTCTGGCCTTTGTCGGGTATGGAATCACCGCTCCGGAGTACGGCTACGATGACTATGACGGCATCGACGTTGAGAGGAAGGTGGTGGTCGTGCTGCGCCATGAGCCGCAGGAGACAGACGAGAGCAGCGTCTTCAGCGGGAGACGCTTTACCCGTCATGCCTCGCTGGTGAACAAGGCCATCAATGCCCGCAACCACGGCGCGGTGGCCATGCTGCTGGTCAACGACCCGCTCTACCATAAGGGCGAAGAAGACCGGCTCGTGCGGTTCGGAAGAGGCGGCGGCCCCTCCGACCTGGGGGTGCTGGCCGTTCACGTCAAGCGAGCAGTGGTGGAACAGTTGATGGACGAGGCAGGGAAATCGCTCCTGGAGCTGCAGGAAGCAATTGACGGCGATCTGACGCCCCGCTCTTCGTTTCTGCCGGACAACTTCCAGGTAAAAATCCGGGCAGACGTGCGGCACCGCAAGCGGATGCTGAAGAATGTTGCGGCGTTTTTACCCGGCAGCGATCCTGTTTTGCGCGACGAGGTTATCGTCATCGGCGCCCATTACGACCACCTGGGCCTGGGAGAGCAGAACAGCTTGGTGCCCCGCCAGGCGGGCCAAATCCATAACGGGGCGGACGACAATGCCTCCGGCACCGCCGGCTTGCTGGAGCTGGCCCGCACGTTCGGCGAGGAGCGCGGCCAGTTGCGCCGTTCACTGCTCTTGCTGGCCTTTGCCGGAGAGGAATTGGGGCTGCTGGGCTCGGCCCATTATGTGGAAGAACCTCTGGTTCCGCTCGGCCGCACGATTGCCATGCTGAACCTGGACATGATCGGAAGGGTGAAACAGAACAAGCTCTATATCGGCGGGGTAGGCACTTCTCCCGGCTTCCGCCAGCTAGTCGAGCAGGAAAATGTGGAACAGGAAAACCGGGACGCGGCTTTCCAGATCGAGTTTTCTGACACCGGATACGACGCCAGCGACCATGTCTCTTTTAACCGGAAGCAGGTGCCGGTGATGTTCTTCTTCTCCGGCTTGCACTCCGATTACCACAAACCCTCCGACACCTGGGAAAAGCTCGAGCCGGAAAACACGGCCCGTGTGCTGGAGTTAGTCAGCCGCGTGGTCCGGAAAATCGACTCTGAGGACGAGCGGCCGCAGTTTACACAGGTGCGCCGCAGCAGGAGAGCGCGCGGCGGCGCAGGCGACGAGACCGGTTACGGACCTTATTTCGGGAGCATCCCGGATTTCGGAGAGAGTGACAAGGGCGTGAAGTTCGCCGACGTCCGGGAAGGCAGCCCAGCCGCCCAGGCGGGCTTGCAAGCGGGAGATATCCTTGTCGAGTTTGACGGAAACGAGTTGCTAAATCTCTACGACTTCACCTATGCCCTGCGCGGCAAAAGTCCGGGCGACGAAGTCCCCGTGGTGGTCCTCAGAGGTGATCAGCAGGTCCGTGCCGTCGTCAAGCTGGGCATCAGGGAGTAACGGAAGAAGTTCACCGTCAATTTCTGTCCTATCCCCAAAGCTCAGCGCCCGGTGGCCCTCTTACCGGCGGCACTGACCGCCATCCCCACTCCCACCACTACCAAACACCCGATCACGTTGTACCAAAGAAACGAGACGTCCGTAAAAACGCTGGTCGCGATCACAGCGATCTCGCCTACAATTAATCCAATAAATGCCCCGTTGCCTGTGGCTCGCGGGAAACCGAAAGCAAGGACGAAGACCCCCAGCACGGAGCCATAGAATAGCGACCCGATGCTGTTGACGGCTTCAATCAACGAACCGATCCCTCCGACAAAGCTAGCAAAAACAGCTGCGTAAACGCCCCAGAAGGCGGTCCCCATCTTGGCGACCCGAACATAGTGTGCATCCGGAGCCTGCCGTTTCCAGTGACGGCGGTAGAGATCGATGACCGTGGTGGTAGAAAGCGAGTTTAGTTCCGAGGAGATGCTGGACATCGCGGCGGCGAAGATGGCCGCAATGATAAGCCCTACGACGCCCATCGGGAAATAGTTGGTCACGAAATTCAGAAAGATGTAATTGGTGTCGTTGTATTCATTTTCCGGATTTACCTCACGCAGCAGTTGAATCCCTTCCTGTCGGGCGTCTTCCACAGCCTGGTTGGCAGCCTGCAACTGCTGGGGGCCAGAGGAAGGGTTTGCGCCAAGGGGGGAGCCGGTGCTGCTGTGTCTGTCCTGGAGCAGCCGCCTCGCCACCTGCTGGCGCTGTTCGTGGGCCTGCCTGTATTTTTCCTGAGCCAGTTCATAGCGTCCGGCCAGAGGGGTTCCCTCCTGACGCTCAATCTTGACAGCCTCGGCTTGGTTAAACAGCATGGGAGGCTGCTCGAATTGGTAGAAGACGAAGACCATCGTTCCGGTCAGCAGAATAAAAAATTGCAGCGGCAATTTGGCGCAGGCGTTAAAGATCAGGCTGTTGCGGCTGTGGCCGATCGACTTGCCTTGCAGGTAGCGCTGCACCTGCGACTGATCGGTGCCGAAATAGGCCAGGGCCAAAAACATTCCTCCGAACAGCCCGGACCACAGGTTGTAGCGGTTGTTCAGGTCGAACGACAGGTCCACTGCGTTCAGTCTGCCGGAGGCTCCTGCCAGATAAAAAGCATCGCCCACCGAGACATCTGGCGGAAGCAACAGGATTGCGGTTAAAAAGGCCACAACGAGACCTACAAAGATCAGCATCATCTGCTGCACATCGGTCCATGTAACCGCGCGGATGCCGCCCGGCACGGCATAGGCGATGACGACGGCTGCCATGACGATGACGGTAACCTGCTCGCTCCAGCCAAGGATCAGGGAAAGGACCACGGCGGGAGCGTAGAGCGCCAGCCCCACGCCCAAGCCTCGCTGGATCAGAAAGATTATGCTCGTCGCCAGGCGAGTCTTTGCGTCGAACCGCTGTTCCAGATACTCGTAGGCGGTGACGACGTTCGCTTTGTGAAAGCGGGGAACCACGATGGCGGCGATGATCACCATGGCAATCGGCAGCCCGAAGTAGAACTGCAAGAAGCGCATCCCATCCACGTAGGCTTGCCCCGTGGTGCCGATGAAGGTGATGGCGCTGGCCTGTGTGGCCATGATAGATAGTCCCATGGCCCACCAGGGCATGCTTTTGTCCGCCAGCAGATATCCCCGGATCGTATTGCTCCGGGTGCGGCCCTTATAGAGGCCGTAGCCGACAATCCAGAGAAGGAAGAGGACTAAAACAACCCAGTCGAGTGATCTCATGAGGGAAAGTTAAAGGCTTCGGTGAATGCGTAGAATAAGAAGATCAGCACACAGAGATAGCCGAGCACGGCAATATAGAGCCGCCGCCATGTGCTAAAGAAGGGAGGTTTTTCTTCTTCCAGATTTTGGCTCATGATTGGCTCTCCGGGTTTTTTAGAATCGCTTTTTGCAGCACGACTTTTTTTGCACCACTACTTTGCAGCGCTCTTTGCGTCCGGGAGCAAGATAGTGCCCTGTTGCTTTAGCTTTGTTGCTTCCGCGAAACTCTCAGGCTAGCAAACAACCCGAAATAGAACAACGTCTTTAGCTGGCGGAAGGTGGACCCAATCAGCTTCCCGGTTGGAGTGAAGTTCGCAAAGCATCCTGGGGCAACCCTTGACCCGCTCCTGAGCTTTCACTACCCTGAATCGATCATGAAAAAGGACAAGGCTCGCAGAGTGAGCGCTCTGTATCGGGAACTTCTTCTGCTGGAGTTGCTGGCGGAACACAGAATCTGATTGTGGCTTTCCGGATGACTAATTTGGGTTCAGCTTCTGGCAACCGAATGGCCCGTTTGCCGGGTTCCTCCATGCTGTTGGAACATCTCCTGCTGGGGTGGTGTCTCGCGCTGCTGGGCTTGGCCGCCTTTCTTGCATGGAGCTATGACAGCGATCTGCTTCTTGTGATTTATCAGGGAAGCGATGCCGGTGCAGTGTTGTTCTGGAGGCTCATCAGCATTCTTGGGTCGAATCGCTACCTGGCTCCGGCTGTAGTGGGACTGAGCTTGCTGTTATGGGCGGGGAAGCAAAAAGCGACTGCCGTGTGGCTTGTCTTGGGGTGGGGCATGACTACCTCTACCGTAGCATTGCTAAAATGGCTGGTGGCGCGGAACCGCCCGCCGGTTCCGTCTTTTGTGCCGGCTTCCGGAAATGCCTTTCCCAGCGGACATGCGGCCGAATCCTTATATGTATTTTTCTTCCTGTTGATCTTGCTGGCGGGCCCAACCTTGCGGCCTGCTGCCCGGTCCTTGGCGGGCGTCTTGAGAATATTGTTGCTGTTTTTGTTTACGGTTTTGCCTCTTGCGGTCGGTTACAGCCGCGTCTATCTGGGAGCCCACTGGCCGAGTGACGTGCTGGGAGGATGGGCCATCGGGCTGTTTTTTTTAGGGCTTTCGTATCTTTATTACCGCACAAGTTGCCGCACAGGTCACCGCACAGGACACGATGTCGCTGACTGCCCCGGAACGCGAAGCTCAGGCTCCCCTAGGCGGCCAACCAGGCGTCGGTATGGTCTGCCAGGAGACTCCCGTCTTGTCGCGTACCCGCAACCCCCATATAATAGTATGGAAAACCTATGATTGGTTCTTTACTAGCTAAAGTAATCGGCACAAAGAATGAGCGCGATCTCAAGCGGATGGACCCGTTGGTTCGGGCCATCGGCGAACAGTCGCCGGGGCTCGAGCGCCTTTCCGACGAGCAACTGCGGGCCAAGACCGAAGAGTTTCGCAAGCGGCTGGCTGCGGGCGAAACCTTGGATGACCTGCTGGTCGATGCCTTTGCGGTGGTGCGGGAGGCGGGCCGCCGGACGCTCGCCATGCGCCACTTTGACGTGCAGCTCTACGGCGGTATTGTTCTGCACCGCGGCAAGATTGCCGAGATGAAAACCGGCGAGGGAAAAACCCTGGTTGCCACGCTGGCTGTCTATCTCAACTCGTTGGAGGGAAAGGGCGTCCATGTAGTCACAGTCAACGACTACCTGGCACGGCGCGACTCGGAATGGATGGGGAAGATCTACAAATCGCTGGGCCTGACCGTGGGGGTGATTGTCCACGACATGGACGAGCAACAGCACCGTGAGGCCTACGCCTGCGATGTCACCTATGGAACCAACAACGAGTTTGGTTTTGACTATTTGCGCGACAACATGAAGTTTGACCTGCGCGACTGCGTGCAGCGAGGGCATCCTTTCGGCATCGTGGACGAGGTGGACTCCATTTTGGTCGATGAGGCGCGGACGCCCCTGATTATCAGCGGAACAGCCGAACACCACGCCCCCACGTATTTCAAAGAACTGAAGCCGTTGGTGGAGAAGCTGGTCAACAAGCAACTCGGCTTGGTAAACGGGCTGGTGCAGCAGGCCAAACAATTGCTGGAGGGAGACGAGGAGTCGCGCGAGCTGGCCAGCCAAAAGCTGGTACAGGCCAAGCGAGGCGCCCCGAAGTTCAAGCCGCTGCTGGAACTATTGGAGAACCCCAGCATCAAACACCTCACCGGGAAGGTGGAAAAGCAGCTCTCGGGAGATTACGAAAGGGAGCTGCTGGAGCCTCTCTACTTCACCGTCAACGAAAAGTCCCGTATCGTGGACCTGAATTCTCTGGGACGGATGCAATTGGGGTCCACCCTGATGGATGAGTTGGCCAAGGCCGATCTGGCTTGGGAGACCCAGGAAATTGAAGAAAATTCCGAATTGACGCCGGAGGAGAAAACGCAGGCGCTGCGCGAGATGCAGCAATCGTATGACTCCTTTTCCATTCTCGACGTGGATGACCAGGTCCGGAAGATTGAAGCGCGAACGGATATGGAGGAGGAAGAGAAGGCGAATCTCATCGCCCGGGTTCCCCATCTGGCCGAGCAGCGATGGGCTAAGAACGAAGCCATCCGGCAGTTGCTTAAGGCGTACGTGCTGTATGAGAAGGATGACGAATACGTCATCGTGGACAACGCTGTAATCATCGTCGATGAGTTTACCGGACGCCTGATGCCGGGGCGGCGTTGGAGCGACGGACTGCACGAATCTATAGAGGCCAAAGAAGGCGTGAAGATAGAGCGGCAAACGCAAACGCTCGCGACCGTCACCTTCCAGAATTACTTCCGCATGTACTCGAAACTTGCCGGCATGACGGGCACGGCCGAAACCGAGGCGGCGGAGTTCGAGAAGACCTACAACCTGGAAGTATCCGTCATTCCGACAAACCAGCCGTTGCGTCGGCAGGAGAATCCCGACGTGGTTTTCCGCACCGAGCGCGAGAAGTTCGACGCCGCGGTCGCGGAGATACAGGAGTTGCACCAGAAGGGCCAGCCCGTGCTGGTGGGAACCGTTTCCATTGAACGGTCCGAGCGCCTCAGCAGCCTGCTGAAGAAAACCGGCATCAAGCATGTGGTTCTGAACGCCAAGTATCACGCCAAGGAAGCGGAGATCGTGGCCCAGGCCGGACGGAAGGGAGCCGTTACCATTGCCACCAACATGGCCGGGCGCGGCACGGATATCCTGCTCGGCGGCAACCCGGAGTTCCTGGCCAGAGACTACCTGCGCAAACACAGCATTGCCCCGGAAAGCGCCACGGCGGAGCAGTGGCAGGAGGCCACTGTGCGCTTTCAACCTGCCGTGGAGAAAGAACACGCGGAGGTGGTGGCGCTGGGCGGCTTGCATATCATCGGGACGGAGCGGCATGAAGCGCGGCGGATTGACAACCAGTTGCGAGGGCGCTCCGGCCGGCAAGGGGACCCGGGCAGCTCCCGCTTCTATCTGTCTCTGGAGGACGACCTGTTGCGCATCTTTGCGGGCGAGCGGGTCAGCGGCATCATGCAAAAGCTGGGGATGGAAGAGGGCGTGCCGATTGAATCCAGGCTGATTACCAAGCGGATCCATGCGGCACAGAAGGCCGTGGAAGGACAAAACTTTGAGGCCCGCAAGCATCTGCTGGAATACGATGATGTCATGAACCGGCAGCGCACCGCCGTTTACGGCCTGCGCCGCCAAATCCTGGAGAGCGAGGATCAAAAAGAATACGTCCTGGGGATTGCCGAGGATGTGGCAAAAGAGTTTGTCGAGACCCACTGCGCCAAGGATATTCATCCCGATGAATGGGACCTGAAGGGGCTGCGAAACAGCTTTTTTACCCAGTTCGGCTTGGATCTGCGGGCCGAAGGGGTTGATCCCACTCAACTGAATCAAGATGAGCTGACCGCGGCCTTGTTTGAAAAACTCCGCCGCAAGTACGACGAGAAGGAAGTCCAACTCACGCCGGACGTGATGCGCTGGCACGAGCGGATGATCCTGCTGCAAGTGGTGGATAGCCAGTGGAAATATCACTTGCTGTCGATGGACGACCTGAAAGAAGGAATTGGCCTGCGCGGTTACGGTCAGAAAGACCCCTTGATCGAGTACAAGAAAGAATCCTACCAGATGTTCCAGGCCATGATGAACCGCATCGACGAAGAGGTCATTCGGTACCTGTTCCTGATGCAGCCGGTGCAGGAGGAGGAGCAGGTTCGGGAGATCGAGCGCCGCCAGCGCAAACAGCAGGCGGAGATGATATTGAGCGGCGCCGAGGACGGCTCTCCCGCCGTCAAAACGGTGGTGCGGACGAGCGAGAAGGTGGGCCGCAACCAACCCTGTCCCTGCGGGAGCGGCAAGAAGTACAAGAAATGCCATGGGGCGGCGGCGTAGCGCCGCCGAACTGGCGGCCATCCGAGCTGCGACCGTTAGGGAGCGGTCAAAACCGTCGAGGCGCGGCTTTAGCCATACCGCCAATTCCAAGCAATACGACAGCTTGAGTTGTTGAGGGTTCTCTTTAGAACTGGCCGATATCCATGTTGACTGGATATATTCAGAAAAAACTACGGCAGGCGAAATACAAGCTCTTGGAGGACGGCACCTACTTCGGAGAAATCCCCGGTCTGAAAGGCGTCTGGGCCAACAGCGACCTGCTGGAAGATTGCCGCAATCAATTAGAAGAAGTCCTCGGAGAGTGGGTGTTGTTGGAAGTTACATGGGCAAGAAATCCTGAAAATAGCTAAGCCCCCATTCGACTCTAACGCAGTAATGACTCTCCATTCAATGGCCCCAGCGCGGGTAGACTTGGCCGGCGGCACGCTGGATATATGGCCGCTGTATCTGTTCCACAAAGACGCTCAAACTCTGAACTTTGCGGTCAATTACTATGCTCGCTGCCGCTTGACTGCGAGGCGTGATAAAGCGATTGAGTTCGTGTCTCACGATCTCCGGCTCCGGGAAAGCTTCTCTTCACTCGCCGCACTGGTGCAGGTAAAATCCTGGCGATTGCCGCTGCTGGCACGCTTGGTGGTGGCGTTTGGACCGCAGAGGGGCTTCACGCTCGCTACCGATTCCGACGTTCCTTCGGGGTCCGGTCTGGGCGGCTCCTCGGCCCTCAACATCGCCATTTGCGGCGCGCTCAGCCGGTTTGCTGGCCGCAGGTTGCCCTCGCCGAAGTTGATTGAAACAGCGCGCAATGTGGAGGCGCAGGTTCTCCGTGTGCCCACCGGAGAGCAGGATTATTATTCGGCCGTATACGGCGGGGCTCACTCGATTCGGTTGATGCCCCACGGCGTAGTTCCCGAAAAGCTGAAGGTAGCTTCCAAACAATTGAGTGAGCAGTTCCTTTTGTGCTATACGGGCGAGTCACGCAACTCCGGGGTCAACAACTGGGAGGTTTTGAAGGCCCATGTGGACGGCAACCGGCGGGTCATTCGCCAATTCGACCGCATTGCGGCCATAGCCGCTGAGATGCGCCAGGCTCTGGAGGCACAAGACTGGCGGCGGACCAGCGAGTTGCTGAACCAGGAGTGGGCGACACGCAAGAAGAACTGTCCGGGGATTACAACTCCCGGAATCGAACGGTTAGTGGCTGCCGCTCGCCGCAACGGAGCCCTTGCCGCCAAAGCCTGCGGGGCCGGAGGAGGCGGCTGCGTTCTTTTTCTGGCCGAGCCGGAAGCCAAGCCGCGTCTCGAAGCTGTTCTGCGCCGGTCGGGCGCTTCCGTGCTTCCTTTTCGAGTCTCGGCCACCGGCCTCAAAGTGCGGAGTGGAACTCGACGGGCCCTGTCCGCCTCCTGAGGAGCGTCCTTGCAGAGCCGGAGTGAGCCTGTCCACTGCAAGGCAGGCACATCGGAAAGACGGTTTCCCGAAATTCATGGATAGTAGCCGATACTTTTTACTTCCGGATGGCCGCCTGCGCGCCGGGTGGAGACTGCTGCTGTTTGTTGTCTTTTTCCTGGTGTCGGTAATTGTATTTGATGGCGTGGCGTTTGCTTTTATTCGGCAGCTTGCCGGCGCTTCTCAAATGACAGTTTTGGCGGTCGTCAGCGTTTCACACCTTGCCACGGTCAGCGCGGCTACCTGGCTGATGTTGCACCTGATTGAACACCAGCCCTTTCAGGCAGTGGGACTGGCGCGGTCCCGGAAGTCACTCGGAGAGGCGGCCCTGGGCATAACGGTGGGAATTGTTTTGGTAGGGACTGTGACCCTGATGGAATTGGCGATGGGGTCCATTCATTTTCAATTGTCGGGCACCAGTGCGGTTTCCGCCTCCGCATCTTTGCCCGTCATCACGGGCGTCATGGTGCTGGCTGTCACCTGGGAAGAGTTGGCGTTTCGCGGGTATCCCTTCCAGCGGCTGGTGGAAGGAACCAATCCTGTTATCGCGGTGTCGATCTCCTCGCTGATCTTCGGAGGGTTGCACGCGGCCAATCCAAACGCCACCCAGTTGAGCACTCTGAACACAATGCTGGCCGGCGTTTTGCTCTCCATCGCTTACCTCAAGACACGGGCGCTCTGGCTACCCCTCGGTTTTCATTTTTCCTGGAACTGGACTTTAGCGCTCGTGGGGATGCCCGTCAGCGGTATGGAAGTGGTCAAAATGCCCTGGCAGGCGGTGCCTTCACCAGATCACATTTGGCTTCATGGGGGTGACTACGGCCCGGAAGGCGGCTTGGCGGCAACTATTGTCTTAATGGCGGGCAACTTCTATCTACTCCAAAGAAGATCAAAAAGCTCCTGAGCTTTTTGCTGCTCAGGCATTCTCCGGCGTGGAAGGCTTCTGCAGCACGGCCAGATAGTCCCGGTAGCGCAAGCGGACGGCGATGAAGTCCTGGTGGCTGAGATGCAGCTCGCGGGAGATTTTGCGAATCTCGTTGTCTTCTACCGTAGAGATGGATCTGTCCGCGGATGAAACGGCGTAAAGGCAATCGAGCAAGGCAAGCTTCTGCTCGCGGGCGGCGATCTTCTGGAATTCCCGGGTGACCAGGAAGTTTTCGGTGTGCCCAAACAAGAGGCTCTGGGTTTTGGCCATCTGGACCACAAGGATCGCTTGCTCTTCGGGGAGAGAGCCTCTTTCTTTGACGATACGTTCCATTGCGCTCGTCTCCTCTTTGCTGATGTGCATGTCCGCGTGAGCCACACGGCTCAGCAGGTAAGCAAAGGAGGCGATGTAGCGAGCACGCTCCGGCTCCATCAAATCCAATTTCTCGACAATCTTGCGAACAGTCTCTGTTTCTGAGGAGCCGGTGTTTCCCGTGCTCTTCTTTTCAGTTTTGCCCGTTTCCAATCCCAAAAACTTCCAGATGGACATGATTTCCTCTTATTAGATTATTTTGGCAGTCTGCCCGCTTCGAGCAAACGCTTCTTCCGTCAGCGCGCAGCAGCCGTTTCCACACCGGCCCCGTAGAGCAACTCTAAAAATTGGCCGAGACCTGCGGCTGTTTCTATACGGCCGCAGAATCAAACCGCCGGGAGCGGAGGAACCGGCGAATTTTTTCGTGCTCCTCCGGGCTGATGAGTTTTTCACTTAAATAGAAATCCAAGACGTCCCGTACCGGGAAGATTCCGTGCAATTCAAATCCCTCGCTGCTGAGGCCGTCTCCTTGCTGGCGGTCAAACAGGACGATGATACGCCGAACGGGGACCCCTTCCTGTTGCATCTTCTGTGCTGCTGTGCGTTTGGTCAGTCCGGAGGCAACCACGTCGTCGATCAGGTTGTACTCGCAAGCGGCGGCGTCCTTCCTTCCGATCCAATGGGTCAAGGGCATGCCCGGATACTGTTTCCCCTCTTTCCGCAGCAGGGCATAAGAGATCGGGGGGCGGAGTTGCTCCTTCCATGCATACAGGGCGGCGGCTAGCGCCAGCGGAGTAGCGGTGTCCGGAACGCCGACAACACACTGCGGCGTCTGGCTGTTGCATGTCAATTCAGAAATCTTACGAGCAAATTCCCCGCCTACCTTCCAAAGCAAGCCGGGCCGTGCATATAAGTTTTCCCGCAGGTCGAAATAGATGGGGGAATTTAAGCCAAAGCGAGCACGGACGGCGTCGCCGGTCAGGACGGCGCCCGCCTGGAGAAGTTCCTTCAACAGTATTTTTTGTTTCTCAGTGAATGGAACGGATTTCATTTTCGCCGCGACGATTATTGAAGATACTCGTAGATGATAACAAGCGGAATTTCAGCTTGCAATATTGCTGTTGGCATGGCGATTGGCTAAAGCATGCCCTGGTGGCTTTTTGGTTTCCATTCGATTACCAAGGGCGCCTTCGGGAAACGGCGCGCTTGGCCCGCTTACAAAACACTGCTGCTGCGGATTACTGCCATACAGGGTTACTGCAATAGGAAGTAGAGCCCAATCCCGAGCCCCACCATGGAGACGAACGTACGCACTGTGGCAGGGCCCAGCCTCCGTGCCAGTTTAGGTCCCACGTAACCTCCCGCCAGTGCTCCTGCCGCCATCACCAGGGCCTCCGTCCACAGGATGTTTCCCTGGATACCGAAATAGACCGCGGCCATTCCGTTCATCAGGGAACCCAGGAGCACCTTCAGCGAATTCATCTCATGGATATTTTTCTGGCCGAGAATGCCGAGCGCTGCAAGCATCAGAATGCCGATTCCGGCTCCGAAATATCCGGCGTACAGGCCCACGCAAAACTGAAAGAACAGGGCGAGGGTAAGGCCGAAACGCGAGTGCTGTATGGTGTCGGCTTCAATTTGCAGCCAATGCGAGACTTTATGTTGCAAGATGAATAGCGTGGTTGCGAATAGAATCAGGTAAGGAACAATGTTCCTGAATCTGGCCTCGCCGGTATAAAGAAGCAGGGCTGCGCCGCATAAACCTCCGAGAAGGCTGGGAGGGCCGAAACGCCAGGCCCATTTTTTTTGCGAGGCGAACTCGCGGCGGTAAGACCACAGCGAACCCATGCCGCCTACCAGCAACGCCAGCTTGCTTGTGGCCGTCGCGCCGATGGCCGACGCTCCGGAAAAAACCAGCGCCGGGAAGCTGACAAGAATACCGCCGCCCGCCATGGAGTTGATGATCCCGGCGACGCCGCCAGCTGCAAAAAAGATAAGGGCCTGGATGGCGAATGGCATGATGTTCGGTGTCCGATGGGGCGAAGAGCCGGCCAGCGGGGAATATGTCCCATCCCGCCTCTCCAGATTTCGCCGCTTACTGCAATCGGAGAAGAGTTACTATCCTACCATTGAACCTATTCGATGATTCGCGCAGTTGGCATGTAGGAATGGCGCACGGCGCTGGTACAATAGAAACAATGTCGGAGTTGGCGAACAAAACCTGCGTCCCGTGCCGCGGAGGGGTCCCGCCCTTGCAGGGCGAAGAACTTGCCTCTTTGCAGAAACAGGTGCCTGGATGGAGCGTGATAGAACAGCATCACATCACGAAAACGTTCCCGTTTCCCGACTTTCGTCAAGCCTTGAGTTTTGTGAATCGCGTAGGAGAACTGGCCGAACAACAGGGGCACCATCCGGATATCCTGCTCGCGTGGGGAAAAGTGGAAGTCACGATCTGGACCCACAAAATTGATGGTTTAACGGAAAGCGATTTTATCTTGGCCGCGAAGATTGACGCCGCAGAGATCGACGCCTCAAAGATCGACCAGGCCTTCCCACCGTAGGCGCAATCGGTTCCCGCTTCCGCATGACTATTCGGGCCGCAGTTATTTGTGAGACAATCACATCCTCATGGCGAAGCTTGCAGTGGATGTTGTCCTGCTGCCCTCAGAAGCGATGATGGACCAGGTGATTGCTCTCAATCGCCGCTTACCCGGACACCACGGTCAAGGAATGATCCTAAATAAGCAGGACTGCCTGCCTCACATTTCTTTGGCTATGGGTTGTATTGAGGAGGAAGATATTCGAGGGTGTCCCATACATAGTTGAAGGTTGAACGGCGGTTCGGCCCGAATCGAATAGAATCGGGCCAAGCCTAAATCCTATAGAAGGAGAACCGCCGAATGAAGGGAAAATATCACGTTTTGGAACTGGGTTCCAAGGGAGCCGAAGAAACCATCCAGAAGTTTTGCCAAACCAACGGACAGATGCTGTTGCCGGTGGTGGATCTGATCACGGAGGCGCGTCTGGCGGTGGATGAGGTGATTGATCGGGCCGGGCGAGGTTTGATTGAAACGATTCTGAGCATGAGCGCAGAGCAAATCGCGGGGCCAAAGAGTCCCGGGAAGGCGAGCGGAGAGGTGCGCTGGCATGGCCGGCAATTGGGGAGGGTGAAACTGGCCGATCGCCAGCTGCGGGTGGAGCGGCCCCGGCTGCGCCGGAAGGGCGGAGGGGAAGAAGCGGTGCCGGCCTACGAAGCACTGCGGAAAAGCGAGAAGACGGGCGAGGAGATGTTCGAGGCACTGTTGAAAGGGGTTTCGACGCGGAACTACCGCGAGGTGATCCCGGAGATGGCCAACAGCGCTGGGGTGTCGAAGTCTCAGGTGAGCCGGGAAGAGGCCGAGCAAGGAGCGCGGCGGCTGGAAGAACTGTTGGCGCGGCGCTGGGAGGAGGTCGAGATTCTGGTGATTTACCTGGACGGAATGCGGTTCGGCTCCCACCACGTCATCAGCGCCGTGGGCGTGGACAGCGAGGGCCGCAAGCATGTGCTGGGGATTCAACTGGGCGCGACCGAAAACGCCGCTGCGGTGAAAGACCTTCTCACCCGCCTGCGCCAGCAAGGTTTGCGCACGGATCAGCGCTATCTGTTTGTGATCGACGGCGCCAAAGCGCTCCGCGCGGGGATCGAGGAAGTATTCGGCAGCAATCAGCTGGTGCAGCGTTGCCGTACTCATAAGCTGCGCAACGTGGCTGAGCGGTTACCAAAGGGCGACAAAATGCTGGCGAATCAGGTGCGGTCGCTGATGCGCGCCGCCTGGCGATTGCCCCAAGCCGAGGAAGGCATCGTGCGCATAAAAAAGCTCGCTGGGATGATCGAGTGCGATCATCCGGCAGCAGCCGCCAGCTTGCGCGAAGGGTTGGAGGAGACCTTTACGATCAATCGAGCCGACGTTCCTCCCAGCCTCCACCGCTGCCTGGCAACCACGAACCTCATCGAGAGCCCGCAGTCGGGCGTGCGGAAAAAGACTGGCAATGTTTGCCGCTGGCGCGACGGCGAGATGACGTTGCGCTGGGTGGCAGGAGCGTTTCTGCTGACCGAGAAGAATTTCCGGAAGATCATGGGTTATCACGATCTCTGGGCTTTGGCATCGATTCTCGGCCGAAGTCCAAACGCTGCTTCCTCTCACAAGGAGGAAGTGGCGTAATATGAACTCAACCCGCCGTCCCAACCTGCAACTGAGTTTGGGACACCTTCAGATATTCCTCTTATTCGTACTGTTCTGTGCGAATTGGCACAGCAGTTCCCCGGACTCGATCTTACAGCTACTGCTCTGCATGCTGTGGCGAGTCCGGCGGGCAGAACCGTTTTGAGCATTGAGATAGAAAGAACGGCGGAGCTGCAGCGGCTTCACGAAGCGGTCATGAGCAGTCTGTCGCGGTACTTTAGTTACACAGCGAGCCCGGAGATGTTTTTCTCGTCCCTGCCAGATGCGACGGCAGATGGGGCGGCAGACGCGACAGCCAATACAACGATAGACAAGGCGGCAATTTCCTGGGTGGAGAACTTTCCGGCCCAATCGAGCTTTACGCGCTTCTCGCCTCACATCACTGTCGGCTTTGGGCAAACCGATGATGTCCTGAGTCCGGTGCGCTTCCGGCCCTCGAGCCTTGCCCTCTGCCAGTTGGGAAATTATTGCACGTGCCGGAGGATTCTCGCCGCCGCCGATTGGAGATAAATGGTCGTGCTGAAGATTTAGGGTATCCCATGGACCTGTCTAATATTGTCGCGATTCTGATCACGCTTGCCGCCGTTTTCAGCTACATCAACCACCGCTACATCGGCCTTCCGGTCACCATCGGCGTGATGCTCATCGCGCTCGCCATGTCATTGATACTCAACCTGCTGGGGTGGTTCGGGTTCGGAGTGGAACAGCAGGCGGCGGCTTGGCTCGCGAGCATCGACTTCGACAAGACCTTGCTCCATGGAATGCTCAGCTTCCTTTTGTTTGCCGGGGCGCTTCACATCGACATCAATGATCTCGCGGAGCGTAAGTGGACAATCGGTACGCTGGCTACGGTCGGCACGCTTCTGTCGTCGTTGCTGGTCGGCATGCTGGCATGGTGGGTGCTCGGATGGGTTGGGATTGAGCTTTCTTTCATTTACTGCCTGCTGTTCGGGTCGCTCATCTCGCCGACCGATCCGATAGCCGTGCTCGGAATTCTGAAGACCGCCAAAGCGCCTAAAAGTCTGGAGACGAAAATCACGGGAGAATCTTTATTCAATGACGGGGTAGGCATCGTGCTGTTTCTGGTCTTCCTGGAGGTGGCCACCGGGACCCACGAGGTCAGCGCAAGTCATATCGGGATGCTGTTTGTGCAGGAGGCAATCGGAGGGCTTCTGTTCGGGCTGGGGCTTGGCTACCTGACCTACCGGATGCTCCAGAGCGTGGATAACTACCAGGTGGAAGTGCTCCTGACACTCGCCCTGGTGGCGGGCGGCTACGGGCTGGCTGGCGCGCTCCACCTCTCCGGGCCGATTGCCATTGTGGTGGCGGGTCTTTTCATCGGAAACCACGGCAGGCTGTTCGGTATGTCGGAGGCAACGCGCCATCATCTGGATGTCTTCTGGGAGCTGGTGGACGAGGTGCTCAACGCCGTGCTGTTCGTGCTGATCGGTCTGGAGGTGCTGGTGCTCACCTTTACGCGGGACTATCTGCTGGCGAGCCTGCTCATCATTCCCTTGGTGCTCTTTGCCCGCTTCGTAGCCGTCGGGATTCCGATCACCCTGCTGCGCTCTTTTCGGCCGTTCAGTCCTGGCGTGGTTCGCATCATGACCTGGGGCGGCCTGCGGGGAGGCATCTCCGTTGCTCTGGCGCTTTCCATTCCGCCGGGTCCAGAGCGCGACGTGATTCTGGCCATCACCTACGCCGTTGTAATTTTCTCGATTGTGGTGCAGGGGCTCACCTTGAAGAAACTAGTGAAGAGGACTATGCTCCGCCACGCAACAGGGGATCTGTGACACCCAGCCGGGTACCGAAGCCAAAACAATTTGGTGTCCGACTGAGGAGGCAACATGGCCGATAGGGAGGCAGGTCCATTGAGCTGCCACCTCGCCGGAATAGCTACAACTCGCTATTAACAACCGCAACTCTAAGCCAATGGTGTGAATCTTTTGCTGTAACCCTTTCCATCCGGAAACAAAGCGGCTGGCTGGAACTAGAGCTAGTCTCAAAAATGGTTCTTTCGCAACAGGAACAAAACAAAGAGGGTTCCAGGGCAGAGGAGTTAAGGGAAACTGAAGGTGCTCTGGCGATTTGACGCCAAACCAAAGCCATGCAAGGACGCTGGGAAATCAGCGACGAGCAGTGGGCAAAGCCATGCAAGGACGCTGGGAGCTTTGCTGGAACCGATCCTGCGGTCGAAGCGGCGGCCCGATGGAAAAGGGAGACCAGCAAAGGACCCGCGCGCGGTGTTGAAGGGGGCATTGTGGATTTTGGGCACGGGGGCACAGTGGCGGGAGTTGCCGAAGAAGTATCCTCCGTACCAGACCTGCCATCGCCGCTTTCAGCAGTGGGTGCGTTCGGGGGCGCTGGCGAAAACGTTGCGGGTAAGGTTGTTCTCATCGATTCATCACCTGAAATTTTCCGTCCACCGCCGCCGGACAGGATAGCAGAGAACACTCTTTTGCGCACAACAGTTGCGTCATAGGTTCGGAATCTCTCCGGGAAGAAGCGACGATCTTTCGTTGGTCTGAGAACAGGATGATCGCCTATAATCAAAAATCTGCAAGTTTCTGCAATATATAGCCGGACCGCTGAGTGATGTCAATCGAGTGATGTCAAACCGCAGCCTCACAAAAGACGAAGTAGGAAGCAATAACCTGTACGCGCTGTTCCGTGGACGCTTTCCTTCAGACCTTTCTCAGGTCTTCCTGGAGACCGGGCAGGGAAGAGCTTATACCTATGAGGATATCGAACAGGAAACCGCCCGATATGCCGCGGTTCTTGCCGGTCTGGGACTCGCCAAAGGCGACCGTGTTTTGGTCCAGGTGGAGAAGTCACCGCAAGCGGTGTTTCTCAGCCTCGCTTGTTTTCGCGCGGGCCTGATCTATTTACCGCTCAATCCTGCCTATCGCAAAAACGAAGTGCAGTATGTCCTGTCCGATGCGGAACCGAGCGCAGTGATTTGTGGTCCCGAGCTATTGGGCATGATGAAGGAATTGGGCGTTGAACGGGTGGAGACACTGGCCGGGGAAACAGACGGGGATGGTGGCGGAAGTTTTGTGGAACAGAGCAGACGGTCTCAGCCCGGCTTCTCCACAGTACCCTGTGAGGGAAAAGACTTGGCCGCTATTCTCTACACCTCAGGGACCACCGGCCGTCCCAAAGGAGCCATGATCAGCCACCGCAACCTGGCCGCGAATGGTTTGGCGTTGCAGGATTGCTGGCGATGGACTCCCCAAGATGTTTTGCTGCATACCCTGCCGATCTATCACGTCCATGGCCTTTTCGTGGCCTGCCACTGCGCCCTGCTGAGCGGCGCCAAGATGATTTTCCTGAGCAAGTTCGATGCACAGACTGTTGTCAGCCTTTTGCACCGTGCGACCATTTTCATGGGTGTGCCTACCTACTACGCGCGGTTGCTCGATGAGCCTGGCTTTGGAAAGGATGTTTGCAGCAATATCCGGTTGTTCATCTCCGGCTCGGCTCCCCTGTTGGCGCAAACCTTCTCAGCGTTTCAAGAGCGCACAGGCCATGCCATCCTGGAGCGATACGGCATGACGGAGACGGGGATAAACGCCTCTAACCCCGTGGAGGGGCCGCGCATCGCGGGCACCGTGGGAAAGCCGCTCCCAGGTGTTTTGGTTCGCATCGTGGATGATGCCGGCCAGACAGTGCCTCTAGGCGAGGTTGGTGAAATCCAGGTGAAAGGCGATCATGTGGTAGCCGGGTACTGGCGAAAGCCCTCCGAGACTGCCGAGGCATTCACCGCCGACGGGTATTTGAAGACCGGCGACCTCGGCAAGCTCGGCCCGAACGGATATTTCTCCGTTGGGGGCCGTGCCAAAGACCTGGTCATCACCGGCGGCTTGAATGTCTACCCGAAAGAAATTGAAGCTGCCATGGACCAGCTGGACGGCATTGCCGAGTCAGCGGTCATTGGGGTGCCCCATCCGGATTTCGGCGAGGCGGTGGTTGCCCTGGTGGTACGGGCAGAGGGCGGGAAGGGGCTGACCGAAGCTGGCATTCTGGCGAACCTCAAAGAAGTGCTGGCCAATTATAAAGTTCCCAAACGCGTCTTCTTCCTGAACGAGCTGCCTCGCAATGTGATGGGAAAGGTGCAAAAGAACATCTTACGGGCGCAGCCGGAGTACGCTCACTTTTAACCTGGATTTCCATTCTAAAATTCCGAAGTAAACCTGATACTAAACTCCGACGCCAATATTCATGCTGGTTCCAGCGTCAATACAGCCACCAGGAGTCAGACGCCCAGTGGGTGACAACCAAAATCAGTCTTTTCAATCCACGTTCCACAGGTTTTTGCGTGTCGATTTTCAAGGACCGCGGGTCACCTCCGGCGGCGGCTTGATTCTTGTGCGGGAGCTGGACGAACATTTGGGCTTCGGTGAACTCATCAAGCAGCGCTTGACCGACTCGCGGGGCAAGAACACAAAGTTCGCTCTAGCCGACTTGACCCGGCAATCGGTTTACAGCCGGTTGGCGGAATATGCGGAATATGAAGACATGAATGACGCCAAGCGTGTCTCCCAAAATCCGACCTTCCGGCTGATCGGTTCGGAGAACATCTGGGAGAGAGGAGCCGCACTATCACCCCAAAGAGGCCAGGGCGATATGCGCTTGACACGACAGGGCAGGAGGCATAGGTTTTCGGGTCAGAGGAAGCTCAAAATGGATATTCCGGGGAAACAGACCGGACAAGGCAGCGGAACGGCCAAAAAGAGTTGCGATGCCACCTCCATAACAATCTGAACTGGATATAAGAGGGTGGCTGGTGTATGATCTACGGAAGGCAGACTTGAAAACGGCAATTCGGACTAGGATGCTCCACTTCGTCCGGGATGGCGAGGGGGGGACATAACCATTTATCAGACTAAAAAAACCACCTTGCAGCCAATGGTGTTTGAAAAGAATGAGGCTCTGTCAGCGCGAAACACCAGCCTGCATCGATGGCTTCTTCTGTTTATCCTTACGCTGCTTTCCGCACTCGCTGCATTTCCCAGTCACGCCCAGAGCGGTCTCCAGATTGCAGCCGGGGCCCACGGCAAAAGAACCATCACTGCGATTCAGATCGAACTGCCGGTGGATGTGGACGGGAGCCTCGACGAGCCGGCATGGCAGCAAGCTCAGGTCTCCCTGGGATTCGTTCAGAAAGATCCGCAGGAGGGTGAAGCCTCCACGGAAAGGACGGAGTTCCGCGTCCTCTACACGGCCACGACCTTATACGTTGGGGTCATCTGCTATGACGCCGGCGCCGACGGAATACTGGCTACCGAGCGGCGGCGGGACAACAATCTGGTAAACGACGACACCATCACCCTCGTGCTCGATACCTTTCACGACCACCGCAATGCTTTCCTGTTCCGCACGAATCCACTGGGCACCCAATATGACGCCATGATTACCGACGAAGGGAACGATGTGAACGAAAACTGGGACGAAAAGTGGGATGTAGCTTCTCAGGTGAGCCCGGCGGGGTGGACAGCGGAATTCGCCATTCCCTTCAAGAGCCTGCGAGTGAGCGAGAAAGATGGGCAGGGCTGGGGATTAGACCTGGAACGGGTCATTCGGCGGAAGAATGAGTTTGCGTATTGGAACGGTTTCCGGCGCGGCTTCGATCTGGAAAACGTCTCCCAGGCAGGACATCTGGAGGGGCTGGAGAACATCGAAACAGGGCTGCGGTTGCGGGTGAAGCCGTTTTCGGTGGCGGGATTTCGACAAACGTCCGACCGGTCCCGGAGCACGCTGCGCAACACTTCCGACATCGGGATGGAAGTTTTGAAATATCGGATCACGCCGGGCCTCACGGCGGACATGACCTGGCGGACCGACTTTGCCCAGACTGAAGTCGATGATCAGCAGGTGAACCTGGACCGCTTCTCGCTTTTTTTTCCCGAAAAACGGGAGTTCTTCTTGGAAGGGGCGGGCGTCTACGAGTTTGGTGTTGCCACGGGTGAGCAGTCAAACCGGGCGATCATGAAGCTATTCCACAGCCGCCGGATCGGCCTTGCCGGAGGACAACCTGTACCCATCGTTGCTGGAGGCCGCATCACTGGGAAGCTCCAAGGGCTCACGCTGGGCCTGTTGAATGTCCAGACCGAGGCTCTGCCGTCGGAAGGCGTTCCCGCTAGCAACTACGGGGTGATGCGCGTGAAACGGGATGTGTTGTCGCGGTCTACGGTAGGGGGATTCCTCATCAACCGCGAGAAAGGAGGGAGCAGCGATTTCAACCGGGTTTACGGCATGGACGCCAACTTTGTCTTTCTCCAGCATCTCACGATCGGAGGCTTGCTGGGGAAATCCAGCTCACCGGGGGTAAAGGGTGACAATTGGGTGAGCAACGGTACGATAGATTGGGACAGCGACTTCCTGCGCTTGGGAACTACCTGGCTCGTTGTGGATCCGAATTTCCGAGACGATGTGGGATTCGTTCCCCGCAAGAATATACGCCAATTTTCGCCGCAAATCGCGATTAAGCCTCGGCCCAGCAGCAGTCTGATTCGCCAGTTTCAGTTCCGGTTCCGCTCCGACTATACGATGAACCAGAGGAATGAGCTCGAGACGAGAGTCAACCATCATACGTTTGAGATCCGCTTTCAGAGCGGCGATGTCATTCTCTTTTCGCCGCATTCGCGCCTCGAACGGCTGAGGGAACCCTTCGAGATCCGGCCGGATGTATTCATTCCTCCGGGGACTTACAGTTGGTGGTATAACGGGATCCGTTATATGGCCAACCCAGCGAGAAAACTCTCGGGTGTCGTCTTTTGGCGTTATCATTACGGCTTTTTCGGAGGGGATCGTTTGAACAGCTTGATCCTCGAACCACGCCTGCGGCTTAGTGAGCAGTTGTCTGTGGAGATCAAATATGAACTGAGTGATGCCAGCTTTCCCCAAGGAAAATTTACCGATCACACCATTGACACCCGCGTAAATTACAACTTCAACAACCAATGGCTTACCAGCACCACCATCCAATACAACAACGTCAATTCCAGCGGCAGCGCAATCCAGTATGACAACGCCCGTTCCTTTTGGGGGGTTAACTTTCGGTTGAACTATATCTTCCGGCCCGGGGACGATTTCTTCCTGATCTATAATGAAGGTCGTCGCGACCAAGACCTTCGCCTCGGGCCAGTATTCGACTCCCGGAAGGACCGCTCCGTACAGCTCAAGCTCACTTATTCTTTCGACTTCTAGTGACCAGACCGATATTTTGTACCAGCGTAACTGAGAGAGTTACATCACAAGAATTGGTACAAAAGCTCGGTCTGGTCAATATGGCAGAAGCGCGGCTAATTTTGAGTCGCAAGCTAATTGCCTGAGTGCTCCGCCCCGTGCTGACCAGAGATTCCGTGACCGTGTACCGCTTCCATCTCCAGAATCTTCTCAAACTGCGCTTCAGTTAGGATCGGCTTCAGTAGTTTGTGCGAGCGTTCGCCGCACTGCCGTTCAAGCGCAACCAGCTCCTTCTGTGCCGCCTCGATTTCCTGCGTTGGAGCATTGGCCTTTCGGAGGTTGTCTCTCGTTACGCGGCTCGCCATTGTCTTGCTTGTCAGCGGGTCCAGTTCGGCAATCATTTTCTCCACTTGGGGTTGCTGCTCTGAGGTGAGTTGAAGCTCCCGCTTCACCTCCGGGGTGAATCGGCAGTCTACTAACTCCACGTCCGTTGCGGCCCTGGCGATGTTCGTGCACAGCACAGCCAAAATGCTCATTAGCAGAAAACGCATGTTGAACTCCTTTTACTCTAGAATTCTTGCTTCTTTGAACTCCTGGTCGCACAAATTTTCCGGAATACCCATTTTGAGCTTCTTCTGATCCTTCAACCTATGTCTCCTACCCTGTCGTGTCAAGCGCAATTCGCACGGGCTGCTTGCTCCCGTAATGCCGGTTCATCTGCTGCGCCAAAACGCTCCACAACGGCGTCGTAGACGTGGATGGCTTCCTCATTCCGGCCAAGCCGGACACCTTTGCGGAACAGCGCTTCGGCCACTCGCTTTTGAAAGCATATTCGTCCACTCCTAGCCGTGCGAGCCTGTCGCCGGCTTCGACTATTACGTCATAGAACGGACACTCCTCCGGGGAATTATCACCGATTCCCGCTCTTGCCATCCACATAGAGTCGGTCAGCTCGCGAAGTTGGTTTGCATCCAGATCGTCCTGAGAAATCCCGACTCCTTCCTGCACTGCCTGCCGGTATTGAGAACGCCGCAAAGCATTGCGCACGCTTTCCAGACGGGCTTCTGCAGGCTCGACCGATTCCATGAGCTTCTGTCGCGCCCGGTTGATTCGCTCAATCATCTTGTCTATTTGAAAAATATCTAGCCGTTCAATATCCAGGTCGGTATTGTCCAATGCCCCCGGCTGGGGAAAAGTGCTGCCAGGCCGTTGAATGGGGCTGCTTACTAAAGTAAGAGAGTTTAACTTTCAGCCCTGGACCGGCTTCCTGTTGTTTATCTTACACTAGAAGGCAAAACATTTAATAAGCGGAAGGGCAAGCTTGCCGAGAGAGCAATCCAACAGCGTTGCCACCGCATCTTGGCAAATCGGCCTCCGATGTTGACTTGCCTCGGAGGGGAGGCCTAAAATTACCGAAGCGCTGCAAACCAGGAGCAAAGCGTGGGCAATCGCTTCTGTTATCGAGCCCCTCGTGAAGGTCAGCTTCAGTATGGATACAGAATCTTAATAGACAGTGCTGTTGTCATTCGACGCAAAGAGGAAAATGGAAGTCGCAGCACGGGCTATGAGGCATTACAGAATACTTCCGGGATGTAGGTGATAGCGTACGTACAGCTGAGAATGGAGTAAGGCAGGTACAAGAATCCCATGGACAAAGAAACAGGCACACAAAGGTTCCATCAGAGGATGAACGATATTGAGCGGCGACTCCAGGAAGAGAGAGAGGCTGCAGAAACGCTGACTCAACATCTGGCAAGCCAGAGGAATGAGAAGGAAGAAAGTCGCTCGCGGGAGCTGGAGAAGCAGCTCGAAAAAGCCCAGCAGCAACTGGCCGAACAGAAGGAAGGGGCGGAGCGGCTGATACAACAAATCGCTGCGGAACGGGATGAGAGCCGGGGCCAATTGGACGGAACTGAGGCTCGCATGCAAAAACTGGAGCAAGAACTAGGCGCTGCAGATGGGAAGCTTGAGGAGCAGCGGAAGGCGGCGGAGAGCTTGATCCAGCAGATGGAGACCAAACGGGATGAATCCCGGAGAGAGATGAACGAAGTAGAGGAGCATATGCGGCAACTGGAAGGGCAAATGGGTGCCGCCCAAGATCAGTTCCGCCAGCAAAGAGAAACCGCGGTTAAAACCATTCGACAAATGGCGGCGGAACGGGATGAAAGCAGAACTCAGGTGGGCGAGGTAGAGGAACGGATACGGAAGCTGGAGGAGGAATTGACAGCGACGCAAGAGGGGCTTCGGGCAGGAGCGGAATCAGGGGGCTCTCCATCTGGCCTGCCATCTCCGGCCGCAGCCGCTTCGGCAAACGGCCAGCAAGAGCGATATTGGCGGACGGTCGCTCCGACAACTTTAATGCTTGTTTCTACCGACTTGCTGGCGATGAGCGTCCAGTCCAACCCGCCGTTGCTTGAAATTGTCCGAAATATACAACTGCAATGCCAGAATCTTTTAGAGTTGCTGAGAAGGACTGAGTCTGAGTGATTGCCCTTGGAGTTCTGAGAGGCTGCCAGGCTAGCCATTATTGAATCTGACACTTGGGGCAAATGAGGAAGAGTGGCTAAGGAATTGTTATCCCCGTTTGTTGCACACCCGGTCAGGGCTTGCCAGCTTCCTTTGGTTTCGGATTGAGTTTCCATACAACCTGATATTCGCCAGGCAGAAGGTGCCGGGCCAGCTTTTGCGCTTTTCGCTTTGCGTCTGCTGCATCATCGGCCCATTCGCTTGTGAACCACCGATGAGCGTCCATGTCGTAGACCTCTGCTTTCCAGCCTTCTGAAGTGACATGTGCAAAGAGCCGGAAGGCGCTCTCGGGGGTTTTTATGTCAGCATGAAATCCAGCGCCCACTTTTGGGAAAGCTGCATCCTTCGGTTGCATGCACCTATTCTAACACTCCCGCTCCCAAACGGCAGATATACAGCACAGCAATCAAGCAAAAAATCCGGATTGAGTGAGCCGATTCTTTTGGTTGTTTGCCGCAAGTATATCTTCGAGATTGTCCCCAGCCAAAAGCAAAAGGCTCAGCTTTGCCGGCAGTGAGAAACTCTTTTCCAGCATAGAATAGTTCTTTTGCTCCCCAAGATGCTGAACACGGACACGCCGGCGGTTTCAGTATCATGTGGGGATTTCAGTATAATGTCGGACTTCAGTCTGTAGCCTTGCAAACAGGCGCAGTCGAAGGGGCAGTGAAGTCCCGCCTTGTTGCGCTTCGCCAGGAGGAATCAGGAATGGCTAAACTTCGGCTATCGGTGGCGTGCTGGAAATACGACCGCACTCGCGCGCTTCTGGAAAATCATATACCGGTGGATGGAATTGAACTGACGTGTTTGAACCTTCCCGTCGAAGAAACGTTCTTCCGCATGCTGCGACACCAGGAGTTCGACGTGGCCGAGATGTCTTTGTCATCGTACGTGATGTCTCTGTTCATGGAAAACCCTCCGTTCATTGCCATTCCTGTTTTTCCGTCGCGGTTATTCCGTCATTCCTCCATCTACATCCATCGCGACAGCGGAATCCGCGAGCCGGCGGACCTGGTGGGGAAGCGCGTGGGAACCCCGGAATACCAATTAACAGCCGGGGTGTGGATTCGCGGGATCCTGAGCGACGAGTACAATGTGCCCGTCACCGGGACAACGTACTTTACCGGCGGCGAGGAAGAACCGGGGCGGCCGGAGAAACTCGCCCTCTCCTTGCCGCCAGAAATTCGGATCGAGGCAATTCCTCCAACGAAAACGCTTTCACAGATGCTGGATGCGGGCGAGATCGACGCTCTGTATGCGCCCCGAATGCCGTCCGCGTTCGTGCATGGCTCGGGCAGTGTGCGGCGGCTGTTTGAGGATTACCAAACCGTGGAGCAGGCTTACTATTTCAAGACCAAGATATTTCCCATCATGCACACGGTGGTGATTCGCCGCGAAGTCTGCGACAAGCACCCTTGGGTTGCGCAATCCCTGTATAAAGCCTTCGATGCTGCACAACGCGCAGCTTATCAAGAGCTGTATGAGGCGGCAGCGCTGAAAATCATGCTCCCGTGGCTGATCCGCCATGTGGAAGATACAAGGCGCACGATGGGGGAAGACTTCTGGCCCTACGGATTTAAGCGGAACGTGCATGCCTTGAGCACCTTCCTTCGCTACTCGTTTGAGCAAGGTCTCTCCAAGTGGCAACTGACGCCGCAAGAACTCTTTGCTCCCGAATCGCTGGAGTCGTTCAAGATTTAAGGAGTTGCGTTGCCATGTTTGGCGGCAAGGGCACTGCGCGGCGGCCATCGGCGGGTGAAGCACTAGAGCGGGGAGTCAGTGCCTATCTGCATTCGCTAGTTGAACAGAGCGCCGTCTTAATTGATGGCGAAGCAGTAGAGCAAGCCATCGCCGCCCCCTGCCGCTGCGACCAGCGTCTGGCATTGCCTATCGGCTCCGGTCAAGCCACCCAGATCGGCTCCATTGCCGTGGCCCGTGCTGGTGACGAAGAAGCTCATAGAGGAGTTTTGCGCAAGCAATAAGTACGAGCCCAGCAGAGACAGCGCGATCGCGCCAAAAACGTATTGCACCTTGCTGAGATCGGCGCTGAGATCGGTGCTCATATCGCTTCTCCCTCTCTTTGTTGTTTTGATACAGACGTCCGCCGATGGTCGTTCGCCAATTGCCGGGAGTCAGGGTAACACAAAATTGGCGGCACAACTCTTGATCCTGACTACAGAAATCCCTGCATAACCACCCCCTCGCCCCTATTCTCCTTTTTATATTTCAGCAAGATCAACGTTGATCTCTCCGCATTTCTTCATAATTTTTTATGTTGCTCGGCACAATTTGCTTGCAGCAGTCATGCTTGACAACCTGCCTGCCTTGCGTGTAGCCTTCCCCGCATTGCGCTTGCAGAGGCGTGGATCTCAAATTTAGAATCGCAGACCTTCGGGGCAGGGTTTTCTCCCAGGCAGCATTGTCTGGAGGGATCAGTTTCCTGCGCTTGGGGGTGAGACAAGGAGCTGAGATGGCTCAGTATGTAATGGTGGAGTCGCGGGACCCTTTCGAGTCCCGGGACGTTTCCTACTTCTATAATGTCGCGGCGGACCTCGCCGGGAACGGCGATCAGGTGACCGTTTTCCTCGTCCAGAACGGGGCTCTGGCCTCCAGAAAAGACGCCAAGGGAAACCCGATGGGAGCCCTGTTGAAGAGCAAGGCGCAAGTCTTGGTGGATTCCTTCTCGCTCAAGGAGCGAGGCATCGGGGACGCCGAGCGGCACTCGGCGGTGAAGCCCGCTGACATTGGCGACCTGCTGGACAAAATCATGGAACAAAAAGGAACGAAAGTTCTCTGGCACTAAGAGAGGATTAGCTCATGGCAAAAACGCTCACAATCTCTATTATGGATCCTCCATACGAATCCGCGAACTCTACGACCTCAATGCGGATTATCGACACGGCCATCCGAAAGGGAATGAACGTAAACGTGTTCGCCTTTGAGGGCGCCGTCAGCCTGACCGTCAAGGACCAGAAACCCCACCCCAACCCGGTCCACGGAACCTCGGTGGAGGAGGAAAAGCACCCACTGACCAAGGACCTGGTGGCGGGCCTGTTCGAGCTGGCAAAGGAAAAAGGGGTAAAGCTGGACTGGGTGAACTGCGGCCTGTGCGTGGACGAGCGCGGAGCGGGGAACTGGATTGACGGCCCGCGGCGCGGCGGCCCCCCGGACTTATACAAGTGGGTGGAAGAATCCGACGCCACTCTGGTGGTCCCGACAAAGTAACCCCGACAAAGCGACCTCAATAAAGTAACCCAGACAAAGTAATGAAGCAACAAGGAGGCTGGTGCTGTGGCAAAAATTCTTTGCATAGTAGAGACCCCTTACCGGGGCACGCAGGAAGAGCACGATGACGCTACACTCTGGGTGACCCACGCCCTGAAGAAGGCGGGAGGCGAGATGGGCGTGCTGTTGCGGGGGAACGCCGTAAACTATGCCGTGTCCGCCCAGGACCCCTCCGGCGTGGTCATCGGAAAATTCCCCATCGAACATCCTGCCTACCCGCAGAAGGACCTGCTCAAGATGCAGGAAGCGGGAATTCCTGTCCGTGTGGTCCGGGAAGATGTGGAGGAGCGGGGAATACCTCTCAAAAGCTTGGTCGGGGATTTCGAACTCGTTAGCAATGGCGACTTGGCGGGCCTGTTCTCCCAGTACGATCAGGTATGGCATTGGTGATCCGGCCTGGAATCACCTCTACCTCGCATTCACTAAGAAATGACGGTTTGCTCTCCAGTCACGGGGAAGCTGGTCGCCTTTCTCTGCGCACGTTGTGAAATGGGCGCACAAGCCGGGCAAGGTTGATCGTCCAGCGTGAACGCCGGTGTTCCCCGCCGGATCGTTTGTCTATTGCAATGTTCCCTATTTTAGTTGTGTGGGGTGGCAAAAGCGACGGGTTGCCGATAGCGGATGTAATCAGAATATCCAGGCAACACTGAGTGCAGTGCCGCCGGCGCGGGGGGTGTAAGGTAACAGATGCAATCGGCGCGACCTGCCGGAGGGGCTGCTGGAGGCGGTGTGCAAGACGTGGCGGCCGATGAGGTAGCCGAGCACGCTGCCAACGAAGACGTCTCCCGGGAAGTGTTTTCTCCCGGTGACCCGAAGCGCCGCCGTGAGTCCCGCCAAACCGTAGGCGGTGGGAGACACCCAGCGCCGGTGACGGTATCGCCCGGCTACAACCGTAGCCAAAGCTCAGGCCTCGGCAGAATGGCCGGAAGGAAAAGAGCGTCCGCCTGCAAAGAATTCACCGTCGGCATTGTGATTGCGCAGCCTGCCGCCCGTTTGCGTGGGCCGCGGGCGCTGGCTGGCAGTCTTTAGGATTTCGATGATGATTATGCTATCGGCCACAGCTTGTAAGCCGAGCAGGCCGGTGTTGCGGGCGTGCTCGTCGCCCCGCCATCGGCCTGCCAGGTAGAAGGCGCCCGCAATTCCGAGATCGGTCAGCCCGCCGCTGACCTGCCCGCCGCGACGGCTGAAAGTAAAACCCCCGCCGGGAGGATCGTCGGAAAGCTCCTGGCCCGCCCGCCTGTCATTGGCGATCAATCCGGCAGTAGTGCCTAAGATGGCCGCTGCCCAGGGAAGATCAGCGCGTTTCAGCCGAAACGGACGGAGCCATAGGAATTCTTGATCGCGAAGGATGTGGCGCGGCAAAACTTTTATCGTGCGGTGCTGGCTGTTCGCACTCTCCCCCGATAAATCCTCCGATTGCTTGTCTTGCGCTTTGACCGGGATAGGAACGATCAGAAGTAACAGCATCAGCACGGTAAAAAGAAAATGTCTTCCTGAAATGAGCGAGTTCCTCCGTTTCCTCAGGTTCGCGCGGCGCAGCGAGTATCTGTTTTCTCGCGGATGCTTTCCGCGCGGCGGCGATGCCGCAAAGTGTAATCCAAAGTGTAATCCAAAATGAATACTAAGGTTCACCTGCATTTCGGGTGGAACCGTTCGCATTCGCTGAGCGCTTGCTTGCGGACTCCGTTCGGGCCAGTCTTGAGTTTTTACACCCACGAATTATTGTTTCACTTCGTGTAATCTCTGATGGTTATGTGTAGGGGGGTAACTCAGGGGAGAACGCTCTCCGGGCATTTACCAGTTTCTAATTCCATTCCTCCGGTTTTTTCTGTTGTGCATGCATGACTCGGATGGCCTCAGCTCGGGCCTCCATTTTGGCCACCTTGCAGGGACGCAATATCGCGGCGAGGGCACTCCCATGGGGTCTTTAGTGATCTTCGACCGCGCCGCCGAGGGGAACGCCAAGCCAAAGGCGGTGATCACGTCTCCCAACACCGGTCTCGTGAGGGCTCTCCAGGTTCAGATCCATCCGCCGAAAGGCTGGATCGTGGTGTCCCAGGCTGGCGATGGAGATGTGATGGAGCCGGAGGACACCTTCATCGGCGTTTGGAGCATCAACGATAACAACGATAACGGGCCGCAGAGCACGATGAAGAAGCCGCGCGGGGTTGCCATCGATCCCAAACACAAGGAAATCGTCGTGTCGGATATGCGGTTGAACAGCGTGCTGGTTTATTATCTCCCGGAGATTTTCTAGTAAGCACGCCAAGCAGCGCGGATAGCTTTCTGCGATCCATCGCAGGGGACTCATGCATCACAGTATCAAACCACGTCGCAATCCCTGCACCGGCGGCCTGCGCCATTCCTCTCAACCAAACTCATTTCCACTCTCCCAGGCTGTGATGTAGACTCGCATTGCCGGTGGTGCAAAATCGGTATGTTCAGTGACTGGGTGCGATCTTGATAAATAGGCGAGGTCTTTTCAAATTTTTACCCGTTTTCAATATGGATTCATAAAGTCATGAGCGTGCTGAATCTGATCTCTCTGTTGGGACTGGCTGCGTTGGGAAGTTTAGCTTGGGCAGTGGGAGGCTTTCGGCGGCCTGTGCCTTGGCGGACGGTTTTCGGCTCCGGGCTGTTGATGCTGACTTTGGGGGCGGTGGTCTTCTTGCTGCCGCAGACCCGCCTGCTCCTACTGAGCGTAAATAACCTGGTGGTCGCCTTGTTGGGAGCGAGCCGCGCAGGGGCGGAGTTTCTTTTCGGACCGTTGGTGCTCAATCCGGGTGAGAGCACTTCGGCGGGAGAACCTTCAGTGGGATTTATCCTGGCGGCGCAGGTGCTGCCGGCCGTGATTTTCTTTGCCGCCCTGATGGCGGCCTGCTACCACCTCGGACTGATTCAGCCGGTGATCCGTATGTTCGCGCGATTGTTCCAAAAGACGTTGCGGCTGTCGGGGGCGGAGGCGCTGGCCGGGTCGTCGAACATCTTTGTGGGGATCGAATCCGCCACGACGGTGCGACCCTATCTGGCCGGAATGACCCGCTCGGAACTATTAACCCTCCTTACCTGCGCCATGTCTACGGTCGCCTCCACCACGCTGGCGCTGTACGTCTTCTTCCTCAAGGACGGCTTTCCCCAGATCGCCGGCCATCTCATCTCCGCCTCGGTTCTCTCCATACCGGCAGCGGTCCTGGTCTCCAAACTGATGCTTCCCGAGACGGGCAAGCCGGAGACGTTGGGCGCGCTGCCCCCAATCGAAGAGTCCCAGCTCCACGGCAACACTATGGCCGCGCTGAGCGCCGGTTCTTGGGACGGCTTAAAGCTGGCCGCAGGGATCGCCACGCTGCTGATTGCAGTCTTGGGCGTGGTTGGGATTGTGGACTTGGCGTTGGAAAAGTTGACCGCGCCTTTGAACGTTTGGTTTGACGAGCCGCTGCGGCTGGAGCGCATTCTTGGCTGGTTGTTCGCCCCGCTCGCCTGGCTGCTGGGTTTGGAAAGCAGCGATCTTCCCGTGGCGGCCCGGCTTCTGGGCCAGCGCGTTATCCTGACCGAGGTGGTGGCCTACCAGCGGTTGGGGCAAATGGCCGCCACTCAGGCCGTCTCGCCCAGGACTCTGCTAATCCTCTCTTACGCGCTGTGTGGTTTTGCTCATCTAGCTTCGATGGGGATTTTTGTCGGCGGCATCAGCGCTCTGGTTCCCTCCCGCAGAAACGATCTTACTGCTCTGGCTTTTCGCGCGCTGGCGGGCGCTACTCTGGCGACGCTTATGACAGGCGCGCTGGCCGGGCTCTTCTACCATGGGCAACAGGGAATCCTGGGTCTGTAGAGTCTGTGTGGAAACCATTCCGAGCCGCGACAGTAATGGAGCGACCACGAAAGTTCGGATTGATAACCAGCGGTTTGTGTCCGCTTGCTCACGCGCACGGCTCAGATTTGCTGGCTTTTCCGGGTTTCCACACAGACTCTAAAGCCCTTCTGGAGATGGCCATCTTAACGGCACGGTTAAAACCGTGCCCTGACAAATCCTGTGACGCTGTGCCTAACGGAAACTGACCTACTACCGTGATTTTACGTGCATGCGGAATAATGCTGTGTGATGTAAGATGGACGGCGCAACTTTAGAATTTGCGGAGGAACATATGCGATTTTTGGTTAAGGCTTCCTGGCCAGTGGAGGCGGGCAATGCGGCAGCAAAAAAAGGTTTCAAAGCGGCCCAGTCCATTCTCGAAGATTTGAAGCCCGAGGCAGTGTATTTCTACGAAGAGAATGGTAAGAGGACGGCGTTACTGATTCTTGACATCCAGGATACATCGCAGATTCCTGCCATAGCAGAGCCGTGGTTTCTTGGGTTCAATGCCTCTGTTGAGTTCCATCCGGCAATGGTCCCTCAAGACCTGGAAAAGGCCGGCCCCGCCATCGAGAAAGCGGTCAAAAAGTACGGCTAAGCACGCGAAGGGCGCTCCAGGGAAAATGGGTCAAACGGAGACGGATGCGAGATTCGCCCGTGTAGAAATGGACGGAGGCCGGCTTATATCCCAAAGTGAATACACAGGCCAATGGGGCTCAAAGAATGGTGGACGGCACCGGGCTCGAACCGGTGACCTCCTCGTTGCGAACGAGGCGCTCTCCCATGCTGAGCTAGCCGCCCCCATTTCTTCATATTAACATAGGCGGTTTCCTCCACAAGACCTCCGTCAGTCCTTTGGCAGTGTCGCGGAGATGGCCGGCCTGGAAGTTATGCTTAGAGCCGAATAACTCTTAATACGAATGCTGGGAATGCAGAATGCACCGAAAGTGTATCTGCTCTTTCGCGATTGAATACGATATTCCTTAGAGACCTTAGAATGGGTTTCCGCGCAGACAATGCGCTCAGGACCAGCACAAGTTCCCAAACGGTTCGTCTTGGCCTATCCGCGGTGGTTTCCCAGCGCCTCAAGAATCTTCTCAGCCGATTGGTCCAGTTGAGTGGGATTGATAGAGAATGGCGGACGCCCAAATCGTGGGTTGAGCCAGGCATCAAGTCTCGCCGAAAGAGGTAGTCGAGCGCGAAACTGATCAGGCTGTTTTACGCGCGCCTCGACTACGACGTTTTGTTGCCTGGAGATGGCGAACCCTTCGAACTCGCTCCATAGAATCGGCTGCCCTCCCCACGATGCGTAGAAAATCCCCTCCGGTCCGATGCGGAGCTTGACACGTCGATCCAGGGCACGCCCCCCGATCCCGGCTGCCGCCACGCCAAATATCCAGAGCACGGGATAGTGGGAGGATGAAAAAAGATAAAAAGCCGTATTGAGAGCAATTGCGCCCAGGCCAATAGCGAGGATCAGTGCCGACTTGCCAGGCGCATAGCGTGCTTCAAGCATTCAGTCTCCTATCTGCGCAAGATCGTTCCTTTCCCCTCAAAACCCGGTGGATGATCCCGTTTGTGCCGCCTGCGACCTGCTCAACGATTTCGATACCCCCAGGCTACGCGGTGAGATTATAGCCGGAATTTCCATATTGAGCTTCACTTTTATCCAAAATCTGTCACCCGAAAACCTGTGCCTCCTACCCTGTCGTGTCAAGTGCAAATCGCTCTGGCCTCTTTGCGGTGGTAGTGCGGCTCATTTTGGCTGTTCGTCGGAGTCGCGGTACGGGGTTTGCCCGCCCCTGCCTGCCTTGCCGATAACACTTATCCGGCCCGACCGCTTCTGCGCACCTGAAAAGGTTAGCTTCGGAATTTCATAACGGCAATCCGGGTCAGAAGCTGTGCGGAGAGGATAGTTCTTCTTGAAAGGCATCGCGGAAGTGCTGGATTTGCATGCCTGCCGGGGCTGCCGTAACACTAACACTGATGATGTCGAAACGAAACGGTGTGGCTAATTGATTTGCCCGTTTCCGGTAAGCGCGGGCTGCGGCGGTTACGTTACGCCGTTTTTCCAGGTCCACCGCCGCCTCAGGCTGTCGCAGGGCTTTGTCGCTGCGGGTCTTGACCTCCACAAAAACCAACACGTTTTTTTCCCAGCCAATCAGGTCGATTTCACTATGCAGTCCCGGTGGATGATAGTTTCTCTCCACCATGACATACCCTTGCCGGCGCAGATACCAATACGCTGCCTCCTCGCCCTGTCGCCCGACAAGCGCCTCGGGAGTAAGCATTTTCCTGCGCAGGAGCGCCTGGGACGCCCTTCGGACCATCCTCTGCCACCCACCCTGCCAAAGCTGGGCAACGGTTTTCATGCTGCTTCCCTCGCTTAACGGCCTCCGCTTTGTCCTTCGATTTGGCTCAGGCAGCGATCCAGTAGCCGCACTGCAAACTCGGCCTGGCTTCGGTTGATCGTCAAGGGCGGCATCAAACGGAGGGTGCTTACCCCGCAGCCCAGCACCAAGAGGCCCTTCTTAAAAGCCAGTTGGATCAGCCTGTCTCTTTCTTTGGGCGCGGGTTCCTTGGTTTGGCGATTCTTGACCAGTTCGATTCCCAGCATCAGGCCTTTGCCGCGGATGTCGCCGACCAAGCGATGCCTCTGGGGCCACTCCTTCAGCTGGTCCAGCAGGAGGCGGCCCATGCGGGCTGCGTTGGCCACATACTTTTTTTCCAGCAACTCAATGGTAGCCAGCGAGGCGGCGAGGGAAACCGGATTGCCGCCGAACGTGGAGGCATGCGAACCAGGAGGCCAGTCCATGATCTTCGCAGGGCTCACAATCGCGCTCAATGGCAGGCCGGAAGCGATCCCTTTGCCGACACAAATAATATCGGGGACCACGCCAAAATGCTGGCAAGCCCACATCTTGCCGGTCCGTCCCATGCCGGATTGCACCTCGTCGGCCACCAGCAGGATTCCGTGCTTGTCGCAGATGCGGCGCAGCTCGTGCAGGAACTCGCGGGGCGGAACCACGTAACCGCCTTCCCCCTGAATCGGCTCCACGATGATGGCCGCGACCTCCTGGCTGGGCACGGTAGTCTGAAACAACCGCTCTTCAATGACGCGCGCGCAATGGATGCCGCAGTTGTTCAATTCCAGGCCATAGGCACAGCGGTAGCAGTTGGCATATGGGATGTGTGTGACACCCGGTATGAGCGGTCCGAACCCGCGGCGCTGCACCGGCTTGCTGGCGGTGAGGGAGAGAGCGCCCAGCGTGCGGCCGTGAAAGGAGTTGGTGAACGCGATGAACTGGCTGCGCCCGGTGTAGAATCGTGCCAGCTTCATGGCTGCTTCCACCGCTTCCGTGCCGGAGTTGCCGAAATAGACTCGCTTAGGGCCTGCGCCGGGAGCAAGCAGGGAGAGCTTGCGCGCCATCTCCGCCAGACCGGGATAGTAGAAATCGGTTCCGGACATGTGGATCAATTCGGCCGCCTGCTTTTTGATGGCCTGTACCACTTTGGGGTGACAGTGCCCGGTGGCAACCACGCCGATGCCAGCGGTAAAATCCAGGAAACGGTTCCCATCGACGTCTTCCACCAATGCGCCTCGCCCGCGCTTGGCGACCAAAGGATAGCTGCGCGTGTAGGAAGGAGAAACGTACTGTTGGTCGGCCTGGAGCACCTTTTTTGCACGAGGGCCCGGCAGTCTTGTCTGGATGAGTGGCAGCAATGCATTCTTCAATGTGGCCATGCCTTCCTCCATTCCGATTGCAGGATAATAGTTTTCCGGGAGTATGGCGGCCAGAGAATGCTTGCCGGTAAGTGCGTAAAAGCCGGCTGGAAAAGGGGGAGGAAAAAAGAGCTGTCAGGTTCTCGGAAGCACTGCGCAGGCTAATTCGCTATTTCCGTTGCCATTATTTCCGTTGCCATCGCATCCCGTCTTTAGTGTCTTCAATCAGGATACCGGCGGCGCTTAATTCGTCCCGGATACGGTCTGCCAGAGCAAAGTTCCTTTGCCGGCGCGCTGCGGTACGCTCCTGTAATTTAGCCTCAATTTCAGCGGACCCCATCCCGTTGTTTCCCGCAGAAGCCTGGGCGGAGTCTTCCCCGACTGCAACATAACCTTGCGCTTGTCGATCACTCGTTTGTTTGGGCAGCACTTCAAAAATTTCATTCCACTGCGACAGGCAGTTCAGAGCAGGCTGGGTGTTCTCTCTCCGAAACTCTCCCCGGTCAACTGCCGTATTGACGGTTCTCACCAACTCGAACAACACTCCCATCGCTTGGGCCGTGTTCAGGTCGTCGTCCATAGCCTTGCGGAGCAAGCCGGGGAAAGCGGTTGTCTTGGCCGCGATTTCGGCGTTTGTTCCCTTGGGGAAAGAGCTGTGCGACAAGCGAAACTGGAAGTTCTTCAGCCGCTCGATGGACTGAGCAGCCTGCCTCAAACCGTCGGCGGTGAAGTTGAGCTGTCTGCGGTAAGGAACCGAAGCCAGAAGATACCGGATGGATTCCGCCGTGTGTCCTTGCTGGAGCAGATCGCGCAGCGTGAAGTAGTTGCCCACGGACTTGGACATCTTTTGCCCGTCGACCAGCAGGTGTTCACAGTGGAGCCAATAGCGTGCAAACGTTTTTCCGGAGAGCGCCTCGGATTGCGCAATTTCATTTTCATGATGTGGGAAGATCAGGTCAGCCCCTCCGGCATGGATGTCAAAGCTCTCGCCGAGGTATTTGTTGGCCATCACGGAGCACTCAATGTGCCAGCCCGGCCGTCCGGGGCCCAGTTCGGTTTCCCAAGACGGTTCGCCCGGCTTGGGAGCTTTCCAGAGGACAAAATCCCGGACATCCGCTTTTTCATATTCGTCCTGGTCCATGCGGGTTCCGGGCCGCATACCGGAGATGTCGATCTTGGAGAGTTTGCCGTACTGCGGGAAATTGGCGATGCGAAAATAGACGGAGCCTTCGCTGGAATAGGTGAAACCTTTTTCTCCCAGCTGGCGGATGGTTTGCACCATATCGGGGATGTGCTCGGTGGCCCGCGCCACCTTTTCGGGTTTTTCCAGGCGCAGCTTGCGAGAGTCTTCAAAGAAAGCCTCAATGAAGCGGTCGGTATATTCGGTCAAAGTCTGTCCGGCTGCCGCAGCGTTACGGATCGTTTTGTCATCGACGTCGGTGATATTCATCACGTGGAGAAGCTCGAAGCCGCTACGCCGCAAGTGCCGCCGCAGGATGTCGCCGAAAAGAAAGCTGCGATAGTTGCCGATGTGAGCATAATCGTAAACTGTCGGACCGCAGGTGTAGAGGCGAACCCGCCCTTCCTCCAGCGGGACAAATTCTTCCACTCGTCCGGTCAGGGTGTTGTAAAAAGAGATCATGCCGAAGCCGATGCTTTCCCGTGCTGCCTGCGTCCGATTGTATGGGCCATCCTTGTCAGGTGTCAACCGGCCCAGGTGTCAGGTAACCAAGGTGTCAAGCAGCCCAGATGTAAACCAGCAAATAAGAGGAGCAGGGCAGCCGGATGGGGCAGGCATGGAAAACGCTTGGATCTTTCAGGGCGTTCGAAGGACGGCACTCTTAGGCTATAATTGAAGACTACAGGCGGGGCGGGAGGGTCGTAGCTCCCGAAGCGCAAGAGAGTCCAAGGGATTCTTAAACAATGAGCGAAAAATCCCTGTTTGCACCGATTGAAGAAGCCGTGGAGGACATCCGCAGCGGCCGAATGGTGATTGTGGTGGACGATGAGGACCGCGAGAACGAAGGCGACCTCACCCTGGCGGCCGACAAGGTGACGCCGGAGGCAATCAACTTTATGGCAAAGTATGGCCGGGGGTTGATCTGCCTGGCGCTGACCGAACAAAGGCTCGATCATCTGCGAATTCCGCAAATGGTGTCGAACAATACCGCCAGCTTTGGCACTGCGTTCGGTGAAACCATCGATGCGAAGTTCGGCACGACCACCGGGATCTCCGCCGCGGACCGCGCCCGCACGATCCAAACCGCCATCGATCCGGCTACGCGGCCTTCTGATTTAGCCCGCCCGGGACACGTCTTTCCCCTGCTGGCCCGCAATGGAGGCGTGCTGGTGCGCGCCGGGCAAACGGAGGCTTCGGTGGACATGGCCCGTTTAGCGGGCTTGGTTCCGGCGGGTGTCATCTGCGAAATTATGAGCGATGACGGATCCATGTCGCGCGTCCCTGAACTGCAGGAATTTGGCCGCCGGCACGGGATGCGGATGATTACGGTGGCGGACCTGATTCGTTATCGTTTGCGCACGGAGCGCTATATTCGCCGGATCGGTGAAGCGGAAATGCCCACGAAGTTCGGCGCTTTCCGAATGATCGCCTACCAGTCGGATATTGACCCGGAAATTCATTTGGCCCTGGTCATGGGCGAGGTGGCCGGAAAGACTCCGGTGCTGGTGCGCGTCCATTCACATTGTGTAATGGGGGACGTCTTTGCATCGAGCGGATGTGACTGCCATGAGATGATCTGGAAGTCGATGGAAAAGATCGGGCAGGAGGGCCGGGGAGTGCTTCTGTATTTGCACCAGACGGGCCGCGGCTTTCAGTTGGATAAGCTGCCGGAGGGCGGGGCGCGGCTGGTCGCGCATGGACGCCAGTTTACAGAAAAAAGTGAACCGGCTCAAAGCCGGAAGATTCAGCACGAATCCGGCATTGGCGCCCAGATATTATCTGATTTAAAACTACAGTCTGTCCGATTGCTTACGAATCACCCGCGCAGGGTGGTGGCCTTGGAAGCCTATGGCATCCGGATCGCAGAGCAGGTTCCTCTCCCCACGGTTCATTCGCAATCGGCCGTCAAACTCCAGTAGGGTTCGTGGCGCAGGAATGCTTCGAACCATCGCCGTGGGGTATTGTCCATCCGGGTTTCCGTCCTGTCCGGTGAGCCTGGCCGGGCGGTGAGCGTCGGCCAGTGAACGCCAGCCAGTGAACGAAAGCTTCCTGGCTGGAGATTTGCCAAGCCGGGATCGCAAAAAAATCTTTCCGGCGGAAAGCCATCGGAGGTCAAGATGAAAAAATGGTTTTGGGGTCTGATGACCGGCGTCTTGTTGATGACGGTTCTCCTCGTCGCGGGAAGCATCATCGCGTGGCGAATCGGCCAGAGGCCGCCGGAGGTTCTGGAGAATACCACCTTGATTCTGGAGCTGAGCGGAGATATTCCCGAGCAGGTCCAGCCTGATTTGCTGGAAGAAATCTTCGGAGAGGGCCGGGGTTCCAATTTCCTTTCTTTGATACAGAACATCCAAAAGGCCGGAGCCGATTCCCGGATCACCGGCATCGTGGTAAAGCCTTCCAGCCTGCGTATGGGATGGGGGAAGCTGCAACAGCTCCGAAGGACCCTGGAGGAATTTCAGCGGCAGTGCAAGACCGTGGCAGCACTGCTCCACGTGGCGGGGACCAAGGAATATTTTCTGGCTTCGGTTGCCGATAAAATTTTCTTGTCTCCGGCGGGCTTTCTCAACCTGAAGGGGATGCGGGCCGAGGTGATGTTTTTCAAAGACACCCTGGGAAAGCTCGGAGTCCAGGCCGATTTGGAGCACATTGGAGACTACAAGAATTTTTCCGACCAATTTACCGACAACCGCATGAGCAGGGCTTTTCGCGAGGCGACGACTTCCTTGCTGGACAGCATCTATGGCAATTTTGTGACAACGGTGGCTGCGGCTCGCCATCGCTCTGTCGAAGAGGTCCGTTCGCTGATGGAGCAATCCGGGCCTTTTGAGTCGGACCGTGCCTTGCTGCTGGGCTTAGCGGATCAACTGCTGTACGAAGACCAGGTTTTCGACCAGCTCGAAAACGAAAATCAGAACAAGGAGTTCCACAAAATGGCGATGGGGAAATATCGCAGGGTTCCCGCCTCGCAAGTGGGGTTGGATGGAGGAGAGCGGATTGCCGTGGTCTACGCCGTCGGCAACATTACCGCGGGCGAGGAAGACTACGAGCTGCTCCCATCGGGGAAAACCTTGGGAGCGCGGACTATGGCTGATGTTTTGGAAACGGTGCGGGAAGACGATTCGATCAAAGGAGTCATCGTGCGCATCGACAGTCCGGGAGGAGACGCGCTGGCGTCGGATGAAATCTGGAGGTGCATGGTCCTGCTGCGGGAGAAAAAACCGGTGGTGATCTCCATGTCCGATACGGCTGCTTCCGGCGGTTACTACATCGCCATGACCGGCGATCCCATCGTGGCCGAGCCGGGAACCATTACGGGCTCGATCGGCATCGTCTATGGAAAACTGAATCTGAAAGGTTTCTACGACAAGGTGGGCATTCATAAAGAGATCATCAGCCGGGGCGATTTCGCCCGGATGGATTCCGACTATGATTCTTATACTCCGCAGGAAAGGGAACGGATCCGCGCCCTGATGAAGGATTTTTACGACAAATTTCTTGCCCGAGTCGGCGCAGCCCGAAATATGACTCCGGAAGCGGTGGACCAACTGGCCCAAGGCCGTGTCTGGACGGGGGAACAGGCGCAGCAGAATGGTCTGATCGATGAGCTGGGCGGTTTTGCGCGGGCCATGGAGTTGCTGAAGGAAAAGGCAGGGATTCCTCCGGATGCGCCGGTCGAGCTGGTGGAATATCCAAAGAGGAAATCGCTTTTCCAGTTGGTGCTCAGCAGGGTTCGAGGTCAGGCGCTGGATTTGCCTGCAGGGCTCTCCGATTGGCTTGCCCAGTGGAGGCGGCTGGAGAGTATGGCTGCCACGCCGTTATGGGCCTGGATGCCTTACACTTTTGAATTCCAATAGTTGGCTTTTTCGGGAAGCATTCCCGCGAGACGGGACCGCCGGAGAGCCGGCGCCACGGGGCGGGTACGCTGCTGGTTGGTATTTCACGGTAGAAGACCCGCCTGCTTGTGTGATATCCTCTAAAATTCGCCAGCACCCTGAAGAAGACCGTTGGAAGTTGTCCCCACCGAGCAGCTTCTGTAGGCTACCGGGTGGAAGCTCGTTGTAGGGAAGCAAGTTCTCTCCGTTTTACTGAATCCTTGAATTCTTAATACTGACTGAGGAGCAACCGAATGGGTAAATTAGTCGATTATTCCACCAAAGATGGAATCGCCGTCCTGGAACTAAACGATCCGCCCGCCAATGCCTATGGCTATGAGATGATGCGCGATCTGGACGAGGCGATCCTCGAAGCGCGCATGGACGAGAACGTCCACTGCCTGATCCTGCGGGGCAAAGGAGAGAAGTTTTTCTCAGGCGGCGCCAACATCAAAATGCTGGCGGAGAAATCGTCCCACCACTTTTATTACTTCTCGCTTCACGCCAACGAAACCGCCAGGCGGCTGGAGATGACCCCCAAGCTGGTGATCGCCGCCCTCAACGGACACACCATGGGAGGAGGCCTGGAGATCGCCCTGGCCTGTGACATCCGCATTGCCAAGCGGGACGCCGGGCGGGTTGGACTGCCGGAGGTGAATCTCGGGCTGCAGCCGGGCGTGGGAGGCACGCAACGCTTGCCGCGCTTGATCGGGTATGCCCGCGCCGTGGAGTTGATTGCCACGGGCCGCGCCATGACTTTTGATGAGGCCCTGGATCTCGGCGTAGTGAGCTATGTCTATGAGCCGGAAGGTTACTGGGAGGAGGTGCTTGCTTTCGCCCGCCAGTTTGTCCCGCCCAATAAAGCGTCCAAGGCGGTTGGCCGTATTAAGCTGGCGGCGAGGGCCAGCCTGGAGACCTCCATTTCAGAAGGAATTTTGATCGAGCACGAAACGCTCCAGCAACTTTACGAGAGCGCGGATGCCAAAGAAGGGGTCAGCGCATTTTTGGAGCGGCGTCAGGCGGTCTACAAAGGCGCTTGACGTTTCACTGAATATTACAACGGATCGCCCAGTTTTCTGGCGGGTAGCCGGCGACCCGGACGGCGGTATTCTTCCTCGGGCCGGGTTTCGCGGAGTCCCCAGCATCTTGAATTTATTTTACACAGGAGGAGTGGATGAGTAACGCTACAGCGACGGGAACAAAAAAAGATATGAAGATGTTTATTGACGGGGAGTCGGTGGACTCCGCCAGCGGAGACCGCGCGGAAGTTCGCAACCCCGCCACCGGCGAGGTGGTCGCCACGGTGCCCAAAGCGAATGCCGCTGACGCGCGGAGGGCTGTTGACGCCGCCGAAGCGGCCCTGGAGCAGTGGTCGGAGACCACAGCCGAGGAACGTTCCCGGATTTTGAACAAAGCGCATGACATCACCCATGACGCCATCGACGAGCTGGCGCTGTCGCTTTGCCAGGAGCAGGGCAAGCCGGTCAGCGAAGCCAAGACCGAGATCGAGCATTACCTGCACGGGATCGCCTTTTACGCCGCCCTGGCGTCGAAGGTGCGCAGCGACTACGTGCCGCTGCCGAGTTTCCCGAACAAGGGGGCCTACGGTCTGGTGCTGAAACGTCCCGTCGGCGTCTGCGTGGGCATCTCTCCCTGGAATTTTCCCATTACCCTGACCGGCACCAAGATCGGCCCGGCGCTGGCAGGCGGCAACACGATGGTCATCAAGCCCGCCAGCAGCACTCCCGTCACGGCGATCCGGGTGGTTGAATTGATGAACCAGGCGGGTCTGCCGAAAGGCGTCCTGAGCATCGTCACGGGACCCGGCAGCACGGCCGGCGAGGAGTTGATTTCCAACCCCAAGGTCCGCCGCGTGGCCTTCACCGGCGCGTCCGACACGGGCAAGCACATCATGGAGGTGGCCGGAAGGGATTTCAAGCGCGTGACGCTGGAGCTGGGCGGCAGCGATCCCATGATTGTTTGCGACGACGCCGACCTGGGCCGTGCCGCCACCATGGCATCCGTAGGCCGCTTCTACAACTGTGGCCAGGCGTGCCTGGCTATCAAGCGTCTCTACGTGTTCGAGTCCGTGGCGGACAAGTTCATCGAATTGCTCGTTGGCAAGGCCAAAAAGCTGAAGGTGGGCGAAGGCACCGTCAAAGACACGCGCCTCGGCCCGCTGCACACCGAAGCGCAGCGCAAGGAAGTGCAGGAACAGGTGGAGGATGCTGTGAGCCGCGGGGGCAAAATTCTGGTTGGCGGAAAGCAGGTTCCCGGATTCAAGACCAACAATTTCTATGAAGCGACGCTGCTCGAAAATGTTCCGCACGATGCCCGCATCGTGCAGGAAGAATGCTTCGGACCTGCCTTGCCGATCTTCCGCGTGAAAGACATCGACCATGCCATCGAGCTGGCCAACAGCTCCATCTATGGCCTGGGGTCTTCCATCTGGACGCAAGACTTGGTCAAAGCAAACCGGGCGGCAATGCGCATCCAGGCGGGTGTGACCTGGATCAACTCGCTGCATTACGGCTATGACGAGCTGCCCTTCGGCGGCGTGAAGCAGAGCGGCATCGGCCGGGAGCATGGGCCGGAAGCTCTGGAATACTATTTCGAGCCGAAATCGGTGGTCTTCGCCGGAGTGGTGTAGTCGCATACGGCTTGGTGAATTCGATCCGAACGGCATGCCCCGGGGTTGACCGGCAGCAAAGAACGCAAGAGAAGACTGCCGGGCGCCCTGGGAGCGAACGCATTTCTTGAATAGGAGAATGAAGAGTAAAGCAAAATGGTTCAGATGGCTCAGTTTGTAATTGCCGGACAACCGGCAAAGTCTGTCGGAGGAGAAGTAACCGAAGTACGCAATCCGGCGGACGGAAGCGTTGTGGGAACGGTTTCGCGCGGGAATCGAGAGGACGCCCGGAGGGCTATTGACGCTGCGGAACAAGCGTTGAAGGTCTGGTCCAAGACGGCGCCCGCCGCCCGTGCCGAGGTGCTTTACAAGGCGGCTCGGCTGATGGACCAACATGTGAAAGAGTTGGCCGAAAGCCTGACCAGGGAGCAGGGAAAACCGCTCAAGGAAGCGACCATGGAGATTCGCCGTTTCCAGCACACCTTGGAATACTACGCGGGGCTGGGCAAGAACCTGCGCAGCGTCCAAATCCCCATCGCCGACGGGCGTTTCGGAATGGTGCTGCGGTTGCCGCTGGGCGTTTGCGCCGCCATCGTGCCCTGGAACTTTCCGATTTCTCTGATGGGAAACAAACTGGCTCCGGGACTGCTGGCTGGCAACACCATGGTCGTGAAACCTGCCAGCACCACTCCGCTCACCGGCATCCGGGTCGTGGAATTAATGTGTCAGGCGGGCCTGCCCGAGGGAACCCTCAACGTAGTGGCCGGGCCGGGCTCGTCGGTGGGGCAGGAGTTGCTGGAAAATCCTAAGATCGCCAAGATCGGCTTTACCGGCGCCACCGACACGGGAATCCGTGTGATGAAGGCGGCGGCGGACACGCTCAAGCGGGTGACGCTCGAATTGGGCGGCAGCGACCCGCTGATTGTCTGCGACGACGCCGACATCGACGAAGCCGTGAGCGCGGCTTCGGTGGGAAGATTTTTCAACTGCGGCCAGGCCTGTCTGGCCACCAAGCGACTCTACGTCTTTGAGTCCATCGCGGATGAATTCATCAACAAGCTGATTGGAAAGGCGAAGAAGCTGACAATCGGCGACGGCATGAACCCGGCTTCCCGCCTGGGTCCGCTGCACACCGATGGGCAGAGGAAAGAGGTCGAGGAGCAGGTGGCGGATGCCGTCAAGCGAGGCGGCAAGGTCGTCGCCGGGGGAACGCGTCCAGAGGGCAAAGAATACAAGAACGGAAATTTCCTGCATCCCACGCTGGTCACCGACGTGCCCGACGATGCCATGCTCGCCCAGGATGAGTGCTTCGGACCGGCGCTGCCGATCTTCCGCGTGAAGAATATCGAGGAGGCGGTGGAGCGGGCCAACAACTCCATCTACGGGCTGGGCTCTTCCATCTTTACCAGCGATCTCTACAAGGCTCACTTTGCCGCGGAAAATCTCCAGGCCGGTTATACCTGGGTCAACTCCGCGCAGATCATCTATGATGAAATGCCGTTTGGAGGATGGAAGCAGAGCGGTCTGGGACAGGAGCACGGCCTGGAAGCGCTGGAACACTACACCCAGGCGAAATCGGTCGTGATGTCGCCTCGCCCCCTGAAGAAGGGGCCTCCGGCATAGGGAGAGTAAACCGTTCGGGAGCGCTCCCGCATTGCCTGAATGATTGTTCGTTCGGCAGGGGCGCGGGGCCTTCCGCTCGCAGCATCTCCCGGCATAAGCCGCGCGGTTGTGGGTCCGCTCCATGCATCGATTGGCAGGGAAACAGTGGGATATCCTTTTCCTGTTCCTGCTCGCATTTTCTGAACTGTCCCGAATCCCAAACCCAATCCTCCCGGTCCGCAGGCAAACTGCGCAGGTGGATTTACCAGGTGGACTAATTTTATGATCCGAAAACCACGTCTCTTCACTCCCGGCCCGACTCCTTTACTGCCCGAAGCGCAGGCGGCACTGGCGGCTCCGGCTTTGCACCACCGCACCGCCGAGTTTCGCAAGGTTCTCGACGGCGTGCGCGAAAATCTGAAATATTTCTTCGGCACAGCCAACGACGTCATTTTCTTTACCTCTTCCGGAACGGGAGCGATGGAGGCAGCCGTCAGCAACCTGTTTTCACCCGGCGACCGTGTGATTGTGGCTACGGCCGGGAAGTTCGGCGAGCGTTGGGAGCAATTGGCCCAGGCCTTCGGTCTCCAAGTGGAGAAGGTGGGATATCCCTATGGCCGGACGATTCCGGTCAGCGCGGTGCAGGAGGCGCTTGAACAATGTCCCGACGCCCAGGGCGTTTTTTTCCAGGCGACCGAGTCCTCGACCGGCGTCCGTAACGACACGGAGGGCATCGCGCGGCTTCGGAATCTTCGTCCCGATGTCCTGCTGCTGGTGGATGCCATCACCGGCCTGGGCACCAGCAATTTGGACATTGACGGCTGGGGGCTGGATGTGGTGATCGGCGGTTCCCAGAAGGCGCTGATGATTCCGCCTGGCCTCTCATTCGCAAGTGTCAGCGAACGCGCCTGGGAGCGCATGAAGACGGCCAAGCTCCCGCGCTACTACTTTGATTTGCTCAAGGAGCGGGAATCGGCAAAGAAGCACGACACGGCCTATACGCCGGCTACATCGCTCCTGGTGGGCTTGGCGGCGGCTCTGGATCACGTCCGCGGTTTAGGGCGCGAGAACCTCATCCGCAATGCCCAGGTGCTGGCCGATTGCACCCGCCACGGGGTCCAGGCGCTTGGCTTGAAACTTTTTGCCGAAGTCCCCGCCGACGCTCTGACCGCCGTTGCGGCTCCAGACGGCATCAGTTCTTCCGATATTGAAAAGCGGATGAGGGACGGCTTTGGAGCAGTGGTCGCCAACGGGCAGGGAACTATGAAGGGGAAAATCTTCCGCATCGCTCACCTCGGCTACTATGATTTTACCGACATGGTGGGAGTCATCGCCGCGCTGGAGATGGTTCTAAAGAGCCTGGGACATTCCTGCAAGCTGGGTGATGGCGTCAGCGCCGTGCAGGCCCGCTACCTGGAGTTGGCAGCTTCGGCTGGAAGCGCCTCCTCGCGCTAAATCCGCAAAGTTAAGCGCCAGCTAGAGCGGTTTTCCTGTCCCTGTATCCTGCACCGCGCCCCTGAGGATGTAATCCCGAGGGATCCGCTTTTCCTCCAAGGGGGGGCGTTCCCATGAGAGAAGAGCATATCCCTCGCTGCGCTCGGGATGACAGCTAGGGAGGATACAGCAGTAGTAAAAACGCTCTAATCGTCTTTAATTTCTGCGCAAAGAACATAATCTCTCAACCAGAACTTTAATATAAGGGGCATGTGTATGGGCCTGGAAATCTTTCAGGTGGATGCATTCACGGACCGGCCATTCGCCGGTAATCCGGCGGCGGTTTGCGTCCTGCCCGAAGCTCGGGATGAGATCTGGAATGAAAAATGGATGCAAAACGTGGCCTGGGAGATGAATTTGTCTGAGACTGCTTTTTTATTGAAGCAGGCGGATGGTTTTGACCTGCGCTGGTTCACGCCAGCGGTTGAGGTTGATCTCTGCGGACATGCCACGCTGGCGAGTGCGCATGTCTTGTGGGAGAAGGGCTACCTGAAGCCGGACGAGCAGGCGCGATTTCATACCCGCAGCGGGTTTCTCCTGGCTGCCCGCAAAGATGGTTGGATCGAACTGGATTTCCCGCTCGAACCGGAGGAGCAGACGGATGCCCCGGCAGGTCTCACCGAATCGTTGGGGGTGACGCCGAAATACGTCAGCAAAACCCGCTTTGATTATTTGGTCGAGGTCGAATCCGAGGAAACTATCCGGCGGCTGAAGCCGGACATGGGCAAGCTGGCAACGCTTCCTATCCGAGGGGTAATGGTCACCAGCGCCAGCTCGTCGAAAGACTATGATTTCGTCTCCAGGTTTTTTGCGCCGGGGGCGGGAATCGACGAAGACCCGGTCACCGGGTCCGCGCACTGCTGCTTGGGTCCTTTTTGGGGCAGGCGCTTAGGCAAGACGGAGGTTGCCGGTTATCAGGCATCGGCGCGAGGTGGCGTCGTACGCGTGCGCATGAACGGAGACCGCGTAGTCCTTCGGGGCAAGGCAGTCACAGTTCTGCGCGGGGAATTAGCGCCCTCCGCTGCCACTTAAGGCAGACAGTGGTTGCTTTAAGCTGCCTGTCCCATCCGCCCGGCGCAGAGATTGTAAAGCCAGGCAAATATACAGCCGCAGACTCCGCCGTCAATCAGGCCGTAACCGGTCCCTGCCAGCACGTCCAGAAAGCTGCCCGAAACATGAAAGCCGGGATAGACGGAACTCATAGTTAGCAGAAAGTGCTCGCCGTAAGGGGGCACAATCAAATAGAAGATGCCCGTGAGGAGTATCGCGCCTCCCCATACCAGCGCAGCGGTAATCGCGAAGGCTTTGACGGATAGTTTCATCGTTATTCCTCCTTTGGAGCCAGCCCGAAAGGCTTGCCAGGCCGATTGTACTCCCTCCGGTAGAATGCAGCCATTCTAGCTATCACCGGGACTATCACGGTGTGTGCCGCGTGAATTGCCGGGAGGTTTTCGCTGGAATCAAGAGACCGGCTGCCGTATGATTTCAAGCGAAGTCAGAATTCAGACAATTCAAGCTGCTTCTTAGGCGGACAGAAGGAGAACGCAATGCGAAAAGGAAAACTATGGCGGGTCACCGAACTTTTCTTGGTGCTTGTTGCCATGTTTGTAGGGCAGCCGAGCGTTGCGCGCGCACAGGAGAACACTCGCGAACAAGCGGTCCTGGCGATCCCTCGGACATCGTCGCTTGAAGTGATGGAGAGCCCCCTGGTACTTACTCCTGAGGCTGGGCGGCTTCACCAGAAAGTTGGCACCCGCTCCGCAGAGGCTCAGGCCTATTACGACCAGGGGATCGCCTACCTGCATTCCTATGTCTGGGTGGATGCGGCACGCTCGTTCCACGAGGCGTTGCGCCGCGATCCGGAGCTGGCCATGGCTCATCTGGGACTGAGCAAAGCCTACGTTGGGGCGACGGTATTTGCCGAGGCGTTCTTCCACCTGAAAAAGGCGGCGGAGCTTGCCGCTAAAGGGGACCTTACTCCCAAGGAAGCAAAGTGGATTGCTCTCGGGGAGCAGCAAATGGAAGCCGTCTTTGCCTCCGAGGAGGAGCGCACTCGCAAGCATCAGGAATACAAGCAGGCCATCGAGGAGCTGATTGCGCTCGACCCGGATGACGCCCATGCCTGGGTGATGCGCGGGAATGCCGAAGAGTCCAGGGCATCGGGGCGTGGCCAGGGAGGACGAATTGGCTCTATCGCCTACTATGACGCCGCCCTGAAGCGCGACCCCGGCCATTTCGCCGCGCACCACTACATGGTCCACTCCTACGAGGGACTGGGGCATTATGACAAGGCGGCCGAGCATGGCGCGCAGTACGCCGCGGCGGTTCCGGGCGTGCCGCACGCGCAGCATATGTACGCTCACGTGCTGCCCCGGCTGGGCCGGTGGAAGGAAGCGCTGGAACAGCTTGGCAAGGCTGACCGCTTGCATCGGGAGTATTTTTCGGCGGGAATCGATCCGGTGGAGGAGTGGCATCACGGCCACAACATCCATCTGATGGGCACCGTCCACCTGCGCCTGGGAAACGAGATGGATGCCGAACGGCTGTTCCGGGAGGCGTTTCATTTGGAGGTTCGCAGCCTGCGGGACGGCCGGTTCACGGAGCCGTGGCTGGAGTACCTGCTGCTGCGCGGGCGCTTCGAGGAGGCGCTGGCCGCCGCCCGCGAGGCGGAAAAGCGCCCGCTGGCATTAGCACGCCTGATCGGGGCGGCGCGCGGCGCTGAGGCCCTGATTGCGCTGGATCGGATTGAGGAGGCGAGACAGGCCCAGCAACGGGCGAATGTGGTTTTCGAAGAATTTCAGAAGGTCACCGACAACGTCATCTACGGGAGATTGGCGGCGCGCTATGAGGGGCGGCTTCTCAAGCCGCTGGAAGCCCAGTTAACGCTGTTCGGTGACAACCCGGAGGAGGGAGAAAAGGTGCTGATCCGGCTGGCGGACGGTTTTGCCAGGAGCACGTCTTTTGACGGGTGGGTCACGGGGCTCTTTCGCCTGGAACAGTTGGCCGATGTTGCCCGCCGCGCCGGGCGGGAGAAACTGGTGGAGGCTCTGGTCGAGCGGATGGGTCGCATCGATCCGGAATACACCAGCAACTTCAGCGCAGCCGTCCGGTGATACGGGTGGATTGCACGGGGCAATGTTACTGTCCCGAAGCGCGTCAGCGCCATCCACCGGAAACCTTATGCTTGCGCCAGTTGTTCTGCCAGGACCTTGACCTGCCTTAAGTCGGTTTTTCCGGTGCCGAGCGCCGGGAGAGCCTCGACACAGTAGAAGTTCTCTCGCTTGGGAATCCAGAGCCTCGGCAGGTCAGTATGCAGAAGCTGCTCCCGCAGTTTTTCAGGCGGGATATCGGATCGAGTATAGAGAACGACCAGACGCTCCCCCTTCTGCGGGTCCGGAATGCCGGTGACCGCGCAACAGGCATCTCCGAGAATCCGGTTGATTGCTTCTTCCACTTTGATGTACGGAACCATCTCGCCGCCGATCTTGCCGAATCGCGAGAGGCGGTCCGTGATGCGGATGAAGCCCTCCTCATCAATCGCCGCGATGTCGCCGGTGACGTACCAGCCGTCGCGGAATACCTCGGCGGTTTTTTCCGGCTGCCCCCAATATCCTGCCATGCGGTTGGGTCCGCTAACGAGCAGAAGCCCTTCCTGATTGCAGGGGAGAGGCTTCCCGGTGTCCAGATCGACCACCTTCGCGGAGACCCCGGGAAGAGGACGTCCGATGGTTCCCCGCTTCACGCCGCCCCCGGGGACATTCACCGAGACCACCGGCGCCATCTCCGTGCATCCGTAACCCTCCAGCAAATCCAGTCCGAACTTTTCCCGGAAGGCCCGCGCAACCGGCTCCTGCAGCTTCTCGGCTCCTACGATGACATGGCGGAGCGAGGCGAACTCTTCCGCAGAGCACTTGCGCGTGTAGGCGTTGCAGAAGGTGGCGGTGCCCACCATAAAAGTTGCTTTGTGCTCGAATACCAATGCTCCCACAGCCTTCGCGTCGAGCGGATTCGGGTGATAGGCGACGCCGGCGCCGGTGAGCAAGGGAAACCACAGGGTACAGCCAAATCCGAAAGAGTGAAAAAGGGGCAGCACGCCCGCTATGCAATCCTGCGAGTTGAGAGGAAAGAGCTGATGCATGGCTTCGACGTTGGAGATGATGTTGTAATGTGTGAGCATGATGCCCTTCGGCATTCCGGTGCTTCCGCTGGAGAAGGCCACGGTCGCAAGAGCCTCGGTAGCGACCTGTCCGCTGTTGTAGAGTCTCTGCAGCAGCCATGTGGGAAGCAGGAAGGCTGCGACGGCAGTCCGGATTTTTTCCAACGGCGTGATCCGGCCCAGCAGGTCCTCCAGCATGACCATTCCGTCTATCTGCTCGAGCTTTGCCTTGGTCAAAAACGTTCGCGAAGTCAGGATGGTTCGTATGCTGCATTGTTCGATGGCCGACTGTGTGGCTTCTTTGCCGGCGGTGAAGTTGAGGTTCACCGGGGTTTTGCCTGCCAGCAGAACCGCAATATTGGCCAGCGCTCCGCCTACCGATGCCGGAAGCATGATGCCCACGATGGTTTCTTTCCCGGAACAGCGCCCGCGAATCCAGCGCGCCAGAATCATGCTGCCGATGAGAGTTTTCCCGAAGGTGAGCTTCTTTCCGGTCGTGTCGGCCATGGCGAAGGAAAACCAATTCCGCTTGGCCGTCCGAATAAATCGCAGGTGAAGCAAGTCCTCTGGACCTCCGTGGGAATGTGCGGCGGCGTTTTTCTGAACGATATTTTCCTGGACCATTTAGTGAACCATTTCCTCAACTATTTCCTTAACTAGTTCCTCAACCAGGAGCGGTTGTTTGGCCTCATTAATCTTGTTTGTTCTCGCTGTTGTCTTCGTCGCGTGTCACGATCAGCGTCAGGTCCCGTGCAGCTTGGACACGGATACGCGTTCCCGGCGGGATCGGCTGGTTGCCCGGAGCTACGTTGGCTTGCCAGAGTTCACCGCGCACCTCCACGTATCCTTGGGGATCGAGCGACTCGGTTGCTTTGCCACGGACGCCGACAAGTTGTTCGATCACCGTTGTGCTGTTCGTTTCGTATGCGCGACGGAGAAAGGGATAGAGGACAAAATCCTTCGCTACATATAACAGAAACAGACTAGCTGCCCCCCAAAGGGGAAGTCCCATCCAGCGATGGAGTCCCGCAAGCAGAGCAGCGGTGACGACCCCGCCTGGAATCTGGAGAAGCACATATTTTCGCCATGTGGTCACGGAGACTCCCGCATTCCCCAAAGCATAAAAGTATAGAAGTTCATGACCCTGCCTGCTGCGTCGATCCGCCGGAACACGCCCGCCGGAGCACGCCGCGAGGTGGCACGCTGAACATGGCGGGACCAGTCAGGAACTCGCACCGTTCAGGGCGTCCGTAGCGGTCTGGGCGACAAGCCAAGCCCTTCGACGGAGCTGAGGTGCTCGTTGCTGTTCATCTTCCAATAGGGTTCGCGAACGCTTCCCAGCATCTCCGCCAGCTCGCCGTCGGTTGTTTCCCACTTGATAATCCGGTGGGGAGAATCGGCCTCGACATAGAAGGTCCGGGTGGGACCGTCTTCCACTGCGGCAGACCAACGCTCGACTGTGAAACTGCCGGCGGGAACCGTCGCGGTTTCGGTGTCATCGGAGCGCGATAGCGTCGCGGTTCTCCAGGCAAGCTCCTCGTGGATGATGCGCGAGTTTTGGAGCGACAGCAGCAGGTTTACCTTCGCTGAGCCGCCGGGTTCCAGCAGCGGCGCGGCCATGCCTCGCGCCCAGAACCACAGAGCATCTTCCGCGATACCGTCCGGCGGATAGTTTACTTCGCCTTGCCAGTCGGCCTCATTGTCGAAATAGCTGTGCGTTATTTGACGGATGACGTTCGGTTGGAACAATAACTGGCTGTATACGTGTCCGCACCATTCCTGACTTGTGAAGGAGACCTTCGTCGGGGAGCCGGCAGGAAGGCCGCCAGCGGGCGACAGGGTCAGGAAGCTGCTGGTCATCAAGTTATAGTCGTAGATGCCTGTGGGGAAGTCCTCGACCAGGTTCAGCTTCATCACGGGGACTTCGTCCGAGGCCGGGTGCACGCCGGGGTCGGCTTTGACCCGCAGATCGTTGGAAAACGTTTCGGTCACGAAGATCGCAACCGCCGTGCCACGGCGCTGCTCCCGATAGCGAGCGAACGTCAGGTCATAGCCGGAAAGTTCCGCCTGTCCGTCGCCCCAGTGGTCCCAGAACGAATCGCCGAATACTGGAGCGTCAAACGCCGGCGCCGAAGCGGTTGTTGTTCCGGTTCCCGGCGATGAGGCTGTCTGGCACGCAGCCATCAGCAACAAACCGGCAACGAGCAACGCAAAAAGTGGTATCGATCTCATACAGGACTCCTTTCGCCCAAAGCAGCGCTAAAAACACTTTGATCCGTATGGCATTGATCTGTCTCTGAAGCCACCATTTTACCCAGATTTCGGCAGCGAAGGGAGACTCATTAGGAAGCGGTGGACCGTATCACTGCGCTGAGCTGGAATTTTGGCCAACTGTTTGCAAGAAGTGGCGGTCCAGTCTGGATTGACGGTGCGCTCTGCGGTAAACTGCGGTGATTGAGGGCTTCGCCCAATCAGGAGGAAGGTGACCAACACAGCAAAGCGTTTGCAGCGAGTAGCGGTTTGTGTCTGGACCTTCGGGTTCGTATGGGCCTGCCTGCGCAAACCGCGTCTGCGATGCAGGCAGAGGAGACTGGACAGGCAGTGAAGCTGAATGTGGGGCTTTCGACAGCCAAGCCAGGCGAGCCGATCGACATTCCGCTGACCTTAACCAAGGACGATGAGCCGCAAGTCAACAGGGTGGGGGGAGAAGTCAGTTACCCGAAAGATGCGCTTTCCTTTGTGGACGTCGAACTAGGGCTGTCGGGCGAACTGTCGTACGCAAACGTCCAGGCTACGGAGAAGGCGGACCCTGACGATGACAAGGTTTCCCTGCTGGAGGTAACGGTCTCCGGCGAGAAGCCGATCTGGCCCGGTATTCCGGCTTATCTCAAATTTAGGGTCTCCGCGAATGCCGCAGAAGGCACGATTGCGCTGGAATTGAAAAACGCCAAAGCGACCACTATGGAAGGGGAGCCTGTGGAAATAGCCGAAGAAAGAGACGGACAGGTAGGCTGTTTGGGCTCGAAGAGGAGATCCCGGTGATCGGTTGCTTCTTCTTTACCCATTAAGACGCCAGCTTCAGCCGGTCGATTCGCATGGCCACGCAACGATGTAAGACATTGTTGGAAAACCTGCCCGGCTTGTCATTCCGAGGGCATGCCCTGAGCTTGCTGAAGGGGCCGAGGTTTTTGCCGGCCTGAGGAATCTGCTTGTCTTTCAAGACACTGCGGTAACCAGCAGTTCCTCGCGTTGCTCGGAATGGGGAATGACAAGGGTATTACAACCGCATCACAACTTTTTTTTGCAAAGATCAGAAAGATCAGGAGGATGGACCATGACGAAGCTGAGAATCGGTTTTTTCTGCATGCTGGTTCTTGGGGTGCTTTCTTTGCTTGCGAGCCGCGGGGCTCTGGCGGCAGGCCTGGAAGCGGACATGGTGATGATCAACGGTAAAATCCTCACGGCGGATACCGCCGATCTGAACGACTTCACCGTCGCCCAGGCAGCAGCCGTCTACAATGAAAAATTCGTTGTCGTGGGAAGCAATGAAGAAGCCCTGGAGTTCGCGGGTCCGAGCACCCGGAGAATCGATCTGGATGGACGGACGGTGATTCCCGGGCTGGTCGAAACCCACAACCACATCTACAGCTATGGCTCCCATTTTTTCCCGAAGGGGCAGAAGCAGGTAGGCGAAATGGATCCTCCTATTTGCAAAGATCGCCCCAATCCGCTGCCTTCTGTGCAGAAGGTTCCGCGCTGCGCTCCCTTGGAAGACATGCGACCGCAACAAGCATGCAGAGCTATACTTCTTGTGTGGGTTGCAGTTTTCTTTGCTTCGGACATCGGAGCGGTGGGCGTAAGCTAGCTGGGGCGCAGTCCAGAACAAACAGCCATCCGTGGCGACTGTGCGCCATGCGGTTCTGTCGAGGTGATGCGTGCAGGAAGAAAATAAGCTGGAGGCCGAACGAGAAAAGCGTCTGCGGGCCGCGCGGAGAATCGTCATCAAACTCGGGACCAGCACGGTAACCGGGTTGGAGGGCGATCTCGGTACGGAGAGCGTAGAGCGGATTGTGCGTTCGATTGCCGGATTGATGAAAACCGGAAGGCAGGTGGTTCTCGTATCCTCCGGCGCGGTGGAATTGGGCAGAGCCCGGCTCGGCCTGCACCAATCACGGTTGCGCGACTTGGTGACGAAGCAGGCGTGTGCCGCTGTCGGCCAAAGTTTGCTCATGGACGCATACACGCGGCTGTTTTCCGCCTGGGAGATCAAAGTCGCTCAGGTCCTGCTGACGGAGGAAGATTTTACGAATTGGCGCCGGTACTCGAATCTCCGGCACACCATCGAAAAGCTGCTCCAATTCGGAGTGCTTCCCATCGTCAATGAGAACGACACGGTCTCGACCGCCGAGCTGGCAGCGGTCGACGCCGGTCCGCGAACCGCCGCCTTCAGCGACAACGACCGTCTTGCCGCATTGGTGATGAGCGGACTGGGAGCCGACAGTCTTGTGCTCTTGACGAACGTGGACGGTTTTATCCGAAAGCGGCCTGCGGGACCCCATCAACATCAGGACATCCCCGGACCGGAGGTCATTCCGCTGATTGATGAAATCACGCCGGAACTGAAAGCCCGTGCCACCGGCCCTTCCGAGAGGGGGCGCGGCGGGATGTTAACGAAGCTGGAGGCTGCGGAGGTTGCGATGCATTGCGGGGGCACAGCCGTCATCGCAAGCAGCCACACCGCAGGCGTTTTGGACCGTATTTTTTCCGGCGAGCGAGTCGGCACGGCTTTTTTGTCGTTGAAGCGCATGCGCGGTAAACGGCGCTGGATTGCTTTCGCGGCCGGCGTGCAAGGGCGGATTGTGGTGGATGCAGGCGCGCAACACGCGATCTCGCAAGGCAAAGCGAGCTTGCTGACATCGGGTATCGTGCGCATCGAGAGTCATTTTGCAGCCAAGGACGTGGTCCGTATCGTTGACCGGAATGGACGCGAGTTGGCGCGGGGCATGGCAAGCTGCGCAAGCCATGAGGCGGAAGAACTGCTGGGCAAGAGGAGCGCTTCGGCGGGCCAGGGGCGAGGCGCTTCTGCGCCGCGCGTTGTTGTCAAGCGTGATAATATCGTGTTGGTACAGAAATGACGGCAACTTCCCAGAAATTGACAGACTCTCTCAAAGATTCTCGCAAAGACTCTTCGCCGGCGGGCGTTGCTGGCATTGCCAGCCGGGCCAGGGCCGCTTCCCGCGCCCTTGTGAAACTATCGAATGAGTGTCGCAATGAAGTGTTGATAGCTGCCGCCAAAGCAATCGAGGATGCCGGACAGAGCATCCTCGAAGCCAACGCAATCGATTGCCGCGAGGCGGAGCCGGCGGTGGCAGCGGGAAAAATGTCTTCGGCGATGCTGGCGCGCCTTCGAGTGAGCGAGCGCGGGGTCGGCGAAATGGCGGCTCGCATTCGCGACGTGGTCCGTCTGCCAGACCCGCTGGGCCGCCGTCTGGCCGCTACGGAATTAGACGATGGGCTCGTGCTCTATAAGGAGTCATGTCCCCTTGGAGTGGTCGGGATTGTTTTTGAATCCCGGCCGGATGTCGTGCCGCAAGTTGCTTCCCTGGCGCTCAAATCAGGCAACGCCGTGATTCTGAAGGGAGGGAGGGAGGCGAAGCACACGAACGAAGCGATTGTATCCATCTGGCAAAACTGCCTGCCTGGCTTTCCCTCGGTCCCGCGGGATTCCGTCCAACTGCTTCACACGCGAGCCGATGTTAGGGAGCTTCTGAGGCTCGACCATGACGTGGATTTAATTATTCCGCGAGGATCGAAGGAGCTGGTCGAGTTTGTTGCTCAGAACAGCCGCATCCCGGTTCTCGGTCACGGGGAAGGGATCTGTCATGTGTACGTGGACCGCGCCGCCAGCCTGGAGAAGGCCCTGCGCGTCGCCTTCGATGCCAAGGTGCAGGGTCCGGCGATTTGCAATGCCGCAGAGACGCTGCTCGTCCATCAGGAAATTGCCGCTGAATTTCTGCCGAAAATGTTTTCGATGTTGCGGGAAGCGGGGGTGGAGGTGCGCGGCTGCCCGAAGACTCTGGCGCTGCTCGGCGATCCGGAGGCCGTTCCCGCGACGGAGCAGGATTGGGCGACAGAGTATTGCGACCTGATCCTCTCGGTCAAAATCGTCGCCGGCGCCGATGAGGCCATCGCACACATCAATCAATACGGATCACGCCACACGGAAGCGATCATTACGGAGGACGCCGAAACCGCAGCGCGGTTTCTGTCGGAGGTGGACGCCGCCGGGGTGTTTCACAATGCCTCCACGCGCTTTGCTGACGGCTTCCGCTATGGACTGGGAGCCGAGCTGGGCGTCAGCAACGGCAAGCTGCATGCGCGCGGCCCGGTGGGTCTGGAAGGCCTCACAACCTACAAGTACAAGCTGTTCGGCGACGGCCACGCGGTAGCCGATTACAGCAAAGGCTTCAAGCAGTTCAAACACCGCCCCCTGGAATGATTCCTCAGGGGTTTCAGCGCACTCCCATTCCCCTGTACTTCTACATAGTCCTGCGTCACAGTTGGTATCTTAAGCCTGGTTATGTCACAAAGCGCAGAAAGCCAGCAGGGATCGGGATCTTTTTCAATGAGTCATCGCATAGATGACATAGTTCACGCCTAGGCTATACGCAAGTGCGGTCATGGGGCCCGGATAATAGGGGTCGTCCGCATGCTCCCAGGCATCGCCCATATCCATATTGAAATTGATGGCGACCATCAGGCGGCCGCGATCGTCGTATATGCCGCGCCAATGCGGACGCCCCGCCATTTGCGCAACGATCTGGCCTCCCCGGCTCCAACGCAAGTGCCGTTGCCCAGGAATTTGGGTGCGCTGGTCCAAGTCAAAGAAAACGTGCATGAGCGGGTCGTCCTCCGGGATCTCGACGATCGGCCGGTCCGGCAACACCCGTTGAATGGCTGCCTGAAATACGGACCAGTCACGCTCGCCATGAAAGTCATCGACCAGCAGAAACCCGCCCCGCAGCAGATATTCTCGCAGGCGCGCGGCTTCCTGGCTACTGGGACGCCAGTTTCCCTGCCCGACCTGCTGCACGAACAAAAATGGATAATCGAAAATACGCTCATCGGTCACTGCCAGATGCCGGCTGTCATCGGCTACCGACAGGTTGGTCAGCCGGCGCAGCGCCGGCAAGAAATGCGCTTCGGCCATTGGGTAGTCGATGGCCCACCAGGGATTGATGAACCCCCTGGAACCCGCGCCGCCAAGCCCCCAATAAATCATGCGCGCCATATGGAACTCAGCCTCGGGCGGATCCGCCTGTGCATCGCGGCTCCGGTTCCTCGTTTGGCTGCTGGCGATTCCGGCCAGGAGACAGACGATCAATCCGGCGGCGGCCGCCTTGAGCGTTATGTTCCGGCGTTGCGCCCAGCGGTCATGCATGTTCATGCGTCTTTTCCATCGCTTTGGCATAGACTGATTCGGCGAAGCGCAGCACTTCCTGTTACCGGCTGTTAGAATTGGTCGGGGCGAGAGGATTTGAACCTCCGACCCCCTGCGCCCAAGGCAGGTGAAGTCCTTCTTTCGGTTACATTGCTTCCATCCGATTCCTTGTATTATCACTAACTTGGGGAGCCTGCTTTCGCTCAGTCAGCAACCCCAATCGCTGCCGAATATAGGGTTTTGATACGGTTTTGATACGGTACCGATACCCCTACTTCTGCCTGTTCAGAATCCCCACGATCCGTTCCACTGTAAAACGCTTCTTATCCACGGCAAAATCCCCTCCTCTAGCTTCCAGATTCTGCCGCAAAACTCACCTTACCGTTGGATCAAAAACCAAGGGCCGGTCAATTCCCTCCCCCAAAACCAGTTTCACAACCACAGGCTGTCATGTAAACCGGAATTAACTTTTTGGCCTCCCGGCGGTTAAAAGTGTACATCCATGTGCATCCTACCGAGCACAATTTTTCCTCCGAGAGGGCCATCGGCTCCCAGCCGCCCTTTTCGCGTCCCCAAGAACTCTCGGCCCGGCTTCCAGAACCAGCTTTTTCAAACACCTCTCCATTCCTGTGGGATATCGGAATCATTTTCTTGGGTGCCGCAGGCTAGGCTATCCAGACGGAAGCGACAGCCCATCTATCCGCCCCAGCATGCTGGCAAACAGCCGCCGAGTCAGGTGGCTCTCCGCTAACAACAACCAATAATAGCGGGCATGTTTAATCAGGCGTCCTCCGGTTTTGACCAATCGCTGCTGCAAGCTGGTCAAGGACCAGTTGCCGATTCTCTTCGGCAGCACCAATCGCCGCCAAAGGTTTCCCAGGTTATAGGCAATGATGGTCAGCCACAGCCGAACCTCGTTGGATCGGAACCTGGGGCAGCTGAGCCGCGTCATCTTCACCGCTTGCTTTCCTTCTTTGATCCACTGCTCCGCTGTACCGCGCTTGTTGTAAAACCGCACCACCACCCGACTCGGAAGCGTCAAGTTCGTCACAATGAATCCTACTCGCGGGAACAGCTCCCCTGGGTGATGCTCCACCTTGGCCACCACCCTGCGTGCTGTCTTCCAACTGGCCGCTTGGTATAGAAAGCCCTTGAATTCCACTAACGGCTTCTTGCTCGGTCTACCCACCGGCCGAGTCAGCAACTCCTCAATGTCCCGCTGTAGGCTGTCGTTGGCCGGGATGCGCATGGCATACTTCACGCCGCGTTCCTCCAGAGCTTCGTAAACCTCTGGCTTGGCAAAGGCCGCGTCAGCCCGAAACACAATTTCGTTCCCCATCCGTTGCTGGCGTTCAATCTCCGGCAGCAGCAACTCTTCCCAACTCTCCGCGCTGTGAACATTGCCGGCACGGAGCTTGACTGCCAGACAGTCGCCCTCGCGGTTGAACAGCAATAGGGGATGGTAACAGGTGGACTCAAAGTGCCCGTTGTAGGCGCTCTGCTCCTGTTCGCCGTAGACCGGAATCTCGGTCGAATCCATATCCAACACCTTTCGGTACGGCGAACCCAACACCTCTGCCTTGCCGATCAGTTCCCGGTTCAGCCGTGCTCGCCCCGCGAAGTTCTCCTCTTCAGCCAGCAACTCCGTCTCGAAGGTTTGCAACCGGGATGGCAGGGCTGCCCCTCGATCCCAATTCTTCTCGGAACCGATCAGCCGGAACGTCGGATCTTGGGAGAGATGCTCGGCATCGTTCACATCCTCGTATCCAGCCAAGCGACTGTACACGGACTGCCGTAGAAGGTCCGTGAGGGGCAACCGAGTGTTCTTTGCCCGAGTGTCCGTCAGGTGTTGTTCGATGAGTTTGCCGAATCCCAACCGTTCATCCAGCTCCCGCACCAGAATCAGACCTCCGTCGGAAGTGACCCGTGATCCGTGAAATGCGACCCGCAGAAAGCGGTTAAACGACAGTTGAAACGCCTGTTTTTGGTTCTCACCCATTGGGTGTACACCTCCGGAAGGCAATGTTGATGCTGGAACCAGTATCAATATTGATGTTGCAGGTTAGTCGAGAGTTGCTTCTACAATTTCAAACTGGAAATGCGGGGTAAACTCTCTCACAACGCTTGGTACAAAACCTCGGTCTGGTCAGGGTGTCCGATCCCGCCTTCCATGCTCGGCGAATCCGGTGTGCCAAGTGCTATGCTGATTTTTGGGTGATTTCAAGTTCCCGGTGCAGCTTTATGCTGGAAATGCTTTTTAGGTTCGTCGCTGACTACAACCACCGGAGGTTGCACGAAGCATTGGGGAACGTGACACCGGATGAGCTCTATGAGGGCCGACGGCCGGCGATCCTCGCCCGACCCGAGCGGATAACCAGTGGCAAGTTTTTTGCGAAACGAGGTCATTGATCCGGATTGGTCTGACGATGTACAATTCCTGCCGTGCCGTTCCTTACCCTTGAAGACCCCAACGCCAAGATCAAGGGTTCCCGTGATCCGTTAGGCGTCCAACCCATCTGGTCGGCGTTCGGTCGGCACGTCGTCACCAACCTTACGACACAGAGCACATCGATCCGTGGCTTCACGGTCCTCCTGCTCGGCCGTTACTTCGCGGCAGATCTCCTCGATCGGGGGATGGCAAATCGGGAAGATGCGCTCGACATCTTCCTGCGGATGGAACAGGTCGGCGCGTATGTGCGGCATGTGGCGCACGGTGTCAAAGGGGAGATTCGTGGCATTGAGCGTGTGCAGCGGTTTACGGACGAACAGCACGGGAACGTGGTCATTGCCGCCGACCGACGGGGCATGATCTTGTCCGATCAGAAGGTCTATGGCTTGTGGGGCTTGTACTCGGTACCCGCGCGAACGTCCGGTTTGATTCCACAGGATGCACTCGACGTCATGCCTGCCGGGCGCGAGTTCATCGAGCGCCACTACATCAGCAGATTGAACGGCTCAGCCGGGAAGCTCAGGAAGCTTCTCACCCAAGGAGGGAGACTTCGTACCAACGACCGGGATCCCGTCTTTGCCGCTTTCACCCCGATCCTCAACCCTCGATTCACTTCCGACGAGCTGGAGTTCTACGGCACATATCTCCGGGATGGCCACTACGTGTCCGGTGCCGACGAGGGTCGTCAAGAACGTTTTCGACGGCTGTTGGAATCGGACACCGAGCTCGGAGAATTGGCCGGACGAGCCGAAATTCTCCACCTGGCAAAGCGAGCCCGGCGACAGGATGAGGGTCTATCCGTGTCGCTAGACCGGATCGCGCACCTGGAAGCCTTCCTGGCCCCAACGGCGGCACTGTTTCAGCACCTGCTCGCGCGTCATGGGCAGCAGGTCACCAACGTCGCGGAGGAGATACGTCGCATGTGGGGCTCGAAGGTACCGAATCTTGACAGGGCAGCTTTTGAGGAGTTGCTGAGCGAGATCCAATCGACCTCGACCGATGCCGTTGGATCCTTGATGGACCAGGTTCACGCGGCCCTGCACGCAGGGGATTTCGAAACCGCCCTCGACGGAGTCCTGTCTTGGAACGAGGCCATCATGCAAATACGCGGGGGCGCTCCCTGGGCACGGATTGGGGACGGGCGACGGCTCGACGTCCGATACCGTGGGACGGAGCAGTTGCTGCCGGCCAAAGACAAACTCCCGTACCTGTGGATGAATAGCTACTTCATTGATGCGCTGAAGGACGTCACGCAGCAGTTGAAGCATTGACAATGCCATCGACCGTCATCCCGATGAAGGTGCTCACGGAGCAGGTGGCTGAGGCCATCGACGGCCGACGTGTGCGAAGCGTGGTGTTCACGACGTTCAGCTTCGACCCCGGGTTCTTCGAGCTCAATATCCTTCCGGTTTTGTTCGACCAACCGTTCAGCCAGCCGGATAAAGTGCGGCGCGTGCAGCTCGAGGACGCGCTTCGAACCGTCGACCACCTGGCCGTATACTACGACCGCCGTGCGCTGGCACAGGACGGAGAACCGGCACAGATGGACTATCGACGACTCGATGTCAGTCGACGCACCGGCTATTTCCACCCGAAGGTGATCTTGCTGCTGGTCGACGAGCACCACGAGGCTGGCGGGGAAGCAGCTGACGATGGGAGTGATGCCGAGCCCTCGCGACAGGCCCTCGTCGTCGGAATCCTGTCAGCCAATCTCACGCGAGCTGGGTGGTGGGAAAACGTTGAATGTGCGCACATCGAGGAGATTAAGGACCGGGACATCAATGACGAGCGGTGCTCGTTCCGACTCGACCTGCTGTCGCTGATCCGACGAGTTCGGCGGTCAGCAGCCGATGCCGATGACCAATCAGCCCTCGACGAGATCAATGCGTTTCTACTGCGCCGGACCCAACGTGACTCGTTTGGGAAGAACAAGTCCGGCGGCACGTATCACCCCCGCATCTTTGGAGGACAGAGCCAGAAGACGCTCTCCGATTGGTTGCGGCAGCTCTACCTCGACAGACAAGACCTGAATCTGGAGGTCATCTCACCGTACTTTGATGCGCAGGATGAGGGTCCGCTTCGCGATCTGGCCGATGCCCTGCGGCCTCGGGAGATTCGCGTCTATCTGCCCACTGAGCTAAATGGTGCTTCGCGGGTCACGAAAGCGACATACGAAGCAATCGCGGCGTTGGACGGGACCCGATGGGCTTACCTTCCGGGAGAGGTCGTCAAGCACGGACGAGATGACACCTCCGAGCGGCTCGCCCCGCGCCGTGTGCACGCCAAGGTATATCGTATGTGGAAGCGTGGTGGCCCTGATCTCCTGCTCGTTGGCTCACCGAATCTCACCAGAGCCGGCCATTCTCACGGTACGGCCGGTAACCTGGAAGCTGCATTCTTTGTCGCCATTACCGACGCGGGGTATTACCAGCGCTGGTGGTTGGAACCCTTGAACCGAGACGCAGACCGGTTCGCATCGACGACGTCCACGGAAGCAGAGGGTTTCGATGTTGTCGGGCTCGATCTCAGCCTTCAGTTCGATTGGGGGACGAAGCGGCTTAGCTATCGCCTCAACGAATCAACGGCGGATGGATTCAAGGTGCTGACGACGGCTGGGCAATCCCTGGCAACGGTGAAAGAGCCGCTGCTCGGTCGCTGGACGGCGCTCGGCGCTGAAGCCTCGAGTCGCCTGGAGGAGCTGCTGCTTTCGACCAGTTTCCTCCTCGTCGAGCATCGCGGTCAGCCATGGCGCGTCCTCGTGCGGGAGGAAAATATGGGGCATCGCCCGTCGTTGCTGATGCAGCTGACTCCTGAGGAGATCCTCGAATACTGGTCGCTTCTGACTCCACACCAGCGCGCTCAGTTTATAGAAGCCCGCATCCTCGACCAACTCGAGGGAATTTCCGTCGCACCGGTCGACGGGCTGCATTTGCGCAAAACGCTCTTTGACCGGTTTGCCGGCATCTATCACGCCTTTGGTTGTCTCGAACGTGCCGTCGATACGGCGTTGGAGGATGGTCGCGACAACGAAGCCGAGGCTCGGTTGCTGGGTGCCAAGTATGATTCTCTCCCAAATCTGCTGCAGAAGACGCTCGACAGGCCAGAAGGCGATCCAATTCTCACCTACGTGACGTTTCTCTGTTCCACGCAGCTGCGTCAGGAGTCGGAAAATCGGCATCCAGACTTCTTCAGGCAGCGAGCGCAGCACGTCAAGCACCTGGACGAGTTGCTTGATCACCTGCCAACCTTACGAAATTCCATTGAGCTTGACGACGCCCATGCCGACAAGTTCCTGCAGTGGTACGAGGAAAAGTTTCTAGAGCCAGTATCTTACGTGAGGGCACGTCGATGAGCACCGTCACACCTTCGTTCGTCAGAGAAGTGATCGACTTCGCGCCGACGGAGTTGGCCCGCGGATTTGGCTTTGCCGAGCAGCAGCAACAAGGGACTGCGGCGTTGTTCAACATGCTCGAGAGGAACAGGTGTGCCTATCTGGCCGACGAGGTCGGGATGGGGAAGACCTACGTGGCGCTCGGCGTCATGGCGCTCACGCGGTACTTAAATCCTCACGCACGCATCATGGTCATTGCCCCACGCGAGAACATCCAGCGCAAGTGGATCAAGGAGCTCAAGAACTTCGTCCGTCTCAACTGGCAGCTGACGGGTAACCGCGTGAAATCGCTACAGGGCGAACCGGCTTGGGAGCCGGTGTACTGTAACTCGCTGGTTGATTTCGTCGCCGAAGCCCTACTCAATGCAGACCGCGATTTCTTTCTCCGCATGACCAGCTTTAGCCTCGCAGTCAAGGATCCCGACAGCCGGCGCCGCTTGCGACGGAAGCTGCAGAAACGGGTGAGATGGCTGCCATCAGGAACCCTGTCGGCCAAGACGCCGGAGACCTTCCGTGATGCCTACGGCTGCGCCATCAATGCAGCCATGCCACCGGTCGATCTCCTGGTGATTGACGAAGCCCACAACCTCAAACACGGCTTTGGCCTCAGCGTCAGCAATCGAAACCGGGTGATGGGGTTTGCCTTTGGCCATCCCGAAGGGAAGGCGAATGGGTATTCCTGGTACCGTCACAAGGCAAAGCACGTGCTGCTCCTCTCGGCGACACCGTTCGAAGATGACTATGCCGCGATCCAACGTCAACTGGACGTGCTCGGCTACGGAAAGGCCAGGCTCTGGGACTCGAACGGTAGTGACCCGGTTAGCGTTGACCGCCTCCTCAGTGCAGACGTGTCCGAAGATGAAAAGCGAAAGATCCTCGGACGGCTCATGGTGCGGCGCGTGGCTGGTCTGAGAATCAACGGACGGCTCTATACGAAGAACATGTATCGACGCGAGTGGCGCCAGGGTGGCTACCGGGTTCACGACGAGCCGATGCGCATCGCAGATCCTAAGCAGCGCCTCGTGGTCGGGCTGATGCAGAAGAAGGTGGCCGAGATCCTCCGTGACGAACGGTTCAAGAACAGCTTTCAGATCGGCATGCTCTCCTCGTTCGAGAGCTTCTTGGAAACCATCGGGAGAAGCAACCGCCCCGCTGGGCTTCAAGAAGCGACTGTCACAGACGATGAGGATGGACCGTCCTCGATCTTCGATGGCAAGCAAGGGGACACCGACGATGAATGCCGAGGTATCGATACCAAAGCGATTGCGGCAATGGTCGAGTCGTATCGTACCAAGTTTGGCGGCACGCTGCCGCATCCGAAACTTGACAGTACCGCTGACTCGTTTGCGCCGGTGTTCGAAACCGGCGACAAAGTGTTGGTGTTCGTTCGTCGTGTTCGAACGGTCGACGAGCTGGCGGCAAAACTGAACGCCCACTTCGATCGCTGGCTTTGCGATCGCATGACGGCGGTGCTTCCTGGCCTGGCGCCAAAGATCCACGAGATTTTCGAACGATATGCGCGCGAGAGAGCCAGGCGCCCGGACGAGCAACAGCAGAAGAAACCGCTCGACGAAGCGGAGAGTGAACCTTCCAAGATTCCCGAAGAACGAGGGGCCATTGACGAAGATGACGATGGCAGCGCGGAGACGTTCTTTTCGTGGTTCTTTCGCGGCAGTGGTCCGCGTGGCGTGTTGTCGGGGGCAGCGTTTCAGAAGAATCGACTCTCGAGTCAGAGTTCCGTCTACGCCACGTTCTTCGAAGACGACTACGTGAGCTGGCTGCTCGATCGCCCAGCCGATCCACTGGCCGAACTCGCCGGTATTGTCGGCGTATCGCTTCCTGCTCTAGTTGACAGCCTCAGGCCGCGAGCGTATCGGCATTTCACGCACCTGACCCAACAAGAAAAAGGGTACCCGCGCCTTCACGTGTTTCTGGCGTATCAGCAGGCGGCCCTTGAGCTGATCGAGAAAGCAGGAGGTCAGCTCGGCGATCAGGCACGCATCATGCTCGACGAGAGGTTTCCGGACCCGCGCGGGGGGATTGCAGATCCGCCTGCGGGCTTCCCCGGTCCCGAACAGGCGATCGGGTTCACCAGCTTCATTACCGAACTGGTCAAACACCCGGATCTCAGAAGACAGATCTGGCCTGAGGATGCTGGAGACTTCAGGCATCGATTCCGTCGGCGGGAGCAGCGACGGGAGCTCCTCAGCGCCATGGCGCGTCTTGGCGCGAGCTACATCGATCTTTATCTGTTAGCGATTAAACAGCTCGGGTCGTTTACGCTTCGGCAAGAGACCGAATCGGACGAACCTGTTCGGGATCTGGCATACGCGTTTGCCGGGTTGCTCGAAGCGCAGTCTCGTCAGCCAGGCTTTCACGCGTACTACGAGCTGTCGCAGGCAGCGGAATTCTTTGACCTCCTCCTCGGCGTGAACTTCCCGGACGTCCCCGCCGGGAAGCTCGATCAGCTGGCCTCGTGGTTCGGCTTAACGCTTCAACGGCAGGTTCCGGTAGGGCGGATGTCTGGCGGCGTTAACAAGCGCCTCGTGTCGCAGTTCCGCATGCCCGGATTCCCACTCGCGCTGGTCACCACAGACGTACTCCAGGAAGGAGAAGATCTGCACACGTTCTGCCGGCAGGTCGTCCATTACGGCATCACGTGGACCCCGTCGGCCATGGAGCAACGCACCGGCCGCATCGATCGGATCGGTTCACTGGTGCAGCGACGGCTGGATGGGGAGAATACCGAACCAGACGCCGCGGACTTCCTCCAGGTGTACTACCCGCACCTGCAGGATACGGTGGAGATCCTGCAGGTGCGTCGAGTTTTACACCGCCTCAACCGGTTCCTGCAGCTCATCCACCAGAAGAAGGCAGATTCGCAGGCGCTCGGCAGCCGCATCAACACGGCGCGGGAGATGCTCGAGAAACTTGAGGCAATTCCACCGCTGGAGGGAGAACTGAAGCCGGCGTTCCCGATTCAGACGCAGTGGCTCGAAGGCGAGATGGACCCAACGTCTGTCGTAAGGCGAGATCTAGACGCCGACGTGAAGCACCTTGACAAACTGTGGTCGAGCTTTCAAGAGCGGTACGCCATCCGTGCGCTTCGCGCGACCGACCCGCTGCTCCGGCGCGGATACGCCCTCGTGCGGCAGGGCCGTCTGATGTACCGAGACGCGGACGAGCGAGGCATGGAGCAACCTTTTCGATTGCAGCTGCGGTCGCAGGCGGCAGGGGACGCCACGCTCCTCCATTGCAGCAGCGAAGTGGGTCCCGTGGAAATTGAGCACGACGACAACCGACTCGATGAGTTGTACGAGCTTCAGCAAGAGCTCAAGTGTGCCAAGGTGTGTGTGCATCCTGACCCGGCGGACCGCACGGATCGGATCTCCGTCGAAGGGGACATCGTGTTTCACCCGAACACGACGCAGTTCGAAGAGCTCGAGTCGCTCGTGACAAGGACGGTAGGCGCCGCGGGAGTGCTGGCAAACCGACTGGTCGAACAAGATGACATCTGATGACTCTTCAGCACAAAGGCCGACGATGAAAGATCTGCTTTCACGTATCGACCAGCTTTCTACACGGCGTGGTCGTCGATGGACGCGCGAGGGTGAGGTTGTCCGGGTAAAACTGCACGAGAGCGGCCGAAGTCAGGCCATTCGCGTGTCGCGGGATGAAGACCGGTACGTTTTTCGGTCTGTCATACTCCCCGCGTCGGACGTAACCCGAAACAACGACCATCGGCGCCGCATCGCATACCGCGCGTGGCGTCGCAACGCCTCCAAACCGTTGGTCACGTTTGCCTTCGATGACGACGACCGGCTCATCGGGCTGATCGAGGTCCCGGCTGCGACTCTCGATCATGAGGAGCTCGATCTCTACATCGAGACGCTGGCACGAGAATGTGACCGGTTCGAATATGTGCTTACGGGCGCAGACGCGGGATAACAACGATCGCCAGATTCAGCTAGGAACAGAAGTTGCCAGTGGACGAGCAGGATATGTATGAGGGGTCCCGAGATTTCGTACCAACTTCAAGGTGAGTATTGCGGATCCATGCGGTCTTTTGCGTCCAAACCCCTGTAGCGTGATAATGCTCACCGGATCCATTTTCCACTCTGCGCGCCCGAGAGCTTATGCAGATGACGGTGACCTGCCCCCGGTTGTTGGTCCACTTTTTATGTTAGTCCATGAGCCGTTGCAGTCGGGTGGAACAGAGCGGAACCCGGCGGTAACGGAAAGATCGTTTCCGGGGCTGGCGGCCGGTAGCTCAGTTGGTTAGAGCACCTGCCTTACAAGCACTGAACCCCTCTCTATTGCTTCTATCTGCTTCTATATTGTTCAATAACTTAGGGACTCTGCTTTTCGCTCAAAGCTAATCCCAACCGATTCAGATTCGGGGGTTTTGTCACGGTTTTGTCACGGTCGTAAATCGGCTCTCGCAAGTCCTTACACAGTTTACTCACACCTCGTAACCAGGCATTACTCCCCACGAAATCGTCACCTACATTCATCAAATCCCTTTCGCAAGAATCGATTTTGATCTAGACCTTTCGGCACCTGCAGTCCGACTTAGCGGGACTGACCTGGCCGGCTTTGTTGTACCCTACTTCATGAGATTTCTCTCTCACTTTCGGTGGTACAAAAATCCCCGGTCGGGTCACCGTCGCGCTGCCGATGAAACCAATCCGGTGAGGCAGGTACTGGGGGGGCCTCCTGTTCGGATACGTTAGGACCACGGATCAGTGATGAGAGAGGCGTGGTTGCAAGTTACGTTGGTGCACCTGCCGTCAAAATGGCGCTTGCAGAAATATGGTTATACCGCTATATTTAGAGATGCCCAAAGAGGTGCTGAAGCCGGTCGAATGGGTCGGCTCAAGCAAAGGAGACCTCAAGAAGTTTCCAGCCGCCGTGCAGGATCAGGCTGGCTTTGCTCTATACCAGGCCCAGGCCGGACTCAAACACCGCGATGCCAAACCGCTCAAGGGGTTGGGCGCCCATGTCCTAGAGATCGTCTCAAGTCACGACGGCGACACCTACCGGGCGGTGTACACGGTGCGGTTCAAGGCCGCCGTTTATGTCCTGCATGCCTTCCAAAAGAAAGCCAAGCGGGGCATCGCAACACCAAAGCAAGAGATCGATCTGGTCAAGCACAGGCTGAAGGCAGCGGAGCAGCACTACACGAAAACCTATGGCGAAGAGTAGATCAATGAAGACGGAAAAAATGAAGATCACACGTGGCAGCGGCAACGTGTTCGCAGACCTGGGGCGTCCTGACGCCGAGGCTCACCTGTTAAAGGCAGAGCTCGTCACCCGCATTGACAAGATCGTTCGCCAGCGCGGATTCAAGCAGGTCGAGGCGGCGAAGTTGCTTGGACTGTCCCAACCCGACGTTTCGCGCCTCCTACGGGGAAGCTTTCGGGAGTATTCCATTGAGCGCCTCCTGCGCCTGTTGACGGCACTTGGGCGTGATGTGGAAATCGTCATTCGAGAGCCCCGTTCATCGCGACAGGGCAGGCTCAGTATCGAAGCATAAGCCCGACACTCTCAACAGTTCCGGTAGTTGCCTGACCGGCTGGGATTAGGACCGAAACTCCATTATGCAACTTTATCCTCACTTAAACTAAATCCTGCGTGAAAAAATAACGAAGGTGTCCCAAACTCAGTTGCAGGTTGGGACGGCGGGTTGAGTTCATATTACGCCACTTCCTCCTTGTGAGAGGAAGCAGCGTTTGGACTTCGGCCGAGAATCGATGCCAAAGCCCAGAGATTGATAACATGATCTTCCGGAAATTCTTCTCGGTCAGCAGAAACGCTCCTGCCACCCAGCGCAACGTCATCTCGCCGTCGCGCCAGCGGCAAACATTGCCAGTCTTTTTCCGCACGCCCGACTGCGGGCTCTCGATGAGGTTCGTGGTTGCCAGGCAGCGGTGGAGGCTGGGAGGAACGTCGGCTCGATTGATCGTAAAGGTCTCCTCCAACCCTTCGCGCAAGCTGGCGGCTGCTGCCGGATGATCGCACTCGATCATCCCAGCGAATGCGCACGATGCCTCCTCGGCAATCCCAGGCGGGCGCATCAGCGACCGCACCTGTTCGCCAGCATTTTGTCGCCCTTTGGTAACCGCTCAGCCACGTTGCGCAGCTGGGGCAACGCTTGATTGCTGCCGAATACTTCCTCGGCGCGGAGCGCTTTGACACAAACAGATAGCGCTGATCAAACCTTGCTGGCGCAGGCGGGTGAGAAGGTCTTTCACCGCAGCGGCGTTTTCGGTCGCGCCCAGTTGAATCCCCAGCACAGCCCTCGCTGTCCACGCCCACGGCGCTGATGAAGCCGGCATTCCGTCCAGGTAAATCACCAGGACCTCCTCCCAGCGCCGCGCCAACAGTTCTTCCAACCTGAGACTTCGACACCCCAGTCACAGCCGCGTCGAAACCCCTTTCAACAGTGCCTCGAACATCTCCTCGCCCGTCTTCTCGCTTTTCCGCAAGGCCGGCACTTCTTCCCCTCCGCCCTTCCGGCGCAGCCGGGGCCGCTCCACCCGCAGCTGGCGATCGGCCAGTTTCACCCTCCCCAATTGCCGGCCATGCCAGCGCACCTCTCCGCTCGCCTTCCCGGGACTCTTTGGCCCCGCGATTTGCTCTGCGCTCATGCTCAGAATTTTCAATCAAACCTCGCCCGGCCCGATCAATCACCTCATCCACCGCCAGACGCGCCTCCGTGATCAGATCCACCACCGGCAACAGCATCTGTCCGTTGGTTTGGCAAAACTTCTGGATGGTTTCTTCGGCTCCCTTGGAACCCAGTTCCAAAACGTGATATTTTCCCTTCATTCGGCGGTTCTCCTTCTATAGGAAGGCTTGGCCCGATTCTATTCGATTCGGGCCGAACCGCCGTTCAACCTTCAACTATGTATGGGACACCCTCAAAATAACACTCAATCTTTCTTCTTCATGGTCACAATCAAAAATCATACTAAGACTGAAACTCCGGCTTAGGCTGCTTGACCATGGACAGTGTCCGGTACTATTTGGCTCTTACTTTGATAATGGCAATCCGGCGGGAAAAGTTCCGGTAAGTTACTGGGAGCTTCCAAGGTGACACCCGCGACAATGTGGCAGCACACACAGGAACGGGTGGAAGGGCGTTGGAAAAGCTAAAACTCCCGGCAGGACCAGCCCTACTGTATCCGTGTGAAACTTCACACGGGGCCTAGAATCATTTGGCGAACGGTGGGAGGCATCTGAGAGCCTTGGAAGGGTCCAGGCGGTGCTCCAGGCCAAGACAGCACCCAACACAACCTCGCCGGCTCAATCTAACATTTCTCAGATGCCTAATTGTCGAATGATGCCCATTGGCGCTTCACCGGTGGCTCTTTTTCTCCGATAAAAAGAACGTCAATCGGCGGTTCTATTCCGGATGATGGTGGATAGCGGCTGCTGGCGGCGGTCTTCGCGGCCAGTTCGATGATTGCGACGCACACCTTCTCTGAGGTTTCGAGGGTTGTATCGGCAACACTACTCGATCCCACTCCACATTTGCAGGCTATTTCCATGAATTCAGGTTGAGGTACGACTTCCTCTTTTACCCATTTTGACTCGCCGATGAAGAGGGTGTCGAAAACACTTGACGGCTCAAACTCGATCCACTTAGGTTCTAAGGTCCGAAGTACTCCATTCTCGACGCATGCACGACAGGTGCCGATGGTCGATTTACCTGTGCTGGGCTGGAAGCTGGTGACCATCAAATGGAAGAAGTCGGGGTGTTTGAGCTTCGTCAGCACCTCAGGATGATTCCGAATCAATTCATTTGCGGCTTCTGTGCAGGCTGCCGCTGTATTGCGAATAATTTCTTCTGTGAGTTCATCCGGTCCGGCCTCTAAGCAATCATGGGCCACCTCTTCAAGGTCCAACAATGGTTTAGTTTTATGTATGAAGTCAATAATGTCAGTAGTCCCCTCAGGCGGATCGGGATGAATGACGACAGTGCCGGCGACGGCTAGGACGGTACGGCGCGGCCGGGTCAGGATAATCAGCTTGTGTTTGGAGTATTTTTGGCCATCAGGGAGTGTGGCACACGTATCGGCGGCAATGATCAAACCATCGCGACTCGGTCCGGCAACGATCAACGTGCCTGTGCTGCGCAAGCAATCCATGTTCCCCTCCTGATTCTGCAAGCTCATTTCCTTAAGCATACTTCCGGCTGTTCATCTTATCCCCTCCCACGACCGAGAAGTCTGCCAAATCGGTCCGGTTATACACACCTAGGTTTTCCGGTTGCAGTGGCAGCTTTGCTATAAGATTTACCTCCAGCAGGCTGATCGAATACCTGGAGGAAGCCGCACCAAACCAAATCATTTGATACAGCTGAAACTTATCAATGACGCAATTGGTTTTTCAATATCTTAGCCTGGAAAACCCGCAGGCTTGCTGCCCGCCGATCGGCTGCGTGCCATCCGAGCACGAGGAGACTGGTCAGGATCAGCAGCAGCGGGACCCATTGCCATGCTTCCTCCGTATGCTTCACCAGCAGCAACTCCGCGCCCGTGCCGAGCAACCCGAGGAGGAAGATGGCTAGGAGAAAACTACGAATCGCCGCGACAGTACTGGCGCGCCCGTGCTGCTTCGCGGGTGCGGTGCTCATGTCCTCATTCTACCGGAATTAGTTTTTTGGCCCATCCGACTCGTGAGCATACATCCGTTGGCCTTCAATTGAGCCCTTCCAGACAAATATTTTCTCCGAGATACTGCCAGCGGCTTCCAGCCGCTCTTTCCGAGTCCCCAAAACCCATCGCCTCGGCTTCCAGAACCAGCTTTTGCAGACACCTCTCCATGCCTGGGGGATATCGGAATCATTTTCTTGGGTGCGCCGCAGGCTAGGCTATCCCGACGGAAGCGACAGCCCATCTATTCGCCCCAGCATGCTAGCAAATAAACGTCTCGTCAGATGGCTCTCTGCCAGCAATAGCCAATAGTAGCGGGCATGCTTAATCAGGCGTCCTCCGGTTTTCACCAACCGCTGCTGCAAGCTCGTCAGGGACCAGTTCCCGATTCTCTGTGGCAGCACCAGCCGCCGCCAAAGATTTCCCAGATTATAGGCAATGATGGTCAGCCACAGCCGTACCTCGTTGGAGCGGAACCGATGGCAACTGAGCCGCGTCATCTTCACCGCCTGCTTGCCTTCCTTAATCCACTGCTCTGCTGTCCCTCGCTTATTATAGAAACGCACCACCGCCCGACTCGGAAGGGGCAGATTCGTGACAATGAACCCCACTCGCGGGAACAACTCCCCCGGATGATGTTCTACCTTGGCTACCACCCGTCGGGCCGTCTTCCAACTCTCGGCTTGGTACAGAAACCCCTTGTACTCCACCAACGGCTTCTGGCCCGGCCTTCCTACCGGACGTTTCAGCAACTCCTCGATGTCCCGCTGGAGGTTCTCGTTGGAAGGGATGCGGATGGCATACTTCACACCCCGCTCCTCCAACGCTTCGTAAACCTCCGGCTTGGCAAAGGCCGCGTCAGCCCGAAACACGACTTCTTTCCCCATCAACTGCTGGCGTTCGATCTCCGGCAACAGAAGTTCTTCCCAGCCTTCGGCACTATGGACGTTGCCGGCACGGAGCTTGGCCGCTAGACAATCGCCGCCTCCATTGAACAGAAGCACCGGATGATAACAGGTGGACTCGAAGTGCCCGTTGTAGGCGCTTTGCTCCTGCTCCCCGTAGACCGGGATCTCAGTCGAGTCCATGTCGAGCACTACCCGGTACGGCGAATCGATTGCTTCTGCCCTGCCGATCAGTTCCCGGTTCAGCCGTGCCAGCCCTGCGAAGTTTTCCTCCTCAGCCAGCAACTCCGTCTCGAAGGTTTGCAACCGGGATGGCAGTGCTGCCCCTCGATCCCAATTCTTCTCGGAACCGATCAGCCGGAAGGTCGGATCTCGTGAGAGTTGCTCGGCATCGTTCACATCCTCGTATCCAGCCAAGCGACTGTACACCGACTGCCGTAGCAGGTCCGCGAGGGGCAACCGTGTGTTCTTCCCCCGAGGATCGGCTAGGTGCTGCTTGATGAGTTCACCGAATCCCAATCGTTCGTCCAACTCCCGCACCAGAATCAACCCTCCGTTGGAGGTGACCCTCGATCCGTGGAAAGCGACCTTCAACGAGGCATTAAAAGTGAGTTGAAATGGCTGATTTTGTCTCTCACCCATTCGGTGTATACCTCCGCACGCCAATGTTGATGCTGAAACCAGCATCAATATTGATGTTGGAGGCTAGTCGAAGGTTGCTTCTACAGTTTCAAACTGGAAATGCGGGTTAGGGTCCATCCCCGCGTGTATAAACCCAAGTTGCTATTGTCCACAGGAACCGCGCATACTTCGATTGTACCTGCCGCGTTAGGGAGCGCTGTCTTATACAGAGTTGAGCGCGCGGTAGGAGCTTGCTGCGACGGCTCAATCGCCATTTGAACAAAAAACGGCGCGTGCTTCCGTCAGCGAGAAAATGCTGGGATTTGTTTCCGTCTCTTTGGTTTGAGCTTCGCTCATTGATAGAGGCCAAAGCAGCACAATGCTCATCCACGCCACGAGTGATCTATGTAATGACGGTACCATGTCTCTTACCTCCTTAGCGCGACACGGGCCTATGGCGCCGCAAGTATGCAGTTTACGGTGGCGGCATGTACCTTTACGGGAATGCTCCAGAGGAAGGCTGGCGTCTTCCACGGTTTTCTCCCAACTCTTTCCTTTCGTTGCTCTTACACGGTTTTGGGGCGTCTGCTTTCGCTCGCAACGCCTACGCCTAGCCCGCTTGATGGACGAGTTTTCTGACGGTTTCTTGACGGTGGTTGCTGCCGCAGCCCCGCTCTATGGGTTGCGCAGTACGTTGTCGAGCGCGATCCAGTCGTTGCGATACCAGCGCTTGATGCCCTCCACCTGCCCCCGCAGCTCGCTCCCCATTCCTCCTTTGATCCACTCCGTCTCGGTTGGAATCCCGAGTTGGACGGGCCGGTCCTGAAGTGCCGCATCGAGCCGGCAGGTCGCTCTGTCTTCACCGGGAGGCACTTCCCATCCTAGTCCTGGAGTTGCTCATGATGCTCGACCAAGTTCTTGCCGACCATGACGGGATTGAGCGCAACGCCGAGCAGTGGTTCAAGCGCCACCACGCGAGGACCCTGTAGAAGGGGGGGCGGAAATCGCACGGCGCCAAGCAATTGTCCGGACTACATACAGAACTTTATTGACAAACCATCCCCAGCGTTGAAAAAATCAAGGAAAAGTTATTCTTCCGGAGGCTCCATGCAACCAGACCGGAGAAGCGCAGTTCTGCCGGGGGTCGCCACAGAGGACAAATACGTGACTTCATCGGCGCGAAGCCTGAAGGTGGACAATGTGAACCGGCTGATCGAAGCGGTGCGGTCCTGGGACGCATTCGATATGGAGAAAATGCTTCGGGTGGCATCCGACATCGCAGGATACGAGCCTGAAACGGATAGGCGCTACAGACTTGCTGGCCGGGCGGGAGAGTCGGAGGATATCGAGAGACTGGAATGGGCTTCCCGGTGGCTGGGGCTGACAGAACCGGAAGCTGAAATCCTGTTCGATCTGAACGGGCCACCGTACACGCCTTCCAATATCACGCAGGAGCACCTACTGGCGGTCCTGGAGGCGATCTGCAAGCGTGAGCCGGTGGAACGGGATATCTGGGTCAGGAACGATCCGGGGCGGGACCGGTAAAACCCATCACGTTGACAGGGCAATCGGTTGCATACAGCCACGTAAGAACGTCCAGCAGGCGAAGACCCATGAGCCGACAAAAGGCTCAGTGTTGATGTGCCGGTCTCCGTGCACCGCACTTCAAGACAGCGTGTAGCGCAGCACAGCACCAAATGTTTGCAGAGCAACTGCACCTGATCGAAGCCCCTATATTCCGAGCTGGAAAGTGAGAGCGGAAGCGCCGGGGACTACTCCCCCGCTGATGCGCGTGTTGCCCTGGCGAGGCTTCCTGCTGCGATGAAGCTTGTGGCCCCACACCGTTCACTTTGGCAAGAATCCATCCTGGAATTTCCTTCGCGCTGCGTTCCATTCGCCGGAAGATAGCGGTCAAGTTCCAGGTGCCCCGTCCAGGTTGCAATTCCCCAATCTGGCTTGCCGCCTACGACCGGAGAACGGGTGTGGGGTTGCGCCATTTGCCGCTGGCCTTCGCTGGTTCCGGTTTGTTCCGACGCAAGGCTCGCGCCAGAACGGTCCCCTCGCCTGGCAGGCGTCTGTCACTCGCTCTTGCCCTTGTCGGCCCTGCCCGTCACTGGCTTGGCGGCGCTGTTCCTCCCGTGTCAGGGTTTGGCCGTTTCCGCCATTTGCGGGTGAGCGGAAACGCTCACAAACCCTTAAACTTTCAGGAGGAAACACATCATGGCTAACCCCAAACCCATCTCTGAAGTCCGTATCGGTCGCGTCAAGGCTGCGATTTGGCCGAACGGAACCGATGGCCGCACGAGGCACAATGTCACCTTCTCTCGCCTCTACAAGGACAACGATCAATGGAAGAGCACGCAGAGCTTCAGTCGCAACGACCTGTTGCTGCTTGCCAAAGTGGCCGATCTGGCCCACTCGCGCATCTTCGAGCTTCAGCAAGAAGAGGAGCCGCAGCCGGCGGCCTAGTGCGACGTGCATCAGAGAGCGGCGGGGCAATCCCCGCCGCGATCCGATGGGCTGGCAAAGCCCGCAAGACTCACCCTGACCTTGGTACGAAATCTCGGGACCCCTCATGTTAGGGTGCACGTATGGGGGGGTTAGCTCAGTTGGTTAGAGCACCTGCCTTACAAGTGGCTACCTCTCTTCTTCTCCTTTCACTCTCTCCCTTATTTTCCATAGCTTTACACCCATTCAGGGACTCTGCTTTCGCTCAGCACATAACCCTTTTAGGCTGCTTGACTTGCATTTCTGACACATTTTTGGCACAGCAGGAGGTTCCTGGGAGCGACTGCCGTGGGTAGATACTCTGTTTGAAGATCGCATACGCGGGAGATTGCTATTCCCACTCAAGGGCCTATACCCCTATCTGGAACCTGATTTCGCAGCCCCAGGCTGTGATGTAAGCTCTCTCACTAGGATTGGTACAAAAGATCGGTCTGGTCAGTAGCTACTGTTTTTATTCGCGTAGATGTGCTAGCGGACGGCTACGGCTGGGATCGGAGCACAGTAATATAAAGCACGACAAAGTCTCTTGTCGTACAATTTGTTCCGCGAGTCGAGCTGCTTACCCCTCCCGTGGTTTTGTTTAAGACGCGTGGGAGAATTAAGGCTTCAATACCCCTACGATCTGCTCTGGTTTGTAATTCCGGGTTGGCATGACCTGACTTCCTCCTCAAGTGGATTCTCTCTCTTTCCACCTGGTACATTAAGCGCCGGTCAGGTCAGTTTCCTCGAGGAAGAATGGCTGGGTCAGGAGCAGCATCTCACAATGATCGCGCGTGCTTAAGGCCGGCACGATTAACCGACCGTCTATATGAACAGCCGGTAGTCGTAGGACTGGCTACCGAAACGTTGCAGCAGAGATCCGATGCGTGCGATCTCAGTCGACGAATGCAGGGTGGCCGGATCCTTCGTGTACAGGTCAAACGTGTTCCAGTTCATCTTCGACAGGCCGAGCAATTCTTCAGAACATTGCGCAAGGTCCGTATGTCCAACGTGCCGTCGCACGATTAGGGGCGCTGGAATTCGCCGCTTACCCTGAAAATACTTCATCTTTGGATTGACGGCCTGCGTTGCGCCGTGAACCCAGAGTAGTGCACTGTAGTCGTCTAGCTGCACGACTGTGCCGCGGCGGACGGGATAGTTGTCTTCATCGATCCGGCCGTTCCGACTAACCGAAGCGACATAGCGCAAGGCGTGTTCTGTTTGGATTTCGAGCATGTCGATACATTCAACACCGCCCAGACCGTCAAGCAGACCTTCGCGTTCAACTTGCAGGAAAGGAGTTCGTTTATGGAGCACGACGCGACGGGGAAGCTTGGCACGGGACTCGTAGAACAATTCCCGGATCGTCTCACCGACACGGCGCGCGTCATCCTTGGACATGAACGGATTGCGGCCCCGCACGATCGGGTCTTCGACCTTACTGAGACGATATTGCAGGCCTTCTCCCCGGTCGCTGTAGATGTGGCTGCAACCGAGAACGACATGACGGCCCCGGTCTGCTGTCCGATCAATACTGAACCCAAGGCCGACGAAGGCCGTGTCTTGACCGAGATTGTCGAGCACCCAGGGCGTGCGCATGCCCTTCACGTACAGCGCGAGTGAGAGCCACCACCAGACGCGGCATTGCTGCTGGTCCGAAAGCGTGCTCTCATTAAGGAACTGTGTCGCGACGCCCCTTTGTACGCAGAAGGCTTTGACGAAATCGTGAACGTCGAAACGTTCGTGTTCGCTCCTGTATCCCCGAAAAGCATTCCAGCGCGCCGGAAAGAATATAAGTATGACTTGCGGCGCGTAGGACGATTGTAGACTCTGGATAGCATTATTGATCTGATTGGCGATCTCCACAGCGGCGCGGCGAGGATCGGTTTCTGTCAGTTCGGGACAGGTCACCCACCCCGCTTCTGCTGGCTGCGGCACGTTGAGCGGCAGCCCATATGCTTGCTGAAAACCGGGATAGTCGATCAGATAATCTGTCTCAGTGTGCCCCGGTCTGTGGACGCGTTGGGCATTGGCGAGGTAGGATGCGAGTGTGTGTGCGTCCTCTCTTGGACAGACAATGGCAACCTTGATCACCGACAGCAAGCCGCGTGATGTAAGGGGATAGTCATATGGCCTGTTCGTAACAACGCCGCGGATTGGATGCGTATCCGTGACCGTACGGGAGCCCTGGCGGTTCGAGAAGAGAAGACGCGGCTCGTTAAGTTCGACGCCGCGATGCTTCAACAGGGATTTGAGCGATTCCGGAGGCGTGATCACGCGGGCACTTTCCTTGCCGATTTCCGCGAAAATAGGGGAGCGCCATACCTTGAAGCGGAATGGCGAGCCACAGCCGCGCGGATATTCGAAGACTGCCCGGCCAGTCTTGGGAAACAGCTTCTTGCGCCAGCTGTTCATGGCCTGGTTGAAGGGCTTGTTATATTGGCCGCTCAGCGTGCTGAGTTTGATCGGGTCGGCAAGCTCACGTGGGACCGGATCGCCATTGCCGTCAAGTACCTTGAGCGAAGGTTTGAGAACGAGATATTGTTTGCCGCCGATCCGCCGGAGGAAGATGACCACGGATGGATGAGCAATGCAGCGCACGCCGCCGTGCTGTTCCGTCTTGATTACGTCAGGAAGCCACATTACGGAGCGCTCGGCGCTGACGCCGATGGTGCTTGCCATTGCCGCCGTAAGGGAGTCGCGCATGAGGCCGACGACTGCGCCGTCCATGAATCGGTATTCTTCCGGAGCTACCGGTGTACGTTCGATCTCTCCCTTGACGTTGTCGCCGAATATGTCCCTGACATCATCAACGAGGCCGACAGCGAGGATCTTGCCTCTAAGCGGAACTGCGACGACCGAATGACCGGCTGTTTGTTCCCGAAGCCATGTCCATGTGCTCGAATTCGGCCAACTCTTGAGATCAAACCGGAGGAGTTCGGACGGGCATTCGATTTCGAAGGCGTTGCTCTTGATGAGCGTGGTGGTGGGGAGGCTGTCGACCTGGAAAGAGCTGCGCCTCAATAGATCTTCCGGCGCAATCTGGGCAAGGGCTTCCCGCGCCGCTTTGCGGGCGACACCTTCGAGACAGTGCAGAGCCAGCCTAGTCATCAGATCGTCAAATCCCAAGGATGGAACGTAGAAGGCGTCCCGGTCGGCAGCACGTGCCCGTCGGATCAGCCGAGCAACATGATCGGGAATGTCCCCGTCGCTGAAGCCGCACCAATAAAGTGCCCCGGTGCCCTGCTTGGCGTAGGCAGCTTCGAAAGTCTTTGTGATTGACTCGTCACGGCCGCTGTAACCGGCGACGATCAACGGTGTATTCTGGAGTTCGTCAATCAGTGCACTCTGTAGCGCGGTCTCCAGTTCCTGAAGTTCTTTGGACGTGTTTTTCAGTTTGTCGTAGCGATAATCTCCGTGAAGAGCGACGCAAAGAATCTCGCCCTTGTTCAGTTGTCGGACAAGACGCGATTGTGTGTCGAGGCCTACTTCAAGCGCGGTCAGTTCGAAAGCGGCCGAGGCGCGGGCTACAAGTCCGTCGAAATTCGGACTCCATGTTGAACGCAAGAAACCCGCCTGTGCCAAATGGCAAAGCATGTGATAGCCAACATGGGGCTTGGCCGCGCGGATCTTTTCCTGGAAATAGGCACGGCGGTCGCCGCTAATCGGATAGCAGCATTGGATGTAGAAACTGTATTCTTCTGGGCTGTCGAGAGCCGGGTAACCGCCCTGGCGGTCCAGCCAGCTCTGGATGCGCTTCCGGACGCTGGGAAGGGACAGTTCGGAGAATTGGTCTTCAAGACCTGGATTATTTGTCGCGAAAATGCTGCGTTTCCATTCCCAGATGCAGGTCTCCGCCGATGGCACGCCGGAACTGACTGACGCTCCGGCTCCCAGAAACATCGTATGGGCTGTGGCACGCCTTACGGCGACCGAACGAATAAAGGCGTCCAACGAGAGCGTCAGGTCTTCGGATTCGGGTGCTTCTGTTTCATAGCGCCGGAGCCTCTCCGGCGCAGAAGTCTGAGGATTCGCTTTCCTGTGGGCGTGATCCATTAGGGTAGCGCCTATAGGCGGCCCCAGCTTGTCGTGTTTGGTCAATGGAAACCTTTCCCGAGTTTTCAACCTGTCGGCGGAAACGGATCGTTCCCGTGAGAATCTCGGTCACGGATGCGGCCGTCGCGGCCGTGAATGAAAAGTTCGCTGCCCTGGTTACGGGCGATCTCGCGCCCCGCATCTATCGCGTCCTGCTGCGTGCGGTGAATGGACGTTGCACGCTGACTATCGGCACCGCGTACTGCCCATCCGTCGTCATGGGGAACAACATGCTGGTTGCGCTTGCTCATCATAACCTCCTGATTTTATAAAACTTCATCTGGCTCCAGCACTTGCCATACAAAGTTGACAGGGCCTCGGCCATCAGTTTACAATTCCACTATAAGATTTAAAAGTGTAAACTGCAAGCCTACAAGCCTAATAGATAAGGAGACGTATGTTTGGAGATCGGCTTAAGCTCGCCCGGAAAAAGACCGGGTATTCGTTGCGGGGGCTGGCGGGTGCGCTCAGCGTCGAGGTAACCGCCCAGGCCATCGGGAAATACGAGCGTGGCGAGATGATGCCAAGTTCGGGCGTGCTGATTCACATGGCTAAGACGCTTGGCGTGTCGTTGGAATATCTGCTCAGCGAACAGGTTGAGGAGCTTGAAGCTGTCGAGTTCCGGAAACTGGCAGGCACAAGCGCCCGGGACCGAACGCGTGTCGAGGCGGAAGTTATTGACCGTCTTCAGCGATATATCGCAGTCGAGGAAGTCCTGGAGCCGGATAGCGGGGCTTGGAGGGTTCCGCGACACGGCAAACGATTTCTGGGACAGGAAGATGAGGGAGAGATCCTGGCGCAGGATCTGCGAAAGGAGTGGGAGCTAGGCATCGATCCGATCCCGAACATGACTTCGTTGCTGGAAGACCGGGGAATCAAAGTCCTTCTCATCCCCCTGCCCGGCCGTGTTTCCGGGCTCACCTGTCTTGTACGCCGACCGCGGCAGAAGAACAGGTTGCCCGTGATTGTGGTGAACAAGGGGATGACGCTTGAGAGGCGACGATTGACGCTCGCGCACGAACTGGCCCACCGGCTGATCGATGAATCTTGTCCGGTTGATCCCGAGAAGGCAGCGAACATCTTCGCCGGGGCCTTTCTTATTCCTGAAGATCATCTTGTGCGGGAGATCGGAAAGCAGAGAAACGCCCTGGGATATAAAGAAATCGTCGATCTGAAACGTATGTACCGTGTGAGCGCAGCGGCTCTCTTGGTGCGATTGCGGCAGTTGGGGATTATCGATCAATCGGCACTTGCTTATGCTTTCCAGACGTTCGCCAGGAAATGGCGGGCCATAGAACCGGCCCCCCTGGAGCCAGAAGGACAGGAAGGCGAACACGAAATTCCCCGTCGTTTTGAAAGGTTTTGCTATTGGGCACTGGCTGAAGGATTCATAACGCCAGCCAAGGCGGGTGAACTCTTGCAACAGCCTTTGGCAGAAATCGAAAAAGGACTGAAAGGACCTGCCGAAGGCAATGCGTATCGTAGTCAGTGACACAAGCTGCATGATCGACCTTAGGAAGGCCGGTCTTATGGAAGCACTGTTGCGGTTGCCATACGAGTTCGTGATGCCCGACACTTTATTCGAGGATGAGTGGCTGTGCTTGAGCAATGCGGAAAAGCGTGCGCTGAGTGACCTGGGGCTGGGCGTGCGAAGTTTGCCTGGACCGCTTGTAGAGCGGGCGGCCCGTTACTTCAATGAGCACGCCAGGCTCAAGCTGAACGACTGTTTCGCGTTGACGCTTGCGGAACACATCGAGAATTGCATCCTGTTGACAGGCGACAGACTGTTGAGGCGGATCGCGGAAGGCAGCGGAATAGAGGTCCGCGGCGTGCTGTGGGTAACGGACGAGATGGAGGTGCATGAAGTTGTCTCCCTAACCTCAATTCATGACGCGTTGAGCATGTTGGTTGTGTTGCAACTTTGGCCGACGGTGCCTGGTAACCTGAAGAGATCATGAAAAAGACAATCCGACCGGCGATCTTCAAGTGGCGACAAACCGAGCCCGAGGTGATTCTTTGCGCTGTGCGCTGGTATCTGCAGTACTCGCTCTCGTTCCGCGATGTCGAAGAACTGCTCAGCGAGCGGGGCCTGGAAGCGGACCACACGACAATCTGGCGCTGGGTCCAGCGCTACGGTACGGCACTGGAGGAGCGGCTGCGCCGTCATCTCAAGCCAACCAATACGTCCTGGCGTGTCGATGAGACCTACGTTCGAGTCAAGGGCCGTTGGTGCTACCTCTACCGAGCCATCGATTCCACCGGCGCCACGATCGACTTCATGCTCTCGGGTTTGCGCGATGCCGCTACGGCTAAACGCCTGTTCCGCAAGGCGCTGGCGGATCCGTCGCATCGACAGCCCCGGGTTATCAATACGGACCAAGCCCGCCTCTACGGGGCGGCGATTTCAGGAGTGAAGCAGGAAGGAATCCTGCGGCGCCGTTGCCGCCACCGGCCTGTTCAATACTTGAACAACATCTTGGAGCAGGATCATCGGGCGATCAAACGACGCGTGAAAGCCAAGCAGGGCTTTCGTGAATTCCACGCGGCGCGGCGAACGATCCAGGGATACGAGGCCATCCACATGATCCGGAAGGGTCAGGCGAGGCGGGTGAGCGGTTCGCATGTTCGGCGACAGATTCAGTTCATCAACAAGCTCTTCGAGGTGGCTGCATGAGACGGAGCTCGGTCGACCCAACCAGTCGCTCTCTTGCTGTTTTTTTGAACGTTGCAACACATCCCTACGAACGGCTCGCCCACGACGAAGAGGCGGTCGCCCCCAACGATCTCACTCTGGCCCGGGAGCACCGCGATACCGGATGGCTGCTGATCCGTCGCCGCTATGTGGACGGCATGTCTGTGCCCGAGGCCGAGATTAGTGCCTTTGGCGGTCCCGAAGATCAACTGGCGGACGCTTATGAGGCGTCGGTGCGCTCCGCCGACGATCTCGCCGATCTGCGCTTCGACAAGGCCGAGGCCGCGGCCCGACTCGCTGTGACTTCGCGCCAGATCGCGGAACAGGAGGAGATCCTCCACAGCCTCCGAAAGGAAGCAGAGAAGCTCGACGAGCAACTTCGGACTCTCGATGCCGAGTGGCGCGAGATGTGGTCGGAAGCGCCTTTCGAGCCTCTGGTGCCAGACGAAATGCTGGAATGGTTGACCGCACGCAAGGAGGCGCTGAGCGCGATCGAGCGCTGGGCGACGGCAGAGCGACAGGTAGCCGTTCTGCGTCGTCAGGAAGCAGAGGCCCGGGCCAGCGTTCTTGACGAACTCGCCGCGCTCAGCACCAGCACGGATGCCTTCGCTGGCCAATCGCTTGCTGTCGTCCTTGAAGTCTCAGCCGATATGCTGCGCGAACACGAAAGGGCTGTCGAAGGCCGACGCCAATTGGATGAGGCACATCGTCAGTCCGCTGCCGATGCCGAGCGCAAGCACAAGGCGTTTGAGAAGACCGAGTCGGCATGGTCGGAGTGGCAGAGTCAGTGGGCTGACGCGCTCGATGCGCTGGGACTCGATCTCGCTGTCAACCCTGAGGCGGTTGCCGTGCAGGTCGATATGATCGATGAAATGCGCACGAGCGTCGTCAAGGTGAATGACCTGCGTCACGAGCGCATCGGCAAGATCGAACGCGACGTTACCGCGTTCAGCAAGGACGTCGCGCATCTAGCGGGGACGGTGGCCCCCGATCTGGCCGAGGTCGAGCCCGAAGAGGCCGTGCTCCAGCTGGAGCGACGCCTTGCCGAGACAAAGCGATTACGGGACCTTAAGAAGGAGAAGGACGAGGCTATCGCCACCCTTGAGCGGGCGATCGAGGAATGCGAGGCCGCGCGCTGTGACGCACGCGAAGTCATCGGTCGTCTCCAGGAAACCGCCGGTGTTACAGATGTCGATCAGCTCAAGGCTGCGATCGAGAAGTCGGATCGGTTGCGCGTGCTACGGGCGGAACAGGCGCAGATCCTGAATGCGCTTCTTACGGAAGGTGACGGCCTCTCGGTCGCGGAGTTGGAGGAAGAGTGCAAGTCCGTCGACCTGGATCAGGTTTCAGCTCGTGAGACATCGTTGGCGCAAGAGTTGAAGGAGTTGCACGAGCGTCTCCTCGAAGCCCGGGAACACCGTACCTCGGCCCGGCAAGCATTCGATGCCATCGGCGGCAATGATACCGCGGCGCGCGCCGCGGCGGCCCGGCAGGAAGCTCTTGCGGAAATGCGGGCGGTGGCGGAACAGTACGCCCGTGTTCGCGTCGCTGCCCTGCTGCTCCAATGGGCCATCGACCGTTATCGACGCGAGAAGCAAGCGCCCCTGCTCAAGCATGCCGGCCAGCTCTTCTCCACGCTCACTAGCGGTTCGTTCGGCAACCTTCGCGTTGATTTCGACGATCAGGACCGGGCACATTTGATCGGCGTGCGCCCGGACGGCGCTGCCGTACCCGTGCCCGGAATGAGCACTGGTACCGCTGACCAGCTTTACCTCGCGCTCCGTATTGCGTCGGTTACTGACTACCTGGATCGGGCACCGCCTCTCCCATTCGTCGCCGACGATCTGTTCATTAACTTCGACGCCGAGCGTGCAGCCGCAGGTTTTCGGGTGCTCGGGCAACTGGGGACAGTGACCCAGGTGCTCTTCTTTACGCACCACGAGCACCTAGTGGACATTGCGCACGCCACCCTTGGCGCGACGATGCCCATCGTTTCTTTGGAAGACGAGCCTGAGCGCCATCAAGTTCAGGCTATTCAAGACGGTTGATGGGCACTGTCAAGTTAACTTATTTCCTGGAGGTTCCACTGATTGACATGCCAGCTAAGTCGCTGATTTTTGGTGCTGGCTAGAATTGATATCGCGTCGAAAATGAGTGAATTCCGGTTAACTTGACAGTACCGACTGGATCATCCGAGCATGAACGTCATAACCGCGACCAGCCGCCTCTACCGCGAACTTCGGCAGGAATACGACCGGGAACAGGAGGCGGCAGGCCTGTCCTCCTGGCTGACGGCCCCTATCCTGCCGTTGCCTGAATGGCTGTCTAAACTGTGGACGGACTGGTTGTTTTCCGGGCAGCCAGAGACGACAAGCCGTCTCCTCCGGCCAGCCGAAGAACGGGTAATCTGGGAAGATATCATTCGTTCCGGGGCTGATGATCAGCTACTGGACGTACCCACGACCGCCGAGTCGGCCCTTGCTTCCTGGAATCTTCTGTGTGCCTGGAGTCTACCGTTGGACGCTACGGAGTGGAAGGATTCCGCGGACACCGAGGCATTTCAGTCGTGGGCCAAGGAGTTCCGTCGCCGCTGTCGCGAGAACGGGTGGTTATCGGGCGCTGAACTTCCGGCGTTTGTCGCAGATCTCATCGAACGGGGAGAAGTCTCAGTCCCCGAACAAATTGAAATTGTAGGATTTTTTGAACCAACGCCTGCCCAGCAGCGACTGTTCGGCTCCCTCGCCCGGCGTGGGACGAAAGTCCGAGAGCGCAAACTTCCCGATGTCGCCGTCGACGCCGTTCGCCTGGGCCTGATCGATGCCAGTCGTGAAATCCGTGCCGCTGCCGAGTGGGCGCGCCGCATTTTGGAAAACGAGCGGGACGCTGCAACTCAACATTTCCGAATTGGCGTCATCGTTCCCGACCTGAGCAGGTGCCGCAGCCAGATCGAGCGTGTTTTCGGTGAAGAGTTCCATCCCCGCACTCGGCTGCGACCGGACCTGGACCCGCAGCGGCTTTTCAACATCTCTCTCGGACTACCTGTCGATAAATACCCGATTATTGAGACGGCATTCCTGATTCTTGGAGCCGACCCTCACGAGATGCCAGTCGAGATCGCCGGCCGACTCTTGCGATCTCCATTTCTGAATGGTTCTGAGGAGGAATTGACAAACCGCGCCCTCCTGGATGTAGCCGTGCGTTCTCTTGGAGAGCCTCACGTTTCGCTGATAGACATCATCGGGTTGGCGGGGCATAGCGATGCCGCGCATCGGTGTCCCCAGTTCGTATCACAGCTCCGGTCGTGGACGGAGCAGTACGAGGCGCTGCAGACTACTCGAATGCCCAGCGAGTGGGCTTCTGTTTTGTCCGGATTCCTGCAAGTCATCGGGTGGCCCGGAGATCGAGGTCTCGACAGTATTGAGTACCAAACGCTTAAAGTCTGGAATGAACTGCTGTCTGAGCTGACCATACTCGATAGTGTCTCCGGACACATCGCGCTGGGCACCGCCGTCGGAGCGCTGAGGCGCCTAGCTTCAGCCAGGCAGTTTCAACCGGAGTCCGAGCCTGCACCCGTCCAGATTTTGGGCGTGTTCGAAGCCTCCGGCCTACGCTTCGACCGGCTCTGGATCATGGGGATGCACGACAATGCGTGGCCAAAAGCCCCTACACCCGACCCGTTCCTGCCGTTTCGCCTGCAGCGCCGTTTCAACTTGCCTCGCTCGTCGCCGGACCGGGAACTGGAGTTTACCAAAACTCTCACAGCGCGCCTCTTGTCGGGCGCTCCGACTGTTGTCGTCAGCCATCCAGAGCGGGAAGGCGATTCAGATTTGAGAGTTAGCCCGCTCTTTGGTGCGTTGGCTGAAGTTTCGGCTGCCGATCTGGAGATCCTGACTTCAGCCAGTTACGTGGAGCAACTTCAACGCTCGTCCCGGATGGAGACCCTGGAGGACCACAGTGGGCCGCCGTGCGGCGATTCCGCACTCAAGGGCGGGACCTCCCTATTCAAGCTTCAGGCAGCATGTCCATTCAAAGCGTTTGCCGAGTTCCGTCTTGGAGCAAAAGCACCGGATCAGCCGGAGCCAGGATTGAACGCTCTTGACCGAGGTCAGTTGATCCACCGCATTCTGGAGCGTGTCTGGAAACAGTTGCGATCACACGAGGGACTACTGTCGATGGCTGAGGATAGGTTGGTGGACATCGTGCGCTCGAACGTCGGCTCCGAGATTCAGTACTTTTCCAGACGCCGCCGAGCTCTGCGAGGCTCTCGGTTTGCGGCGATCGAACAAGCTCGGCTCGAACGAGTAATTGAGGAATGGTTGCTTCTCGAACGGGAACGGCAGCCATTCGCAATGCTCGAACAGGAAGAAAGACAGACTGTGACAGTAGGCGGCATTGACGTGAATATCCGCGCCGACCGTGTGGATCGCCTCGAGAATGGAGAACTGGTCATCGTCGACTACAAAACGGGTGAGTGCAGCCCCTCCGATTGGGATGGACCGAGGCCGGATGAACCACAATTGCCCATCTACGCTGTTACAGCGGACTCGCCCGTCGCGGGTGTCTTCTTCGGGAGGCTCAAGACCGGCAAGTTGGGCTTTCGAGGTTTGGCTCGCTCCGAGGGTATTGTTCCCGGCGTCCGGGTGCCCGATGGCCAGCCGCCCATAGGCCAAACCATCGAAGAGTGGCGGGGTGTCCTGGATCGACTAGGCCGAGACTTTAGAGCGGGACAAGCTATTGTCGATCCCAAGGACCGCCGTCAGACCTGCCGGCATTGCGAGTTGCCCACACTTTGTCGGATCAGCCAAGCTGCTATTGAGTTGGAGCGTGGCGATGATTAACCGCATGCAGGACCAGAAACAACGTCTCCATGCGCTCGATCACACTCGGTCATTCATCGTCCAGGCCCCCGCAGGTTCAGGAAAGACCGAATTGCTCATCCAGCGATTCCTGGCATTGCTGGCTCGAGTGGATCAACCAGAGGCCGTCGTGGCCATTACCTTTACTCGTAAGGCAGCTGCGGAGATGCGCCACCGGGTAATCGCTGCCCTTCAGAGTGCCTCAGGCCCGGAACCCGCGGCACCGCACGAAAAGCACACATGGAAACTCGCACAGGAAGCGCTTACCCGGAATGACGGACTGAACTGGCGTTTGACCGAGCATCCGTCACGTCTTCGAATTCAGACGATCGATTCGCTGTGCGCCATGCTGGTTCGGCAGATGCCCTGGGTTTCACGCATGGGGGCAGCACCCCGCCCGGAGGAAGATGTCGGGCATCTGCACCTTCAGGCGGCCCTTCGAACGTTGGCAGTGTTGGATTCTGACCGGACGTCGGCCGAAGTATCCGGGGCGTTGTCGCAACTTCTTTCACACCTGGACAACAATTTCGGAACTGTTGAGCGGTTGCTGAGCACCATGCTGGGGAGTCGTGACCAGTGGCTACGCCATGTACTCGGACAGCCAGTGCCTGCCTTCCTGAGGGAGGAGTTGGAGTCCTCCCTCAGACAAGTTATCGAGCGGGCACTCGAACGGCTCGTGGCGACATTCCCGGAACGTTTCAAGGCCGAAACGGTTGAGCTCGCCCGTTTCGCGGCTGGGAACCTTCGAAACGAAGACCGCACCAGTGTTCTAAACGCCTGCTTCGAACTCCACGACTTTCCAGAAGCCACAATCGAATCGCTGCCGCGTTGGTTGGGGCTTGCAGAGATGTTCCTGACCAAGCAAGGAACGCGCCGCCTGAAACCCACAAAGAACTCAGGATTCCCAGCAACCGCTGCTGTACGTACAGCTAAAGAGCGGTTGAGCAAGATCGAACTAGACCCAGCCGTCTTGGCTTCATTGCACGCGTTACGGTCGCTGCCGCCGCCACGCTTTGACGAGAAACAGTGGGACGTCCTGGGCGCACTGATGCTCTTGTTGCCTGTGGCCGTCGACCAACTTCGACTCGTCTTTCAGGAAGAAGGAGGTGTCGACTTCACAGAGATCGCGATTGGAGCACGATTCGCCCTGGGCTCCGATGCGGCTCCTACCGACCTCGCTTTTGCCCTCGACTGCCGAATCCAGCATCTGCTGATTGATGAGTTTCAAGATACGTCCCAGAGTCAGTACGACTTGCTGACTCGACTCATCGGGGACTGGCAGCACGGAGATGGCCGGACGTTATTCCTGGTCGGCGATCCGATGCAGTCGATCTACGGTTTTCGCGAAGCGGAGGTGGGACTCTTTTTGCGTGCTCGTTCGAATGGGATAGCCGCGATCCCGCTGACGCCGCTCACGCTCTCGGTGAATTTCCGTTCAAATGCGGGAATCGTGCAATGGGTGAACCGCGCATTGAGCGACGCGTTCCCGAATACGGAGGATGTGTTCACCGGCGCAGTGACTTACGAGCCCTCTGTACCGTTCAAGGCCGACAGTCCTGACAGTGCCGTTCTTGTGCATCCGTTTCTGGCGGATGAGCCGGAGCCCGAAGCCGAACGTGTTGTCGAAATCATTGATGAAACGCAGTCAAAACGCCCAGGCGAGATGATCGCCGTGCTCGTGCGGGCCCGCAGTCATCTGTACGGTATCGTCTCTGCGCTTCGCAGAACCGGAAAGAAATTTCGTGCCGTGGAGATTGATGCCTTAGGCGAACGTCCGGTGGTGCAAGACTTGATGGCGCTCACACAGACGCTTTTGCATCCGGGAAACCGTCTGGCCTGGTTGTCGATTCTCCGGGCGCCCTGGTGCGGTATGACGCTCTGGGATCTTGAAGTGCTGGTCAACGGCGACTCCACAGCTGCAATCTGGGACCTCCTTCAGGATCACGCGAGACGAGAGCAGTTGTCTCCCAACGGCAGGACACGCATCGACCGTTTGATCCCTCTCCTCCGCGATGCCCTTGCCCAACGAGGAAGACTGTCAGTCCGCCGCTGGGTGGAAGGCGTCTGGATCGAACTGGGCGGTCCCGCGTGCCTGGAAACGAGGACAGAACTCGAAGATGCAGCAGCTTACCTGGATCTTTTGGAACAGTCGCTCGACGGTTTAGATATCCGGGACGAGAAGAAGTTCGCCGAAAATGTCGCCCGTCTGTTCGCTCCTTCCGACGTCGAAGCCAGCGAAAACCTGCAGTTACTGACGATTCACAAGGCAAAGGGGCTGGAGTTCGACACCGTTATCCTACCGTGTCTAGGGCGACGCACCCGACCAGACGATCCACGTTTGCTAATGTGGCGCGAATACATGGATGGCGATCGGTCCCGGCTGTTACTAGCACCGATACATGAGGTCGGCGGCGACAAGGATTTGCTGTACGACTACTTGCGAAGCGCTGAAGCGGAGAAACGCGGTCATGAAAGCACCCGCCTTTTATATGTCGCTGCCACGAGGGCCCGGAAGCATCTACATCTACTGGGACATGCCGGATTCGATCCTGGAGGTGTAGCGTTGAGGGTGCCTAATTCGCGTACTTTGCTGGCAAAGATATGGAGGACGGTCGAGCCGGAATTCTCGAACGCGTTAAAGGATCATGTAGAGAAAGAGGGTGACGACTACACAGTCAAGGCGAAGCCTCAAGGTATCCCCCTTCGACGCCTAGTTGCGGACTGGGTGCCTCTCCCTCCACCTAATGATGTCGTTTGGAAACCGCGGAAACAACCATCCGAGACGGAAGACACAAAGACAAGCCATCCGACCTTTGAGTGGGTGAGCGAACTACAGCGGCGAGTGGGTATCGTCGTCCATCGGATGCTTCAGCAGATGCGCGCGCCGGATCGTCTGAACTTCAGCGAAGAGACCCTCCGAACTGCACTGCGATGCGAAGGACTGGACGGTGAAAAGCTCGACCAATCTGTATCCCGAGCAGCATCCGCACTGAAAAATACCATCGGAGACGACCGCGGTCGCTGGATTCTTTCGCAGCACGAAGGCGACGAACGAGAGTACGCACTTTCCGCAATCGTAGAAGGCAGAGTCCAGCGTTTCGTCTTGGATAGGACCTTCGTCGATGGTGGCACGCGATGGATCATTGACTACAAGACCGGAACTCATGCCGGTGGAGCTGCTGACAGCTTCCTCGATAATGAGAAGGTGCGCTATAGCACTCAGTTGGAAAGCTATGCGAGCGTAATCCAGTCCATCGATTCCCGCCCTATTCGGCTGGGTCTGTATTTCCCTATGCTTCAGGGCTGGAAGGAGTGGCCTTTTACAGGTAAATCCCTCCAGCCCTGAAGCGGAAGAGCACCACACGGTACGCTGAATAGCTAGTCTGAACTTCTCAACCATGATGCCCAAACGGGCTGCGCTGGGCTCGGTTGGTGTAGTACGCTAGCCTATTTCGGACAGAAATCGCTGAAAAACTAAGAGCCACTTTCTGGATCCGTGACCAGGCCGAAGAACTCGCTGAAAAGCTCCGAGGATTCTGACCAGACCGAGGTTTTGGGCAGCTGGTGTACCCACCTGGAGAGAAAAGTGTGCTCGGTTGCACCAAAGTGCGTGTATATTTTCAATCACCGGAGGGCTAAAGGAAATTCCGGATCATTTCATTCGTGTCCCTGGTGAATTGCTAAAACGGGCCAATATTCTGCCATTTTCAAGATTTGATAGAATGCCAAGATGCGTGATCTTGTCATCCTTTTCGTTCATTTAATCGTTACTCTTGCCCGACTTGCAGGTCCGGGTGGCATCCGTTCTGTGGTGGCTGAGTCCGTTCTTGTCAAGCAACAACTTCTGATCCTCAATCGTTCGCGGCAGCGGTCGCCCAATCTACGCAGCTCAGATCGCCTTGTCGCCGGTTTGTGTGCTCTGCTCATTCGCCCCGCCCGCCTGATTCGTTCAGCAATCGTGCTGAAGCCTTCGACTCTTTTGGGCCTCCACCGGGCTCTGAGGAACCTAAAATATCGCCTGCTCTTTTCATCCAAGCACCGGCGTAAGCCCGGACCAAACGGACCCAATAAAGAACTCATCGACGCTGTTGTCCAGATGAAGCAGCGCAATCCCACCTGGGGCTGCCCGCGAATCGCTCAGCAGATTGCCTTGGCTTTCGACATCCCCATCGACAAAGACGTTGTTCGAAGGATTCTCGCCAGCCACTATCGGCCGGCTAACAACTCCGGTGGGCCATCCTGGTTGACCTTCATTGGACACCTGAAAGACAGCCTCTGGAGTCTGGATTTGTTCCGGTGCGAATTGGCCACATTGCGGACCAACTGGGTCTTGGTCGTCATGGATCAATACACTCGCCGGATCATTGGGTTCGGCGTTCACGCCGGAACCGTCAATGGAGTCGCACTTTGCCGGATGTTCAACCGCGCCATTCGATGGCAACCCTGTATGCCCAACTACCTCAGCTCCGACCATGATCCACTTTATCGGTTTGGGCAGTGGCAAGCCAATCTGCGGATTCTGGAAGTGACCGAAATCAAAACCGTCCCCTATGTTCCCCTGTCCCATCCCTTTGTGGAACGGCTGATCGGCACGATTCGACGCGAGTATTTGGATCGCATGTTGTTCTGGACGACGGCGGATCTGGAGAACAAGCTGCTCGATTTCCAAGACTACTACAACCACCATCGGGCGCATTCAGCACGCGCAGGATGTACGCCGCAGGAGATGTCCGGCCCGAAGGTCCCTCTGAGCTTCGGCTTCTACCGATGGCGACGACATTGTGGAGGTTTATATCAAACGCCCATTGCCGCCTGACTTCGGATCACCAAACTTTGAAAACTCGAACGAACTGTCGAGGAACGAAAAGATTTCCTGGTCTGGAGCTGTCACTTCAGTCCAACCTCGAATTCGTCTGACCCGTTCTTTCGATGAACGGAGCCACACTTATCTGGGTTACCTGTTGCGGATCGAGGGAACAGTCGGCGGAGTTTCTGCTGAATTTCGCGTCGGTATTGGCTCCGGAACCCACGCCAAACACCAATTCCGAATGGGTGACCTCGTCGAGGGGCTGGGGCATCGGGTTGCGGATCCGCGACTCGAAACCGCCGACATCTATAGAGTCAGCAAACTGAAACTGATCCGGCGTGGAGAAGAGCAGGCCTTAGCGGCACCATGGCATGGAGTGCCTCCTCCGTTGCCCGCCTATCGCGAGCGCGGGCATCGGCGCCTGGCGGTAACGACCTACGATACGAAATGTAATAGCTGTATCTGGGGCTGTGTCATGCCTGTGGAAATGATCATCGACCAATGGAACCCCGACCGACGGCGCTACAGGACGGAAACCTTCTGTTACGGACCTCTGTTCTGTTCCAGCTACAAGCCCGGTCCCACCCGAAAGGTTCCCGGTCGCCACGGCATGACCTATGAAGAGGAAGACTGCGTCGACCAGGACGCCACCGCGCATCGCGGTCCGAATGAATAGCAGCGATCCGGCTGATCAAGGACGCGCTTCCGTTTCTCCAGAAGGCCCTCTTTGAGGGCCTAATTTGTAATTCGCCAGCGACACGTTGACAAAAATCAATCGCCGTGCAAATGAACTTGCAGCCGTGGGGTTTTGATACGGCACATCACCAGTTGCGGGGTTTTGATACGGTTTTGATACGGTTTTGAGGTTTAGGGATGGGCAAATGCAATCGAGGCAGATGTATCCCATTGATTTGGAAAGACTGAAATGGTCGGGGCGAGAGGATTTGAACCTCCGACCCCCTGCGCCCAAGGCAGGTGCGCTACCAGACTGCGCTACGCCCCGATCTTTTTTCTCTTCCTGATTTCCTCCATCATACTTTACCGGCCCGCCATCAGCAACCCGGTTGCAGTATTGGGAATCTTTGCGGCACATTAGTGCTGGTAGCGGCCTGCAAGTTTCTGGCGTCTCGGGCTGGGAGGTATAATGGTCCGCTTAGGAGAGCAGTGTGACAAAACCTATGTTCGACGCTTCCCGCATTCGCAAGCTGGACGAGTACCGTTACATGATTCCCAAAGAATCGCGCAGTGACATGCGCACCAATGCGGTGATCTATGCCAGCGAGAAGCTGATGGCCGCCATCCGGAAGGACCTCTCACTGGAACAGGCCGTGAACGTGGCCACCTTGCCGGGGATCGTGGGGGATGCGCTCGCCATGCCGGACATCCACCAGGGCTACGGTTTTCCCATCGGCGGCGTGGCGGCCACCGACTACCGCAAGGGGGTGGTCTCGCCGGGCGGAGTCGGCTTTGACATCAACTGCGGCGTCCGCTTGCTTGGCACCTCGCTCACGCGGGAGGAGGTCGCACCGCGTCTTCGCGACTTGGTGCAACAGCTTTTCCGGGACATTCCCTGCGGTATCGGTCGCGAAGGCGCCGTCCCGGTGGATTCGGCAGGCCTCGACAGCCTGCTCAGCCACGGCGCGGAGTGGGTGGTGGAGCGTGGTTACGGCGAGCTGGGTGATCTGGAGTTTTCAGAAGAACGGGGCCGGATGCGCGGGGCTGATCCAAGCCGCGTCAGCCAGCGCGCCAAGCATCGGGGACGGCCTCAGGTGGGCAGCATCGGCAGCGGGAACCATTTTGTGGAGGTCCAGTACGTCCAAAAAGTTTTCGAACCGGAAGTGGGAGATGCGCTGGGGCTATCGGAAGGCCAAGTGGTGGTGCTGATCCACACCGGCTCACGAGGGCTCGGCCACCAGGTCTGCACGGATTTCCTGGCACAGATGGAGATGGGCGCGGCGATGAAGAAATACAACATCACGCTGCCGGACCGTCAGCTTGCCTGCGTGCCGATACAGTCTCCCGAGGGGCAGGATTATCTGGGTGCGATGTATGCCGCAGCCAACTTTGCATGGGCCAACCGGCAGGCGATCACGCATTTTACGCGCCGGGCTATTGAGCGAATTTTTGGCGACGGCGCGGCGGTTCGGGTGGTTTACGATGTGGCGCACAACATCGCCAAGCGGGAGACATATAAGGTAGGCGGGGTAGAGAGGGACGTTTTGGTCCACCGCAAAGGAGCAACGCGAGCCTTCCCGCCCGGCAGCCCGGAGATTCCCAGCCGGTATCAAGAGATCGGCCAGCCGGTCTTGATCCCCGGCAGCATGGGGACAGCTTCCTATGTGTTGGTGGGGGCGCAGAAAGCAATGGAAGAGACTTTCGGAAGCGTCTGCCACGGGGCAGGCCGCATGATGAGCCGCACCGCCGCAAAGCGTGGCCGGGACATCCAGCAGGTGAAGAGGGAGCTTGAGGAGAAGGGCATCATCGTCCAATCGCGGACTCGTGACGGAATTCTGGAAGAAATTCCCGAAGCCTATAAGGACGTGGATGAGGTCGTCGAGGTCGTCCACCAGGCCGGCCTCGCCCGCAAAGCCGCACGCCTGGCGCCGATGGGGGTGCTGAAGGGGTGAGGGGGTGAGATCAGTGGGTGTCTGAACCATCGGGAATTAGGAGTTCTTCTTCCAAGCCGTCATGAAGCCATCGGTAGCAGTTTGGATTTCGGTGTCGAATCCCAACCGTGCGATTTCATTGTAATTATCTAACACCTGGAGCACCGAACGGTGAGTCGTTATAAGGCTCTCACCGAGCCACTCTTGAGACGGTGCTGCGTCGCCTTCCTTGGTTACAGGATCAGCTTGGAGGGACAAGGCACCAACATCCACGTGCAACATAGATGAAGTCCAAGAGTAAACTGTTCGATACTCCCACTCCATCCCGACTTCTTTTGCCATTTCGGCTAAGCCCACACTACTCCACCTATGACGAACTCTTCCTCGCTTGTCCTTGAATTGGTCCACAACTGACAGGTAGTCCTGCTCCATTTGAGCTACCTTTTCTAGCGAATTTTTTTGTGCCTCGGCTGGAAAGTGCTTGAGCATGACGTTATAGGATCTCTTGAGCCTGATGTGACGAAAAGCCCAGTAATCTTGAAATTGCTCAGGCTGCCGTTTAAGGAAAGCTACAGTGACGGCTCCTTCAAGCATGCTCCGGACAATTCTCATTGCATCGTGACCGTATCCGTTAAGGACCAAGAGAACAACAGCGCCGAGCGAGTTCGTGACGATGGATGCAATACGGCCTATCACCTGATGAAGTGGTTCACTTACAGGTTTCTTGAACATCACGCTCGCAATTTCAGTTAACTTCACAGCTTCTTGGATTGGAACGGAATACTTTGAGTATACAAAAGACCGAAACTCTGCGAAACCAATCTCCACATTGGAGCGGGGGGCAGCCATTTGTTTCTCCTTGCTCGTTCTTAACCTAGACAGCCGCTCCCTCGTGGTCGCGGCTCTGATGGATTGCCAATCAGGCCGTCACCTCGCTCTGCTTCAAGGCGCGAATTCGGTCTCTCAACTGAGCGGCGCGCTCGAACTCGAAGTTCTTGGCTGCCTCGCGCATCTCCGCTTCCAGCCTCGCGATAAACTCGTCCCGCTCGGCGGCGGTGGAGAACTGGTCCAGGTCGGTGTCTTGTAAAGGCGGCGTCCAGTAGTCCGCCTCGGCGACGGCCACCAAACTCATGTCCACCGGCTTGATGATTGACTCCGGCGTGATGTGGTTCTCCTTGTTGTAGTGCATCTGCAACTCGCGGCGGCGGTCGGTCTCGGAAATCGCCTGCTGCATGGATTTGGTCATATTGTCGGCATAGAGGATGGCCTTGCCGCGAATGTTCCGCGCCGCGCGGCCCACGGTCTGAATCAGCGCCCCGGCAGAGCGCAGGAAGCCTTCCTTGTCGGCGTCCAGGATGGCTACCAACGAGACCTCCGGCAGGTCCAGGCCCTCGCGCAGCAGGTTGATGCCGATCATCACGTCGAACTCGCCCCGGCGCAGGTCGCGCAACAGCTTCACGCGGTCCAGGGTTTCGATCTCCGAGTGCAGATAGCGGCAGCGCACGCCTACCTCGGTGTAGTACTCCGCCAGGTCTTCTGACATGCGCTTGGTCAGGGTAGTCACCAGCACCCGTTCCCCGTGCGCCGTCCGGTCGCGGATTTCGCTAAGCAGGTCGTCGATCTGCCCGCGAATGGGGCGCACCTCCACCTCCGGGTCCACCAGCCCGGTGGGGCGGATGACCTGCTCCACCACCACCCCGGCGGATTTGGTCAGTTCATAAGGCCCCGGAGTGGCCGAGACGTAGACCACTTGGTCCACCCGCTGCTCAAACTCCTCAAAGTTCAGGGGGCGGTTGTCGAGCGCGCTCGGCAGGCGGAAGCCGTACTCCAGCAGGTTCTGTTTCCGCGAGCGGTCGCCGCGATACATGCCGCGCAACTGCGGCACCGTTTGATGGCTCTCGTCGATAAAGAGCATGGCGTCGCGGGCGAGGTAATCGAGCAGGGTGGGAGGCGCTTCGCCCGGCTGGCGTCCAGAAAAATGCCGGGAGTAATTCTCAATGCCGTGGCAGTAGCCGATCTGCCGCATCATCTCCACGTCGAACCGGGTTCGCTGGGTCAGGCGTTTTGCCTCCAGCATCTTGCCCTGCTTTTCCAATTCCGGTATCCACCAGTCCAGCTCTATCAGGATTTTACGGATGGCCTCCTCGCGGGTCTCAGCCGACATCACGTAGTGCGTTTTGGGATAGATGGGCAGTCGCGGGTAGACCTGCTTCACCTGCCCGAAAAGCGGGTCGATGCGGGAGAGCTTCTCCACCTGATCGCCCCAGAGTTCAATGCGGTAGGCGAAGTCGTCATAGGTGGGGTAAAGCTCCACCACGTCGCCCCGCACGCGGAAGGTGCCGCGCTTGAAGTCCCGGTCGTTGCGCTCGTATTGAATCTCCACCAGGCGCTTGAGTATCTCCTGCCGGGAAATCTTTTGGCCCTTTTCCAGAAACAGCAGCATGCCGTAGTAGGCTTCCGGCGATCCCAGGCCGTAGATGCAGGAGACGCTGGCAACGATAATGCAGTCGCGCCGCTCAAACAGCGAGCGGGTGGCGGAAAGCCGCAGTTTGTCCAGCTCGTCGTTAATGGTGGCTTCCTTCTCGATGTAGGTGTCGGTCGAGGCGATGTAAGCCTCGGGTTGGTAGTAGTCGTAATAGCTGACGAAGTACTCGACGGCATTGCCCGGAAAGAAGGTTTTGAACTCGTGATAGAGCTGCGCCGCCAGCGTTTTGTTATGGGCCAGGATGAGCGCCGGGCGGCCCACCGCCTCGATCACCTTGGCCATGGTGTAGGTCTTGCCGGAGCCGGTGACCCCCAGCAACACCTGGTGCTGTTCGCCCTCCGACACCCCGCGCACCAGTTGCTGGATCGCAGTTACCTGGTCGCCCCGAGGACGGTATTCGCTTGCCAGTTGAAATCCCATGGTCTTGTTTGGCCTAAAATTGATTATAGCAGAGCGGTACGCAAGAACCGGGTTAGCGGGCGGGGCGCATTTTGGACAGGCGGGATCGAATGGAAAGCGAAGAGAGGAATGCGCGGCGGAATCTGGCGAGGCGATGGTTGCCTCTCAAGGTCCGCTGGAAAAGCAAGCGGTCAGCTAAGAATGCGAACGTTCCGCGTTGGTAGTCCGGGCGTAGCAATCCCTTGCTGTACAGGGTATGCGCAGAAGGCTTTCAACTCATCAGCTAGCTCATCAGCGAGCTTTCGCCGCCAGAGCAACCATTGCTATATGAGTAGGTGCTACACGAGCAGGCCTTCTCCGCGCAGGGATGGCGGACTGGCTTAGCATTCGTTCAATGCGCTGAAGCAAATGCTCAGGAGAGCAGGGAATTGCCAGCACTTCATCCGCCCCTTTTACAACTGTGTTGCCACTTTCGGAAAGGACCATCAGCGGCACTTCCGGAAAAGCGCCCTGCAAGTTTTTTACAATCTGAGCAGGGCTGCTGCCATTCGGCTTGAAGTCTGTGACTACCAGATCAAAGGACTCCTCCCTCAGAAGTTTGATGGCTTCTTTATGGGAGGCCGCGGTTTTGCAGCGGTGCCCTCCAAACTCCATCACCAACGCGCGAACTTCCACCTCCGCAGGATCGTTTCCGACGAGAAGGATTTTCGGCATCTTCCTATATCCAGGTACTGTTCGGGGGAACTTGCAGACATTAGCACAATTTTAGTGCAATTAGAAGTTTTTAATGTTCTATTGGCGGATTTTGCCGTTGGATGGTTTTTAGCGCTGGTTTTCATGGGTGGCCGTGCGAGGCTAAGGTACCTTACGCACTTTCAGGACATCGTTGTAATGTATTCATAAATATATGGTTATATTAAATCCTGCGCGGGAGTGCGGACTGACTATATTTGATAATGTGGTGAATGAGGCTTTCTCAATAAAGTCTCTATCCAGGCGGGTTGCTAAGTTTTTTTCTTGACAAGCGGTTGTTTGACAATGGCTGTCTGGCCATATCGACGGGATGCGCGTTCATCCAAGAGTTGAGAAGTAACAGGCAGATCGATCAACACTACGCTACCAGAATTCCAGCGGAGCAGTGTGGGACACTTTACGGCAACCACGATCGGGTTCATCTCCGCGTGCTGCGCCCGACGGCGGTGGACTTCCCGGGCTTAGCTTCTTTAACAGCTTGAAGCAATGCAGGCACGAGCGGCCTTAAGTCTTGGATGCGATTTGAAGGAGCCCGAACTATAATCACCGCAACATCAACAGGGATATTTTGCTGACGTTCAATGTGTTGATCAATAGTAAGAAGGACTTCAAAGCGGCCCGACGCTTTCGCCAAAAGCTCACCGTTCTTGAGACCGCCCCAGCCCGCTTGCTGAACCGTGCTTACTGCGTGACCTTCCAATTCGACCGCGAGTTCGCGGGGCAAACATTCATCGAGTAGAATGCGCACTGAATTCTAGAGCCTCGCGGGCGATCTCGAGTGCCGCCACTGCCTGCTCTCGTGTGACGGTTGGGAAGGAAGCCAGAAACTCCTCCAAGCTGTCGCCAGCCTCCAGACAATCAATGAGATTCTGAACGGGGACACGAGTTCCGACAAATACCGGTTTGCCTCCAAGAATGTCTGGGTCGCTGTGAATGACCTTGAGTTGCTTTGCCATTGTATTCCTTGCTGACTGCCTCTTATTGTAGCATCTCCCAACTCTTTTCGGGTGCGCATAACGATTGGTGCCGAGCCGCCGCCAGGATGCGCGTTCATCCCCTGTTCCTGCAAAGTTGGGCCGTACCCAGGCCTGTAGATCAACACTGCGCTATCAGGACTTCAGCAGCGCGGTGTGGGACACGCAACGCCGAACGACCACGCGCTCAGCCGCGACCGGCGCGGACTCAGGTCAGACGCCCGAAAGAACTCAGAAAAAGCGCAATCGCCGCCGCGACAAGACCAAGAATAACGACGACGGCTTTGATTAGCCATTCCCATTCAGACCACCACGGTCTGATCGCAACGAGAGCGACCCTAATACGAGACGGCTTTGGAAATTTTGCGGGCGCATCAACCCAGCCCTTGCGCACAAGACCTTCGGTTTCCTCCGCGCTTTGGAAGATTTTCCCCTGTGGCGCGAGCTTCGGATGGTACAAAAACTTTGGATATTCCTGATACTCGTATGGCATGGTTTCGCTAGGTTTGATCCCTTACATGTATGGCCGACATGAACCCACAAAGATGTTCGTCTTGTTCATCCAAATGTTCAGGTCCTGGCCTGAATACACGAATGATGAGTTAGACAAGTCAATCGTGATTGTCTGGCTCGATGGTTTGCGGTCCTGCCACGTGAGCAACAGGCCGAGTGGACCCCGATGGACTGAGAACTGTTCAGCAACTTCTAACGTTTGGGTGGCACCAGTGAACGCAACAACCTCAGCCTGGCTTCCTTTCAGTGTAATCCGCCATGTGGTTGTGTTTCGCTGCTTGGCAATATCGGCGACCTCGGTCACGACTCCTTTAATAGCGTCTCGTCGAAAACCGGCGCTCGCGACGCGGTCACTCGTACACAGAAATACCTCGCCCTCTAGCTTTGCGCCTCGGTATGCGAATTCGTGTGAAAAGTCTTCGCTCTCCTGCGCCCCAGAAGCAAAGAAGGCGCTGCCAAACAGCATCACAGTGAGGATAGCTGTTCTTAACATGTTAATTCTCCCAAGAAATGCGGCGGAACTCATCGAGCGCCTACCGACACAGGAGCTTCAGCCGCGCCAAGTCGTGCGTTTCTTGTGAGCCGAGGGTACCTGGAACGTCTTTGCCGTGACGCACCTCGGCTACTTCGCCATGTTAGCCCGGCCTTTTTCGAGGGCTTCTATGAGAGGGTCTGGCGGGTACTCGATTATCACTCGGAGGACCTCCTCGATCGATGGCATCGGGATGGAGCCGGGGAAGCCCGCCTCTACGTACGGAACGATCATTTCGCCCCAGGCTTGCTCTTCCTTCCACTTCGTCCACGGAATGAGACGATGGTGTTCGTTCGCAGACAAGAACATGTAGGCAAGCTTATGGTCTGAGCGGGGCACGTGAAACGGAGAGCACTTGCAAATCGACTCCTCAATCTGTTTCAGCGAGGCGAAGCGATAATCGAATATTGATATGCAGCCTCGTTTTCGAAAGAATGAATTGCTTGAGAAGCCGAAAGTCGTTGTGAATTGCCCGTCGACATTCGGCCGAATCTCCCCTGAAGCTAGAATTTGATCGAGCGAGATCACGGACGTGACGTGAAACACGCGACCAACAAGACGTGGCAAGAGCCGGTCGTCGAGTTCGTCTCGATGAAGATGCAGTTCGCTCGTCTTCATATCACAGTACCCTGAGTCACCTTACTTTTGTTCAGGCCGACCCGGCTAAACCGCCATGGCGTGCGGTGGCTCCGAAACCACTCCATTACTGTTCCCTCGACTTCCCCCTCGACTCCGCTCGGGGCATGGCTCGGGACAGGCGCGGCTCTAATTACAGTCGCCTTCACGATGGCGGTGTGGATCAGCTCTCATTATAAGGCCCGTTTTAGGATAGAAATCTTTACACTTTCTCAGCCGCCGGGCGGCACTGGCCTGAAAACGCATTTGCTGAAAATGCGACGAGTAGCTTCTGCTTCCAATCGATGACCCATTACCTGCCAGGAAGTTCCCCCCCGCCCTATTACCGGTGTCGAGTTATACTGATGTGTTTGGCTGGCGGGTGAATTTTACACAGAGGCATTGCCCTTTCGGGAAACCTTTACCATGTCCATGGAGAGCATACAGGTCAGAGGCGCGCGGGTTCACAATCTGAAGAACATAGATTGTGAAATTCCTCACAATACTCTGACCGTCGTCACGGGTGTCAGCGGTTCCGGCAAGTCCAGCCTGGCTTTCGATACGCTCTACGCCGAGGGCCAGCGCCGCTATGTGGAGTCGCTCTCGGCCTACGCCCGCCAGTTTCTGGAGCGGATGGAAAAGCCGGAGGTGGAGGAAATCAGCGGGATTGCTCCGGCCGTTGCCATCCGGCAGAAAAACTCCACCCGGAATCCGAGATCGACCGTCGGGACCTCCACGGAAATCTACGACTACCTGCGTCTCCTGTTTGCACGCATCGGAAAGACCTTTTGCTCCCAATGCGGGGCCGAAGTAAAGAAGGACTCGGTCGATGAAGTGGCGGATCGCCTGCTGGCCCTTCCGGGGCGAGCCGGCAATCCGGAAGGGATTCGGGCAATCCTTCTGTTCCCGCTCCTCCGGAGGAGTTTGCATCCTAGTCCTAGTCCTCATCTTCATCTTTCAAAAAAAGAAGAGGGAAAGGAAGCAGCAAAGGAAGAAAAGATTAAACTCTCAGCGCACGCCAAGCGACCCAAACCATCCGATGCTGAGCTACTGAAGACGCGGCTGTTTGAGCTTCGCAAGCTCGGGTTCAACCGTTTATATCAAAACGGAACGATCTTCGAGTTTTCCACTCCGGAATCTCTGCTGGAGATCAACTTCAGCCGCCCGGTCTGGGTCCTGGCGGACCGCCTGGTCCTGCAGGCTGAATCCCGGCAACGGCTGATCGACAGCCTGGAGATCTGTTACCGGGAAGGCGGCGAGGCCGTGGTGGAAATGCCCGACCTGCCGGGGAGCGACCTGACCTTCAACGAGCGGTTCGAGTGCAAGACATGCTTCATCACCTATGAGGAGCCGGAACCCCGGCTGTTTTCCTTCAACAGCCCCTATGGCGCTTGTCCCCGCTGCCAGGGATTCGGCAATACCATCGACTTCGACCCCCAGTTGGTAGTTCCGGACCCCACACTGACGCTCGACCAGGGAGCCGTGGCACCGTGGACCAAACCCCGTTATCGCCACTTTTATGCGGATTTCAAGAAGGCAGCCCGCGCGCGGGGCGTGCGCCTGGACGTTCCCTTTTTTCAACTGACTGAGGAAGAGAAGGAGTTTGTCTGGGAAGGAAGTGAGGAAGGTAACAAGCGGTTGCGGCGTCGTCCAGGGGTCAAGGGGTTCTTCAGCTACCTCGAACGCAAGAAATACAAACTCCACGTGCGTGTATTCCTGAGCCGTTACCGCGGCTACGCCTTGTGTCCGGAGTGCAAGGGAGGAAGACTGCGGAAGGAGGCGTTCCAGGTGAAGGTAGCCGGCCAGGACCTGAGCGCGATTTGCCGGATGAGCATCGAGCAAGAGAGGAAGTTTTTCGACGCTCTCCAACTGACTTCTTACCAGCAAACAATCGCTGAAAAGATTCTGGAGGAGGTGCGCCGTCGCCTGCGGTTCCTGCAAAACGTCGGTCTGGAATATTTGACCCTGGACCGTCTGGCAGCGACCCTTTCCGGCGGGGAGGCCCAGCGAATCCAATTGGCTGCTTCGCTGGGCTCGTGCCTGGTGGGAGCCTTGTATGTGCTGGATGAGCCTTCAATCGGCCTCCATAACCGCGACACGGGACGGCTGATTCACATCCTCAAAGAGCTGCGGGACCAGGGCAATACAATCCTCGTTGTGGAGCACGATACTTCAATGATGCAAGCCTCGGATCACATTCTGGATCTGGGTCCGGGGGCCGGAGAAAACGGCGGTAGAGTCCTGTTCGCTGGGAGCTATGACCAGTTGGTAGCCCGGAACAGCACGTTGACGGGGCGCTATTTGAACGGCGATCTGCGCATCCGCCTGCCGGAACACCGGCGGCCTGTGACCCGGAAGCAATTGAAGATTGTCGGCGCCTACGCGCACAACCTGAAGAACATCGAGGTAACCATTCCCTTGGGGATGATGGTAGCCGTTACCGGAGTTTCCGGTTCCGGCAAGTCGAGTTTGGTTCACGACGTTTTGTATGAGGTTCTTCGGAGCCGCGCCGCCCAAGTCTCCGCTGCTCGCGTGGACAAGGCTGCCGGAGGCATCTCCGTTCCCGACGTTCCGCAATCCATGTTGGAGCAATCGTATCCGCCGAACCGTGCAAGAAACGGGGACGGCAGAATGGGGTGCCGCCGTATCGAGGGAGCCGAGCACATCCGGAAGGTGGTGCTGGTAGACCAGTCGCCCATCGGGCGCACGCCCCGCTCCAATCCGGTCACCTACATCAAAGCATTCGACGGCATCCGGGAGTTGTTCTCCTCGCTGCCGGACGCTCGAAAGCGAGGCTATTCTCCGGGCACTTTTTCCTTTAACATCCCCGGAGGACGCTGCGAAGCTTGTCAGGGGAACGGAACGGTCACGGTGGAGATGCAGTTCCTGGCGGATGTGGAGTTGCTGTGCGAGGAGTGCCGGGGGACAAGATATAAAAGCGGAGTGCTGGAGATCCGTTACCGGGGCAAGAGCATCCATGAAGTGCTCCAGATGACGGTGAGCGAGGCGCTGGCTTTTTTTCGCGGGGGCGACCGTATACTCCGCCGCCTGCGCATATTGGACGAGGTGGGCCTCGGTTATTTGCGGGTGGGACAGTCCGCCACCACGCTTTCCGGCGGCGAGGCGCAGCGCGTGAAGCTGGCTGCGCACCTGGCCTTTGGCGAGAGCGAGCCGGCGCTGTACATCTTTGACGAACCGACCACCGGTCTGCATTTTGACGATATCAGCAAACTGCTGACTGCTTTTCGCAAGTTGCTGGATAACGGCGGCAGCATTGTGATCATCGAACATAACATGGACGTGATCAAGAGCGCCGACTGGGTGATCGATTTGGGTCCCGAGGGCGGTGAGCGCGGAGGCGAGCTGGTTTGCTGCGGCACGCCGGAGCAGGTCGCGAACTCGCTGCATTCCTACACGGGGAAATACTTGCAACCGGTGCTGGAAGCGCATCGCCGCTGGGGGGAAGAGCCGTCTGTGGCGGAAGAAACGGCCCCGATCTGGGGGATGCCGCTACAGAAACCCGGACCGTCGACAGCAAGGAGAAAAACTATCCACCCACGCCGAAGAACCCGGCGGAGTTGATGCCGCTGCCGAGGAAGATAGAGCCGGCAAGTTGCGGGCAATTGTGAACGCCTCTTGGGTTATTATGCAGGTGGATTCGGAGCAGGGAAGAAGATGCTGAGGAACAGCAATTCCGTCCGAAAAGACCCTGGTTTTTGCCGCAGACTTGCAGCGGTGATCATGGCCTTTTTTGTTCTTACAGCACCCGCTTTTACGCAGTCTGCCGAAGAGCTTCTCCAGCAAGCCGACGCTGCTTTGCAAAAAGAAGATTACACCGCGGCTGCGACGATGCTCGAAACCTACCTTGCCGGTCAACCGGAAGATTACCGGGCGGAATTTAATCTTGCGTTTGCCTATAGCCTGACCGGACGCCGTGCCGAAGCGATTCGCCTGTATCAGAATGTATTGTCGCGGGAGAAGGAATTGACCGCGGCGCACCGGAACCTGGGCATCTTGTTACTCCAGGATGACAACGCCGCCGAGGCTGTGGACCACCTCCAGTTCGTCGCCGGGAAAGAGCCGCTCGATGTCCCCACCCATTTCAATTTAGCGGAAGCTCTGGCATCGGTCGGGCGGATGCAGGAGGCTCGCGAGACTTACGAAAAGGTTTTGAAGCTCAAGCCGGACCATGTGCAGGCTCTGCTGGCCCTTGCGGAACTGCTGGCGGAGACGGACGCGGCTGCGGCGGAACAGCAACTGCGTCGTGCCTTGGATATAGACTCTTCACTGGATGATGCACGGCTGCGCTTGGCGGGGTTGCTGGAAGCACGCGCGGCAGAGGGGGCTGACACACTGGACGAGGCAGCAGCGATTTATCTTCGCCATCTGGAAGCACATCCCGGACGAAATGGCCTGCGGCGAAGGCTGGGGCAAATATATATTCGCCGAGAGCGTTTCGCGGCCGCGGCTGAACAGTTCGAGGCGGTCCGAGCAGCTGGCGACACCGGCCGGGAATTGGCTGAAACGTTGGTGCAGGTCTATCTACTGGGTCAAGAGACAGAGAAAGCGGAAGCGTTGCTTCAGGTGATGCTGGGTCAGGCGCAGAGCAGGGCTCAGGACCATGTTGCGGGCGATGCAAAGAGTGATGCCGAATGGTATCTGCTCTATGGTAGATTACAGATGGATAAAAAAGAGTACCAAAGGGCGGCGGAAGCCTTCTTCCAGGTTACGAAGCTCCGTCCGGAGCAGGTGGAAGGTTATACGAATTTAGCGTCGGCGTTATACCTCTTAGAGAACTACGGAGCTACGGTGAAGGCGCTGGAAAAAGTTGCCGCGCTCAACAAAGATACGGCCGGCACCTACTTTTTGCGCGCCATCAGCCTGGACAAGCTGCGAGTTCTCGATGCGGCTTTGGAGAACTACCAGCGCTTTCTCGAACTGGAGGAAGGGAAAAATCCCGATCAACAGTTCCAGGCCCGCGAGAGAATCAAGGTGCTTACTCTCGAACTGAAGTAGGGGCTTCGGGCGGCGGTTTTTGGCTGGGACCGCCGGCAAAGAAGCGTCTTTTTTGGCGGTTAGAAAAACTATATACTAAGAGCCAGTGCGAGGAGTGATGACTGTGAAAAGCGTTATTTCAGCAGCGGCAGTTTGGGTTTTGCTTTCCGGGAACGTCGCAAGTCTCTCCGCGCTTGATGGAAAGGGCGCGCCAAATGAAAATGCACCCTTCCTGCTGGAGCAGAAATATAGCCGGGAGTCGAAGCCCAAAAACCGTGTCAAGATAGCGATTAAGCTGACCGACATGCGTCTGCAGCTGATGCGGTCCGCTTACGATACCGGGAACTTCGAAAAAGAGAAGAAAGCACTCGGGCAGTATCTCTCTGCAGTGGATCTTCTAGTGCAAGCGGTGAGGAGCGCTTCCGACACCGGGTACTCCAAGCGAGCCGAAATCCACCTGCGGCGGCACGAGCGGGATCTCAACAATCTCCAGATGAGCCTTTCCGTCATGGATCGGATGCCCGTGGAAAAAGCAGCCGAGAAGGTTACCATTTTGCGCGAGGAGATTCTTTACACCATCATGAATCCTCGCGATGAATCGGCAAGAAAATGAAGAGCGCCGTGTTTCTCCTGCTGGCTCTCGGAATCTTGGGGTGGGGAACTTCCTTGCGAGGGGGAGATGAATTCCTCTCCACCGCGGAAATCGGCCAGGTCCGGGACGCCCAGGAGCCTGCTAAGAGGATCATTCTTTATTTGGAATTTGCCCAGCGGCGTCTGGATGTCGTCGAGCAGAATATCGCTTTCCGGAAGCCGAAGTCGGGACGGGCGATTCGGGAAAATCTACAGGAGTATATCGACATCCTGGATGCATTGGAAGGAAGTGTCGAAAACGGCAGGGAAAGCCGGGCCCGGATCGGCAAGAGCCTGAAAGAGATGGAAAAGCAGGCCGCGAAATTTTTGAGCTATTTGGAATCTTTGCAGGCCGGTTCTCAGAAGAATCTGGACGATTACCAGTTCACACTGGAGGAAGCCATCGCGATGACCCGGGAGGAAATAGCCGTGGCCAAAGAAGGCTCGTTTCCGGAGGTGAAAGGCAGGAAGCCTCCTACACAATTTCCTTCCAAGCCACCCCCCGTCTCGGACCAGCCTGGCCGGGAAGAAGCTCCACCGCGAAAAAGCCGGCGGGTTCGCTGAGCTTTGACTGTATCAAAAACCCCGCGAGTAGCCCGCCGCGTGAAACTCTCGGCGAAAACCATTTTCAAGGAAGTCTTTCATACCTTGCGGCCCCGGACTCCGGTTCCGGAGTTTGATGTCGCATTTCGTCCTTATGCCGACGTAAACCACTTCATCCGGATTCGCGATGGCAAAGTTCTGGTTGGCATTTCAGATTTGCTCGAAGGAGCGCCGCAGCCGGTGCTGGAGGCCATTGCGGTCATCCTGATAGCGAAACTGTACCGGCGACCCATCCCGGCGCGCTACCGTACCCGTTACCGGCTGTTTTTGAACAGCCGCGCAGTGCGCCGGAAAGTGCACTGGATTCGGCGGACTCGCGGACGCAAGCACCTCGGCGTCCCGCAGGGAAGGCACTTCAACCTGGAAACGATATTCGAGAAACTCAACCGGGAGTACTTTCACGGTCTTTTGGGACGCCCGCAATTGAGCTGGAGCCGGACTGCCTCACGCACTGCTCTGGGGCACTATGACCTGGAAACGATATTCGAGAAACTCAACCGGGAGTACTTTCACGGTCTTTTGGGACGCCCGCAATTGAGCTGGAGCCGGACTGCCTCACGCACTGCTCTGGGGCACTATGACTCTGCGCACAACGCCATCATCATCAGCAAAATCTTCGACCGGCCCGGGACGCCCCCATTCCTTGTAGAATACATCCTGTATCACGAGATGCTGCACCTCAAACATCCGGTGGTCAGCCGCCGTGGCCAGCGCTGCGTCCACTCCGCGCTGTTCCGGGCGGAGGAGCGCCGCTTCCCAAAGTTTCAGCAGGCCAAGCGATTGATGGACAAATTTTGAAAAGCGCAGGAATGCGGGATGCTTAAGAGCAATTGAGGAGACTTCCTCCCAGCATAGAAGTAACGGGACCATTGATAGTGGTATTAGGACTAATAGTACGTTTGCACTATCGGAAATGTGACCATCGGTCCATTGCCTCAAAAGATTCGCACCGTTAAAGTGAAGGCCGTTTGGCTGTGAAACCGAACTGAAGGACGCCGGGGGGATGGACTTCAGTGCGTTTTGCAGGGGGCTGGTGGTGTTCACCAGCCCTTTTGTTTTTTAGGGAAGCAGCGCCCTTTTGTCTGCTGGGCGGGAACCTCCGGCAGATCAGCCATTGACAGCCTGAGTGACAGTCCGTTTTTTGATAAGATGAAAGTTTACTGCGTGTCGAAACCTCATGATGAATCGCCTTTCCAAGCAAGTGCTGGCATACACAGGACTGGCGTTTGTTTGTCTAGCCTTCTCGATACTTCTCGGATGGAGTGCCTACGCTGGCCGGATCAACCATATCTTCTATGACCGGTTCTTCCGGCAGCGCGGCGCGCGGACTGCCGGAGAGAATATCGTCATTGTCGCCATCGACGATGCCACGCTGGCTCGTTATGGCGCCTTGCCTCTGGATCGCTCTTTACTGGCGCAAGGCATTCAGAAAATTCAGCAGGCCCGCCCGCGTCTCCTTGCCGTTGACCTTCTGCTGGTAGATCGCTCCACTTCGGAAGCCGACAGTGATTTAGCGCGCGTCCTGGCCGGGGCGGCTCCCGTGGTGCTCACCACAGCTTTGGAGGCGGGCAGCGGAAGGAGATGGCTCCACCCATTGCCCGAATTTGCTGAGCAAGCCGACGCTTTGGGGCATGCTCACGCCGACCCCGGTTCGGACGGCATCAACCGGCAAGTGCTGCTGGCAAAGCAGGGGGACGGGCAGCGTTATTGGGCCCTGGCACTGGAATGTTACCGGCTCTTGCTCGGCGCGCCGGGCGAGCCGGTCACGGAGACCGACCGAGCGCTGGAGGTGGCTGTTGACGGCAAAGCACTCGTTCAAGCTAGGGAGGACAGCCCAGCCGCCCGCGATTTTCCTCAAGGCGTCGTGCAGGTGCCGGCTACGCGGCGCGGGCAGCGGTCCCTGCTGATCAACTACGCCGGAGGCGAAGGAACCTTTCCGCAGGTTAGTCTGGCAAGCCTTTTGTTGGAAGAAGATGGAATTGGAGAGGACCGGCTGCGCGGCAAGATCGTTCTGCTCGGCGTAACGGCCCAGGCTACGGGAGACCGGCTGTTTACTCCCTTCTCGGCGGGGTTGGGAATGGCGGGCGTGGAGATTCACGCCAACATTCTGCGCACCCTACTGACGGAGGATTACCTGCGGCCCGCGGGCGATTTCAATGTGTTGTTGGCGGTGTTCGGGATCGCGCTGGCAACCGCCTGGGTGCTGGCCCGCTTCCAAGGTTTCCGGCTGGTGGGTCTGTTAACCGGATTCGGTTTGCTGATTCTGCTTGTCCCCTACCGGCTTTTCCTCGCCGGGCATGTGTGGCCCGCGTTTTCGCTGTGGCTGCCGTTCGGGACCACTCTGGTGGGGTGCGGTGCATACCAACTGTTCTCAGCGCGCCGGAAATTCACCGAATCGGAGGCCAGACGGCAGCGATCGCAGCAGCAGTTTGAAATGGCCACTCACGAGATCCGCTCGCCTCTGACGGCCATTCAGGGCTCCAGCGAGTTGCTCAGCCGGTACCCTTTGGACGAAGCCAAGCGAAAACAGATCGTCGATCTTATTTACCAGGAGTCGCAGCGACTGGGCAAGTTGGTGGAACGGTTCTTGAGCGTGGAGAGGCTCGCGGCGGGAGAAATGGAGTTGCAACGGGTCGCGGTGAATCTTGTTTCTGTTCTGGAGATGACCGTTGACCGCCTTCGTCCGCTGGCTGAGCGAAAGCAGGTGCGACTGGTCCGGGAAGATGTGGTTTCCGAAATGGTCATCGAAGCCGACCCGGAGCTGTTGGAGTTTGCTGTGAGCAACCTGCTAACCAACGCAGTGAAATATAGTCCTGCGGGAAACTCCGTGCGTTTCTCGCTGGAGCGCCAGGCCACCCGCGTCGCCGTGCATATCTCTGACAGCGGGCCGGGTATGACCCAGGAGGAAAGCAGCCGGGTCTTTGGCCGCTTTTTTCGCACCAAGACGGCTGAGCATTCCGCAACGCCCGGCTTCGGCTTGGGGCTTGCCATCGCGCGGGAGATCGCCCGCCATCATGGCGGGGACGTGAAGCTCGAGACAAAGCCTGGAGCAGGCTCCCGCTTTTCTATTTTTCTCCCGGCAGCGCCGCTCCGGGCAGGCACTCCGCGGCCGGATACACAAGGCAGGCAGGATCAAGTTGCCCGGTGAACTTTGAACTTTGAATTTTGAATGGTGAACCGCGAATAAAGGTAATGAAGCCGTTAATCCTAGTCGTCGAAGATGATCCCGCCGTCGCTGAGATGGTCAAGACGCTGCTCGATGCGGAAGGCTATCCGGTTCGGGAGGCGCGTAGCAGCGAAGAAGCTCTGGAACATCTGGCGGCAACCGAGTTTCCTATCGTCATCTCCGACATCTTTCTGGACGAGCGCACCGGCCTCGATATTCTGCGGCGGGCGCGCGCCTTCAATCCCCAGTGTGCGGTGATCCTGATAACGGGCAAGGGGTCTTTCGAGACCGTTCTGGAGGCGACGCGCGAAGGAGCCTTCGACTATATTTCAAAGCCCTTTTCGCTGGAGCGAATGGTTCAGGCGGTAAGGAACGCGGAAGCCGCCTTGGCGCAATCGGCTGCTTCTGCCACCGATGCATCTGCCGGTTTGCCGGATGGCACAAGCGATGCTTCTTTGCCTGCTCTGATCGGCAACTCGCCTGCCATGGTGGAGGTGTACAAATTCGTCTCCCGCGTGGCGGAGGCGGATACCACCGTGCTGCTGGAAGGGGAGACGGGGACGGGCAAGGAGCTGGTGGCACGGATGATCCATGAAAGCAGTCCCCGGCGAAAAGGCCGCTTTGCCGTTGTCGATTGCGGCGCGCTGGCCGGCACGCTTCTTGAAACGGAGCTGTTCGGAGCAGTGCGCGGAGCCTATACGGGCGCGGACCGCGACCGCATGGGAATGCTCGAAAGCGCCGACGGGGGCACGGTCTTCCTGGATGAGATCGGCGACATCGATCCGGCGTTTCAAATGCGCCTGCTACGGTTCCTGCAGGAGCGCGAGATTCGTCCGGTGGGCTCCGCGACGGCCCGCCCGGTCAACGTCCGTGTGCTGGCGGCCACCAACCGCAACCTGAGGCTCCTGGTGGCGGAAAAGAAATTTCGCGAGGATCTCTGGTACCGCCTCAACGTCGCATCCATTGGCCTGCCGCCGCTTCGGGAGCGCAGCCAGGATATTGCCGTGCTGGTGGAGCACTTCCTGGAAATTTTCCAGCGGCGCTTGCGGCGGCAAGTCATCCTGGATCCTGACGCCATGAAGCTGGCCCTCAGTTATCACTGGCCCGGCAACATCCGCCAACTGCTGAACATACTGGAGCGGCTGGCCATTCTCCATCCGGGAGGCGTGGTGGACGAGCAGGCTTTCCGCAGCGCCCTGGCTGCCCTGGACCCCGGCGGCAAGGATTCCCCGTCGTCCGATAGCTTGGCAGAGGCCGAAGAGGAACATATCCGCAGAGTGCTTGAAGCCACTCACGGGAATAAAACGCGCGCTGCCGAGATACTGGGGATCGAAAGGAAAACGCTGTACCGGAAGATCGAGAAGATGCGAACTGTTTAATTTTGACACGGTGCGAGTCCATCCGATACGGCGCAAGGCAGGCGGTGTGCAGGGTTAGCCCGCTAACTTATTGATTTTTCGCCAGTGGCGTGAGTCCAGGAATGGGCATGGACGTGCTTAACCATAGACGGTTCAAAACAGACGATTGGTTAAACCTAAACCACCCTGTTGTGATTGCCAGGAAGAAATGAAAAGGGTTGCTCGCCCTTGGGAATGCGGACCTGGCAGTCGTAGCAGGGTGTTTTTTTATCCATCGGTTTGCCAGAATGCGGCAGAAGCTGGTCAGCGATCTTCCCAAACGAAAAATGAAATTGCTGGAACGCCGCCTGAAGTTCTAAAATGTCCCGCCACCCACGTTAACCACTCTCTTTTATCATTTTTATCATTCTGGCATTCGCAGTGGTAGCCTATTACACTTGATCCCTACAATGTAGTAGAGGTCTTGCCATGAGCCACCACGAACACGCTCACCACCCAGCACAGGATCAAGCCGTAAAGGACCCGGTCTGCGGCATGGATGTAAAGCCGGAGTCTGCCGCCGCCCGGCATGAGCACGAAGGGCAGACCTATTACTTCTGCTGTTCGCACTGCATGGAGAAGTTTCGCGCTGAACCTGGGGAATTCCTGGGACGACCGGCGGGGCTCGTTATGCTCGAAACTCCCGCAGCGACCGGAGCGAAGCAACCTGCGGGTAAAGCAAGCCTGTACACTTGCCCCATGGACCCGGAGGTTCAGCAAGAAGGACCTGGGCCATGCCCGAAATGCGGCATGGCGCTGGAGCCGATGCTTGGCGCGGTTCCTTTGACGAGGACCGAGTACGTTTGTCCAATGCACCCGGAGGTGGTGAGCGCGGAGCCGGGGTCCTGCCCCGTTTGCGGCATGGCGCTGGAACCGCGAGTGGCCACGGTGGAGGAGGAGGTCAACCCGGAACTGGTAAACATGACCCGCCGCTTCCGCGTGAGCCTGGCGCTGTCGGTGCCGGTGCTGCTGCTGGCGATGGCGGACATGTTTCCCGGCCAGCCGGTCAGCCGCTTGTTTTCCGACAGCGCCGCCAACTGGATTCAGTTCGCGCTCTCCACACCGGTCGTGCTCTGGGGCGGCTGGCCTTTCTTTCAGCGTTGCTGGACTTCGTTCGTTTACCGCAGCCTGAACATGTTTACGCTCATCGCCATCGGCACCGGGACGGCCTACACATACAGCGTGGTCGCTACGCTCTCACCAGGGATTTTCCCGGAGGCGTTCCGAGGCGAGGGCGGGGAAGTAGCGGTGTACTTTGAAGCGGCCGCAGTGATTACCACGCTGGTCCTTCTGGGGCAGGTGCTCGAAACTCGCGCCCGCAGCCGGACATCGAGCGCCATCAAGGCTCTCTTGGGTCTCGCCCCGAAGACGGCCCGCTTGCTGGGTGACGACGGGACCGAGAAGGACATCCCGCTGGACCGTGTCCAGGTTGGGGACCGCCTCCGGGTTCGCCCTGGAGAGAAGGTGCCGGTGGATGGCGTGGTTGTTGAGGGAAAAAGCGCTGTCGATGAATCGATGGTCACCGGCGAGCCGATTCCTGCGGAGAAGGCTGAGGGAAGCCGCGTGGTCGGCGGCACCATCAATGGAACGGGCAGCTTGGTGATGCGGGCCGAGCGCGTCGGCAGTGACACGCTGCTCGCCCAGATCGTGCGCATGGTGAGCGAGGCCCAGCGCACGCGCGCACCGATCCAGCGGCTGGCGGACGTTGTGGCCTCTTATTTCGTGCCCGCCGTGGTGGCGGTCGCCGTAATCACCTTCATTGTCTGGAGCTTGGTAGGGCCGGAGCCGCGCATGGCCTACGCGCTGCTCAGCGCCGTGGCCGTGCTCATCATTGCGTGCCCTTGCGCGCTGGGACTAGCTACGCCGATGTCCATCATGGTGGGGACCGGGCGAGGCGCGGGGGCGGGCGTGCTGATCCGGAACGCGGAAGCTCTGGAAATTTTGGAGAAAGTGGATACGCTGGTAGTGGACAAGACGGGCACGCTGACCGAGGGCAAGCCCCGTCTCACCTCCGTAGCGGCTTTGGAGGGATGGAGTGAAGAAGATGTCCTGCGCCTGGCCGCCAGTCTGGAGCGGGGAAGCGAGCATCCCCTGGCAGCGGCTATCCTGGCGGGCGCGCGGGAAAGGGGAGTGAAACTCTCCGATGTCGGCGACTTCCAGTCGGTGACGGGGAAGGGCGTCACGGGAACGGTTGATGGACGAAGGGTGGTCCTGGGCAACCGCAAGCTGCTGGAAGAGATGGGCGCTGATGTCGGGGTTTTGGGTGACCGTGCTGAGGCCCTGCGCCGTGACGGTCAGACGGTGATGTTTCTCGCTGTCGACGGCCGCTCGGCGGGACTGGTTAGCGTGGCCGACCCGGTAAAAGATACAACACTGGAAGCGATCCGGATGCTGCACCAGGAGGGAGTCCGCATCGCGATGCTCAGCGGGGACAATCAAACCACGGCGGAGGCCGTGGCACGAACACTGGGAATTGATGAGGTGAGAGCGGGGGTATTGCCGGAACAAAAAAGCCAAGAGATCAAGCGGCTACAGGCTGAGGGGCGCATCGTGGCCATGGCAGGCGACGGCATCAACGACGCACCGGCCCTGGCCCAGGCGCATGTCGGAATCGCCATGGGCACCGGGACCGATATTGCGATGGAGAGCGCCGGGGTGACGCTGGTGAAGGGCGACCTGCGAGGCATTGCGCGCGCGCGGCGTCTGAGCCGGGGCACGATGCGCAACATCCGCCAGAATCTTTTCTTCGCGTTTATTTATAACTCGGTGGGTGTTCCCATAGCGGCGGGCGTGCTCTATCCTGTTTTTGGATTGCTGCTCAGCCCCATCTTCGCCAGCGTCGCCATGACGTTCAGTTCCGTTTCCGTCATCACCAACGCCTTGCGCCTGCGCAAGCTGGACCTCTAATCGCCATGCGATTGTGGACGGCGGGATGCCGGGATTGGGCTCGACGGAAACTGCTACTGCTGGATGGCCTCGGCGTAGGCAAGAACGGCGCGCGGATAGCCCTGGCTGGAGCCGTAGTATCTTCCCAGCGCTTTCGCGTGGCCTTCCTGCCAGCCGTGTTTCACCAGGAAATTGGCTGCGCTGAAAATGGCGTCGTGAATGTCGAACGGATTCACGAGGCTGTCCCCGTTCCCGTCATAACCGAAATTTTCTACAGACTGCGGAAGAAACTGCGCCGGGCCCAGCGCCCCGCCATAAGAGCCCTGGATTTCAAAGCAGTCGCTGTTGATGTCCCGGCAATAAGCGGCCAGCGACGCCAAATTATCGCCCGCCCATTTCCACCGTTTTTCCTCTTCGCGCCGCAGCAGAGCAGTATAGAAAATGTTGAAGGTGATATAGCTGCCGGTGTTCTTGCCGAAGTTGCTCTCCAGGCCCAGTAGTGCGGCGATCACCCCTTTGGGAACGCCGAATTTCTCCTCTGCTGCCAGCAACGGGCCGTGATGCTGAAGGAGAAAGCTCTTTCCCCGTTTCACCGACGCCGGCGAAACCAAACGGGCGATGATTTTATCCCAGTCGATCTTCCGGGGCTGCACGGTTCGAGTCGGGTAGAGTTTCAGGCGGGGGTCCTGGAAGAACGCCTCGGCTTCCTGGCGCGAAAAGCCGTTTCTGGCGAGTTGCGACAGCACGTAGTCCATGCGCTCACCAGACTGGGGGGCCAGGGCAAGAAATACGGCAAAGACCGCGGGAAGCATCAGGTGAATTCCTTTTTGGGAGATCCGCTCGGTTTGTATTGTAACGGGAATGATAAAAAAGGGAAGGGCTTTCTGTCTGAAAATATCAGATCGGCGGGTTACTACTTTGCTAACGTTGCTCGAATGGCGGCGGGCGTTTCCGTTTGGCCTCTTCGTGCCCCTGCCTCGCTGGCGAAATGGGCAGTTCGGCGCTTACTGCCCGGCCTCAATGTTAGCTTCCAGACGCTGGTTTAGTAACGCCTTGTTTCGGCTTAGACTGCCCCTGCGGCCCAGAGCCTTTAGGTGGTGAGCCCCCTCCGCAACTAAACACCGGAGGGTGGGCCGTCAGGGGGAGGTCAGGCGGTGGATACAAATGGCAGGCTTTTCCCTAATTGGCGCCGATGATCGAATTTTCCATGCGGTTCGGTAGTAAACTAATAACCGCACATGTTTTTGAGGACTATGGAGGAGTGGCGGGAGGAGTTCACGATATCGGAGGCGAAGGTTCCCGCCGCATGGTTCGCGGGATAACAGTCCCGGATAACATGGAACGAGCTTGGATACTGTTTGCAACAGCTTTTTTCTTAGGGCGGCATCCGGGACTGAAATCGCCGCTGAGTAGAGGGGTTGGCTGGCGAGATTGCTGCAAGGTGCAACAATGTATGCGAATTAAAGATTGCCTGAATTGGTCCGCAGGCTTGACCCGCCTGGGTAGAGCGATTAGAATCTGTCGCTTCGTTCCATAATGTCGGTGTAATGTATATGGATTAGGTTCCAAGGATGGGAATCGCTCCGGAAGGAATGTGCGGCTGGCTCCTGCCGGTTGTCGAGAATTTGAGAATTACAATATGAGAGGGAGGGGGCATGGCCTCTGTTGAAGAGAAAGTAAAGCAGATTATTGTGGAGCAACTTGGGGTTGACGAGGCGGAGGTGACACCCACCGCATCATTCGTCGACGATTTGGGAGCAGATTCGCTGGATACGGTGGAGTTGGTGATGGCCCTGGAAGAGGCCTTTGAAATCGATATCCCCGATGATGCTGCAGAGAAGATATTGACGGTCAAGCAGGCCATAGATTACATCCAGGCGCGCGCCAAGACTTGAACTGCGCTGCGCTCCACCAGGGAAGGATCTGCCGTCTGGAGATCGGCGAATCGGCAGATCGATTGATCCCTGGATTGCAGGATCGGTGGGGCAATGGACTAAGAGGCCTGTTGATCCTGCGAGGCAGCCGTCCAGGCGCGCGTAGTCGATGAGCGAGGAGCAAAGACGCCGGTGGAGTTGTTCGCCGGGGCCGTCCGGTTGTAACAGCCGTCCGGCAAGTCGCAGTTCTCCGGAGAGAAGGAGCAAGCAAGTTGTCCAAACGAGTTGTTGTTACCGGAGTGGGTCTGGTTTCGGCCTTAGGGATCGGAACCGAGGAGAGCTGGCAGGCAATTATAAAAGGCCAGCCGGGAATTACGTCCATCACCCGCTTCAACACGGAGCAATTTGCTTGCAAAATCGCCGGCGAAGTCAAGGGGTTCGACCCGCTCCAGTTTATTGGAAAGAAAGAAGTAAAAAAGATGGGGCTATTTATTCAATATGCCCTGGCAGCCTCCGATTTTGCCATGCAACAAGCAGGCCTGGAAATTACCCCCGCAATGGCCGAGCGCACGGGAGTTTTTATTGGCTCAGGAATCGGAGGGTTCGATGTGATTGAGCGCGAGCACAGCGCCTTGCTGGCAGGAGGGCCGCGAAAGATTTCGCCTTTTTTTATTCCGGCCACCATCGTGAACTTGGCGGCGGGAAACGTTTCTATCCGGCACGGCGCCAAGGGTCCGAACTCCGCTCCCTGCACGGCCTGCTCCTCCGGCGCTCACGCCGTCGGGGACGCCTTCAAGCTGATTTCCCGTTGTGACGCGGACGTCATGATCTGCGGCGGCGCAGAGGCCGCCATTACTCCGCTGTCGGTTGGCGGTTTCGCCTCCATGCGTGCTCTCTCCACCCGCAACGACGAGCCGGCCCGGGCCAGCCGCCCCTTCGACAAAACCCGGGATGGATTCATCATCGGCGAGGGCGCCGGCATTCTGGTGCTGGAGGACCTGGAGTTTGCCCGCAAGCGCGGAGCCCGCATTCTGGCCGAGGTGGTCGGTTACGGCATGTCCGGAGATGCATTTCATATCACTCAGCCCTCCGAAAACGGGGACGGCGCCTACCGGGTGATGAGCAACACGCTGGCCGACGCCCAGGTGAGCCCGGAGCAAGTGAAGTGCATCAATGCCCACGGCACCTCGACGCCGTTTAACGACAAGCTGGAAACGATGGCGATTAGGCGCTTGTTCGGGGAGCACGCCAATCAATTGGCTGTCAGCTCCACCAAGTCCATGACAGGACACTTGCTCGGCGGGGCCGGAGGATTGGAGGCCGGCTTTGCCGTGCTGACCCTCCGGGATCAAATCATCCCCCCGACCATCAACTACGAGACGCCGGACCCGGAATGCGACCTCGATTATGTTCCCAACCAAGCCCGCCCGAGCCAACTGGAATACGTCCTCAGCAACTCCTTCGGATTTGGAGGGACCAACGCCTCCTTGCTGTTTAAGCGCTACACGGAGTAAAAGCACAAGCCTTTTGCTCGTCTAAATCAATTAGGAAAACTCCCATGAAAATCATGGTTTGCATCAAACAGGTTCCCTCCAAGGACTCGACCTTGCGTGTGACGGAGGATTCAACCTGGATTCGGGAACAAGACTTGAGTTACGAAATCAATGAGCCGGACGCCTATGCTTTGGAAGAAGCCTTGCGGTTGAAAGAGAAACACGGCGGCGAGGTGGTCGTCTGCAGCGTGGGGCCGGACCGCGTTCAGCAGGTGATCCGGGAAGCTTTGGCCAAAGGCGCCGACCGTGCCATCCACCTTGTAGAGGATAGCGGCTCGCGGCTGGACAGCTATCCCGCGGCGCGGCTGATGGCGGAAGCGGCGCGACAGGAAGGGTTTGATCTGATCTGTACGGGACTGCAATCCGATGATTTCGGCTTTGCCCAAACCGGCGTCGTGCTTGCCGAGCTGCTGGGCGTGCCCCATGCGACCATCATTATGGAAGTGCAGGCCGAAGACGGGCGGCTGAAGGTAAAACGGGAGCTGGAAGGCGGATGGTTTCAGTGGGTCCAGATGCCGCTGCCCGCTTTACTGACCATCCAGTCCGGCATCAACAAGCTGCGGTATGCCACGCTGAAGGGCATCAAGCAGGCCAAGTCAAAGGAAACCCGCCGGGTCAAGGCCGCCGAGTTGGGTTTGAAAGCCGAAGAGCTGGCCGGCAGGCAGAAGCTCCACCGAGTTTATGTGCCGGTCAAGACCAAGCAGACCGAGTTTATCGACGGGCCGCCCAGAGAGGTCGCCGCCAAGCTGGTTGAGAAATTGAAACAGGACGCTCGCGTGCTATGACACTGCCAGTTTCAGAATAGCAAGTTTCTTTTTCCGCCAAAGGGGAAGTATGAGTGACGCCATTCTAGCAGTGATGGAACAGCAGGAAGGGAAGCTGAACCGTATGAGTTGGGAGGCTCTGTCGGCTGCCCAGCGGATCGGGAAAGAGTTGTCCAAGCCCGTGGAAGCCTTGGTGCTGGGGGAGGGAGTTCGCGCGATTGCCGATGAGGTTGCCGCCAGCAAGCTGTCATGCGTCCGGCTCCTGGAAGACCCTTTGCTGAAGGAATACACTCCGGATGCGTATTGCCTTGCCCTCCGCGAGGTCATTGCGGCCGGAAAGCCTTACCTGGTCCTGCTGCCGCACACATATCAAGTTCGCGATTTTGCCCCAAAGCTGGCGACCGGGATTGAGCGGTCATTCCTGAGCGACTGCATCGGGTACCGGATGGAAAACGGCAGCCTGGTTTTCACCCGGCAGCTTTTTCAGGGCAAGATGAATGCAGACGTATCGTTCACCGGCGATCCGCCTTATTTCGTCTCCGTACAAGCCGGCAGTTTTCAGGCAGACCAACTGGTCAGGGGAGAGAATCCTGCTGCTATCGAAACTGCGTCCGTCAAGATCGAATCCGGCAAGGTACGCACCCAGCCGCTGGAAAAGTTCCAGGAAGCCAAGCGCACGGTCGATCTAACTCAGGCGGAAATCATTGTCGCGGCGGGCCGGGGGATCAAGGAGCAGGAGAATCTTGCGCTGATTCAGAAGCTGGCCGACGCGCTCGGCGCGGAGGTCGGCGGGTCGCGGCCCATCTGCGACAACGGGTGGCTCCCGATGGACCGCCAGATCGGCAGTTCCGGGCAGACCGTTGCCCCTAAGCTCTACCTGGCGCTGGGAATCTCCGGAGCCATCCAGCACCTGGTGGGGATGAAAGGCGCGCGCACCATCGTCGCCGTCAATAAAGACCAGAACGCGCCGATCTTTGAAGTGGCCGATTACGGAATCGTCGCCAACCTGTTTGACGTGGTCCCTGCCTTGATCGAGGAAATTAACAAAGCCAAAGGGCAGTAAAAGCCCCAGAGTCGGGGGTGCCGGCGCTGGTCGGTTGTGCTAGAGTAGAGAACTTAGGGGGAAGCGCAGTGGAATTCCAGGATTACAAGATTGTTTTGTATCGCCAGGAAGATGGAGCATGGGTAGCAGAAGTCCCGGCCATTTCGGGCTGTTATGCGCTGATGCCGACTCGGGAAAAAGCGCTTGCAGAGTTGTCCCAAGTCTTTCAGATGATTTCAAGAGAATACCGCGAGAAAGGCTTGCCCCTTCCAGCAGATACCACTGAAATCGTGCATGCCTAGTGCTACAGCGCGCGAATTCCAAAAGGTGGCTCGCAAGCTCGGGTTTTTCCATACGCGGCAAGTTGGCAGTCACGAACGTTGGAATCATGCGGATGGTCGTGCCGTGACCATTCCCCTTCACGGCGGTCGCGAGATCGGTCCGCCGCTCTTCTTCAAAATCCTGCGCCAAATGGGAATAACCCGGGAAGAGTTCCAGAAACATCGCTGAAACGCTGGATGGCAAACGTGCTGGTTTCTATTACTAGAATGGAACCGTGACTGTGGAACGCGAACAACTCGAAGCAGATGTAGTAATCGTGGGCGCCGGTCCGGCCGGGCTGGCCACGGCATTGCGCCTGGCTCAGCTCATTGAGCAGCACAACGCCGAGATCGATTCCGGCGCGCGCAAGGGCGGGAAACTTTCCTCCGAGGAAGTTTACTTGTTCGAAAAGGGCCGGGAGATCGGCTCGCATCTGCTTTCCGGCGCGGTGGTCGATCCGCGAGGATTGCGGGAGCTGCTGCCTGACTTTGACCGGGACGTCGCTGCTGAGAAAAATTCCTGGCTGACACCCGTACTGCAGGATTCGGTTTACTTTCTCACGGAGCGAAGCCAATGGAAGCTCCCCATCACTCCCCCGTTTCTTCATAATCACGGCAACTTCGCTGTATCGCTCAACCGTCTGGGGCGGTGGCTGGGAGAGAAGGTCGAGACGGCAGGGGTAAGCGTCTTTGCCGGGTTTGCCGGCAAGGAGATGCTTTACGAAGAGGGGCGCGTAGTGGGAGTGCGCACCGATGACAAGGGTCTCGATCGCGAAGGGAAGCCGAAGAGCAACTTTGAGCCTGGCTACGACCTGCGGGCCAAAGTGACGGTGCTGGCCGAAGGGCCGCGCGGATCGCTTGCCAAGCAACTGATCGAGCGGATGAAGCTGGATCAGGAGAGCAATCCGCAGACCTATGCCGTCGGCATCAAGGAGTTGTGGGAAGTTCCAGAAGGGCGCATCGAGCCGGGCACTGTCATCCACACGGCGGGCTGGCCGCTGACCTCGGCGCAGTATGGCGGCGGCTGGCTGTACGCTCTGCCTGAAGGAAGGGTTTCTTTGGGTTTGGTCTCCGGGCTCGACTACACGGACCCGATGTTTGACCCGCACGAAGCCTTCCAGCGTTACAAGACGCATCCGCTCATTCGCCGCATTTTGGAAGGCGGCAAGATGCTCAAGTACGGCGCCAAGACCATTCCCGAGGGCGGCTGGTTCGCTTTGCCCAAGCTCGTCACCGGCGGCGCGCTGCTGGTGGGCGACAGCGCCGGGTTCCTGAACTCCCAGCGGCTGAAAGGGATTCACTTGGCTATCAAGAGCGGCATGCTGGCGGCGGAGACAGTTTTCAATGCGCTGCGCCGGAACGATTTTTCAGAGGACAGTCTTTCTGATTATGTTCGCCGCATCGAGAGCAGTTGGGTGAAAGAAGAGTTGTGGAAGACACGAAACTATCACCAGGGATTTGAGGGAGGGATGCTTCGGGGAGCTTTCCATGCAGGGGTCCAAATGTTTACCGGCGGGCGAGGACTCCGCGACCGCTACGGCAACCGTGCGGGACATGAGCGTCTTCGCCAGTTACAGAAAGGCAAGTCGCAGAATGACAAGTTGCAGAATAGGAAGTCGCACAACAGCGCGGCCAGTCCGGAGCGGCCCAGTTTTTCTCCCGATGGCAAGCTGACTTTTGACAAACTCACCGACGTCTACCACTCCTCCACCAAGCACGAGGAGGACCAGCCCTGCCACCTGCTGATCGCCGATACCAATATCTGCAACGACCGCTGCACGGTGGAGTACGGAAACCCTTGCCGGTTTTTCTGTCCCGCCGCTGTTTATGAAATGGTAGAGGAGAAGGACGGCCGTTCACAGATCCATCTGAACCCATCCAACTGCGTGCACTGCAAAACTTGCGATATTATGGACCCGTACCAGATCATCACCTGGGTGCCCCCCGAAGGCGGAGGAGGCCCGAACTACGAGAACCTGTAGCGTAGGCGCACATGTTTGAGCAAGAATTCTTGCAGGAATTTGGTTTTTCGCCGCTGAGGCACAGAGACACGGAGGATGACAGAGAAGGGCTTGCGTTAAGATGGTTTCGCACGGATATGGCACACCCGGCTATGATTTCCATCAGCGGTTTCCATCAAGGGGTTCCGTCGATATTTCAAGGCGTTATGTCTCTGTGTCTCGGTGACTCTGTGGCTAACGCTTTTTCCGCCGCCGCGCACTAGGCGTCATGAAAAAAAACTTTCGCCAGGGACAGATTCTTAACCTGATCCGCAGACAGCACATCCATACGCAGGAAGAACTTTCGCTCGCCCTCAGGAAACTGGGGATTGATGTGGCGCAGGTGACGCTTTCGCGCGACATCCGGGAGCTTGGATTGGTTAAGGCTCCGCAAGGGTATCGGGAAGCGCAGCAGGCCGCCTCGGCGGCGGAGGGACAGTCGGGCACTTTGAAACGTGCGATCGAGGAGTTTGTGCGGGATGTGAACACCGCGCAAAACATTGTCATCATACGGACTGACCCTGGCAGCGCGCAGCCTGTGGCCGTCGCGCTGGACAATGGAGACTGGCCGGAGATCATGGGCACCATCGCCGGCGATGACACGGTTTTTGCCGTCGCCCCCGACTCCAAACACGCCCTCCAGGTCCGGGAAAAACTGCTCCGGCTGCTGCGGTAGGCCGTCGGCGCCTATTTTGACGCCCTGGCGGTCGGATGCTATAGTGTTTTGACTATTTATTGATGGGGCGGGATCATGCAACACGAACGGAAATTCTTCGAAGAGAAGTACGGCATCACGGATTCGGATTTGGAGAAGTACTTGGCGGCGGCGCTCTCTGCGGGCGGGGAATACGCTGATCTGTACTTTGAATATCAGGAGAGCACATCCATTTCCTTGGATGAATCCCTGGTCAAAGGGGCGACGCAGGGAGTTTCCGCCGGATGCGGCGTTCGCGTCCTTTCCGGCGAGCGGACCGGTTATGCTTACACCGACGACCTATCGAGTGACAAGATTCTGAAGGCGGCCCAAGTCGCTGCCCATATTTCGAACGGCCCGGCCCGTGTCTCGACCGTCGGGCTTTCCGAATTGAAACTTTCCCGCAGCCTCTATCCCGTGGTCACCGCTCCGACCGATATGGAGATCGCCGCCAAGCTGGACTTGGTTCTGCGGGCGGACAAGGCAGCCCGCGCCCATGACAATCGAATCACGCAGGTGCGGGTCGGCTATGCCGATGAGGTGCGCCACGTTCTCACCGTTGCTTCCGACGGCGGCGTCACCAGCGATTACCAGCCACTGGCGCGCTTCAGCGTCTTCTGCCTGGCGCAGGAGGGCAAGGTGACGCAGCGCGGATTCAGCGGCGGGGGCGGCCGCGTGGAGTTGAAATTTTTTCTGGAAGATAAAACTCCGGAGCACTTCGCGGACGAAGCAGCCCGGCAGGCGATTGTCCAGTTGTCCGCCGTCGATGCGCCGGCCGGTGAGATGGAAGTCGTGCTGGCGCCGGGGTGGCCTGGAATTCTGCTGCATGAGGCCGTAGGGCACGGCCTGGAGGCCGACTTTAACCGCAAAAAGACCTCCGCCTTCAGCGGGCTCATCGGACAGAAGGTCGCCAGCGAGCTTTGCACGGTGGTGGACGACGGCACCATCCCTTCGCGGCGCGGCTCGCTCAACGTGGATGATGAAGGGACGCCCACATCGCAAACTGTTCTGATCGAAAAAGGCGTATTGCGCGGCTATCTTCAAGACAAGCTCAGCGGGCGGCTGACCGGCGCGTCGCTGACAGGAAACGGGCGGCGCGAAAGCTACGCCGACATTCCCATGCCCCGCATGACCAACACCTTTATGCTCGCCGGGAATTCAGAACCGGAGGAGATCATCCGCTCCGTGCGGCGGGGCCTCTATGCGGTGCAGTTCGGCGGGGGGCAGGTGGACATCACCAACGGAAAGTTTGTCTTTTCGGCATCGGAGGCATACTGGATTGAGGACGGCAAAGTGACACGCCCGGTTCGCAATGCCACCTTGATCGGAAACGGCCCCGAAGTGCTGAAGCATGTTTCCATGGTCGGCCACGACCTTGCCTTGGACGAAGGCATCGGCAGTTGCGGCAAGCATGGCCAGACGGTTCCGGTAGGCGTCGGCATTCCCACCATCAAGATAGACCGGCTGACGGTCGGCGGAACCGGATGACGATAGGAGTATATGAGTGAACTACAACAACTCGCCTCGGACGTGGTGAAGACCGCCACCAAGAGCGGCGCGACGGCGGCTGACTGTGTGGTGCGCGAGGGCAATGAGTTTTCTACCACGGTGCGCTGCAACGAAATTGAGCAGCTCAAAGAATCCGGGGCCAAAGGGGTCGGTCTGCGCGTTTTCCTGGGGCATCGCACGGCCAGTTCTTATACTTCCGATTTTTCTACGAAGGGGATCGAGCGGTTGATTTCCAGCGCGCTGGCTGCGGCTCGTGTAACCTCGGAAGACCCTTGTGCGGGCCTCCCGGAGGCGGAGCATGTGGGGAGTCATCCGGGTGAGTTGGACCTGTACTACGATGACGTGAGCCGGCTTGAAACCTCCCTCATGATCGATCTGGCCCGTAAAACGGAGCAGATTGCGTTTGACTGCGACCCGCGCATTCGGAATTCCGAAGGCGGGACCTTCGATTCTTATCGTGGCCGGAAAATCCTGGCGACTTCACAGGGGTTTTGTGGCGAGTATCGGCATTCCACCTGCTCGCTCTCCGTGGTTCCCATTGCAGTGCCGGAAACGGACGGAGAGGCGGGTACGCTAGGGATGCAGCGCGACTACTGGTATAGCCTCTCTCGCAGCTTTGCCGGTCTGGAGGCTCCCGACCAAGTTGCCCGGAAGGCGGCTGAGCGGACATTGCGGAGGCTCGGCGCCCGAAAAGTTTCCACGTGCCGGGTTCCGATTGTTCTCGATCAGCTGACTGCCGGGAGTTTGCTTCAAAATCTGTTTGAAGCTATCAGCGGTGACTCCATCTACCGGGGCGCGTCATTTCTGGTCGGCAAACTGGGCGAAAAAGTAGCTTCCGAGCATGTCACGATCATCGATGACGGCGCCATGCCGGGAGGTTTCGGCTCTTCCCCGTTTGACGGGGAGGGCGTTCGCAGTGGCCGTACCGTGGTGATGGATCGGGGCGTACTTGCGAGCTATATGCTGAACTGTTACGCGGCGCGAAAACTGGGAATGAAGACTACAGGGAATGCTTCCCGGGGCATGGCTGGGAGTCCTGGCATCAGCCCCACCAATTTCTTTCTCCAGCCGGGTTTGCACAGCCCGGAAGAGATCATCCGCTCCGTGAAGAATGGGTTTTATGTAACTGATTTTATAGGTTTTGGCGTGAACGCTGTGACTGGAGATTTTTCCCGGGGAGCATCCGGCATGTGGATTGAAAACGGAGAGCTTGCCTACCCCGTGGAGGAAGTTACCGTCGCCGGCAACTTGCTCGAAATGTTTAATGGAATTGCAATGGTGGGCACGGACCTGGAGTTCCGCGGGTCGGTTGCCTCCCCAACGTTGAAGATCAGCGAAATGACGGTAGCTGGTAACTGAGGCTCTTTCGATTTATGGACACACGGAAAATCAAGGATCGCGCAGAACGCAAAAAGCTGAAAAGGGAAGCACGCAAGAAACAGGCCCCCAAAGCTAAAAGGGAGGGCGACCGTGGCTCCCACAAGAGGAAAGTGAAGAAGCTGGTCAGGGGCCAGTCGCGGCGCTAACGGTTGCCGCAAGCAGCTATAGCTCCCGCACGCCATAAGGAAGAACTTTGCTGGGCATCCGCACAGTGATTCAATCTCTGGTGAAGGACTGCAATGGGCAGCCATCTGCTGCGGACCAAGAGCGCGGACCAAGAGAATTGACAAACTCATTGCCGAGTCTGCGGGTCCGCTATATCGCCTCGGAAGATCTCTGGGTCCGTGGAGCTTAACCGCCCTCGGTGCTGTCATTGGGGCGGGCATCTTCGTTCTCAGCGGTAGGGCTGCCGTCGGCGAGACGCTGCAAGTGGTATCCCTTCTCCACGCTCCTCTCCTGAGCGTGATCCTCCACGGGAGCGAGGCGGCAGGGAGGTCCGGGCGGCCCGGCGCGGGTCCTGCCATTGCCCTTTCCTTCCTTCTCACCGCCATCGCTTGCGGGCTGGCAGCGCTTTGCTATGCGGAACGGGCTTCCCGGATTCCCGTTGCAGGCAGCGCCTGCACATACGCCTACAGCCACGTGCCCTGGGACCCGTGCTGCCTTGCGCCGACCTCACCTTGATGGCCAGTTTGTCGTGCTGACTGGGTCGCGTTTCTTTGTATGGCTCGGCGTGAGGATGGTCATATATTGGGTCTACAGCCGCCGTCATAGCGAGTTCGCCACCTCGTAGTCTCTCCGACTATTTCTGCAGGAGAAAAATTCAGCATCGTGTCCTCTATAGAAGAATTTATTGCCAGGCTTCCCAAAGCAGAGCTGCATGTGCATTTGGAGGGGTCTGTGGAGCCGGAGACGCTACTCGAGTTGGCGCGCCGGCATCGCTCCCCTCTGGCTGACGGGGGCGGGGAACAGGTGCGCGAGCTGTACGCCACTCGCGATTTCGGTGCCTTCTTGCAGGCTTTCCGGGCGGTTTGCGAACTGCTGCAGACGCCGGAGGACTACGAGTTCATCACCCACAAAGCCCTCAGCCGGCTTGCGCAACAGAACGTGCGGTACGCGGAGGTCACGCTTTCGGCCGGGGTGGTCCTGTGGAAGGGTGAGAACCTGCTCGGCAGTTTTGAGGGGATGGAGGCGGGCGCCCGGCGGGCTCAGGAAGATTTCGGCATCCGAGTGAAATGGATTTTTGACACGGTGCGGCAATTCGGTCTGGAATCGGCGGAAGCCGTCTTGCGGGAAGCGGTTCGGTTGCAGGACCGTGGCGTCGTCGGGATCGGCATTGGGGGCGATGAACAAAGGGGCGCTCCGGAACTTTTCCGCGGCGTCTTCGACAACGCCCGGAAGCAGGGCCTGCGCCTGACGGCCCATGCCGGCGAGACAGCAGGGCCGGTATCCGTGTGGGGCGCCCTCGATGCTCTCGGCGCGGAACGCATCAGTCACGGCTTCACGGCAGCGCGCGATCCCCGCCTGGTGGAGCATCTCGCCGCACGCCAAATTCCGGTCGATATCTGCATGACCAGCAATGTTCGCACAGGGTGTCTCCCGGAGCTTTCCACGCACCCGCTACGGCACTATTTTAACCAGGGCCTGCTGCTATCGCTCAATACGGACGACCCGGCTTTGTTTGAAACCCACCTGAACCGGGAGTATCTGCTGGCCCATGAAGTCTTCGGTTTCAGCAGAGAAGAACTCACACGCCTGGCGGAGGCTTCCTTCCGGGCAGCCTTTCTGATGCCGGATGAGAAGGAATCCTACCTGGCGGCATTTCGTTCCTCAGAAGACAGTTGAACGATTCGCGGGAAGGCTCGGTTTTTGACCGCCTGGGCGGAATCCACAACGCTCCACTCTCCTAAGTCTCCTTCCACCAATGGCATATTCCCGCTATACTGAGAGCCTTGGCAAATCAGAGAGGTCAGTGTATCGAGGGCCGTGCTGCTCTCGGCCGTTGTGACTTTAATTTTTTGCGCTTTCAAGTTGCGTGTTCACGGGTTTTCGTCGGCAAGCAGCGGCAACTGTTAGCGATAGCCTCATGCGCGTCTTGATCACAGGAGCGGGCGGAATGTTGGGCAAGGACTTGGTGCCCGCCTTACATCTGGACCACGAAGTTTTGCCGCTAGACCGTTCGGCCTGCGATGTCACAGCCGAGGAAGAGGTCAGCCGCTTGTTTCGAGATTGGCAGCCGGAATGGGTGGTCCATTGCGCTGCCTACACGGATGTGGACGGATGTGAGCGGGATTCCAAGCTGGCCTTTGCGGTGAACGCGCAAGGCGCAGCGAATGTCATACGCGCCGCTGATCAGGTGGGCGCTCGCGTCTTTTACATCAGCACGGATTACGTGTTTGACGGCACAAAAAAAAGTCCCTATAACGAACAGGACCCGACGAACCCGGTCAACATATATGGCCGCAGCAAGCTGGAGGGAGAACAGAGAACTCTGGAACAGGGCAGGGGAACGAGAACCCCAAAGCACCTTTCCATTCGCACCTCGTGGCTTTACGGGATCAACGGCGCTAACTTTGTAGAGAAGATCGTAGCCGCCGCAGGGTCCCGCCCGAAGCTCGAAGTGGTGGCCGATCAAGTTGGATGTCCCACATGGACGGCGCACTTGGCACAGAAGATTGCCGAGCTGGCCGGGACTTCTGCAACCGGCATCCTGAATGTCGCAGGAAGCGGGCGGTGCAGTTGGCATGAGTTTGCGCGCTCGATTGTAGGAAAGCTTCCAAATGACGTTGAGGTTATACCCATTGATTCGGTGACGGCAGGCCGAGCCGCGAAACGTCCGACTAATTCTGTTCTTGGCAGCCAGCGGTTGGAGCAGATGGGGCTCGCCCCGCTGCCGCACTGGAAAGAGGCGCTCGAAGAATATTTTCAACTTCGCCAGACGATGCCGGTGGCCTGAATAAAGGTGGCAAGATGAGACAAGTAGTTCTTTACCCTGGAGAGGATGGATACTGGGTGGTTGAGTGTCCCAGCCTGCCGGGTTGTATCAGTCAAGGAAAGACCAAGGAAGAGGCCATTGCCAACATCAAAGAGGCGCTTCGAGGATACATTGCGGCATTAGAAGAAGACAACCTTCCTGTTCCAGAAGAGCGTTTCGAAACGTTGATAGTGGCTGTATGAGCAAACTGCCGAGGATTTCTGGCCGCGAGTGTGCTACAGCGTTACGAAAAGCAGGCTTTTACCTCAAGCGGCAGGAAGGCAGCCATATGGTTCTGCGTCGCGACAATCCCTTTGCTCAAGTGGTCGTCCCGGACCATAAAGAATTGGACAGGGGAACCTTGCGAGCCATCATTAAACAGGCTGCTCTGAGCGTGAATGAATTTATTGAATTGAGCTAATCAAGTAACAGAATGAAACCTCGCATCCTCATCATCTCGCCCGTAACGCCTTACCCCGTGCATCACGGGGCGGGGAGCACTATCTATGGCTATATACGAGCTTTGCGCGAGGTTTTTGACATTTTCTATGTCGGTTTTTGCCCGGAACGGTTCCTGCGCCAGGCGCAAACCGGCCTCAACGCACTGTGCCGGAAAGCAGTGCTCTTTAAGACGCCTCCCGCGCGCCGGTTGGATGCATTTTCCGGGACCCCGTTTTTATTTTCAAATCTCGAAAGTGATGACATGCACCGGGAGGTAGACCGTATCCTGGAAGAGGAGCGCCCGGACTTGGTGCAGGCGGAGTACCTGGGAATGGCGGATTATGCCGCCAAGGCCCGCTGTCCCCGGATCGTTCGCGCCCACGTCCAGGAGTGGTGGCACTACTATCTGAACTGGCAGCGCACGCAAGGATGGCGCACGCGTCTGGGGCACCTGTTCTGGTCCCTGGACTCCGTGCGGCACAATCGGCGGACGCTCGAAAGCTTCGACTGGGTCTTGGTTACTTCCGAGGAGGAGCGCCGCCGCGCGCTGGAGCTGGCGCCGAGAGCGAGGGCCGAAGCGCTGCCTTTTATGTTGATGGATTGCGAGCAGTTCCGTCCGGCTGTCGCTCCTCCTCAGCAGCCGCAGATACTCTTTGTAGGGTTTCTGCCGCATACACCCAACGAGGAAGCGCTTTCTTATTTCGTGCGCGAGGAGTTGCCCCTGATCCGCAACCAGGAGCCGGAAGTCAGGTTGGTGGTCGTTGGAGAAGGAGCTTCAAATTTCATCAAGGGTCTGTTGCATGACCATGACGTGGATTATCGCGGTTATGTGGAGGACCTGCGGGATGTCTATCAGCAAAGCCGTGTCTATGTCGCTCCCATAAACAGCGGAGGAGGGATTCGCACCAAGATCATTGAAGCGATGGCGGCTGGCGTGCCGGTGGTTTGCAATTCGTTTGCTCCGCTGGGGCTTGGGCTGCTTCCGGACCACCACGTAGTAATTCGCGACACTCCTGCCGAATCGGCGGCGGCCGTTGTCCGCCTGCTTCGCGACGATGGATATTGGGGCCGCATACGGGAGTCGGCGCGGATTGTAGTGGAAAACGCCTTTAGCTTGCAAAGAATAGGCCCGCGAATCCAGTCGCGGTATCTTCAATTTTTAGAGGGCTGCCGCCAACCCTCCTAGAGTGTTATAAAGTAGAGGTTCTCAATTTCCGGGGCAAGCAATATGAAAGTTGTCTACTTTGCCACAGGCACGCTGGCTGAGGTCTCCGCTGACCTGAAGCGATTAGGCCTCAACAAGAACGGCGCTTCGCTGCGAGTGGTTTTGGGTGCCGGCTTCGCCGGGCAACTGGGTGAGTTTGCTTCGCTACGGCCCGAACAGACGCTCTTTTATCAGGCGCGTTCCGCCCCGGTTTTGTGGTTGCGTCTGCTGAAGTTCCTGGGGCTTTCCCCCCATGCGGAAATCATTTGCTTGACTTCCCGGCAGCGTTTTCGATTTTTGAAATTCTTGGCGCTGACGCTGCGGGGCAAGGTGACTTTTTCTGCGGAAAACGGCACTCGCGTCTCGTGCGGTCCGGGCAGATTGCTGTGGGTTTGGATCAAGCGGCTTCTGGCTGCAAAGGGGCCTGTCTGCGTCATGGGATCGGCGTCTCCGTCACGCCTGCGCTCGATTGTTGCCAGCGTGCGCCGCCGTTTTCCGGAAGCCCGTGTTCACGGAGTGCTTCCGCCTGTGACCAGCATCGCTCCGGCTGAATTGGCTGAATTATTTGATTCGTTCGTACTGCTGAACCAGCCCGTGCCATTTGCTTACCTCCGGTTGTTGCCGCAATGTGTCGGCAAGGGACGCTTTCAGAGAGTAGTCCTGGCCGCCACGAATGAAAAATTTACCGGCCTGAAGTGGCTGGCATGGTGGCTTCCGCTTTGGAACGTGGAAATCTATAACGAACAGATCGACGCTTTTCATGGGCGCAATCTGCGGTTGCTAATTCGCCACTGGCGCTGGAGGAAGCGCAACAATCAGGAATTGCTCCGACGGATATTACCGGTGGGCGTGGTGGGCTCCGCCTCGGCTTTCTATTTGAAGCAGATCGTTCCCGTACTGCGCAACCGCTTTCCGGAGGCGAAACTGCATGGTCTTTTGCCCCCTGCTTTACTGGAACCTGCAAGTAGCCTGTTCGATTCGTTCACAATCCTTAGGCCGGGTGTCCTTTCTGCTTTTCTCCAAACCTGGAAACTCGGCAGAGCGTACGGAGATTTCCAGTGTTGGATTATTCCCTGTACGAATGAGCCGTATCGCCGGATGAAGCTGCTGGCATGGCTGCTGCCGCTTTCGCGGCGGCAGATATACAATGAGCAAGCGGATGGGTTTCCTGCTCGCGACGTGCGGACGCTTTACCAGCACTTCCTGTGGCGGCTGCGGGATCGTTTATCGTTCCAAATTGTCGCTGGGACGGCGGGAAGATGGATGCCTCTTCGGCTCTTGCATCTTGGATTCTTTTCGCTTCGGCTGCTGTCAGGGGCTGAACTTTTGTTGCGCACGCGATTGCGAGCTTATCTTTCGAAACAGATAGGTCGCGCCACTCGCTTCCCGAAGACAAAACAGCACGTGGACCTCTTGTATCTTGGTTCGGAACAATCTACCCGGTTTTTTTTCCAGCAATCGAATTTCATTGGGCGGACTGGCCGGATACGCATGGTTCCGATTCCGAAAGGTCCCGGTCAACTGGAGCGGATCAATACAGCGATTCGAAGCAGCCAGGCGGATTTTATTTGTTTGATGGACAGCGAATGCAGAATGCTCCTTCCTGATTGGCTTGACCGGCTGCTGGAGACCTTTGATGAGGGTACGGCCCAGGTAGGACCGCAGGTTGTCAGCCCCGATGGGGGTGCTTTGATCCGGGGTCTGCTGATTGGGAAAGAAGGCACCGCGCAATGGAACTCCGACAACGGTGTCTGCTGGCACTCCCAGCCGGAATGGCTGGAAGTCGATGCGCTTCCCTGGGTCTGTGTGCTCCTCCGGCGCAGTGTCTTTCAGCAGGTGGGATTTTTCAGGGAATATCCGGATGCGGCGGGGCAGTGGGCGGATTGGGATTTCTGCCAGCGGCTGGCGGCGCAGGGTTTGCACACGGTTTGCAATCAAAGCGTCACCGCTGCGCACCCGGCGGCAAGCGCTGTCAGGGAGCCTGAGCGCCAGCTTGTAAATTCGGAGAATCGGTATTGATTTGGCTTAATAAATATTTATGGGGAGCCGTCTTGTTGTTGGGCTGCGCGGTCGCAGGAATGTCCGGCGCTGCTGCTGCAGCGGAAGAAGGCGAAGCGCCTTTTTCGCTGTTTGACGAGGAAGAGAGCTTGACGTACAGGCTTCTTTGGCCGAGCGGGGCGACACTGGGCGAAGCTGTCTTGCACGGCTCTTTCTCGGGAGAGGAGCTGCATTTTCAGCTTACGGTAGAAGCTGGCTTGCCTCAGTACAACATCAGCCGCTCTTCCTCCTCCGTCGCCACGAAGGATGGCCTCTGTTCCCTCCAATTTCGGGGAAATACCCGCAGGGGATCGAAGACGTTAGACGAGTCGATAGAATTTGACCAGACGGCGCACCTGGCGCGGCGAACGAGGGGAGATCAAACAACCTCAGCGTCCATCCCGGAGTGCGCCCGAGACCCGTTGGCGGTTCTTTATTATTTTCGCAACCAGCTCGCTTTGGGCAAGACCTTAGACTCGGGAACATTCCATTTGGGGGCTAACTTCAGCTTGCAGATTGAAGCGGCGGGGCCCGAAACAGTGAAGGCGGGCGGGCGGCAGTGGCCTGCGGAAAAGTATATGGTGACATACAGGGGGCCCAATTCGGAGCGAACCGTTGAACTGTGGATTTCGACCGATGCGACTCCCAAACCTGTGCGGGTCCGGGTCGCGTTTCCTCTGGCGGTATTTTCCGCCGAGATGGAGTGAGCAACGCAAATCCCTGATTCCTGCGACCTGTGTGCTACAAACAATAACGGAAACCGGACAACCGCCTGGAATTCTCCATCCGAACCTTCTCTTCGACCATGCGCATTGCGTTTTTCTCGTCCCTGAATCCGAAACCGTCCGGCATCTCAGATTACTGTGAAGCCCTTTTGCCGCACTTAGCAGCGCAAGTGGACCGGGTGGACGTTTTCATCGAGGATTACGAGCCTTCCAACCCGCTGCTCTGCGACCGGCTGCGGGTTCGGCATTACCGGGAATTTGAGCCGGAGTATCGCGCCGGGCGCTATGACGTAGTGCTCTATCACATCGGAAACAACCCCTACCACGTCTATATCTACAATTTGGCGTTGCGGATACCTGGCGTGCTGGTGCTCCATGAATTCAATCTGCACCACCTGCTGGCTAATGTCACGATCGCCCGTCAGGATTGGGAGGGATACTTCCGGGAAGTCGAATACAATGCCGGCCTTGCTGCCCTGGAACGGGCGCAAAGTGTCAGGGAAGGCTTGCAAGAACCCGACTATGACAATATCGCCATGAACCGCCGGTTGCTGGAACAAAGCCGGGGAGCAATTGTCCACAGTGATTATGTGGTGCGCCAGGTACAGGGAAATGGGTTCCCTCTCCCTCTCCGTAAAATCCAGCACGGGGTCGAAATATCCGCTGTGGATACAGGAAAAGCGCGCCGCCGCCTGGCGCAACTCGCCGGGCTTCCCTTGGACAATGGCACGCCGGTCCTGGGCGTCTTCGGTTTTTTGAAGCCCTACAAGAGAATCCACCAAGTGCTGCGGGCATTTGCGCGTCTCCACAAGTTGTACCCCAAAGCCAAGCTGGTGCTGGTGGGTGAAGAGCACCCGCAATATCCACTGCGGCCCTTGATTGCGGAATTGGAGATTGAGGACGCCGTCCATATCCTGGGCTATGTTGCGCTGGAAACTTTTGTGGACTGCATGGCGGCCTGTGATATCTGCGTCAACCTGCGCGGACCGACTGCCGGCGAAACTTCCGGCAGTTTTTTGCGGGTGATGGCGCTGGGCAAGCCTGCATTAGTTTCCGAGATTGGGACGTTCGTTGAGCTTCCCGACGATGTCGCCGTGAAGATTCCGGTGGGAGAAAGGGAAATCGACTGGCTTTTTGAGTACATGCGGCTTCTTTTGGGGGAACCCGTCCTGGCCCGAGCGATTGGAGAGCGTGCCTCAGCGTACGCGGCGCAAGAATGTGCATGGCCGAAAGTGGCGGCAGAGTATGTTGAATTTCTCAAGCAGTGTGCCGCCAGTGAACCCGCCAGGAGGAACTCGGAGCCACAGCAAGTCTCCGGAGTTACTGGAGAGGAGCCTTGCCGCACTGATGTTTCCAAGGAAGAACTGGAGGAATACATTGTCGGGTTTTCTCATGCATCTCCGATGATGGAAGAATATGTGCTCCTGCACCGCAATCGCTTGGCGCATACAGTTGAGATTACTCCTGCCGGCCATGCCGAAGGCCGGGTGTTGGAATTGGGCTGCTATTTGCATTTGACTCCGGCACTCCGAAAGTATTTGAAGTACGGGGAAGTCAGGGGCGCATATTATGGCCCGGCGGGAAGAACTGATTACCGGGCTGCAACAGCCCCGGGCGGAGAGGTGTTTACTTGTCCCGTTGACCTGTTTGATGTGGAGCGGGATCGGTTTCCGTATGCGGACGGCTATTTCCATACTGTCTTGTGCTGCGAGTTGCTCGAACACCTGGCAGCCGACCCCATGCACATGATGGGGGAAATCAACCGCATTCTCGCGCCCGGAGGGCATCTGGTGCTCAGCACGCCGAACGTAACCAGTTTGCGCAGTGTTCGCGCCGTCCTGCACGGTTACCACCCGGGGCTGTTCCACGCGTACATCAAGCCGGACGAAGAAGGCAGGGCGGACCCCCGGCACAGCAGAGAATATGCGCCACGCGAAGTCGCTTTGCTTATGGATGCAGCCGGTTTCAAAGTAACTTTGTTGGAAACCGGCGACTACGGCAATGAGGAACCCATTTCCGAATGCGCCGGAAAATTGCTGGAGGCAGATCAATTCTCGCCGGCGCTGCGGGGAGAGATCATTTACTGCGTGGGACGGAAGGTCGGCCAGGTCCGGGAACGGTGGCCCAGAGAGCTATACTATTCTCCGTAGCTGCTTATGGAATAATTCGCAACGTGCGAGGAAGCATGCAAGAAGCGGAGCGATGCTCGCTTTGCACAATACGACACGCGTCCCGATAGAGTGCTGGAGAGAGTAATCAACACAATGCCGTCGGCAAAATCTACCCGTTCATACCGCGCTCGGTTTCTCCGAACTCAGGTCCGGACCGATGGGCCTTGCCGGATCTATGTGCATTGCACGATTGAAAACTCCAGCAGAATGGTTTGGACAGAGCGGGCGGTGTCGCGGGAAAACGGCTCGGATGATGGGAGAGCAGTCGAGGCGGGCCCGGTTCATCTCGGCTATCACGTCTTCGATGCCCAGACCGGGCTGCTGCTGATAGACGGCGCCCGAGCCAGCCTGGGAGGCGACTGTAAGCCGGGAGAAAAATGCGAGGCAACGGCGGAGATTCAGTTGCCTCCCGAGGAAGGCCGGTACCATGTTGTGATCTCTCCAGTAGAGGAGCAGGTCGGCTGGTTTTACGAGTGCGGTTCGGAGTTTGTGTTTTTGGAAGTCGCCTCCAGCCCGGAGAATGTCACCGTGCAGCGTGTTCAGCGCACTACTCGCGCCCGCATGCGGGCGCGCCGTATCCTGCGGTCGCTGTTGCGGGCGTTTTGGTATCCCTTGCGCACCCTGACGCATCGCCGCTCTCTCATTTTTTCAATGGTGCGGCGAGACGTTCTGGGTCGCTACCGGGGTTCGTTCGGCGGCGCTCTTTGGACCATTCTCCATCCGCTGCTGCTGATGCTGGCCTACTACTTTGTGTTTTCTGTCGTTTTGCGGGTCCGTTTTCGCGCCGAGCAGGGCTCTGCTGGATTTGTTCTCTATTTTCTTTGTGGCATGCTGCCGTGGATGGCTTTCAGCGAGGCGGTGGGGCGATCCGCCACCACCGTGATGGATCACGGTAATTTTGTCAAGCGTGTGCTCTTTCCTCTGGAGATTCTTCCTCTGAACTTGACGCTCGCGGGTCTGGTAACGGAGTTTTTCGGGCTGTTACTTTTTCTGGTGGCCTTGGTGGCGCTGGGAGCTGGAATCCCCGCGACCGCGGCCTACTTCCCGCTGGTTCTCGTTCCGCAGTTTTTGCTGACTGTGGGACTCTGCTGGTTTCTGGCGGCGCTGGGAGTTTTTTTGAGGGATACGGGTCATATCCTGGGATTCTTGCTAACGGTGTGGTTTTTTATAACGCCGATCTGTTATCCGGCGACGGCACTGCCGGAATCCTATCTCTGGCTGTTTGAAAAGAACCCGATGTACGCCATCGTGGGAGCCTATCGCGCCATCATGCTCGAAAACTCGCCGCCGGACTGGGGTCCTCTCGCCACCCTGTGGGTTGTTTCTGTAGCGGCGTTTTTTGGCGGGCATGCATGGTTCTACAAAGTGAAGAAGTCTTTTGCGGATTTGATCTGATGTTTGCCATTCAAGCGCGTAATGTTGCCAAGATGTACCGGCTCTATCCCGCTCCTGCTGCTCGTCTGAAAGAAATTCTTACCTTCGGACGGCGCTCCTATCACGAGGAGTTCTGGGCACTGGAAGGGATCAGCTTCAATGTGGAACGGGGCGGGGTTCTGGGCATCATCGGGCCGAACGGCTCCGGCAAGAGCACGCTGCTGGAGATTGTCACCGGCATGCTGGAACCGACGCGGGGGCGCGTGCTGACACGGGGCCGGATTGCGGCCCTGCTTTCGCTCGGGGCCGGCTTCAACCCGGAATTTACGGGGCGAGAGAACGTTTTTCTCAACGGCGAAATTATGGGGCTCTCCCGGCAGGAGATCCAGCAGAATTTCTCCCGGATTGAGAGCTTCGCCGAGATCGGCGACTTCATGAACCGGCCCGTGAAAACCTACTCTACAGGGATGTACGTGCGTCTGGCCTTTGCCGCCGCCATTCATGTGGATCCGGAGATTCTGGTGGTGGATGAAGTGCTGGCGGTAGGAGATGCCATCTTTGTCAACCGTTGCATTCAGACATTCGAGCAGTTAAAACGCCGGGGTGTCACCGTGCTGTTGGTCACCCACGACGTAGGGCTGGTGAAACTGCTTTGTGACCGGGCGGTCCTTCTTATGGACGGGCACATCCTGGCCGAAGGCGACCCGGACGATGTCGTGAATCGCTACAATGGTCTTGTGCTGGAGCGGCAGAGGGCTTTCGCGCAGGCAACTCCGCCGCCGATGCTCTCCGATCCGGCAGCGGAGTCCCTGGAAAATTTGCAGTATTCCTATCGTCATGGGGACCGTCAGGTGGTCGTAGTGAAGGTGGAGCTTTCAAATGAAACCAACCGGCCGACCCAGGTGTTTCATTCCGGAGAGAGTATGCGGGTTCGCGTGCTGGTTTACTTCCGGGACCATCACCCTCGCCCGGTGGTAGGAATGATGATCCGCACCCGAATCGGAATGGATGTTTTCGGCACCAACACAGAGCTGGAAGATGCTTCCCCGGGGCCGGGGCAGCCGGGTGAATTTTGCGAGGTGAGTTTTGCGTTTCCCTGCTGGCTGACGCCGCAGGAGTACACATTGACGGTTGCCACCCAATCGCCCGACGGAACCAGCCATGACTGGCTGGACGGAGTATTATCGTTTCACGTGATCGACTCGCGACGCACAGCCGGGGTTGCCAATCTGCACGCGCGCGTGACAACCCGCAAGCTGCCTTCGCGGTCTCCGATGCCCGCTTGAGGAGGCGCTCATCCCGAAGGGGAGGTTTTCTCCATGTCTGCCAACAATCAGCAAAACACGGAACTGGCCGGGTTGCTCCACGAAATCCGGGAACGACTTGCCAGGAAGCTGGCGAGGGTGGTCCCCGAGGACCCCGAGTTGAACCTGCCGTCCACCGGGCCCCTCAAGAAGTCGCAGGCGGAGGCCGGCCGACTTGCATCCGCGATTGGGACTGTGAACCCGCGGCCTTCGAGCTTCGCAAATGACCTGGTCCAGGTATGCAAAAATACACTCGCACGGCTTCTAGGTTGGCTGGTCCGTCCCCAGAGAGATTTTAATCACGCAGTGGTAGAGTCGCTGGCGGGAGTTACAGAGGTTCTTCAGGACCACAACAGAAATCTCACAGTTCTGACTGATTCCCTGAAACATTCCAATCGTGTTTTAGGACAGGAAATGGACGAGTTGCGCGCACATTTTGAAGAGCAAATGAAGCTGCATCGATGGACTTATGACGGCGTCATGGCGCGGCAATCTACTGCATTGCAGGATCGCACCTTTGAGCTTCTGGAATCCCTGCAGGAGCAAATTCACGAAGAGCTTCGTATCCTGCGCCAGCGTATAACCGCCCAGGCGAGAGTGGCTCAAGCCAGAACGGATGACGCTCGCGCGGTGGTTGCCGATTCGGGTTCAGGAAGCAGCGGAAAGGCGACGCTCCCTTCGGGAATCGACTACTTTCAATTGGAGCGGCATTTTCGCGGGACGGAGGACGAGGTGCGTGCCCGCCAGCGTTTCTACCTGCCATTGTTTCAAGACCGGAAGAACGTGCTGGATATCGCCTGCGGCCGGGGCGAATTTCTGGAACTGATGCGCGAGGCAGGGGCAGGATGCCGGGGAATTGACTTGAGCCCGGACATGGTGGGCTGTTGTTTGGAAAAAGGTCTCGATGCGGTCGAAGCAGATGTTTTCAGCTATCTGGAGACCGTGCCCGACGGCTCGTTAGACGGAATTTTTTGCGCGCAGTTTGTGGAGCATCTGGAGCCGCAGGCATACATCCGCTTGGTGTCCCGGTGCGCGGCAAAACTGGCTCCTGCGGGAATATTTGCAGTGGAGACGCAAAATCCCGAGTGCCTGGCAATTTTCAGCAAGACGTTTTTTCTTGATCCGACCCATGTCCGGCCTGTTCCGCCCGCTCAATTGCGGTTCCTGTTTGCTGAGGCTGGCCTGAGGAAGATCACGACACATTTTCTTTCCCCTGCGGCAGGCGGACTGGCAGTGATTCCCCAGCTCGAATCCCATGTGATTGAAGCGGACTCGTTGCAGGCCTGGAATGCCGCTGTGATGCAATTCAACGAAACTTACTTCGGCGGCATGGACTACGCCGTAATCGGCTACCGGGCAGCCGCCGCTTCCAGCATCGAAACTCCGGATCGGAAAAAATCTTCGGAATAACCACTGCAGGAATTAAAACTAAGTGGCAGGCATCTCCACGGAGCGAGCAATATGAGGCGCAGCGTTTTTTCTGCTCCGCTGTGTGGCAATGCTTCACGATTAGGGAGTCCTGGCGCAAAAAATCTTTGTTGGAGTTGGCCGAATGCTGCTGATTCACCGCTTGTTCATCAAGACTGCTTTGATCTGGTTGCTACTGGGGGCAACGGCAGGAGGGTGGATGTTGCTGGGACAAGCGGGGGTAGTGTCGTCGCCACACGAAAAGCTCTTTACGGTGCACATCCATTGGCTGGGAATCGGCTTCTTCCTGAACATGGTTTGCGGGGTGGCCTTGTGGATGTTCCCGCGCAGGAGTGGCGAGAGCCGCCAGAAGGCCGCTCGTGACCCGCTGGCCTGGGCGGCGTACCTACTGCTGAGCGTGGGACTGGCGGTGAGAAGCGCCGCTTTGCTGTTTCCAGCCTTGCTTGGAAATCTTGTGTTAGCCGCTTCGGCGTTCTTGCAAGTGGGAGGAATACTGGCCTTCACCCTCGCGATCTGGCCCCGTATCTATTTGCCGGGCGCGGGGTTGACGGGAGCCGAGATTTCCCAAACCACTTCTGCGGAAAAGTGAACTGCGGCACATCGACAGGTTTTTCTCGGCTAGCTTTCTGGAAAGAAATTACAGTTTCGATTCCACTTTGGCGGATTCGAGAACCGTCTCGGAGGCGAGCGACTGGCGGCGAATCGGGAGGTAGTATCGGGCCAGGAGGTGTGCCGGGACGCCCAGCAAGAAAAAAGTTTGCAGGAAGAACCAGGCAGCCATCGTGTGGAACACTCCGTGCTCCTCCCATCGCCGGGCAGAGACGAGCAGAGAATCCTTCAGACAAACCGTTTTGCTGGACTTCACGAGACGCCGCGCGAAATCGAAATCTTCCATGAGCGGCAGGGTCCGGAATCCGCCCATAGCCTGGAACACTTCGCGCCGCACGAAGATTCCCGAGTCGCCATAAAAGATGCCGAAGGGCCTGCGCCACCGGTTGATGGCCGTAAAGAGGCTGCTGGCCATGCCGGGACCTTCGTACAGAATGTCAAAATTGCCCCCGACGATCTGCGGGTCGGCCAGCGCCGCTTCCACGGAAAGAATTCCAGTTGCGGGAAAGACCACGTCCGCGTGCAGAAACAAAAGCACCTCGCCCTGAGCCTCTTCTGCCCCGTGATTCATTTGCATCGCCCGGTGGGGTGGACAGGCGAGGGTCCGGCAATAACGGGCAGCGATGTCACGTGTCGAATCGGTGCTCTGTCCGTCGACGACAATCATTTCAAACTGGCCCCTGGCCGCACTCAGCGATTCCAGCGTCTGAGCCAGAGAGTCTTCTTCGTTTAGAGTGGGAATGATAACGGTAATCAACTTGTTATTGCCGGGTTTCGCCTTCAGCGCCCAATTCCAAAACTGATCCTGCTCCAATCACCCTATTTTTAGATGACGAAACAGGCTTTCCGTCGCAAATTAATTTTTGCCGGAGATGCCCCGGCGATTTGCCGGGTCCGAATTTCCGAGTCAGCCAGAATGGTTTGCAGCAAGAAGAGGTCCATAAAAAAGAGCTGCTGTCTGGGGAGCAGAGGAACAACCGTCAGCTTGCGCTCGTATCGCGGAAGAATTGGCCGATATGCCGGAACTTCTGATAACGCTTTTCCAGCAACTCCGGAACCGGCAAGCGCTGGACTTCCTGTAGTGCCTGTTCGAGCAATGGGTCCAAGATCTGTGCCATCTTTTCCTGGTCGGTCTGTGCTCCTCCGGGCGGCTCCGGGACAATTTGGTCCACGATGCCGAGAGAGTCCAGGTCCTGGGCCGTGATCTTCAGCGCGTCGGCTGCCTGTTCTGCCTTCTTCCCATCTCTCCAAGTGATCGAAGCACAACCCTCTGGGGAGATCACGCTGTAGACGGAGTTTTCCAGCATCAGAATGCGATCGCCGATCGCAATCGCCAAAGCTCCCCCGCTGCCGCCTTCTCCTGTGATGGTGACAAGGATCGGGACCGGGAGACGTGCCATCTCGAGGAGATTTCTGGCAATGGCTTCCGCTTGGCCCCGTTCTTCGGAGCCAATGCCCGGATAGGCTCCCGGCGTGTCCACAAAGGTGAAAATGGGCCGGTTGAACTTGGCTGCCATGCGCATAATTCGCAGAGCCTTGCGGTAACCCTCCGGCTTCGGCATTCCAAAGTTCCGGCGAAGCTTTTGCGTCGTGTCGCGCCCTTTTTGGTGGCCAACCACGGCGACGGGGCGGCCGTGAAACTGCGCCAGTCCGGCAACCAGGGCGGGATCGTCTCCAAAAGCCCTGTCGCCGTGCAGCTCTGCAAAATCCTGGAAGAGGTACTTCGCGTATTCCAGGGTGTAAGGCCGCTGGGGATGGCGCGCCATCTGCACGCGGTTCCAGGGAGACGGGTGGGCGGCGAGTTCCGCTCTGAGTTGGTTCAGTTGTCCGGTGAGCTGCTCGATCCGATTGGCGGTATCCACATCGGGCTGAGCCTCTGCGCCGGGTGAATTCTTTGCCAAGGCCTCGATTTCCTGCTCGATGCCTTCCAACTCCAGTCTGGCTTTTTCCGGATCGACCATTCGTTATTCTTCCTTAGCGGCGATTTCGATGCTAGGCTTGCGCCTTAGACGAGGCGCACGGAATCTTTTCCACAGATCTGTTCCACGGTGGAGACAAACTCGGCATCAGGCTGTACCTGTATATCTGGCTCCAGAAGGGCTTGAAAGTCCTGCCCCCGCTCCAGTTCGAGACGTATGGATGCGTTGCCGGGCTTTGCTCGAAAAAGATCGAATAACCGCTGGGCAGCGCTTCCGTTCTCCCCTTGCAGCCGGACGCGGATGAGCACAGTGGATCGGCCCGAAACTCCGGTATCGATCGGAGTCAACTCCGCAACCACGATTCGGACAGGGGCGTTTTCCTCCATTTGCAGTCGCCCCTTAACAAAAACAATTGCTTCCAGCTGCAAACGCTCATGCAGGCGGCGGTAGGCTTCCGGAAAGATCAACAACTCTATTTTGCCCGTCAGATCTTCCAATGCCACAGTAGCCCACAGATCCCCTTTCTTGCTGCGTGCTGCACGCACCGAGGCGATAATTCCGGCTACGGTCACTTCCTCTTGCGGGGAATGATCCGTGAGAGAGGAGGTTTCGGCAGCGCCAAGACTTCGCAGCTGGGCCTCATACTTTTGCAAGGGATGGCCGGTGATGTAGAACCCTAGCACTTCCTTCTCACCGGCAAGTGTCTGTGATTCGGGCCAGTCCTCAACATCCGGCAGCAGCGCTTGATCCGTGGCAGGCTTCCAGGAGCCTCCAAACAGATCATGCTGCCCGGATTCGCGGGCCCGCTGCAGCTTTTGGCCGGATTCCATGGCCCGGTCCACGCTGGCAAACAATTGGGAGCGGCGCGCCTTCAGGCAGTCCATCGCCCCGGCCTTGATCAGGCTTTCCAGCACGCGTTTGTTGAGCAAGCGCAGATCGACAATCTCACAGAACTGGTAGAGAGATTCGAAGTTCCCGATGCTTTTCCGCGCGGCCAAAATGGAATCGATGGCGCTGTAGCCCACATTTTTGATGGCTCCCAGCCCGAAGAGGATGGAATCGCCTGCGGGAGTGAAGCTCCACGAACTGGTCTGAATATCCGGGGGTAAGAGCGGGATGTTCAGTTCCCGGCACTCGTTGATATATTGAACCAGCTTATCCGTATTGCCGGTTTCACTGGTCAGCACCGCCGCCATGAACTCCACCGGGTAATGAGTCTTCAGGTAGGCGGTGATATAGGCCAGGAAGGCATAGGCGGCCGAGTGGGATTTATTAAATCCGTAGCCGGCGAACTGCTCCATCAGATCGAAGATGCGAACCACCTTCTTTTTCGGAAAACCGTTGTCGACGGCCCCTTTGACAAAGCGCTCGCGCTGGGCTGCCATTTCCTTATGTTTTTTCTTGCCCATGGCGCGGCGCAGCAGGTCCGCTTGTCCCAGGCTGAATCCCGCCAAGCGGTTGGCGATCTGCATGACCTGTTCCTGATAGACGATGACGCCGTAAGTCTCCGAAAGGATCTCCTGCAACTCGGGTAAGTCGTAGGTGATGGGTTTTTTTCCATGTTTCCGCTGGATGAAGTCATCGATCATCCCGCCCTGCAGCGGCCCTGGCCGGTACAGGGCGTTCAGCGCCGTCAGATCCTCCAGGCGGGAAGGGCGGTAACGGCGGAGAATATCCCGCATCCCGCTGGATTCAAACTGGAAGATACCGCTTGTCAGACCCTTGGAAAAAAGCTCGTAGGTGGCTTGGTCGTCGAGCGGCAGCAGGTCCAGATCGATCTTTTCGCCCCGCGTGGACTCGATCAACTGGAGCGTGTCATCCACCACGGTCAGGGTAGTCAGGCCCAGGAAATCCATCTTGAGCAAGCCGACGGTCTCCAGGCCGTTCATGTCATATTCGGTGACGATCTCTTCCTTATTGCTCCGGTAGAGAGGGATCATCTCGGTGAGGGGCTGCGGAGAAATAACCACTCCTGCGGCGTGGGTGGAGGCGTGCCGGACCATGCCTTCCAGCCGCCGGGCGATCCCCATCAGATCCGCCACGCGCGGGTCTTGCTCCACCAGGCTGGCCAGGGCAGGGGACTGGCGCAAGGCCTGTTCGAGCGTGATGTTCAGGACACTCGGTACCAGCTTGGCGATTCGATCCGCTTCCCCGTAGGAAAATTCCATTGCGCGCGCGGCATCCTTGATAGCTGCCTTGGCGGCCATCGTCCCAAAGGTGATGATCTGCGCCACATTCTTGCGGCCGTACTTATTCGTCACGTAATCAATGACCTCGCCACGGCGGTTCATGCAGAAGTCGATATCGATATCGGGAAGGGAAACCCGTTCCGGGTTGAGGAAGCGTTCAAACAGCAGGTTGTGCTGGAGCGGGTCGATGCCGGTGATTCCGAGCGAATAGGAAACCAAGCTGCCTGCCGCCGAGCCTCGCCCCGGCCCCACAGGAATGTTTTTCTGTTTGGCAAAACGAACAAAGTCCCAGACGATCAAAAAATACCCGGGAAACTGCATCTGCTGGATGGTCAGAATTTCTTTTTCCAGGCGCTCTTCGTAAGCATTCAGAGTCTGCCGCAACTCGCCCCGGCTCGCTTTTTCCTCGAGCTTTTCCCGCCGTGCCTGGAAACCTTCGCGGGCGACTCGCGCAAAGTAGCTGTCCAGCGTTTCGTCGGGAGGGACATCGAAGTGAGGGAAGGGATGTGCCACCTTTTCCAGTTGCAAGTCACATCGGGCAGCGATCTCCGCCGTCCGTCCTACTGCATCGGGCAGTTCCCGGAAAACCTGCATCATCTCCTCGTAAGACTTCATGTAAAACTGGTCCGTGGCAAACTTCATCCGCTTCGTATCGCCAACGGTTCGGCCCGTCTGGATACAGAGCAGCACGTCGTGGGCGCGGGAGTCCTCCTGGCTGAGATAGTGGCAGTCGTTGGTTGCCACCAGCGGGATGTCGGTTTGCTGGGACAGTTCCACAAGGAGGGGATTAATTCGCTTCTCCGCATCGAGCCCCTGATCCTGGATCTCCAGGAAAAAATTCTCCTTCCCGAAGATATCTTGGAACTGATACGCCACGCGGCGGGCTTCGTCCATCTTCTCCGCCAGAAGAGCCTCGGCCACTTCTCCCCGTAGGCAAGCCGAAAGAGCAATCAAACCCTCGGAGTGGCTGGCCAGAAGGTCTTTGTCAATGCGGGGCTTGTAGTAGAAACCTTCCAGATATCCGGCGGAAACCAGTTTGACAAGATTTCGGTAACCCTGTTGATTGGCGCAAAGCAGAACGAGATGATTGTAGCGGTCGGACTCATGGCGGGTGAATCGCCCCTGCTGGGAAACATACACTTCGCATCCCACAATCGGCTTCAGTCCGCGCGCGGTGGCGGATTTGTGAAAAGAAATCGCCCCGAACAGGTTGCCGTGGTCGGTTACCGCAACAGCCGGCATTTTCTGACGAAGGGCCCGGTCCACCAACCCGGAAATCTGGCAGGCGCCATCCAGCAAGCTGTAATCGGTGTGCAGATGCAGGTGCACGAACTCTTTCGGCTGCATGGTAAGGATAATAACAGAAAGGTTTTGTGGGAGCAAAGTTGAGGCTGCCGGACGGTTTTGGTAACTGGACCGGCACTCCCGGCAGGGTGAAGATTGACAGCACTTCGGCAGCCGATTACAGTTACCCTTCGGAGGTACTATGGCTCTTTACCTGGTAACTGGCGGAGCGGGGTTTATCGGTTCCGCTCTGGTGCGTGAATTGCTGCGGCGCGGCGAGCAGGTTCGGGTGGTAGACAACTTCCTGACCGGCAAGCCGCAGAACCTTACCGAAGTGCTGGACCGGATTGAGTTCCAGGAGGTGGATCTCAACGACCTGGAGCGTCTCCGTCCCGCGCTGGCGGGTGTCGATTATGTTCTGCACCAGGCCGCATTGCCTTCTGTGCCCCGGTCGGTCACTGATCCCGTTACCAGCAACCAGATGAACATCGACGCGACGCTCAGCCTGCTGGTGGCTGCGCGGGACGCCGGTGTGAAACGCGTAGTCTATGCGGCGTCCTCTTCCGCCTATGGGGATACTCCAACCCTGCCCAAAGTCGAGTCCATGCCGTCCAACCCCATTTCTCCCTATGCCATTACCAAGCTGGTGGGGGAAATGTACGCCATGGTTTTTACGCAAACCTATGGACTGGAAACGGTGAGCTTAAGGTATTTCAACATCTTCGGCCCGCGCCAGGACCCCACTTCGCCCTACTCGGGTGTTTTATCGCTATTTATTACTTCTCTGCTGCAAGGCAAGCGGCCGACGATCTTTGGCGATGGCGAGCACTCCCGCGACTTTACTTATGTTGACAATGCAGTGCAGGCCAACTTGCTTGCATGCACGGCTTCTCAGGTAGCCGGGAAGGTGCTGAACGTGGCTACCGGCGAGCGGCAGACACTCAACAAGACGTTTGCCACGCTGCGACGGATCATCGGGGCCGATGTGGAGCCCATCTACGCCGCCCCGCGCCCCGGCGACATATTGCACTCCCAGGCAGACATCAGCCAGGCCCGGCAGCATCTCGGCTATGAACCTACGGTTCTGTTTGAAGAAGGGCTTGAGAAAACGGTCGAATGGTACCGGGCGAACATGAAGGCGCTGTTCGACGGTAATCGCTGATTTGCTGCTAAGGCACCGCTGCTAAACCACCGTTGCTAAACCACCAAACCAAGAAGGGCCACTCTCAGAACAAGAACCGGCTCATTTTACTTTAGGGCCGCTGGTGCAAACTTCCGGAGAAACACTGGGAGCGAATGCCTCGAAGTTCTTCTCAAATCTTTGGGCTAAATCCTTCGCCTTGGCATCATAGTCGGCGGCATTTTTCCAGGTAGTGCTGGGCCAGAGAATTTCTGCCGGAACGCCTTCGCAGGTTTGAGGAATTTGGAGACCGAAGATAGGGTCTTTTTTGGTGGGCACCGAGGCGAGCTTGCCGCTCAGTATGGCGCGGACCATCGCCCGGGTGTACGCGATCTTGATGCGCTTGCCGACTCCGAACGGCCCCCCGCTCCATCCTGTGTTCACCAGCCAGCAGTGCGTTTTGTGCTTTGCAATCTTATCGCGCAGCAGATTGGCATAGACCGACGGGTGAAGGGCCATAAAGGGAGCGCCGAAACAGGTGCTGAAAGTAGCCTGCGGTTCGCTGCCCATCCCCCTTTCCGTGCCCGCCACCTTCGCGGTGTAGCCTGAAAGGAAATGGTACATGGCCTGCTCAGGCGTCAACTTGCTCACCGGAGGCATGACCCCGAAGGCGTCGGCGGTCAGCATGATGAGGTTCCGTGGGTGCCCTCCCATGCCGGAAAGCTCGCAGTTGTCAATTTGGTTGATGGGGTAGCAACCTCGGGTATTTTCCGTGAGCGAGTCATCATCCAGGTTCAGACGCCGGGTCACCGGGTCCATGACGACATTTTCCAGCACTGTGCCGAACTGGCGAGTGGTCTGGTAGATTTCCGGCTCAGCCTCGGGAGAGAGGCGGATCACTTTGGCGTAGCACCCGCCCTCGAAGTTGAAGACACCCCGGTCGCTCCAGCCATGCTCATCATCGCCGATCAGTTTGCGACTGGCGTCGGTGGAGAGCGTGGTCTTGCCTGTGCCGGAGAGGCCGAAGAAAAGAGCTACATCTCCCTCTTGACCGATGTTCGCCGAGCAGTGCATGGAGAAGATGTTTTCCAGCGGCAGGCAATAGTTCATGATCGTAAAGACGGATTTTTTAATTTCGCCCGCATACTCGGTGCCGCCGATGAGCACCAGTTTCCGGCCAAAGTGAACCAGAATGAATGCTTCCGACTTGGTTCCGTCCACTGCAGGCGTGGCTTGAAAGTTGGGGGCGGCGATGATGGTGTACTCCGGCACATGCTCCCGGACCTTGGACCAGTCCGGACGAATGAACATGTTGCGGGCAAACAGGCTGTGCCATGCATACTCGCTGATCACGCGGATAGGCTTCCGGTAGCTGGGGTCCGCGCCCGCGAAGCAGTCCTGCACAAACAGGTCCTTGCCTTGCAGAAATCCCATCACGCGCTGATAAAGGCGGTCGAACCGATCTTGCTCAAAGGGCCGGTTGACGGCTCCCCACCAGATGTTGCTCTGGCTGCCGGGTTCTTGCACGATAAACTTGTCATTCGGCGAGCGGCCGGTATAATGTCCCGTGCTGACTACCAGAGGTCCGAGGTGGGCGGTTTTTCCCTCGCTGCGCTGAAGAGCATGCTCGTACAACGCTCCGGCAGGAAGGTTCCAATAAACAATGTTCGCATTCGTAATGCCGTGCTCTTCAATCCCATATGTGCTGGGGTTCCATCCCTGATGGTCCATTCTTTTACTCCTAAGGAAATACAATCACCGCTATATTGCAAATAGCGCCGCCAGCCTCAAGCAAATCCGCTAGCCTAAGGCTTCGGAACGGGTTATTTTAAGGGCAATTGACCTGCGATGCAACTTCCAGTTGCAGAGGTGTATCGCAGGCGGTAACCGGAAGGAAGCCTCCAGTGATACAATTCCATTGCAGGCGCGCAATTGTGGAGAGAAGGGAAGCCGGAATATAATTAGGAATCAGATGGAAATGCTTCCGCACGCTGGCGATAGGGACATGGCGCAACTGGCCATTATCCGGACAGTCTGTTTATTTCAAGGGGCGCTACGGATGCGCTCGGCGCGATCTTGGGGGCTGGTTTTAGGTCTTTCCTTGCTGGTTCTTCCGGTGCTGGCAGAGGCAGCGACTACTCCGCTGCTGGAGTTCCGCGGACAAATTACGCTGCCGCCGGGAACCTTGGCCCGGCAAGCCCGAATGTCCGTTGCTTTGGTGGGCATGGAATCGCCGTTCACTTCGCAGAAGTGGGCAGATTCCCGGGGCCGCTTTAAGTTTAGCAAGCTGCAGCCCGGCACCTATAGCCTGGCGATCTTGGTTCCGAATTACGGGGAGATTCGTCAAACCGTCGAGATCACCCGAAGTTTTTCCGATCCGAAAGGAAGGGTGAAAAAAGAATTTGTTTTTGATGAGGAGGCCTTGCAGGTTCGGGCCATTCCTGTTTTTGAGGATACGGTCTCCGTACGCGAGTTGAGCATCTCCCGAAAAGCCCGCGGTGAATACAGGAAGGCGCGGAAGCGGCTGGAGCGGCGCGATGCTGACGGCGCGATCGAGCATCTGGAGAAGGCGGTGGAGCAGGCTCCCCAGTTTGTGCAGGCGCTCAATAACCTGGGAACAATCTACTTCCAAAAAAAGGATTTCGCCAGAGCGGAGCGTTATTTTCGCGAGGCGCTGGATCAGGAGCCCGGGGCCTATCAGCCGATGATCAACTTGGGCGGGGCATTGCTGGCTCAGGGGCGTTCCCGCGAGGCATTGGAGATCAATCTGCACACGCAGAACGAGCGTCCCCGCGATCCCCTGGCCAATGCGCAGCTCGGCTTCAGCTATTTCATGCTGGGTGATTATGACCGTGCCTTGACCTATCTGGAATTGGCGAAGGAACTCGACCCCGGTCATTTTTCCAATCCGCGGATATCGCTGGCGGAAATACACCTGCGGCGTTCAGAATACAAGAAAGCCCTCAGAGAGCTGGAAGCATTTTTGGAATACCATCCTGACGCACCCCAGGCTGAGGAAGTTCAAAATACCATTCAGAAGATCGAACAGGCTCAGCGTAATACCTCGGATCAAATACCTTCCTTGTAAGGGAAATCGAGCATGGAGAAGAGACGGGAAAAATCGCCACCCGCCAGAGCCGAACCCAAAACCAAAGCTAAAGGAAGATGCCAGATATTCCTGTTCCAGGCGATATGCCGGCTCTCTTGTTCGTTATTCCCATCCCGCAATGTCTGCGGCAACTTTTACCAAGAGAGGACGATGGTCCACCCTAAAAGAATGACAACAACAAGGCTGAGGATCAGCATCATTCCAGAGGGAAGAAACTTTCCTGCTTTGCGAAACCGCACAGCAAACAAAATGCCAAGGGCCAGCGACACGATGGTGGCCATTAGGTAGCCGCCAAAAGAGGAGTTGTGCGACAGGCGGCAGGTGGTGGTGAGCAGGGCGGCGCTGATCAGACTGGCAGTGAAAGACATCCGGCTGCCGGAGAGACGCCAGCCCACGACGCCACCAATGACCAGAACGGCGGCATAGATCAGAATGGCGGCAGCGGCAATGGTCTCCATAAGGCAAGCTGCCTGAGCAGGCGCTCAGACAACATACGCAGCGGAAAGTGCGAAGTCAATTGGCAACCATAAAACGGCAATCGGCTCGTTGACCGCTATTGCACTGCCATGGTGACTGGGGGGCTGCTCTGCCCCGCCACGTTAAGCACCACCGGCACGTTGTTGCCGGCTTGGACGCCATTGGGAACCATCGCGTTGATCTGGCGGCCCTCGCTGGCAAACAACAACGGAAGAGAGTTCCCTCCCTAGCACCACTGCCGTGCCCGCCAACTGCGTGGACAGCGGAAGCGCGGGCGATGCGCCGGTCGCGTCGGCTATCTCCACTCCGAAGATGGAGATCAGACTGCCGGGCGACGCCGGGACCCGCTGCATAAATGCCGAGGGCGTGATCACTGCGAACACAAGGGACGTGATGAAGAATAAAATCCTGATCATGTCTGTCCTCCTCTTGTCAGGGGTCGTACAATTGGGACCACTATGGCTGCCGTTGCCGCGGCAGCTTCCGACAGCTGTCTAATTTAATTCCACCTCATCGTAATCATGGTTGGGTCCGTCACGGGTACGTGATGTAAAACTCCAGCGGATCTGTGGCCCCGCCGCCTGGCAGCGGGGTCTTGACTGTGATCAGGAAAGTCCCCACGCGCATGGTGTGAGCTTTGGTGAGAGTGGCTTCCAGTTCCGTGGCGCTGACCCAGCGCGTGGGGATCGTCAACTCGCCGGCCTTTACCACGGAGCTGGGCACGAACCCGCTGCCGAGCACGCGCAGCCTGACTTCGCTTCCCTGCGGCGACAGGGGAGGATTGATATCTGCGAGCACGGGAAGGGGATTATATAGGTGCTTGGACTCCGGCCCGTAGAGGTGGAAGGGAAACTGATAGTCGCTGTGGAAGCTCGTGTCCATGATCTCGCCGCCGCGAATTACCTGATCAACAGCCTTTGTATTGCGAATATCTTCCAGCGGATTATTGCTGAGAATCACCAAGTCCGCGAATTTGCCAGGCTCGATGGTGCCCAGTTTGTCTTGCAATCCAATGATCTCTGCTGCCCAAAGAGTGGAGCTTTGGATCGATTGCATGGGAGTCAGGCCCGCATCCACCAGAAGCTCCATTTCGTGGTGCAGGCTGAGTCCCGGTGTGAGCGCGGCCGCTGCGTCGGTGCCGGAATAGATTTTGCCTCCGGCCTGGACAAAGCGGCGGAGGAACTCCTGCACTTTGCGATGGCCCTGGCGGAACTGCTCCTTTTCCGCCGGGGATCTGTTGTCTGCCCAGTGGTACTGACCTAAGAAGACCAGCCGCTCGCTGAGTGGAACGTACTGGAGGTCGGGATGGTTCAGCAGCCGCGCGTCTTCCAACTCGTGCTCTCGCGCGTGTTCTGTCAGGGCTTTCCACTCAAAGTGCAGTGTCGGATTGATGAACACATTTCGCTGGACCAGGGATTGGATGAGTTCGTCAAAGTACGCTGGCTCCATCCATTGGTACAGGAAGCTGTTCTTGTGTCCTGCGGAGATGTCCATCTCCTTCAGGGCGGCGCGTCCCTCTTGGGTACGAATGGTGGAGATCGCAATCCCGGTCATGTGTTCAATGCCGGTGATCCCCCAATTGACCGAGTCCATCGTATCCAGCGAGTGAGAGATCACTCCCATGCCGGCTGCGCGCGCCTCCCGCGCGATGGGGGCGAAGATGTCTTCCTGCATGAACTCGTTCAACTTCACGCAGTCCGCTTTCTCCCGGAGTATGGCGACGGCCTGCCGGGCATCCTCCGGACCCCGCATAAAAGCAATGTCCCGCGTACGAATCGTAGGGCCGCCTCTGCTTTCGTCTTCTCCATCGCGCAGGAGGGTCACTATGCCGCAAAAGTAGAAGCGGGGGCCCCGGATATTACCTTCGTTCAACCCTTTCCGAACGGCTGTTTGCCAGTGGAAGGGGTTCCCCAGATCGTAGACGGCTGTGACACCGTAGGCGAGAAACATTTCGCCCATGTATTCGCGATAGTGGACGTGGGAGTCTATGAGGCCTGGAATAATGAATTTCCCATCGGCACGCAGCACCCGGGCCCCCACCGGGTAGGTTGCTTGTCCCTTGCGGGATACAGTCGCAATGCGGTTTCCCCGGATGACGATCAGGACGTCCCGAACGGTTTGTCCTCCATTGCCGTCAATGAGGGTTCCCCCCTCAATCACTAGAGGAGTGGACTGCCCTCCCTGCGCCACAACGCGCACAGGGATAAAGCACAGCAACGCGGTTGCAATAAAGAGAACTAGATTATGCGTCAATCTCCTCATAAGTCTCCCTTCGATTGGCTGAAAGATCAAGAAAGGGAAAAAGTTCACCGATGATCCGCTTTCGTGTCTTATTTTGAAGAGCTAATTGGCTGGTTTGTCTTGCATTAAATAGTCATCAATTCCCACGCGCCGGAAGTACCCGGAGGATTTCACTTGAAAAATGCGCGCCTCAGAGCCCTCGCGCGGGCGATGAATGTGATATTCGTTGGCTTCGACGACAAACAGATCCCCCGCGCTCCAATTCAGTCTCCGTTCGGATTCCCCTTTGCGTTGCAGCAAGGCGTAGTCGTCTCCTTTAGGGCATAGTAAACGGTTTCCCAAAGGTGACGGTGGTGGGGAGAGGATGTGTTCTGTCCAACGTATTCCCGCACCTCCATTTCCAATAGCTGATTCCCAGCCATATCGCCCGCCGGATTGATGGTAATTCCCAGCACATCTTCGCGCCTTTCCTTATTCCGCCGATGCGTGTCGTTACAAGCTATGCCTTCGCCAAAGTATACGCCAGACTTCCCGGAGGGCGCTTTCATGCTAGATGACCCCGGTGCCGTTCACCACGGCAACCTCAGCCAGCGTTCCCAGAGGCACCTTTTCCCCGGCCGGGGTGTCGATCAGCGTGCGGCGGATGGCTTCCGGGTCGCCTTGCGGCCTCCGGACTGTAACGGACGAACAGGTCGTGCTGACGCTGGCCTTCGAGCACCGTGGAGACAGCCTTCCCAAAAAACGCCGTATCCTCGCCGTAGACACGGACCGAGATCGTGGCCAGCGAGCCCGAAAGGACATCCTCAATATGCTCGGAGATATGCTGCTTCACGTTGAACTGAAAGCCGGGATATTTGGCGAGCCGTGCGCGTATGTCAGCGGTTACTTCCTCCATGCCGCGGCCGCCTTCCCGGAGATGGACGAAGATTTCCGAAAAGTCCGGCCCTTCGGATTCTTCAAAAGAGGAACAAGAAAAACAATAAGATGTTTCACGATGGGCAGGATTCTAGCACAATTCGCAAAGCCAAGGACAAGCCGGGAATTCACGGGTAGTCTATAAACAGGCCAAGAACGGGCTTCAGAAGGATAATTCATTCGCAAAGCAATGTGTCGTCATGCTAGCTTATTTTCAGGCAGTATTTGCGGTCTTCGAACGGGAAAATTCACAAGAGAGGGTTGGTGCACAATGAAGCGAGCAGAGCCTGTTCGGGGGAAGGCGGGGCTTGTTGCGGTTTTAATAATGATAGGCATCGCGGCGGCGTTTGTAGTTTCCAGCCAGGAGATTGACACGGCAGAGACTGTGTTCGGGCGAAAGCCTACAGGCCGGGCTCAGCTCGTGTCGATTCAGCCCTATCCGGAAATGGCCTATCCGGAAATGGATGGAGAAATGTGCCAGTGGGTGCCTGCCAGCGCCTCCAGCACCCTCATGGCCGCGGTCCAGCGGCAAGATTCGCGACCGGGGATGCCAGACGAGGCCAACCAGGCGGAGGTGGAGAAGCGGGCGCCCGTGCGGATGATTCGGGATGACTATGCGGCCTACAGCTCGGTGGCAGTGGACCCAATCAACAATGAGGTCGTGTTAACGGATGAGAATTTATTTCAGATTCTGGTGTACGACCGGCTGGACAACACCCCTCCGACAGCCAGGCTGACGGAACCGAAGCGGATGATCGCGGGGTTGAAGACGGAGATCGAATTACAGTGCGGCCTGTACATCGACCCGATGTCGGGCGACATCTATGCGGTGAACAACGACACCGTGGACATGCTGGTGATCTTCTCCCGGCAGGTGAAGGGAAACGTTCCTCCGGACCGGGCGCTGCACACGCCGCACGGAACGTTTGGAATCGCCGTGGATGAAGAGGCGCAGGAAATGTTCCTGACGATCCAGCATGACAGCGCGGTAGTCGTCTATCCGAAGTACGCGGAGGAGGAAGAAGAGCCGATCCGGCTGCTGCAGGGCGACCGGACGATGCTCGCCGATCCGCACGGCATCGCCGTGGACACCAAAAACCAACTGATGTTCGTCAGCAACTATGGCGCAGTCTCCCGGCGCGATCCCCAGCAGCAGAATGAGGAACTCGGAAGCAGAGAAGAAAAGCGGATTTGGCCGCTGGAGAGATCCAGCGCAGTGCCCGGCTCCGGGCAGCATTTGCCGCCCTCCATCAGCGTCTACCCGTTGAAGGCCAGCGGAGATACTCCTCCGTTGCGGGTCATTCAAGGCCCCAAGACGCAAATGAACTGGCCGGCGCATATTTACCTGGACCAGGAGCGCGAGGAGTTGTACGTCGCCAACGACATGGAGAACTCCATCATCGTGTTCGACTCTTTGGCCAGCGGAGACGTGGCCCCGAAGCGGATTTTACAAGGTTCGAGCACCATGATTAAGAACCCGACCGGAGTCTTCGTGGATCTGAAGAACGATGAATTGTGGGTAGCGAACTTCGGCAACCACGCGGCGACGGTCTACAAGCGGGACGCTTCCGGCGACACCGCCCCGTTGCGGGTGATTCGCAGCGGACCGCTGGGGGAGCAGGCGCTGGGGATTGGGAATCCGCATCCGGTAGCGTATGACAGCAAGCGGGAAGAGATTCTGGTGCCCAACTGAGTGGCACATCCGCAGATTGCGACCTTCGCCAGGATGGCGGATGGATCAGCGCAGCCGATCCGGAAACTGGAAGGGCAGAAGACCATGCTGGGGCGGACGATGCACGCTATCGCCTACGACGAGGTTCATGACGAATTCATAGTGCCGCAGCAGTTTGGACAGGCTATTCTCACTTTTCGAGGCGACGCGAATGGCGAGGAAGCGCCGGTTCGGGTGATCCAGGGCTCGAATACGCGACTGGTGGCTCCCGACAGATTGGCGGTTGACCCCGTAAACAATGAAATCTATGTCCCAGAAGGCAATGTATTGCTCGTCTATCCGAAGGAAGGGAACGGCAACGTAGCGCCGATCCGCACGATTGAAGGTCCTGACACCCAGTTGGGAGCGGGCGCTGTCGCGGTGGACCCGGTGAACAACGTCGTCGTCGTCGGCGGAGGAGGCAGGGGCGGCGCCCGTTTCCTCATTTTCAACCGCACGGACCAAGGCAATGTAAAGCCGAAGGCCATCATTGGGGGACCCAAGAGCGGGTTCCGCAGGCTGGGTGGTCCTTTTACCGTTTATCCGCCGAAAGGATGGATCATTGCCAGTGACCGAGGGCAGGGAGGCTTGGTCTCTGACATCGCCTATGTCGGTGTCTGGAGCATCCATGACAACGGCGATGTTGCGGTTGCGGCTCCTCGACCACCCCGGTGGAAGATCGGAGGCCCGAATGGGGTCTTGCAAATGCCTCGCGGGGGTCACGCTGGACCCCAAGAACAAAAGTCTGATTGTCAGCGACAAGCGATTGAATGCCGTAATGACCTTCTACTTCCCAGAGCTTTTCTGAGGGGGAATTGCGTGTGACTTGGGCACAGTGGGGACGGGTAGCGCGCCGTCCCCGTGTCCTCAGTTTTCATAAAGGGGGAATACTTGAGCGGCATGCTTGTGCTCCGTTTCGTGGCACCGGTCACTGGCTGCGGAGCACATCGCATTCCATCAATATCCCCGGCTTTTTCCTTCGATGTATTAACCCTGCCTACAGCATTTCTCCCGTAGGTATAGAGTTCCGGCAGTCACGTAGCGCCAGCGTCTTCGCTGACTCATTGGGCCGCCAGAGCCTGCCCCGAGTCAGCCGAGGGATGGCGGCGCTACATTCCACCTATACACTATCGGGAGAAATGCTCGAATTTGAACAGGTAACTGTAGGGTAGCTTGCCAAGACTCAACGCCGCGGCATGGCAGATATCTATGATAGAATCCGGGATAGAATCCGGCTTGGCGGCGTGTTCGCGTACGGTTCGGAGTACACCATATTGATATTATTGAGGTTTACATAATATCATTGCTGTCCGGTTAAAACTCGATATTTCTGACTAAATCGTCTGAGGGCCTGTAAAATGGGTACTTTCTCGAAAAGAGTAACATTGAGAATAATTTGGTAAAGGCTAGTGGCCACGAGTACATAGATCGAAACGGCGATCCACTGCGTTTTGGCTGGTGCCATAGAATGCCTTAACATTCGATTCGCTGGGCGGCCTTCTATAGGGCTTTTGAAGCCTGTGGAAATGTCACTATATTATGAAATGTTCAATAAATAGCCGGGCGGGGAGAGCCCCAAGCAGGTGGAAATAAAGTCGCGACGGTGGAAATCAGCCGCGCCCGGACTCGGGAGGAGGCAGCCATGTCCAGAGGCAAAAAGATCGCGCTCGGCGGTGTTGTTTTTTTGGTGGTTCTTCTGGTGGCGCTTATCATTGCCGTCCCCATACTGGTGGATGTGGACCGTTACCGCCCCCAGGTTGTGGCCATCATCCAGGAGCAAACCGGCAAGCCGGCAGAGATCGGACGCCTGACCCTAACGCTGTTTCCCACACTCTCGATCCGCGTAGACGACTTTATGCTGGGAAATCCCTCCGGCTTTCCCGAGGGGCACATGATCCAGGCCAGACGGATATATGCGGAAGTGGACGCTCGGGCGCTGTGGAACCGTCAGGTAATCATCCAATCGCTGGAAGTCAGCGAGCCGGTCATCCGTCTGTATTCGGGCGCTCGCGGGAAGTGGAATTTTGAGAATCCGCCGAAACCCCAGGCCCCGGCCAGTGAACCGCCGGCGTTTGTGCTGGGTACGATTTCGAGAGTAACGATCACGGGCGGGGAACTGACGGCGGCGCGGCTGCTCCGCTCCGGCGAGCCAGGCCCCAACTACTTTGAAGCCCACGCAGTGGAAAGCGAGCTGGAGCATGTGGACCTGAATGCTTTCACGGGGGCCACGTCGGCATCCTTGCCGCCGGATGTGAGCCCGTCCTCGAGACCTTCCCACAGCTTTCTGGGAGCGCCGCTTGCCTACGCTCAAACCAATGAGCCGGAACCAGCGGCCCATGGAACGTTCCGGGCGGAATCGCTCCTCTTCGGAGAGTTTGAGGTGACTTCGGTGAGGACCCAACTGCGGCTCTTCCCCAAGCAAGTGTACTTCGATGATCTGAACTTTGACCTGTATGAAGGCCAAGCTTCCGGAAACCTTGCTTTCCACTTCGCGGGCAGGAACCCGAGCTACGACGTCGAGGCGCAAATGAGCGGTGTAGACGTGGCCCGCCTGCTCGAAACGTTTCCTGACGCGCGCGGGAAGATGACGGGAACAATGGAGGGGCACATTGATCTTTCGGGTGCGATTACCAACCCAGCGAAACCTCTGGCGGGCATGATCGGCGAGGGCCAAATGAGCATCCGCGACGGCGAGCTGCCCAGCCTGCAACTGAATAAGAACATGATGACACTTGCCCGCTTTTCAAACCTCGGCTCGGCGTCGGGCGACCCTTCATCGTTTTCATCCATCTCGGCGGATTTAAACATCGCCAATCAGACGATTGCCACCCAGCAGCTGACTATCGTGGGCAACGGCGTCGATGTGGAGGGCTCAGGAAGCGTAGCCCTGGCGGGGGAGGGCAGGCTGGACTATGAGGGCGTGGCCACTGTGGCCGCTGGAGACAACCTGGTGACCAGCCTGGTGGCCACTCTTGCCGGCGCCTCCTTTGCCGACGGAAAAATGACGCTCCCTTTTACCTTGAGCGGAACGCTCGAAAACCCGAACTTCAAAATAAAATCCGCTGGAGGTTCGGGGCAGCAGAGCGGATTGCAAAACCTTCTGGGCGGGGCGACCGGGCAACAGGGCTTGGATCAAGAGGGCCAGACCAAGCCGCAGAGCCCAGCGGACCTCATCAAGGGTCTCACCGGCCTCTTCGGAAAATAATAAACCACCGAACAGACTCGACAGTGGCCAGGTGCGCGGACGGCTTTCTTTTTCCTCCAACAAAACCCAGGTTGACCTGCTACCGGAAATCCTAATAGAGAATTTTCGCCTGCTCGGCCGTTCCGCTGGGAAAGGCCGGTCCCCAGGTTCCAGAGGCGGCTCGTTTCCTGCTCCCGTGCTTTTTTGAGTTTTACCGGGATCGGACGGCAGCATAACCGCAGTACAAAAGTGCTGAAATAAAGTTACCTTTGAGCTATTTTCTCCATCGCTCCGCTGCCATACCCTGGAGAAGTGGAGGTTCGGCCAAGTCAAGAAGGAAGGTATACATGCGGGTAGAGTTGCAACGATTTTCAAATCAACTCAGACGGCAGTTATCGCCGGTTGAGAGGCGGGAGCGGGAGCTGGGGATTTTTTTCTTTGCGACGGTTGGAATCTTGTTTGCAGGGTTTTTCGCCATCACCTTTCCAGGCGCATTCACGAGTCTCCGCGCGGGTTATACGCCGGCGACGCCGCAGCTTCTTCTGGGCCTGCTGACGCTTATTCTGCTGTTCGGCATTTACCTCATCCATAAATGTAATCAGATTCTGTCTCTCAGTTTTAACTCCATCATGGAGGCATGGAGATGCGAGGTTGCCGGCATACGGTTATTTACCGATCCTCTCACTCAAGTCTTCAATCGTTCCGCCTTGGACGGGGCCCTTAGCGAGGCAATCCAGAGCGTGCAACGCGGGAGCGGCACCCTGGTTTTTTTGTATATCGATGTGAATAACTTCAAACAACTCAATACGCATTTTGGCCACCTCTATGGTGATTTGGTTTTGGCTGAAGTCGGGGGGCTCGTCAAGGAATGGATCCGCTGCTCGGACTATGTAGTCCGCCTGGGCGGGGATGAGTTTCTGGTGGCTTTGCAAAATACCAAAGAGCCCGGCGGAGAGTTGGTGAAGCAGCGCATTCAACAACGAGTAACAGAATGGAACGAGGTCATCGCCTCTGTCGAGAATTCTCCTTTGCCGGGTTTTAGGCTAAGCCTGAGCATCGGAATCCATGAGTTTGACGGAATCCAGTCCATCGACCAAGCTCTGGAGGAAGCAAGCAGCAATATGGACGCCGAGCGAACGCACTACCGGCTTCGGCAGATGGCGACGTTCTCTTCGGGACGAAAGACTCTTCAGATCGAAACGTCGCCCAAGGTGCCCGGCCTCAGAGGCGGCGACTGGGGACCTTTTCTTCCGGGAAGCGGCGAGTCGCGTCGGGTCATCAGTTCACGGTCTGCAGAAGAAAGATAACACCCTCCCATCCTTGCAGGAGTGCAAACCAACCTGTAATAGTTGTCTTGTGGAACAGGTCCGATCAGCGCCCCTTAAACGGAGAGTTGTCAGAACAATCCTTCCAGGATTTAGCAATCTTCCGTTTCTTTCAATACGGAACGCGATCTGCTGCCTTGCAGGGTAGGCTGCAAAGCTGGAGCATCAGCGTTGGTGTAGCGTGCATTGTTTGTAAATCCATCCGAGCCGCGACCGCAAGGGAGCGGACAATCCAGCCTTGGTTGCCCACTTGGCGTTTGGGGACCGCTTGCTGATTCCTCGGCTTCGCGCGGGACGGGCGCGCACGGCTCTGACTATACACAAACTGTAAAATAAACAAATGTAAACTTATTCAAGAAGATACAAGCTGTTTTGAAAGTAACGCTGGAGGCAGCTCTGTGTAAGGCAAGCCCTGCACGGTTGTCCGAAACAGGGCTCTAGTGAGAGAGGGTTTGCTAAGGGGCCTTCTTGGTTTTTCTTCCAGAATAGCGGGAAAGTATTTGGATTAGCGGGCCAGCGCTCGGCGGCGGAGCCACATTGCCCGTGAGCAACAAGTTCCTGGGGTCAACCTTCCTGCCGTAAAGTGCCTTATTGTCGCCGCCGGAGGGTTTCAGCACAGCGCCCTCCAGAGCCAAACCGGCAAACAAGCCCTTGGCGCGGGAATAGCTCAGGATTTTGGCGCTCATTTGCACGTCGGTCGCCGCCTCGGCCGTGCGGCCTACCGGCCCGCCCGCTACCGAGGAGGCGGCACCGAGCGTGAATTTATTCGACAGGAGCTTATCCACGCCGTCCGGGTTCATGAACAACAGCACGTAGTCGGTGGCTGAAAAGCCCAGTTGCAGGCCGAAGCTGCCTCCCGACATGGAGAAACCGGAGGGCGGTCCCCAAGGGCCCTTGCCGCGGTTCTTGCGGCACAGGACGTAACCGGCTCCGTGACGGCCTCCGAAGCCGAAGGCGAACTTCTTGACGCTGGGGAGAATGCCGATGCAGGCGGCCCGTGCCAGCAAATCCACCGGGATTCCCTTGTCCGGAGTGTTCATGATTTCCTCGAACACCTCGGTGGCGCGAGTAAGCCTCTTCTCTTGTTTGTTCGCGGCCCAAACGGCAGTCAGTTGCCCCGCCAACAGAAAAGCAGCGACCGCAGATAGCAAATAACGCATCTTACATGCTCCTTTCAACCTCGAAACTTCTTTCAGCCCCGCCTTACGGAAACTTGCCGCTGGTTACTTCTCCTTAGCGGTTGCCCTACCGAGAAGGCTGCAGTGTGAAGTCCAGCACGGTCTCGCTGCCGATAACGGCTGGATCGCCGCGAGTCGCCAGGACAACGCCCGTGCCTGCAGCCGCTCCGGTTGCTGCGCCAATGCCGGCGCCTTTCCCGCCGCCGATGAGGGCGCCGACAGCAGCGCCAATCCCGCTGGTGATGCCGATTTTCGCGGCGTCCTCGGCCTTCGTGCTGTTGGCTTCCATAACCAGGGTGTTGGTAGCGATCTCGGCAACGTGGCCAGAGACCGTGTGCAACCGAATAAGTTGAACAGCAATCCAAGCAACGCCTTTTACCCGGCCGCCATCATCTGTTTCGACGATGCGCCCTTCAACTTGTGCGCCTCTGGGAGCAATCACCCGGTTCCCTTCAACCAATGGCTCCTCCAAAGTGGCCAGGAATGTGTCCCCGGCCTGGTGCGACTTTGTGGAGAGGGTCGTCGTAGTGCGGACCCTCAGTAGCGCTCCTTCTGCCGGAATTCCAGCAAGGCTTTGCGAGGGGGCAGTGCGTTCGCGATTGGATGCTGTGGACGGCGCGGGCTGGCTTGCAGCCGAGGTGGCGGCGCGTTGCGTGAGGACTTCGGAGTCATCCTCTGGGATGACGTCGCGAATGATGTCAAAGATGACGCCGGTTCTCCCGTTCATGAGGATGATGCTGCCGCCAATGATCACTCGGCTATAGTCTGCCGGCAACCTGGGCAACCGCCGCTCCAGGGCGTACGGGAAGGGGTGCAATTTTTTCTGCAGGCCGGGCGGGAGGGTCCCGTTCCGGCGCAATTGGCGCTCCAGTCCGGGAGGCAAAGTCTCCCGTTTGGCCAGGCCCGGCGGCAGACCGCTGCGATTTGTTACGAACCAGCCGCTGATGATGTCCCGTTCCTGGGTGGTGAACACGACAGAGACTTCCGCAACCGCCTGGCTGGCTGTCGCAGGCTTCCGTTTCGGTTTCCCTTTGCCCCTGCCTTGCGTCCAGGCAGGGTTTGCAATCATCGTGAGGACCAAAAGCATGGCTGAGTAGTAGATGATGCTTCTTTTCATACGCCCCTCCTCCACTTCATCATCATTATTATCCGGTTTCCCGGTGGATTGTTCCAAGCAGAAGTGCCAGATACAGCATTCAATATAAGATTACCGCAAATCGCTTTGCCGTCAATAGAACTAGGGGCTGTCCTAGCTAAGGGTGATTCTGTCTCGATTTGATCCATGTCTTCAATTGGTTAAGCAGTGTCCGGTGGTTACCGCCATTGAAGCGCCATTCGCACTCCTTCAGGAAGAGGTGAAAACTCTGTTTGGGCACCCCGTTGAAGCGCCGAAGATGCCGCTTTGCCTGGTTCCAGAAGTTCTCGATCCCATTGATGTGGTTCCGTTCGTCGACGAACCGTTCCGAGTGGTTGATCCGAACATGGTGGAAGTCCGACACATCCAGAGCATCGTAGCTCGAAAAGCCATCCGTGTAGACGATGCTGTCGGGCTGGATCAGGCGCTCCATGATCGGCATCAACGTGTCCGTACGGGCATTGGGGATCATCACCGTGTAGACCCTTCCTCCACGCTTCAAAAGCCCGAAAACCGGGACTTTCCCGCCAGCACCACGACCGCGTTTGCCCTTGCGGCGACCACCGAAGTAACTCTCGTCCACTTCGATTTCGCCGCAAACCGAAGAGGCTTTCTGGGTCTCCTCGGCAATCACCGTGCGAATCCGTGTATAGAACGAAGCGGCCGTGTTCCGATGAACCCCGACAAGCTCAGCCGCCGCCCGTGCCGTCGTCCCGGCAACGAAGTGCTCCACCAACCGATCCCGCTTCGCCTTGCTCAGCCGACTACGCCGTTCGTACATATCGCCATCCTATCCCTAAGCAATCTGCTTAGCTAGGACAGCCCCTAGAACTATCGTACCGATCCCCGGGAATCTGTAGTGCTTTCGCCGGTTCATTCAGTGAAGGGATGGGCGGGCAGTTCGGCGGTCTGCGAGCGGTTGCAGGCGGCAAGCAGCGGAATGCAGGCTGTTGTGAGGAAAAGCATCAGCGTGCTGGGAATCCGGGCCATGTTCCCTGAGGGTAGTTCGGGATTTTGAATTCGGGCGGTCTGGCTTTTTCTTTGCGGGTTTGGTCGTCCGGTTAGCCTTGGAAAGTTTTGGTGGCTTGGCAGCCTTTGCGGGTTTTGGCAACCGTGTGGACTTGGTTTTTGCCGGGGAGGTTTTCTGCGCGGGCCTGCTTTTTGAGGCGTCGAAAACCTCGCGCACTTTGTGCAGCAGCGCCTCCAGAGTGAAGGGTTTTGCCAGGAAGGAAATGTTCGGCTTGGAAATGCCTTGCTGGACCAAGGGGTGGTCCGAAAAGCCGGAGAGAAAGAGCACCTTGAGGTCTTTGCGATTTTTCGTAAGGAGTTGGGCAAGGTCGGGTCCGCTCATGCCCGGCATGATTACATCGGTCAGAAGCATGTCGATCTTCTGCTTCCCCTCCTTGGTGATCTGGACAGCCTCAGCGCTTATGCTCGCTGCCAGCACCGTGTAGCCCTCGTCTTGGAGGCATTGACAGACCAGTTCCCGAACCTGATCGGAGTCTTCCACCAGCAAGATGGTTTCCCGGCCGCCGGATGGCACAGGCTGGACAGCGTCCGGCTTAGGCGTGGAAGCGGCTATATCAACCTGCGACAGGTAAATCTGGAACTTCGTGCCCTGGCCGGGCGTGCTCGATACCTGGATGTGGCCGCCGCTTTGCTGGACGACCCCGTAGACGCTGGCCAGCCCCAGCCCCGTTCCTTTTCCCTTCTCCTTCGTAGTAAAGAAAGGTTCAAAGATGTGTTCCAGAGTTTCTCCGTCCATTCCGCGGCCGGTGTCGCTTACGGTGAGCATCACGTGCCGTCTGGCCTTGGTTTTCGGGCCGGGGTGTCCGTTGGTTTGTTTTCGCTCGATGTTTTTCGTGGCGATCGTGAGCGTGCCTCCTTCGGGCATGGCATCGCGGGCGTTGCTCACCAAATTCAGAATAACCTGCTCGATCTGGCTGGGGTCCGCCTTCGTTTTTCCCAGCGCCGGGCTGAGCGCGGTCACCAGAGTGATGTCTTCGCCGAGCAGGCGGCGCAGCATCTCGTCCATCTCGGTGACGATATGATTCAGATCGACCACCTGGGGTTGCAGAACCTGTTTCCGGCTGAAGGCCAGCAACTGGCCGGTGAGGACAGCCGCCTGGTCTCCCGCCTTTTTGATTTGCCCTGCCTGTTTCAGGAAGGGATGGTCGGGGCCCAGCTTTTTCATGAGGAGATCGCTGTATCCGATGATGCCCGTGAGCAGGTTGTTGAAGTCGTGCGCCACCCCGCCCGCCAACTGCCCGATGGCCTCCATCTTCTGCGCATGGCGGAGTTGTTCCTCCCTCTGCCGCAGGGCCTCTGCCATTCGCTCCCGCTCGGTGATGTCCTCCGCATGAGTCATCACCAAGTCGGGCGGAATAAAAGTATAGGTAAAAGCGATATGCTTATCTTCCGCTGTAGTCCGCAGCCGAAAGGGGGTCTCCCGCTTAACGGACCCTTTTTTCCTGAAGCATCGCCGCATACTATCCAGCAAGTCCAGCCTGTCGTTGTAGAAATCACTGGCGGTCTTCCCGATAAAATTCCGAATCCGGCCCCGCGAGATATCGAGGGCAACATCGTTGTGGTCGATCAACAGAAAATCTTCCCCGACTCTCTGCCAGGTGAGTGTGGAGACCGGAAACCCTTTATATTGGGCGCGGAAGCGGTCTTCGCTTTCTTGCAGCGCTTTCTGAGTGCGCTTGCGGTTGGTGACATCGCGGATGATGCGCGTGACGCCGACGCCCTCGTTCGTTTGCAAGGGGCTTAAGGTGACCTCGACCGGGACCTCGCTGCCATCCTTGCGGCGTCCGATCAGTTCCAGGCCGCCTCCCATAATCCGTGTGGGTGGATTGGAATTGTAGCTCTTGCGATGCTTGACATGTTTTTTCTGTAAACGGTCGGGCAGCAGCATTTCAACGGGCTTGCCGAGCAATTCCTCGCGGGTATAACCGAACAGCTTTTCCGTCTGAGCATTGACGAGAATGATTTGTCCCTTGGCGGTGCTCCCTACGATAGCATCCGGGGCGGATTCGAGCAGGCCCCGAAACTTTCCCTCGCTCTGCTGCAACTGTGCGGTGCGGTCCTGGACGCGCTGTTCGAGCTCCTGGCTGAATTTTTGAACCGCCGCTTCCGCCCGTTTGCGCTCGGTGATGTCGTGGACGAATGCAGTAAAGATATATGTCTCTCCGCGCCGGATAGCGGAGATCGAAAGTTCCGCCGGGAACTCGTGTCCATCGCGGTGCAGCGCCGACATCTCGATTCGCTTGTTCAGCACCGGCCCTTCCCCGGTGGCCAGGAAATGTTTTATCCCCTTCTTGTGGGCTTTCCGGTAGCGCTCCGGGATGATGAGGCTGGCGAGGGGCTGCTGCAAGGCTTCCGCGCGGGACCAGCCAAAGGTAAGCTCGGCTTGGGGGTTCCAATCCGTGATCCGGCCGTCGGCGTTGATGGCGATGAAGGCGTCGTACGCTCTTTCCACAATCAGCCGGGTCCGCTCTTCGTTCTCCCGGAGCGCTTCCCCAGCCCGCTTGCGCTCGGTCACATCCCGGAAAAAGCCTCTGGAGGAAATAAACCGCCCGTCGCGATAATTAGAGGACGTAGAGCCTTCCACGAAAATATCCCGCCCATCCTTGCTCCGAAACACCGTTTCAATGTGCGGGAATGCTTCTCCTCGATGCAGGGCGGCAAAAATCTTTTTGCAATGTTCCACTTGGTCCGGGCGGAGGATGTCCAGAAATGTCATTTGGCGCATTTCTTGCGCTGTGTATCCCAGGATCTCCAGCCAAGTGTGGTTGACGTACTCAAACCGGCCTTCGGCATTGACGCTCTGAATCAGGTCGCCGGAGTTTTCCAGGATGTCGCGGGCCGTATTTTCGCTTTGCGCCAGTTTCTCCGCGACCCGCTTGCGCTCGGTGACATCCTGGCCGATGCCGAGGCTCCTTCCGTTGGAAAGCGGCACGGTCGCCCAAGCGATGTCCAGCACCTTCCCGTTCCGGGTCTGCGTTTTGAAATCCCGCCAGCCGGGCGGTTTCGTCCGCATGTATTCTCGGAATTGCTGGCATTCGACTGGGTCGGGAAAAAGAAGATTTGGGGAGAAGATTGAGCGTCCTGCTTTCCCCAATTCTCCTGGGACCAGCCTAGCGTGCGCTCCAAACCCCGGTTTACATTTTGCCATCCGGGCCAAAAAACATCACGATCACTGGAATTTGATCGAAAATCGTTTGCAGCATTTCTTTCTGCTGTGCCAGTTCCTCCGCGGCTCGCTTGCGGTCGGAGATATCGCGCGCAATGGAGGAGACGCCCGTAACGTTGCCCGTTTCATTTTTCGTCGGAGACAAGGTTAAAGAGACGTTGAGGAGCGAACCGTCTTTCCGGACACGCACCGTTTCAAAATGAGCGATGCGCTCCCCTTGGTTGAGTCGTGTGATGATTTGCGACAACTCCTGGGAACTATCGACCGGGTAGAAAATCGACACCGGACGGCCCTGCACCTCTTCAGCGGAGTATCCGAACAATTTCTCTGCGGCCTGGTTCCAACTGAGGATGAGGCCGTCCGCTGTGGTGCTGACGATGGCGTCATCGGCAGACTCCACAATCGCAGCCATCTGGACAAGATTATCCGCAGTCCGCTTGAGGCCGGTGATGTCGCGCGCGATGGCTACGAAGCCCGTAATTTCACCCGCGGCATTTTTTACCGGAGATGCGGTCAGGGAGACGTCAATTTGCCCGCCATCCTTCCGCAGGCGCAGGGTTTCAAAATGCCGGGTGGTTTCTCCCTTCTGGATTTTCTCAAGAATTCGCGAACACTCCTCCGAACGGTCCAGCGGAGTCAGCAGCGATACATGACGGCCTTGGACTTCCCCGGCGGAATAGCCGTAAATCTTCTCCGCTCCCCGGTTCCAACTGGTGATGACGCCCTGCGGCGTCCCGCCAATGATGGCGTCATCGGAGAACTCCGCGATGGATGCCAGTTCGGAAAGTTTCCCTCGGTCCGCTTGCGGCCGGCGATGTCGTGCCATTGCATGATGACGCAAGGCTCGCCGGAGAGTTCCCTGATCTCTGCAGAGGTCAGTTCGCTGCGCAGCTCGCCGGAGGGCATGCGAAACGTCATTTCCAGGCCGGTGATTCTGCCCTGGTCTTGTAATCTTTTGGCAAATTTCTCGCGGGCGCTTTTCTCCGGCCAAAGATTCAACTCCAAAGTCGTCCGTCCGATGACCTCCGTCCGCTGCAACCTGGTCATCTTCAGGAAACTTTCGTTCACTTCCACAAAGCGCCCCTCGGCGAGCGTGGTGATGAGCAGAGGCCAGGGAAGAGAAAGAAAAGCCTTCACCGAATCGTTACTGGTGAGCGGCATTTTTTGCTCGGGTTGCATCGAACCTTCCGGAAAACACCAATGGGTTAATTTCTATACCTTCGATGACTCAAGATGCTATGACGAGCCGTTTCGGCGAGCCGCCGGTTTCGGCGCGCTCTTCTGATGCCGTGGCTTGTAAGGGGGCGTGGGGATTTCTTTGCTGCCAGGCGGGCCGAGAGCAGGATATTTTGGATTTAGGCCAACGTAAATGGCACAGCTTTACACCGGCACCTCCGGTTGCGCATACACGATGTGGAAGCCGGCCTTCTATCCTCCCAACTTGCCCGCTAGAAAAATTCCTACATACTATTCCCAGCGCCTGAACAGCGTAGAGATAAATTATACCTTCCGGCGGGCGTCGTCTGTCAATACTATCGAACGCGGTTAATACGTGCCGGAGCCGTAGTGCCCTAGTGCGGCGCGGTTAACCTGTTTTCCACTCATCCAGACTGCGTCGATTTGCAGCGAATTAGTAATATCGGAAAGAGGGTTTGCGTTCAGCACGACCAGGTCAGCCACCTTGCCCGGTTCCAGCGACCCATATTTGTCCTCGACACCGAGCAGCTTCGCGCCATTCATCGTAGCTGCCTGAATGGCTTGCATCGGTGTCAGGCCCGCCTTCACCAGATGCTCCATCTCGCGATGCTCCCACAGTCCCTGGATCCGGCTGGCCCCGCTGGAGTCGGTCCCGACCGCGATCGGGATGCCGGCTGCCGCAATCGCCGCCGTGTTTTTGAGCGCGGTTTCGTATTGACGCCGCCTCTGTTCTATGGTCGGGCTGGCTGCCTGTTCGTTTTGATACACCTCGCTGCGCAATGTTTCGAGCACGTCGGCCGGGACCATCAGCGGCACTCCGGGATCGTCGAGGTACGACGTGTCTTGTGGGAAGGTCAGGTTGCCGTAATGGCCCACCAGTGTCGCCACCTGCGTGACACCGTGTTCTTTGGCCAGCGCCAGAAATTCCTCATCCACTTCCTTGTCCCGAACGCTGTGAGCCAGAGCGTCCAATCCGCGGCGCATCAGCTCCTTGGCGTCTTCCAGGTAGAACATGTGCGCAAGCACTTTTACGTTGTTTCTGTGTGCTTCTTCGATGATCGCGCCATACAGCTCCGGCGTGATTTTGGGAAGCTCGCCGAGCCGGTCATCCACCCATATCTTCAGGACGTCGGGACGCTTCTCTAATTCTTTCCGCACCATAGCCCGCGCCTCCTCCGGTGTCGTCGGCCGGTTGATCTCCTCGACGCCCGCCGGCTGCCAACCATCTTTTGCGGCGAAGCCGAGCCCGGCCGAGTAGAGGCGCGCTCCACCCGTCCGTCCCGCGCGTTGATCGGCTAGAAAACCCAGCATCGGTTCCTGATCGAGTCCGAGCGAGATCGAGTGCGTGATTCCATAATAGAGGTAGGAATTGGCGTCACGCTGGACGCGCTCCCGCGTGTAGTTTTCCATACGCCGATCGAAGCCTTCGCTCATCGCCACATGCCCGTGGAGGTGGAACATGCCGGGCAGGATGGTTTTTCCGGCTGCGTTGATTGTCCGCGCGCCGGCTGGAGGTTCCACGCTGCCGCGCTTTCCAATACTTTGGATCGTATCCCCTGCAATCACGATCACCGCATCTTCGATTGGCGTGTCAGAAACGCCGTCGATTACGGTTGCTCCTTCGATGACCGTGATCTCTGGGGCCGTGTTGGTTTGCTGCGCAGACTGGCACGAGGCAAGCAAAAAAACAGCCGCCAGCACGAGTGTGTAGTGCCACTTCTTCATCGGTTCCTCTCTTTCCCCAAGCTGTTTTGGATCCGCCAGGTCCGTGGATATGCCGCTGTTGCGTGCCCGAACAAGCTGAACTCTTTTTACACCAAGCAAGTGCAAAGAGCAATAACCTATCCGCGTGTTCTTTGCAGGGGCGCATTCACGAGGCCAGGGCCCTCTTGACCGTCAAAGGTTTCCCGTGGGATATTAGTCACGATATCCGCTACTTTATATCCGAAGGAGATACACCAATGGCCACACTGAAAACTGTCCCAGTGAAAGGGGGAATGCTCCCTTACGACGGACTGCGCGGATGGATGGACAAGTTGGCTGAAATGGGTGACCTCCGTATTGTCGAGGGCGCTGATTGCAAAACCGACATCGGGATGGCTACCGAGTTACTTCAGCACCATGACGATGCGCCCGCTGTGATATTCGATTCGATCCCCGGCCACAAGAAGGGCTTCCGCGTCCTGGCAAATTCCTACGGAACTCCGGCGCGCATGGCATTGACTTATGGCCTTCCCACCGACCTGAACAAGAAGGACCTCAGCCGCCGGATTCTGGAGATGATTGAAAATAGCCACCCGATCGCGACCGAGTACGTGGACGACGGTCCGGTGCTCGAGAACGTGCAGAAGGGCGACGATGTGAATGTGGATATCTTCCCCTCCCCCAGATGGCACGAAAAAGACGGGGGGGCCTACATCGGCACCGGCAGTTACGACATTACGAGCGATCCGGACACCGGTTCGATCAATTTGGGAACCTACCGGGTGATGTCGATGGACAAAAAGACCGTCGGCTTCTACATCTCTCCCGGCAAGCACGGCCGCATCCATCGGGAAAAATGGTGGAAAAGAGGCGCAGCTCTACCCGCCCTCATTGTGGTAGGGGGAGATCCGCTGCTGCTGGTGGCTGCCTGCACGGAGTTGCCGTTTGGCGTCAGCGAGTACGATTGGGTGGGCGGCTTGCGCGGGGAGGCATACCCTGTGATCAAGGGCAGAGTAACCGGTTTGCCCATCCCGGCAGATGCCGAGATCGTATTTGAAGGCTACGTGGCAGAGGACAACAAGCGGGACGAGGGGCCCTTCGGCGAGTGGACCGGATACTACGCCAGCGGCGAACGGAAAGAGCCCGTGATGGACATCAAAGCGGTGTATTACCGGAACGATCCGATCGTGACGGGCTTCCCGCCACAGCGGCCTCCGGATGAGCAGCAACGGTTCCGCGCCATTCAGCGGTCCGCGCTGCTGCATCAGGAAATGGAGAAAGCCAGCGTTCCCGGCATCACGGGAGTCTGGTGCCACGAAGCGGGAGGCGCGCGGATGCTGGTGGCGGTTTCGATCGAGCAGAAGTATCCAGGCCACGCGCGCCAGGCGGGACACGTTGCCGCCATGTGCCACGTGGGAGCTTACGCAGGCCGGTATGTGATCGTGGTGGACGATGACATTGACGTGACCAATCTGGAAGAACTGATGTGGGCCGTGTCCACACGGTCTGATCCGGAAAGCTCGATTGACATCATCAAGCGGGCCTGGAGCACTTTGCTCGATCCGCGCATCAGCCCGGCTGACAAGAAGGCCGGCAAGCTGATGAACTCCCGCGCCATCATCGACGCCACCCGTCCCTGGGAGTGGCGCAACGAATTTCCCGTCGTCAACATGCCCTCACCGGAGTGGCGGCGGCGGTCAGAAGAGAAATGGGGATTCGTGGTCGAGAGGCCCGGCAAGAAAAAGTAAGACCCACCATTGATTCCGGGGACGGCTTGCCGATCGACAGCTTGTGAATCGTTGATTGCGGCAGGCCGTCCAGCCGGACCACCCTCTTTTTGCAGATTACAGCGCACGGGGCCGATGATCCGTCCTGCCGGCCTCGGCGGGCAGGCATCTCGCCGGAACTCCCAACAGGCAAGCAGTCGGGAACATTTCCGCCGGCAATCGATTGCGCCGTATCATCATTAAAAAATTGATATGCCGGTGAACAGAAGGCCAGCATGGGGCATGATCTCCGGCAATGGCAATTCGACGTGAACCGGCTGATACACTCCAGTGAAGGTTCCATTGTTTCTATTGCTGCTCAACTCGGCACTCCTTGCTAGAACCCCAGCGGGTTGTTGATGATCCCCGCCGGGGTTAAGCCTATGGCCGGAGGATTTCCAATGGCCCAATACCAGACGAGCATCCCGCTCGGATCGGCGTCATCCATGATTGCCGTGAATCCGTCCGAGTCTATGGATTTGATGTCCATCAAGCCCGCGATGGCCCCAGACGATAAATTGGCGTACACCGCATCAAATTCGATTGCCGTTGTGACTTCCGTGGTGGCTACGTTATCCTCATCTCGTATTGCCTGGACCCCGCGCTCCGTTGTGCCCGTCCCCGCTCCAATAGTTATCATTTCGTCGGCGGTCGGAGTGTCCGCCGTAGATTCCGCCCTGCCCGCCGAAAAGAACATGATGGCGGAAGGCTGGAAGCCGAGGCCGCTCTCTGCGATGTCGGTCGTCGTGTCCGTCTGCGTGGTGAGCGTTCCAACGGTAAAGCTCGGCCCGGCCAAGGCCGCATAGAATTGGACAACGGGATTGTTTTCTACCCTGTTAATCGTAAAGCCGTCTGCGTCCATCGAAACGAAATCGTAGCGGCGGGACATGGAGGATGTGCTGCTCATCCCGGAGAGCGCCTCGCCCGAATAAATATACGAGGCGGTGTCTGAAGTCCCCAGAGCGTCAAAGCTGGATCCGGCCAAGGTTGCCCGCGCGGTCGAAGATACAGCGGCCCCCATATTGTCCCCGGTTTGACCATCCGTACCGGCAACCTCTGCGGTATCCGATGCCATAGGCGAGCTAAAGAACACAAACTCTGGCTGAAAGCCTACTCCCGTCACGGAGAAGTTTCCGGTCCCGGCCGTCACATCATAGGTTCCGACAAACGCTCCCGTGATGTCGCTTCCACCCAGGGCGAGATAGTGAATCCTGAAAGCCGACGCGAATTGGTTGTCGATGATGATACGAAATCCATCGGTAAGCATCGCGTCGATATCGGCTGCTGCGGCTTCGTTGCCGGAAGAATCGATGTCCATAATAAGGGCGAGATTTGTAGTCCTTCTGGAGGTTTCAGAAGTTCCAAGGGCATCTGCTGACCTGCCGGCATTCGCCCATCGATTCGTCCCGTCAGTAGCCCCTCGTCCAAGAACATGAGTCGCCCGGCCCACAGCGTCAACAGCAGTGACCCGGCCAGACCACCAAAAGATGATGAGTTTAGGTTGAAATCCGACGCCGGAAATGGTCTGCGTGGTTGTCGCCGCGCCCGTTGATATAGCGAAGGACCCGACTTTTGCGCCGAGATCGGCAAGGGCGGTGCTCGCAAACAGCAGGATGAGAAAAAGTATATTTCTAATCAACATTAAACCCCCAGGCGAGACTTGACCGCCGCCTCCGTGTCGTAGGGCGGCACCCCCTGCTCGGCTAAAAGTAAGACATCTTCCACCTCGCCTGCATCGAGGGTGCTGTCTATGATTTTTCCAACCAGCACAATTAGCTCGGTCTTTTCCAATGCCGACAGACCCAAAGAATCGAGGACTTGTTGATTGGTCAGCCGCCCGCGCTTCCGCTCCGACAGCAAGGCAAACAGCGAATGGATAGCCAGCTTCGGCTCATTTTCTGCCCGGTCAATTCCAGTGAGTCTGGTGTATAGAGACATTACATAGCCCTCCTGATGGTGAATGTCAGCGAGATTAGCTCCGCGTCTCCTGTCATGGTGTCATTGGTGGCATCATTGGCGTCGCGGAAGAACTTGAAGAAGAACGTATCCCCTGCCGTGCAGCCGGTAACGGTCACGGTCGATATGGAGGCGTCGTTGAACTGGTTCGCCGTCCCCTTGGCCGCGTCCACCACTTCCTGTGCGACGTTAAAAGCCGGGTCGCCCGTCTCGGCGTCGTCCACGCACACTGTTTGCAGGTCCCACGCTGCGTTCCCGGTCGTCGCCGCCGCCCTCCAGATCAAGGCAAGGTCGATATTCCCTGTCCAGTCGGAGGGAAGCGTGAACCTGTCCTGCACGGACTCATCCGTGGCTGCGTCAAAGGCCGCCGTCCCGAATTGCGTGTTGGTTCCCGTAACGCAGGTCGCCGCCGGGGCGTTGCTCGTCGGCTCACTGAACCCTCCCGTTGCCGTGGCGTTCTGACAGACGGCAGCCTTGTAGTTGATGAGAAATGGAAGCGTGATTACGTTCCCCGTCCCCTCGGCGTCGTAGGTCATATTCGTCTTTGTGACCGTGAACGCCGCCAACTCCGAATCCCGCATGAGAGAGGCCGCGACATTTCCATCCGGCAGCAAGCCCGTCACCGCATCCCCATCCGCCAGATCAAGCGCGCCGAATCCGTAGGCGCTTGCTCCTGTGACGCGCAAGACTTGTCCCACAGTTGAGGAATTGGTTATCCCGGTGACTGCGCTGGTGCCATTCCCCTGCATCAACCCGGTGATGGTGCCGACGCCCAGGCCGCCACGAGCAACCGCAAGCGTCCCGGCCCAGGTGATCACATGGGCATCGGCGGCGCTCACGATGGTTACGTTGGTGTCATCGGTGAAAGTTTGGGTCGCGCCGGTTTGTCCTTCCAGGTTTGTGATCCCGCCTCCGCCGCCCTGGTCGGTTCCGCAAGAGAGTCGCGCAGTCGTGATATCCCAGAGCAGCTTCGAGGTGGTGGGGTTATCGCAGTCCACCAGGCCCCCGCCTGAGATCGCTGCACCTGCCGCCCGAAGGACCAGCTCGCCGGTCATCGTTCCGCCGGCCAGCGGGAGCTTCGAGGCATCGGCGTGGCTCAGATCGGTGATATTCGCCTCGACGTGCGTGTGCCCGCTCAGCGATACCGCCGTCCCTGCCTGTTGAAGGGTTCCAGTTGAGACATTGAACACCCCGTCTGCCAAAGTCAGGACCGGGTCCGTAGCTCCGGATAGCCCGAATGTAATCGTGCGGCTGGCGTTGGCTGAATTGAAGATCGTCTGGTTTACGACTAGCTCTGCGAGGTCCAGGCTCAGGTCGTTTACCGAAAGTCCGATGCCGACCCCGGCGGTTCGGTGGGCCAAGTCCGTGATGTTCGCTTCCGTGTGCGTATGGCCTGAAACCGAACAGGTCGCGCAAGAGATCGTGTTGACCGAGCGCGATAGCGGCGAGCTGAACGTCAGCGTGCTTTCTTTGGCGTTGAATGTGTCGTAATCGGTTTTGCTCAGCAGCCCGGCCGTGACGCTGGCCGTCGCCGCCAACGGGATATTCAGCGTGTGGATCGAGGTAGCCGAGGACCAGGTCGGCACCGTGCCTGTGGTTCCGGGAACTGCGAAGGTCTGCGTCGCCGCCGTCAATCCGTTCAGGCTGGTGATGCCTGACCCGGCGCCGCCGCCGTCGCCCACCAGTGTCCATGTATCGGTCGCTGTGCAAAGGTAAAGCTGCTGCCCGGCCGGAGTGAGATCGGTGTCCACGAACAGATCTCCCAGGGTGCAAGTCGCCGGTAGGGTCGTCCCCAGCTTCACCGGCCGGGTGAACGTCTGCGTGCTCATATCGAAGTTGGTGAGCTGCAAGGCGGCATTGAATGTCACGGTTGGCGAAGGGACCGTGGTCACACGAATGGCCGCGATCGTCACCGGCCCTGTTGCCGGGACCACCCACGTTTCCCGGTAGCTCGCCCGGTTGGTCAAATAGTATTGAGCCCGGTAGCTCGTCCCGGCAGGCGTGGCCCCAATGTTCGGAGCCAGGGAAAGGTTGACGACACCGTTTGTGATCGTGTAGGGGATCGTGCCACCGTCAACCGTCTCGCCGCTTGCGGCGGTGAACGGGTCCCAGGAGATCACCACACGGCCGGCTGCGTTCGTTCCGTCGGCGTTCTTGAGGGTGTCGGTGATCGTCACCAGCGTCTGGGATTGAGCCGCGGAGACACCGAGGACACAAAGCAACGAAGCATAAATTACTTTCACCAAAAATCTTCTGTTCATTGATTTTTCTCCAAAACGTTCTCTGCGTTCTCCGTACCTCTGCGGCTAATTTCCTGCACTGTCTTCTCCTGCCAGTTCACGATCCCTTCACCTGGCTTTAACGAGCGCCCCTCAAGGATTTCCCCCTCGAGCTGCTGGAGCTGCCGGACAATCCCGGCCTGCTGCGCTTGAAGCTGCTGGTACTGCGTTTGCATGAGGCGCATCTGCTTGTCGATGGAGTCGTACTTCAGTTGCAGGTTCTCCCCCTTCAGCGCCTCGACCTCGGTCAACTCCGTCTGCGCTGGCGCTTCGGTCTCCGGTTGCGGCTCCTGCCCGAAAGCCGCAGCCGCCCAGATCAGCAGTAGGGCTACAATACAATTACTCATTCGTCGCTCTTGCCATTTCATACCAGTTACTCCCATCGTAGGCTGCCGTCAGCGTGTCGCACTTGCTGGCGGTCGTGGTTAAAGTGTATGACCCTCCGGCCAGCTTCAGGTTGCTCGGCCAGGCCATCGTGCGCGACCCGGTCGCGTCCTGGCACAGCAGCAGTAATATCTGTTCGCCGCTGGTCGGGTTCGAGATCGTCGAGCTGGTGACATTGCCTGTTAAGGTCAGCTTCAATAAATTCCCCAAACCGGCGTCGAAGTCTGGAGTGGTGGAAAACGTCACCGAGACCAGCGCCCCGGAGAGGAACTGGCTCGACACTACTTCTTGAGAGAACGTCTTCACCCCGCCGACTGACTGGTTCGTTGTCAGGTCCACAAAGTTCTGCGTAGCGCTTCCCGTGCCGCCGTTTGCAAGTGGCAGAATTCCGGTAACGTCCGCCGTCAGACTCACCGCAGAATATGTTGGTGCGCCTGCGGCGTTGCCGTGCAGTACGGTTGTCGTCGTACCCGGCGATCCCAGCGCCTGGGCGGCCTGGCCGCCGCCGCCGATCATCAGCTCGTTCGCCGTCAATGCGGCCGCATTGGTCGTGCAGGTGGCGCAGGCAATCGTCCGGTCCGCGCTCAGGTCGCCCCCTCCGGTTATGGGCGAGGTGGTGCTGATCAGCCGCGTCGTCTGAACTAGCGACGACCCTTGAATTCCGTCCAGTGTGTCCGCATTCAGGTTCGTTACGAGGGTGGTTGACGCTACCGAAAACGGCGCCGTCCCGGTGGCCAGCGTGGAGGTGATCAGCTGCGCCGTGTTTAGCTTCCCTCCGGAGTCGAAGTAGCTCTGGCGAACCGGGGTAGCCTGCGAGTCGAATATCTCCAGCACGTTCGCGTTGGCCGTTGTGTTTCCCTTGAGTTGCAGCGGGATCAATCCCGCGGTGGCAGGCGCTGTGATCGTCTGCGTGGCCGAAGGAGTGGATACAATCGCCGTCCCGGTCACCTGCGTTGCGTTGAAGATCACTGTCGGTGTTGGCGCTGCCGTCACCCGGACCTGCGCCAGCGTCTTCGGGTCCGTGGTGTTCAGCGTCGGGATCGTCTCCGAAGTCAGTGTGTTCGACTGGTCGTTGATCGTTGTGGTAGCCGAGCTGCCCGCCAGGTAAAGCCCAGTGCCGCTCGGCGCGGTCGAGGTCGTCGTCCGATACGCTTTATAGCCCGTGGCTCCGGAGACGGTGGCGCAGGTGATGATGTTGTAGTTGGTCCCATCCAGCGTAGCGTGCGAGGTCGTGGTGATCCGCGAAGGCGACAGCAAGGTCTCGCCGCTGGCGTTCGTCGCCGTGCACCAGTAGTAATACGTAGTGCTGCCCGGCGTTCCCGCCTGCGTCACCGAAACCGGCTGCGCGGGATTCGCCAGCGGCGAGCTGGCCGGCACCACCCATGTCTCCTCAAAAAAGACGCCACCGGACTGGAGGAACTTTACCCCGTAGGAAGTACCCGAGGGTGTTCCACCGGAGTTCGGCGTCAGCGCCACCGCCAGAGACCCGTTCGTCAGCGTCACGGTCTTGGTCCCTCCGAAGACCGGCTTGCTGTCAGCCGTCAGGAAAGGGGACCAGGAGATCACCACGGAACCGGACGCCAGCGTACCATCCGGCTTATAAACCGTGTCCTGGACCGTGGTGGTCGCCGGAGCTTGAGCGCGCGCGAAGCGTGCGAAGCAAAGGAAGCAAAAGAAGCAGAGGAAGCATATGAACAATCCTTTGTTTCCTCTGCCTCCTCTGTTTCCTCTGCTTCCACTATTTCCTTTATTCTCCATTTTTCTCCTCCTCATGCCGCCGGCAATGCCACGCGCGGGACGCTGAAACGCAACTGCTCCGTGAGAGGGTTTGTCGTTCCAGCCAGCGCCATGCAAGCGAAGCCGGAAATGTTGGTATACAAAAACTGAAACCTCTTGCTGAACACCACGCCGCCCGCCTGCACGCCGCCTATGTCCAAAAGGTATTGCCCGGCTTTGATGTGCTCCTTTGCCAGGTCAAACGCAGCCTGATTCGTCTTCGTTGCAAGCTGATTCTCTCCCAGCGCATAAAACGCCGAGAAGATGTGCTCCGCCTCGATGTAGCCCGGAGGCTGAAAGCCGCCTTCGCTGTCCTGGAACGATTCCAGAGCCTGCAATCCCTCGCTCAAACGGCTGGCCGGCTGAAACAGGCGGGATTGTTTTTGTCCAAAGGCCGTGTAGCCGTGCGCCATCGGGTACCAGAAATTGTTGGCTGTTCCCGGCGCAGCGCCGTCGAGCGAGATGAGCCAGCGGCCATCGGCAACGCTCCAATATCGGCCCGCGAATCGCCGGATGATCCGGGCGGCCAGATGCGCATACTTGGCGGAGCGTGTCAGCATCCAGAGCCCCGTCAAGCCGAGCGCCACGTCGGTCTGTCCGGCGGTGAACCGATTCGCGAGCCGCTGCCAGCCCGGCGCAAGGTTGCCCGCCGCGTTGATCGTCCCGCTGTGCCGGATGCGGAACCAATAGGTTGCCGTGGAAGGCGCCGTGTAGATCAGGAATTCCTGCTGGAGCAGCAAAGTGCTCGTGTAACCGTCGACCGTTCCCGCCGCGCTGAAGTTGGAGCCGTCGGTGGAGACCAGGATTTCGGCGATGCCGACGTCCCAGGCCGTTTGCGTCACCCAGCGGACCTCGTCGCCGCTGTTCAAGGCGAGCGAGAACTCCAGGTAGTCCTGGTTGGTTAGCGTGAAGTGTTCGTCGCTCGCAATCGCTCCCTGCGGCGCGTAAGAGGACCAAGCTCCGGAATAGGTGAAGAAGCTCTCCTCGCCGTCGTTGTGCTGCTCCAGCAAGGTTCCGCCGGAGCTGTACCGCCGGACGGCATCGTGGTAGAGGAAGATCGTGGGCCCAGACTTGTTCTGCCAGGAAGAGAAGTAAAAGCCCGTCTGCGGGTCGTGGTTGTTGGCGATGAACCCGTCAACGGCTTTGCGAAACTTGGGCAGCAGGGCGTCCTTTGTGGCAGTGTCCCCGGAGAGCTTCCAATACCACCACAGCACAAACGCCGGAAGGCACTGCACCGCATCCACCCACTTGATTTCGCTGACTCCTTGTTGCGCGTAGGGTCCCAGCGCGGGGAGATACGCCGGAGGCGGCGAGGGGTTCACCCGGTAGCCGATGTTCCATGCGCCATCGTCGAAGGAATTGCCGGGCGCATTTACCTGTAGTCCCGCGAACCATGTCAGGAAGTCGCGCACCGCGTCCAGATACCCTTGTATGTTCAGCGCTTGGTAAGCGGCCAAGAGCCCCATGCAGGCATACAGCGCATTGGCGTCGAAATTGACGATGTCGGAGTCCCGCGCGTCCAGGAAGGCACCGTCGCCTCGGATCGCCGCCACTTGCTTCAGGTAGTCCGCCGCCAATTGCAGAGCCTGAGTATCCGTGCGCGTGAAAACCACCACAGCCGATTTGAAGTAGAAGAAGAAACCGGACGAGGAGGCGTTCTTCGTTCCCGTATGCCGCATCTCGATCTCGTAAAGGCCTGCCGGATCGTTCGATGGAGCATTGTTATCGAGCAACGTGATCTCTAACGGATTTACCGCCGGGTCCGCATAGAGGTCAATGGTCTGGTCCAAGACGCCGTTGACATACACATCGACGATCCCGGAGTCGGGCGTCTTTTGCAACCGCGCGTTCACCTTGCCGCCGGTGTCAAGCTGCGAGTAGAAAAAGACGCCGGCGCCGGAGGTGGCCGTCCAGGCAAAACCCGTGACGGTGGCCCAATCGCCGACGAAGTTGTTCGAGGAATCATCCAGCAACCCCTGTGGCCCCTGGTAGAGAAACTCCCCGCCGGTCTCCACGTTGTGCTCCAGCAGCTCGAAGCCGTTGAAGTAAACGAATACGGCGCCCCCTGAGATTTGCGCCGTCACTTTCACGGTATGGATTCCGTTCGGCACATCCGCCTTCAGCAGCACCGAGGCTAAAATAGTAGATGGATTGGAAAGATCAAAAGTGCCTGCGGAAATCCCATCCACCGTCACGCTGATCGATCCGGAATCGATTGTTTTCTGCGTGCGGAAATAGAGGTCATGCTCTATCGGAATGAAATAGGTCAGAGAGACGGAGTTGTTCTCCCGCGTGAACAGCAGCGTTCCGGAGAGATTCCACGGCGTGCGGACGGTGGCCCCTGCGCCCGGAGTGATCTCCTCCGAATAGGTGAAGAAGTTCCCCCCTCCATCGGAATCCACATCAGTTACCACCACCTGTCCAACTCCGCCGATCTCGAGCAGCATGCTGAAGGCAATGCCTCCAATCGAAGCCGGGTAAACCTTGGTGCCAATCCGCACCGGCGGGACCGGAGGATCCGCCAGCGGATCACCCGCCGTCATGAGCGCCGACGCCGAGGTGACAGTAGTATCGACTTCGTACCCGAAGATCAAATCGCTATGGTTATTGAGGAAAGTTGTCTTGGCCATCAGAACCACACAGAAAGCGTAAAGTCCTCTCCAGGATCGGTCGTTCCCACCTGCGTGAGATTGACGGAAACCTCGCTTCCGCCTGCATTCCCTTTCTGTGACCCGGAAATAAAGATGTTCGTGCCGGAAGCGAGACCCTGATTTTGCACCGGGATCACGCCGGTGGGTCCGTAGACAGCTCCGTCAATCTTCACCTGAAATTGAATCTGCTGGCCCAGGGGAGTCCGCGCCACTCGTCCGGAGATCAGCCCGATGCTTGCCTCCGCGGGCAGCACCAGCGGCATCGCCAGGTCCTCGCCGGTCGCCAGCGGTCCGGGAATCTGTATGGTGGCCAGCCCGCCAGCGGAGGTCCGCAGGCCCGGCAGCGTCCCGAAGACGAACGGCTCAAAGGCTCCGAAGATGGCAAACATTTGCTCGACAGGTTCCGAGACGCCGCCCAGCCCTGTAAGCTCCAGCGCGGCGTGCAATATCCGCAGGCGGCCCGGACGGAAATGAATGACGTAATAGGGGCCGTTGGCCAGATCGAGCGTGGGATGGGCGAGAGAAAATCCCGGCGGCAAGGCAAACTGAAGCCGCCGCTCTGTCAGGCGGTACACCGGAGCATTCGTTCCAGCGGAGTCCTCTTGGGTCAGCTTCTGTGCCCGCGCCACCTCCCATGTGTTTGAGGTCGGCTCCACATTTGCCACTCCCGGCCCCACCAGCTTCAAAACCTCGGCGTCGATGTTGATGAAGTCCCCCACGCGAAATCCCGCCGAGCTGCTCACTGCAATCGTTGTGTCGCCTGGAAAATAAGTGGCAGAGAGCGCCGTCGTGATGCGCGTCAGTTCTTCGTCGGCCAGCAAGATCAGATCACCCGTGCGATAGTCGGCATTGTTCGGAATGGCAAAGCTCAGCCGCAGATTTCCGCCGAGGTCCGCCGAGAGGTTCCAAATGGGCGGCTTCTCCGGCGCGGGCGGCCGCCTGCGGACCGTCGTTCCCACCAGGTTCTGCGAGGGCCCGGCCGTGTCCGGATAAGTGTTCGGGTTGTAGAGGCGGCAGGCCATCTCGCGCGTTTCATCTGGAAACTCCGTCACTTCCAGGACCTCGAAAGTCTCAAACAGCGAATCGCCCGGCGCCGTGCCCCAGGGAGCGGCGTCGTGCTTCACCCGCACCACATCCCCTGGCATCACGGCGAAGCCCGCCTGCGTCGAGCGAAAGCGGCAGAACTGGTTGTTGTCGATGGCGCGGGTCAGCAGGTAGTTCCCGATCCGCTCGGCCTGGTGCTGCGCGACGTTGCCGAGGTGCAGCTTTGCGGCGATCACTCGCCCGGTCCGCGCCTGCTGCGGCTCGTGGTTCCAGAGCTTGTTTGAGACGGCGAAATTGTTGTCCAGGTCGCGGAAGCTCAGCTCCAGCCGGTTCGCCACCGAGCGCGTATCCTTCCACCATGCCGAGAACGTGGCGTCGATGATGTTGTTCATATCGAAATCGAATATGGAGCTGCGCGCCTGGTCGATCCTGAGCTTGATCGTCCCTTCGGTGTCCAGCAGATGCCCGCGGCAGGTGGCCAGGATCGCCTGCAGCGCCTGGTCGAAGTCCACCTCTTCGGTGAAGGCGACGTGCGAGACGAACCGCTTGACATTCTCTCCATTGATCGAAATCAATTCATCTGCATAATCTGCGGATGCTTTGAAGCTGGCCCAGTCGATCCGCGAATCAGAAAGCCCGCGCACCATCGTCAGCAGATCCGCGATCTGCCACGCCGGGTTGTCCGAGTACCCGTAGCCGGTTTGAACACCGTTCGCGTCAAAGAACCGCACCTTGCGGGTCTTGAAGATTCCCCGCACGATCATCTCCGGCCCCGGCGCGAAGACGTCGAACGGCGCGTTCAGCGCGATGTAGGCCGTGCGGGAGAACGTCAATCCCTGCACGCCCGGCGGGGTGAGCATATCCGCCTTCTGGTCGCCGGTCAGCCCCTCCGGATCGAGCGTGCCGTTCGAGCTGATCTGCCCGTCGATGCCGGGATGGAAATGGAAGTCCTCGATCTCGGTCAGCGCCTTTTCATTGAGGTACAACTCCTCCACCGAGTCCCATTCGCCCTCGCCCAGGGCAATGAACAGGATGGTGTGGTCGGCGTCGGTCTCGTCTTTGAGGATCACGTTCCCGCCCACCAAATGCCGCCCGTAGGCCAGGACTAACGGTTTGCCCAGCGAGGCGGTCAGGATGTCCGTGTTGGTTGTGCTAACCGGCATAGTTCATTTGCCACAGAGCCTCAGAAGCAACCGCCACAGAGTCACAGAGGACACAGAGATTTCAAAAGTTCTTTCTCTTTGGTTTTTTCTCTGTGCTCTCTGTGCCTCCGTGGCTCTTCTCACCTCGCCAGCGGCCGGCTCCACTTTTGCTCGCCGAAGGGATATTTCTTGGAGAAATGAATCTTCCCGGCGCTGACGGAAAAACTAAGGTTCGCGTCTTGCTCCGTCATTTTGACTGCCTGCCCCAGCGTGATCGGACTCGTTGCAGGGATCGGCTCCTGCAGCTTCAGTTGCCCGATCAGGTGATCTAGCTTCTCGTCAATTGTCTCCAGCGTTACTTTCGCCATCCTTCACCTCTTGTTTTTTATTCTGACTCCCCTCGGCTTCGCTCGGGGCATGCCTGGCTTCTGTCTTCTGCCTGCGTCACAGATCGTCGTCATAGATGTCGTAATCGCCCAGCATCCGGTCGTCCGCCTCGTCCCGCACCTGACCTTCCACCGCGTCAGTCAAATCGCGGGTCACATGGATGAACCCGGGAAACCGCTCCTCGCGCGATCGCGCTGTGCAGGACAGGAAATCCTTCGGGCAGGCGGTGAACGGCAAGCTGGTCTGCGGATCGTCCGGATCGACGCCGTCGGCGTAGCCGCAGTTGGCGTCCTTGAAGTTCCACACGCACAGCGAGGAATACTTGCGCTGCGGCACTTGGCTGGCCGTGGGATCGAGATCTCCGATAAGGGTTAAAGTAGCCCGGCGTTCGTCAACCGCCACCTCGCTGATGGGTCCACGGAACAGAGTCACCGCTTCGCTCGCTTTCAGGAACAACCGCTCGAACGCGGCCTCCGCGCCCTGCATGACGCTTTTCTCGGCCTTCAGCACCGCCGCCGTCGCGAGGTCGATGTTCTGCAGCTCAATCGTCAACGGCTCGCTCCGCAGCTTCTGCGTGTAGCGGACCGGAAAGTTCGCGATCATGTGCGGCAGGTAGAGATTTCCCAAGTGCTGAATTCCCTGGAACGTTCCGTCGCCCTCCGTGAAACGGTAAGTCGTCGCGCCGACGTTGAACGACAACAGATGCGCCACGCTGGATGTGTCCTGCGCGAGGAGAGTTTGAATGGTAGATGAAAGGGTTCTTGACATATCTAATTCCGAACCGCGCGCGTCAAGCTAGCGACTAGGCACCGCTCCCTCACCCCTCGACTTTGCTCGGGGCAGGCTCTGGCGGCCCTGATTTCAAATCAAATAATCCAAGCTCGCTGGACTTCCTCCGACTATGCGTATTCTGTGCAGTCCGAGGACGACGTCCGTCTTTGGGTTCTCGCCGCCGGTCAGCACCTCGTCGAGATAAATGCTCGTGAACGTGCCGTTCACGCGGTATCCATAGCCCGGATACAAAAACTGCTTGCCGCTTGCTCCCAGGTCCGTTGCCTGCGCTACGGGGATATTCACAGAAGGGTTTCCGGCGGCAAAGCTCGGATAGGTGTTCATGGCAACGCCTGCCGCTTCAATCAACTGCACGCGGATGTTGTGAGCCTCGTTGCCGGCTTCTTCATAGACCGGCTCGGCATCGAAATAGACCGAATACTGCCGGTTCGGGCTGCCGCCGGCGCTTTTATCATCGAAAGTAAAAAAGTCGGTCAGCATGCGCAGGCGGAAGTTTTCGATTGCGTCCCAGTCGGCCTTCGCGCGGCGGTTGAAGACCAGCGCAAACACCCGCCGCGGCGCCGCCTTCTGGCGAAGAAATTCTCTGGCGCTTTCGACTCGCCCGCGGAGGACGTTCGCTTCCTTCGTGCGGGTGATCGTGTAATCGGGATCGACGGGAAAAATGTCTGTGGTTGCCATAATTTCACGAAGCATAGGAAGCAGAGGAAACAAACGAATCATAGGAAAGAATCCCCTGCCTCCTGTGCGTCCTTTGCCTCCTCTGCTTCATCCTCTCAGCACCTTGCTTGCCTTGCCGCCGCGCCGCAGGATCACCGGGATGGAGCGTTCCACTACCTCATTGAAAAACTCCTGGCTCGGGATCTCCAAGGTCACGGTCTGTCCGTCGCGTGCGGCCCCGCTAAGATTGGTTCCGTTGTTTAATCCTTCCAGCGCCGACAGTCCGATTCGCTCCGCCGACTGGCGGTTCATCACAAACTCGCCGGGATGCAGCACAGCAAGCAGACCCCTCGACAAGCTCGAGGTTGACGAAGACACAAAACCGCCTTCGGCAAACTCCGGCAACGGCTGCAGGGCCATCAACTGCCGCCGCCGGTTGCGCTCATCTTCGGTCCGGCGGATCGAGCTGACGATCTCGTCAAAAAAAGGCCGCTGTGTCCGGACCGATTCGGAGCGGACAAACTGCGATTGCATTCGGCTCCATATCAAGTGTGAGGCGTCGATGGGGGTGGCGAAGTCGATCCGAAAGCGCTCGAAGTCATTGAGGATTGCCCGCATTCGCGCGAAGCCCTGGTTCGCAATCGCGGTGTCCTGTTCTTTTTGCTTTCCGCCGCCGCCGCTGAACAGGCCCGCCAATCCTCCGATCAGCGCTCCCACACCCGCGCCGATTGGCCCGCCGACGCTGAAACCGAGCAAGCCTCCGCTCGCCGCTCCTCCCAAGGCGCTGACAGCACGGTTGCTGTTGCCGATGGTCAATGCACCCAAGCTCAATCCGCCCAACGCAACTTGTGAGCCGCTGAGCGGCCCGATGCCCCGCGAAAATGTTCCGGACAAAATATCTCCGAGCGGTGTCGTTGCCGGCAGACCCAATGTCTCGGCCAAGGTCGGGTTGCGGCGAGTCGTCGGAGGGAACCCGGTCCCGGAGCCGATGGCGGGAAGAGTGAAAATATTTCCAAGCGAGAAACCGCCGCCAGCGGCCCCGCCCGCAAGCGATCCGCCGAGGCTCAGAGTCCAGGCGGCGGCCATCTCTCGAACGGTCCGCTTGAAGAAATCGGCGATTTGTCGCCAGATGTTCTGGAAAACGTCGCCGGTGGTCCGGGCTCCGGAGATAATTCGGCCAAAGAAAGATTCCAGGCTGCCGGTCATTTCTTTTTGCAGGTCGCGCAACTGAAAAGCCTTTTTCATCTCCTGCATTGCCTGCGTGACTTCGCCGCTCTGGCGGCGCAGACGGTTCATGTCCTCCGCGCCGCCACTCGCCAGGTCATCGAGCGCCGAGCGCATCCGCTGGACTTGGCCGATGGCATCATCGGCCCCCGCAACTTCAATGACAATCGACACCGATTTCTGTGGCATTTAGTTCACCGCCCCGCATCGGTCACAAATTTTCCCTTTGATGGGAGCCCTGCATTGCCCGCAGGGGCGGTATTCTCTCCGGAACCTTTCCTGCGCGGCACGCAACAGGAGCAGTCCATCCAATTCTTCGGCGCGCAGCTCCCGCCAGGGAATCGGGGCGACCTCCAGGGTTTGTTCCAGCAGCAACAGGTGCGCGATCCACAGCTCAAAGGCGTAGGGGACGCGTTTGTTGGCGGGGTGTCTGCCAGGACGGCCAGAACCGGAGTGGATGCCGGTGAGATGTCGCCAGATCGATTCCCTCAACTGCTCGCGATCCCGGCTGGCCCGCACCGCCTGAAAGCGCGACGGGCTGCCGGGTGACGCTATGGAACCAGATGTGTTCACTATACGGACTGACATAAGCAGGAACTTTCCGTTGAGAGATCGTCACGCTCCAAAAAGATTCTGCAGGGCCACTTTCTTGTGCAGCGGGTCCATCTGTTTGGCGATCACGGCGCGGTCGGTCACCGGAGCGCCGTCCACCGCGTAGCCGCGCACCTGTTCGATCAGCTTGTCGTACAACGCCACCAAGCCAGGCAGTCGCGACGGAAGAATCGATTTCAAGGTCTTCGAACCTCGCACGTACAGGGCATGGGAGCTGACACGGCTGAACTCGATAGTTTCGGCAGCCGTGGGCGGGCGGAAGACATGCACAAGGTTCCGGTGCGTGTTCCCGTTGCGACCGGCTTCCAGCGTTACCTCTATCGCCTCCGAATCCAGCGAGAAAGCTGCGGGCGGCAGGTCCGGCTCCGCCTGGGAAGACGGCGGCACCGCCGCAGGAGCTACATTGGCGAGCCCGCGCACAACCATCTCCTTGTGGTCGAGAGGGATTTTTTCAACCGGGACGGCAATGGTTTTCTCGCCCGCACGATAGCCTTCCGTGCGGCGAATGATGCGGTCGTAGAGAGAGGCCGCCGCCTCCAACGTGCGAGCATCAAAGCGGAGCGCCTCCTCCCCTTCGCTCTCCACGCTTTCGATGCAGCCGCGCAGGTTCCGCTCATAGTCCAGCCAGTCCTCGAAGGCAGGCGGACGCACGAAGTGCAGCAACTGAAAGCGTTCCCCATTGCGCGCCAGGCGCAGGCAAACTTCGATCTCTTCCGGGGCCAGCTCAAACAGCTCTTCGATGGTTTCCAATTCGCTCTCCTATGCCGCCACCAGGTATGCGGCGGTTGTATTGGTCACCGTCACCTGGAAATATTCGCTGCCGGCTTTCTGGAATACGCCGTCTTCAGCAACCGTCATGCGGAAGGCGACCTTGTTGTCGATCACTACGTCTTCGGCTGCCGTGAAGTGAATCTCCGGCCAGAGCATGTCCATACGGTAGATTTCGGGCTGGCCGTTTGTGATGACCGCTCCGGTGAGGTTGATCTGCAGCTCCTGGGCGGTGTCATTGCGAAACAGGTCGAGAATGTCCGTGTCACTTCTGTTCACAAAAAGGGTCATCTCCGGAATCGCCGTGCGCTTGGGCCCGTACCACCAGCGGTCCACGTAAAGTCCCGAAGAAGGGAAGCGTCCGTTGGCCTCATCCGGGTTGGCCTGCACGGCGACGCTCCACTCCGCCACGCGGTTGGAGATGTCCACGGTTGCTCCGCTTGGTCCCAGACGGATGAGGGCGCCGCCGTTGTCGAGATAAGCGGGAGTCGAGAGGGTGGGGGCGGGCAGAGCGACGTCGCTCGAGCGCCCGGAGCCGAGCATTTGGATGGAAAGCTGCACCGGGTCCTGCCCGCGACCGCTGAGCGCAAAGCTCGCCACGACCAGGTCCGGCAGCTTGCGCGCCAGCCCCGCCCAGGGCTGCTCATGGATGGTGGTGAAGGGCATCACCTTCGAAACGGCGAGATCCGACCAGCGAATGAGGTGATCGTAGACGGAGGGATTGTTGACCGCGTTGGGTTGCGTGGTGGTGACGCTGCCCATCGCGAAGGCCGCCGCCCATCCGGCGAAGATGTCGTTCAACTCCAGCGTTCGGGTGAGCGCGGTCGTTTGCGCCACCTTGCGGTGGCTGGTGGCATAAGGATGTCCCTTGCCGAAACGGTCTGCGTCGGAGATCATCCGGTGCGCGAGCTTGCCGGCGTCAAAGCCGGAGATCAGCGCCGAAAGCGGCAAGTCCGCGTCGGCCAGCGGCGTCCCCAGCGTGGTCTGGCGGTTGGTGGAGAAGCGCCATAACAGTTCATAATCATGACTCGGTTCCGTGAAGGCCATTGTTTCTCTCCTTGTTAATATCTGCTCACTGACTGCTTCCGGCTACGCGGGTTTCTCCTCCACGGCCAGTTCGAGTTCCACGTGGTGGCAGAGAACATTGCTGACAACACGAAAGTCCACGGTCCGCACCTGCGGCGGGCCGGAGTGGCGCGCCGTCGCGTTCAGCTTTCGGTCGGCCCCGACCGCTGCGGCCACGCTTTCCACCAGCGCCTGGAATGTTTTTTCACTGGCGGCGGCGTCGTTCACTCCGTAATAGCCGTGCAGCGCGATGGTGTGGCGGCGCGCGGTCAGTTGCGGTCCCAGGTCTTCGGCTTCGCTGGACTCGCGCGTGAGGAACCAGAACTGAATCGTCCCGGAAGAACTGCGGGCCGCCTCGCGGAACTCCTTCTCGGTTTGCCAGTTCCGAACGGTGTCGTACACGTTCGTCACGCCGCTGATCCCTTCGAGGATGGTTTTGATCGCCAGAATGTTGCTTGCCAGGGACATGGGTTGTCGTGTCGGGTTCTTGCTCCCTTACGGAAGCATCCGCTCAATCTCCTCTTCCATAATCGAAACCACTTTCTTTTCGTTTTCCTGATGTGCCCGCGTGAACATGAAGTGCCCCTGCGTGCCGTGCTTTGCAATCGTTTCTGCTACCGCCCAGGCAGTCGCCCGAATTTTCTTCGGGTCGGTCATGTGGAACTTTATCCGCGCCCAGGAAATTAGAGGATCGAGGGGTGGCCAGTGAGGCGATGTTCCGAACTCCACGAACACCCCGTAGCGGTCGATAGGAGCCTTTACGAATACACGACCGACCGCGCGCGCGTTTTCCTGGCTGACCTCCACCTCCGCGATCACAGAGCTTGCCAGAACCCCCAAGGCCACTGCCGGAGGTTTTGTTCCGAGCGGAGTTCGAATATTCGTCTCTACTGCGCGCCGCAACAGTTGTGTCGAGCGCACCAGTCCCCGCTCGATGCCGCGTCGCAATGCGGCTGGGAAGCGCTCGATCCGTTCAGTAAACCTGCCGACCTTTACCTCTATTTTCAGTTCCATCTTTTAAGACTTCTCCCGATCCGTTTTGTTCCTGCGCGCGTGTCAGCAACTTTTCAGTGCGTGAGGCGGTCGCCTCCCGCCGTTTTTCCTTTCCAATCCGCCGTCCGGGAAGCCGCTGGGGCAGTGCGCCCCGGGTCTGTCCCCAGCAAATTTTCGTAGTCTTTCTCCAGCCGCCGTGCCAGGGCAGCGTACTCCTGCGACTTGCTTCTGTAGTCCACCGTGTCGGCTGCGATCGAGCTGTCGCCGGTCTGGGCGGAAAGCGCCGACAGCCGCTTGGCCGCGAGCGATGCAGCCAGCGACGCGACAGCGTAGAAATCGGCGTCCGGAACGGTGGAGGCGTCCGCCGTGTGCGGGGCGGTGTACTTTACACGCGCCGTCTTGCCGCTGGTGAGCGTGAAGGAAAAACGGAGGAACTGCGCGGCGGGTGACTCGTAGATCAGCCAGTCCTCATCTTCCAGGTAATGAGGAGCGCGCTCACCCTGCGGGTATTCGATTTGGACAACCTGCGAGAAGCCCGTTTGCCATCCCGTGAGAGTTGCCAGATCCCACTCGAATTGCACGCCGTCGCCGAGCAAGTCCGAGAGCAGCGTTCGCGGGCGGTCCTTGGAGTAACGGCCGCTGATCGCCTCCTCAATCGCCGCCGTCAGGTCCGTGCCGGAGAGTTTCTCGGCAGCGTCCTGAACGTGGCCCCGTACCAGTTCTTGGAAATCAGGAATTGTTTTTGGCATAAGTTATCTCATTAGCCACAGAGGCACGCGTAAGAAACATAAGAAGCAAACGAAGTAAAGGAAGCAGGGGAAATCCTCTTCTGCCTCTTATGCCTCCCCTGCCTCCTCTGCTTCATCGTGTCTCTGTGGCTCGGGGGCCAATGCCCTCACAGTGTCAGCAGCACCGTAATGTTGTCGCCTGCCGAAGCCGCCGTCGTGAGGGCGAGGCCCAGCACGCGGCTTACGACCGGGTCTCCGGTCACAATGGCCCCGTTGGCGGAGGAAGAAGTCACCGCTGTGCCGCCGGAAGCGACCGTCAGGGTATTCGCGGCCGTAGCCACGCGGCCCGCCGTTGTGGGCGGCGCGCCGACGCGGTCGCCGATAGAGATGCTTGCGTCGGCCACGCAGGTGCATTTGCCCGCTACCTGGACGCGCACCGTTTCATCCAGCGCAGCGGCGTTCTGTGCCACTCCGATGCGGTTGTCTTCCTGCGCCGAGGTGAGCTTCTGCACCTTCCCGCTGGAATCCAGGTAGAGTGCGTCATTCGCCGCCACTGCCGCGCCCGCCGGAAGCTCCACGATCAATGCTCCGCGCAGGGCCAGGTTGTCCTCTCTTGCTGTCCTTGCCATGTTTGCTCCTTTTCTTTCAATGTCGGATCAGCCACTGAGACACTCTTAAGAAGCATAGGAAGCAGGGGATGCATAAGAGGCAGAAGAGGATTTCCCCTGCTTCCTTTGTTTCGTTTGCTTCCTATGCTTCATCGGTTCTCTGTGCCTCTGTGGCTGTCATTGCTTAAGCCACCACTTCTTTGTAGGCGCCGCGATAGTCGATGACTACGGCTTCGTGCTCGTGGCGCACCTTGTACCGGATGCGGTCGCTGGTGAAGACCGTGCCCGAGGCCGGGTTGTCGGCCAGGAAGAACTCCGGCTCCTGCCGTCCTTGGAGGAATCCGACCTCCACCGTGGGCGCCTCCTCTTTGCTGGCGAAGACGTACCAATCGTTGGTGTCGGTGAGCAGCGGAGAGACGACGACGCGCTCGCTGGAGGGGCCGAATAAAAAACGCACGCGGTTGGGGGTGAAGCTGGCGTCGACATATTGCCTCTCGTTCTCCTGCCGGGCCAGCCCCTCCAGTTCGTTCGGCACCACCAGAACATGGGGGCCGATCCCCAGCTTTTTGCCGCTGTCCTTCTCGGTGCGGTTCCGCATGGCGGTGCGCCCCGTCCAGCTCGGCCGCCGAAAGAGCAGTCGATCCCAGGTTTCCGTGGGTGGAGTGGAACCAAACCACGCTGTCGTAGATGAGGCCGTTGTTGATCATCAGATTGAAGACGCGCTGAGCCAGCGTTCGGCGGGCAGAGCGCCCCAGGCGCCCCGCGATTTTGGGAACGGTGCCGAGATCGTCATTGATAATCATCTTGCGGGTGACGGTGACCAGTCCTCCGAAAGTGACCACGGAATAGCTGGCCTTCTCATCCGTCGGAGCGGTGAGCTCGTCGTAGTCCGCCGCCTCCGGGTCGACCGTCGGCAGGTCGCCGAAGTAGCCCACGCGAATCCGCTCCTGAGTGCGGAAGTCCGGGACGCTCGAAAATTGGGCGATCAGGCCAATCCCAAAATCCTGCTCCTGATAATCCCGGAGCAGCAGCCGCCGCAGGCTGTTGCTCAGGGCATTGGGGAATCCGGCGGTATTGAACTCCTCGTGGATTCTCAGGTTGGAGGCGGCGCCGCTGATCTCCTCATCGCCGGTGTAGGTGACGTAGGCTTCGCGAATACCGCGAAAGGCGGGGATGGAGGAGTCCTCCGCCGGAAGACCGACCAGACGGTCGAGAGCCGTCTGCATTTTGTCGCACGGCTCCTGCAGGACGCGGACGCGCCCCGTCTCGATGACTCTCCCGGCAGGAGAGAGGGCAGCATAGGCCTCGCGCACGCGATGGATCTCCGCCTCCACTGCCTGCTCGCTGATGGGCCGATCACCAACCGGCTGGCCGAATGGGAAGCGGCTGGCTACCAGGCTGGCCAGGGGCTTGGGCAAACGGGAGCCGGCCAGTTTGCTATCGAGCAGAGAAAGCCCCTCGGCCGCTTGCTGCTGCCTGACGGCCTCGCTGATCCGCTGGCGCAGGACATTTATTTGTTCGTGCACTTGTTCTTGTGCCGTTTCCGGCGAGAGGTTTGTGTCCGGCGAGGAGAGCCAGTCCGCCAGGGCCGCCAGGACACGGCCTGCATCCACCTCCGGCTTAGCCAGCTCCGCTTCCAGCATTGCCTGCAAGCGCCCCAGGGGGCCGCCGGCAACTTCTCCGCCCGTACGACGGAGCGCCTCCAGCAATCGTTCAATTTCTTCCTTCATGGTTGCTCCTTTTCTGCGAATTCTTTCGCTGTTTCCCTCCTGGGAACTTATCTGCATTGACCGAACGATAAATCTTTCCGGAAGACCGCCGTCGGAATTGCTTTCTACATTGCTTTCGACGTTACTTTCCAGAATGTCGATGGCGCGGCCGCCGCTCGATGCCGCGCTCACCATGTCCACGCTGTGGATGGCGGCGATGTGCTCGACCTCGAGCACACGCGACCCGCCCTCGCCCACGGGGCGAACGCCGATCACAGCGTCCACGCTGAAACCGATCAGGTCCGGGCGGCCCGCATGCCACGCGGCCAGCAGCTTGGCGCGGGCCCAGCCGTCACTTTCCAGCAGTGTCAGCGTGGCCTCGGGACCGCGCGGACCCATCGCGGCATCCGAGTAAAAACCAACCAGGTCGCGGACGCTGCGGCCCGGCGAGCAGCCGGGCGGGGAATCGAGAGAATGGTCGGCGAAGCAGCGCGCTCCCTCCAGGTGGCGCAATGCCTCCCGGGCCGAGCGCAGGGTCCACTTCAAAGGCACGGCCACCGGCAAGTGGTCAAAGGTCGGGGCTAGGCGCGCTCGCGCAAAGCCGGTCTGCGCAGCAGCCGGATAGGGATAGCGGTTCTTGGAGAGACAGTATTCAAAGATCCGTACACGCCACTTCATGCCCGCGGGTCCGCCGTTGGAAGGGCTTTCGACCAGCGCTCCACTGGCAAGTGTGGCTTCGACGATAGAAAGTGACGAGTGGCGAGTGATGGGTGATGAATTCTTGTCCCTTGTCACTTGTAACTTAGCGCTTGTCAATTTCGCCTCCTGCTTCCTGACCGCCGACTTCTGCCAGCCTGCGTCGAACCTCTTCCAGGTCCATCTCCACTCCGAGTTGCAAGGCCACCGAGGCCACCAGTTCCTGCGCCGATTCCGTGTCGATCAGTTGGGCGCGGCGCATCTCCATCGCCGTGGTTCCCACCTGAGAGAGCGCCAGGGCGGCCTTGCCCATGTCGCGCACGCTCAGCTCGGGCATCTGCACATGGAACTTGCGGTTTATCGTTTCCGGGAGTGTGCCGGCCGCGACGGCTTGGTCGATGACGAACTCGATCACTTGGCGGATCATGAAGGCGGTAAAGCCCTGCCGCTCGACCAGCGTCTTCAAAGTGGGATCGCCCATCTCCAGGGCGGAGGCGCGGTTCACGTTTCCACCCTCGGCAAACCAGTGCTCGGGAAATCCCGCGCCAGCCAGGTTCATGTTCTTGATGGTGCGGGCCGCTTCATTGAAGTCCTGGGCGTTCAAGTCGGGCGCTACCGTTTTCCATTCCACCTGTTCGTTGTGAGCGCGCACCGAGCCGGGACGAGGCGGGCGTTGCTCCTTCAGCCACTGCTGAATGTTCTCTTCCGTGGCTCCCTTCAGCAGCACGTCCCAGATGAAGGCGTTCGAGAAGCCGACGCGGTCGATGAGGCCGAAGAGCATTTTGTCGTAGCCGTCGAGGTAATCCCCGATGGCAAACAGGTCGCTGACGCCGCGCGAAGCGGTGCGCGCCTTGTTGACCGCAAAATAAAAACACTCTCCCACCAGGCGGCCGTAGTCGGGACTTTCCGGGTCTTCCTCGATACGGATGATGCGAAAGCGGCGCGGCTCGGTTTCACCCGGCGCACGGCGGCGCAGGATGGCGACAGGGACGGAAACCGTGCCCCCCGCCCCCGCTGCGTCCGCGCCGACGGCCAGCTCCCCCCACTCCACGGCGTCGATCTCAGCCGGGTCCAAATACGCCAGCCGCACGCGCCCGCTCAGAGGGTTCACCGCCGTCAGCCAGCACTGCTCGCCGAAGATGGCAAGCTCTTTGACAAACTCCGGCAGGGAAAAGTCCATGCAGTTCACCGAATCCTGCCAGAAGGATTCGACTACGCGCCCAACCGCCGGGTCTTCCGCCTTCACCGACACGCCGTCGCCGACGACATAGTTCTTGGTGTACTCCACGATGCGATGGGCCAGCGGGTTGACCAGATAGAGGTAGTAGGCAACCTGCTGCATGCGAGCGTGCAGAACGGGGTTGAGATCGCGCGAGGTAAGAGCCGAGCCAAAGCGCCGGTGTATTCCGTAGGGGCGGAAACCTTCCGGGTCCTGCCCCAGCAGCAAGGCCGGCGAGGCGGCTTCGCGCGCAGAGACGCGTGGGTCAGCAAGCGGGCGGTGACCCGCTCCCTTACGGTCACGGCTCGGATTGGGTCGCGGCTCGGAAGCAGCGGCGGCTTCCCGGCGCGCGTCTTGCAAATTGAGCAGGGTTAAGCCCATAACAATCCTCTCGGTCTTGTGGCGGCAAAAGCCTCGGAGAATGACCGCTCCATTACTGTCGCGGCTCGGATTTGCGGCAAGGTAGAAACCGTTCTCTGACGCAGCTCTGCGGTCTCCTCGTAAATTGAGCTGCGTTCCTGCGGCTCGTACCATTCGGGGTCGCTATCGAGCGCCCCGAGGGCAGGGGCTGCGAGGCTGCCGTGCCCGGCGGCGTGCAGGGCCAGCGCCAGCGCCCAGAAGCGGTCGGCATGTCCGTCGTCGGTGCGCTCGGCGTCAAACCGAATGTTGCCCGCCGAGGTGACGATGCGCTTGACGGCGTTCAGGTCGCGGCGCAAAGGACGGTTGTCGGGAATCCGCAGGGTGCGCTCCTCAAAATGCCGCTTCATGCGTATGGCCATCTCCTGCTTGACGGCCGCAGTAAAGGTCACGGGTTCGACCCGCCCCGCGAACTTTTCCGCCAGGCGCTCCGCCATCTCCCGCCCCAGGCCGGTGGCATCCACTGCGCCGCGCAAGCAGAAAGGGACAAGATCGCTGAGAGCCTTTTCCTGGGCAGAGAATTTGGTGTTGGGCATCTCCAGCAGAGCGCGCGTCCAAAAGACATCGCCGACTTTTTCGACCAGAGCCACAACGGCAAGGTCGTGCACGCGGCCCACGTCATAGCCGAAGTAGCACTCCCGGTTGGGACTTGGTTGCCAATCAGCGGGAAGCGATGAGGTGGCCTGCGGATGCTCGCACTCGACAAGCAGGTCGATGGGGATGTAGTTCTGCCTGTTGGAGAGGAAAATGCACTCGTATTCCTGTTGCCAGGTCTCGGTGTCCCCGATGGCCTGACGCAACATCTGCGGATCGATAGGGCAGCCCTGGCGGACCGCCGTATGCACGTCGCACCAGTGCCCGGACCAGAGGCTTGTGTCTTGTCTTTTGCCGGAGGGAGTGACCGCTCCCTCGCGGTCGCGGCTCGGATTATGTCCGCTTGCTGACGCGCGCGGCTCGGATTGGTCGCGGCTCGGATTCGGCGTTGGGGGACTGCCGGGAGCGCCATCGGCGAGGCCGGCTTCCTGGGCAAGCTCAAAAAATTTTCCGCGTCGACCGTTGGGGGTTGAGATAACGCGCAGCTTCAGGTTGCCCCGCGAGACGCGGCCGAAGGCGGCGGCCCAAATCTCACGGTCCTGCTGATGGAAAGCAAACTCGTCGAGGATCATATTGCCGGTATAGCCGCGCGCCGTGGCCGGGTTGGCAGGCAGGGCGATGATGCGCGAGCCGTTGGGGAATTTCACCTCGCGCTTCCGGATGGTCGCGCTATCAAAGAAAGCTGTTTCGAGCATGGAGATGGCAATCTGCAACACTTTCGTATGCTGTTGAACTTTCTGCATAAACTCCAGCGACTGACGATCTCCGCGCGAGAGGACGATCCAGAGGGTCCGCTTTTCGAGGCAGTCCAGCACGGCTTCGAGCGCGGCGGCAAAGCTGAAGCCGATTTGAGTGGACTTGACCGCAATCTTGAAGCGCGAGTCGTCCATGACCCATCGCTTCTGGTAAGGATAAAGAGGGACTGCCGCCGGCAATTTCGCGTTTTTCGGGAACTGCCGCTGCGTGAGTGCTCGCGCTGAAGGAGTCTGCGCAGCAGCCTTAGGCTTTCGGGATTTCACTGGCTTCGATTTCTTGCGAGTTTCCATAGGTTTCATCCGTTGCGGTCTCGTCTGGTTCCGGCTGCCATTCGTCATAGATCTCGTAAATCTCCCGGATTCGTCTCACGTCGCCGGCTGTCAGCGATTCGCCCAGCTTCGCTTTGCGGTCGAGCTTTTTGAAATCCGCTTGCGCCTTTTTGCGCTTGAGTTCCCAGCCTTGCTCGAAGACTTTCACGCGCCGTCCGGTGAGCCACACCTGTTCTTCCTTGAGCGCCAGCTCCCTCCGCTTCCGCTCGGCGGACTCCAGTTGCAGCGGGCTGATTTTCTTGAGAGGGCCGTTGCGGCGGGTTTGAGTAAATGCTTCGAGAACCGCCGCGCGCAGCAACGCGGAGATTTCGTAACCTTGCTGCCGGGCCCGTTCGATCAAGGCGTCGGTCCGCTGTCGCGCCTGCTGCCGTTTCTGTTGCTGCTCCCAGTAATCGGCGGCGTAACGGGTAATCGCCGCAGAGGAGATGTGTTTTCCGGTCCGCTCCCGCAAGGCGCGGGCAATGGATTTGGGCGATGCCTGCTGGTCGAGTATCTGGTGCATGAGAGCTTGCGCAGCCTCGCTCAGCTTCTCGACGGCGAATTGTTGCTGTTTGGGCATTCATTTTATTTAAGGATTCGATCCTTGCGGTGCTGAGTTCTCGTAGGCCGCTACCCGTTTTGGCAACTCCTCGTGACTTGGCGCGCTCGCGCAAGTCAGTCTGCGCAGCAGTTAGAAGCGCACTCCGGCGTCGGTAATTTTTTTGTCGAGCAGCAGAATCCCGCGTCCGGTGAGCGAAGCAGCCAGAATCCTGTCGCGCGACTCCTTCTCGTCGTAGCGCCGCTTGCAGCGCACGAAGCCGCCCTCCTCGAGATAACTGAGATAGCCTTCCATGTCCCTTTGCGAGAGAGGGATGTTGCGGTCCCGCAAAGCCAGTTGCAGGTGGCGGAAGGTGACCATGTGGGGATAGTCCTGCTTCAGCACCCAGACGATTTCCCCCCGCCGGAAGTCGTGCTTCAAAGAAGGTCTTGGCTCACTGCGTTCGGCCATTACGCCACTCCTCCTTCAGTTGCTGTACGTGATCTTGCAGGTCGGCAACGGTGTTGCGCACCTGCTCGAGTTTGTCCGAGTTCACTTGCATGGCCAGCACCAGATCGTGCTGGCTGCCGGCGTTGTATTCCACCGTGTCGGCGAGCTTCTGCAAGGCCGTGGCGGTGGAGCGCTGAGATTCGATCAGCGGGGGCGCGTAGCTGTGCGCCAGCCAGAGGAAGCCCATCAGGATGAACAGTCCGGGTCCCCATCCGAGAAGCGGCGCGAGCAAGTCCGCGTATTGCGCCAGCGCGCCCGAACGGGCCAGCTCCACCAGCAGGACAATGACCGAGGTGCCGACAACGGCTCCGGCTGCCGGTCCGGCGGCTTTTTTGAGGCCGCCGGAGACGAGGCCGGGGGAGGCCGGTTGCGGGATGGGTTGCGGGATGGGTTGCTGATTCATTGCCGTCTTCTGTGTTTGGGCAAGCATTCTTACTCGCCGTTTCCGTTTTAAGCAGGGACCGCTCCCTTGCGGTCGCGGCTCAGATTAGTTGCGGCTTGGAAGAGCCGTTAATCTGCCGGCCGCAGTTGCTTCGCGCGGCGCGCCCTTGCCAGAGCCATCTCCGGCGTCTCGGTGATCCGCACCGAGTTCCAGTCAATCTCCTCGGTCATCACCGGCTGCCCGGACCGCCGCCAATACGGCAGCCAGCGCCAGGCGGATACCTTCCTCGATCAATTGCAATTGTTTTTCGCTCAAAGCCATCGTTGTTTCACCAGTCTTTGTTTAATCAGTCTTTGTTTCACAAAACTTTGTTTCACCAAGCTTGGGACAGGCGTTTTTGCCGGTGGCAGCACTAGCGCACTTCCGGCCATCGGCTCCTGACTGTTTACTCCCGACCCCGGTTTTTCCTGGAAGCTCTCCACGAGGCGGTTGATCTCACGGATCAGCCGGGGGAGGATTTGAAGCATCGCTTCCAAGCGTGCGGCGTCTCCGTCCGTTTTCATCGTGCTCCAAAGGGCGAACGCATCGGCGGCGGTGTTGTGCGCGTCGATGAAGCGATGGCCTTCGGCTTGAAAGCGATTCCACTGCTGGGTGGTGATGAGCCCGTGTACCGCGGCCTCGGCAACGTGACGCTGGACGGTCTCGTACTCCGCACGGGTTACGGCCAGTGTCTGGTAGGCAGCGCGCTCCAGGTCAGTGCAAGCGGCGAGCAGCAGAGTCAAGCTCAATGCCGCAGCTATCCCCAGTTTGCCTCGCTGGCCGCTGTGCCGCACCGAGCGGAACGGCGCGAGCAGCATGAGGACAAAGGCGGCGAGCCTCCCTTTCCGCTTATGCCGCTGAGACGGTCCCGGGCGGATGTTGCTGGTGTCCGGGAGATGCGGAGAAGGGAGGCCCGTTGTGAGGAGGGAACCGGAAGAGGATGTCCCCGGCAAGGTTGCCGCTGCTACAGCGCCTTTCCAGGGGCTGTCGCCGGCTACTTCACGGCTTGGCAGCTTCTTCCCGGCTTGGCGCGCTCGCGGGTTGCCGCCGGCAGTTTCACTTTTTTCGAGAAACGCCGCAGAGTGCGCGCTCGCGCCATACTGGCCGACGGAGTCGTCAGTCTGCGCAGCAGCCGGCGGAGACAGGTAGAGGCGGTAGAAATTCAGCCGCCCGATCTTCACGGTTTGCTTGGAAGGGTCAGCCCAGGCGGGTGGTTGGATGGAATCGTCGAAGTAATGATCGCTGTTCGCAGTCAGCTCGTCGCGCGGGTCCGCGTTATGTTGCGCGTTGTAATCACCGGCTTGCAGAGCTTGCTGGGCGCAACGGAAGCAGCGCTCCCATACTTGAGGCTCCTCGTGATCGAGCGGATGCAGCAATTTCGCGCGATTGGCGTCGCCCGGGTTGAAGCAGGAAAACTGCCAAGGTTGCAGGATCACGCGGCGGAGATTTTCCGCAAAGTCCGCTCCGGGTTTGGAGCCAAAGGCGCGCCGGGGGGTTCTCGCACGGTTCAGCAGCAGTTGCGCCACGGCCCGGCGAGCCAGGTCGCTCTCGCCCCGCGCCTCGCCGAACAGGCACATGGCGAGAAGAACTGCGAGTTCCTGTTCCGCAATGGGCTTGCCGGGATCGGGAAGGAGGACCGAGGCCAGGGGAAGGTTGTTGCTGCTTTCTTCGTTTCGCATCGTTTTCTCGTTTCCTGTTTTGCTCTCTCGCTTCGTCATACAAGCCGAGTTTCAGCGATAGGGAATTTGGGAGCAAGAAAACTATCCCGATGATTGCGAACAGCCCGCAGATGCCGAGGAGAGCGAGAAAGCGGATCGATCCGAGCGAGACGAAGATCCCGAGGGAGCCGACTACGAGCGCGCTCAGGGGAGGGGTAACTAATATGGCAAGCAGAAAGCCACGCCCACTTCGGGGCTTGTTTGTTCCTCCGCTTTGCTAGATTGACTGCAATGATACAAAAATATTGTCGGCTAACTTTCCTTCTGGTCCTTTTCTCCAGTGCTGTTTTTGTTTCGAGCCTTTGGGCGCAAAAAAGCCAGTGGGATGGGCTCAACCAACAACTGTATGACCTGTACGAGGGCGGCGGCTACGCCGAAGGGATTCCCATCGCTGCCGAGGCGGCGCGGATTGCGGAAGTGACCTTTGGGGTGGAGCATCCCAATCTGGCCATCAGCCTGAATAATCTTGCGGAGATGCACCGGCTGATCGGCCAGTTTGCCGAAGCCAAGCCGCTCTACGAGCGCGCCCTGCGGATTGCCGAGGCGGCGGTGGGCCCGGACAACCCGCTGGTGGCGACCACGCTGAACAATCTGGGCGAGATGAGCCGGATGCAGGCGGATTACGGCGCGGCCGAGCCGATGTACCAGAGGGCGATCAGCATCCGGGAAAAGTTTCTGGGACCGGAACATCCCGACCTGGCGCAGGCGTTGAACAATCTGGCGCTCCTCTACGCCGCGCAAAACAAGCTGGAGCAAGCGGAGCCGCTCTATCAGCGCGCCCTGGGAATCTACGGGAATGCGCTGGGGATGGATCATCCGTTGGTGGCGGCCTGCATGAACAACCTGGCCGAGCTATACCGGGTGCGGGGCGCATTTCCGCTGGCGGAACCGCTCTACCGGAAGGCGCTGGAAATTGACCAAAAACAGCACGGGCGGGATCATCCGATCATCGCAATGAACCTCAACAACCAAGCGCTGCTTTACGCAGCCCAGAGCAAGCCGGAACAGGCCGAAAAGCTGTTTCAACAAGCTCTCGCTATCAAGGAAAAGGTGTACGGCAGCCAGCATCCGGAGTTGGTCACGACGCTGAGCAACTTTGCGGTGTTCTACCAGGAGCAAGGCAACTACCGGGAAGCGGAGACGCTCTTCCATCGGGTGCTCGCGATCGCGGAGACTGCCCTTGGACCAGAGCACCCGAACTTGGCGGTGCCGCTGGAAAACCTGGCAGAAGTGTACACGCGGATGGGCGAGACCGAACAGGCGAAACAGATAGGAGATCGCGCACGAAGCCTGACCGCCAGCCGCTAAGGCTGCCGCCGACAAATTTTATGTTTTGGCAACTCCTCCACGGCTTAGCGCGTTCGCGCTAAATCAGTCTGCGCAGCAGTCGCCGCTGGCGCGCTCGGCCATGCAGATCTCACCCCCATTATTTCCCCCAGCCGCTTCCCCGCCACAGCTTCGCATTTGACGCCGGTCCGTTGAGACCTCTATAATAATCGGGCTAAGAATCCAAGGGTGTTTTGTTGCCGTTCCGGTTGGATGAGCCGATGCACATTGCGGGTGGCTCACGGGAAGCAGAGATGAATGGCTGGGGCGGCAGAGGCTGGAGGTGTCGATGTATGCCGTCATTGAGACGGGCGGCAAACAGTACCGCGTGGCGCCGGGCGATGTAATCCGCGTGGAGAGTTTGCCGGGAGAGAAGGGAAGCGAGGGAGCGTTCGGACGAGTGCTCGCCGTTTCTGCCGAAGAGGGAAAAGTATTGATTGGCGAGGCGGTAGCGCAGGCGAAGGTCGAGGCCACGATCCTGTCGCATGCCCGGAGCCGGAAGGTTCTGGTTTTTCACTTTAAGAGAAAGAAGCAATACAAAAAAACTCGCGGGCACCGGCAAAGTTACACGGAGTTGCGCGTGGATCAAATTTCGCTGTCGCCGGGAGAAACGCTGAAGGCTCCGCCGAAAGCATCCCCGAAGCCTGCCAAGAAAGCCGCGCCGAAAGCTTCACAAAAAGCTTCACGCAAGGCGCCGCCGAAAACTGCAAAGAAAGCCCCGGCAAAGCCTTCGGCAAAAACCAGCGCCCCGCAGAAAAAGAGCGGAAGCGGAACCAAAAAAAGCGGAGGCGCGACCAAGAAACGCTGATTCCATCCGGGCCGGGTGGGAAAGCTAAAAACAGGGAAAGCCTGAGGATGATCGAAGTATGGCACACAAAAAAGGGTTAGGGAGTTCGCGCAACGGCCGGGATTCCAACGCGCAGCGGTTGGGCGTAAAACGGTTCGGAGGCCAGTTGGTCACGGGCGGTTCCATCCTGGTGAGGCAGCGCGGGACGCCCATCAAGCCGGGCGAAAACGTGGGCCGCGGCAGGGACGACACGCTGTTTGCAAAGATCAGCGGCGTCGTCCGTTTTGTTGACCGGGGCCGGTTCGGGAAATTTGTTCACGTTTTGCCTGCAGAGCCAGCGGCCCCTCCGCCGGCAAGTTAGGGCGGTCCGCCGTCGGCGGCAGCCCTTCCGGGAGAAAAATTCCGACAGTGTTTGTGGATGAGACCAGGATTTCCGTCAAGGCCGGCGGCGGCGGCAACGGCTGTGTCGCTTTCCGAAGGGAAAAGTTTATTCCTCGGGGGGGGCCCAGCGGCGGCGACGGCGGCAAGGGCGGCGACGTGATCCTGGAGAGTTCTCAGCAGCACAACACCCTGATCCATTTCCGGTTTAACCCGGAGCATAAGGCTCCGCGGGGAAGACATGGAGAGGGGAGCAACCGAAAAGGGCGCAGCGGCGAGGACCTGGTGCTGAAGGTGCCGGTGGGCTGCGTGGTTACGGAAGAAGACTCGGGAGTGAAGCTGTGCGACTTTGACCGGCCTGACCGGCGATTTGTCGTTGCAGCCGGAGGACGAGGCGGAAGGGGCAATGCGCGCTTTGCCACCTCCACGCATCAGACGCCGCGGGAAGCGGAGCCCGGCACCCCCGGTGAGTTTCGGCGGCTGCAGCTGGTTTTGAAACTGTTGGCCGATGTCGGGCTGGTGGGTTTCCCCAACGTGGGGAAGTCATCCTTGCTGAGCCGCATCTCCGCCGCTCGCCCGAAAGTTGCCGACTATCCCTTTACCACTCTGGAGCCTTGTCTGGGCGTGGTCCGTGTGGAGGAAGACGAGAGTTTTGTCGTGGCCGATATCCCAGGCCTGATTGAGGGAGCGCACAGCGGTCATGGCCTGGGGATGCGATTTCTGCGGCACATTGAGCGGACCTACCTGCTGGCGCACTTGATCGAGGTCAGCGAACACAAAGAGTCGGAGCCGGAGCAAGAGTTCGAGACGATAATGGAAGAGTTGTCCCGCTTTCAGCCGGAGCTGGCCCGCAAGCCGATGATATTGGTTGCCGCAAAGCTCGACCTTGCCGGACAAGGCCGCCGGTTGCGCGCCCTGGAGCAGTTGGCAGCTCGCCGGAATCTGAGGTTGTTTCGGGTCTCTGCTGCTACGGGGGAAGGTTTGGAAGAGTTGAAATGGGGCCTTGCCGAGATGCTGCGCGAAAGGCGGTGCGCCGAGCCGGAGCCGGCTGCCTCCACGCTGCCGGAGTCGTCCGCCGTGTGGAGTGACGCAACCGGTGTGTCAGAAAGGGAGCACGAGTGAATGTTGCTTTGTTTGGAGGCACCTTTGATCCGGTGCACTCCGGACATCTCTCCGCCGCACAAGCCGCGATGCATGCTTTCGCCCTGGACCAAATCCATTTTGTCCCGGCCAGCATCCCTCCCCACAAGCGCGACCGTCCCCTCACCTCCTTCGCACACCGCTACGCTATGGTTGTCCTGGCTTGCGCCGGCGTGCCGCAATTTATTCCTTCCTTGCTGGAAGCCTCGGAACAGAACGGCGAGGAGGTCAATTACTCCATTGTCACCGTCCGGAAACTGGCTGCCTTGTTGTCTTCCGAGGACCGTCTCTATTTTCTGGTCGGCGCAGATGCCTTCCTGGATATTCCGCAGTGGCACGAATCGGCTGCCCTGCTGGATTCCTGCGATTTCATCATCGTCAGCCGTCCGGGTTTTCCGATTGAGGAAATTGCAAAGGCGGTGCCGCCGGAGTTGCGAACGGGCCGCGCCACCGAAAAATGTATTCCGCTGCGACGGACGAGTCTTCATCTGCTGACGACGGTTCAGGCGGATGTCTCCTCTTCCACAATCCGCAGCTTGGCCGCAGAAGGGAACTCCCTCTGCGGACTGGTGCCGGATTTGGTGGGTGATTACATTCAGAAGTTGCGACTATTCCATGAAAACCACGAAGGGTAAACAGATATCCTCGCTGGGAGTAGCGGTGGAAGCGGCACGGGACAAAAAAGCCCAGGATCTGCTCGTTCTGGAGTTGAGCGCGGTGGCTGCGTTCACCGGTCACTTCCTGATTTGCAGCGGCGCCAGCGGGCGGCAAATGCAATCCATCAGCGACGAGATCGAGCGCCGCCTGAAGCAGCACGGTTTGCTGCCATCCCATATTGAAGGCTATAATCACGCTGAGTGGATTTTGATGGACTACGCGGATTTTGTGGTTCACATCTTCTCCGAGCAGGCCAGAGCCTTCTACAATCTGGAGCGGCTGTGGCGGACCACGCGACGGGTGCCGGACGAGGCTGAGTTGTGAAGGGCGTGAAATACCCGGCGGGACAGCCCGTTTAGCCAGGCAGTCCGTGGAGGAACGATGGCATGGAAGTGCGGGTGTTCTGGGTGGGGAAAACCCGCCTACCGGGGGTGGCGGCTCTCACCGAGGAATACACCCGCCGCCTGGGACGGTTTTGCCAGTTTCGCGCGGAAGAGATTCGCGGCAAAGAAAAACGAAAGGGGGATGTAAAGGGCGAGGAGGCGGTCCTGCTGGCCCGCTCGGTCGGCTCCTATCGTGTAGTCCTGGATGCTTCCGGGAGCTTGTGGACCTCGCAGGATTTTGCGCGCTTCTGGCAGCGCAGCCGCGATGAGGGAAACCGCGGCATCTGCTTTTGTGTCGGCGGCGCGGACGGCTTTTCGCAGCCTTTTCGGCGGGAGGCCGATTTGCTGCTCTCCCTCTCGCCCCTGACGATGCCCCACGAGTTGGCGCGCGTTGTTTTGCTGGAGCAAATCTACCGCGCCTGCACGCTGCTCGCCCACCATCCCTATCCGCGCTAGGAGGCTCTCGCCGAGAGTTTAACGCCTTGCGGTTATGCGGCGAGCTTCTCAAGCCAGTCGGCGCGTAAGATTGCCGGCGGCAGCCCCCGGCAATTTTACGCATTGAGTGGTTGAGAAAGCTTCCCGATCAACCGAAAAGTGTAAAATACTCGGCGAGAGCCCTGCCGCCGGCGGTTGAACGCTGGGGGCCGGTAAAGAAAATCAACTGGATTGCCAGGGAAGGCGAAGTTTTCGACAAGGCCGTCCTGTTGGACATTAGGGTCGGACATTCGGTGCGTTTCAGGCAGCCGATCCTTTCAGATGAAGGGTCTCGCGAGAGGAAATCATGGCGTGGTTTCGCAGAGAAAAACAGCCCATCCAGCCCGCGGAAGGATCGCGGGTTCGCACGGAAGGCTTGTGGATCAAGTGCGGCGGGTGCCGGCAAATTATCTGGAAGAAAGACCTGGAAGCGAGCTGGAATGTCTGTCCCCGGTGCGGCTTTCATTTCCGCATCGATGCACGGGCGCGCCTGCGGCTGTTGCTCGACGACGGAAAATATACGGAGCAGGATGCCGGATTGGAGACGACCGACCCGCTGCATTTTGTGGACCTGAAACCCTACCAGGACAGGTTGCTGAGCAGCCAGCAATCCACGGGTTTGAAGGATGCGCTGATCAGCGCGGAAGGCAGCATGGAGGGCCGGGCCGTGATTGTCTGTGCGATGGAATATGCCTTCATCGGCGGGAGCATGGGTTGCGTGGTGGGAGAGATGGTGACCCGCGCCATTGAACGCGCCATGGCAAAGCGGCTGCCGCTGGTGATTGTGTCGGCGTCCGGCGGCGCTCGGATGATGGAAGGAACGGTGAGCTTGATGCAGATGGCCAAGATCAGCGCCGCGCTGGCGCGCCTGGATGAAGCCCGCATTCCTTTTCTCAGCCTCCTCACCGATCCCACCACGGGCGGCGTGACGGCCAGCTTCGCCATGCTCGGCGACCTGAACATCGCCGAACCGGGAGCGCTGATCGGGTTTGCCGGCCCGCGCGTGATTGAGCAGACCATACGCCAGAAGCTTCCTGCCGGATTCCAGCGGAGCGAATTTCTTCTGGAACACGGGATGCTGGATGCCATAGTGCCCCGCCGGGAGCTAAAAGCCTTTTTGGCGCGCTCCTTGAATTTCTTTATGGGTTGAGATGGATGGAGACGATGGATTACGCAGGAGCCACTCGATACTTAATTTCGCTCGGCAATGAGCTCCGCGCCTCGGCTTCCGATACCGTCCAGAAATTGGGGCTCGGTAACATTACCGAACTGCTGGAAGATTTGGGGCGGCCCCAGGAGGCCTATCGCAGCATCCTGGTTGCGGGCACAAACGGGAAAGGCTCGGCTGCCGCCATGCTGGATGCGGTGCTTCGGGCGGCGGGCCTGCGCTCCGGTCTTTATACCTCGCCTCACCTGGTGGAGATCAATGAACGAATTCGGGTCGGCGGCCATCCAATCCCTCCCGAGGAATTTGCCGAACTGTTTACTTTCCTCCGCAGCCGGATCGAGCGGCTCTTGGCGGCGGGGCGGCTTCGTTATCATCCCACATACTTTGAATGCCTGACCGCAATGGGCATGGAGTACTTTCGCCGGCGGAGGTGCGACATGGCGGTCCTGGAGGTGGGCATGGGAGGACGGCTGGACGCCACCAACACGTCAGCCGCCTGCCTCTCGCTGCTGACGGAGATCGACTTTGACCATGAGCGGTTTTTAGGCAACACCATTGCAGCGATCGCTTCGGAAAAGGCCGGGGTCATCAAGCCGGGATCGGTGGTGGTGAGCGCGGCTTCTCATCCGGCGGCAGCGGAAGTGATTCGCGCCAGGGCGCGCGAGCAAGGAGCGCGGCTGGTGGAGGTCGGGAGGGAATATTTCGCCGGGGAAGTTTCCCGGCACGAGGGACAATATCGCTTTCTGGCCTGCGCGAACGACGGCCCATCGCTTCCCGTGAAGCTGTCGTTGCGGGGAAGGCATCAGGTGGAGAATGCCCTGGCTGCCGTCGCCGGCGCGAGAGAGCTGGCGCGGCTGGGATTCCCCATCTCAGACGACGACATCCAGCGGGGCCTGGCCGCGGCCGAGTGGCCCGGGCGGCTGGAGTTGTTTCGGCAACGTCCACGGGTCTTTCTGGATGGTGCGCACAATCCTTCCGCAGCGCGGGCGCTGGTTCGCTTTTGGGAGGAGAATTTTCCCTCCCGCCACCTCATCCTGGTCTACGGCGCTATGCGGGACAAGGCGGTCCAGGAGATCATGGAGATTCTGTTCCCCCAAGCCTCCGCTGTTGTGCTGACACGCCCGGAACAGTTTCGAGCCGCTGTCCCGGAGACACTGCGGGAACTGTCGAGCCACCTGAGCCGGAATCTTGTGATCGAGCCTGCGCCTGCGGCGGCGCTCGAAGCGGCGCTTGCGATGGCTTCGGACGAGGATGTAATTTTCGTTACCGGCTCGCTCTTCCTGGTGGGCGACATCAAGCGGCTGTGCGCTCCGGAAGCCGAAGGGGCGGATTGGCTGCGGGAGACTGTGCTGGTTCCCTCGGGCGATCGCTAATGCTGTGGAACTCGCTGAGTTGGATTCGCTCGGTCCTGTTTACCATTCCTCTGATTTCTCTCTACACGATTGTGATGGGCAGCCTGTCGCTGACCGGCTCGCTTTTTGAGCGGCGGGGACGCTTCCAGCACGCCTGCGCCCGCATTTGGTCGCGCCTGATCCTGGCCACAAGCTTTGTGAGGGTAACAGTCAAGGGGCTGGAAAAGATCGACCTCACGAAACCCTGCGTCTTTTGCTCCAACCATTTGAGCTACATGGATACGCCCGTGGTCTTCGGGTTCTTGCCCTTCCAGTTCCGCATCGTCGCTAAGAAATCGCTCTTTGCGATTCCCTTTATGGGGTGGCACCTAAGCCGGGCAGGGCATCTGCCGGGAGACACGCGCAACCCTCGGGACGCGGTTCGCAGCCTGGCAAAGGCGAGGGAGCGAATCCGTCAGGGGACATCGATCATCCTGTTCCCGGAGGGCGGCCGGAGCCCTGACGGGACGTTGCAGCCATTTCTAAGCGGTAGTTTCCGGCTGGCGCTGGACACCCGCGTGCCCGTGGTGCCTATGGTCATCGCGGGGACTCGTGCGGTGCTGGCGCCGGACTCGCTCAACATCCACGGCGGGCGCGTCCGGCTGATTGTGGGCGACCCGATCTCGACAGAAGGAATGAACAGGAAGGATAAGGACCTGCTAGCCGAAAAGGTGCGGGAAGCGATTCGAGGGATGTTGCAGAAGACCACTGATAATTGTAGTTAGAGACTGAAAATGAAAGAGATTGCTACGGATAGCATTTTCCTGACCCAAAGTCTACATACCGAGGATTATGCTACCATGGTTCACAAGGAGGGCGTGTCCGTGAAATCCTACATTTTCCCTGTTGCCATCGAACGCGATGAGGATGTCTGGCGTGCCTACGTCCCGGAACTGGAAGAGAAGGGAGCGGCAACCTGGGGACACACCCAGGATGAGGCGCTCAAGAATCTGCAAGAGGTTGTTCAAATAGTGATCGAGGAGATGCTGGAAGACGGAGCGTCTTTACCGGAGGTCGTAACCGCCTCAGACCGGACAGTGGTTGCCGTTACGGTATGACGATCGAGTATGTGAAGCTGCGGTCGCTTACTGCCCGCCGGTTGATCGCCGCCCTGACCGCAGATGCCTTTACCTTGAAAAGACAGCGAGGAAGCCACCGGCGCTATGCTCACCCCGATGGACGACGCGTCACCCTCTCCTTCCACCACGTTTCCGACACTTTTCGGCCAGGAACATTAAAAAGCATCCTTGAATTACAGGCCCAATGGACCGAGGACGATTTGCGGCGTTTAGGCTTGATGAGTTGATCGATGTGGTCCCGTCCCCGCAGGTGGATCAAGCAATCCGGCAGTGGGGAGAATGCGCCGGGCTGAATTGTCCGCGCCGTCTGCATTACACACCCGCCAGCATCGTTACCCCGACTATCGTGAACAGGATTGCCAGCGCGCGGAGCATCACGCGGTGGGCAAGGTTGCGAGCCAGGATCGGCCCCAACTGCCCGCCGATGATGACGCCGGGTACGGTGAAGACAAGCAGATTGAGCAGCAGTGTTTGCGAACCCAGCCCGCTCTGCATTAACTGCACGGCATGGCCGACCGAGGCGCTCAGCGATGTGACCGCTACAACGAAGACGGTTGTTGGGATAGCCACTTTGCTGGGCATGCGAGACCGTTGCATTAGAAAATATCCGTTCAGTTCGCCCAGGCCCGCTGAGCTCATGCCGAGAAATAATCCGCCGATGCAGGCGATCCCCTGTCCCTCCGTACGGTTGGGGATGGGGTAGCAGATCGTCTCCCCATCGGCTGCCGTCAGGCAGGAGTGGTTCTGAATGTCTTCGGAGTTCTCTGGATGGGCGGCAGCCATGTAAGCAGCGTCAGTCTCAGAGGCGTCACTATAAGCGGCTTCGGGGTGCGCCGGTGAGCGCAGGAAGCTGGCCGCTATGCCGAACAGCATCAATGCCAGGATCACTTTAACAACTCCCGGATCGACATGGCCGGAGAGCTATGTCCCAGCCAGAGCCATCGGCACCGCGACGGCAAGCAGCAATAACCCTAGCTTGTAATCAACAACCCGCCTTCGTGAGTAAGCGTAAAGGCCGCTGGCAAAGCCGCAGGTCGCGGTCATCAGTCCCGCTGCCACGGCCACAGGAACGGGCAGTCCCAGGACAAGGATGAATAGCGGGGTGAAAAAGGTGGCGCCTCCCACGCCGGAGGCCATCGCTGCGGTTGCGATGAGGATCGAAATCGGCAGCATGTGCCAGTATTCAAAACCCATTCGGGCGCCTCCGCACCTCGCATTTCGCTGATCTGCCAGTCCCAGCCGTTCCGTATCCTATCACCCCCTAACCAGCAATTCATGGCAGCAAACTCTTGGGAAGGGCATCAGTAGCTCCTGGGCTCCTTGGGGGGTTATGCTAGGGAGGTTGATTGAGTTGAGACCCAGAACTTCCGGGATACTGGACGGGGGGGATATTCCCCCCTTAGAACCTTGCAGAAGTATGTGTTTTTTTCACTAACGACCCCTGTTTTTTTTGCTAGCGAATCTGCGGTAATGTGCTAGACTATTCAAAGTTTACCCTGGGACCGCCTAAAAAAATAAGGTAGTCATTTAGTATCAATAGGTTGAATGGATTCATATTTTTCCTCCTGTTAGTGATTTTGCTGGAATGCACTAGTGAACTTGGAATATCGAACGAAAAGGGAAAGGGAGGGAGAAAGCTTCAGGCAATGAAAGCTACTGCCGTTCACCTATGATTTCACAAATTTACCAGCACTTGACGGCGCTATCCGCTACTTGGATCACACTTTTGGCCTTGGTGGGGATCTTTCCCGCTCATATCGGAATCGAAGAGCCCATCCCGGAAGAGGAACCTCTGAAAAACAACATACTGATTGCCGAGGTGACGGCCTATTCGAGTTCGCTCGACGAAACTCAGGGGGACCCGTTTATCACGGCGTCGGGACAGCGCGTCCGCGACGGGATCATTGCTTGCTCCAGAGATTATCCATTCGGAACAAGATTTCTGATTGAGGGCAAGCTGTACGTTTGCCTGGACCGGCTGGCGCGGAAATACGATCACAGAATCGACATATGGAAGCCCAACAAGGCGGAGGCGCTCCAGTTTGGAAGAAGGAAACTCCCTATTGAAGTTTTCTTGGATGGGATCGATGAGGAAATTGCGCTGCTCGACATGGACGTTGCCGGGGAACCGGCCCCGCAAAGCCTGTTCCGGTAAAAAATTAAAACCCGCCTCCTGACAAAATCCCTCCATTTTTTTCGATGCCAGCTCATACGCAGCGTCGTCCAGCAATTCAAGCGCTTCTTTCAGGGAATCAGCGGCAGCAAGTCCCAAGGCAAACAGCGGCTCAATCGGCTGCTTTGCGGAAGCGTCTTGGAACGCTTGCATGGCTGAGGAATATTCCTCCACCTCTGGAGGAATCGCCGCCTGCTGCGCAACAGCCGAGGAAACGGGCAAGGCCAATGCGATGCAAAAGAAGATGCCGGGCAGGGTGAAGAGGAAACGAGGGGACCGGTAAGCTTTGTTGGGAACTGCGCACAACTGATGCAGCATCGGGATCATGGTTTCAACGGAGATAACGGAACGACGAGTTTTGTTTCCGCCAGCAGGGTCGGGAGCGTCGCCCGCAGTGTTTTTAGGTCGGTGAAGGAGTCGAGCGGAACCAGGCAGAGGAGTTTCCGTGTCGCGGGGTCCTGGACTCAGCCTTGCCGCTCGCCTTTCTCCTTGCTCACTACCACCGTCTTCACACTGCCGGCAAGGTCAACGGGCAGCTACAACGCCTGCACCATAAACGGAAAGAAAATGCTGCGGCGATACGAGAAAAAGCGCACGGTGATTGTTCTCCGAGCCGATAATCCCGCAATCAGCCCCGTGGTCGTCACTGCGTATGACGAGTTTCAGGTGCACGGCGTCGTCCTGGAAATCGTGAGCCGGAAAGTCCGGTAAAATTGCCTGCTTCTATCCAATTACCCTAGTTTCAGAATTTCCGTAGACCGCACCCGAAGCGGGAGAGTGCTTGGGATTGGGGCGCTGGAAAACTGAAATTGGAGGGAGCCAATTCCAGCCGGAAAAGCCATGCTGATCTGGCAGAAGGCTGGTGTAGGATGGTTGGCGAAGGCAGAGTGAGAAACGGAAATTCCCACTAAAATGTAGGTTGCGCAGCGCCGAGCCTGGGCCGTGCGCAAAGCAAGAGGACAATACCTAATACCTCAAAAGGCATTCTTTAGCTGAACATCTCTGGATTGGCCTGGCGGCAATCATCATATTCGGTATCGCGGCGCAGTGGCTGGCGTGGCGCATCCACCTTCCCTCCATTCTCTTGCTGCTCGTGTTCGGGATTGTAGCGGGACCCGTAACGAATTTTCTGGACCCGGATTTGCTCTTCGGCGATCTGTTGCTTCCCCTGGTATCCATTGCAGTTGCAATCATATTGTTTGAAGGGGGGCTGAGTTTAAGTATCGCCGACCTTCGGGAAATCGGCGGGGTTGTGCGGAATCTGGTGACCGTAGGCGTCCTGGTCACTTGGACGCTCAGCACCGCGGCTGCCTATTTCATTCTGCATCTGGATTTCGAAGGTGTCCCAAACTCAGTTGCAGGTTGGGACGGCGGGTTGAGTTCATATTACGCCACTTCCTCCTTGTGAGAGGAAGCAGCGTTTGGACTTCGGCCGAGAATCGATGCCAAAGCCCAGAGATCGTGATAACCCATGATCTTCCGGAAATTCTTCTCGGTCAGCAGAAACGCTCCTGCCACCCAGCGCAACGTCATCTCGCCGTCGCGCCAGCGGCAAACATTGCCAGTCTTTTTCCGCACGCCCGACTGCGGGCTCTCGATGAGGTTCGTGGTTGCCAGGCAGCGGTGGAGGCTGGGAGGAACGTCGGCTCGATTGATCGTAAAGGTCTCCTCCAACCCTTCGCGCAAGCTGGCGGCTGCTGCCGGATGATCGCACTCGATCATCCCAGCGAGCTTTTTTATGCGCACGATGCCTTCCTCGGCTTGGGGCAATCGCCAGGCGGCGCGCATCAGCGACCGCACCTGATTCGCCAGCATTTTGTCGCCCTTTGGTAACCGCTCAGCCACGTTGCGCAGCTTATGAGTACGGCAACGCTGCACCAGCTGATTGCTGCCGAATACTTCCTCGATCCCCGCGCGGAGCGCTTTGGCGCCGTCGATCACAAACAGATAGCGCTGATCCGTGCGCAAACCTTGCTGGCGCAGGCGGGTGAGAAGGTCTTTCACCGCAGCGGCGTTTTCGGTCGCGCCCAGTTGAATCCCCAGCACATGCTTGCGGCCCTCGATGTCCACGCCCACGGCGCTGATGACGTGGTGGGAGCCGAACCGCATTCCGTCCAGGTAAATCACCAGAATCTCGACCTCCTCCCAGCGCCGCGCCAACAGTTCTTCCAGCCGCCGCGCTCCTTGCTCGGCCGCTTCCCGGCTCACCTGAGACTTCGACACCCCAGCGCTGTTGGCCATCTCCGGGATCACCTCGCGGTAGTTCCGCGTCGAAACCCCTTTCAACAGTGCCTCGAACATCTCCTCGCCCGTCTTCTCGCTTTTCCGCAGTGCTTCGTAGGCCGGCACCGCTTCTTCCCCTCCGCCCTTCCGGCGCAGCCGGGGCCGCTCCACCCGCAGCTGGCGATCGGCCAGTTTCACCCTCCCCAATTGCCGGCCATGCCAGCGCACCTCTCCGCTCGCCTTCCCGGGACTCTTTGGCCCCGCGATTTGCTCTGCGCTCATGCTCAGAATCGTTTCAATCAAACCTCGCCCGGCCCGATCAATCACCTCATCCACCGCCAGACGCGCCTCCGTGATCAGATCCACCACCGGCAACAGCATCTGTCCGTTGGTTTGGCAAAACTTCTGGATGGTTTCTTCGGCTCCCTTGGAACCCAGTTCCAAAACGTGATATTTTCCCTTCATTCGGCGGTTCTCCTTCTATAGGATTTAGGCTTGGCCCGATTCTATTCGATTCGGGCCGAACCGCCGTTCAACCTTCAACTATGTATGGGACACCCTCTGGATTTCCCATTGGCCGTATTGTTGGGGTCAATTTTGGTTGTCACGGGCCCCACTGTGATTGCTCCTTTGTTACGGCACGTGCGGCCGGCGGGTCAGGTGGGCGAGGTCCTAAAGTGGGAAGGAATTTTAGGCGACCCGATCGGGGCGCTGCTGGCGGTCTTGGTGTATGAGGCGATTTTAGAGGGAGGCTTCCGGGAGAGTGCCGATCAAACCGTGATTCGTTTTTTTTCCTCCGTGCTGCTCGGCTGCGTGGTTGGCGTGCTGGGCGGCGGCCTGATGGTCTTGTTGTTGAAATTTTATTGGGTCCCCGATTTTCTCCAGAATGCCTTCTCTTTGATGATGGTCGTCAGTGTCTATAGCGTTTCCAATCTGCTGCAAGAAGAATCAGGTTTCCTGGCCACCACCGTAATGGGAATTGCGATTGCCAACCAGAGATTTTGCCCCGTCAAACACATCATTGAGTTTAAGGAGGACCTTCGAGTCCTGATTATCTCCAGTCTTTTTATCTTGCTGGCGGCGCGCTTGGATGTGAGTGATCTAGCGCAAATGGATATGGGCGGTTTTTGGCTGCTCGCGATTCTCATGTTCGTGGCACGGCCCGCTGGAGTATTGCTTTCCAGTCTGGGATCGCAATTGAACCGGAAAGAACGACTCTTTCTTGCATGGATGGCTCCTCGCGAAATTGTGGCCGCGGCGGTGTCCTCGGTTTTTGCCTCGCGATTGGCTGCGGCCGGCTATGCGCAAGCCGACCGGCTGGTGCCACTGACTTTTCTCGTGATCATTGCTACTGTCGCAATTTATGGGCTCACTGCGTTTCCCCTCGCCCGGCGCCTCAAGCTGGCTGAACCGCACCCGCAAGGCGTCCTCATAGCGGGCGCGCATGGCTGGGCGCGCGAGTTGGCCCTTGCTCTTCAAGCGGAGGGCTTCCAGGTGGTGCTGGTGGATAGCAACTGGCAAAACATTTCCGCTTCACGCTTGGCTGGACTGCCATCTCATTTTGGCGGCATCCTTTCCAAGCATGTTCTGGACGAGATGAGTCTTTACGGCATTGGCCGCCTGCTCGCTTTGACTTCGAACGATGAGGCCAATTCCTTGGCCGCAGTGCATTTCTGCGATGTGTTTGGCCGCCAGGAAGTGTATCAACTCTCTCCGGAAGACGGCGAGAAAGGAAGAAAGCTGGTCGCGCTCCAGCATTTGAACGGACGCTATTTGTTCGGTCCCGCAATCACCTATGCTTTTCTGTCCAGCAGATTTGCCCAGGGCGCAACGATTAAAAAGACCAGCCTGACGGAGAAATTCGACTACGAGGCGTTTCAGGCGCGTCAAGGAACAGCGCGACCCCCCTGCTTGTGATTACCGGCGACGGCAGTTTGAAGGTCGTTACGGCGGATGGGAAACCCAAGGCGGGCGCCGGGCAAACTTTAATTAGTCTGGTGGACTTGGCTGACGTTTGAAGCTTTTTGGAAAAGGGACGAATTTCCTCGTAACATTGCAATATTGTGAGCAGCTATGCGAGGACCGCCGTGTTTTGGGTTTGGTGGAGGCGGGGGGAGTCGACCCCCTGTCCTCCTGTCAGAGATTATTCCCATCCATGAGTCATCGAATTGGGGATCTCAATGGATGGATCGCAGCACGTCGTTTCGACTGACTTCTTTGTGATTTGCCACTGATCGGAGGATGGCTGCCAGCGTGCCGATTCGAAGCGTTCTATGCTGCGGTACGACTATGCGATGAAGGGCCGGTGTCTCTGTTTGCAGGGTTACGTGGCTGCCTTCCTGATGGATCACCTTGTAATCCCAATCCCGGCACAATACTCGGATGAACTCTCTGCCGCTCAGATCCCGGGCAGCTTCATTGCTAAGCCAGGACTTCATCGCGGACAAGGCGTAAGCGAATCCGGGAGGGGATCGGCCGGTCGAAGTAGTAAGCAACTACGGCTTCCTTGACGTTGGTCCGGAGTTTTTCCCACGAGTTGCCTTGTGTAAAAATACTTTCGGTCAGGCACTCGGCGGAAAAATCGCCATCGGCTTCTTGGGTAACCTCAAACAGAATCTCATCCACAGTGGAAGTCTATAGTAAGAAAGCGCGCCCCACAAGAACCTTGTGCTGGCACGTGGTGGAGGCGGGGGGAGTCGAAACCCCCGTCCCTCTTTGAGAGGGCGTAACTTACTGATTCTACATAACGACAGATACGCTAAAAACGCCAAAAACGCCGAACCGGGGTACGTAGCGGGTACGCGGGTGGTGGTGGTGCCGCGAGGCTTTGGAACGAGCACGACTTGGTCCGGCTCCGTGAGGTGAAAAAGGCATTTACTGCTGAGGACGGGGTCGGAAAAAGAAGACGAATCAGTGATGGAAAACGGGGCACGCCGGTGCGCTAACACCGAACGCGCCCCTAACCAACGCGACCTAACAAGGAGGTCAAGATGGCTGGAAGAAAAGTTAATACCAGAAATTTCTCAGCTCAAGATCAAAAGCCCCGCGAGACCATTCGAGCGGCTTTGTATTCCAGAGTCAGTACTACAAACGGCCAAGATCCCGAGATGCAACTGCGGGAATTGCGGGAGTATTGTCAACGTCGGGGCTGGGGAATCGCGAAGGAGTATGTGGATGTGGGGATCTCCGGTACAAAAGAAAAGCGACCGGAATTGGACCGCCTTTTAGCAGATGCCCACCGCCGACGATTGGACGCCGTGGTGGTGTGGCGGTTTGATCGCTTTGCCCGTTCGGTTTCTCACTTGTTGCGTGCGCTGGAAACGTTCCGCGTTTTGGGTATTGAATTCGTTTCCCTATCGGAACAGGTAGACACCTCAACCCCTACCGGCAAGATGGTGTTTACCGTCCTGGGGGTATTGTCAAGTTAAGGGGTGATTCCCCCTTAGTCGAGGCAAAAACGGTCTGCTCTGGAACAAAGAATCAACAACTTAGAGACTGTTATGAAGCGCTCCTAAGGGGCTCAAACCGTTAACTTGACAGTACCGATTATAGGGTTAAGCTGGTCCCACCAACAGTCGGTTGCAAAAGCACCGCAGCAGCAGCAAAGGCGTAAGTTCACAGACTTCCCGATTGACCATCCGTCATCCGAGAACCCGAGCCGCAAAGTGAACCACCTCACCTTGACTAACGGCGTACCGAATCTCGATAGGCTGGCAGCAAACCTCGCAATCTTCGACGTAGGTTTGCCCTCGCACGGAGGTGTCCAGCACCATTGAGATGGTTTCTCCGCAGTACGGACAGGTAAAGAAATGTTCCACCGTTTAGTTATAGTAATGACCAGACCAATTTTTTTGTACTAGCGTGACTGAGAAAGTTACATTATATCCTGGGGCTGTGAAACTGGAATCATAGACAGGCGCAGGCTTCAGACCCAGGAAACCCCCTCCCCCAATTGCTTTCCCCTCCCACCTCGTGTAAACTCTCGCCAACACTTCAAATCAGACAGGGGTAAACGTGGAGGTTTCCTCGGGTACTCAGCTTGGCTCTTACGAGATACTCAGTCCATTAGGTTCGGGTGGCATGGGTCAGGTTTGGCGAGCCAGACACTTGATGCTTGATCGCCAGGCTGCCATCATGCTAATCCGCCCTGAGTCCTTGAGGCCTGGGGTAGGTGAGCAAGCTAATACCCTACTGCGTCGCTTCGAGCGCGAAGCAAAGGTGACCTCTGCCTTGCGGTCGCCCCACACCATCCAGGTATATGACTTTGGCACCACCGAGGACGGTACCTTTTACTACGCCATGGAACTGCTCGAGGGACGCGATCTCAACTCGCTGGTCGAGCAGCACGGGCCCCTTCCAGCCGCCCGGGTGATTTATATCCTGCGTCAGGTCTGCGAATCTCTTGCCGAGGCCCACCGCAGCGAGCTCATTCATCGAGATATAAAACCAGCCAACATTTTTCTCACCGAGGTTGGCTTGAAGTACGACTTCGTCAAGGTGCTCGACTTCGGGCTCGTCCAGCACACACCGGGATCGGATTGGAAGGGTTCGCGTTTGACCGTCGAAGGTGTCGTCGCCGGTTCACCCGCCTTCATGGCTCCGGAAATGATCAGAGGCAGCTCCACGATTGACGAGAGAGTTGACATCTACTCGTTAGGGTGCGTCGCCTACTGGATTCTCACCGGGCAACTCGTTTTTGAAGGGGAGACGCCGATGCAGATCATGGCGGCCCATCTCGAGCAGTCGCCTGCACCGCCTTCAACCCGATCCGAATTGGAAATCCCAACCGAACTCGACCAGATCGTCATGGCCTGCCTGGAAAAGGACCCCGCCAAGCGGCCGCAGAGCGTGGAGGCGCTGTCTCGCCAACTTGCCGAGTGCTCGGTTGGCGAACTCTGGACCGAGAAACGTGCTGAGGAATGGTGGCGGGTCCATCATCCACCGAAGGCGCCGGGTGAACGAGACCGTGGCGAGAGCAAGACTCTGGAATGGCATGTGCCCCTTAAACCTAGTCCCGGTGCCAAGGGGGGAGCAAAACAAGCCGAGGCGACTATGGCACGTGTGCCGATCCGTTCCGTCGCGGTATTTCCGTTCACGAACTTCTCCGGTGACCCCGATCAGGAATATTTCGTCCAAGGCATGACCGAGGCTCTGACCACTGATCTGGCTAAGATCGGGGCGCTCCGGGTTATTTCCCGAACTTCAGTGATGCGCTACATCAAGACCGACAAGCCCCTGTCACAGATTGCCCGGGAATTAAATGTGGACTCGGTGGTGGAGGGATCGGTTCTGCGCTCTGGGGAGAGGGTGCGGATCACGGCACAGTTGATCGACACAGCAACGGATCAGCACCTGTGGGCCGAGAGCTACGAACGCGATTTGCGAGATGTCTTAACGTTGCAGAGCGAGGTTGCGGGGGCCATTGCCCGGGAGATCAAAGTAAAACTGACGCCGCAGGAACAGGCGCGCCTCGCCAGCCCGCGCTCGGTCGATCCGGAGGCTTATCAAGCCTATCTGCGAGGCCGCTACCACTGGAACAAGAGGTCGGAGGACGGGTTTCGGAAAGGTTTGGAGTATTTCCAGCAGGCCATAGCCAAGGACCCGACCTACGCTCTGGCCTACGCCGGGCTGGCCGATTGCTATGCCTTGCTGGGGTCGGTTGGATATGCCGGAGCGGCGACGAAGGATGTGATGGCGAAAGCCAAAGCCGCTACGAGGAAGGCGCTGGAAATCGATGACACGCTCGCCGAAGCTCACGCCTCGCTGGCCTTCATCACATTCCGTTTTGACTGGAACTGGCCGGAAGCCGAAAAAGAATACCAGCGCGCCATTGAACTCAACCCCAACTATCCCACAGCACACCAGTGGTATGCCATGGATCTAGGGATCATGGGGCGCACCGAGGAAGCCCTCTCGGAGATTAGGCGAGCCCACGAACTGGATCCTCTCTCGCTCACCATAAACGCGGGTGTGGCGCGTCTTCTCAAATCCGCCGGTCAGCAAGACAAAGCGATCGAACAAATCCGGAAGACACTCGAGATGGACCCAAACTTTATTCAGGCGTACTTCGACCTGGGACTGATTCATGCAGAGATGGGAATGTATGAAGAAGCCATTGCCGAGTTTGAAGAGGGAGGTACTCTTTCTGGAGGAAACCCTCAAATGAAATCGGTTCTTGGACTCGCCTACGCCCAATCTGGCAGGAGAGCCGACGCACTGAGAATATTGGATCAGTTGAATGAACTATCAGAGCGAGGGTATGTTTCCCCATTTTCCATAGCAGTTGTATATGCCGGCCTTGGCGAAAAGGAGAGGGTGTCCCATACATAGTTGAAGGTTGAACGGCGGTTCGGCCCGAATCGAATAGAATCGGGCCAAGCCTAAATCCTATAGAAGGAGAACCGCCGAATGAAGGGAAAATATCACGTTTTGGAACTGGGTTCCAAGGGAGCCGAAGAAACCATCCAGAAGTTTTGCCAAACCAACGGACAGATGCTGTTGCCGGTGGTGGATCTGATCACGGAGGCGCGTCTGGCGGTGGATGAGGTGATTGATCGGGCCGGGCGAGGTTTGATTGAAACGATTCTGAGCATGAGCGCAGAGCAAATCGCGGGGCCAAAGAGTCCCGGGAAGGCGAGCGGAGAGGTGCGCTGGCATGGCCGGCAATTGGGGAGGGTGAAACTGGCCGATCGCCAGCTGCGGGTGGAGCGGCCCCGGCTGCGCCGGAAGGGCGGAGGGGAAGAAGCGGTGCCGGCCTACGAAGCACTGCGGAAAAGCGAGAAGACGGGCGAGGAGATGTTCGAGGCACTGTTGAAAGGGGTTTCGACGCGGAACTACCGCGAGGTGATCCCGGAGATGGCCAACAGCGCTGGGGTGTCGAAGTCTCAGGTGAGCCGGGAAGCGGCCGAGCAAGGAGCGCGGCGGCTGGAAGAACTGTTGGCGCGGCGCTGGGAGGAGGTCGAGATTCTGGTGATTTACCTGGACGGAATGCGGTTCGGCTCCCACCACGTCATCAGCGCCGTGGGCGTGGACATCGAGGGCCGCAAGCATGTGCTGGGGATTCAACTGGGCGCGACCGAAAACGCCGCTGCGGTGAAAGACCTTCTCACCCGCCTGCGCCAGCAAGGTTTGCGCACGGATCAGCGCTATCTGTTTGTGATCGACGGCGCCAAAGCGCTCCGCGCGGGGATCGAGGAAGTATTCGGCAGCAATCAGCTGGTGCAGCGTTGCCGTACTCATAAGCTGCGCAACGTGGCTGAGCGGTTACCAAAGGGCGACAAAATGCTGGCGAATCAGGTGCGGTCGCTGATGCGCGCCGCCTGGCGATTGCCCCAAGCCGAGGAAGGCATCGTGCGCATAAAAAAGCTCGCTGGGATGATCGAGTGCGATCATCCGGCAGCAGCCGCCAGCTTGCGCGAAGGGTTGGAGGAGACCTTTACGATCAATCGAGCCGACGTTCCTCCCAGCCTCCACCGCTGCCTGGCAACCACGAACCTCATCGAGAGCCCGCAGTCGGGCGTGCGGAAAAAGACTGGCAATGTTTGCCGCTGGCGCGACGGCGAGATGACGTTGCGCTGGGTGGCAGGAGCGTTTCTGCTGACCGAGAAGAATTTCCGGAAGATCATGGGTTATCACGATCTCTGGGCTTTGGCATCGATTCTCGGCCGAAGTCCAAACGCTGCTTCCTCTCACAAGGAGAAAGTGGCGTAATATGAACTCAACCCGCCGTCCCAACCTGCAACTGAGTTTGGGACACCTTCGAAAAGGATCAGACGCTCGCATCGCATGTTGGAAAAGGCCTACGAAGTCCGTGCAAACGAAATGGTTTACATCAAAATGGAGCCATTATTCGACAACCTGCGCTCGGACCAGCGCTTCCAAGACCTGTTGAGGCGCATCGGTATCCCTTTCCGAAGTATTGGTTTGAAGAGCTGAAACGGAGAGTGCCGACAGGAAAGTAATCCGAGCCCCAACCCTCGGATTTACCGGTGCTTCCGCAATCGACTGTTGGTGGGATCGGTATAACCCCATAATGTTCAATAGGTTGCTGGCAGAAATGGTCTTAGCTGGTCTGAAGTGTGGTAAATATAGAACAAGCCGCTTTGTTTGTTGTAGATAGTGATGAGCTAACAACACTAGATTGCGGAAGCACCAACAAACGATTAGTGGAACCCGCCCGGATCAGGCCGCCGACCACATACACCTTCGCGCCGATTGCGGCCGCAGCCACTTCCGTGGCTTCCAACGGATAAGGCGCGCGGGCATTGTCAAGTTAAGGGGAATTCCCTCGTTGTCGAGGCCAAAACGATCTGCTCTGGAACAAAGAATCAACAACTTAGAGACTGCTATGAAGCGCTCACATGGGCCTCAAACCGTTAACTTGACAGTACCATCGAAAGTGTTGTGTTCTGGCATAAAGCCCTATCATTGTTTTATGGCAAATCGCCTCCCCGTAAACACTTAACTTTCGGTCAGAGGATCAGAAGCTCGGAGCTTGGTAGGCGATCCGGCCTCCTATAGCAGTCATCAGAGTCTTAATATTCATAATTTCGGCCTCAGGAATCGTGAAGTAATCCCTATCCAGCACGATGAAGTCTGCGAGCTTGCCCGGCTCCAATGATCCAAGTCGATCCCAGCGGAGCAGGTACTGTGCCCCTCCGTTTGTCCAGCCTCGCAACGCCGTAATCCGGTCGATTCTTTCCTCCGGCACCCATACCTTTCCGTGAAGCTCCCGCGTTACCCACCAGCCCACCCACGGCCAAATGGAATCTCGATAGGGGAACCCTTGCGCCAAGTCATTCCAATACTGTTCTCCCTTGCCCGGTAGCGTACCGACGTGAGTATCGGTTGAAAAAACTACTCGAGCGCCCGCGTCGGTTAGACTCTTAAGAGGAGCCTTCCACTTCAAATAATCTGGGCCCCACAGATCCTCAATGTCTAACCATCCGGGCCCCCCGGCGGATCGAGCAAAATGGCACGGTTGGAAATTCAACCAAAAACCGTATTTCACTAAGTTGGGAATTTGATCTGGCCGAATCCACATATTGTGAGCGAAGCTCCATCCGGGTTCGCGAAGTTTCTCAAGGGTAGTCGTTCCCGAGCCAATTAGCTCATCAGCGAGAGCGATGGCTCTGTCATAGCCCAGGTCTCCCGTCAGAGCGTGCAGCTCGGCCAGACGCAGGCCCGCTTTTGCTGCCGCCAAATGTCCCTGATAGCTCTTCGAATCTTCTGGTATACAGGGATTGTATTGCAGGCGATCTTGAGCTTGTTGGGAGGTCTCATTGTTCCGTTTCGCAGAAAGGCAATCCCCGAAGGCATCCCAGACCTCCCAGCCTACGCCAATGTTCCACACATGATCGCTACCCTGCCCTACAAAGTTCCCGAGTAACCGATAGAACTCTGCTGGATCCTTCCCGAAGAATCCACTTTCGTGGGTCCAGGCAAAACGTTGCGGCAGTGTGCCTTCCCGTTCCATCAGATTGATCGCGTTAAAAACTTCCGTGTTCACTTCCCCATGAGTAGCAATAGTCGTGACACCGTACTCCACAAACTCCTGCATCTCACGTCTGAGAAGGTCAGCCGCCTTGCGAGTCTGCCCGGCCAGTACGACAGCAAAAGTCGTGTCATAAGTGACGCGAACTCCAACCTGCTCGTAGCCCACCACCTTTTCCATGATCTCTGTTGCTTTCGTATTGCCGAAAGCCCAGCAACAACCGGACAATACCGCCATCGGCGTGTTGGGCGCTATTTCGTCCATCATATCGCGCGTAATTAACCCAGTCACAGGACGCGGCTTATAATCATAGCTGATAGGATAAGTTACCAGCTTGTCCCGCATTCTATGGGGCACCACCGCGTAGACCCATTTCCCCTCTCCATTTTTCTGGATACGGGCTTTTACGGCTGGTGCAAAGTTGGCCGCTACTTCCTCCGGAGTCTCTCCGTCCACATACACAGGTTCCAACTGTGGGTCGATGTCTCCCCCATGATGCCACATACCCCACATCTGCGGATGCGTGTGCACATCAATCAGACCGGGGGTCACCGTCCGGCCTTTTAGGTCTACTAGTTGTGTTTGTGGTCCGGCCAATTCTCTGATCTCTAGGTCTGTCCCTAACCTCCAAACCTTGTCGTCCCGAATCGCCATGGCTTGGAAAAAAGTTAGGTTCTGGTCCATGGTGGCAATCTTCCCGTTGTAGACAATCAGGGTGGGGTAAACGGCTAGTTGCTCCAGCATGGAGATCTCCGGTGATTGAGCCTGCGAAACCGGAACCGCCCCAGCCCCGGTCAGGAAACAAAACAGGATTAACGAATAGAATGTCTTTTTTGTTTGGCTTCGCTTCATCGATTGGACTCCTTTCAGTTATAGCTATAAGCTGGAATTAGTTTTTTGACCCTCCGTCGGTTGCGAGTATACACCCATCAGCCTCCAACCGAGCCCTTCCAGCGCAAACAGGAACACCTGGAAGGCAGCCATTCTGAAAATGATGTATCTGCATCATTGTCCTGTCGGGATCAATTTGCGATACTGATGGCATTCATGATGAAAGCAGGGCTATCCGGAAGGAAAACTTCCAGTCCCGCCACTGGAAGCGGTTCACCCCAGAAAAGAACTGGCTTTCCGGGCAGCATCTTACCCGGAATAAACTTTTTGGCCTCCCGACGGTAACGAATATACACCCGTTTGCCCCCAGTGGAGCCCTCCGGGCAAGGTTTTCTCCTAGACTGTCCCACCGGCTCCCAGCCGCACTTGTTGTTAGCAAGTTAAACTGTCCGGTATTTGTAGCAAGTGAAATGTCCGGTTTCATGATTCTACCGAAAGTGGTTTGGCGCTGACCGAAGGAGCCCGTAGGGCGACGGAGGTGAGCGCCAAATGGTGTTGTCGGGAAGCCACGGGGCTCCGCCGCCGAGCGCCGCACCGGATTGCCACCCCCTCGGAGGAGTAGCGGCCCACCGTATGCGCTCCATAGCCAATGCTCAACGTCCCATCCAGGTGTTCATAGACGGTCACCCGGCAGTCCGCCAGAGTCCAGCGCCAAGGAGTTTTCTCGATCTGGAGGAGGCGGTTCTCCAGACTGACCGTATTGTCCCGATTCACCACCCGTTCGTGCTGGATCGAGAAGATGCGGTCTAACTCCCGTCTGGCTGGCGGCAAAAAGGCGCTGCCCGGTTGGGCGGTCGGCACGGCAAAGCGCCGATTGAACTCCCCGATATAGCCCTCCCGCAGGAACCCATCCGCTGCCTCGACCGTAGTAATCTCCCGCAGGCGCAACTCTTGTGGTAGCCGCCCTTGCCAGGTCCCGAAATTCCGCTCGCCACGTCCTCGCGCCTGCGGCGAGTAGGCCGGAATCATCTGAATGCCCAGCTCCCGCAGTGCACGGCCCACCTGGGTCGGCCGTTGCCGATCCACCGGCTCGCCCGCCTTCCGGGTCAGGAAGAAATGACTGGCCCGGTCGCTATAAAGGGCGCAAAAGACCCCCTGTTGCTCGACCACCTCCCGCAGGGCAGCCAGCACCGTCCGCGTCGATTCCTGCTCCACCAGTTGCGCATAGTAAATCTCGCTGCTGGCATCATCCAGAACCACCAGCAGGTCATACCAGCGATCATCGACAAACCACTGATGTTGGCTCCCATCCAGATGCAGCAGCATCCCCGGCAACGGCCGCCGGGGCCGCCGCTGGCGGTGCACGCCCCGCTTCCGCCTCTTGTTTACCAACCCCGCCCCCTGCAACGCCAGCTTCACCCACGTATAGCTCAGCCGGAGGCCGTGCTCCTCCCGCAGCTTCTCGTGAAAGTGCCGCACGTTGAAGTCAAAGTACTTCTCCTGATACAGCCCCAGCACCTTCTCCACCGTCCTCAGGGGTACCCGCCGCGGACTCGGCTTTCCCCGCCGCCGGTCAAACAGCCCCTCGTAGCCGTACTGCTCCTACCGGCTGCGCCACCGCCGCATCTGCCGGTCGCTGATCCCGATGATCTCGGCTGCCTGCCACCAGTTGATCCGCTTCCCTATCGCTCGCAAGATTACTTCTTGTATCTTCATTGCCCGCTCCATCGCGGCCCTCGGGTATGACTCCATCTCCACCTCCTGGATAGATGCTCTTACCCTAGACCGCCTTCAAAGCGGACACTTCACTTGCTATTTCCACCGGACATATCATGTGCTAACGACACCTTCCTAAAAAGTCCTTGACAGCCTCCTCCGGAGGGAGCAGAATCCCCGCAGTTAGCCTCTCTGAGTCGCGGTTTCGCTCTCAGTTGTCCAACCGCAAATTCACCAGAGGCAAGGCCCAAGTTTCGCTCGGAACGTAAACCGGGTAACGAAATCTTGTTCGCGACCTAGCCCCGCGTAAGAGAGGGGTAAAAGTCGGGAGGGGGCACGAAATGAAGCCCCGACAAAAACAAAAAGAGCCGACTCGTCGCAGGTGGCATCGCTAACAGCCATCAGTGGTAAGTCGGCTTTTTGTTTTCGGGTGCATACTGACAGCCACTCGGTGTCCCAAACTCAGTTGCAGGTTGGGACGGCGGGTTGAGTTCATATTACGCCACTTTCTCCTTGTGAGAGGAAGCAGCGTTTGGACTTCGGCCGAGAATCGATGCCAAAGCCCAGAGATCGTGATAACCCATGATCTTCCGGAAATTCTTCTCGGTCAGCAGAAACGCTCCTGCCACCCAGCGCAACGTCATCTCGCCGTCGCGCCAGCGGCAAACATTGCCAGTCTTTTTCCGCACGCCCGACTGCGGGCTCTCGATGAGGTTCGTGGTTGCCAGGCAGCGGTGGAGGCTGGGAGGAACGTCGGCTCGATTGATCGTAAAGGTCTCCTCCAACCCTTCGCGCAAGCTGGCGGCTGCTGCCGGATGATCGCACTCGATCATCCCAGCGAGCTTTTTTATGCGCACGATGCCTTCCTCGGCTTGGGGCAATCGCCAGGCGGCGCGCATCAGCGACCGCACCTGATTCGCCAGCATTTTGTCGCCCTTTGGTAACCGCTCAGCCACGTTGCGCAGCTTATGAGTACGGCAACGCTGCACCAGCTGATTGCTGCCGAATACTTCCTCGATCCCCGCGCGGAGCGCTTTGGCGCCGTCGATCACAAACAGATAGCGCTGATCCGTGCGCAGACCTTGCTGGCGCAGGCGGGTGAGAAGGTCTTTCACCGCAGCGGCGTTTTCGGTCGCGCCCAGTTGAATCCCCAGCACATGCTTGCGGCCCTCGCTGTCCACGCCCACGGCGCTGATGACGTGGTGGGAGCCGAACCGCATTCCGTCCAGGTAAATCACCAGAATCTCGACCTCCTCCCAGCGCCGCGCCAACAGTTCTTCCAGCCGCCGCGCTCCTTGCTCGGCCGCTTCCCGGCTCACCTGAGACTTCGACACCCCAGCGCTGTTGGCCATCTCCGGGATCACCTCGCGGTAGTTCCGCGTCGAAACCCCTTTCAACAGTGCCTCGAACATCTCCTCGCCCGTCTTCTCGCTTTTCCGCAGCGCTTCGTAGGCCGGCACCGCTTCTTCCCCTCCGCCCTTCCGGCGCAGCCGGGGCCGCTCCACCCGCAGCTGGCGATCGGCCAGTTTCACCCTCCCCAATTGCCGGCCATGCCAGCGCACCTCTCCGCTCGCCTTCCCGGGACTCTTTGGCCCCGCGATTTGCTCTGCGCTCATGCTCAGAATCGTTTCAATCAAACCTCGCCCGGCCCGATCAATCACCTCATCCACCGCCAGACGCGCCTCCGTGATCAGATCCACCACCGGCAACAGCATCTGTCCGTTGGTTTGGCAAAACTTCTGGATGGTTTCTTCGGCTCCCTTGGAACCCAGTTCCAAAACGTGATATTTTCCCTTCATTCGGCGGTTCTCCTTCTATAGGACTTTAGGCTTGGCCCGATTCTATTCGATTCGGGCCGAACCGCCGTTCAACCTTCAACTATGTATGGGACACCCTCTTGTTTTCGGGAATACCGAACACGCTGATTCCCCTAGAAGTTTGTGGTGGTTTTCCCGGGTGCATACTGACAGCCACTCGGGAACCCAAAATGGGAATTCCGGCTTAATCGTTAGGCGGGGCGCCGACTGGGCAGAAAATTTCCTAAGATATGGAGGGAACAATGGTTAAGCTACTCTTGGGTGTGGGGTTAGTGGTGGTGTTGATCGTGCTTACAGGCAGTAAGGTTCTGGGGCAAGGTACAGGTGGAACGATCAGTGGGACCGTCTCCGATTCGACAGGAGCTGTCATTCCCGGAGCAATGGTGACAGCCAGAAGCCTGGAAACAGGAATCGAACGGATAGTCACTACGAGTAGCGAGGGTCGATACACGACTCTCCAGATAGGGCTAGGCGGTTATGAAGTGAGAGCCGAGTCCGCAGGTTTCCGAACCGTGGTGCGCACTGGTATCACGCTGGCGGTGGGGCAGGAAGCGATGGTGGATTTTACTCTGCAGGTAGGGGCCGTGGCAGAAACGGTTACGGTGACCGGGGAGGCCCCCATAGTTGAGACAACTAGCTCTGCTGTCACTGCGTTGGTAGAAGGAACAACCATTCGAGACATCCCGCTGAATGGCCGTAGTTTCGATCAGTTGGTTCTGCTGCAACCGGGCGTGTTTTTGGCCCGGCCTAACGCAACAGGCGGCGATCAGAGTATTCCTGGTTTCGCCCAATCTACAATGTGGTTCTCGGCGGCCGGTTCGCGGCCGACCCAGAGCATCACGCTGTTAGACGGCACCAGTATAAATAGTTTCTTCTATCGTGCCGGCTCCGGCGTGGGAGGCCGAAATCTCGGAGTGGATTCCATTCGGGAGTTTCGGCTGTTGACGAATAACTACAGTGCCGAATATGGAAGAACCAACGGGGCGATCATCAATGTGGCCACACGGAGTGGGACCAACACGATACATGGATCCGTTTTCGAGTTCCTGCGGAACAGCGCTCTGGACGCGAAGAACTTCTTCGATAGGGGAGAGGATCCTATCCCACCCTTCAAGCGGAATCAATTCGGCGCTTCGATAGGCGGGCCGCTCGTGCCCGACAGGACCTTTTTCTTTGGTGTCTATGAGGGCTTACGAGATCGCTTTGGAGTAACCAGCGTGGGCTTTATACCTTCGAAAGAGGCCCGGCAGGGGATTCTGCCAGGGAGAACAGTAACCGTGAGTCCAGCGATTCAGCCCTTCCTAGATCTGTATCCGGCGGAACCGAATGGACCTTTGCTCGGGGGTGGTATCCAAGAGCACGTGAGTACGGCAACTCAACCTACCACTCAGAATTTTTGGCAAGTCCGGATTGACCATCAAATCTCCGAAAAACACAGCCTATTCGGCCGCTACACCCAAGACCGGGCGGTCACGACGGCCCCGTTTAATTCAGCAAAGACTGTTGGCTTCCCGAAATCCGCCAACAGCGGTAGCTACTTCTCAACTCTGCAATGGACAGCTATTGTCTCCCCGCAATTCCTGAATACTGTGCGGGTTGGTTACACGCGCACTGGACATGTGGGACTTTCTGCGGAAGAACCAGAGTTCATGCGGTTTGTTCCGAGCTACAAGCGGATTGGCTATCTCTCTGTAGGAGGTTTAAGTCCCCTGGGAACGGGGTCTTGGGCCAATAACAGCGTCACTCTTCGAAATTCCTTCCAGTTCAGTGACGATGTTACTTTAAACCGAGGCTCACATACCCTCAAATTCGGGGGGCTCCTCGAGCGGTTCCGAGACTTCTTCTTTTACGAATATCAGGTCACCGGATTTCACATATTTACGCATATGGATCCTTTTCTCGAGGCGAAGCCGCTGCTATTTCTTGGCGCCACGCCGGGGTCTGACCCTAGTGCTTATTGGCGCCAGTGGTTATCTGCCTTCTACCTCCAGGATGATTGGCGGGTGAACTCCAGGCTCACCTTGAACCTAGGGCTGCGGTACGAATTCCAGACTAACGCAACGAACGCCAATAAACGTAATGATGGGCAGTTCGGCGTAGCGGCGGATCCGGTGAACGACACCGACTGGAGTTTGGTGAGGAGACCCTTCCGCAACAATCCCACGCTCAGAAACATCGCTCCGCGGTTTGGATTCGCCTGGGACGTTTCAGGCAACGGAAAAACAGCCGTGCGAGGCGGGTTTGGTATATCTTATGAACCCATGCTGGCGCATATTATGAACCCATGCTGGCGCATATCTATACCTTCTGGGTAGACGCGCCACCGCAGTTACACAGTGTTCGTAAGTTTTTCCCTCCCTTCCCACAACCTTTTGTGGGCGGAATTCCAACCGACCAGGTCGCTGGCTGGAATAGACGAACCGAGCGATTACAATACCACCGCATCTCCCAGTGTGATGCAATATAACCTGAACATCCAGCGGCAATTGCCGGGTGAAATGGCTTTCCAGATTGGTTACGTAAGCTCTATGGGTCGCCACCTGGGGATGGGGCGAGATGCGAATTACGCTCCAACTACCATATTGCCGGATGGAAGGTGGGGCATCCAGGAGGGAAGTTTTCGCACACGCCGCAATCCCAACTTTGACCAGCTCGGGCTGCGGTTCTTTGAGGCCAATTCCAACTACCAGTCTTTGCAGATGTCTCTAAACAAGAGGTTGCGCCGCGGTTTCATGCTGACGCTCAACTACACATGGTCCAAGTCCATTGACGATTTCTCCAGCGTCCGGATTGGGGAATCGGGTGGAAACCGAAAGCAGGATATTCAGAATACAGATTGCCGGATTTGCGAACGCGGCCTGTCAGATTTTCAACGACCGCATGTTTTCAACGCCACTTACTCCTATGAGCTGCCCATGGGTCGAAATTTGACAGGGGTGGCGGGGAAACTGCTCGGCGGGTGGGATATTTCCGGAATTGTCACGCTGAATTCCGGTCTGCCGACTTCAGCCACTCTGTTCTTTGACCGGGCTGCCGGTCTGTGGGCGGGTACCATCAACGCGGTCCGACCCGATTTGAAGCCGGGTAGGAGCAATAATCCGGTCCTGGGCGATCCAGCCCAGTGGTTTGATCCGAGTGCTTTTGAGCTGCAGCCTGAGGGCTATTTTGGGAACGCGGGGCGCAACACGATCATCGGGCCAGGATTGACCAACTTTGACTTCTCGCTGGTAAAGAACACCCTTTGGGGGGAGAGCAAAAACCTACAGTTTCGGGCGGAATTCTTCAATATCTTGAACCACCCGAACTTTTTCGAACCAGACCCCAACGTCTTTACATCTGCCACTTCAGGTGTAAATCCGACAGCAGGACGAGTGTCCACAACGAGCAATACCTCACGCCAGATCCAGTTCGGGTTGAAGTTCATCTTCTAGCTCCAGTGCCGAAGATCCGATTGTGCACCGAAACCTTTTAAACTTCCCGAAGATTTATCTTCGGGAAGTTTATCCTTTTTCGCTAATCGCAGAGGAACCTGTTTCCCAAAATAATGGAGGAGGGCCATACCATGAAGAAATTCCAACCACGGCTTTCACTTGTCTGCTACTGATTCCGGTGTTTTGGCTGTCCTTGGGGAGTCTGACGGCGCAATCCCCGTCCATCTTAGAGAAGTTAGCCGTCTATCCCACCCTGATTGTGTACAACGGGAAGATCGCCACGATGGACCAGAACCTGACCTTTTATCAAGGAGGGCCATACCATGAAGAAATTCCATCCGTTTACCAAGTGGATGGGCTTTCAAAGGGTGTCCCATACATGCTTCGAAGTCGGTCGCTGACTGGCGATTCCGGTGTTTTGGCTGTGCCAATAAAGCGCTGTTGCCGCCGTGGATCAAGATAGCTCACGGGGAGATCTGACGGCAGCAATCCCGGGAAGGCGAAGAGGTGCGCTGGCATGGCCGCGCCAACAGTTGGAGGGACACGTCAATTAGAGCCGAAGTTAGCCGTCCGAAGAATCCCACCCTGATTGATGTACAACGGGAAGATCGCCACGATGGACCAGAACCTGACCTTTTATCAAGCCATGGCTATTCGGGACGACAAGATTTGGAGGCTCGGGACCGACCAGGAGATCAAAGAATCGGCTGGACCACAAACACAATTGATTGACCTAAAAGGCCGGACGGTGACGCCCGGTCTGATTGATGTGCACACACACCCTCAGATGTGGGCCTTGTGGCATCATGGGGGAGACATTGACCCACAATTGGAGCCCGTGTATGTGGATGGGGAGACTCCAGAGGAGGTAGTGGAGAACTACGCGTCGGCATTGAAAGCGCGCATCCAGCAACGGGGAGAGGACAAGTGGATCTACACCATTGTGCCGCACAAGTTCGAAACCCAACTGCTCCCCCAAAACGAAGACTATACACCAGCTCCTGGCGGTATCACCCGCAGCATCATGGACGAGATCGCGCCCGACACACCAGTCGTCGTGATATCGGGGTGTTGCCGAGCTTTCGGCAACACCAAGGCGAAAGAAATCATGATTGAGAAGCTGGGTTATGAGCAGACGAGCGTTCGTGTGGAATACGACACCACTTACGGCATTATTCTGGCTGGGCAGACTGAAAAGGCGGCCGACCTGATAAGCCGTGAAATGAGGGAATTTGTCGAGTATGGTGTTACTACGGTTGCGACGCACGGTGAAATGAACGTGGAAGTCTTCAATGCTTTCAACATGATGGACCGGAAGGGTACCCTGCCGCAGCGCGTTGCCTGGACACACGAAACTGGATTTTTTGGCAAGGATCCGGCGGAATTCTATCGTCTTCTTGGCAATTTTGCTGGCCAAGGCAGCGACTATCTGTGGAACTTTGGAGTTGGCTGGGAGATTTGGGATGCATTTGGAGATTGCCTATCCGCCAAGCGAAAGAATGAGACGGCCCAGCAGGTAGAAGATCGGTTAAGGTACAATCTGTGCATTCCGAGAGAGTCGGTGAGCTACCAAGGCCATTTGGCTGCGGCAAAAGCGGGCTTGCGTCTGGCCGAGCTGCACGGTCTGACGGGAGACCTCCTTTACGAGCGGGCTTTTGCTCTTGCGGATGAGTTGATTCTTTCAGGAGCAACCACCCTTGAGAACATTCGCGATCCCGGATGGAGCTTTGCTCACAATATGTGGATTCGGCCAGATCAAATTCCCAACTTAGTGAAATACGGATTTTGGTTGAATTTTCAACCGTGCCATTACTCACGATCAGCGGGGCTTGCGGGATGGGAGGACGTTGAGAATCTGTGGGGCCCAGACTATTTGAAGTGGAGGGGACCACTTAAAAGTCTAATCGACGCGGGCGCCCGAGTAGTTTTTTCAACTGATACTCACGTCGGTACGCTTCCGGGCAAAGGGGAGCGGTTTTGGAACGACTTAGCGCAGGGATTTCCCTATCGCGATTCCATTTGGCCGTGGGTGGGCTGGTGGGTGACGCGGGAACTGAACGGAAGGGTATGGGTCCCGGAGGAAAGAATCGACCGCATTACGGCGTTGCGAGGCTGGACCAACGAAGGCGCAAAGTACCTGCTCCGTTGGGATAAACTGGGATCATTGGAGCGGGGCAAGCTCGCCGACTTTATCGTGTTGGATAGGGACTACTTCACGATTCCCGAAGCCGAAATAATGAATATTAAGACACTGATGACAGTAATTGGGGGGAGGGTGGGTTTCAAAGACCCCGATTACTAACTCCCGATTACTAACTGTGGTTATCGGCTTGACAAAGTACCATAATTCCGTGTCCTGAGGATCGGAAGCGTGCCTGCAGCAAACCGTGAGGAGTCCGAAAAGATCTTCTCGGGAGATTAACTACGTTCAAAGACGTTTGAAAAACGAGGAAAGGCATGAAAAAAATGGGCTCTTTGAGCGGGTCGATTTTGTTGGCCCTTGTTATTCTTCTCGTGCCCGGGAGGGTGCACGGGCAAAGTGCGGCCGATTTGATGAGTAAACTGGAGCGGCTCAACGCCTATCCAGACCTCATTGTGGTCAATGGCAAGATTGCCACTATGGATGAACAGCTAACCGAGGTAGAGGCCATGGCGGTCAGGAATAACCGGATTCTGGCGCTGGGCCGCAATAATGACATCCGGTTTCTGGCTGGTCCGAACACTGAGGTCCTGGACGCGAAGGGCCGGACAGTGCTCCCGGGCTTGATTGAAGGCCACACCCATCCACATGTCTGGGCTGTGGGGCACTGGTTGGGCGCGGAAGGGGAGTTTATCTCCAAGAAATACAACGATCCCCAACTGAAGATTGTTGCCGCCAAGGGGAAGGACCAAGCTGAAGTGCTGCGGTCCTTGGAACGGGTAGTTCGACAGAGGGCACAAGAATTAGGCCCCGGCAAGTGGATTTGGGTTTTCGTGTTTGCCGGCAAGGACAGCCTGCCCAAATCACGAGAGATTGTAGACCCTCTCTTTCGGGGCACAATTACCAGAGAGTATTTGGACACGCTGGCACCGAACAACCCCCTCATGGTGATGACCGGACAGGCTGTTGGGCCTGCGGCCAACAACACCAAAGCCAAGGAGGAGATGATAAAGTTCCTGGGTCGGGAAGAAGTAGGCTTAAGGGCGCGGACTCCAGTCACTTATGACATTCTTTTCCGGGGGCGAACAGAGGAGAAGATGGACTTCCTGAAGCGGGAACTGTTGCAATGTGTGGCTGCTAAAGGAGTCACGACCTTCGCCAACCATTATTACGGTACCCCCTCCATCATGAAAATCTACAATCTGCTCTACCAGCGGGGCGAGCTGCCCGTGCGATGGGCTTGGTACGTGGGCACCCTTTGGAACAATGATGACAACGATCTCAGTTTCTTTTATCGCAACCTGGGCGACTTCCGGGGGATCGGGAACGATTATATTTGGAATGCCGGAGTTTCCAATGAAGGTTGGGAAGGTGGTATTCCTGGTCTTCGCTGTACCAAAGCCCAGCCCCTCGACTCCAACAAACCGATAAGTGGTCCCGGTCCCTGTTCTGACTCCAGAGATTATGAGAACACTGGGGGTTACCGCAATGTGCGGGCAGGGTTGGAAGCGGGTCTACGAATGGCGTATATGCACAACTACACCGATGGGACTTACGATATCGTATTCCGAATGCTGGAGGGTCTGATAGCCGAGGGCAAGCTTACCCTGGAGGAAGTCCAAGCCGCGCGGATTCAGTTTGAGCACAATGCGGTGATCCGCCCCGAGCAGGGCCCCACGTTAGCTAAGTATGGGATCATACCCAATTTTAGCGGCTTTCGGGTTCAGCAGTCCAGTTATGGTGGGCCGTTTCTGCAAACCTATGGCGAGAAATACATGGGCTGGCTGGAACCGATGAAGGCCATGGCAGACGCGGGGGTTCGGGTAGTGATGTCTACCGATGCGCACTTAACCAAAGTTCCTATTGAGTTCAAGGACATGAACTACGCCAATGAGTGGGATGGCTCGATTTGGCCCTATGTGGAGTTCTTTCTGACCCGCCGGATGCCTAATGAGGGGGTTACTTACGACCAAAATGAGCGGATGGATCGGGTTGATCTGATGAAGGCGGTGACTATCAACCCAGCTTACCAAGTGTTACGAGAGAAAGATATTGGTTCGCTGGAGGTGGGGAAGCTGGCCGATTTCATCGTTATTGACAAGGACTATTTCACGATTCCCGAGGACCAAATCCACACTATCCAGAACCTGTTGACCGCCGTGGGAGGGAAGACAGTGTTCAAGGCTCCGAACTACTGAAATCGCAGCCACCCAGAATAAGCGGTTATTAGTGTAGCTCCGAAGAAGGGCAGGAAAACGTGGCGTCAGCGTGTCGCTTTGCCTTCTCTTCCAACTCTACTAGCACAACAACTTGTTAGGAGGAAAAATCATGAGAAAATCTAGCTTGGTTCCAACTCTCATAACTTTCTTACTTCTTGTCTCCGTGAGCTACTTGGCGGCGAAGAGTGCTCAGGCGCAATCCCCGTCCAGGGCCGTCTTAGATAAGTTAGCCGTCTTTCCCACCCTGATTGTGTACAACGGGAAGATCGCCACGATGGACCAGAACCTGACCTTTTATCAAGCCATGGCTATTCGGGACGACAAGATTTGGAGGCTCGGGACAGACCAGGAGATCAAAGAACTGGCTGGACCGCAAACACAATTGATTGACCTAAAAGGCCGGACGGTGACGCCCGGTCTGATTGATGTGCACACACACCCTCAGATGTGGGCCTTGTGGCATCATGGGGGAGACATCGACCCACAATTGGAGCCCGTGTACGTGGACGGAGAGACTCCGGAAGAGGTAGTGGAAAACTATGCGTCGGCATTGAAAGCGCGCATCCAGCAACGGGGAGAGGACAAGTGGGTCTACACCGTGGTGCCGCATAAGTTCCGAGCAAGCAATCTGATCAGCCATCCCATCAATGCGGACTCTACCCCGCGTTCTGGTGGGGGCCTTATTACACGTGACATCATGGATGAGATCGCGCCCAACACCCCTACCGTGGTGATATCGGGTTGTTGCCAGGCTTTCGGCAACACCAAGGCGAAAGAAATCATGATTGAGAAGCTGGGTTATGAGCAGGTTGGCGTTCGTGTGGAATACGACACCACTTACGGCATTATCCTGGCTGGCCAGACTGAAAAGGCGGCCGACCTGATAGGCCGAGAAATGAAGGAATTTGCTGGGTATGGCATTACGACGATTGGGACGCATGGTGAACTGAACGTTGAAGTCTTCAATGCTCTCAACATGATGGATAAGCAAGGTAGCCTGCCACACCGCTTTGCTTGGTCACACGAAAGCGGGTTTTTTGGCAAGGATCCGGCGGAATTCTATCGTCTTCTTGGCAATTTTGCTGGCCAAGGCAGCGACTATCTGTGGAATTTCGGAGTTGGTTGGGAACCTTGGGATGCGTTTGGAGACTGCCTGTCAGCCAAGCGGAAGAATGAAACTGCCCAGCAGGTAGAAGATCGCTTGAAGTACAATCCGTGCATCCCGAGAGAGTCGAAGAGCTACCAAGGCCACTTGGCTGCGGCAAAAGCGGGCTTGCGTCTGGTCGACGTGCACGCTCTGACGGGGGACCTGGGTTATGAAAGGGCCATTGCTCTCGCGGATGAGCTGATTCGTTCAGGAGCGACCACCCTTAAGAACATTCGAGAGCCCGGGTGGGGCTTTGATCATAATATGTGGATTCGGCCAGATCAAATTCCCAACTTAGTGAAATACGGTTTTTGGTTGAATTTTCAACCGTGCCATTTTGCAGGATCAGCGAGCCAAGTTGCATGGTCAACTGTTGAGAATCTGTGGGACGAGGACCATTTGAAGTGGAGGGCACCGCTTAAGAGTCTGATCGACGCGGGCGCGCGGGTGGTTTTTGGAACCGATACTCACGTCGGTACACTTCCGGACAAAGGGGAGCGGTTTTGGAACGACTTGGCTGCGGGGTTTCCCTATCGGGACTCTGTTTGGCCGTGGGTGGGCTGGTGGGTGACGCGGGAACTTGACGGACAGGTATGGGTACCGGAGGAAAGAATCGACCGGATTACTGCCCTGCGAGGCTGGACAAACGGAGGCGCACAGTACCTGCTGCGTTGGGATCTACTTGGATCATTGGAACCGGGCAAGCTCGCCGATTTTGTGGTCATCGACAAGGATTACTTCACGATCCCTGAAGAGGAAATTCTCAATATCAAGACACTGATGACAGTAATTGGGGGGAGGGTAGTCTTCAAAGATCCCGGTTATTAATTGTCTCCACAAATTTGGTTCGTCTGGTTAGCGATTGAACGAAATCACATTGCGTAGGAAGGTGAATTATGAAAAAAGAAGGAACTTTATCAACTGCTTCGACCTGGCTGGCAATTGTCATGATTTTTCTGCTGGCACCGGCAAAAGTTCAAGCTCAAACCCCATCTATGGCTACCTTGGAGAAGTTGGCGGTCTATCCCACCTTGATTGTGCATAACGGAAAGATTGCCACTATGGATCAGAATCTAGCCAATCATCAGGCGATGGCCGTCCGGGGTAATAAGATCTGGAAGCTGGGCACCGATCAGGAAATCAAAGAACTGGCCGGACCACAAACAGAATTGATCAACGCGAGAGGAAGAACGGTGCTCCCAGGGATGATCGACGCCCATTCACACCCTCACTTATGGGGTCTGTGGCAATGGGGAGGCCAATATGATGAAAGTCTCATCCCGCTCTATATTCCCGGCAAGACGATCGCTGAGGTGGCAGAGAAATTGGGACCGGCAATTCGACGCCGAATCCAACAGAACGGTCCAGAAAAGTGGATTATGGTTGCTATCCCTCACGAAATGGACGAGCTTTTGGTTGAATCGCCGGAAGGGCTTGCACGCGCGGATCTGGACCGAATAGCTCCCGACACCCCGGTGGCACTGACGGCAGGCTTTTTCACCGGGTATGCAAATTCCAAAGCTAAACAGATCATGCTCGACAAATTGGGATATGAGCAGACAGGACTTCGGATCTGGTACGACACTGTTTACGGCATTATTCTGGGGGCAGATCCGCAGAAAATTGGTGACATGTTATTGCACGAATTGAAAGAAACGGCATCCTTTGGAGTTACTACGATAGCTAGCCACAGCGAAGAGAATGTGGGAATCTACAATGCGTTAAACCTCTTGGACCGGCAAGGAAGAATGCCCGTGCGTTGGGCGTGGAACCACCAAAGTGGATTTTTGGGGAAAGATCCAGCCGAGTATTACAAACTGCTCGGCAACTTTCTCGGTCAGGGCAGTGATTATCTATGGAATTTCGGCGTCGGGTATGAGGGCTGGGCCAGCACCGGATGTCCGCCTACAGCACCTGCCAAGACTCCTGAACTCCAAGAACGAGACCGAAAACGTATTCAGGGTGCCTGCCAGGGGATTTTGCCGCAGTCCAAATATTATCAGGGGCATTTAGCGGCGGTGGAGACCGGCTTGAGGCTGGCCAATGTTCATGCGATGACCGACCGGGCTTTGGACGCCGCTTTTCGAATCATGGAAACGGCGATCAGAAACAAAAGCACGACCTTGGAGCAGATTCGAGATCTGAAGATGGGCTTCGATCACGCCAATATCATCAGGCCAGATCAAATTCCAATTTTTGCTCATTATGGCTTCTGGATGAATTTTCAAGCCACCCAGCTTGCGAGTACGGCACCCGGGGTCATTGAAGATTATGGAGAGCAATACTTAAAATGGGTAATGCCGGTTAAAAGTTTCTTGGACGCCGGCGCACGCATCTTCTTATCATCAGATGCCCACATAGGCCTGGCACCCGATGCCGACACCGAAGAAGTATTTATAGGTGAATCTTTGTGGTCCAATAACTGGCCGCGAAGTTACCGGAACTCTGTTTGGCCTTGGGTGGGTACCTGGGTGACCCGAGAGATCAATGGAAGAGTTTACAGTCCGGAAGAAAGAATCGACCGCATTACAGCTTTGCGGGCTTGGACGAATTGGCCCGCAGAATTCCTTCTTCGCGGCGACCGGCTGGGTTCTCTCGAGCCAGGGAAATTGGCTGATTTTATCGTTATTGATAAGGATTATTTTTCGATTCCGGAAAGAGAAATCGTCAATATCAACACCCTACTAACCGCAGTGGACGGTCGGGTAGTTTACCGCTCTCCGATCTTCTAGGAGTTTGTTGGAAAACTATTTGGAATGGCTCGAAATCAGTGTTTCCCGGTGTCCGTTGAACAAAGAATCAACAACGTGCAAGAATTGACAGTGTCTTGTGAGCCCTTTCGAAACCATTTTTCAACGAACTGTGTAGATGGGAAACGAGCCTTAGCAGCTTGTTGAAAAAAGAATTTTGAACGACGCTACGAGCACGTAAATCGTTGTAACCCATTGATTCTTCGTTCGACGGCATTTCAGAAAAGTGGTTTTCGGGCAGGCGAAAATGATTTTTCAACAAGCTGTTAGTGCTATTACTCTGGGTTGATTATTGATGGCAGGTCCCGAGACTCGTGGACCGAAAGACGTTTTGTACGCCTCACAGATCGTATGAACAGAGCCATGGACGGTCCGGTGGCAGATTCGTTCACACCGTCACCTATCAAGTGCTCCCATTAGAGCGTCTCTAGTTTTTATAGATTGAGGCCAGCCTTTTCGAGGAAGTGCGGAGCATGCACGCATCCAAGTCAGTAGCGCAAGGTTTGATTCTTTCGGCAGTGCTTCTGATCACGCTGCATTTCTGGGCAAGTGTGGGGGCGTTGGCACAGGGGAGCATAGCGACGCTGCGAGGTACAGTGCAGGATCAGTCAGGAGCGCCCCTCGCGGGGCATTGTCAAGTTAACGTCCGTCGGCGACAATCGACCGATGGGATCACTGTATCGACGGCACCGGTTTCCACCCGAAATCATCAGCCATGCCGTTTGGCTGTATCATCGGTTCACGCTCAGCTTTCGCGATTGCGAGGACCTTCTCGCCGAGCGTGGCGTCACGGTGTCCTACGAAGCCATCCGATCTTGGTGCCGGAAGTTTGGACCGGAGTACACCCGAACTCTGCGGCGGCGACAAGGTCGTCTCGGTGACATCTGGCATGTGGACGAGCTGTTCATCACGATCCGCGGCGAGCGGCATTATCTTTGGAGAGCGGTGGACCAGGACGGCGATGTCCTGGATATTTTGGTCACACGCCACCGAGACAAGAGAGCCGCCAAGCGCTTCTTTCGCAAGGTGTTGAAGCACCAAGAGAGGCCACCGCTGCAGCTTCTAACATTACGATCCTTCCGCGAGGGTAGCAGCGTCGGGTTCAATTACACCATTCGGCATTCTGATGCAGTCATCCGTCACCAATTTGGAATTGTCCTTCACGACCGGCGGAAGGCCGGGTCCGACCACGGAATCTCCGGCGTCCTCCCGGTTGGCTACGGTCTGATTGAGGTCGAGCAGAAAGGCGAGCGGATCATCTGACTTCTTCATGCCGTAGCAATCGCGCACCGCATGGTCCAGCTTCCCGTGCGCATCCTTGAGCGGTGACGCTCCGGGCAGTTCAAGCGTCCGGTAAAGCTCCCGAAATGACATGTCATGCTGGTGTTTCAGTTCCCTCCGCAGCGCCCGCAATTCAGCGCCTGCCTGAGCGGCCCTTTGCACTGCTTTGACCGTGGGGCCTTGAGGCCGGGGAAAAGAGTCAAAGACAGTGTTTGACGTGTAGCGCGGGTCGCCTTTTAGCGTTGAACAGCGATTAACGAACCAGAGCCAGTGAATCTCTGACTGTAATATTCCGAACGAATAGTCATCATCATAAGGGAACACCATCAGCGCGTCGTTCGGACGGATTGTCGTTGATACAAACTCAAAGATAGGCCTAGATGTGACCCGGCCACATACAATATATTGATCAAGAGCTGAAATCGCTTGGATCATATCGTCCCGTGGGTAGGCAAGCTGCCACCATCGTTTAAGAAAGTTGAGGGTGTCGCCATACATAGTTGAAGGTTGAACGGCGGTTCGGCCCGAATCGAATAGAATCGGGCCAAGCCTAAATCCTATAGAAGGAGAACCGCCGAATGAAGGGAAAATATCACGTTTTGGAACTGGGTTCCAAGGGAGCCGAAGAAACCATCCAGAAGTTTTGCCAAACCAACGGACAGATGCTGTTGCCGGTGGTGGATCTGATCACGGAGGCGCGTCTGGCGGTGGATGAGGTGATTGATCGGGCCGGGCGAGGTTTGATTGAAACGATTCTGAGCATGAGCGCAGAGCAAATCGCGGGGCCAAAGAGTCCCGGGAAGGCGAGCGGAGAGGTGCGCTGGCATGGCCGGCAATTGGGGAGGGTGAAACTGGCCGATCGCCAGCTGCGGGTGGAGCGGCCCCGGCTGCGCCGGAAGGGCGGAGGGGAAGAAGCGGTGCCGGCCTACGAAGCACTGCGGAAAAGCGAGAAGACGGGCGAGGAGATGTTCGAGGCACTGTTGAAAGGGGTTTCGACGCGGAACTACCGCGAGGTGATCCCGGAGATGGCCAACAGCGCTGGGGTGTCGAAGTCTCAGGTGAGCCGGGAAGCGGCCGAGCAAGGAGCGCGGCGGCTGGAAGAACTGTTGGCGCGGCGCTGGGAGGAGGTCGAGATTCTGGTGATTTACCTGGACGGAATGCGGTTCGGCTCCCACCACGTCATCAGCGCCGTGGGCGTGGACAGCGAGGGCCGCAAGCATGTGCTGGGGATTCAACTGGGCGCGACCGAAAACGCCGCTGCGGTGAAAGACCTTCTCACCCGCCTGCGCCAGCAAGGTTTGCGCACGGATCAGCGCTATCTGTTTGTGATCGACGGCGCCAAAGCGCTCCGCGCGGGGATCGAGGAAGTATTCGGCAGCAATCAGCTGGTGCAGCGTTGCCGTACTCATAAGCTGCGCAACGTGGCTGAGCGGTTACCAAAGGGCGACAAAATGCTGGCGAATCAGGTGCGGTCGCTGATGCGCGCCGCCTGGCGATTGCCCCAAGCCGAGGAAGGCATCGTGCGCATAAAAAAGCTCGCTGGGATGATCGAGTGCGATCATCCGGCAGCAGCCGCCAGCTTGCGCGAAGGGTTGGAGGAGACCTTTACGATCAATCGAGCCGACGTTCCTCCCAGCCTCCACCGCTGCCTGGCAACCACGAACCTCATCGAGAGCCCGCAGTCGGGCGTGCGGAAAAAGACTGGCAATGTTTGCCGCTGGCGCGACGGCGAGATGACGTTGCGCTGGGTGGCAGGAGCGTTTCTGCTGACCGAGAAGAATTTCCGGAAGATCATGGGTTCCTCACGATCTAATGGGCTTTGGCATGGGACGATTCTCGATACGAAGTCCAAACGCTGCTTCCCTCACAACAATATATTGAAAGTGGCGAAATCGCTATGGATCATATCGTCCCGTGGGTAGGCAAGCTGCCACCATCGTTTAAGAAAGTTCGCGTGGTGGTGATTGATCTTGGCGGCAGGATTGACCGCTAGCGCTTCCGTGTTGCGCTCTTCCTCTTTGTCCGCAGCACTTTGTCGATCAGGCAATACAAGTTTCTGAATGCGTGCAAAGAGGCTCTTGTAGGTTTGAGCTTCGAGCAATTCACGCGGGTAAAAGTCAATCACACAGCGCGTGGGGAGTGAGTCCTTCTTGCCAATCAGCTCATTGGCAATCAGATACGGAAACAGAACGTCGGCACTGGGCTTGTTGGTTGAGATTTCTGCGTTAGCCTCTTCGAGGGTCAAGAGAAACCCCTGATGTCCGTGGGTCTGTCCTTGATAGCAGCCGCCGCGGGCTGCGTTAGCTTGAATGATCCGGGCCTGAGTTACGTCTTTGACGAACGATAGCGCTGGGCCGATGGTATCAACATCGCTATAGCTCCAGCCCTGGGAGGGGTCATTACCCTCTTGCATGTAAAGGCGTTTGTTGCCCGGCTGAGAGGCATTGATCCAGTTTACGATGGACACGAACACAACGGCTTCGCCTGACCATTTCATGCTGGAGACGGCGTCGGTGATCGTGCCGCCATTACCGACGATATAATCCAGGCCGCCGGTACGCGAATAATTCTGGCGGATCGTGTTTGTGCCAACGAGTCCCGCCCGCTGTCCTTTTTTCAGGTGATTGTGAGCCTTACGGAACCAGTAGACGCAGTAATCCGCCCGGCCATCGACATCAGGAAAGTGCTCGCGCACCTCGTTCACGTAAGCCCGCCCCAGCTCCTGCTGCATCTTATTCTTGCTCTGATACGGCGGATTGCCGATGATGGCATCCACCTCCGGCCAGTCGGCAAAGAGCGCGTCGTCGCAGATCACATTGGCGTCGAGATTATCGAGCGGCAGGGCTTCATCGCCATACAGCGGCAGTTCGATCTGCTCGCGTTTCAGGACTTCGATTGCCTCATCGAGCGCCAGCTTTTTGGCGAGCATCAAGGTGACCTTTGCAAGCTCAACACCGAATGAATCGCGGTCGATGCCATAGAACTGGCGCGGGCTAATGAGAGAGACGGTTTTCGCCTGCTCACGGAAATTCTTTTCACTGACCATATCCTTGAGCTTGGCCATGAGCGCGATCTCCACGCGCACCAGCTCGCGGTAAGACAGGTACAGGAAGTTGCCGCTGCCGCAAGCTGGATCGAGCACCTTGAAGTTCATTAGCTGGGCGCGCAGCGCCAGCAGTTTCTTCATTGTCGATGCTTTTGCAATTCGCTCGCGCCAGGGACGCGCAATGGTGGGCGTGACAATGCGCAAGATGTCTGCTTCGGATGTGAAATGAGCGCCATAGGCATGGCGCTCTGTAGTATCCATGCTTTGTTGGAAGATTGTACCGAAGATCGCGGGATTGACCTTCGACCAGTCCTTTGTGGCCGCGCCACCGTCACCGCCAATCAGCTGCAGCTCCGGTGGTTGCAGGTCGATAAAATTAATCGTCTGAAATATGCCGCCGTCAAAATACGGCACATGCTGGAAGCGTCCTCCGGTGGCAGGCTTTGTGCTATTCATCTGGTGGAATAGCGACCCGAAGAGGTCATAGGCGCTCTGGCCTTTGTGGAGACAGTCATCCACGAGGTTGTAGACGATGCTTGCCGGGAGCAAGCCGATATCTTCGGCGAACATGGCAATGACGACCTGTAGGACAAAGCGTTGTGCCTCGGCCCTGTCCACCCCACGCTCTATGAGCATATTAAAAAGCCGTGCTACCTTATCGGCGGCATCGCGGGACACGGCCTCTAGGTCGTTGCCGAAGACCGGCTCGGGGTTGTCGGGAAACAGGAAGTTCAGGGCGGGATAGCGGCGCGGTAGGTCCTCGATGGCGACGATATCGACCGGCTCGCCCATCTGCACGAAGTGCAAGGGGACCAGTGCTGGATGAATCCCGCCTCTGGAGAGTCAGAAGCCCGGCAGCACTACATGCGTGCCGAAACCTACCAAGAGCAGGCTCTGGCCATTCAGAAAAAGCTTCTCGGGCCCAACCACCCCGAAGTGGCACAATCGCTAAACAACTTGGCACACATTTATACAGCGCTGGGGGGGAGTAAAGAAGCGGTGCCCCTCTATCAGCAGGCTGCCACCATTTGGGAAAACGCGGGAGAGCTGGAGAGGCATAATCTGGCTACGGCCCTGAAGAACTTGGCTGAACTATACGGTTCGCAGCGCCGACATGCAGAAGCGGAGCTTTTGTATCGGCGCGTGCTCGCCATCGGAGAGGCGATTTTCGGTCCGGACGATCCCAATGTCGGACCGACTCTGGAAAAACTGGCTCAAATTTATGGAGCCATGGGACGGGAGATTGAAGCCGAACAAGTGCGGACGCGCAGCATTGCCGTCCGATCCCGCGCTCTGGCAATTGCTGAATCCCTGGACCGAAAAGCGAGAACGTTCCAGGATCAAGGAAAACCCGCGGAGGCGGAGCCTCTTTACCGACAAGCACTGGAGCTCCGAGAAAAGTTCCTCGGCTCGGATCATCTCGATGTTGCCCAATCGCTGAACAACTTAGCCACGGCTTATGAGCAACAGCGGGACTATCACGCACCAGAACCCCTTGTGAAACAATCTCTCGCTATTGTGGAAAAACAGCTCGGACCGCACCATCCCCGTGTGGCCGGAATGTTGGAAAAAATGGCACGTATCCACATGGCGCTGGGGAGGGTTTCCGAGGGAAAGAAACTGTTAGCCCGCGCACAAGCCATACGTTCCGGCCACTGAGTCGGGTCGCTTTCCTCCAGGGATCGTCCCTCATCTTCGCCGAACTTCAGCGACAAACCGGTGCCCGGGGCCGCTTACCATTGCGCAGCCGGTCCACCGAGCGTCACCTGAGCGCCCGCAGGCGGCATCCCGATCTCCCGCGCCAGGGAGGGAGCCAGATGAATGGTCTTGCCACCGAGCACCGTCATCAGGACACGAATGTTCTCGATGTCCTCTTCCGGCACCGTCAGGTAATCCCGGTCCAGGACCAGGAAGTCGGCCCATTTGCCCGGCTCCAACGAACCCAACAAGTCCTCGCGCAGCACAAATTCAGCCCCACGAATGGTGGCGACTTTCAGAACCGTCTGACGATCAATGGCTTGGTCTGGTGAGTAGACTTTTCCATCCCAGGCTTTCCGAGTCATGAACCAAGAAAGTCCCTCAAAGAGGGTGATGTTGGTGGTTCCAAGGGCTCGATCCATCTCAAACGTGTTAATAATTCCCGCCTCGTTGAGCCGTTTCTTTGGTACCACCCAGCCGAGTGCTCTTTCTCCGAATGTCTCAAAAACGGCGGGGGAAGCCTGATAAATTTCAAATGCATTCCCATCGAGGGCCATGTTCAGTCTCTTTAGCCGGTCCACCTGGTCGGGCCGCGGAAACAACCCGCTGTGGTCCACCGTGTGCCGCTTGGCACGGATTTGCTCCTCCGTAAGCCCGGCATCCTTGCTGGCTCGTTCGATGATGTCCATGACGTTATCTACATCCTTGTCAGCTCCATGATGAGCACCAGCGTAACGATTTCCTGCTTTGATCCAATCGTAAAGGAACTGGGCAGCCCTGTTGCCCGGGTCGTAGACGCAATCAGTCAAACTGCCCATCACTCCCTCTACGACCGGAACATCCTTGATTGGCACCAAGGTGGTGCAGCGGCCGCCTGCTCCGTTTCTGCCACCGACATTCCAATAGTAATCCGTACCTTGGCCGAGACGGTTGGCCATGTCATAGAGAAAGTACTCGTCCGGATAGTAGTGACCTGCCCTCCAGTTCCAGGTCCAGGCGACTCGCACCGGCATTTGGCCTCGTCGGTCCAGGTCCCCGTACACTCTGTGGGTACCCGGATTGTAAGCATTGGAAGAGTAACTCGTCATTCCATAGCCGGCCCACCATTCATGCCCCAAACGGATGATCTCCACTAATTCGGGGTAGAAGTCTTTCATCACCACATCGGCAAAAGCCCAACGCATCTGGTTGGCGCCACCGAGTCCGTCTTCGTCCTTGATACTATTGACGTCCTCCTCCGGAAACACCTTGCGGCTTTCCTCCAGCCCCTTCTGGTTAAAGATCATGGATGTAAAGACATCTCGCAACAGGACAGGATTGTTCGGGGCCGCCATATCCAACATTTGCTTGGTGATCCGTTTTTCCGTCATGATGTTGAAGACCCTGGGATCCATGCCGCCCCGTCCCATTCCGATGTTGCCACCAGGAGCCCACTCGTAGTTTTCGCCAAAGGTAAAGACGATATAGATCCATTGACCCGGCCTAGCCTTTAGCACAGCCTCCTCCAGCGCTCTGGGAAAGGCCTGAATGTTTTCCTCCGGGCTGCCTTCTAGAAACCGAACGATGACCTTGTCGTCATTTCCCAGAACTTTTTTCAGGGGCCAAGGTTCTACCAGGTTCCAGTCATAAGGATGTTCGTGAGTCAGAATCAGTCCCGGAATCACCGTGCGCCCCTTCAGGTCCATCAACTTGGTATTGGGCCCCGCCATAGCCCGAATCTGTGCATTGGTCCCCACGTGAAGTATCTTGCCATCCCGGACATGCATGGCCTGGGCGATTGTGCCCAATCGGGAAGTGTAACTAGGATCATCCACGGTCACGATCTTGCCATTGTAGAGAACGGTATCCGGGGCTTGTTGAGCCCAGCCGAGGCCCTGTCCAGCCCAAATGACACACACCATCAGCACAACTCGCCAAACCCATTGGCTTTTCATGATTTACCCCCTCAGCTTTTGTTCGCAGGTTAAGCCAGAATTTCCGTTTTTAACTTAATCCGGGAATAAAGTATACGCCACCTCCGCTTAGTTCAATCCCTTTTCGCATCAGTTGTTCCAATGGCTTTCCCCTTTCCCCTCGTGTAATCTTTCCCCATTATTCTCAGTTAGGCAGGGTTAAAGCGTGCCCATATCCCCAGGTGCTCGTCTTGGCTCATACGAGGTCCTCAGCCCGCTAGGTGCGGGTGGCATGGGAGAGGTCTACAAAGCCAAAGACACCCGCCTGGACAGAACAGTCGCCATCAAGGTCCTGCCCTCTCACCTTGTAGATAAACCTCAACTGCGGGAGCGTTCTCGCCGGGCTGCCGCCGGGCCCACGGCTCCGACAAGAGGCCTTCATTTAGTTCGCATCGCTTATCTGAGGGACCTCTCTCTAAGGCTACTCAAATTTTTTGGACAATGGCAACCGCAACTGGTAACCTCTCTTCATATATCAAGATGCAGTGGAAACTAGTCAATTCGCTGGTAGCGGTAGTGATGGCGGTGAGCCCATTATCCGCACTTGCGTGTGAATTCCACAGCGAGCCCGTGCAAACGGCGTCCTCGTCTTTGGCAGATCTGTCCTCACACGAGAAAGAAAATCATCATCACGGCATCCCGGCCTCGCCAGCAGACCATCATTCCCCATCCGGGCTGGAGACGCAATGTATCGCCCAGCAACATGCAGTGGTCTCGGTACAGTTTCTAACGGCGGTTGATCTGCTGGGATTACCGGAAAGTGAACTGGAAGTGGGGCACAGCGGTCCCGTAGAACGCATCGCCCCAGTCGAATTGTCCCGCTTGTCCTCTCCAAAGCCAATCCCCCTCGTCCTCCGAATCTAGCTAAAAACAGGAAATTCCCGTTCAAATTGGAAGCTTTGCTTTGGCAGCAAGGCTTGGCATTTTTTCATCTGGAGGAAGAAATGGGTCTGAGAAGACTGAGTTGTTTTTCTATTGGAGCGTTTGTATTTTTTTTTCGTTTTAACTGTGGGCGCGGCGCGACTCCAAGAAGATCACTCTCACAATGAGGGCGCTACGCACTCTCATGATGAGGGTTCTACGCACTCCCATGACGAGACCTCCAAGGCCGCTACGGCCCAAAAGGGGAGTGAGGCAAAGAAGACTGCGACGGTGGCCAGCAAAGGAAATGCATCGAAAGGCAAAGAGCTTTTCCAGCAACATTGCGAGCTCTGTCATGAAGCGGAATCCAACACGGCGAAAGTGGGACCGGGATTGAAGGGCCTGTTCCACATGGCTGCGCACAAGAGGGCCGACGGAACGGAAATGGCCCATCATGACGAGCCAACCATTCGGAAGCAGATTGAAGAGGGTACCGGCTCGATGCCTCCTATGAAGGACGTTCTCTCCAAAGAGCAGATTGACGACCTGATAGCCTATCTTCGGACCTTGTAAGGGTGTGGATATCTCCCAAAGAAAGGAAAATCTATGCGTTAGCGAACAAAGGTCATGATTGCAATAGCCCTGGCGGTATTGGCCGGGCTGACGTATTTGGGTGTGACCACCCTCCGCTATGGCTTCAGCGCTCGAGAAGAACCATCCCGGTTGGAGGAGTTTTTAGCGCGACACGCACGGAAGCTCGCTACTCCAGCCGGCGCAAAAGAACAAAAGAATCCCAACCCGGATACGGCTGAGAGCCTGGAGTCAGCGCGCAAGCATTGGGTGGATCACTGTGCCAGCTGCCACGCTCTGGAGGGAAGCGGTGACACCGTCATCGGCAGGAACCTCTACCCTAAAGTGCCAGACTTGAGGGAGGCAAACACACAGGAGCTGAGCGATGGTGAGCTCTACTACATCATCAGCAACGGCATTCGTTTTACGGGGATGCCTGCCTCGGCTGACGGAGACAGCCCCGAAGAGATCTGGCAGTTGGTCTCGTTCATCCGGCGGCTGCCGAGCCTTTCCCCTGAAGAGCTGGAGTTCCTTGGACAGCTAGCGGCCGGACAATCCGGCGGCGCTGCCGCCGAATCGCAGCCGGATCATCACTAAACACAATTCTAAACAACCACCGCTCTAGCGGTTTGTGATTGGACGAAAGGAGATGGAAAAAAGATGAAAGCAAGCAGACGAGACTTTCTCCGTGGAGGCGCGTTCTTGGCAACCGGATTATTCTCCGGCCGGGCCATCGCAAAGAACAACCAAGCCGGCCAGGACCCCCAGGAAAACAGCAGGGGGGCTACGGAGCAGTCGGTGTCAGGACCGCTGCCGCTGCCCGTCGAAACGCCCGATCTCCCGAAGCTTCCGTCGCGGATCGAGAACGGCGTCAAGGTCTTCCACCTGGTCGCCGAGGTGGTGAAGCGGGAGTTTCTGCCGGGAAAAACATTCGACGTTTGGGGTTTTAACGGCTCTATGCCCGGCCCTACCATCGAGGTTGACCAGGGCGACCGGGTGCGGATCATCGTGGACAATCACCTGCCCGAGCCAACCTCCGTGCATTGGCACGGCTTCGAGATTCCGGTGGAGATGGACGGCGTGCCCGGGGTGACCCAAGACCCCATCCCTCCGGGCGGGCGGTTCATTTATGAGTTCACGCTGCACCAGCATGGAACGTTCTTCTACCACTCCCACATGGCGATGCAGGAAATGCTGGGGATGATCGGCCTCTTCATCATGCATCCCAAGGAGTCCTACCGGCCACGCGTGCACAAGGACTTCGGGATCATCGTCCAAGAATGGGCGATCCTTCCCAACAATCCCGTGCCCAATACTCTGTCGATGGAGTTCAACTGGCTCACCATGAACGGGAAGGCCGGTCCCGCGACCACTCCGATCATCGTGAAGCAGGGGGAGCGGGTGCGCATCCGCTTGGTCAATCTGGGAATGGACCATCCCCCATTCACCTGCACGGCCACCAGTTCAACATAACAGGTACAGAGGGAGGACGCATTCCGGAGTCGGCCTGGTATCCGACCAATACAGTGCTCTTGGGCGTCGCCCAGGCCCGGGACATCGAGTTCGACGCCAAGTATTCGGGCGACTGGATTTTCCACTGCCACCTGCCTCACCACATGATGAACCAAATGGCCTCGATGGTCGGTCCCATGTCGCACGTCGGACAGGGCATGCACACAGGCATGGGCATGGAGGATGGCATGGGCATGGTGCAGCAAGGACACGCCTTGGCGGAGGAACTCGGGCCCAGTTTGGGGCGGGCCATCGGCCTGGGCGCAGCCTTCGAGAAGGCCACCACCAACCTGCCACTCCAGCCTCAACAAAGCGCTGGACAGGGGATGCAACACGACATGCAGCACGGCGAGCCGCAAATGGTGCCCGGCTATCCGCAGGACATGTTCATGCCCATGGACGAGATGGTCGCCAAACCCGAGACCTACGGTCTGCGGCCGACTTGGAGCGGCGGCGTGCAGGGGATGATGACCCTCGTCCGTGTTCTGCCACCCGATTTGTATGAAAAGGTGAAGGAACTTCAAGCCCAGGGGCGCAAAGAGGCCCCGTCACCCATGCCACCCGAGCATCAACACAGCATGTGAGCGGGAAGGCGCTCCCAAAAATCCTTGGTGGGAAAAGAATATCGATGCGAACCGCTGAACATAGGGGCGTCATCTACAAGCGAAACATTGCATGCATAACGAAGAGGAGATCCCCAATGAAATGCTGGTCAGGAATGTTGTTGGTGTTGTGTGTTGCCTACATGAGCATGGGTGCCCCATTGCCGGGGAAGGCCGCCGGCAGCGGTTCGCCGGCCAAAGACGGAGTTGAGGTGGCTATGCAGGCTGATGTAGCTGGGGGAAACCAGCAGGAACCTGCCAGCCCTGCTTTGCGCCTCGAAGAGTTGGAACAGATGGCCCTGCAGCACAACCCGACGGTGGCCCAGGCGGCCGCCCGAGTCCGAGCGGCGCGCGGGCAAACGATCCAGGCGGGCCTCTACCCCAACCCCAGCGTGGGTTACACGGCCGACGAGGTCGCCACGGGGCCAACTATTCGAGGCGGTGAGCACGGTTTCTTCCTGGAGCAGGAGATCGTCACGGGCGGCAAACTTCGACTCAGCCGTAGTGTCTTCGCCCAGGAAGAGATACGGGCCGAGGCCGCAGCGGAAATGCAGCAGTACCGGGTGCTGAATAGAGTCCGTATCCTCTACTACCAAGCCTTGGGAGCCGAGCGGTTGGTCGAGCTGCGGGGCAACCTCGCTGACCTTACTCGCGAGGCAGTGAATATCTCGCAACAACTTTACAACGTCGGCCAGGCGGACCGACCTGACTTTTTAGCGGCGGAGGTGGAGTCGCAACTGGCAGAGCTGGCTTTGATCGCAGCGCAAAATGATCGCGGACGCATCTGGCGCGAGTTAGCTGCCGCTGTGGGGGTTCACTCACTGCGTTCGGCCCCGTTGGCGGGAAGCCTGGAAGACCCTGTGCCAGAGGTGGAATTCGACAGCGCTCTGGAGACCCTTTTTCGGGAAAGCCCAGAAGTCCAAATCGCTCAAGCGGGTGTGGCGCGAGCCGAACAAGCCTTGCAGCGTGCCCGGGTGGAGTGGATTCCCAACCTCGTTGTGCGCGGAGGGCTTCGCAACAACCGGGAACTGCTCGAGATCGGGCGTCGGCCGGTGGGTCTGGAAGGTTTTGTCGATGCTGGCATACGGATACCGCTGTTTGACCGCAACCAGGGAAACGTGGAATCGGCGCGGGCCGAGTTGGAACGCGCCAGACTGGAGGTCGAGCGGGTAAAGCTGTCTTTGCGGGCGCGCCTGGCGGTCGCCTACAGGAACTATGGCGACTCCGTGGCCCTTGTGGACAAGTATCGGAACGAAATGCTTCCCCGGGTGCAACAAGCCTACGACCTGTATTTGAGCAGCTACAGACAGATGGCTGCTGCCTACCCGCAAGTGCTCATCGCTCAGCGGACGCTCTCTCAGTTGCAGGTGGACTACGTCGGCGCGTTGGAGAATTTGTGGCGCACCGCGGTCGAAATCCGCGGGCTTCTTCTGGTGGACTGACTGGAATAACTGGTTTGAAGAGCTGAAGCAGCGTGTTGTTTGATCGGTCAAGACCGCAAATGTGAAGGGCGTGATTCTGTCCGAGTGGTCGCCCACTCGGAAACAATAGTGCGGCCTGCCGCCTTAGTCGTCTGCAGTCCCGATACGGCGTTCGAGGAAATAGGTCCTCGAAAGTCGCCTTATGTTTACCGACGATCCATTCCGTCCGGATAACGGAGTACTCGGAAACTATCCGCCGATCCAGTGCAGCGGAATCGACGCTCTCGCCAGAATCTTGCAAAGCGGTCTCCCAGTCCGGTTCTGGGAAGAGTCGATCTCGCCCAGCAACGGCGATAGATCCTCTGTAACGGCGTAGTGTTTACCGATCCGCCTTTCAATGGGACGTATTGTCGCCGACTCTCCAGGAAAAAACACTTAAGTCATTACTGACGGCGCCTTGCCGTCTCCTGCTCGGAACTCATGTCGCCGACTCTCCAGGAAAAAACACTTAAGTCATTACTGACGGCGCCTTGCCGTCTCCTGCTCGGAACTCATCTTTTTAGTGTGCCCCGTCAGGGCTTGTTGGACAGGTAGAGGGTAATAGTTAAGGTGATGTTTTTGGCTCATCGTAGAGACTGAAAGGAACGAAGATGAGACAAAAACAAGACGACAGGGGGGCGGTCGAGAAGGCCGTCCGGGAGATCAAACGCAGGACGCGGCGCAGGTTCAGCCCGGAAGACAAAATCCGCATTGTATTGCAGGGACTTCGCGGCGAGGACAGCATCGCGGAGCTGTGCCGCCGCGAGGGGCTGCACCAGAACCAGTATTACCGCTGGAGCAAGGAGTTTCTGGAGGCTGGCCGCAAGCGGCTGGCGGGCGACATAGACCGTGAGGCAACCAGTGGCGAAGTCAAGACTCTGCGGGAGCAGGCCGTACAGCTGAAAGAGGCCCTGGCCGAGGCTATGCTGGAAAATCGCCTGCTAAAAAAAAGCGTGATCGGGGATGGGGAGGAACATACATGAGATACCCTGCCTCGGAGAAGCTGGAGATCATCTGCACGGTGGAGCAATCTGCCCTGGGGGTGCGCCGGACGCTGCAGCAGGTTGGCATTCCCAGATCGACGTTTTACAACTGGTACGACCGCTATGTGTCGGAAGGCTTTGATGGGCTGGAAGACAAAAAACCCGATCCTGGCCCTGTCTGGAACAAGGTGCCGGAGGAGATAACTCAGCAGTTGGTGACGTTAGCCCTGGCCGAGCCCGATCTGTCGTCACGCGAGCTGGCGGTGCGTTTTACCGAGGAAAGGCGGTATTACCTTTCTGAATCGACGGTTTACCGCGTCCTGAAAAGCCATGACCTGATTACCGCGCCAGCCTTTATTGTCCTGAAAGCGGCGGAACGGTTCGCCAACCCGACCACGGCGGTCAACCAGCTCTGGCAGACCGACTTCACCTACCTGAAAGTCATCGGTTGGGGCTGGTTCTACCTGTCCACGGTGCTGGACGACTTCTCGCGCTATATCATCGCCTGGCGGCTGTGCAAAACCATGAGCGCAAGTGACGTCTCGGCCACGTTGCGGGATGCTTTGCAAGCCACCGGCCTCGACCGCGTGGGCGCCCGGCACAGACCTCGCCTCCTGAGCGACAACGGGCCGTGCTACGTCTCTTCCGAACTGCAATCATGGCTGGCAGAAAACAGCGTGCCGCATACTCGCGGCAAGCCCTATCACCCCATGACGCAGGGCAAGATCGAACGCTGGCACCGAACTCTGAAAGACCGCATCCTGCTCAACAACTATTACCTGCCAGAAGAGCTGGAGCGGCAGATCGATGCCTTCGTCAACCACTACAACACCAACCGATACCATGAAAGCCTGAACAACCTGACACCGTATGACGTTTTTACAGGCCAAGGCAGTGCCATCCTGCAAAAACGGGATCGCATCAAAGAGAAAACTATGATCTTAAGAAAACGGTTGCACTTCAAAAGAAGGGCAGCCTAACATCAACCCAGAGGAGCCTGAACGCCACCTATCTTTTTATGCTCTGTGTCTTGAAGAAAACGGTTGCACTTCAAAAGAAGGGCAGCCTAACATCAACCCAGAGGAGCCTGAACGCCACCTTATCTTTTTATGCTCTGTGTCAACATTATCGAAGGTGTCCCAAACTCAGTTGCAGGTTGGGACGGCGGGTTGAGTTCATATTACGCCACTTTCTCCTTGTGAGAGGAAGCAGCGTTTGGACTTCGGCCGAGAATCGATGCCAAAGCCCAGAGATCGTGATAACCCATGATCTTCCGGAAATTCTTCTCGGTCAGCAGAAACGCTCCTGCCACCCAGCGCAACGTCATCTCGCCGTCGCGCCAGCGGCAAACATTGCCAGTCTTTTTCCGCACGCCCGACTGCGGGCTCTCGATGAGGTTCGTGGTTGCCAGGCAGCGGTGGAGGCTGGGAGGAACGTCGGCTCGATTGATCGTAAAGGTCTCCTCCAACCCTTCGCGCAAACTGGCGGCTGCTGCCGGATGATCGCACTCGATCATCCCAGCGAGCTTTTTTATGCGCACGATGCCTTCCTCGGCTTGGGGCAATCGCCAGGCGGCGCGCATCAGCGACCGCACCTGATTCGCCAGCATTTTGTCGCCCTTTGGTAACCGCTCAGCCACGTTGCGCAGCTTATGAGTACGGCAACGCTGCACCAGCTGATTGCTGCCGAATACTTCCTCGATCCCCGCGCGGAGCGCTTTGGCGCCGTCGATCACAAACAGATAGCGCTGATCCGTGCGCAAACCTTGCTGGCGCAGGCGGGTGAGAAGGTCTTTCACCGCAGCGGCGTTTTCGGTCGCGCCCAGTTGAATCCCCAGCACATGCTTGCGGCCCTCGATGTCCACGCCCACGGCGCTGATGACGTGGTGGGAGCCGAACCGCATTCCGTCCAGGTAAATCACCAGAATCTCGACCTCCTCCCAGCGCCGCGCCAACAGTTCTTCCAGCCGCCGCGCTCCTTGCTCGGCCGCTTCCCGGCTCACCTGAGACTTCGACACCCCAGCGCTGTTGGCCATCTCCGGGATCACCTCGCGGTAGTTCCGCGTCGAAACCCCTTTCAACAGTGCCACGAACATCTCCTCGCCCGTCTTCTCGCTTTTCCGCAGCGCTTCGTAGGCCGGCACCGCTTCTTCCCCTCCGCCCTTCCGGCGCAGCCGGGGCCGCTCCACCCGCAGCTGGCGATCGGCCAGTTTCACCCTCCCCAATTGCCGGCCATGCCAGCGCACCTCTCCGCTCGCCTTCCCGGGACTCTTTGGCCCCGCGATTTGCTCTGCGCTCATGCTCAGAATCGTTTCAATCAAACCTCGCCCGGCCCGATCAATCACCTCATCCACCGCCAGACGCGCCTCCGTGATCAGATCCACCACCGGCAACAGCATCTGTCCGTTGGTTTGGCAAAACTTCTGGATGGTTTCTTCGGCTCCCTTGGAACCCAGTTCCAAAACGTGATATTTTCCCTTCATTCGGCGGTTCTCCTTCTATAGGATTTAGGCTTGGCCCGATTCTATTCGATTCGGGCCGAACCGCCGTTCAACCTTCAACTATGTATGGGACACCCTCACATTATCTGACGACGTACACTGCTTGTTCATTGGCCTAAACATGTTATAATATAATTACGCTATTTGTTCGCTATTTATTTGATATTTGTTCGCCATGCTTACCGTTTACCGCCGCCATATAAAGCGCTGCCGCCACCGGGGGGGGCCGCCGGTACCGCCGGTGCCGGTGCCCGCTTTGGGTGGACGGATTCCTCCAGGGGCGGGAAATGCGTGAATCCCTTGGACTACGTGACTGGGAAAAAGCCCAGGAGTTGATCCGCAAGTGGGAATCCGAAGGTTGCCGAACTGCGGAACCCGATAAGCCCCAACCCGTGACAATTGAAGATTCCTTCCAAAAGTTTCTTCAAGACGCCGAAGCTAGGAATTTACGTGAGCCAACGATCTACAAATACCGGCTGCTGTTTCGGCAGACGCAGGCATTCGTGCAGGCCAAAGGACTTCGATTTGTCAAAGAATTCACATTGGATCTGCTTCGGGAGTTTCGAGCGTCGTGGCCAAATCGTAACCTCTCCGCCACAAAAAAACTAGATTGCTTGAGAGCTTTTTTCCGTTTTGCTCACGAAAGCGACTGGATTGCTGGTAATCCTGCGAGCAAACTAAAGAATCCAAAAGTGTCAGCCTCACCAACCATGCCTTTTACCAGGGAAGAGGTGATCCGCACTCTCGCAGCCTGCGACCGCTACCCTGACAATTACGGCCGCACCGGGCAGGAAAATGGGCGACGACTGAAGGCGTTGGTTTTGTTGCTTCGCTATAGCGGGTTGCGGATCCAAGATGCTGTGACGATTTCTAAAGAGCGGGTTGTCGACGACAAGCTGTTCCTCTGTACAGCAAAGACCGGAACGCAAGTCTATTGTCCCCTCCCTAATTCTGTAATCGAAGCTTTGGAGGCGATATCACAGACAAACCGCCGGTATTTTTTCTGGAGCGGAGAATCGAAACCCAAGAGCGCAGTTGGCAATTGGCAACGTAGCCTGAAAAAGCTGTTCCAGAATGCAGGCATACCAGAAGGGCATGCTCACCGATTCCGTCACAGCTTTGCGGTTGAGTTGTTGTTAGCTGGGGTACCGCTGGAAAGGGTTTCGGTCTTGCTGGGGCACCAAAGTATAAAGGTTACGGAGAAACATTACGCCCCTTGGGTGCGTGCTCGCCAGGAGCAATTGGAAGCGGACGTTCGACGTGTTTGGGGTAATCTATCGACGGCCACTCCCGCGACGAAGGGTACGCGAGAGGTACGCGGCGGGAGTAGTGGAATCCTAAACTGATCTAAATAAACAAGTTAATCTTGGTGGAGGCGGGGGGAGTCGAACCCCCGTCCGAAAAGGCACTTGGCTAAAAGCCTACATACTTAGTCGTGTTCGAAAAACTTCACCGCCGGCAACGTCGAACCGACAAGAATTACCAGCCGCTAGTCCGGAAAATTTCGCCCTTCCTTCACGGACCGAAAAGGAAGAACTAGCCCGTTCAACGTCGCCGCATCCACTCCCACGGGCTGGAGCAGCGCGACGCGCCACTTAATTAAGCAGCGAGAGCCAATTCAGGATTGGCAATTGTGTTTTTGTCCACGCGATTACGGGTGCATGGACCCCGGTATGCCTTCTAGCCCTTTTCCTTTCCGTCGAATCCGTTTCGCCCCCATGAGGGAGAATAATTCTCAAACATCTCCATTTTACCATAGTCTCTCGGCAACGGAGGCAGGGAAACCTGCACAGTGCGAGAGCAGTTCCCCGCGAACGGTGGAAGGATCCGCGCGGGGCCGAGTGTATCTTGTATGTGCCCTTGCGAGATTTGGGGAAATCATAGAAACTATTTGACATGGGCCTGCCGGCGGCATTAATTTCCGAAGGCAGGTATTTTGGAGAGCAAAACAGGCAGCGGTCCGTTGGGACTGGAGCGTATGGCTTGGACGGAAGATATCCTGGCCGGGAAAAATTCTTAAGGATACGAAGGTATCGTATTGAGGAGCTGCGATGGCGAATAGCGGTTCATTGGAACGGGCACTCGAGGAGCTGATCCAGCGGGCGCTGGATAACCGGCTGGCCTCGCTGCAGCAGGAGCTTCGGAGGGAGATCACCAATGCTATGGCGCGCATGCCGAAAGGGGAGGGAGGCGGGGCGTCCGCTGCGCCCGCCCTGGCGGCGCTGAATCAAGCCGTATCGAGCATCCTCCAGGCGTCCGGACAAAGCGAGATCATGACGGCTTTTTTGAAAGGCGCGGTGGAATATTCGGGCCGTTGCGCGTTGTTTGTGCAACGCGGAGACGACTTTTCTTTTTGGCGCGCCGAAGGCTTTACGGCAAAGGATGCGAAAAGTTTGCGCTCCGTCGCCATCTCGGCCGGGAAAGCGGGAATCTTCCAGGATATAGTGAGCCGCCAGCGGGCCTTCATCGGCCAGCGTTCTGGAGAGAATATGCCGGAGGCGCTCGGGCAAGCTGTCGGAGAGTCTGCGGATGAGAACCTATGCCTGTTGCCGGTGGTGGTTCGCGGGCGCGTGGTTGCAGCTCTCTATGCGGATGCAGGGACTGTCGCCGGGTCGGCGGAGCCGTCGGCTCTGGAGATATTGGCTCAGGTCACGGGCCTCAGCCTGGAGACGGCCCCGGCAAGGCAATCCGCCAGCACCGCACCGGCAGCAGCAGCCGAAGCGCCCGCTGCCGAACCCTCCGCAGCGGCTGCGGACGAGGCAGTTGCAGAAGAGGCAGCACCTCTGCTGGAGACTCCAGCGGAGGTGCCGGCCGTCGAGCAGGGTCCGCCGCCGGGATCCTTTGCCGCCAGCATACCGGCCGCCGGGGAAGGCGAAGACGCTTTGCCGCCGCCACCGGATACAAGTTCCTTGCCGAAGGAAGAGAAGGATGCGCATAAAAAAGCGCATCGGTTCGCTCGCGTCGCGGTGCAAGATCTGCTCTCCTACCACAAGGGAAAGATTGAAGAGGGACGGAAAAACAAAAACGCATATGCGGCCATCAAGGAAGATATTGATAAGACCCGCCAGAACTACCAGAAACGTTTTGGAGAGACCGCCGCGCGCTCCTTTGACTACCTGCATTACGAGTTGGTTCTGAAGCTGGCAGGGAACGATCCTTCCGTGCTGGGCGATCAATATCCCGGACCGTTCGAGAGCGAGTAAATCTCTCCCAGTACCGCCCCTAGTACCGTCGTGGCGAACTTGCGTCGTGTGTTCCATAGAAGCTCATAGCCAGATCACAGGAAAAATAAATTGTAGGCGGCAGCCCGGTCGCCGATAATGAAGGAGCGGGGGAATGCAGGACTTTCCTGGCGCGTGTCCGGCGGTGTGTGTGCGGATGAGCTTTGCAAAGACTCTCAACTATAGTTTCCAGGGTCAAAGACATATGAGTTTTCTGGCAGGCATCCTACTCTGTGTGCTGGTGAGTATCCCCAGCGCGGGCCGCGCTGCGCAGGCCCCGGCAGCAGTCCCCGCCGTGCTGCGAGCGGTCAGCAGAACATTGCTGGAAGAAAAGTCGGTTTCCCAGCTTGCCCTCCTCGAACAGTTTGCCGGGGAAAACCGGAACGATGTCAGCGGCGTGCTGGCCTACCTTGTGCTGGGGGTTCATGCCTACCAGGAAGAACAGTACGCCAAGTCTAAAACGTATTTCGATGCCGCCCGTGTTCCCCGGACTCCGTTGCAGGATTATGGCGAATACTACCTGGCATTAGCTGAACTGGCCGGGGAAGAACACGCCGCCGCTGCCGAACTGCTTGACGGCTTTGCGGAAAACTATCCGGAGAGCGCTCTCGCTGTGCCAGCCACGCTGAGGTGGGCGGAGAGTCTGCTGGAGATGGAACAGCCAGCCGGGGTGATTGCCCGGTTCGCGTCTCCTCCGAGTTTTCTTCCGAAACCGGAAGCACAAGCTCTGCTGGCCGAGGCGTACATGCAAGAGAAACAGTTTACCCAGGCAGCGCGTGCTTATCAGGAGGTTTTTTACTTTTTCCCAACTTCCGGGCAAGCGTCCAAGGCAGAGAAGCAGTTGGAGCGGTTGCAGCAGCAACTTAAAAAGAATTTTCCGCAGCCCTCGCTGGAGATGAGAAAACGGCGGGCCGAGCGGCTCTTCGCGCGGGGCCGCTGGCAGAGCGCGCGAAGGGCATATCAAGCGCTCGTGGCCCGGAGCAAGGGAGCGGAGCGGGCGAGTTACCAGCTGCGGATGGGTGTTTCCCAGTATCGGGGCAGAGCCAATTGGCCGGCGCTATCGACGCTTGCCAAGCTCAAACTCTCCGTCCCGGAAGAGGATGCGGAACGCCTGTACACGCTGGCGGCGCTGTACCGCCGGGTACGGCGCGAAAAGCTTGTTTTCCAGCAGATTGATTTACTCTCGAAGAAATATCCGCGCTCCCCCTGGTATGAGCAAGCGCTTTTTCTGGCGGGGAATTATTATTTACTGCTCCCCGACCTGGAGCGCGCGCACCGCTACTACAGGATGCTGTACGAGCGCTTTCCCCAGGGCGAGTACGCCGAGCTAAGCCACTGGAAGGTAGCTTGGTGGCATTACCGGGAACGCCGCTTGCCGGAAGCCCAGCGGCTGTTTGAAGAGCACGTGCGGAATTATCCCACTGGCTCTCAGTCTGCCGCTTCCTTGTACTGGCTGGGACGCATGGCGGAGAAGGAATTTCCCGCACGGGCGGCGACGTATTATCGCAGGCTGGTCGAGTTGTTTCCGAATTTCTATTACGGTCATCTCGGCCGTCGGCGTCTGGCGTCCATGCTGGCGGTTCCGGCACTGATGCAGCCCGAAGCGCCTGTGCCTCTCGGTAAATTCCGGGAGAGAACTTCAGGGTCCTCGCAAACGGAAAGTCTCGCAGCTTCTGCCGAGCGGCATTGGAAGAAGGCGAAGTTGCTGGAGTCGGTCTGGCTGATGGATCTGGCCTTGGGCGAACTGCAGGCGGCGCTTGCTCGCGACCGGTCCTCCCGTTTTCTGGGCAGGGAGCTGGCGCAGCTGGAAAAAGAGCGGGGCCACCATCATCTGGCGCTTCGGTACGCCAAGCGGTTTTTGAATGGTTATCTCACTTCTCAACTCTCCGAGTTGCCTCGCGAAGAGTGGGAATTGCTGTTTCCTTTGCCGTGGTGGGAGCAGGTAAAGGAGCAAGCGGAAGCCGCGAAGCTCGATCCTTATTTGGTGGCCGGACTGATCCGGCAGGAATCCGAATTCAATCCGCAAGCCCGCTCCCGCGCCAATGCGCGGGGATTGATGCAGTTGCTTCCTTCCACCGCCCGCCGTGTGGCGCGCGGGGTTCCCAATCGCAGCGCGCGCCAGTACCGGCTTTCCCGGTTGTATCTGCCGGAATATAACCTGACCTGGGGAACCCACTTTTTGAAGAAGGTTTTGGATCTGTTTGAGGGCAAGCCGGAGCTTGGCTTGGCGGCGTATAATGCCGGCGAAAACAGGGTGAAAGAATGGCTGAGCGAAGCGAATCGCAATGATACGAAATTTGATGAGCCGACCGAGTTCATCGAGAGCATTCCCTTTACCGAGACCCGGGGGTACGTTCAATCGGTTCTGCGCAATGCGGAGTTGTACCGCAGAATTTACCGTGAGCGGGATTCCAGCCCAACTTTAGGAAACAACAAGACTGCTGAGCGCGGCGGTCCATAGAGCTTCAAGAATACAGAACATGGGACAATAGACTAAGGGACAATAAACTGATGAAGAGGGATGAAGATGAAGAGGATAGTCCCGCATGGCTAATCCCATCCCGGTGTCCGGGGCCAATCGAGCTTCGCGGAGCCTCACCACATCCGAGCGTGCGTCCGGGCTGGTCGAATCCGTCATCCGGGAGATGACGCGGCTGGCCTTGCAGCACGGCGCGGTAAATCTTTCGCAGGGCTATCCTGATTTTCCTGCGCCGGAGGAGGTGAAACAAGCCGCCAAGCAAGCCATCGACGCCGACATCAATCAGTACGCCATCACCTGGGGAGCCAAGAATTTTCGCGACGCGCTGGCCCGGAAGGCCTCCCGCAGCCTGGGATGGCAGGTGGACCCGGAGACGGAGATAACGGTCTGCTGCGGTTCCACCGAGGCCATGTTCGCCGCGCTGCTCAGCCTGCTAAATCCCGGCGACGAGGTCGTCATCTTTGAGCCCTTCTATGAGAACTACGGACCGGATTGCGCGCTCACAGGGGCCGTCCCGCGTTTTGTACGCCTGAAGCCTCCCGATTGGCGGTTTTCGCCTGATGAGCTGGCGGCCGCCTTCAACGAGCGCACCCGCGCCGTGATCCTCAATACCCCGAACAATCCCACTGGCAAGGTCTTTACCCGAGATGAGATGGAAACAATCGCCGCGCTGTGCCGCAAGTGGGAGGCGCTGGCCATCACCGACGAGATATACGAGCACATCTTATATGAGGGCAGCCGGCACATCTCCATCGCCAGCCTGGAGGGAATGAGGGAGCGTACCGTTACCATCAGCAGCCTTTCTAAAACTTACAGTGTCACAGGCTGGCGCGTGGGATGGACTATTGCCTGCCGGGAGTTGACCAACAGCATCCGCAAGGTTCACGATTTCCTCACCGTCGGCGCTGCCGCTCCCTTACAGGAGGCCGGAGTCACCGCCGTTGGGCTGCCTGAGAGCTATTACCAAAAGCTGGCAGCCGATTATGCTAAGCGAAGGGACTGCCTGTTAAGCGTCCTCGAAGAGTGCGGCTTCACCTGCTTTCGCCCCTTGGGGGCTTACTACATCATGACGGATATCTCCCGGTTCGGCTTCCCGGATGATGCCAGTTTTGTGGAGTATCTGATTCAGGATGTCGGCGTCGCAGCCGTACCCGGATCGAGCTTCTACAGCGACCCGGCCGATGGCCGCCAGCAAGTCCGCTTCACATTCTGCAAAAAAGAAGATACGCTCGGCGAGGCCGCTCGGCGGCTGCGGAAACTCAAAACGCGCCGGAAGTAGAGAATCCCCGGCGGGCACTGACGGTTGAGAGGTAATCTTCCGCGTGGATGTGGTAGTGGAATAACGGCTCCGGTCTTGAGATTAGAAACTGCCGGCAACTGCCGGGTTACGCCGGGTCCTTCGGATGTTACAATATCAGCTTTGAAATGAAGGACTGCTGAATCAGGAGCGAAGGAGCGGAAGGAGTAAATGCGGCATGCTGGACGTTTTTCTGGTATCTGAAATCACGGTCGAGGCCAATGGTGAAAGTGCTCCGGTTGAGTTGGGCTCGGCGCAGGGAAAGAGCGCGCTGCTCACGCTGGCCATTACGAAGATCATCGAGCAGGAGTCGCTGGACGTGAGCGTGTGGGGCTCGGAAGACGGCCAGACGTGGAGCGAGAAAGCATTGGCGGCGTTCCCTCAGAAATTCTACAAAGGCATCCACCAACTCCTGCTGGATTTGAGCGGACAGCCCGGCGTGCGTTTCTTGAAAGCCAAATGGGAATTGAACCGCTGGGGACGAGGCGACCCGAAGCCTCAGTTTAGTTTCTTGCTCAAGCTGCAGGAACAAGGGGTGGGGACGGCAGCTTCTCCGGCCCGCGCTCCGGCCTGATGCCGGATTCCCCCGATGTCGGATTACCAAGGATACGATTCGGCCATGCGCCCAGAAGGTTCATGCGTATCCCGAAAGAAAGCCCTACCTCATTGAGTTCACCCCAAGCTGCCGATACACCCCCTCCTTTTCCCACAGTACAGATTGCTTCCTCGAATGCCGGAAAAATTGAGGAGTTTCGCCTGGGTGCTCGCCTATGGCTTGCCGGCTGCGGCCGTTCCGCCCGCTTGGTAGCCGAGCCAGTGGCCAGCCTGGATGTTCTCCCCTCTTGTGAAGAGGATGGAGAAACCTTTCTGGTCAACGCACGAAAAAAGGCCCTCCATTACAGCCGGTTGGTCGGCGGGCTGGTGCTGGCTGACGATTCAGGACTGGAAGTGGACGCCCTCGGAGGCGCTCCCGGCGTGCGCTCCCGGCGTTTCGCGGGGCAGGCTGCCAGCGACGCGGAAAACAACGGCAAACTGCTCCGGGATCTGTCTCACATCACGGCCTCGAAACGAACCGCCCGGTTTGTCTGCGTCATCGCCGTGGCGCAGGCAGGTCGAGTGCTGGCCGAGTTTCGTGGCGTAGCAGAGGGAATCATCCTGGCTTCGCCCCGGGGCGCTGGAGGCTTTGGTTATGACCCTCTTTTTCTGGACCCTGAGAGCAACAGAACCTTCGCGGAATATTCTTCGGAAGAAAAATTACAGAGAAGCCACCGTGGACGGGCTCTGCGGGCAATGCTCAACTGGCTGGCGGAGCAGCCTTCCGGCTTTTCGGGCAGGCTATAGCCTCGGGAATCACGCCATGTCACAACAAGAGCGGGCTAAGTGGGACGAGCGATTCCGGTCGGGAGACCACGCCGCCAGAGAGCCAGACCCTTTCTTAGAGCAGTTGGAGGAGTACTCCGGTCTGTTTCCTGAGAAACGCCGCGCGCTGGACGTAGCCTGCGGAGCGGGCCGCAATGCAGTGTATCTGGCGGAAAAAGGTTGGAACGTCACGGCCTGCGACGTTTCCCTGGAAGCGCTGCGCAGGGCGAAGGCGCTGGCTGTAGAGCGCGGCGTTCGGCTGGAGCTTTTCTGTCAGGACCTCGAAACAGTTTCGCTGGGAACGAGCTGTTTTGACTTGCTGATCGGTTTCTTTTACCTCCAGCGCGACCTGTTTCCCGTGCTCAAGGCTGCCCTGAAGCCGCAAGGATTGATTGTTTACAAAACCTATACGGTGGATCAGCGGCGCTTTCCGGGACGTCCCCGCCATTCGATGCACCTGCTCGAACGTCAGGAGTTACTGGAACTGTTTCGCGACTTCCGGATTCTTGCCTACCAGGAAACTGTGAAGGAGCGCGGCATAGCCCAGATCATTGCGCAGAAACCTTGAGCGGAGGAAATCAGGAGCCAGGAAAGCACAGTGACACAGGCAGTTCACTCAGACTCCTATTTACTGCCTCCTTCGCGCTAATTCATCATCGCCTGCAGGCGGCGCAGGGCCGCTTTTGCCAGCATGTATTGAGGGTTGTGGCCCAGGGATGCGCGGTAGCAGTCGATGGCTTTTCTCCACAGGCGCTTTTGCTCGTAGATTCGTCCGAGATTGAAATGGGGGAAACAATAGCTTTCATACCGGCGCGCGCGCGTTGCCTTTTCCAGCCAGGGGATGGCCTCATCGAGCGACCCCTGCTCGATCAGGTAGGCTCCGATGTCGTTGTACGGGTTCCCGAAGTCCGGATCGATCTCAATCGCCCGGTGGCATTCGGCGATGGCGTCCTGCGGGCGTCCCATAAAGCTGTAGGTCCAGCCAAGGAAAGTGTGAGCCTCCGCGGTAGGAAGCGCTTCGATTGACTTTTTGTACAGCTCTGCCGCATCCTCCAACTCGCCCTTCATCTGACGGGCGTAGGCGCGCTGGAAGTACTCGCGCGATAGCTTTTGATCTTCCTCGGCGCTCATAGGGTCTCCACCAATGGCAGAGGACTGCCTTACCGCATAGTATGCCACAATCGATTATTACAGTAAGCCGCCTGCAACCGGGACCAAGCGGATTCCCGGCATATTATCATTGACTCTGGAAAGATTTGCAACGGGTGTTGTTTCAACTCAATCAACAAGCACGGCGCGTTCCTGCGCGGTAATACCTCATCGGTTCTCTCGGAGGTTTATAATAGGAACAAAGGAAGTTTATGAAGATCGCGCTGGCTCAAGTGAATACCACAGTTGGCGACTTGCCGGGCAATGCGGCAAAGATCATCCGCTTTGCGCGGCAGGCCCGGCAGGCTGGGGCTGAGTTGGTGATTTTCCCGGAGCTTTCCGTGTGCGGTTACCCTCCGCTGGACTTGGTGGAGAAACCAGGCTTCGTGGAGCGAAACCGGCAAGAGCTGGAGCGGCTGGCGCGGGAAGTGCCCGACATCCCTTTGATCTGCGGTTTCGTCAGCAAGGCAGAGAATGATACCGGCAAGGCCGCCTCCAACAGCGCGGCATTGCTCTCCGGCGGGCAGGTTCGGTTTGTGCAGTCGAAAATGCTGCTGCCTGCCTACGACGTTTTTGATGAGATGCGTCACTTTGCGCCGGCCCAGCAGCAGGCGGTGCTGCCTTTTTGCGGCAAACAGGTAGCGCTGACTATCTGCGAGGACATTTGGAACGACAAGGCTTTCTGGAAGAAGCGATTTTATACGCGGGACCCGGTGGAGGAACTGGTGCAGCAAGGCGCCAACCTGCTGGTCACGATTGCCGCCTCGCCATACTCGACAGGAAAGCGCCCCTTTCGCCGGGAAATGTTGCAAGCCTTTGCGCTGCGCCATCGCATGCCGGTCGTGTTCGTCAACCTGGTGGGCGGAAATGACAGTCTGGTCTTTGATGGCTCCAGCATGGCCCTGGATGCGGAAGGAAACGTTCGTGCCCAGGCCCTCTCTTTTGCAGAGGACCTCATTTGTTTTGACACCTCCACCCAGCAGGGCGACATCCACCCGCAAGCCAGCCAGCCGGAAGAAGCCGTTTATCAAGCGCTGATTCTGGGCACGCGCGATTACGTACAGAAGTGCGGATTTCAGCGAGTGCTGATCGGCTTGAGCGGCGGGATTGACTCTGCGCTCACCGCCGCCATTGCTGCGGAGGCGCTGGGGAAGGAAAATGTGCTGGGGGTCGGCATGCCGGGTCCTTATTCTTCTCCGGGCAGCATTGAGGACTCGCGGGCTTTAGCTGCCAACCTGGGAATCCGGTTCCAGGTGCTTCCGATCTCCGATATTTTCCGCGCTTATCGGGAGACGTTGTGCCCGGCCTTTGAGGGGACGGCGAGCGATGTAACTAGTAATGTAACCAGTAATGTAACTGAGGAAAACCTGCAAGCGCGTATTCGCGGCAACCTGCTGATGGCTCTCTCCAACAAGTTCCATTCGCTGGTGCTCTCTACCGGCAACAAAAGCGAGCTGGCTGTGGGCTACTGCACCTTGTACGGCGACATGGTCGGGGGGTTGGGAGTGATCTCCGACATCCCCAAAACGATGGTTTACAAACTGGCGGCGGTGGCCAACCGGGACCGGCAGGTGATTCCCCAAGCGATCCTGGAGAAAGCGCCATCCGCCGAGTTGCGTCCCAACCAGAAGGACACCGACAGCCTGCCGCCTTACGAGGTTTTGGATGTTGTGCTGAAAGCCTATATTGAGGAGTACGAAACGCCGGCGCAGATCGTGGAGAAGTACGGCGTTCCCCTGGAGCTGGTGCGCAGCATCATCGGGCTTGTGGATGGCAACGAGTACAAGCGGCAGCAGTCCGCCCCCGGACTGCGGGTCACCTCCAAGGCCTTCGGCATCGGACGCAGGTTGCCGGTTGCCCAGCGCTACGTCGAATAGCGGTCAGGCAAACTCGTTGCGGGGAAGGGGCACAAGCTCAACCCGAATCCGGAAAGCAGCCGTGATATAATGAGCCTAGTTTTTGTATGGCAGACGCGGGGTGCATTGATCCATGAAACTTCCCGGAAAAATCACAGTCGTTTTATTTTCTACAGTGCTGACCCTGTCGCTGGTCATCGGCGCTTTGCTGGGGCAGGAAAGAAGTTCCCAGGAACCGTATCGCCCCCTTGCCGTCTTAAGCGAGGTTCTTTCCCGGATTGAAAGTGATTACGTGGAAGACGCCAATTTAACAAGAGTGACCGAGGGAGCGCTGCACGGGCTGCTCGAGTCGCTGGACCCTTACAGCAGCTACCTGACCCCGGAGGAATATCGCGAGTATCAAGGCAGGGAGCAGGGCGAGGCCTCGATTGGAGCCATGCTTTCCAAACGCTTCGGCTTCGTAAGCATTGTGGCCGTGCTGCCCAATAGCCCCGTGCAAAAGGCCGGCCTGCGGCCGGGCGACATGATTGAATCCGTCAACCGGCAAAGCACCCGCGAGATGTCTTTGGCGGAAGTAAACTCCATTCTGGCAGGGCCGGGAGGTTCCCTGGTGGAGATCGCCGTCGTCCGGGAACGCGCTGCGGATCCAAAACTGTTCCAACTGGAGCGGGCGGTAACGCTTCTCCCGGACGTGGTGGGCCGCATCGTGAGTCCTGGAATCGGCTACCTGCGCGTGGAAGCTTTCCCGGAGGGCGCGTCAGGGCAAATCGCAACCCTGATTCAGGAGTTGCGGGAAAGCGGAGCCGAGAAATTCGTGCTGGACCTGCGCGACAACGCCTCGGGGGAGATCGAAGAAGCAATTGCTGCGGCGAACCTATTTTTGAAGCGCGGGCTCATCAGCTACCTCAGCGGGCAGCAATATCCCCGCCGGAGCTTCATTGCCGATCCCAATAAAGCCTTTTCAGAGGAACCGCTGGTTGTGCTGGTCAATCAATTTTCCGGCGGCGGCGCGGAGGTCCTGGCCGCAGCCATTATGGATAACCGCAGGGGCGATGTGGTGGGAGAGAAAACTTACGGGATTGGCGCGATTCAGAAACTGATCCCGATGGACGACGGCTCGGCGCTGATCCTCTCCATTGCCAAGTACTTTACCCCGTCCGGCAAGGAAATCCAGGGCAACGGCATTACGCCCAATGTGCTGGTTGCGGAAGAGCGGGAGTTTGTTTCTTTATCTGGTGAAGGGGCGGATGAAGGGGTGGATGAAGGATCTGCCGAAGGGGAAGAGCCGCCCGCGCCGCAACAACCCCGTGAAGATGCTCCCTTCCAGCGCGCCATTGAATTGCTGAATGCCTTGGAGAGCCAGCCGGAAGCTGCCTGACCTAAGGCGCGGGATGCCTCTTCCGGAAATCGTGGCCATCCTGATGCTAACCGTCCCCTGCTGGCGCGTCTCTGCCGGATTGCTCCTCAATCAGATCACTGCACGGCCTTCTTACTGCGCTGCCCCCTGACTGCACGGCATAGTCACCGGGGGGGGTTGTCCTGCCCGGAGACGCTGAGGACCACCGGCACGTCGTTGCCGGGTGTCACGCCCGCCGGGACCACGGCGTTGACCTGATACAATCCCGCAAAGCTCGGAGCCAGCCCGGAGAAGGGAAGCAATAATTCACAGGTCACCCAGTTCTGCCCATTCAGGGGAGCGGTCATTTCTCCCGGACCATTCGATCGGGCCGGGCGGACCTGTTTTTACTTTGCTCTTTCCAAGTATTTGCCTTCTGCGGTATCCACGCGAATCTTTTCCCCCGTGCTGATAAAGGGAGGAACCTGCACCACGAAACCCGTTTCGAGCTTGGCGGGTTTGGTGACGCTGCTGGCGGTGGCGCTTTTCAATCCGGGTTCGGTTTCCACTACCGTCATGTCCACCGTAGTGGGCAACTCAATGCCGACGGGATTCCCTTCAAAAAACTCCACCTTGATCTGCACGTTAGGCGTCAGGTAGTTCGCGCCCTCGCCCAGGACCGACCGCGACAGTTGGATCTGCTCGAAGGTCTCGGTGTTCATAAAATGGAAATCATCGCCGTCGTTGTAGAGGTACTCCATATCCTGCTTATCGATGATGGCCAACTCGACAGTATCCTCGGACCGGAAGCGGTGCTCCATCATGGAGCCGGAGCGCAGGTTGCGGAGCTTGGCTTGCACAAAGCCGCGTTTATTTCCGGGCGTCCGGTGAGAGACTCCAAAAACGGAACACAGCTCTCCTTCATGCTTGATGACGTTGCCTGGCCGCAACTGGGTCGCTGGTATCATTTCTCAGGGAATTCCTTTAAGTTTTATTTCCGCGAAAGCTCCCGATCCCAATGTCGCAAACGCTTTACTTTCGTCGGGCTGATCCCGGTTGCTCCAGAGCAAATGAGAAGGCTGCGGTGCTTTTATTATAGGGAAGGAGGGAAACCCCGTCAATCTGGTGCGATGACTAGGAACGATTGCGGCGAGGTTTTTGTAGTGCTCACTTTTGCAGCAAGCTTTCAATCTGCTTTACTGTGCGGGGCAATCGTTCCGTGAGGAGCAGATACCCGTCTGATGTCACCAGCACCATATCCTCTATGCGGACCCCGAGGTTTTCCTCCGGCAGATAGATGCCGGGCTCAATGGCGATCACCATCCCGGCTTCGAGCGTCGTCCTGGGGACCGCTGCGTCGTGCACGTCCAGGCCGACGTGGTGCCCCACCCCGTGGGTGAAATATTTCCCGAGGGGCTTGCCGTGCCGGTCCTTGCCGTGGGTATTGATGTACTCGTAGGCGGTTTGGTAGAGGCTGCCGGGATCACGTCCGGTGAGATTGACGCCGGGCTTGACGGCTTCCATGGCGGCCTGTTGAGCTCCGAGAACAATCTCGTAGATTTCCCGTTGCCGGGGCGTGAAGCGGCCGCTGACAGGCAAGGTCCGCGTGATGTCGGCTGCGTAGTGCCCGTATTCTCCGCCCACATCAATGACCACCAAGTCTCCGGTTTCGAGCTGTCCCCGGTTGCGGTTGTAGTGCAGGATGGTGGAGCGCTCTCCGGAGCCAACCATGGGAGCGAATGAGGGCCGCTCGCAGCCAGCGCGCTCAAAGGTGTATTTCATCAAGGCCGCAATTTCATATTCAAACAGACCCTCCCGCAAGTCGCGCGCCGCCACCAAGTGCGCATCGATGGAACAGTCTACGGCGCGGCGGATCAGTCCCAGTTCGCTCTCTGACTTTATCTGGCGCAGGCTGGCCAGGGCTCTGCGGGCGTCGCGGATTCTGGCGAGGGGTAAGATTGCTTCCAGCTTTTCCAGGCGTCCTTTGTACAAGGCCGTCTCCATCTCGGATGCGTGCGCCGAAGGCAGCAGGGTATAGACTGCACGGTAGCCCGGAGCAAGCCGGCGGACCTCGCTCCCGAGCGTTTCCATTCCCTGGACGGCTGCGAACCCGACTTGAGCATGAATGGAATCGTCGTAGAGGTCCGGTTTGGGGCCGGTCCATTTTTCCTGCTGCGGGTTGGGCTGGGGCAGGAAAAGAATTTCGCGGGGGAGTTTCGAGAATTGTTTCCAGTAAGGAGAACGCCGGTCCTGGAGCGGCGGAGCCAGCAGAAGCGCGGCGCCCGGCTCGTTGAGGCCGGTCAGGTAGTAGAAATTATTTTCCTGGCGAAAAACGTGGAATGCTTCTGACCCCGGTCCCTCTTGGTTCCCGAAGAGAACAATGATCCCGTCTTTGAGCTTTTCCCGGAGAGCCGCACGGCGTTCCCGGTACATCGCCAGGGGCTCGCGCTCTTGCGCCCCAGCTTGCCCCGCTGCCGCCATGCAAGCCAGAAATGCAGACAGAAAATGGATCGCTAGAAGGCAGGCAGCCGGAAAGTCGACAAATCGTTGCACTGGATTGATCGTTCTTGGAGTGATTGCTCTTTGCAAACCGCCGCCCGATTGTGAGACAGATGCTATCCGCCTCAAGATTCCTGCAAACCCTTTGCGATGGGCCGCAGCAACAGCGCCAGGCGGCTGTACAGCACGCCCAGCAGTTTCTCCCCTTTTCCCTGAAAGGCGGAGAGCAATCCCATTCCCAAATATCCACACGCAAACAGGCAAAGGAAGGGGACCGTCGCATAGTTTTCGTTTTCGACCGCGTAGTAAACCGTAAAGACGAAATAACAGCCAGCCAGCATTTCAAGCAGAGCAATCCAGTTGGCGCGGTGCCGGTATTTTTTGTTCGCGATGCGGTCGGAGCTCGATTCAATGCGGTACTTCGCCGTTCGGACAAATGGGGAAGGGACGCCGAACAGGGCTTCCATCACCGCCCGTGAGTTGCTGAGGGTCAGCCCGATGCCGGTGGCCATCAGGAGCGGAAGGAACTTGATGGTTTGCTTCCATTCTCCGGGAAACAGTTCGCGCTGCGAGACCAGATAGAAGGCGGAAATTGAGCAAGTGGCGGCCAGCAAAAGCGGCAGGTCGATATAGAGCATCTGAAACCAGCCCTGGTAAAATCGCACGATCATGGCAGGCAACAACAGCGCGGCCAGGACCGCCATCAAGGGGTAGCAGATGTTGGCGGTCAGATGAAAAAAAGCCTCCATCTTGACGTGCCAGGGGAGCGGGCTGCGCCACAGCGTGGGAAGCAATTTGCGCGCTGTCTGAATCAACCCTTTCGCCCAGCGGGCCTGCTGGGACTTGAAGGCGTTCATCTCCACCGGCAATTCGCTCGGACACTCGACCTCCTGCAAGTAAAGAAACTTCCATCCGCGCAACTGGGCGCGGTAGCTGAGGTCTGTATCCTCGGTCAGCGTGTCGTGCTGCCAGCCGCCGGCCTCTTCAATGGCTTGTCGGCGCCAGATGCCGGCCGTTCCGTTGAAGTTGAAGAAACAGCCGGAACGGGATCGCGCGCCGTGCTCCAGGATAAAATGGCCGTCGAGCAGGATGGACTGCACGCGGGTCAGCAGGGAATAATTGCGGTTGATATAGCTCCAGCGAGTTTGTACCATGCCGACCGTGCGGTCGCGAAAGCAAGGAAGCGTGGTTTGCAGGAAGTTCGGCGGCGGCAGGAAGTCGGCGTCGAAGATGGCCACGAACTCGCCCCGGGCAATTTGCAACCCCGCAGCCAGAGCGCCTGCTTTGAATCCCTGCCGGTTGTTCCGGTGAAAGTAGCCAATGGGAAAGCCGAGGGCGGCATGACGTTCCACGCAGTGGCGGGCTGCGGTGGAGGTGTCATCGGTGGAATCGTCCAGGACCTGAATCTCCAGCAGCTCGGAGGGATATTCCAAGCGGCAGACTGCATCAATCAGCCGTTCCACCACGTAGCGTTCATTGTAGACGGGCAATTGAACGGTGACGCGGGGAAGGGGATTCATCTGGCCCGGCTCGCGTTTGGGCAGGTTGCGGCGGTAGCGATAATAGGTGTACACCAGATAGTAACGGTGGAGTCCGTAGACGGACAAGATGGCCAGCACCAGGAAGTAAGGGATCAATAAAAGCAGATCGAAGGCATTGACTTGGTACATCCCGCTGAAAGGGTCCGCAATGAAGAGACGCTCAAAGTAGAGGAGCAGGGGGTTTTCTGCTGCTAAAATCGTTGCGGGATACGTCATAGGAATCAGACCAAACTATTAGATGCCTCACAACGGTCAGATGATTCACAACAACTCAACACCAGCGGACGGCAAACCCGCTTCCCGGCGGCTCATCTGGATGCTTGCGGCGCTGGCCGGAGCGATGGAGCTTTTCTACCTTTTCATCCTTCGTCTCAACAACCTGAAAGAGCAGGTTGAGACGTTCATTCTGCTGATTCTCCTAGTGGGAATATTGTACTTGGTTTCGATCTATCTTTCGGAGAAAATCTCGCCGCAGCGCTCGCTGCTGGTATTTGTTTTCGTGGCCGCAGCGGCATTTCGCCTCACCCTGCTTCCCCTGTATCCCTCGCTTTCCGATGACCTGTACCGTTACCGCTGGGAGGGGAAGGTGCAGCAGGCCGGCTACAATCCTTACCTGGCCCGCCCTTCCGATCCGGACCTCGCTTTTTTGCGCGATGAGACTTACACGGCCATCCCTGGACGGGACTTTGCGACCGTCTATGGCCCGTTGCTCGAAGAACTCTATTGGCTGTCGTTTCTTCTCACCGATTGGGTGATTCTCCTGAAGCTGCCCTATCTTTTCTTCGACCTGGGTGTGGTGCTTCTGCTGTTTCGTTTGTTGCCTGCGCTGGGAGTTTCGCCCCTGCGGGCGGTCGTTTATGCGTGGAGTCCATTGACGGTGGTCGTCTTCGGCGCGAGCGGCCACAATGACTCGCTCCCGGTCTTTGCCTTTGTTCTGGCGCTGCTGTGGTATCAGAAAGGGCAGGGGAAGCTGTCGATGGCGGGCGTGGCTGCCTCGGCGCTATCCAAGCTCTATGCTGCCTTCTTGCTACCGGTGTTCCTCTTTCGGACTTCCTGGAAATTTCTTTGGGTGCCGGTGCTCGTCGCTGCCGTTGCATTCGCTCCCTACGCCGGGGCGTGGCGGCACCTGGGCGATGACCTTGCGGGCTACACGGAAAACTGGCGAAACAACGATAGTCTTTACGCCTTGATTTGGGAGTTCACGGGGTCGGCAACCGTGGGCTGGCGGATATATCTTTCGATTGTTGCGGCGGTCATCCTTTATGCAGTCATGCGAAAGCTAAGGCCGGAGCGGGCCTCCTTCTTGATTCTGGGGACGGTTCTGCTTGTTTCGCCGAACTGTTTCCCCTGGTATGTAACATGGATTGTGCCGCTGCTGGCGATTTATCCGAACCCGGCCTGGCTGCTGCTTACCGTTACGACATTTCTTTTCTACCACGTTTTGATTCCCTATCGCACGCTCGGATTGTGGGAAGAGGAGACTTTCTTCCGGCTGCTGGAGTACATCCCTTTTTACGCCCTGCTCATCGGAGGAGCTATCGCCGGCAAATATCGCGCGAAGGCGCAGCCCTGAAGCTCTGCGGTTTTGTGGCGGGTTCTTTTAACGCTGCCCTTGGACGACTATATCAAATCCCCAAAAGAGCAGGAGAAGAATTCCGATCCACCCATTGGCCGTAAAGAAAGCTGCGTTGAGGCGGGAAAGGTCGGCAGGCTTGACCAAGCGGTGTTCATAGATCAGCAGCAGCGCGGTGACTGCAACCCCGGCCAAGCTCATCCAGCCCAGATGTTCGAGCCGCGCCAGCCAGATCAGCAGGATCGCCATCAGAAAATGCAGGGCCGAGGAGATCTGCAAGGCGCGTGCGATGCCCCATCGCTGGGGTACGCTGTGCAGTCCGGCTTGCGCGTCAAACCTCGCGTCCTGGCAGGAGTACAGAATGTCGAACCCGGCAGTCCACAGCGTCACAGCGGCCGTCAGCAGCAGGATGCTCGGCTCCAGAGTTCCCCGGATGGCGATCCATGCGGCTGCGGGCGCCATCCCCAGGCAGAAGCCAAGCACGAGGTGGGACAAAACAGTGAACCGTTTCGTATAGGAATAGACAAACAGGATAGCCAGCGCGACGGGAGAAAGCCGGAACGCCAGGGGGTTCAACTGGTGGGCCGCGATCACGAGCAGCGCCGAAGAAAGGAGCGCAAAATAAACGACAAAGCGAACGCTGAGCGCGCCGGCGGGCAGTGCCCATCCGGCGGTGCGAGGGTTCCGTGCGTCGAGATGCCGGTCGATCAGGCGGTTGAAGCTCATGGCGGCGGAGCGCGCCCCGACCATTGCTACCACAATCCACAGGAGCTGCTGTGTCGTTGGCAGACCATGGGGCAGGCCGCGGGCGGCGAGCAATGCTCCCATCAAGGCGAACGGCAGGGCAAAGAGGGAGTGCTCGATTCGGATCATCTCCAAAGTGGTGCGGAGGCTCCGCAAGAGGGAGAAGGGAGAGCCGTTTGTTTCTTTTGACAAAGAATCAGCCATTGGCTTGAAGCACCAGAAAAAATCAATCCATTATACGTCAGCCTCGCAAATCGCTTGGTCTCATCCGAGAGGGTTGTTAAACTGATTCTCCGCAGTACGGACGCAGTACGGACGAAGGCAAGCGACGAAAACAGGCAAGCACTAACAGGAAAACACTAAAAAGCGATAAGTGGCGGAAACAGTATTGAACCAGCAGCAAATCCAACGACTGTTTGAGGCTGTCCAAAAAGGAAAGATGAAGCCGGAGGATGCCGTCGAGCGGCTGAAGCATCTGCCGTTTGAAGACCTGGGCTTCGCCAAGATCGATCACCACCGGCAACTGCGGCAGGGAATGCCGGAGACGGTGTATGCCGCCGGGAAAACGCCGCAGCAGGTCGAGCAGATCGTCCGGCAGATGCTGAAGAGCACGAAAAACGTCCTCATCACCCGGGCCGACCGCGCCGTGGCGGCCAGGGTGAAGCGGGTCGCCAGGGCAGCCATCTTCCATCCTCTTTCGGGTACCATCGCCATCTGCCGCGACCGCACCCAGTATGGCAAGGGAAAAATCCTGGTCGTCTCCGCCGGTTCCTCCGACATCCCCGTAGCCGAAGAAGCGCTGGTCACAGCCGAGGTGATGGGGAACCCTGTGGGGCATCTCTATGACGTAGGCGTAGCCGGGATCCATCGCTTGATGAACAGCCGGAGCGAGCTGGCATCGGCGCGGGTAATTGTCTGCGTGGCGGGGATGGAGGGGGCGTTGCCCAGCGTGGTGGCGGGTCTCGTAGCCGTTCCGGTCATCGCCGTTCCCACCAGCATCGGCTACGGATCGAGTTTCCACGGCTTGGCGGCGCTGCTCGGAATGTTGAATAGCTGCGCCAGCAACGTGGCCAAGATGAGGCGTGGTCAACATCGACAACGGCTTCGGAGCCGCCTGCATCGCCAGCATGATTAACCGGTTGTAAAACCTGTCCAAGATGAGGCTTGACAAGGAACCGGGGCTTGCTAACATGGAAGTGCACTTGCTCCCCGCTCGACATGCCGTAAGGCCTCGGGCGGGGTTATTTATTTGAGGGGGGGGGGGGATGGAGTTGTCCCCTGAACCAACCGTCAAGAGCGCCGTCATCTTCGTAGATGGACAGAATCTGTTCCACTCCGTCAGGGAATCTTTCGACTATACCTACCCAAACTACGATGTAGCCGCTCTGTCTCGGGCTGTCGCTGGAGCTGCCGGATGGAATGTGAGCCAGATGTGGTTCTACACGGGCATTCCTGATCCGGCAGACGATCCTTTTTGGCACTCTTTCTGGTCCTCAAAACTGGCAGTTATGGGCCGTCAGGGGTCCAGGTATTCTCGCGCTCCTTGCGTTACCAGAACAGAGTCATCAAGTTGCCGGACGGTACACACACCTTTTTAACCGGCGCACACACACCTTTTTAACCGGCGAGGAAAAAGGAATCGACGTCCGTATCGCCCTGGACAGCATCCGCATGGCCCACCAGAATGAGTATGATGTGGCGCTTATTTTCAGCCAGGACCAGGACCTGTCGGAAGTGGCGGAAGAAATCCGTGCAATCGCTCGGGAGCAAGGCAGATGGATTAAGGTGGCCTCCGCGTTTCCATCCAGCCCGACGATGCGCAATCGCCGTGGTATCGAAAAAACTGACTGGATTAGAATTGACCGGACTACCTACGACACCTGCGTAGATCGCCGTGACTACCGGCCAAAGACTTCTTCCTAGGAAGGCAGCGGTTCGCTCTCAGCCGAAGCGGCAGAGATCACTTTGAACCGGCTGATCTCCGGCGGGCAGTTGATCCGAATAGGAATGCCGAGATACCCAATGCCGCGATTGACATAGAGTGAGCAGCCGTTTTCCTTATACAGGCCGCTCAAGTATTTGAAGCGGAGGGTGGCGATGCCGATGGGGACGCCGTCCACGGTGGCCAAGATGATCTGTCCGCCGCCATGCGTATGCCCGGAGAGCGTCAGGCCGATGCCGAGCGGCGCTGCGTCCATAAAAGTGTGGGGGTGATGAGCCAGCAAAACGGTAGGCGTTTCCGGGCCGGCCTCTTCCGTCATGCGGGCCAGTTGCCGCTGGGATTCGCTGCGCTGATAGCTGTAGAAACTTCTGGAACCGGGCGTCGAAAGCCAGTCGAGGCCGAGCAGCGCCAGTTGGTCCTGGCCGGAGCCTATGCGAATCACCTGGTTCCGCAAGGTCCGGATGCCGATGGACTGGAGTCCGTTGTCAATGTTGACCCCGCCGCGAAAATTTTCTGAGTAGCTAAACCGGTCGGAGGAAATATCGTGGTTTCCCAGGACGGTGAACACGCCCAGCGGAGCCTTGATTCCCGTCAACCCGCGCACCGCATCCGGCAGGCTGGAAAGGCTCCGGTCGAGTATGTCCCCGGTGATGACCACCACGTCGGGGCGCAGATCGTTGGTGAGACTGACGACGTGCTGCAACTCCTTCTCGCGAATGTAAGGACCCACGTGAAGATCGGAAAGCTGAACAATCGTCAATCCATCCAACGATCTTGGCAAATGGGGCAGGGGGATGGCGATCTCCTCGGAGATATCGATCTCGCCCATACTGCCGTAAGCTCCGTATGCCGCCATGCCGTAGATTGCGGGGATCATCAGGCCGGTGCTTCCGGCGATAAAGCTGCGCCGCGATACGGCGGGCGCACGGGAGGTCAGGGTGGGCGGCGGCGGTCCGGAGAGCACATGCTTTCCCTTGCGGACCAAGCCAACCAGGGCCTTTCCTATGGACCAAATCAGCATGGAGGGTCCGGCAATGAAAAAGAAAATGATGATGGTAGTCAGCCACGCCATGGCGGGGTAGAAGACAATCTGGAGCACCGCAGGGGAGACCAAGTGCAGGGTGCCGCTCGCCTGGCGAATGAAAAACACGAGCAAGGGAATGTTCAGCAGGCAAACGGCCAGGCTTACCAAGTCAAGCACTCTCCGGCGGCGGCCCGGACTCACCCACACCGATACCGAGCGGCGCAGGGAGAGGTAGGCCATCAAGTTGAGCAATAGAAAGCCGAGAAACAGCGTGAAGCGAAAGCTCATACAATCACCAAAAGACTTATTATGAAATTTTAGTAAAAAAAAGGTTCGGTGTCATCTGAATCTTTGAACCGGTAGCGGGTCAGTTTCCGTTAGGCACAGCGTCACACGATTTGTCAGGGCACGGTTTTAACCGTGCCGTTAGATAGCCGTTACCAGAAGGGCTTTAGCCCCTGAGGGAAATCAACCTCAGCGGCTAAAGCCGCTCTTCGGTGCCTCGTGATCGGCACGGTTAAAACCGTGCCCTGACATGGAAATTGACCCACTACTTTTTCATCGTTGGTTTCTTGGCACGGGTACAGGAGTAAAACAGGCGGAGCAGGGAAAACAGCACGCCATGATCCTCAGAAGCTCTGCGTCGGGCTCTGTTTTGCAAACACCCTGGCGAAGATGGCGTCCACGTGGCGGAGGTGGCGGCGCAGATCAAACGACGCTGCGATTTCTCCGGAGGAAAGCGCGCGGGAGATATCGGCGTCTGCCTCCACCAGCTTGCGGAAGTCGTCTCCGTTTTCCCAGGCGCGCATGGCGTTGCGCTGTACCCAGAGATATGCCTCTTCCCGCAAGACGCCTTTGGCTGCCAGGTCCAGCAGCAACTGGCCGGAGAAGACCAGGCCGCGCGTCATTTCCAGGTTGGCCCGCATCCGCTCGGGGTAAACTCGCAGCTTTTCCACGATCCGGCAGGTGCGGTCGAGCAGGTAGTCCGCCAGGATGGTGCTGTCGGGCAGGATGACGCGCTCCACCGAGGAGTGGGAGATATCGCGCTCGTGCCACAGCGCCACGTTTTCAAACGCCGCCTGTGCATTGGACCTCACCACGCGTGCCAAGCCGCTGATCTGCTCGCAGCCGACCGGATTCCGCTTGTGCGGCATCGCTGAGGAGCCTTTTTGCGAGCCTCCGAAGTACTCTTCCGCCTCGCGGACCTCGGTGCGCTGGAGCGAACGAATCTCGGTGGCGATCTTATCCAGCGACGATGCCAGCACAGCCAGTGTCGCCAAGTAATGGGCGTGACGGTCGCGCTGGATCACCTGGCTGGAGATCGCCGCCGGACGCAGCCCCAGCTTCCGGCAGATGGCGGTTTCGATCTCCGGTCCTACGTGCGCAAAGGTGCCCACCGCGCCGGAGATTTTCCCCACCGCCATCTCCTCAGCCGCGCGCTCCATGCGGGCCAAGTTGCGGGAGTTTTCCGAATACCAGTTGGCGAGCTTCAAGCCGAAAGTAATCGGTTCGGCGTGAACGCCGTGGGTACGGCCCACCATGACGGTATCTTTGAACTCCAGCGCGCGCCGCTGCAGGACCTCTCCCAATTTGCGAAGACCTTCGAGGATGAGTTGGGAGGCGCTTTGCACACGGAGCGCCTGCGCCGTGTCCACCACGTCGTTCGAGGTCAGGCCGAAGTGCAGGTAGCGGGACTCCGGGCCCAGATTTTCCGCCACTGCCGTGGTGAAGGCCACTACGTCGTGTTTTACCTCGGCCTCGATCTCTTCGATGCGTTTCAGCTCAAACCGCGCGCCCTGGCGCATGGTGCGGGCCGCCTCGGCGGGAATTTCTCCGTGCTCGGCCAGAACATCCGCTGCGGCAAGCTCCACCTCCAGCCACTTGCGGAACTTATTCTCCTCCGCCCAGATTTGGGCCATCGGCGGGCGTGTGTAGCGATCGATCAATGGGGATTCCTCAAAACCGGAACATCGCGGTCGGCTGTTGCTGCGAGCTGACGGCCAGCTTGGTCTCGCGGCCGTTTTGCGCCTCCAGCGCCGAGGTCGCCGCCATGCGCGCGATCTCCGGGTGATTGTTGCATTCGCTCAAGTGGGCCAGCACCAGCACCTGCGCGGCGCCGTCAAAGTCGTTGCTCAGGAAGTCGCTGAGCGCGTGATTCGAAAGATGGCCGTCCCGGCTCATCACCCGCTGCTTGACGAACCATGGGTAGGGGCCGTTGCGGAGCATTTCCAGGTCGTGGTTGGCTTCCATGACCAGACAATGGCAGCTACGGAGATAGTATTTCACGTTCTCCGGGATGTAGCCCAGATCGGTCACCACCGCTACGCGTATCCCGTCCGCGGTGAGACGGAAAGCGACCGGATCAGCGGCGTCGTGGGGAATGGTGAATGGCTCGATGGTGAGGTCGCCGATCTCGAATTGCTTGCCGGCCTGGATGGTTTCGACCGCCGGGAGTTTCACTCGCGGCGGCAGCACGGCCTGCGTTTGGGTAGAAATGTAAACCGGAATCTTGTAATGGCTCGCCAAACGGGCTAAGCCGCTGATGTGGTCCGAGTGCTCGTGGGTAACCAGAATTGCCTGGAGAGATTCCGGTTTCTCACCGATAGAAGCCAGCCGCCGTAAGGTATCCCGTCCGCTGAGTCCGGCGTCGATCAAGACCTTGACACGCTCTGTCGCCAGGAAAGTGCAATTGCCGGAACTGCCGCTTCCCAGCACGGCCATGCGAATGCTAATGGCTCCTCCTAACCGACCTCGGAAAGATTACCGAGAAAAACCCTCATGGATCGTTCATGGACAAAGCGACAAGCGGTTTCCTCTGCGACCGGCAGAGACCCCGGACGGAACACCGCGCAGGACTCGACCGGCTAGTCGTCAAAACAATCGGAAGCTGCTGGCGGAAGTTCGGAGACGCCTCCAAACTTAGCAGACCAGCATCTCCCTGTCGATCTTGAGTCCATCCAGCCTGCCGAGAACGGTAAGGGCAATGTCATCGGTCCGGAAAAACATCCGGGCGATCCGGGTCAGATCCTCGGCGGTGACGGCTTCGATCTTAGCAATAATTTCATCCAGAGTGAAGAACTTGCCGAAATTCATATACTGGCGGGCCAAGCTGTACATGCGGCTGCCGGTGGATTCCAGGCCCAGCATCAGGCTTCCCTTGAGATGGTCCTTGGCACGGCGCAGTTCTTCCGGATCGACGGCGTTTTCTTTCAACTCCCGGAATTCCTGCACGATGCTGCGGACTACCTGTGCGGCCGTTTCCGGAGAGGTGCCGGCGTAGACGAAAAGACATCCTGTGTCTTTATAAGGGACCAGATCGGAGAACACCGAGTAGGCGAGGCCCTGTCTTTCGCGGATGTTTTGGAACAGGCGGGAACTCATGCCGCCGCCGAGAAGCGTGTTCAATACATAGCACGCATACCGGCCATCGTGCGACATGGGATAGGAGGGTACCCCCAAGCAGAGATGCACCTGCTCCAGGGATTTTTTATTGCGCAAGGTGATCCGGGAATGGGTAGCCGGTTGCGAGTCCGGCAGTTGCATCTCCTGTTTCTTTAAGGAATGAAAGCGTTGCTCGGCCAATTGCAGCAGATGGGAATGCTCCAGATGTCCGGCAGCGGAAATGACCATGTTGTTCGGCCTGTAAATCCGCGCAAACTGTTCCTGGATCACATCTTGCTTCAACCGGCCGACGGTTTCCCGAGTGCCCAGGATGGGCTTGCCGATAGCATGTCCTTTCCAGAAATTCTGCGTAAAAATCTCGTGCAGCAGATAGTCCGGGTTGTCTTGTTCCGATTTGATCTCTTCGAGGATCACGCCGCGTTCCCGGCTGATTTCTTCTTGCTGGAAAAGGGGATGCAGCACCAAGTCGCTCAGAACATCAAATGCCGTCTCCAGTTGATCATCCAGAACAACGGCGTTGAAGCTGACGCATTCCTTGGCGGTAAAGGCATCCATGTGCCCGCCAATCGAATCCACCGAACGAGCAATCTGCTCGGCTGTCCGGGTTTTGGTTCCCTTGAAGACCATGTGCTCGATAAAATGGGAAATGCCGTTTCTCTCCGGCTGCTCCTGGCGCGAACCTGTGCCGAGCCAGATGCCCACGGAGACGGAACGCACATGGGGCATGGACTCGGTGAGAACGGCCAGGCCGTTGGGAAGGATTGCTTTCTGAATATTTCGCATAGCATTGTCTCCGATGGGGGGTCTTCAATCAGGGAGTAGGCTGGGATACTGTTCCGCCAGGAAGTAACTTCTGGTGCGCTTCCAGTGGTGCGCTTCCAGGTCCAACCCTACAATACTATTATCTCCCACCCATACCTGCAAATACCAGTAAATCTACAGAGATTTAATCATTTTGTTTGCAATGAGTTATGTGGATTTTCTTAATTTCAGCCTCCCGGATCAAAACTCCTATACGCATATTCATGAGATGCAGAAAATTGGCCGGGCGGCTTCTGCCGGTCGCAGGTTCCGGCATCTGTTAGAATCAAAAGCGGGATTTATATGCCAAAGAAAGAACTAATCGGTCTCTCCGCACAGCAGATGCAGCAACTCTTGACTGCCATAGGTGAGCCGCCTTACCGGGGCCGCCAGCTTTATCACGCCCTCTATCACGAGCAGCAATGGGACATGAAAAAGATATTGCCCCTTCCGGCCGCTTTGCGGGAGCGATTGGCTCACGAGTTTCAAGCTACTCTGCCGCAGTTGGAGAAAAAGTTCCAAAGCGCCGATGGAACCTCCCGCTATCTGCTGCGGCTAGCCGATGGCAGCCGGATTGAAGCGGTGCGGATGCCCGAGCCGGCGCGGACGACGATCTGTCTCTCCACCCAGGTTGGATGCGCGGTGGACTGCCAATTTTGCCTGACGGGGTTGATGGGCTTCAGCCGGAACTTGACGCCGGGAGAGATTGCCGGCCAAGTGTTGCTGCTAACCGAGAAGAATGCTTCCCGGTCAACAGAACGGCTGAACCTGGTTTTCATGGGGATGGGCGAACCGCTTTTGAACTATGAGAATACGCTGGAGGCAGTGCGGTTACTGTCGGACACGGAAGGTATAGGCCTTTCCACCCGGCGGATGACGCTTTCCACCTCCGGTATTGTTCCCGGTATCGAGAAACTTGGTATGGAGAGAGTCCGCCCACAACTTGCCGTCTCCCTGAGCGCCACGACCGATGTGATGCGAGACAGCCTCATACCGATCAACCGGAAATGGCCGCTTCAGGAGTTGCTGCGGGCTTGCCGCGAGTTTCCACTGCGCGCCAGGGAGAAATTGACGTTTGAGTACGTCCTGCTTGCGGGAGTCAACGACACCACAGACGATGCCAGGCGTCTGTGCCGGCTGGTGCAGGGAATCTCCTGCAAGGTAAATCTGATCGGCATGAATCCAGGTCCGGAACTGCCGTTCAAGACACCTCCGGATGAACTGATTGTCCGCTTTCAGCAGATACTGATTCGTAAGGGAGTGCCCGCCTACATCCGCAAGCCGCGTGGCCGGGATATCTTCGCCGCCTGTGGGCAGTTGAAGCTTGCCGAGGTCTAGCGTTCCTGGCAGTTCAAAAGAAGCTCAGCCCAATCGACTTGCGTTCCGCCATGCTACAATTGGTTTCATGAAATCCTCCGCCACAAAGATGACCTACGACGAGTATTGCCTCCTGCCCGAGGACCGGAACCAGTACGAGCTCTTCGACGGAGAATTGGTTATGACGCCTTCGCCTACAGCGCACCATCAGGAGATTGTCGGGAAACTCTATGCTTGGCTATTGGCCTATGTGGAGCAGAAATCGCTTGGCAAGGTTTACATTGCGCCGCTGGACACCATCTTCAACCAGTATACGGTGCTGCAGCCGGATATTCTGTTTGTGAGCAAGGAGCGGGTCAGCGAAGTGGCGAAAGAAAGAATCGAAGGCGCTCCCGACCTGTTGGTGGAGGTTCTTTCTCCAAGCACCGCCGATAAGGACCGCAGACGGAAGCTGGCCGTGTACTCGCAGTTCGGCGTTCAGGAATACTGGATTGCGGACCCGGAGACACGGACCATGGAACTCTACCGGCGGAGCGGGGAAGGCCTTCAACTCGCCCGGCAGTTTGCTTCCGGCGACACCTTCGAGAGCCACCTGCTGTCTGGTTTTCAGATCAAGATTGACAACCTGTTCTAATTTCACCACAAACTAGACCTTCAGAGTTGCTGTAAAGCGTGTTGTTGGTGAGTCATCCGAGCCGCGACCGCGAGGGAGCGGTCAACCAAGCTTTACTTGTTCACCGGGTATTCGGAGACCGTATGCTGATCCCTCGGCTTCGCTCAGGGCAGGCGGGACAGACGCGCGCGGCTCTGACTATACACGAACACTATAGACAAACTATGATGCTCCAACTTTTCTCCCGGGCAGATATTGCTTTGCGTGCCGGCATGTCCCGGATGCCCACCACCCCCATCATTCGGCCTGTTGGGCGGTTCGTTTGCCCGGCGTCGCGGCGGTGGGAAAAAAACAACTGCGGGTTGCAACTGGTGCAGGGGGCGTCGGCGTAAATGTGGGTGGCAGGAACACCGGCCTCCCGGAGCTGAAGAATGTTGGCCTGTACCAAGTCGAGATACAACGGATTGTCAAAGGCGGCGTGCGACTCCGGGTTGTAGTGGAAAAGAAGCGGATACCTTATTTGCAAGGGGCTCGGTTCCTTGCAAATCACAAAAAGCTGCGAGGCGTAGGAAAACTGTCCTTCAAACTCATCCCGCACCTCCTCGCCGACCCTGTAGCAGCAGACCCGGATGCCCGGCCCGATGGCGGCCCGCAGGTCCCGCTCGCGCGAGCCGTAGGTTTGTTTCATCAGTCCCACGCCCTTTTGTGCGATGCGCCGCACCGTTCCTCTCCAGCCGCAGTGGAGCGCCGCGACCACTCGCTGTTTTGTGTCGACTAACAGAATCGGCAGGCAGTCGGCCACCACTACCGAGAGCAACAGCCCGGCGCGGTCCGTCAGCAATCCGTCGCCTGCCGAGGGAAAATCTGAGGGAAGAGAAGAGTTCACTACGTGGATCAAATCCGAATGGACCTGCCGCTGTGTCACGAGTTGCATTTTTTTTGCCCGGAGCCGGACCATCAGCCGCCGCCGGTTTTCGGCTACGTTCCGCGCACTGTCTCCTATGATCTTTGCGAGGTTCAACTCTTTGCCGGGAGCGGAACCTGTTCGGGAGTTAGGCAGGCGGCTTACGCCTCCGCGCCGTGTGCTGAAGCCGTGGACGAGCCATGGCAGTCGAGCCAATCGGGGAACTTGAAGCAGCATCTGCAGAGACCTTTCGTTACCGGGCGGGGCAAACGCGGCGGATATTCCACATACCATGCCCCGCTCCACCTAAATGGTATACTTTGGCCGGAGCAGCCGTCAAAGAAGCGGGTAGCGGGTCAGTTTCGGTTAGGCACAGATTCAGGCGGTTAGTGAGGGCACGGCAGCCTTTTATGATCCTTGGCTTGGGCGTGGACATTGCGGAGGTTTCGCGGATAAAGGCTGCCGTGGAGCGCCACGGCGAGCGGTTCCTGAACCGTGTGTTCACACAAACTGAAATCGCCTATTGCCGGAGCCGCCGCAATTCCTACGAGCGTTTTGCCGCCCGCTTTGCAGCCAAGGAAGCGACTATGAAAGCCCTGGGGACCGGATTACGGCGCGGCATCACATGGCGTGACATGGAGATCGCCAATAGGAAAGGGGGAAAACCGATCCTGAAGCTCTCCGGCCGGGCTCTGGAAGTCTTCCAGGGCATGGGCGGTGCCCATATCGTTCTCTCCATCACCCACACCCGCACTATTGCTCTGGCGGAAGTAATGATCGAAGGAAAAAGTCCGGCAGAGGGTTAAGTCCTGGAAGGGTTAAATCCTGGAAGGGTTAAGTCCGGGAAGGTTCGGCTGGTTCCAACTCGCCTAGCAAGCCATCCGCAGTCAGGCCGGAAATTCTGACAGAAACGATTCTGTTCGCAGCTAACCGCTTGCCCGCAATCAATACCTTCAGGTAATTATCGCTCAGCGCGATGGTGCCGCCGGGAGTCTCCTCCCCCAGGGTGATTGCCGAAAGGGTTCGGCCTGCCTGCCGTTGCCGAAACTGGCAATTCTTTTCCGCCGCCAACTCGCGCAGGATGCGGCCCCGCTTCCGTATGAGGGCGCCGTTGACCTGACCGGCCATTTTGTCGGCCAGCGTGCCGGGACGCCGGGAAAAGGGAAAGACGTGCAGATAGGTAAAGGGAAGGGAGTCGATAAAGCTGCGCGTTAGTTCAAAGTCCTCTTCCGACTCGCCCGGAAATCCCACCATTACGTCGGCGCCAAAGGCGGCGTTCGGCATGAACTGATAAGCGGCCAGGATACGGTCCCGATAGTTGTGCGGATGGTATTTGCGGTACATCAGCCGCAGGATTCGGTCCGAGCCGCTCTGCAACGGAGCGTGGACGTGTTTGGCAATGCGGGGAGAGGATGCCATCAGGTCGAGCAGCGCGTTGCTGAAATCCATCGGCTCCACAGAGCTTAGCCGCAGCCGCTCGACGGGAGTTTCATCCAGGATGGTGCGAACCATTTGACGCAAGCCGTGGTTTCCCGGCAGGTCGCGTCCGTAGCGGCCCAGGTTAATGCCCGAAAGGACCACCTCCCGGTAGCCAGCCTTGCAGAGCGAGCCGACATGCTCCAGGACGGCTGTGAGCGGCAGGCTGCGGCTGCGTCCGCGCACGGAGGGGATAATGCAAAATGAGCAGCGATTGTTACAGCCATCCTGAAGCTTCAGGTTGGGACGGGTCCGCTCCCCGGCGGCGCCGAAGACGGGGGCCATCAGAAGCTGGTACTGCGACTGGATATCACCGGCAAAAATCTTTGGGGCGAAGGGGGTGCTGGCAGGAGCCGTGGTCCCCAGCTTTTGGAGGTCATCGTTCAATCCGGATTCACCCTCCAAAGCGGGAGCATTCAGCGCTTGCAAGGGCAGGAAATGATGATCCGGGCTGGCGGAAGGGAATTCGCGGGAGAGAATGGGCCCGATCTTTGTTTTATGGGAATTGCCCATGATCCATTGGACGCCGGGCAAAGCGGCCAACTCCTGCGGGCTGCGCTGGGCATAACAGCCGGTCACCAGGATTTGTGCCGCAGGGTTTTCGCGCTGAATCCTTCGCACCGTCTTCCGCACGTCATAGTCAGCGGCAGCCGTCACGGTACAGCTATTCACGACTACGATGTCCGCGCGGGAACGGTCGCTGACGGCTTGGAAGCCGCGGTTGGAGAGATCCTTTTCCAGCGCGGCTCCGTCCGCCTGATTGGCGCGGCATCCGTAGTTGATGGTATGAAAACTGGGCATCCCTTAGCTTGAATGAACCGAGCAGAGAATTGCAGGGAATTATTGAGGAAGGTGCGAAAAAATGCGCAACAGGCGCTTCGGGCACACAATGCACCCGCCATCCCGATACATAAACCCACAGGGGAGGGAACGAGACGTAGCGACGTGCTCAATCAATTATTGGATCTGCCCGGCCGAAGCGGATGCCACCCGATGTTGCTGGAAACACTCCCTGCAAAAAACCGGCCGGCCCTGTGTTGGCCGGAAGGGCACTGTAGTTTCTTTCCCGCATTGCGAACAGACCGTAGTGGTCTCCGCCCGCTGGCCGCCGCCCGATGCCGATTGATTCCGCTTCGCCTTGCAGGTCTTGCACCGCTTCGGATCATTCCGGAAATGCTTATCGGCGAAGAAAGTCTGTTCTCCTGCCGTGAAGACGAAATCCTCACCGCAGTCCACGCACTTCAAGGTTCGATCTTGATATTCCGCATTTTCCGCCATGGATTTGAGTCCCCCCCCGAAATTCCCAGAGTTTCGACGTGCCGGTAACGCCAGCAGCCTAACTGGATCAGGACCTCGGAAAACCATCTGACGGTTCCCCCTTGGCCCGCTCAAACTGAGCCAAAGAGTATTCCGTCCAACTGCACCATCGGAGATTAGTCGAAGTCGCGTCTGGTCTTTTTGCGGTTTCGCTTGCGCGCTAATGCTGCCTTGACTCGTCGTTTCTCGCCCGGTTTTAGATAATACGAATGTTTTTTGACTTCCTTGATGATGTCGGATTGTTGGACCTTCCGCTTGAAGCGGCGAAGGGCATTCTCAAGCGACTCGCCATCTTGAAGCCTTACTTCCGCCACACACTACACCTCCCAACTGTTTGTAGTTTCAGAACAGCTACGGCTATAATAGAGAGGGGCCTATGAAAGTCAAGTTATTTATTCCGGCCCCCCACGAAGGACGAAGCGACGAATTATAGGGCTTCTGCCGGGAGTCAAAGCTGCCGCGTATTTTTTAGTACACCTAAGTTGGGTGAGCCCAAGCTGTGTAAGTCAAAGTCGCCGGTGGTTCGTGACGGAGCAGGCTTTTCTTTTCCCGCTTTTGCTCATCGGTCTCCGGGAAGAGTTCTGGGTGGTGACCAACGACCGGAATGACCTTCTTCCCCATCTGCTCACCTATCTGCGACCGAGAAAGCTGCCGAAGCCAGTCCTGGTATGCTGCCCGTTCGGGCCGTAGTTCGATGAAAAATAATCCAGTTACCACTTTCGCGTTAACCTGCACTTTGTTGACCGACCGATGGGCGCAGTGCGCGGAGAATATGGAATACAGCCATGGCTATAGCTACAGAAACAACAATTGAATGGGTGCAGGGTCGGGAGGTTCTAGACTCCCGAGGCAATCCTACAGTGGAAGCGGAGGTGATGCTCGAGAGCGGTGTAATCGGCTGGGCCGCCGTCCCGAGCGGAGCCTCTACAGGGGAGCATGAGGCCGTGGAGTTGCGCGATGGCGATGCGCGACGGTATCTGGGAAAGGGGGTGTCCCGCGCCGTTCAAAACATCCACAAAACGATTGCCCCGGCCCTGGAAGGCCAGGACGCCGCCGAGCAGGCCGAAGTGGACCGCTTGATGATACAGCTCGACGGAACGCCCAACAAGTCGCATCTGGGCGCCAATGCGATTCTGGCCGTTTCGCTGGCTGTGGCCCGCGCCGTGGCCGATACGCTGGAGCTGCCGCTCTACCGCTACCTCGGCGGGGTAAACGCCTCGTTGTTGCCGGTGCCTCTGATGAATATCGTCAATGGCGGGGTCCATGCCGACAACAATGTGGATTTTCAAGAGTTTATGATTGTTCCACTGGGCGCTTCCACCTTCGCCGATTCACTGCGCATGGGCGTGGAGACGTTCCATCACCTAAAAAAAGTCCTCTCCAAGAAGGGCTATGCCACCTCGGTGGGCGACGAAGGCGGCTTCGCCCCCAACCTGCGCTCCAACACCGAGGCGCTGGAGCAGATACTGGAGGCGATCCAGACGGCAGGGTACCGGCCCGGCGAGGATATCGCCCTGGCGCTCGATCCGGCCTCGAGCGAGTTTTATGAAGACGGCAAATACGTCTTCAAAAAATCGGACCGCAGCGAGCGCACCTCCGAGCAGATGGTGGAGTTCTACTCGGACTGGGTGCGCCAGTATCCCATTGTCTCCATCGAGGACGGGCTGGCCGAGGACGACTGGAAAGGCTGGAAACTGTTGACGGAAAAGCTGGGCTCCAAGGTGCAACTGGTCGGCGATGATTTGTTTGTGACCAACACGGAGCGGCTGGAGGCGGGAATCGAGCAGAAGGCCGCGAATGCGATTCTGATTAAATTGAACCAAGTCGGCACGCTGACCGAGACCCTGGCAGCCATCGAGATGGCCCGCCGCAATGGCTATAGCTCGGTCATCTCGCACCGGTCGGGTGAAACCGAGGACACCTTCATCGCCGACCTCGCCGTCGCCACCGGCGCCGGGCAGATCAAGACGGGCTCGGGCAGCCGCAGCGATCGCATCGCCAAATACAACCAGTTGCTGCGCATCGAAGAGGAGCTGGGAGAGGAAGCCGAGTTCCTGGGGAACAAGACGGTCTTTGGAACCGCACGGGGATGAGCTGCGTGAGAAGCAGGGTTCCCAAGCGTCTGCTTTCTGGTTTTTACTTAATTTCCCGCATAGTCACACTATAATGGGAGAGAGAAAGCAATTGTATGACAAAGTCTGTCGAACAACTCGTAAAATCATTTGAACTTCTTCCTGATGAGGAGAAGCAACAAGCGGCTCTCGAAATCATCCGGCGATCCCTCAGCCTTGATCTGCCGGAATTATCCGACGATTCATTGCTCCTTGCCGCCGAGCAGGCGTTTCTCCAACTAGACAAAGAAGAATCTCTCCATGAGTGATCCACGCCGAGGCGAGGTGTGGATGGTTGGTTGATCTGGGTCTTGCCGCGAAGGTGCGACCGTGTTTGGTTATTAGCTGGCAGCAGCGGCGGAAGGATTTTTTTGCGGTATGTTGTATGTTTTCTTTTGGTTGGCCCAGTCGCCGGCTGGCAGTAGAATAGGGTCATGGAGGAAACCCCAATGAAAACAGCCAAGGAAGAGGTTCGGGAGCTTCTTGCGCAACTTCCCGAAGAGGCCTCTCTGGAAGACATCCAGTACCACATTTATGTTCGCCAGAAGATTCGGAAGGGCCTGGAAGCGGCCCGCGAAGGCAGATTATTGTCCCAGGAGGAAGTTGAAAGGCGGATGGGGCGATGGCTCGAGAGGTAGTGTGGACCGAACCCGCTTGGGACGATTTATTGGCCGCTGCCGATTACATTGCTCGGGACTCGGAACACTATGCAGCTTCATTCGTTCAAGAAGTCAAAGACGCCGCCGCTTCGCTTGCTGACTTCGCTGAAAGGGGCCAAGTCGTGTCGGAGTTTGGAGATCAGACAATTCGAGAGCTGCTGGTCATGCCCTACCGCCTGGTTTACAAAGTCTCGCCGGAGAGGATTATTGTGCTGGCCCTAATTCACGGAGCACGGCGTATCTGGCGGGTATAGTCATATTTATCAGGGTCGGATAGCCCTGCATCGCAGCCGACGCGCTTCGTGTCTCACGCTTCACGGGTACTGGTTGGCAGGAGAACGATTTGAATCCTTTGAAGATTCAGAAGTGATCTTTTTAGCTTTTGCGAAGCGGTGACGGTTATAACAGCAGATGTTAGGCATAAGGACAGACTGACGTGAATGTCTTCATCATAGGAGCCGGGTTCACAAAGGCGGTATTTCCAGAAGCCCCGCTGAACAGTGAGCTTCTCGATGCACTTGCGGGCGAGACATCTAATTCCGTTGCTCCAAAACTGAAGAAACAGTACAAGACAGGGGATATCGAAATTGCGTTGACGAAGCTGGATGTTGATATCGCACAGGCTGGGTCCGGGGAGAGTGGGAACCTAACCGAACTGAGAAAATGTATCGAAGCCGAACTCGGTAGGTTCTTCGGCATTTCCGGGAAACTCGGGGTTGCGTCCCCCTGCCAGTTTCGGGTCTCGAACAACCTTTTGACTAGTAAGCCGTGGTTGACTCAACTCATCGACGAGGCTTTCACTCCGGGAGACGTGGCCATCAGCCTGAACTACGATTGCGTCCTGGAGGGTGTGCTGGACCTCCGTGAAAAATGGTCTCCAAACGGGGGATACGGGTCCCCGATTGACCTCCCGTCTGGCAGCTGTAGTTTTCGGAAGAGCCCCGTGAAGGTGCTGAAAATCCACGGCTCGTCAAGCTTCCAAATCGCCGCCTATTGTGACAAACCTAACGCGCGACACGTCGGACTCTATTTTGACGAACAATTGAACAATTCTTCCCAAGATCAGCGAAGAACAAACATTATGGTTTGGCGAATGGGAAGATCTATCTGATTGCCCCAAGTTACGTGAAGCTTCCAACAGTCGCAATATCCCATCTGATGCTTGACGCGGTAGCAGCGTCGGCTGAGGCCAAGAATCTCATACTCATTGGCAGCTCGCTCCGTCCCGAGGACGCATTCCTGACAATGCTCCATACGAATGTCCTTCGCAAGCAATCCGATAAAAGGATCATAGTTGTTGATCGCAACGCACAAAAGATATGCAATTGCATTAAAGATTATTGGGGCGTAAACGTTGCAAGCCGCATCTTGCCGATCCAAAACTTCTTGGAGAAATCTGTCAAGGAATTAGTCAACCTGATCTCTAACAGCAACCATTAGCGTAGTTGAATCTGTATCCATGCCTCCCAAACCACTCCTCTTAATTATCCTCGATGGATGGGGCCACAACCCCTCGCCTGAGAACAACGCCATCGCGCTGGCCCGAAAGCCTGCCTGGGATGAACTGACCCGCAGCTTCCCCAATACCTTGATCCACACCTCCGGCCCTGCCGTAGGTCTGCCGGACGGTCAGATGGGCAACAGCGAGGTGGGTCACCTCAACATCGGCAGCGGCCGGATCATTCAAATGGACATCACCCGCATCGACCGCATGATTCAGTCGGGCGAGTTCTTCCGCAACCCCGTTTTGACCCGCGCCATGGAGCATGCGCGAAGCCGCCGGCTCCATCTGCTTGGCTTGGTCAGCGATGGCGGAGTCCACTCCCACCAGGAGCACCTCTATGCGCTGCTGCGGATGGCGAGGCAGAGCCATGTGGAGCATGTGTTTGTGCATGCGTTTCTCGACGGACGGGATACGCCCCCCACCAGCGGCCGGGAGTACCTGGAGCAGTTGCAGCAACAGATGCGTTCCATTGGCGTGGGGGCGGTCGCCAGCGTCAGCGGCCGGTACTATGCCATGGACCGCGACAAGCGATGGGAGCGCACGGCAAAGGCATACGCGGCCATGGTTCTAGGCAAAGGGGTGAATGGCGAAGGGGTGAAGGCGCAGGACCCCATTGCGGCTGTCAAGAGCTCATACGAGCAGGGCGTGACCGATGAATTTGTGGCGCCGGTTGTCATTACCGGCAAGCAGGGAGAGCCGGTTGGGGTGATACGCGACGAAGATGCCGTGATCTTTTTCAACTTCCGGGCCGACCGTGCGCGGCAAATTTCCCGCGCGCTGACCGATCCCACCCTTACGGAGCCTTCGCGCGCGCGGATGCCCCAGCGCCTCCACTTTGTGGCCATGTCCCAGTACGAAAAGAGCTTCACCTTTCCCCATGTGCTGGGTCCGGAGATGCCCGAGCACATCCTGGCCAACATCCTGGCCGAGCGCAAACTGCGCAACCTGCGGGTGGCCGAGACGGAAAAGTATGCCCACGTCACCTACTTTTTCAACGGCGGTATCGAAAAGGTCTTCCCTGGAGAGGACCGCGTCCTAGTGCCCTCTCCCAAAGTCGCCACCTATGACCTGAAACCGGAGATGAGCGCCAGCGGGATCGCCGACGCTGTCGTCAAGGCGATTGAGGACAAGGCGTTCGACTTTCTAGTGATCAATTTCGCCAACGCCGATATGGTGGGCCACTCCGGGAAGCTGGAGCCGGCAGTCCGCGCCGTGGAAGCGGTGGACGCCGGATTAGGGCGCATCTACGCGGCGCTGCGGCGCGTCGGCGGCGGCATGATCGTTACAGCCGACCACGGCAACGCGGAGCTGATGACGGACCCCGTCAGCGGTGGTCCTCATACCTACCACACCACCAACCCTGTGCCTTTCCTTCTGGTCGTTCCCGACAGCCCAGGTGTCCGCTTGCGTGCGGGAGGCTCGCTGCGCGACATCTCGCCTACCCTGCTCGGCATCTACGGCATTCCCCAGCCGCCGGAGATGACCGGGAGCGATCTGCGGAGTTTTGAATAAGATTTCACATGGTACGCAACATTCAAAGAATCAATAAAGTAAAGTAGATTGTTAATCTGATTCTTAAAGTTGGATTCGCAGGAAAGACACCGCTGTTTCGGGACTAAGCATTGCCTTCCTTTCCCCGCCCTTCCATAATGGTCCTCCATGGCTGACCTTGTATATTTGAATCTCTGGTTAAATAACTTCAGCGAGAGCAACATGCTCCAGCATTGGGGGAGCGCGCTCGCGGAGTTTCCGGTCTCGGCTACTTTGCCCGGCGTCCGGTCGCTTGCTATTTATCCCATCCGCTGGAGCGAGACGCCGGTTTTGCAGCAAAGCTTCTTGGAGGGGGCCGACGTGGGCCATGTGGCCGGCCTGGCCGCGGAGTGGCTCCACGCTGACTGTGCCTACGAGGTGGAGATGAATTGGGACCTCTGGCTGCAAGCCTCGCCGGAGGAGCCGGGCAAAAGGCGTCAGGTTCCTGCTCCTGTTTCGCTGACTTGCTTTGGGCGGGAGTTCGAGGATGAAGGCGAGGAGGGACGCTGCGACCTTCAGGTCAACTTCGGACTGGACTATGCCTTCATCCCGGACCCGAACGAGTTGGCGCAGGCACGGACCACTCCGGAGTTGGAGATGATACAACGCCGGACGCAAGAAAACATCCAGCAGCTTGTGGGCTTTGTGCACAGGCTGGAACGGAAGCTGCCGGTTGCGAAGAAGCTGCTATGGTCCGAGTCGGGAGAGAACCTGGCCGAAAAGATTCTGGCAGGCTGGGAGCAGGAATCCTAGCGCATTTCTCTCCTTGGTGTATATCGGGCAGTGGTAGCCACGACAGCCTGCCCTAAGCTTGCCGAAGGGAGCGCTTTCCTCGTCGTGGGTCGTTGCGGGGAATGAAAAGCCCACGGCGAAAAAACAATTCGCCGTGGATACCAAAGATTAGCCAGACTACACCAATTGGTGAAAGGCTCTAAGGCACGATGCGAACCGAATCGGTCCCGATAATCAGTGTGCCGGTAAGCGTCATGCCCTTCAGCACGCCCTCCGTATCGCCCGACTGAAACCCTGTGTCTTCCGTATTGAAAAAGCACATCAGATCGCGCAGTTTGTCCGAGTTTACGTTCCCCGGCCCGCCATTGCAAAAGGCCAGGCTGTCTTCGTCTCCCGTCCTGCCGAAAGTGAGCGAGGTCGTATCGAGGCTCATGGCGTCGAATGTGGCGCTGGAGAGAATAGTCACCGGAATTTTTCCCCGGCTACGGCTGTTGATGCTGTTGGGATCGCTACCCGGCTTGATGTCGATGTCGATCTCCACGAGCAGTGGGACGTCAGTGATCTTGGCCACGAAGGCGTCCCTGCCGCCATTGAAGGTCAGGTCGGGTCCCAGCGTCACCGGAAAGGTGGCCTCGGTGGAGGAGGTCCAGCCAGCAACGTAGGCGTTGCCCGTGGAGTCCACAGCAATGCCCGAACCGCTATCCTGGTTTGAGCCGCCGATGTAGCCGGCGTAGTCCAGGGCAGTGCCCGAGGGGTTCACCTTGGCCACGAAGGCGTCCCGAGAAGTTGCCGCCATTGAAGGTCAGGTCGGGTCCCAGCGTCACCGGAAAGGTGGCCTCGGTGGAGCGGGTGTCGCCGACAACGTAGGCGTTGCCCGTGGAGTCAACGGCAATGCCCCAACCTTGATCGTCGTCTGAGCCGCCGATGTAGCCAGCGTAGTCCAGCGCAGTGCCAGCGGGGTTCACCTTAGCCACGAAGGCATCACCGACGGGGAAGCCACCGTTGTAGGACAGGTCGGGTCCCAACTTCACCGGAAAGGTGGCCTCGTCGGAATTGGTCCAGCCGGTAACGTAGGCGTAGCCCGTGGAGTTCACGGCAATGCCATGACCGGCACCGCTGCCTGAGCCACCGATGAAGCCGGCGTAGTCAAGGGCAGTCCCCGAAGGATTTACCTTGGCTACGAAGGCGTCGGTGCTGCCATTGAAAGTCAGGTCGGGTCCTACTGTCACCGGAAAGGTGGCCTCGTCGGAATTGGTCTGGCCGGTAACGTAGGCGTAGCCAGTGGAGTCCACAGCAATGCCCCAACCGTTATCGCCGCCCGAGCCGCCGATGTAGCCGGCGTAGTCGAGAGCAGTGCCTGAGGGGTTCACCTTGGCCACGAAGGCGTCCTCGACGCCATTGAAGGTCAGGTAGGGCCCCGCCGCCACTGGAAAGGTGGCCTCGGTGGAGTCGGTCCAGCCAGCAACGTAGGCGGCGCCCGTGGAGTCCACGGCAATGCCCCTACCAAAATCGCTGCCCGAGCCGCCGATGTAGCCGGCGTAGACGAGGGCTGTGCCCATGGGGTTCACCTTGGCCAAGAAAGCGTCGAAGCCACCATTGTGTGTCAGGTCGGGTCCCCCCGTTACCGGAAAGGCCACCGGAAAGGTGGCCTCGGTGGAGGTGGTATTGCCGGTAACGTAGGCGTTGCCCGTGGAGTCCACGGCAATGCCAAGACCGACATCGATGCTTGAGCCGCCGATGAAGCCGGCGTAGAGGAGGGCAGTGCCCGAGGAGTTCACCTTGGCCACGAAAACGTCCCAATCGCTATTCCAGGTCAGGTCGGGTCCCAGCGTCACCGGAAAGGTGGCCTCGGTGGAGGTGGTGTCGCCGACAACGTAGGCGTTGCCCGTGGAGTCCACAGCAATGCCCCGACCATTATCGAAGCCTGAGCCACCTATGTAGCCAGCGTAGAGCAGGATGATGGGGTCGATCACCAGCACCTTCTGCGGGTCGTAGTCGCCCACGCTGAAGCCGAATTGCACTCTCTCGGAAGCCTCGCCCTCCAGGCTGTAGGCCGCCGCCACCTCCACCTTCAAGTCCAAGTCCTGGCCTTCCACCTCCTGATAGGCGTATGGCTTGTCCTCCTGGAAACTTTCGCCCGGCGTGGAAACCTCAAGTTGCCCTGCTTCATTGATCCGAACCGCCGACGCGCCACGGTAGGCCAGCTTGATCTGGTTGGGGTCAGTCCCGGGCTGGACTACGAAGGTGTATTTCAGGCGGCTGCCGGTGCCGGTGTATACCAGGTCAATGCCAGGCCACAGATCGCGATAAACCAGGCTCGCGTAGGTCGGCAGTCCGGTAGTCCACTCCTCCCGCGGCCCCTTAAAATAGCTGATGACGGCGTCGGTCGGCTCCTGCCCCACAGGCTGCGTATTCGGGTTGGCATCGACGAAGTCCAGCTTGACCACCCATCGTTGCCGGGCCACCGGAGACTCATTGCCAAGCCCTCCGCGATCGAACGATGCGGGCCTGATTTCCGGGGTTCCCTCATCCTCTTCCTCTGCGGGAGCCGTCAGCGCAAACGTCACACCGCTGCCGGTAAAGTAGATGCTCTTGTCGCCACCCTGGATATAGTAGCCGACGCGGGAGTCGAGCTGCCCCTGGTTCTCAATGAAATAGAGCGGCAGTTTCCCGTAGGACTCCAAGACCTGCTGTTTGCCAGTCGCTCCCACCGCCTCGTCCTGGGGAAGGACAGGGCCGAAGCCTACCAAGACCAAAGCTGCCAGACCCAGTAAAATCAGAGAAGCTAGTAGGCCGGACTTTTTATGGGAAATACTCTGGGGGTGCATTTCGCCTCCTTGACCTTTTAAGTATTCTTGCTCATTTATGGACAGCTACTTTATAGGAACTGGTATTTCATAAGCAATTGCATTTCCAGAACAAATAGAATTTAGCATTCGCAACTTGCTGCAAACAAAGTTGGTTTATTGAGCAGAGCTTGACAGGCTGAGCGAAAAGGAGAAAGTTTTTCTGCTTTGTAACTAATTTGGGGAATTCTTTGCAGCCTGCTGAATCCCGCCGCCTAAACAGTTTCAGGGTTGGTGCAGAGTGGGTTGTTGGTGAATCTATCCGAGCCGCGATCGTGAGGGAGCGGTCAACCAAGCTTTGGTTGCTCACTTGGCGTTCGGTGTCCGCTTGCTTGCGCGCGCGGCTCTGACTATACATGAAATGTGGAGGTGCTCTCTAATCCGGCACACGACAAGGTTTCTATTTACTTGTCCGTCAGCGCCTCGACACCGGGAAGTTTTTTGCCCGCCAGGAATTCCAGCGACGCCCCGCCGCCGGTTGAGATATGCGTGATGCGCTCGGCGACCCCTGCTTGGGCGACGGCGGCTATCGAGTCCCCGCCGCCGACGATGCTGGTTCCATTCAGAGCCGCCAGAGCTTTCGCCATACTCAATGTCCCCTGTGCAAAGGGCTCCAGTTCAAACACCCCCATCGGCCCGTTCCAGACGACAGTTTTGGCCTGGGCGATCTGGGCGGCGTAGAGCTTCACCGTCTCCGGCCCAATGTCGAGCCCCATGCAGTCGGACGGGATGGGCGTGGCGCTGCCATCGACCGTGCGCGTCTCGGCTGCCGCGTCCAGTTTCTGTGCGATTATGTGATCCACAGGCAACTGCAAGCGGTATTTTTTCTGCTCCACCTCGGCCAGCAGACTCTTCGCAAGGTCGAGCTTGTCCTCCTCCACCAATGACTTTCCCGTCTGATCCCCCCGTGCGCGCAGAAACGTGTAGGCCATAGCGCCGCCGATCAGCAGGGCGTCCACCAGAGGAAGCAGATTCCGAATGACGGCGATCTTGTCCGATACTTTAGCCCCGCCGAGCAGGGCCACGTAGGGCCGCTCCGGGCTGGAGGTGGCCTTGGTGAGATACTCCAGCTCCTTTTCCATCAACAAACCAGCGGCGGAGGCGGGAACGAACTCGGTGATGCCGGCGGTGGAAGCGTGCGCGCGGTGAGCCGAGCCAAAGGCGTCGTTCACATAGCAGGCGGCCATCTGCCCCAACTGCCGGGAAAATTCCGGATCGTTGGCTTCCTCGTCGGGATGGAAGCGAAGGTTTTCAAGCAACAGCAGCTCGCCGTTGCCGAGGCTGGCCGCGCAACGTTCGGCCTCCGGACCCACGCAGTCGGCGGCGAAGGCGACCGGGCGGCGGAGCAGGGAACTCAGATGCTCCGCCACGGGAGCCATGCTCATCTTGGGATTGGGTTTGCCCTTGGGTCGCCCTAAATGCGAGGCCAGAATCAAGCGCGCCCCACGTTCCAGGGCGTACTCCAGCGTAGGAAGTGTCTGGCGAATACGGGTGTCGTCGGTGATCGCGCCTGATTCCGATAAGGGGACATTGAAGTCTACACGAACAAAGGCGCGCTTGCCTTCCAGGGTCAGGTCGCGAATGGAGAGTTTTGGCATAGGGATCGTTTGCCCTCGGCGTTAAGGCCGTGGACGGCGCGGCACTGGCAAACTTCGAAGTTCAAAGCTCGAAGGCGCTATTTACAATCCCTTCGCGACCATGAACTGAATCAGATCCCGAACCCGGCAGGAGTAACCCCATTCGTTGTCGTACCAGGAGATCACCTTCACGCAGTTCCCAGCGATGACACGCGTCAGGGGGGCGTCCACTATCGAGGAGCGCTCGTCGCCCTTAAAGTCTGCCGAGACCAGTTCCTCTTCTGAATAGCCGAGGATACCCTTCATGGGGCCTGTTGTGGAGGCTGCCTTCAGCGCTGCATTGACTTGCTCTACGGAAGTGGCCTTCTCGACGAACACGACCAAATCCACCACCGACACGTTGGGGGTGGGCACGCGCATGGCAAAACCGTCGAGCTTGCCCTTGAGCTCCGGAATGGCCAGATAAACCGCCTTGGCGGCGCCGGTCGAGGTGGGGATCATGGAAAGCGCGGCGGAGCGTGCGCGGCGCAGGTCCTTGTGAGGCAGATCGAGCAGCTTCTGATCATTCGTGTAGGAATGGATCGTGGTCATGGAGCCGCTTCGGATTGTGAACTGGTCGTTGAGGATCTTGGCCACCGGGGCCAGACAATTGGTGGTGCAGGAGGCGTTCGATATGACGCGGTGCTTCGCCGGGTCATAGGCATTGTCGTTGACGCCCAAAACAAGGGTGACGTCCTCGCCCTTGGCGGGAGCCGAGATGATGACCTTCTTCACCCCTCCCCGCAGGTGTTTGGCGGCGTCCGGCGCGTTGGTAAACAAGCCGGTCGATTCGACTACCACCTGAGCTCCCACCGAATCCCAATCAATCTTGCCGGGGTCCCGCTCGGCAAAAACCTTCATGCTCTTGCCATCCACCGACAAGGAATCCTTCCCGGAGGTCACGGAGTTTTTCAAGTTGCCCAGAATTGAATCATATTTCAATAAATGAGCGAGCGTGTACGGGTCGGTGATGTCGTTGGCGGCGACGAATTCGATCTCGGAATTACCCAAAGAAGCACGGAAAATATTGCGCCCAATTCTTCCAAAACCGTTGATGCCTACTTTAATTTTCATGAATTCTTTCTCCTTTCCAGTATTGCGGGGTTGGATAAAAAAATATCGGTGAGCCTGGGCGGTCCCAAAAAAACTATACAAAAAAATGCCCACCCAAAGGGTGGGCATTGACGAAAGGGTAAACAGTTTCGACAAATGCGCAACCGTCAAAACCGTGAACTGAGTTTATTCCTGCCCTCAAACTCTTGTCAAGGGAAATTTAAGACAAATATAAATTAAATAACATGTTATTTATCATGCAGTTACAAACATTACAATAATTGTCAATATATGGTAAATAGTATTTCCAGATTCCTCCTTTTTCACCAAATATGACGGTATCTGGCAACAGCCACAATATGTTACCGGTCGTCTATGCGCAACTGAATGATCTCAACCTGCGACGGGCGGTCGAAAATAGGTATCGGGAAGAACTTCTTTGCCAGGAGGCGAACTCCCCCATAAGAAAGGCCGGTCACGAAGGCAAACATCAGAACGAACCCAGCCAACATAAATATGTTCAGCATCATTTGAGCGAAGTTGTCCTTTGGCGTAGGGACGTACTGGTTCCAAGTGACCGAAATCCTATAGTTGACCTGGCTGAACAAAACATCCGCCAGGGTCGGGTTCGCCGCGTCCAGGACAAAGCAGAGCAGGGAACTCTTTCGCTCAATGTAGAGGGGGCGGTCCTGGCCGAGAGGAGGGGTTTGCTCGAAGTTCCGCAGTTTTTTTGCGGCCATTTGAGGCGTGGGATAGCTGACGAGCAGCAGGCGAACCGCGTTGCCCCCGATGCGGTACTGCGCTATCGTGGCCTCGGCCCCCATGTCAAAACCAATGACGGCAGAGGGTAAATCCTGTTCGATCCGCTCAAAGGCAACGGGCCCCATCAGGTACTTTTGCGATTGGGCAACCAAGTCCTCTTCCGGCAGGTAAGAGGGGAGCAAGGGCAACTGGGTTCTCGACTCGCGCATCGGCGGGAGGTTTTCAAGCAGCAGTTCCACCTCGTCCGGCGTCAGTTGCGCTCCCTGGACCTCCAGCAGGTAGATCCCGCGCTGGAGCAGTAAACGGTCCGGTCCTGCTGCGGCCCGGTCCGGCATCTCGACCGGGGTGGTTCCCGGCTCCCGGAGAAAGGTGAAGAGTCCAAAGCTGCCGCTGGCGTCCTGCATCTTCCACAAGGTGGCGGAGAGAGTCGCGCCTCCCTTTTCATATTCCCGCCGCTCCCCTGCGGCAAAGCCGTATTCTTCCAGCAGGGAGGCGTCGTCTCCCACGAACTGTGTGAGATGGGTTGGGGGAATCGGCTGGAAGCTTTTTGTTCCCCAGCCACTGAAGGAATCCGGCAACTGGGCCTGCGCGGGGATGGCTGCCCAGAAGAAAAGAAGCAAGAGGGCCGTGCGAAAGGAATACATACAGTCACACCACTTTACTTTTTACTTTTCTCTGTCGCATCTGCCATCTCAGGCGCTGTCTCATTGCCCTTACTTTTGCGCCCTTACTTTTGCGCCCTTACTTTAGCCGATCATACTCCTGCTCGTTGTGTTTGGCTAGTGCCGGACAAATTGTCTGCCCGAATGGAAACCTCTCCACTTTGCCCGAAATCCTTTGCCGGGAGACGTCCGAATGGGCAGGGCAGTGGAAGGAGCAGTGGAAGGAATGGACACGAAGGTCGCTAGACGGTTTCTGGAGCAGACTGCTGATGCTCCATGACGGCATTCGTCCTCACCGCGCACCGAGTATGGCGCGGGCGATGGTCTGGAGCTGCATGTTGGAGGTGCCCTCGTAGATTTTTCCGATCTTGGCGTCGCGGTAAAGCTTTTCGACCGGGTAGTCGCGGGTAAAGCCGTAGCCGCCGAAGATTTCAACGGCCAGCGAGGCGGCGCGCTCGGCGACTTGGGAGGTGAAGTACTTGGTCATGGCGGCCTCTTTCAGGAAGGGCTGGCCCGCATCGCGCAGGCGCGCGGCGTTATAGACCATCAGCCGCGCGGCCTCAATCTCCGTTGCCATCTCCGCCAGTTGGAACTGCACAGCCTGGAAATCCGCGATGGCCTTGCCGAACTGCTTGCGCTCCTTGGAATAGCGTATGGCATGATCGAGCGCCCCTCGGGCCAGCCCGATCATCTGCGCGCCGATGCCGATGCGCCCCTCGTTCAGCGTCTCGATGGCGATCTTGTAGCCTTCCCCGATCTTGCCCAGCACGTTTTCGCGCGGCACGCGGCAGTCATCGAGCAGCAACTCGCATGTGCTACTGGCGCGGATGCCGAGCTTGTCTTCTTTTCGTCCGACCTCGAAGCCGGGGAAGCCTCTCTCCACCAGGAAGGCGGTGATCCCCCGGTGGCCCGCCTCCGGGTTGGCGTTGGCAAACAGAAGAAACAGCCCGGCCTCGCGGGCATTGCTGATCCACAGCTTCCGGCCACGGAGCAGGAAGTGGTCGCCCCGGTCATCGGCAACCGTGGCCAGAGCAAAGGCGTCGCTTCCGGCTCCGGCTTCCGAAAGCGCGTAAGCGCCCATCGTGTCTGCGGCCAGGCGGGGCAGGTAGCGCTTTTTCTGATCTTCGGTCGCCCAGCGCAGCACAGCGTTGTTCACCAGGGTGTTGTGGACGTCCACGATGACTGCGGCGGAGGGGTCCACGGCGGAGAGTTCCTCAATGGCCAGGATGCAGTTAAAGAAGCTCCCGCCTGAGCCTCCCAGGGCTTCCGGAATTTCGATACCCATCCACTCCATCCGGAAAAAGTCGTCAATCAACTCCCGGCGGAACTCGCCCTTCTCGTCCATCTCCCGGACCAGCGGAGCAATTTTGTCCCGAGCAAACTGCCGGACGGAGGATTGGAAGAGTTCCTCTTCCGGGGTGAGGAGGGTTAACGGCGGGCGATTGGTTTCGACGGTTTGGGTCAATGCGGTTCTCCTATAAGGACGCACCTAAATTTCTAAACCATTTTTACCATAGGTGTATTCCCTAGCTTTATATCTTTCCGATGCCATCCCGAGCCCTTCGCTTGTCATCCCGAGCGCAGCGAGGGATCTGCACTTCTCTTTCCCGTAGCTACAAACCAACCCGCTGTTAAGTCATCCCATGCGGGGTTGCCAGCCTCGATCAGTGCCACCCTTTTCGCCCGCCGCCACGCCTTGATCTGTTTTTCACGAGCAATAGCAGTTCGCACGTCTTCATGGGGTTCCAAGTAAACCAAGCGATGAATCCGATACCGTTTTGTAAAGCCGGTCGATTGCCCTTCGCGGTGCTCCCAAAGCCTTCGGTAAATGTTGTTGGTAACACCTGTGTAAAGATTCCTAGACCGACTCGCCAGAATATAAACGTAGTATGGCATCGGAGAGTGGTTTTACGTGCAGATCCCTCGTCGCTTCGCTCGCTCGGGATGACAACTTGGGGGTTAGCCCCCTATCTAAGTAGATGAGTGAGTGCGCTAAAGGCCTGCTGAAAGAGACCGTATAGCTGTCGTCCTCGCTCGGTGTCTAAACTCAAAGCCACTGAAATAGCCATGAGTGTGGATATAGCTACCGCTTTCCAGTCAAAGCGGTTTAATCGATCAACAGAGGACGCCAAATATGCTAACTGCTCGGCGACCACTGTTCGCTGATCTTCCGTTGGAGCGAAGGTCTCCTGAACAAGAAGCCGAAAGGTAGATGCCGCCAACTTTATCTGCTCCCGCTCTTCCTCTGTGAAGTTGGATGCCTCTTGGCTATCGATTGGGTGCGCTTCGATGAAGCTGGAGGTAGCTTGTGACCAGAGGTCGGGGATGAGTGCCTCTTCCATCGTCACCCTAACCTCGTTGTCTAACCACCGTTGAAATGTAGATATGACTGCCTCAAAAATATACCAGCCCTCTTCGGGAATTAGCCCTATTTCCGGCGGAGGGTTCGTGCCGGTAAACTGCGCATACATGCAATCGAACAGTTTGGGATCATCTTTGAAGTGGCGGGCAACAAAAAAAATGTTACCGGGCGTGTAAGTTATTTTGAACGCGGGATATTCTTTGTAAAATATCTCTTCTCCGGAAAAGTCTGATATGTCTAATCCCGCACTTTGTATAGTTTTGAAAAACTCGTTTTTGTAGCGTTTCAGCATCTTTATTTTGTCGGCCTTACTATTTGATTATGCTGACTGGCATCAAGCCAGTTCGTGTCTGCATAAGACGGCTGGGTCGGGGCAATTATACCGGATTGGAGATGCTTCGGAGCGCCTGATTCTGAAGGCGGCGGGGGCAATTATACCGGATTAAGTGCATATCCCTCGTCGCTGCGCTCACTCGGGATGACAACGAAGCGTCTGAGTGGTCCACTCCCTCACGGTCGTGGCTCGGATTGAGTCCCGGCCCGGATTGACTCAAATCACGCTTACTTCTTGATAGACTCCGAAAACTGCCCGGAGGCGGTTGGAGACCTCGCCTACGGTGCAGTAGGCACGGACGCATTCGAGGATCGGGGGCATCAAGTTGTCACTGCCACGGGCGGCGACTTCCAGCGCATCGAGCGCCGCCTGTGCGCGGCCCGCGTCGCGCCTGGAGCGCAAGCGGCGGAGCTTTTCAACCTGGCGCTCTCCTGCTGAGTGGTCGATGGAGAGAATCTCCGGCTGGTCTTGATCTCCGCAAAAAGCATTGACGCCGACAATCAGCTTCTCGCCGGACTCAACCGCGCGCTGATAGCGGTAAGAGGCCTGTGCGATCTCCCGTTGCGGGAAACCCCGCTCGATGGCGCGAACCATGCCGCCCATGCCGTCGATCTCCTCAAAATACTTATAGCAGGCCTGCTCCATGTCCATTGTGAGGCGCTCCAAGAAATATGAGCCGCCCAGGGGGTCCACCGTATCCGTCACGCCGCTCTCATGCGCCAGCACCTGCTGCGTGCGGAGCGCCAGCGTGGCGGCCTCCTCGGTGGGCAGCGACAGCGCCTCATCGAGAGAGTTCGTATGCAGCGACTGCGTTCCGCCCAGAATGGCGGCCAGCGCCTGGATCGTGGTCCTCACAACATTGTTGTAGGGCTGCTGGGCCGTCAAGGAGCATCCGGCGGTCTGGGTATGGAACCGGCACATCCAGGAGCGCGGGTTTTTGGCCCCGAACCGCTCCCGCATGACGGCCGCCCAGATTTTCCGCGCCGCGCGGTACTTGGCGATCTCCTCGAAAAAGTCATTGTGGGCATTGAAGAAAAACGAGAGCCGGGGGGCGAAATCGTCCACTGCGAGACCGCGCGCGATGGCGGCCTCGACGTATTCGATCCCGTCCCGCAGGGTGAAGGCCAGCTCCTGCACGGCGGTCGAGCCCGCCTCGCGGATGTGATACCCGCTGATCGAGATGGGATGAAAACGGGGCGTCTGTTGCGCGCTGAACTCAATGGTGTCGATGACCAGCCGCAGGGAAGGAGCAGGCGGGTAGATGAACTCCTTCTGGGCAATGTACTCCTTCAAGATGTCGTTCTGAATGGTGCCGGAAATCTTCTTCCAGTCCGCGCCTTGCTTCTCGGCAACGGCCAGATACATCGCCCACAGCACGGCGGCGGGGGAGTTGATGGTCATTGAGGTGGTGATCCGCTCCAGCGGGATGTCGCGGAAGAGGATTTCCATGTCTTCGAGCGACGAGATTGAGACGCCGCATTTGCCCACCTCGCCTTCGGCCAGTGGGTCGTCGGCGTCGTAACCCATCAGGGTGGGCAGATCGAAGGCCACCGAGAGGCCGGCTTGTCCCTGGGAAAGCAGATAACGATAGCGCTGGTTGGTCTCTTCCGGGCTGGCAAAGCCGCTGAACTGCCGCATCGTCCAGAGACGGCCCCGGTACATATCCGAATGGATGCCCCGCACATAGGGCTGCTGGCCGGGGTCGCCCAACTCCCGCGCGTAGTCAAAGCCGGGAAGGTCAGCCGAGGTGTAGAGTTCCTTGATGGGAACCCCGCTTACCGTGGTGAAGGAAACCGGCTGCACCGGCGAGTTTTTCTTCGTCATCCTGATTCTGGCTTTCACTTGGAATCTAACAGGCATTCAGATTCTACCACTTGCGATTGTCAAAAGCAGCGTCGCCGCGACGAGGTCATGAGCCGGAAGGTTTTCAATATATTTTGGTTCAATTTCTTGTCGAGCGGACAAGACAACTGGAGTATGATTTGGCGCATACAAACCTGCACGCGATGAGGATCAAAACTAATGATCAGAATAATGAAATTGCGACTAGCCATTTTTGTTCTGCTCGTGCTAGTGGCGGCAGCCGGATGTTCCGGGCCGCAAACCGGGGAAGTCGCCGCGCGCCGGGCGCTCGACGAAGCCGCAGCGGCGATGGGCGGCTGGGAGGCGTTGCGAAATGTCGGAACGCAGCGCGTCGTCAGTGAAGGGTCCGATTGGGACCCCATACAGGCGATGTATCCAGGCGACTCGCGCCACGTGAGCGATTTTTCGATCACGCGGACAGCCGACTATGAAAAAGAAGCGGCCCGAATGGAGTACAGCGGGGATTTATATTATCCAAGAGAACGGTCGCTTTCTTATACGGAGGTCATAGAAGGGGATGCCGGCATGCGGGAGGAGACGGGCTCGGGCGGCGAGGTCACGCAAAGCCGCATGCACGGGAGCGTTTATGTAACGCGGCTGCGTAACCTGCGCCGCATGCCGGTTCGGGTGCTGCTGACGGCAAGCGAGGCCCAGGGGCTGGACCGTGTTCCGGATAAAGAGGAAGAGGGATCCGGCGGCGGACACTCCGTTCAGGTGTTGCGCTACCAGGATGCGGGCCAGACGGTGGAGCTGCGCATCGACGCGGCCACGCATCTGCCGGCGAGCGCGGCATACCTTGAAGACGACGTCACCTTTAGCGACACCCGAAATGCCTTTGTATGGACCGATTGGAGGGACGTCAGCGGAGTGATGCTTCCCTTCAGCCAGGAAAAAACCTTGAATGGCCAGCTCATCCGGAAGGAAACCATCCAGGAGATACAAAACAATCCCTCCGTCGATTCCGCGGCCTTCGCCATTCCGGAACCAGTGCGGCAGGCGCCGGAGCCCGGCGAGCGAATAATCTCCCAATGGCCGTTGCGCCGTGTGTCGATGGGTGTCACCTATATGTATTACGCAGGCCCGCAGGACGCCACGCTGGAGGAAGTGGTCCCCGGCGTATGGCTGGCGAAGGGGGCGGGGCATCAGTCGCTGGTCGTTGAGATGGCGGATCACGTCATGACCTTCGAAGCGCCGCTGTTTGAGGAGCGGTCCCTTGAGGTCATCGCAGCGATAAAAGAAAAATTTCCTGACAAGCCCATCCGGTACACCATGATGACGCACTATCATCAGGATCACTCCGGAGGCGTCCGGACCTATGCCGCGGAAGGCGCCACCATCATCGCCCATGCCAATATCGTGCCCTTCGTGGAGGGCGTGCTCAAAGCGCCGAAAACCATCAATCCCGATTCCCTGGCAGGCGCGGGGGCAAGTTCCGGCAGCCCGCCGCAATATGCCGTGGAGGGCGTGGACAGCATGAAGGAGTACACCGACGGAAGCCGCGTGGTGCAGATTTATCCCCTCCCGAACCCGCATGTCCGGGACATGCTGGCGCTTTATATGCCACGGGAGCGGATTACTCTTACGGCCGATTTGGTGACCGGCAGTTTTGACCCCTCCAATATCGAAGACCGGGCGCGCGCTTACTATGCTTTTGTCAAGCAGGAAGGTCTCAACGTGGACCGCATTGTGCGAGTTCACGGCCCCCCGCTTTCATTCCGAGAGTTCGCGGCGGTGATGGAGAAGGCTCAGTGATCTGTCACTATTGCCTGCGCCATACTGCCTGGCTATGCCGCCTGCGCCATAAATTTTCGCAAGGGCCGCCCATTGCCGTATGCTTAGGAGGTGTTGCCGGAATTGCTGGAGGAAGCCCGTGATCGCTCGATGCTTGTTGCTGCTGGGAACCGTGAGCATGGTGTTTATGGGGACCGGGTGGGCGCTGCAAGGGCATGACGCAAATTTTGATTACTCTCCTATCCCTTTCGATCACAGCGCAATCCAATATCTGGAACGTCCGGCAGATGACCCCGTAGCCCGTCTGCAAAGTCAGATGGAGAAGGGGGAAGCGAAGCTGGAGTTTGACACGGAGCGGGGATATCTGCCCAGCTTACTGCAGAACCTTGGAATCAGCGTCGATTCGCAGGTGCTGGTCTTTTCCAAAACCAGCTCGCAGGTTTCCCGCATTTCTCCGGCAAGGCCGCGGGCGATTTACTTCAATGACAGCGTATCCATTGCGTTTGTGCGAAACAGCCAGGTGCTGGAAGTGGCGGCTCTCGATCCCACCCAAGGCATGGTCTTCTACACGCTGGCGAATCGTTCGTCCGGTGCGCCCAGCTTCAGCCGCCAAGTGATGTCCTGCTTGCAGTGCCACATGGGTCCTGCGACGCTGAATGTTCCGGGCATCGTGGTCAGTTCCACGGTCCCCCGGCCCGATGGGTCGCCCTTCACGCGCGCGTTCGCCACCGATCACCGCATTCCATTGGAAGACCGTTGGGGCGGATGGTACGTCAGCGGAACGCTTGGCGGGATCACACACAGGGGAGTGGCCATCGCGGACAACGCTGGGGCTGGCCGCAGCGAAGGCCGGAACCTGGCAGGCTGGGAGGAGCCGTTTAACAAATCCGCCTACCTGAGTCCCTCCAGCGATATTGTTGCGTTGATGACGCTTGAGCATCAGACCCGTATGACGAACTTGATCCTGCGGATTGGCTGGGAGGTGCGGGTTGCTGCGGAAGAAGGGAAGCTGGAGGAGTTTCGCCAGCGGCTGGATTTCCTCGTCGATGAACTGGTGACCTATATGCTTTTTGCGGACGAAGCGCCGATTCAGAAACGCATCGAAGGGGACTCCACGTTTACGGAAACTTTCGAGCAGCGCGGCCCGCGCGATGCGCAGGGGCGCTCCCTGCGTGATTTCGACCTGCAGGAGCGGCTGTTTCGCTATCCGCTGAGTTATATGGTGTACAGCGAGGCGTTCGACAGCATTCCGGACGCAGCTCGGGAAGAGGTTTTGCGCGCGCTCTACGATGTCCTGACTGGTGTCCCGACCGGTGCCCTGACCGGCAAGGATGCCAGCCCGAAGTTCGCGCGCCTGTCGGCGGAGGACCGCCGGGCCGTGCTGGGGATCCTCCTCGATACCAAACCGAATCTACCCGCCTATTGGAAGAGTTCACCGGGCGTGCCATAGCGGACGCTCTGCTCCCGCAAAAATCCCCCACAAAAGGTGTTGGGTGTATAATTTACACGACCAGGACTTTATAAAGGAAATTCCAGAAGAAAGGCTAATGTTGCACACTCTGATATTCCTTCCCAGCCAAGTTGCAGCTCTCGCAAAGTACGAAATCACACGATGGCAAAAGATTTGTAGAGTTCTGCTGGGAGTGGGATTTCTCTTTGTTCTTGATTCGGGGGCTCGGGGAGAGGAAACGGCGACCTTGAGAGGCAGCGTGCTCTCGATCTCCGGGTCGCCAGTGGCACAGGCAGTGCTGACAGTAGAGGACGTCTCTTCCACGAAGGCATTGAAAACTGAAACGGACGCTCGTGGTGAATACGAACTGAGAGGACTGGCACCGGGAAGGTATCGTTTGATAGTGTCAGCAGTTGGCTTTCTCACCCAGCAACGAAAATGGGTGGCGTTAGAGGCAGGAGAGACGACGCGGGAGGAGTTTCGAGTGGAACCCAGCCCCGTGGGTTCTCAGCAGAGAGAGGACACCACGACTGGGCAGTCGCAATCCGCTGTGGCTACCACCATAATTGATGAGTCTGAATTGGTCGGGTTGCCGATGAACGGGCGAAGCTATACACAGTTGCTCACCTTGCAGGCTGGAGTGAGCGACCCTTCAGGTGGCGGACGGCAGGGAGGTCAGAGTTCCAGCATTACAGTCTCAGGCGGGCGCGGCGAGTGGAACGCCTTTATGTTGGACGGGACGGACATCAACGGCACGGACAATCGAGTGCCGCGCAGTGCCGCTGGAGGGCAGTTGGGAGCCGACGCCGTGCTGCAGGTGCAGATATTCTCCGCCAACTACGGGGCACAGTACGGGCGTGCTGCCGGTGGGGTGATGAATGCAATTACCCGCTCGGGGAGCAACGAATGGCATGGGGGCTTGTTCGAGTTTCTCCGGAACAGCAAGATGGATGCCCACGACTTCTTTGACCCGCCCGAGAAGCCGCCTTTCAAGCGCAACCAGTTCGGAGCGACAGTAACAGGCCCGATGATCCGAGAAAAAACCTTTTTTATGACTAGCTTCGAGGTGCTTCTTAATCGGCTGACCCAAAACGTCGTGAGTTTCGTCCCCGACAATGAAGCGCGCCGCGGAATACTTTCTCTGCCGGGAAGAGAACCCATTATTGCTAATACGAAGGTGTTACCCTATCTAGCGCTCTACCCCCTTCCCCAGGTGCCATTGCTGGATCGTAACGGCGATCCCACGGGAGTTGCTGAAAATCGCACATCTGCTCGATTACCTACCAGCGAATATTTCTTCGCGGCCAGGATTGACCAGCGACTGAGCAATCACGACGCCTTATTCGGCCGCTATACCTTTGACGATGCCGACCAAATGGCCGTTGGCAGTACGGCAGAGCTTCCGTGGCGCATTAAGAGTAGACAGCAGTATCTGACTTTAGCCGAAACCCATTTCTTTTCCCCCACTTTGTTAAACACGTTTCGCGCCAGCTACACACGGCCGACATCGACATTTAATAGTGCGCACGCGCGGGAGATTCCTCGCTCGCTGTTCTTTGTGCCCAGTGCCCCGCGGTATGGCCAACTTCATGTAGCAGGATTAACCCGTTTCGCAGCACATTTTGATGCACCGGCCGGTAAGACAATGAATTCATTCCAATTTGCAGACGATCTCATCTACCGCAGCGGATCCCATACTTGGAAGCTGGGGACGTTGATCGAGCGCTTTCAATGGAATGTGTTTGATAACCATGCGCTGGGCGGCATATGGACTTTCAGCAGCCTGGAGAACCTCTTCCGGCTAGGAGAGGGTACCAAGCTCAAACTAGCGTTGCCCGGTTCTAGTTCGGAACGCGACTTTCGACAGACCCTCCTCGGATTCTACTTCCAAGACGATTACCAACTCCGTCCGAATATTGCGCTCAGTCTAGGCCTCCGTTATGAGTTCACCACGAAAATTCACGACACGCGGGGGCGGGACGTCTATTTGCTCGACGTACTTCTTGATTCTGAACCGCGCCTGGGTCAGCTAATGAGTTCCAATCCCAGCCTGCGAAATCTGGCTCCCCGCTTCGGTTTGAGTTGGTCACCCGGCAATGACCGGCGGACTCAGGTTCGTGCGGGAGTTGGAATTTACCATGAGCCTCTTCTTGAATACACTGTGGAGAACCTCCGAAGGACCTTGCCATTTTATAAGTATGCACTTCGGCCCAACTTCGAGGCCTTGGAAACATTCCCTGATGCCGTGGCTGCTGCGAGGGGAGATGCCGGCCAACTCCGAATTTTCGATTACCACAACCCCAAGAACCCTGTGATTTATCGGTATAACCTATCGCTTCAAAGGCAACTGACGCCGAGATGGACGGCAGAGATCAGCTACGTCGGCGCGCGAGGCAACCATCTCCTCCGGACGTTTGAAGCCAATTTGTATCCTTTCGCGGTACGCCAGCCGGACGGAAAACTGTTTCTACCTCCCGATCCGGAATGGGTTAAGCCAGATGGGAACCTATATTGCTCCTCAGATCCGAACCGGCCTCAGACGCCGCCGGACAGTCATGAACCCAGCCTTCGGCCCAACTTCGAGGCCTTGGAAACATTCCCTGATGCCGTGGCTGCTGCGAGGGGAGATGCCGGCCAACTCCGAATTTTCGATTACCACAACCCCAAGAACCCTGTGATTTATCGGTATAACCTATCGCTTCAAAGGCAACTGACGCCGAGATGGACGGCAGAGATCAGCTACGTCGGCGCGCGAGGCAACCATCTCCTCCGGACGTTTGAAGCCAATTTGTATCCTTTCGCGGTACGCCAGCCGGACGGAAAACTGTTTCTACCTCCCGATCCGGAATGGGTTAAGCCAGATGGGAACCTATATTCCTCCTCAGATCCGAACCGGCCTCAGACGCCGCCGGACAATGTCATGAACCCAGCCTTTGGCAGTATTCAGAGGACATTAACGGATGCACAATCCTTTTACAATTCCGGCTATGTCTCTATCAACGGCGATTTCGGGAGGAATTTCACTTTGGGAGCCAATTATACCTACTCCAAGAGTGTGGACGACGCCTCGTCCGTTCGTGGCCTGCAGGAACATTACGGACTGGATCGGAAGTTGAATCGAGGCCTTTCCACATTCGACAGGCGCCATAATTTCTCGCTGCGGTATTTCTACAGTCCCCCGATTGGTTCCGGCCAGCGGTGGTTCAACTCTGGATGGCTATCATCGTTGATCGGGGGGTGGAGGTTCGGAGGAATTCTATCGTTGCGTTCCGGATCGGCCTTTGGTGTTTCTTACGGAATTCCCTCCACAGGATTCCTATTTGTTTCCCAACGTCCGAATCTGACACCTTTCTACAACCGTGACCCAACCAACGGAGTAACCGCTGGTTGCAGGCATCCGCTCACCGGACAGATGCTGATTGAGCCGGACCTAAAGCTGGGAGGGCCAGACTTGTATTTTGATCCTTGTGCTTTCCAACCACCAGAACCTGGGTACATCGGAGATGCGGGCCGTACTACCCTCACCGGTCCTGGTATCGTCAACCTGGACTTCTCCCTCCAGAAAGAGTTTAGAATCGATTCTGAACGCAACCTGCAGTTCCGGGCGGAGTTTTTCAATCTTGCCAACCATCCGAATTTTCAGGCGCCGGGCGGACCTCCGACAGCGATTTTCCGTGATGGAGGGACAATCAATCCGAGCGCCGGAAAAATAAGGTCAACAGCCACCACCCCCCGTCAAATTCAGTTCGCTCTCCGGCTGTCGTTCTGAGATGTCTGGAGCATCCAAAGTAGCCCCGTCCGTTTGAGAAATATCTCTAACCCATCTGTCCCCATTGCCCCAGGTCTCTCAGACGAAAAATAGGTAGTAAAATCAATTTTAGTGTTCTGTGGTCACACTCTACCCCGAAACCGATCGAGTTCACGGCGATCGCGTTTCGATGGTTTGCCTTCCCTCGACCCCTCGAAATGCGGCATCGCTTTACGCTCCTCTGCCAACTTTAGCCGCAACTCCCGGCTCGTCTCTGTCTCACGGTAGAGCGTCTGCGCAACCGCCGCCGGGCCGCGCATCTCGCTGAGGAGCACAACCTCCACCTGAAAGTCGCCTGCGTCGCTCTTCACTTGCAACAGGTCGCCGACGCGGACCTCGCGCGAGGACTTGGTTTGTTGTCCGTTGGACGTAATCCTGCCGAGTTCACATGCCCGTGCAGCGAGCGAGCGCGTCTTGAAGAATCGGGCGGCCCAGAGCCACTTGTCCATTCTCACGCGGGCCATCATCCCATTCTCGCATAACGGACGGATCTTCAGTGGGTGCTTCCGCAATCGACTGTTGGTGGAATCAGCATAACCCTATTATTTTCAATATGTTGCTGTCAGCAATGGTCTTAGCGGTTCTGCAGTGTGGCAAATATAGAATCAGCCACTTTGTTTGTTGAAGATAAGGATGCGCTAACAACACTAGATTGCGGAAGCACCACTTACAGGCCCCCTCGCTTGTGTTTGATATATTCTTTCTGCCTAGCCACTTGGGGATCGTCGGGGTGCTCTTTCTCCCAGTGTTCAAGCCAGTAGTTTCGATCCCGACTTTTTCCGAGCATTTCGAGGCAAATCACGATATTGAGATACATGGACGCGTTCAACTCACGCGCGCCCGCCGGGAGAGCCTCCGGGGGCTTGAATCGTCTTTTGACCTCCTCGACAGCGTCGGTCCACATTCTTTCTGCCTTTTCGCGAAATAGTCTTTTATGAAAGTCAAAGCCTGCCTGTCGTAGCGCATACACCTTTCGCTCGACAATTGCGTAGGCATTTCGCTCGACAATTGCGTAGGCATCCGGGAGGATCTTTAGCGCCCGGTCGGCAACCGTGATGGCCTTGGACCATTCTTTCTCCGCGATCTCGAGCTTGATCCAGTGCAGATACATTTCGGGGTTCTTGGCCGTGAGCTTGAAGGCTGCCTCGAACTGGATGCGTGCGTCCACGATGCGATGCATGCGTTTGTAGGCGTAACCGAGAAAGCCCTGCAAATCCGGCACATTCGGGTACTTTTCGATGGCTCCGAGGAGAATTGCTTCGGCCTCTGTGTTTTGCCCCGCATTGAGGCGGAGGTGCGCCTGTCTGATCAGGGAGCTCACAATACCGTACCCGACATCCGGGAGTTTGCCCGCTAGCGCTTTGCTGCGAGTGTCGATACGCGCGTAGAGATCGCTGGCGCCTTCGACGAGCCGAACGAGTTTCTTTGTGTTGAGATTGATCTGGTAGCGCTGTTCGCCTTCGACAGCAGGTTCCTTCGGAAAAAGGAACAACGTTTGGAGTTCAGTCAGCGCAGACAAGAGCTGATCTTCAGAAAATTCCAGAATACTCTCCAACTCTACAAAGGAAATGGAGTCATCTGTTACCGCACCCGCAATGAGGACTCTTTTTGCGTCACCAGAGAGCTGTTCGATTTCTCTCTGTAGGGCGTACTTGCGAGCTTCATCGCCTGTTCTCTCCGCCCACATCCTGATGGCTTTCTGAACCTCCACGATCCGCGTGAGGCGCATGAGATCATCCATGTAGAGTGGCGAACTGTCTGAAACTTTTGTTATTTCCTTAATGATTGCCGGCGTGAAAGCTACGGTTTTAAGACCGTAGAGTTGAATGCGGGACTTGATGAACTCTTCAGCCTCGACTGGGTCGAACCCTTCGACAATGAATTTGCGAATTCCGGGAATAGCCCGTCGAGACGTAAGTAGGACGGCAGATTGAGTGTTCGGAATTTCGTGCGTGAAGAGGCTCACGACTTCATCGTCTTCGAGCACTGTGTCAATATCGTCCGCGATGATAAAGGCTGGAAACTCATTGAGGTATTCGAAAAGGAGGCGTTTCTTGTCGGCGAGGGGTTTGTCCATGTCCTGCGTTATTGCGCCGTATTCGGTCAGGAGCCGATCGACGGCTTCTCCAGCGGTGGTGAAGTCCGGCGATTCGATGGTGGTGGGTGCTCCTTCACGGAACCTGCGTTGCTTCGCACTCAGCCAGACGATGAGCTGAAAGCGCTCGGTTGAGGACGGCATTCTCTGCGCGAACCGGTAGGCAGCCGCAGACTTTCCCTTCCCGCCGTCGCCAGCGAGGAGGCACCGTTTGTTGTCAGGATTGGCAAAGCAGCCGGTGAGATCTTTGAGCAGCGTGTCGCGGCCGACAAACTCAAGGCAGATGCTGTCTTCGCTAGGAAGCCGGCGGAGGAGCGACGCCGTTTCTGGTTCGCCACCGCCGAGCTGTGCTGCTAACGTGGAGAGTTCTGCCGCCTGTGCGTCGCACCCCAACCATTTAAGGATCTCCTGGGCAAGGTAAAGGAAATGGTGTGCTTCCTCAAAGGAGATCTCTTCTTCCACCGAATGCGACAGTGGGTCTCGGCAGTCCTTAATAGCTTTCAGGTTGCCAAGGAACCTGGCTTTCACTGGCTTTGGGATTTTGGGGGATTGGCCAGCTTCAGGGGTGAAAATCTTGTCATAAAAACGCTCGAAGATACCATAAAAGTGGTTTGTTCCGAGGAGATCGTATTCGTCGCGCACGATGGTCGTTGTACCTAAATTTTCTCTCGACCGGCTTGCGTCCTGTGCAGCTTTCTCCCAATCTTCCCCGAACGTCTTTTTCATTCGCTGGATGTGATCCTCGGGGAAGAGGCGGGCCAAGCGATCACGCAGGAACGTCACGACAGCATTTCGGAACGTCCTCTGGATTCCTTGATAGCAGATCGCGTTATTTCCTAGAATGTTAAGGGCTCGCTTGTGTGGTTCCGGTGCTGATGTTAATGGCAAGGGTGTTGGTCCAGGAATAGGAACCACGGCGGATGGTTCGGGCTGAGCAATTGCCGGTACTGGTGTCATTGGAACTTGCTTACTTTTTTCCGCGAGAATCCGTTCTTTGATCTGTTGCAATTCTGTGGCGAGTTCGGCCATATGACTCGATTGTTCATCAAGACTTTGGCTAACGTCCTTGAGCCGCTTCTCGAAGGTGGCCTGTGTTGTCGACAATCCCTCGCGTTGGCGCTTGATGGTCTTGGACAGTTTCACCTTTTGGTTCTTTGTGGCATTTCGTGCCTGCTGTCGTTCGAGGAGTTTTGCTTTGATCTCTTCGAGTTGATTCGTCAGCCCTTGGGTCGATGTTTCTTCTTGGGCGAGACGTGTTGCAACTTCTTCATGCTCCCGTAGCATGCCGTCCAGCGCTCCTCGCGCTTTAGTCAACTCGCCTTCTAGCTGACACTCGAGTTCGCTGCGAAACTGTTCAAGATCCTTGATCTTCGTTTTCGCTGCTTCCAGGTAGCCCTCGATCCGGTCTTTCACTATCTGAGGGTCGTTCGCCACATTCAGCAGTTCTCCCTCGACGAGGTTCCGCAGGGTCTGCTGATTGGTGCCATAGGAAATGATCGAGACGAAGATGTGAACATCCTCGTTGGAGAACTGCATAGCCAGCGCGCGGACTAGTGCTCGGAGGCTATCTTCGTGTTGCTCTAGGTCGAGCTTCGCGTGAACGTCGTTGATCCACAATTTTGCATCAGCAGGATCCTCAGACTGAATACCGAGAGATTTCAATGCAACGCTTGCGAGCACCGGCTGTTGGCGAATCCAATGGGCACACAGCGAAGATGCGAGTTTGCCGTTGTTGCGATCGATGATCTCCTTCTTGTATGCGGTCAGAACCTGTTGGCGGGTGGGGACAGTGTTGGAGATGCGAAACCCCCGAAAATATCGGTTTCGCAGCGAGTCATTGCTACGCAAGTATTCGACCAGTTGAGAACGGGGAATCTTCGCGATAAACGTCTCAAGCAGGTGGTCGTCGCGGAAATGATAGACAGCACTATAAGGTGCCGTTGCGTCTTTCATGGGTCCGGTCTCGAATCGCTAACATCGTCGAATTCTACCACTATCTAGTGCATTTCGAACCTATGGTCTATTGCCTATGGTGGGATTCTCGGAGGTCTGCAAGGTGCTTCCGCAATCGCCTGTTGGTGGGATCAGGATAACCCTATAATGTTCAATATGTTGGTGGCAGAAATGGTCTTAGCAGTTCCGAAGCGTGGCAAATATAGAATCAGCCACTTTGTTTGTAGAAGATAGAAATGGCTCCGGGGGCCTATAGAGTCTGTGTGATAACTACCCTCAGCGGCTGAACAGGCTGCTGAAAAAAGAACCAAAGTGGTAACTTTTGGCGCTCTTCGCCGAAACGTTGGCTCGTAAGTTATTGAATCGTCATTCGGCAAAATTCCGATTTGACCCTTTCGAGCCTTTTTTCAGCAGCCTGTAAAGCCGCAAGGAAGGGGCTTTCATTTCAAACGCGTTACGGCATGACTGAAGTCATGCCCTGACGTAAAAACCAAGTTTTCACACAGACTCTATAGCCGAGCGCGGCTTCCGGGTGTTGTACTCCTACCGCCCCTGTTCAATCACAATCTGGGCCTCCTTCTTCAAAGCAAACATTCGGTTCAATAAGCCTTTGGTTCCCATCCCTCCGGGATCGGCTCTGTCCAGGTGCTTGCGCCCACTGGCTGCATCCCAATCTCGCTTGCCAGCGTCGCATTCAAATGCACCGTCTTTCCGCCGACCACCGTCATCAGCACCTCTATCTTCGGAATATCTGCTTCCGGGATCGTCAGGAAATCCCGGTCCAGGACGATGAAATCAGCGTACTTACCAGGCCCCAGCGTCCCCAGCAGGTCCTCCCGCAGCACGTAGTATCCGCCCCATACGGTCAGGGCCTTCAACTGGATAATCCGGTCCGTCCTCTCCCCAGGCCCATAGACCATCTGGTCCCGGTCGTTGTAGCGGTTCATGCCCTTCGTGATGAAGAAGAACACTTTGTGCGGCAGCGGCCGGTCTATCTCAAACGTGTTCATGATCCCCGCTTCCGTTACGCTCTTGCGGGGCACCACCCAGTTGGTGTACTCCACCCCATACTGCTTGGCGATCACGGACGCACCCCGGTGGGTCTCCCACAAAATCGTGTTCAACTGGCTGATCATCATCCCTAGGTTCTTAATCCGAGGGAGCTGCTGCGGTCGAGGAGCTCCCGCGCCATGATCAAAAGCATGCCGCTTGGCGCGAATCTGCTCCAGCGTCATCCCGGCCCGCTTGCTCCCTTCTTCAATCGCATCCATGAGATAATCAATCCCTTTGTCCCCCCCTGTATGCATTGTGGCAAACCGGAGGCCGGATTCCGCGATCCTTACATTCATTTCATAGCCATGCGTGCCGGGAGCATTACTGCATCCCTCACCCCTCGGGTCATTACTCTCCCGATTATCACCCCGCTGCTCCGTCCACTCCGCCCTCTCCGGAACCGAGAAGCAACCGCCGCCACTACCGAAAGCTCCGATAAACCATAAGTGGTCTGTTCCGTGTCCCAACATGCCAGCCAACATTCGCAGCGTGCCCAAGTCCCACGCTGGCCCCCGATGCCCCAATGCAAGCCGCGCCGGCATTTCCCCTTTCGAATCCAGCAGGTGGAATGCGTGCAGATTAGAATAGGCATACCACCAGCCACCAAACGTTGTGATCCCATAGCTGGCCCACAGATCGAGTTGTGCCTTGAGCACATCAGCCAACTCCGGCAGTTTCCCCTTGAACAGAACATCGCCATTCGCCGGACGTGGCAACCTGCCCGATTGCTCGATCCGGCGGGCGACTTCCTCATTCGGCGGTAGGCCTACGCGGAGAGTTGCATAATGGTCCAATGCCGGGTGCACACTGCGATATTCTTCCACAGTCTGCGTATTGCCCATGCAAGCGCTGGTAAAGCCGTTACTGATGCAGACCGGGTTGTTGGGCGCCAATACATCGAGGTATTCTTTCGTGATGGAGTCGTTCCAGAATCCACCACGGGGCCCGCTAAATTGTTCAGCCCATTCGTAGTCTGGGCCCCAGTTGGGAATCACCCGGATCCACTGCCCTGGCTTCGCTTTCGCCACGGCCTCCCGCATCGTTGGCTCAAACAGCGCCAACTGTTCCCTCGCCGGCAGGTTCGGCAGCCATCGAGAGATGATCACATCATCATTGGGGAACACATGCCGGAAACCGCGGGGTTCCGTAAAGGCCCAGTCCACCGGGTGCTCGTGCGTCATGATGAAGCTCGGTAACACCGTTCGGCCCTTCAGATCAATCTGCCTCGTCTGCGGCCCTGCCAATGCCCGCACCTCCGCATTTGTCCCCATCTCCAGGATTTTCCCGTCCCGGAGGGCCATCGCCTGCGCAATCGTCCCCACACGGGACTCAAACGAGGCGTCATCCATCGTCACGATCTTGCCATTGTAGACAATCATCTGGGGATAACCCAACTTCGCCGCTACGTTCGCTTGTTGAGCCCAGGCCAAGCCAGAAGCTAACACCACAGCCAGTACTACATCCATTCCTTTTCTCACCTCTGCCTCCTTCCTCAAACCAAACATTCGGTTCAATAAGCCTTTGGTTCCCATCCTTCCGGGATCGGCTCTGTCCAGGTGCTTGCGCCCACTGGCTGCATCCCGATCTCGCTTGCCAGCGCCGCATTCAAATGCACCGTCTTTCCGCCGACCACCGTCATCAGCACCTCTATCTTCGGAATATCTGCTTCCGGGATCGTCAGGAAATCCCGATCTAGCAAAATGAAATCCGCAAACTTCCCCGGCCCCAGCGTCCCCAGCAGGTCCTCCCGCAGCACGTAGTATCCGCCCCATACGGTCAGGGCCTTCAACTGGATAATCCGATCCGTCCTCTCCCCAGGCCCATAGACCATCTGGTCCCGGTCGTTGTACCGATTCATCCCCTTTGTAATAAAGAAGAACACCTTGTGCGGAAGAGGCCGGTCGATCTCAAACGTGCTCATGATGCCTGCCTCCGTCAGACTCCTGCGCGGCACCGTCCAATTGGTGTACTCGATTCCATACTGCTTGGCAATCACCGACGCGCCGCGGTACGTCTCCCACAGATTCGTGTTCCGTTGGCTTACCATCATCCCCAGGTTCTTAATGCGCGGAAGCTGATCTGGTCGTGGAGCACCATCACCGTGGTCAAAGGCATGCCGCTTGGCGCGGATTTGCTCCAGAGTAAATCCGGCTTTCTTGCCCACCTCCTCGATCGCGTCCATGTAATAGTCAATATCCTTGTCCCCTCCCGTATGCATCGTCGCTACCCGCATGCCGCTCTCGAGTATCCGTTCCAGAATCTCCCTTCCCCATGCGCCGGGAGTGAAGCTGCACCTCTCGATGTCCCCTACCCATGTGGACCCGGTGAATTGCTCACTCAGTTGTTCCCACTCCGGTCTCACAGGCACGCTCATGCAAGAACTGCCGACCGCCGCCCACGCTCCCACCAGCCAGAGATGGTCGGTGCCGTGTCCCACCATGCCGGACAGGTACCGCAAGATATCGGTGCTCCAGTCGGGCCCCGTGTAGCCCCATGCGAAGCGGGCTGGCATTTCCCCCTTCTTGTCCAGGTAATCCAGCGCCTGGTAGTTGTGATAGGCATAGGGAGAGGAACCGTAGGTCGTGATCCCGTAGCTCACCCACAACTCCATTTCGGCCTTGAGAAGTTCAGCCAGCAGCGGCGTCTTACCCTTGAACATTGCATCCGGTTCTATCGGCCGGCTGAAGCCACCGCCCGTTTGCAAAAATTGCTCGGCACTCTGTTCCCCTGCGTTGCCCGTCATCACGGAAAGCGTGGGATGGACCGAGCGCAGCTCGTCAATGGCCTTCTGATTTACCACAGAGGTAATAAACCCATTTTTCACCTTTACCGGGTTGTTAGGAGCCAACTGATCGAGCCATTCCTTGGTGATGCTCTTTTTAAACAGCGCCCCCATCTCCATCGCCCATTCATACTCCGGTCCCCAGTTGAAGCTGAGCAGAATCCATTGTCCTGGCTTCGCCTTGGAGAGGGCTTCCTGAAACGCCGGCTCAAATAGCGCCAACTGTTCCTTGGGCGGCAGATTCGGCAGCCAGCGATGGATAATCACATCGTCGTTGGGTAGGACGTGAGTAATGGCCCTTGGTTCCTGAAAGGCCCAATCCGTGGGATGCTCGTGGGTCATGATGAAGCTCGGCAGCACCGTCCTGCCCTTCAGATCAATCTGCTTCGTTTGCGGCCCTGCCAATGCCTGCACCTCCGCATTGGTCCCCATCTCCAGTATCTTCCCGTCCCGGATCGCCATGGCCTGCGCAATCGTCCCCACACGGGACTCAAACGAGGCGTCATCCATCGTGACGATCTTGCCGTTATAAACAATCATCTGGGGATAGCCCAACCTGGCAGCCACATCTACCTGCTGAGCCCATCCCCAAGCAGCGCACAGAATCGCTATCAAACCTATCGTCGATGCTTTTCTCATCTCGTTTACCTCATCAGCAAGAAATGGATCAGGAATCCTGGACGGATCCGTGAAATAATTACCACTGCGCCGCCGGTCCGCCCAGTTCTACCTGGGCCCCGGTCGGTTGCATCCCGATTTCGCGGGCCAGAGACGGAACCAGGTGTACCACCTTGCCGCCCACCATGGTCATCAAAACCCGCAGCTTGGGAATCTCCTCCACCGGAACTGTCAGGTAGTCCTTATCGAGCACAATCAGGTCCGCCCATTTGCCCGGCTCCAGCGACCCCAGCACATCTTCCCGCAACGTCCCATAGGCCCCCCAGAGCGTCGCCGACTTCAACATCGCTCGCCGATCCACTCCCTGCTGCGGTGCAGTCACCATCCCGTTCTGATCCTTTCGGGTAATTCCAGAATAAAGAACCTGGAAGTAGGTCAGGTCGGTGTATCCAATGGGCCGGTCAATCTCGACGCTGTTCATGATGCCCGCTTCATAGAGACTCTTGCGAGGAACCACCTGCATCGCGCCCCGCTCGCCGTAATCCCGCAGGATCTGCTGCCCGCTTCCTTCCCAAATATAGAAGTCCCATCCACTGGTCATCATGCCCAGTTTTTTGAACCGCGGGATTTGATCCGGCCGAGGATACATGGCCATGTGTTCGGTCACATGGCGCTTGGAACGAATCTCCTCCAGCGTCATGCCGGCATCTTTGCTCGCCCTCTCGATGGTGTCCAGGAGGATATCAACGTCCTTATCTCCCGTCATGTGATCCCCGGTCAGCCGCCCTCCCGCCTTGACGTATTCATAGAGAGCCTCAATAGCCCTATTCTGCGGATTGTCAAATCTGCACTTGGGTTCCCGTTGCTTGACCTCCGGTGAAGTGCCGGGCAGCTCGCTGCAGCCCGTTCCCATCATCGAAGTCATGCCTGTATTCCAGAAATAATTCGAGCCCGTTCTTTCCCGGCTGACGGCTGCCTGCACAAAATAGGGGTCCGCAAAGAAGTCGTTGCGAAACGGCCAGTAGTAGCCCCAAGCAAAGCGAATAGCCATCTGCCCCCGGCGATCCAGGGTGTTGTAGGCGCGAATCGCACCACCTGTGTACAGCGACGTTCCGTTGAGGGTGACCCCATACCCTCCCATCCAGGACAACCCCAGGCGGTAGATTTCCCGCAACACTTCCGGTGAGTAGAGCACGTCTTGTTCCACGTAACGATAGCAGACGGCGCAGAAGCCTCTTTCATCAAAATTCGTCGGAGCACCACCCTGGTCTCCTAATAGTGGGTAGAGGAACTCGTTCCATTGGTCCCCGTAGTACTTTTTTACTTCGGCAATCGCTCTCTGATTTACCAACATTCCGACAAAACCAGCGCGAACCACAACCGGATTATTAGGAGCGGCCAGATCCAGCATCTGCTTGTTAATTTGCTGCCCCAACATCGGTATAATCTGGTCACGCCACCGATATTCTTTCCCAAACAACATGCTAATCCGAATCCATTGGCCCGGCTGGGCCTTGAGGACCGCCTCCTCTAGAACCCGGGGAAACTGTTCCAATTGCTGATCGGGGGGGTCCTCCAAAAACCGCTCTATATGGATATCATCGGTGACCACTTTCTTTACGATATACGTATTCAGCGGGTCCCAGTCCGGCGGATGATCGTGCGTGGCACCGAAGCCCGGAGCAACCATTCTCCCCATCAGGTCAATGGATTGGGTGTTACTACCTGCCAGACGACGAACCTGGGAGTTGCTTCCCACGGCGACGATCTCTCCATCCCGGATCGCAATCGCCTCAGCGATGGTTCCCAAGTCCGAGTTGACCTCATGGTTGTCCACGGTCACGATCTTTCCATTGTAGAGAATGGTGTCCGGTGCTTGTTGAGCCCGCAGGAGGTCCTGTCCAGCCCAGCTTACCCACATCATTACCGCCAATCCCAAAACCCATTGCTTTTTCATGATCCCCCTCCCCTCGACGATTGTTAGCAGGTTAATCCAGAAGCTTCGAGTACAAAGTATACGCTCCCCCGTTATCGGTTCAATCTCTTTTCGTCTTTGGGTGCAAAGGCTCCGGGGCTGACCCAATTGCTTTCCCCTCTCCCCTCGTGTAATCTCTTCGCAACAGTTCCAATCATGCGGGTGAACAAGGGCGAACCGAGGACTGCTGGGAGGCGGCCTTGCCTCCTACGATTGGCAAAGATGACACCGACCGGGATTGTGAAGGACAAGGACGAGGAAGTTTTTCATGCGTTACTTGATTAGAGCCAATTTCATCGAGGAGAAAAAAGGAGACTTCTTCAAGAAACTGAGTGACGGCACCATTGCCGGGCAAAAGCCAGACGGGAAAGAAATCTTGGCGTCGATGCGGAGGGCCAGGATCGTCGCACCGGGAATGATCGAATGTGCGAAACTTGCTATTGCGCCACACCCTTGGCCCACGAGCGGGCCACAGTTTACGATCACTATCTCACCGACATTCAGACCCAGGAAATCGAATCCGACCCCGATATCGTAGGCCGCTCATTCTTGGAACACCTACAAGAAGCGAAATAAGTTTTGATTCACGTTTAAGGAGCCTTCCCGAGGACCTTCTTGTCCTTGTCGAATAGGACCGCAGAAGCAGCAGAGGTCTTGTGGGTTTCGCCTGTGCGCGTGGTTTCAAGTCCGGTGCTCCAGCGATGGTCTGAAAACCCTCCCTGTCAGCAAGAGACAAGCCAGGGTGTGATGCTCCCTGTATTCCAATTTCTGCGAGGCTGATTGGAGGCGGCAAAGAGACCAAAGAAGGCCGGCGGAATGGGCAGAATGAACCGCAACGCTACGGCCAAGGTGATCTGAACTGGTTACAAGAGAGTGGTTGGTGTAGGATGCGGGAAAAGTAGCCTTCAAAACGGAAATTCCGATTTAGGTGAACTGGGGAGGAAATTATGGAACGGAGAAACTTTTTCAGAGCGTTTGCAGCGGCGGGAGCCGTGATGGCCTCAATCCGGAGGGTCGGCGGACAGACCCAGCTACAGGGTGGCACTTCAGGACCATGGCCGGACTGGCCCTTTGAAGAAATTAGAATTCCCTATCGAGAGAGGGCCGGAAGAATCCGATGGCCGAATAATGGCCCTCTATGCCTGCATGTATACGTAACATCGGAATGGAACACGAATCGGCCGTTGCAAGATTCACGAGCAACTTACAAGAGGGATCTTTCGCTGGAGTCGGAGCAGGACCAATACGTCTTTACCGTGGGCATCTGGCGGGCGATCAAACTGCTGGACAAATTCGGCATCAAGGCTTCTATTTTCCCCAATGCGGGAATGATAGAACGGTACCCAGACCTGTTTCGCGAGCTTCACAGCAAAGGGCACGAAATCGTTGCTCGCAGTTACGATCAGGGCGTGCCGACCACCCATCTATCGGAGGCAGAGGAGCGACGGGAGATTCAAAGGGCGACAGCGGTCATTCAGAAGGTAGTCGGGCAGCGTCCGGCGGGTTGGATCAATCCCGGCGCAAAGTGCACCGACAAGACTCCGGCAATCCTGGCAGAGGAAGGATACATCTGGCATGGGGATTTGAAGGGGGATGATTTGCCCTATGGCATTAAAACCCGCAATGGCAAGAAAATCGTGGTGATTCCTCACCGCACCATGACCAGCAACGATTTCGCTGTTTTCCCAGAAACGGGCAGCCTGAAAGGTTTCAGGAGCGGACAGGAATCTTTTGCATTTGTCAAAGATTTTTTTGATTCCTATTATAAACTCGGACAAGAAGAATATCCTGGAGCTTTGACCTATGGGATTCATCCCATGCGCTCCTGCATTCCCGACCGGATCGGTGTGCATGAACGGTTTTTCGACCACGTCAGGAAATTCCAGGATGTCTGGGTTGCACGGTACGTTGACATGGCCGAACACTGGATGAAACACTATATGAACGTTTAATCCCGGATTTCCTTTATGAATTTTCGCCGGCAAGCTTATACCCGCGAACGATAGCCTGGAACGGGATATTGCCGAACTGTTACCGCGTCCGGTGGGAAGACCCAGTGTGAAGCCGTTGGTGGAGCACAAGGGCTTTCTCTATCAAGCAGCGAGTTGGGGCATAAGAAAAGTTTGTGTTTCTATTTGAAAATTGGGCACTTGCAGAGATCCCACAGGAGATGTTTTCTTGATCACCTAAGCGGATATATCGGTATAATGACGGGAGGAGCAACCGACCGAATCGTTCAGTTGAAGGCGTTAACGCAGCCATTACGTGATGGGGGGAGAACATCTGGGGATGCCGGGGTTTGGCGCGTATGTTGATTTCATCGTCCTGGATCGGGATTCCTGAAGATCCCAGAGACAGAAATGCCACATACCCTGGTGCCCATGACAGTGGTGGGTGGAAAGGCAGCAGATTGGGGAACCGGCCTGGCGAAGGAGAGTGATGCCGCCAAGATATTGTTGTACATTTCGGCTTCCAAAAAAAGGGGGAATCATGAGAACAGCAGGCGTGAATGTGAAAATATTGTCAGCAATTATGTTGTGCAGTGTTTGGGGATGGGCCCAGAACGCAGACATAGCGGCGCGCCTAGGCGCGTATCCGCAGACAGTTGTTTACAACGGAAAGATTGTGACCATGGATGATGATTCCTTCACGTCCAACGTGGGGACGATTGTGCAGGCGATGGCGATCCGGGACGACAAGATTCTTGCGATGGGAACGAGTGCGGACATGCGGGCGCTGGCAGGCCCGCAGACCAAGCAGATTGATGTGAAAGGACGAACGATATTCCCGAGCTTTATCCTGACGCACGAGCACCCAACGGACTGGGCCTTCCAGGAACCTCGGGCTCTGACTCATGTGCTCCCGAATGATGACTTCTTGGTCCACCGGTGGATGCCTGACCTCCCGCCCAAGGAACAGTTGGCTAGGTTCGAGCCTATGCTTCAGGAAGCGGTTGGGAAAGCCAGGCCGGGCCAGCCTATCCTGTTGAGCTTTAATTGGGGGCCGGATGAGGAATGGGCCGAGGAGATGCAACCTCTGTTTAGAAACTCCTTCTCGAAAGAATGGCTTGACCAGTTGGCCCCAAACAACCCTGTGAAGGTGAAAAATGGATTCATTACCGCTTACGTAAACCAAATGGCCCTCGACGAGTTGCAGAAGGTCCATCCCAGACTGGAAGATGTCATAAACGCAAGCGAAATAAGGGGGGGGCCTGGCTTTAATCGGCCCATGGAGCCGGATGCATTCTTTCGTGGTAGGACGGACTTGCTGGCCCAGGTGCTCAAAGCAGAGATGGAAATTTGGGCCAGCTATGGAACCACAACCTTCGGTTCGGCTCCCTATGCTTTTGGTAACCTGCACGCATTACATCTGCTAGATGCCAGAGGGGAGATGCCGTCGCGGTTTGGGTATTCTTATCGGGGGCATGTTTGGGACGTGAACACGTTGCGATTGTTGGCTGGCATGCAAGGACACGGGACAGACCACTTATGGTTTGTCGGGGCTTTTGGTTCTAGTGGCGGATGCTTCTCGGTTCCAGAGAGAGCTGAGTGGGCGGAGCAACAGGGGGAGACCCCGCAGCAGGGTGGCGTGGGATGCCGTAATGCGCCCGGCACACCTGGATGGGACCAGAATGTAGCGATCGCTGAATCCGGCCTCCGATTTGCCACAATGCATACATCGGGCGACAAAGGAATTGACTACGTGATGGATGCGATTGAAGAAGGAAGCCAACGGGCTGGGCTGACGCTGGAAGAGATCCGCGCGAAGCGGCATGCCTTTGATCATAGCGCGGGAGCTCCCCGGCCGGAACAGATACCTCGCATCAAGAACCTGGGCATGATGGTCAGCCAGTTGAACACGATTTTATATGAGACTCACCGGGGTGCCTCGCGAATCGCGAAGCGATTTGGGCTGGAGTACACCAATTGGGTAGTTCCGCGGAAGCGTTTGTGGGACGCTGAAGTCATGAACACTTCTGAGATTGACCGGCCGATACCTTTCAAGTCGTTTTTCTTCATCCTGAAAGGGATGAACCGGTATAACGACCGAGATCAGATGGTTTATGGACCTGGTGAGCGAACGGATCGGATTGTCCAGCTCAAAGCGCTGACCCAATGGGGCGGCCACTACATGTTGCGGGAGAATTTACTGGGCTCGTTGGAGCCTGGCAAGTTTGCTGATTTCATCGTCCTGAACAAGGATTTACTGACCATTCCAGAGGACCAGATTCCAACGACCCAGGTGTTGATGACGGTGGTTGGCGGCAAGACGGTCCACTTGACTTCTCAGATGGCCAGGGAGGTCGGCATGAGCCCGGTGGGAGCCTCCACCTGGGATGAGGGCAGAGTTCCTGAAGGGTGGGGTCCTCCACCTCCGGTGACTTGCGGCCATCCGTGCCAATAACCATCTGTAACTGCGAGCCAGGCAATCTCTGAGACTGGTGAGAGAAATCGGGATGGCGCCGGTCTTTCTGCGACTCCCCCGCTGCGTCGAGTTCCAAAGCCAGGAGGTGCGTCCGCAGACAATTGTTGTTGGGGGCGTTTGTAACCCGTTCGTGTGGTATGGTTTAAGACCTATTTTTGAAGTCGCCAGATCTGCTGACGAACGGGTTCAAGTGCCGTGAAGAATCTCCGCTGTCCAAACGAAAAGTGTCTACTGCGAACAAACCCTTCTTGGGAAATGATCGTTTGTTTTGATTTTTACCCAACCCGCTGGGGCAAACGCCGCCGGTTTCGATGCAAGATGTGCCGCAGGACCTTCTGCAGGAACAGTGGCACAATCTATCACCGCCAAGTCATCAAGAAACGAAAGAATAATCCCGTGGTCAGAGTGCAGCAGAAAGCAAGGTTTGGTGCGGCTTGGCGTTGGAATGAGGTGTGGCGCGCCTCGGAGAATTCGCGGAAGCTAAATACTTCCTACATCGAACGTTTGAACCTGACCATCCGGCAGGGCCCTGCCTACCTCGGGCGTCGGACCCTCAGTCACGCTCGGCGTTCTCGGCGGCTGGAAGATCATCTCGAGCTGCTGCGACGCCATGACAACTTTCTCAGGCCTCATCGTGCTCTGCAGTTTGGACACGAAGTCAAAACCCCGGCGATGCAGGCAGGCCTGACCCAAAAGCGGCTGACGTTCCGCGATGTCTTCACGTCCGTCCCAAACTTTTTGTGCTTGGTCAGGACCGTCTGTGTGTTCATCTTCCACGAGAATTCGCCCGGCCGGGAAGACTCGCCGATTTCAGGGGCTGCTTAACAACCTTTGATTGCGGAAGCACCCAAAAAATAAAAAAGAGGTTGGCAACCACTACCCGAAGCACCAACCTTGATCTTTTTCTAGTCATTGTTCCATCTCCTGCGGGGACTCCCCTTTTTGAGGCTGGGTTCTCAGGGTGCATCCCCTTCTTGAAACCCTGACTCCTCCACCGAGTACAACGCTTGCTTACAGCATTTTACGGATTGATGTATAGGGGTTCGTCAGGGCACGACTTCAGTCGTGCCGCAACGAGGCCAGCCGTCAGGGGTTTTAACCCCTGACGGGACCCGATAGAAACATATGAACCTCAGCGGCTAAAGCCGCTCTACCCCCCTGCTTTTTTCGGCACGGTTAAAACCGTGCCCTGACGCAGATCCCAGTCCCCCTCTATACACCAATTTGAAAAATGCTCTAGTATCTAAAATTGACCAGGAGGTGAGCACGGTTAGAGGTTGACCCCCATTGCGGTTGGAAAAAAGGCGGACCCGGATTTTGCACCGTGATGGGAAATGTCCTAGCCCGTCGGATGAGACCCGCGTCTATAGTGGCTCGCAGCTCCGTTGCGCTCACCAGTTGGGTGGGCACAGGCTCGCCGTCAAAATAGACCTGCGATTGGGGCGTGAAGTTCACTCCCTGAATCGTGAGGGTCAGGGTCGGATCCCCTTCCGTCACCATGCTTGGAGAGATGTATTCGATCCCCGGACAGGGCTGCCCAAAGGCCCATGTGGGATCCGCTAATCCGGACCTCGGAACCCCTTGCAGGGTTACTTGCTTAAGGGCTTCGACCCACTCTAGCGCTTCCACCCCGGCGGCCGTGAAAGTACCCTTAAACGACGGATGATAAGTTCGATCGATCACCTTACCGTCCTTGATCACCCACTCGATCTTTTGCGTGTTTCGGATGTCTTGTAAAGGGTCGGCATTGACGACCATCAAATCCGCCAGCTTCCCCACCTCGATGGTTCCCAGTCGGTCCAGCACCCGGTATCCCTCGGCTACATTGCGTGTCGCCGCCATGATGGCCTGCATCGGGGTCAGGCCCGATTCGATAAACAGTTCCATCTCGCGATGCAACCCGATGCCAGTCACGTTCCAGCCCCCGTTGCCAGAGGTATCCGTCCCGGTCATCACCTTTCCCCCCGCCCGCACGAACTGTCCGATAAATCGCTGCATGTTTTGGAACCCTCTCTTTCTCCGATCCCATTCGGCAGGCTCCAGATAGTCAAACTCCCCGTAGTTCGCCATCCACTTACCACGAGCCATCGCCGGAATATAGGCGAGATTGGGGTCTGCCATGAGCCGCTGATCCTCCGCTTTCCACTCCTCGCGCTTGTCGAAGATTCCTCGCCCTATGGCGATCAGGTCCGGTTCCACATAGACATTTCGCTCCACCATCAGTTGGATCAAATCCGCGGCCTTCTCCTGATCCATATCGACAAAAGGAGTCGGGTCGATCACCTGGATTTCGATCTCGCCGTGCCTCTCCCACTGGGAAGGATCTTTGACAATCGAGTACCCTATTCCCGCAGCATGCTCCAAGATGTCGGCCCCAGCCAAGATCGCTTCCCTCGCATACAGGGTGGGTCCTAGCGGCTGGGCCACCACGGGCAAGCCTGCTTTATGGGCCTCCTCGATGGTTGCCTTCCAGACATCTAGCGTGAGTCCACGGTGTATATTAAACAGATCGGCGCCGGCGGCAATAGCGCGCTTGACGACTTCTACCGCTTTCTCAACCGTCATCAGCTCCTGGCGCCCTTCGCGACCAAACACTGCGTGTCCTTGCCCCACAGGAGCCAGCAAACTCTCCAGCGCCGCAAAGATTCTAGGACCAGGGATCTTCCCTCGCGCAACCGCCTCGCGCCGGACCAATTGCAACTGGCTTCCAGCGCCGATGTCGAAGATCGACGTCACACCGTGGGCAAGGAACAGTTCCGCTAACCAGTCAGCGGAGTGAACGTGCGCGTCCATCAAGCCGGGAAGGATGAACTTGCCATCGGCCCGAAGGACCCGGGCACCGGCCGGGTAGCTCGCTTGCCCTTTTTGAGACACAGTCTCGATCCTGTTTCCCCGTAGGATGACCAAAGCATCCCGTAGGGGTTCTCCTCCATTGCCATCTATCAGCGTGCCCCCTTCGATCACCAGGATGGCCGGCTGCTGTGCTTGGACAGCAGCAGGAATGGAAATGATCCCGAAAAGAAGAAAGAGGATAAAAGCGAACCTGTAAAACGTGAGTCTCCCCATGGTGTCCCTCCTGTTGGTGATAAAAAAGATTGGAGAACAAACTCGAGGGGCTTGTCCGCCGTGTACAGATCGTGAGCGGCCAAAAGTCTTCTCATGAGGTCCCCATCTGCGCAAACACTGTTGGGGTTCAGCAGATTTAGTAAGTTGGGACCTGGAACACGGTTTTTCCACCCACGAAGATCAACAAAATCTTAATCCGAATTTCATTTATTTAGGTTCCGATCACATGAGAGTATACAAGAGACTACCTCCATTCTATCGGTTACAGGCCGGTTTGTATTTCCAGATTCCACCAGCGGGCAAGACCTAGCAGCTTGTTGAAAAATCATTTTCGCCGGTCTGAAAACCGAATTTTGGGAATTTCGCCGAACTCAGGATCAATGGGTTACAAGGATTTGCGTACTCGTGGAGCCATTCAAAATTCTTTTTTCAACAAGCTGCTAGACGGGCACCTGGGGATATGGGCACGGATTACCCCCCCCACTGGATTGAAGATAATGGGAGGAAGATTTCACGGGGGGGGAGGGGAAAGCAATTGTCGCCAGTACGGTGAGATGTTTCCCATTGGGTCCAAAGGAGCGTACAGGGACTCTGTGCTCCGGTAATCAGCGAACTTGACCGGCTGATGCCTTCAAACCTCCCGAGATCATGCCGCCGTGTGAGGTTTCAACTACTGATAGGCCTATTGTGAAATTTCCTTCACGGGAAGATTTGTATCGACCTCCGCATTGGGCGGCATGACCATCCGCGATTCATCAAATAGTTCATGGAATGACCAGTTTCTTGCCTCTCGGCGTGAATGAAGCTCGCGGTCTTCGCTATGATGGACCTCTCCCGTGCCATAAATTGAAATAACCGTCGGAACGGTAAGCCCGTCTACTGTCGTGAACTCTTCGTAAATCGCAATTCTCGGGGGTCCACGGACGCCAGAGTAGGTAAAGTTGTATTCGGTCGCCCTCAGGCGGTAGCTGGTTGGATCAATATACAGAACGAAAATGTCGTTGGGCGAGTCGCCCACGTCGGGTTCAAAAGTCATTTTCACCGTGATGTATTCAGTCGGGTCCTCCCAGAATCTGCCGGTTCCCGGCGCACTCAGGATCACACCCGGGTCTGCCGCCACCCAAGGAAGATTAAAGAAGTAGTAATTGAGCAGCGCAACTATCCGTGGCGACCCACGAGCTATCCGTGTCGACGTAGGATCTAAATAATTCTCGCTCCAAGCCTGCTTTCCGTCCCAGGAAATCCAGGCTTCCTTTGCCGGATGAGCGGCCGACCTTCGATAATCATGGTAAGCACGGCGCGCTCCCTGCTCCACCATCACTCGAAAATCCTTTCCATCGGGCTCGGAAGTGATATCAAAGCTCACCGTCGGTGCAGATCGCCATCTCTCCAGCCCTCCGTGAGCTTCGATCATTCGATTTATGACCTCCCTCCCGGGACTCGGCGCAGCAACTTCCGGCGGTGCTGCTTCCGGCGAGGTTACTTCCGGACCGGGTGAGGAGCAACTCAACACGATCAACGGTGCAATCAACAGAAAAACTACGAGTCTGTGCATCGGAACGATTCCCTCCTCGGACTCAAAAAACCGTGTGAACCGGGATTTCCATTCCAGGTTGCCGTTCAACTGCAAGCATACAACAGACCGGCTTCTTCACCTGAAAACCTATGCCTCCCACCCTGTCGTGTCAAGCGCAAATTGCCCGGACTACTTTGGTTTGGTATGGCGGTTCAAAAGGAAGATTTATACCCAGGGAAACCGCCACCTTGTTATCCCGTCTGATTGAAATGAATGGGGGAAGATTACACAAGATGAGATAGTAAATCAGAGGAAACTGGAGCAGGTAAATCGAAGTTTGCCAAACGTAACCTTTGCCTAACGTCCAGGGTAAAAGCCAGGCTCGAAGCTAGGGCAACGGCCACGAACTCGGCGTGAGGGCACTGCTTCGCCTGCCAAAGGACTTTGTGGTACACTCCCTGAGGCATATCTTCGGCACTCGCATGGGCGAGGCGCGTGCAGATGCTTTTGAGATTGAGCAACTTCATGGGACATTCCACCGTGACCGTTTCTCAGCGGTATGTTCATCCGAGCCCGGAGGCAATAGAGCGGGCCTTTGAGCGCCTGGAAGACCTCAATGAAACAACGATTACTGGACTTCAAAAGGAAAATAAATTACAGCTACCCGCTACAATATCCGCTACATCAACGGCTAGATAAGCCGTAACTTATTAAGGGCACGTAGCTCAACTGGCAGAGCAGGGGACTCTTAATCCCAAGGTTGTAGGTTCGATTCCTACCGTGCTCACCAACTCTTTCCCTATAAATCAACAAGTTGGCAGTTCGGCAGAAAAGGCACTGCCCGATTGGGGTGCAGATTGTGCGGAATTTGTGCAGGTGGGGTTCATTTTTCGGAATCTCCGGCCTTTGCAATCGATGCAACGCGCCGGTCTCTGTTTTCCGCATTCCCGGCCTGTGTCCGTGCCAGGGCTTCCCGGATGTCTTTCTCTGGCGTGATCCGGCATCGCTGATAAACGGACAAAGTTTTGTGCCCGCTGATTAGTGACCTGACCGGCTCTTTTTGCAGCACCTGCAGTGAGAGAGAATCTCATCAAGGAGGAAAGAAGGTCATGTCAATCCAGAAGAACTAACCGGAACAGATCGTAACAGGCCTACGGCAGATCGAAGTACAGATCGCGAGCGGGAAGACGGTCCCCCAAGCATGCCAAGAAGCCGGAATCCACTCTCAGAGCTGCGGGATGAATGTCTGAACGGAGAGATTTTTTATTCGTTGAAGGAGGCGCAAATAGTGATCGAGGGATGGAGGAAGGAATTCAGCACGGTGCGGCCACACTCGGCACTGGGCTATAGATCCCCGGTACTTGGGGATCTTTAGCCTTCCTTTGCCAAGAAAACCAGGCTCACCCGCCCCAGGCTGTAATATAAGCTCTCTCACTAGTGTCCTGAGTCAGCAGTCCGCTGCAAAATCGGGCGCCGCGGATTGGATGCTGTGGTGGTCTGGCGGTGTGACCGCTTTGCCCGCTCCGTTTCGCACCTGCTGCGTCACTGCGTTGAAATCCGCAATAGTATTCCGCGTTTTCCTCACTGACTTTTTTCAGCCAGTCACTTGGCAATCACTTTCAGCGAGACACTGTTAGAAAGCCCGCCATCCGGGGGGCCGGTAAAGACCGTGATTTTCACGGTACGATCTCCATAGACATCTACGCGCTGTTCCGGGTTTGTGTACAGCACGAACCGATTCGGAATGGGCTGTGCGACAATGCTGGCCGGCATCCTGGCTTTCAAGGTGCGTATGTCCACAAAAGCCGTCGGTACGGCAGCGCCATCCGCTTGAACAACCGAATTCGGAAGAAAGCCCTCGCCGTCCACCACCAACTCGAATTCCGGATTCCCCGCGACAACCCGGCTGGGTGTAATCGCGCTGATCTCCGGCGCCAGGATGTATGGGGTCGCTGTGATGATGCCCGCTGGGGCAGAGGCGTAATCAGGCGAATAGCCTAACTTCACAAACTTCCCGCCCTTCATTACCCGCTCGATCTTCCGTGTGTTTCCGATCGCATCCAAGGGATTGGCGGAAAGAACAACGAGGTCTGCAAAGGCCCCCTCCGTTACCGATCCAACCATATGCCTCGGAGTCTTCTTGCGCTTCGCCGTTAGCAGTTCGGCGCCCCACACACCGGCCGCTTGCAGCGCCTGCATCGGCGTCAGCCCGCTTTCCACCAGCATCGCCATCTCCATATGCAGAGAGAGCCCCGCGGTGCCGATTGAGGGGGAATCCGAACCGCCGATCACTTTGCCGCCTAATTCGATCCACCGCTTTGTAAACTCGCCGGTCAGCCGGTAGGCCTCTTTCGATTGCTGCAATTCCCTGTCATTCAGGTGAGAGAGATGCACCATCGTGCCGAACTTCTTCGAATAATTTCGGGCGAGTTGGAATTTAATTCGCAATCCGTCCGCAAGATTGGCCGGGTAGTAAGCCATCACCGTTGAGTTTCTAAAGATGGCGTCGATGTCGGCCTCGAATTGGGAAGCCATAGTGGATTGCGAACCGAATTCATACACGAACGTCGGATTGAGGAAGTTTCCTCCGCGCTGAATCACCTGTTGGATCAACTGGTCCCTGCGCGCCTTATCTTTCAAGAATAGACCCCAGTGCAAGGACTCGCCCCGTTCGAAGCTTTCCAACTCCTCCCGCGACATTAAGAACTTGGCGCATCCCCAGACATGCTCCACCACGTTCAGTCCCGCCTCGACGGCCGCCCGGCAGTCTTCCGCGTGACCATAGGTCAGCAGTCCTGCGGCGTGGATTTCCTCCGCCATCCATTGGTATGGCTGTTTGATCCGTTCATTATAGGGGGGCATCTTGGCAAACTCCGGTTCTCTCTTCAGCCAGTTCTGGATCTGTTCGCGAACCTGCTCCCGGGTCATGGACGGAGACAGCGCGAGGTTGGCCCCATTATCGTAGAGCCGGGGCGTCCGGACATCCGGTCTTTGAGAGAGCTGGTAATAAGCTTCTCCGTACGTATCCCTGGGTTGCATTGCGAATACCGTCGTTACCCCGTGATTGAGAAACAACTCCCCGAGCCAGGGCCGGTAATGGACGTGACTATCTACGAGTCCCGGTATCACAAAGTTCCCGGTAAGGTCCACGACGGTGGCGTCTGGCGGGTAATTAGTCTGCCGTCCGCCGACTGCGGCGATTCTATCTCCCTCGATCAGGATCACCGCATCTGGTACAGCCGGCTTCCCGGTACCGTCAATCAACGTGGCGCCCTTCAAAACCAGCGGTTTGTTTCCGGCGCTTCCCTGAGACCAGCCAACTTGCTGGCCCACCGTTAAGGCGAGCAAGAATGCAAGAATGTAGAAATGTCTTTGCCAAGAAATCATCATCGTCCGTCCCTTCTATACTGAATCATTCGCGAGCCGGATCTTTTTCTTTTGAATTCTACCAACATGGCAGGTCTGCTTCAACGAGGCTAACGGGCAGGTTATCGGGGAACGCTACGGTTCGAATTCTCCGTCTTAGTCGCGCGACAGGCACTCCATGACCAAGTAGTGAATCCCGTCCTGCTGGCCGATGTCGTACAGAGTGCAGATGTGCGGATGGTTCAAACTAGAGACGGTTCTGGCTTCCCGCCCGAATCGCTCGCGCAGTTGGGGCTTGTCTGCAAGGGGAGAGGGCAAAACCTTGACGGCTACTGTGCGGTCCAGGCGGGTGTCCCTGGCTTTATACACCTCTCCCATACCGCCCACACCTAGCGGGCTGAGGACCTCGTACGAGCCAAGACGGGCACCTATCCCCCAGGAATGGGGAGGTGTCTGAAAAAGCTGGTTCTGGTTGCCGGGCCGACGGGTTTTTAGGAGCCGAAGAAAACCGCTCGGAGCCCCCGGAGAACAAAACTGCACTGGAAGGGTTCAGTTGGAGATAAATGGCGTATACTCACGAGTGCGGAAGGGCCCCAAAACTAATTCCGGCTGTATCGAGCGAAAAAAAGGGGTCTCGTTCGCAAGCTAGCAAAGGATCAACACAACGAACTCTCGTTGCCAAAAACCTCAGACAAAGGATTCTGGTACAACCGAACAGGATGTAAAAAAAAGCTTTTGGGCTTCAGATTGCCTCGCAGGGAAATTCCAACGATCGGACAGTCGGAAAGCCTGTTTTGAATGAGGGGTGACACTGTGGTGAGATGTCATCCAATCCAATTACCATACGTCGCCTCGTTCTGACGACCGAGGAGGCATCAAGGGAGGAGGACGCCTATGACAGCCAGCTTGAGACGGTCCGGGCGCTTGTGGAAAGTGTGTGCGGTATTGGCGATGGTCTACGTCCTGGTTGGTGTTACCCTTGTGGCGCAGGCACCGCCAAGAGCGACTTATCCCCGACCCGCCTTCCCGCGCTATCTAGTGAAGCCAGACCCGAACCAGCTCCTTCAGGCAGCGCAAATCGCCGTACGGCAGGTTTATGGCCGCGCGCCGCTCGGCAAGGTGCAAAGCGGGCAGACAGTGCATGTATTCCAAGAACACCAGCAGGACATGGCCGTCTGGGAGGCGATCAAGCAGGCGTGGGCGGACCGTGGCGTGACGGCAGTGAGGATACAGCCCTGGGAGCTGCCCGGGATGACCCAGGCCCAAATGAAGCAGTGGGCGGAGACGGAAAATCCCACGAATCTGATCCATGGACATGAAGGCTGGAAAGAGCTTGCTTTTTTCGAGCCGGCATACCTCCAGTTCTTCCCTCCGGACATACAGAAAAGTTTCGGGCAGCCGCTCTCGCTGTACTTCCTACACAAGAACGTCGAGCCCTATCTCGACAAGCACCCCGAGATCGAGCGCTACTTCATGGGCGTCGGGGGACGAGGCCGTAACCGGTCGGCGGCGGGCAAGCACGGGCGTAAGTTTATGGGAAACTGGACCTATGAAACCCAACACGAGTTGCTCAGTAAGTTCGCGGCCTTCCCCGGTGACGTGTGGAGTCTGGTCGATGACCGGGTCGTAGCGCCGAAGGCGCACGTCTCGGAAGGGACCTTCACCGATCCGCAGGGAACGAATTTGCACTGGACCCTGACGCCGGAGGGAACACGGAGGTGGGCCAGCAGAGATGTGAGTCCGGGTCATCTTTCGGTATACCCCGATCCCCCTCGCGCCACCTGGAAGCCGGGCGGGGTTGTTGCAGCCGCATCGAACCATATCGGGTATCAAGAGTTGCAGCGGGTGCACATCGACGAGCATGGAAGGGTGTTGCGCGTTGAAGGTGGCGGCCGCACGGGCGAGTTATTCCGCATGCTCATAGAGCATCCGAAGTTCATGAACGCGCAGTTCCCGTCCACCTCCGTGCCGGGCTACTGGTACTTGAACTCTGACGGATTTGGGACGAATCCGAAGGCCGTTCGGGACGTGCCCCTTTTGATTAAGGGAAGTCAGAGCTGGGCAAATATGGCGGAGCGGAATCGGGCAGGCGTACAGCACTTCTCATTCAGCCACCCGGCGAAGACTCCCGAGGACGAATCCTACGCGAGAGCCCAGGGGATCCCCTTGCAACACACGATGCACATGCACGTGTTCTTTTCGACGGTCCGGTGGATGCTGGCGGACACGGGGGAATGGATCACCATAGCGGATAAGGGCATCCTGAAAGCGTTCGAAGACCCTGAGATCCGGGCGCTTACGTCAAGGTACGGCGACCCGGATAACATCCTGCGTTACGAATGGATTCCAGCCATCCCGGGCATCAATATTCCGGGTGACCACGAGCGCGAGTATGGCCGCGATCCTTGGGGGTACCTGATGAAGGAGTGGGCCAAGATTCAAGCTGGCACCTACGAATTTTACCTGGACGACTATTAGACACATACGAGAACGCGCTAATGCGGAAACGCTGCGGCGTGCGGGCTGATTTAACTCAGTCGATTCCTAAGGAGGTACTATGAAAAAACGATATTACGTTATCGGTTTGTGGATTGGGATGGCTGTCCTGCTCGGAGTCGGGTTCTCAAGGCCGTTAACGGCGCAAGCACCGTCCCGCGAGCAGTATCCCAAGCCGGCCTACCCGAGCCACTTGGTAAATCTGAGTCAAGAACAACTGCTTGAAGCGGCCCGCATTGCCGTACGGCAGGTTTATGGCCGCGCGCCGCTCGGCAAGCTCCAGAGGGGGCAGACCGTGCACGTCTTTCTCCGATGGGCACAAGATCCTCAAGTTTGGGATGCGGTCAAGCAGGCGTGGGCGGAGCGAGGCGTCACTGCGGTGGCGATTCCTTCCTGGACGCTGACAGGGCTCACGGAAGAAGAGTACAAGGAGTGGGGAAAGACGAGCCTGATTTATGGCAACGAAGGGTGGAAAGAGATTGGAGTCTTCGAACCCGCATACATGCCGTTTCTGCCAGCGGACCTTCGGGAGGAGTTTGGGCTGCAGCTCTCTGACTACTTCATCTGGCCGAACATTGGCGAGTATCTTGATGAGCATCCGGAGATTAAATTCTATTTTGCCGGAATCGGGGGAAGGGGCGCCGCCGCTCGTCATGCGGGTGAACGCCATGAGGACAAGATTCAGTTGGGCAACTGGATTTACGAGTCGCCACAGGAGCTGCTAAGCAAGTTCGCTGGCTTCCCGGGTGACGTTTGGAACTTACTCGACGACCGCATGGTGGCGCCAATCCCGCATGTAATGGAAGGCACGTTTACGGACCCGGAAGGTACTGATCTGCATTGGACATTGACACCGGAGCAGACCCGTTTCTGGAGTCAGCGGACCGGCATTGAAGGACACCTGAACATCTATCCGCCGGCGACAGGGGCAACGTGGAAGAAAGGAGTCATTCGCGCTGCGGCCAACCACACGGGGTTCCAGCCAGCCATGACCGTCTATTTGAGTGAAAATGGCCGCGTGGAGCGCGTAGACGGTGGCGGAAAAACCAGCGACATCTTCCGAATGCTCCTGGAGCACCCCAAGTTCAAGAACGCTAACTTCCCTACGGCTCCTGAACCGGGATATTGGTACCTAATGCAGGATGGATTTGGAACCAACCCGAAGGCGGTCCGAGATGTCGAGTATCTGAAAAACGGAACGCAGACGTGGGCGAACATGGCGGAACGGAACCGCGCCGGTGTGCAGCACTTCGCGTACTCCCATCCAGCCTCGCGCCGCATGGACCCTCAGGACGTCGCCTATGCGGAGGCGAACGGACTGCCGCTGAAGCACACGATGCACATGCATGTTTACTTCCCAACGGTGCGGTACAAACTGGCCGACACAGGAGAATGGATCACGGTAACCGACAAAGGCATCATCGCTCCAGTCAGCGACCCCGAAGTTCGAGCGCTGGCGGCAAGATACGGCGACCCGGACCAACTCCTTCGCTACGACTGGATTCCGGGAATTCCGGGCATCAACGTGCCGGGCGACTATGAGAAGGAGTACGCGTCCGACCCGTGGGGCTACATCATGAAAGAGTGGGCGAAAATTCAGGCGGGCACGTACGAATACTACGTGGATTGATGGCTTCCGTCGGGGGAAAGTTGCTCACCCCTGGATCCTGGTGTTGAGGTGAATCGCCGTGGCCGTCTGCGCTCTTCTCGGCGACCGGCAGGCAGCATCAGAATTATTGAATATTTCTTAATATAGTGACATTTCCACAGGCTACAAAAGCCCTATAGAAGGCCGCCCAGCGAATCTAAGTGTCACTATATTATGTCATTGCTGTCCGGTTAAAACTCGAACAGAATCAACTGGTTGGGATTTCTGACTAAATCGTCTTGGGAGCCCGATGCTTCCAGGGCCTGTAAAATGGGCACTTTCTCGAAAAGAGTAACACTGAGAATCTGTAAAATTTGGTAAAGGCTGGCTTCCAAAGCGAGACGCTTCCGGACAATGGCCACGAGTACATAGATCGAAACGGCGATCCAGATTTGAGTCTTCACTGCGTTTTGGCTGGTGCCATAGAATGCCTTGATTCGCAGGTGCTGCTTGATCCATTTGAAGAACAGTTCCACCTGCCAGCGGCACTTGTAGATTTGAGCGATAGTGAGTGCGGGTAGCACGAAATTGTTGGTAAGAAACTTCAGGCGCTTGTTTGTTTCTGCATCGAAGTACGTAACGCGCCGTAGCGGATCGGGGTATGCCCTGGCCGAGGCGTTCCCGGTCAGGATCACGGTATGATCGGATCGCAAGCCGCTGGTTCTGTCTGCTGGATGAGAATAGCGGCGTTGGAGCAAGACGTTCTCTTTCGTCCGCACGACGAAAAATGCGGAGCAGAGTGTGAAGACAAAGAGTCGCTCGAAGTCGATGTAGCCGCGATCCATCACGTAGAACGCGCCCGCTTCCGGAACGATCTCGTCGAGGATGTTGACATCGTGCACGGCACCGGCCGTGACGCGGAGAAACGTGGGGATGTTGCCCTGCAGGTCCAGCAGCGTATGCAGTTTGACGGCAGCCTTGTGTTGGCGGAATCGTGCCCACGGAAACAGCGAGAGGCAGAGGTCGATGGTGGTGGAGTCCAGCGCGTACAGGCTCTGATCCAGATCGACGCCGATCGGATCGCGCGCATACAAAGGCCGTGCGATGCCGATCAACACCTGGGCGAAGTCCGCGTAGATGCGCCAGTCGTGCGACTCGTTGGCATCGGCCAGTGTCGAGCGCGCCACGTTGCCGCGCAATCCGATGTGGTAGAGTTTGCTGGTCATGGAACGCAGACACGCCTCGATGTCGCGGAGACTCTCGCGGTAAGTCAACTGAGCGAACGCCATCGCCAGAAACTGGTCCCAGCAAGAAAAGCTTCGCAGGTGATCGTCGCCACGGTAGCGCGTGACGCATTTGTGAAACTCGTACGAGGGCACGTGATCCATAAGCTGAGCGAAAACGGTGCGACCGATGTTCATGCACTATTCTGTCGCCTACCCCAGTCTTTACGTTCAAAGCCATTTTTCGCCCTCGCGGATTTCAAATCGAAAAATGCTCCAATGCCCGTAACCTTTTGCTCTCATGAGACTTGTTGGCTGTTCTGAAATTTTAGCCGGACAGCAGTGATATTATGTAAACCTCAATAGAAGACACTTTGCGGGGTTTCGCATGCGCTGGTTTTTGTTCCGTGTTCTAGGCAAGAGGGTTTTCTTCGTTTACGGAAGCGTCTCGATGCTGTCGGTTGCCATTCTGGCGTCGCTGTACCTGACATCAGGATATGCCATCGAAGGCTACGTTACAGATCAACTCCAGCGAATGCCGTGGGACATCTCGGTTGTGCAGCGAGGCGAGGCGCATCGGTTTATAGAAATGCGCGAAAGTCTGGAGCGGCTGGAGGGCATCCAGCGGCTTGAAAATATCGGATTCCTGCGGGTGCGCAACACGAGCCCGCTCCGGATCGAGATTGATCAGGCAGAGTTTCCTGTTCGCTGGGTGGCTTTTATCGCGGCATCCCAGACGGAATTACTTCCACCAGAATTGCGGCGCACCAGCCCTGGCACGGCGCCCGTCCCTTACCAGCTTGCTCTTGTTGCAGCCCAACGCGGCGCAGGCCGGGGTACCGAAGTATTTGAGGCCAGTAAACGTGTGCGGGCAGGCAGTTCGGTGCGCCTTGCCGTGATTGGAGAAGTTGAAGAAGAGCATGATCACGATCACGGCCCAGGGGATCACCTTGTGCCTATCGGGGGCGGCCAGACGCTTTTTCAGGCCTCTGTAATGACGCCGCCGGTTCAGCTTGAGCGACAGGAATTTAACAAGTGGATGCTGCGGGAAGTCGGGTCCCTGACCTACCTGCCCGAAGAAGCGATTGTGATTTCCCTGCCCCTGGATGTATTCGCAAATCTAGCAAATCAGATGGGCGAGATGTTTCTCTCCTCCGAAGGTATCCACGGCGGCGAAGCACCGCCTCCTTATGTTCCCGAAGTATCGCACTTACTCGCCGTCGATCGGTCTCGCTGGGTCTCCCCTTGGGAGCTCGATGCAAGCCTTGCCAGAGTGGAGCCGTTGGTCAGTACGGTGCAGGAGACCGCCCACCAGCTCACGCCGTTCGCTTATGTCAATAGCGACCTGAAAAACGCCTTAGAGCGCATGAGCGCCAATGCCCGGCTCGTTCAACTAGTGACGGTACTCGTTGCCGTCCCGCTTTTGTGGCTCGGCTGGGTGCTGGCACGAAACTTGAGCGGTCTGCTGATCTTGAACGAGCGTCGCATGGTGGGTCTCGCATTGGTCCGAGGAATACCGATGAACGCCGTGTCGAGCACACTTCTGCTCGCCCTGCTCGCCGGAGGGTTAGCCGGCAGCTTAGTCGGACTCTTTCTCGGGACGCTCGTTCCCATCATCGGATACAGTCTCGCAGGACACTTAATGCCAACGATGCCGGTTTTCGTGCGGGGCTTGGTGTTCTTCGCAGGGTTTGTGATCCTGGGCGTCTTCTTCGCTCTGCTGTCGGGCTACACGATTCTGCGGTATGTGCGGCGGATGACTCCACGCGAGGCCCTGACCCGCGTGCTCGGCACGGACGTCGAGGAGCGCGCCACCCGAATGTCGAGGGCGTACATCGTAACGAGCTTCCTCGCTCTGATTCTCGGCGGTTACAAGGTGGCATCGTGGATTGCGGGCTACTCTCTGGCCGCACGCTGGATAGGACCAACCCGTGAATCGCTGGTGCCGGTTTTGTTCATCAGCGAAATCGTCTTAAACTTCATCGCTGTGCCGCTATTTCTCTTCGGCCTTACCGGTCTGTTCAGTTGGCGTGTGAGGTGGATCCAAGAGGGGCTGAGTGCGATCACGGTGCCGTTGGTCGGCAGCTTGCGCTGGTTCGTGGGACAGCACATGGCGCTCCGCAGGGGTCGCGTCGTCGCAGTGCTGTTCGTCGCGGCGCTCGCGATGGCGATCACGCTATTGCCACAGGTTGCCGCTGACACGTTCTACGGTCGCGTCCTTCGCGGTATTCGGGTGTCTGTTGGCGGTGACCTGCATATTGAATACAACATGACCGAGCTCAGCGATGGCGAAGCGACAGTACGGACCATCGCCGAATACGAACGCACGGTGGCGACGGCGATAGCTTCCATCAAGGAGGTGCTGCAAAGCGACCCGCGAGTGTCCTCCGTCACTACCATTCAGCAGTTCGTCGTTCCCGGCGTTTACATTCCGGGACAGAGTGGCCTCATTCTGAACATTGTGGACATGCCCCAGGACTACATTAACACGGTGTACTACGAAGAAACTCTCGGCCTGACACGTCCGTTCCGCCAGATTATCGATGGCCTAACGGACACCACGGTTACGGCCTCCCAAGGATTGCTGCGACTGCGGAAAATCCCACTCGACCGCGATGTGATTCTGGGCTATGGCAGCGAGACGCCGATGCCCGTACAATTCCGCGATGTCGTGGCGTTTCTGCCCGGCCAGCCGTCCACAGGCGTGTCTGATCGCGAGGGATTCGTCTCCGCTGAAGTGGATTATCTCAATTACATGCTGCGGTCGGATGCCCGTATGATTACCAGCGCAGAATTCGCGCGGACCGGGCTGGCGAGACTTGCCGTGCTGCCCTCACGATCGGTGTTCGTGGTCCGCACGCGGTCCGGCGAGGTAGATGATCAGTTCGTTGCGGACATTACTGAAAAGCTTCCGATGCGTCCGCAAGGGGTCCGATGGGAAGCCGCGGAGCGCCAGCGGGTCGGCAAGGACATGTTCATTTCGCTCGCTTTGGAAAATATGAAGGTGTTCATGTTCGGCGGGCTCATCCTCGCGCTAGCGAGTGTGAGCGCGATTGGCTTCGCCAACTTTTTAGCCGATCGGCTGACGTTCGGCCTGCTGCGCTTGCGCGGCGTGCCGATCTCGATGTTGTTGCGAATTTCCATTGCCATGTTTCTCACACCGGTCCTGGCAGGGCTGGCGATGGGAGTTCTCCTGGGCATCATCTCCGGCTACGGGCTGTCGCAGGCAATCTGGGATCTCCCCCGTGTCCTCGGAGTGGCGGGGTTACTCTCAAACCGTCTCGTTTTGACTCTGGCGGCGGCGGCCAGTGTCCTCGTGTTCACCGTAGTTCTGGCTGCGATTTCGGTCGGATTCGGCTTATGGCCGGTCCGCAAGACGGCGCGGGAAGCAATTAAAGAGCGATAGAGGCATCATGACATTACACACCAATTTATTCAAACAGGAAGGCCTGGACATCAGTGTAGAAAACGTTGTGAAGACGTACCGGACTGGGGAGGAGACACATCAGGCCCTACAGGGCGTCACTTGCGACGTCAACAGAGGCGCCGTGATGATTATCCAGGGGCCGAGCGGTTGTGGAAAGACGACCTTCTTGAATCTCTTGGGGGGCATCGACCGGTCTGATTCCGGAAAGATCCAGGTGGGCAACTGGCAGCTCAACGGCAACATCACGGAGCGCGATTTGGCGCGCTACCGCCTGGAGGAGGTTGGTTTCATTTTCCAGGCGTTCAACCTGATCCCAGGGCTCAACGCGTTGGACAATCTACAGCTCCCTATGACGGTATCAGGAATGAAGCATCGCGACCGAGTCGAGCGCGCCCACGCCCTGCTGAAGCTTGTCGATTTGGACAAGAAAGCTCTGAAGCGCCCTGACGAATTAAGCGGCGGCGAGCAGCAACGGGTAGCGGCGGCGCTCGCCCTCGTGAACGACCCCATGCTGATTCTCGCCGACGAGCCGACGGGCAACCTGGATAGCAAGAACGCGATGATCCTGACCGACTTGCTCGTCTCCCTGGCACATGGCTTCAAAAAGACCGTCCTTATCGCGACGCACGATCCGGCCGTCGGTGCCCGAGGCGACATCGTCCTTCAGTTCCGCGACGGGACAATCGACCATACGGAAGTCCACCGGCAGCACTAAATGTAATTTGCTAGTCATCCCTGCAAGTCGGCGTTGGAAAGCGCTTGGTCGCGCAGACGCCTCTCCCTCAAAACGATGCTTCCGCAATCAAATGTTGTTAAGCAGCCCCTGAAATCGGCGAGTCTTCCCGGCCGGGCGAATTCGCGTGGAAGATGAACACACAGACGGTCCTGACCAAGCACAAAAAGTTTGGGATGGACGTGAAGACATCGCGGAACGTCAGCCGCTTTTGGGTCAGGCCTGCCTGCATCGCCGGGGTTTTGACTTCGTGTCCAAACTTCAGAGCACGATGAGGCCTGCGAAAGTTGTCATGGCGTCGCAGCAGCTCGAGATGATCTTCCAGCCGCCGAGAACGCCGAGCGTGGCTGAGGGTCCGACGCCCGAGGTAGGCAGGGCCCTGCCGGATGGTCCGGTTCAAACGTTCGATGTAGGAAGTATTTAGCTTCCGCGAATTCTCCGAGGCGCGCCACACCTCATTCCAATGCCAAGCCTTGCTTTTGTCAAGGGCGGTGATAACAACCCGGTGCTGGGCGGCCCGGACCGGTACTATGACATCAGCCAGTTCGCCCCCTCCAAGCTGGGATTTTTCGGCACTGCGGGCAGAAACACTGTGACCGGCCCGGGCATAGCTACATTCGATCTGTCGTTCCTCAAGGACTTCGAGGTGACGGGAAACACCCGGATCCAATTCCGGGCGGAGTTCTTCAACCTGTTCAACCGGCCCAATTTCGGTGGGACGGAAAGTGGAAAATTTATGGATCCTTTTGATTTCGGCGCCGGCGCCGAAGATGTTGCAGCGGCGCGCGCAGCAGGGAAGGACCTCGTGAAGGAGGGCTTAGTGGACGCCGACGCGGCCCGGATTTTTGACACCCGCACCTCGGCCCGGCAGATTCAGTTTGGCTTGAAGTTTATCTTCTAGCTTGCATTGAATTTCAAACTTCCATACACGGCCCCCTGGCATGCAAGCCTCGGGGCCGTTTTTTTCGCTAGCAGGGCCAGTGAATAAAGCCCGCAGGGCGGGTCAACTCCTGTGATAAAATTGGCATCAAAGCTATCAAAACCGCGCCGTAGAAGCTGCTGTGGGTATTCATGCTCTCATTGACGGAGGTATCAATGCACCGAGGATTCCATTTGCGACCGAGCAGTAGCCTGCTGGCTTTGCTGTGCTTGGTGGCCGCCGCTGCTGCCTGGGTGCTGTTTGCCGGTGAGGCAAAGCGGCCCCAGTTGTACGCAGCATCCGAGGCTGCTCTGCGCAGGCCCAAAGGGTATCGCGTTTCGGGCTGACGCGGCCTTTGCCAAGCGGAGGTTTACCAATTGGTTGCTTATGAGCAAATGCCGGGGATGAATGGGGAGAAGACGGCCCGACGGGTGTGCCAGTGGGTGCCGGCCAGCGCCGATCGAGCCATAATAAGCCGGGACGGCAGAGCAGTCTGGCGACCATCGGTTCCGCTCCAACTATGTGGCTGACCATCATTGCCGTCTGCTGGCGGCGGCTGGTGGTGCCACAGAGAATCGGGAACTGGTCCTTGACGAGCCTCCAGCAGCGGCTGGTGAGGAGGACGCCTGATTAAGCATGCCCGCTACTATTGGCTATTGCTGGCAGAGAGCCATCTGACGAGACGTTTATTTGCTAGCATGCTGGGGCGAATAGATGGGCTGTCGCTCCCGTCGGGATAGCCGGGGCTACGGCACACAAGAAAACGATGCCGCTATCCCCCAGGTATGGAGAGTTGTCTGAAAAAGCTGGTTCTGGATGCTGATTGGACGGTTTTGGGGGATCCGGAAAGGGAGGCTGGGAGCCGATGGCCCTCTCGGAGGAAAAGTTGTGCTCGGTAGGATGCAAATGGATGTACACTTTCAACTGCCTGGAGGCCAAAAAGTTTATTCCTAGGATCAAAACCGCGCCGTAGAAGCTGCTGTGGGTATTCATGCTCGTCATTGACGGAGGTATCAATGCACCGAGGATTCCATTTGCGACCGAGCAGTAGCCTGCTGGCTTTGCTGTGCTTGGTGGCCGCCGCTGCTGCCTGGGTGCTGTTTGCCGGTGAGGCAAAGCGGCCCCAGTTGTACGCAGCATCCGAGGCTGCTCTGCGCAGGCCCAAAGGGTATCCCCAATTGGTTGCTTATGAGCAAATGCCGGGGATGAATGGGGAGATGTGCCAGTGGGTGCCGGCCAGCGCCGATACCACCTCTGGCGACATTACTATGCTGGCCGCGCTGCGGCATCCGCAGGGCGAGGCCCGCACCTCGGTCGACCCCGGCGCCACCATCGACGCGGACCGCGCTCCGGCGCGAATTATTCGGGACACCTACCCCACCTACGCCGCCGTCGCCGTCGATACCAACACCGATGAGGTTTATCTGCAGGACGAGAACCTGTTCGGCTTCAAGGTATTCAACCGCCTGGACAACACTCCGCCCAGCGCCACCATGACGGAGCCGAAGCGCATGGTGGGAGGCATCAACACCAAGCTCGAGTTTAATTGCGGACTCTATGTGGACCCGAAAAGCGGCGACGTTTACTCGGTGAGCAACGACACGGTGGACACCTTGGTGATTTTCGGGCGCGAGGCCAGCGGAAACGTGCCTCCCAAGCGCGAGTTGCGAACTCCGCACCGGACCTGGGGCATCGCCGTGGATGAGGGCGCCGAAGAGATGTACCTCACCGTGCAGCACCCGCCCAAGGTGGTGGTGTACCGCAAGATGGCCGAGGGCAGGGAAGAGCCGATTCGGACGCTTGAAGGGAAGAGTACACAGCTCGAAGACGCTCACGGCATTGCTATCGACACCAAGAACAACTGGATGTTTGTGGCCAACCACGGCAGCGTCAGCTACAGCCCCGGTTTTGACAACTCCACCGGGTTTTGGGACGCCAGCAGGGTTTCCGGCTCCGGCGAGTTTCAGCCGCCCTCGATCACGGTTCATCCGCTGAAGGCGGAAGGTGATACGGCCCCCATTCGGATCATTGAGGGTCCCCAAACGCAGTTGAACTGGCCGGCGGCGATGTACCTGGACGAGGAAAACGGCGATCTGTACGTCGCCAACGACGCCGATGATTCAATCCTGGTCTTCCGCACCACCGACAGCGGCAATGTGGCGCCCACGCGGATTGTCAAGGGACCGAAGACTGGAATCAAGTATCCCACGGGGATTTTTGTCGATTTCAAGAACAATGAGCTGTGGGTCTCCAACATGGGCAACCACTCCGCCACGGTTTACCCCCGCACAGCGAACGGCGACGTGACGCCGCTGCGCACCATCCGCAGCGCCCCGCTAGGGAAGGTGGCGCTGGCTATCGGGAATCCGGGAGCGGTGGGCTATGACAGCAAGCGGGAAGAAGTGCTGGTGCCCAACTGAGTGGCCCATCCGCAGATTGCGAGCTTCCCCAGGCTGGGGAAGGAGAATACGCAGCCTACGCGACTGCTGGCCGGGCAGCGGACGCTGCTGGCGCGCACCATGCACGACATCGCCTATGACGCCATCCATGATGAGTTCGTCGTCACCAATCCCTTTGCGCAAGCCGTGCTGACCTTCCGGGGAGGAGCCGACGGCGAGGAGCCTCCGCTGCGCGTGATCCAGGGCCCCAGCACCATGATGGATGGGCCGGACCGCCTGGGGATTGATCCTGTGAACAACGAAATCTACATTCCCGAAAGCGACCGGGTGATGGTCTATCCCCGGGAAGCGAACGGCGACACGGTTCCCATCCGGGTGCTGCGCGGCCCTGACACGATGCTGAAGAACACCGGCGGAGTGACCATTGATCCGGTCCACGATTTGCTGATCGTTGGAATCCAGCACCGGGGCGGGACCAGCCCTCCGGGGGCGCTGCTGATTTACGACCGCACCGCCAATGGCAACGTCAAGCCGAAAGCCGTAATTTCGGGCCCCAAGACCCGCATCATCCGTATCAACCAGCTTCGGGTCTATCCGCCGAAAGGGTGGATTATTGCGGCCCAGCCCGGCCTCAGCTCGGAACAGGAGCCCGAAGACGTCTTTGTCGGTATTTGGAGCATTAACGACAGCGGCGACGTGCCGCCCCGCTGGACGATCGGCGGGCCGAAGAGCATGCTGAAGAAGCCGCGGGGGATTGCGCTGGACCCCAAGAACAAAGAAGTCATTGTGGCCGACATGCGGTTGAACAGCGTGTTAACGTATTACTTTCCGGAAATATTTTAGTTTGATTGTCCTTTGATTGTTCTGGCAAGCAGTCCGGCAGGAGGCCTGGCACAAGGCTTCCACAGCCCGGCTGTTTGCCTTTCGTTGAGGAGGTTGTTGAAAAACTGGTGCAGGGTCCGCTTGCTAACGCGCGCGGCTCGGCAAATGCAGCCAGATCAGCACGCCCATTCCGAGCCGCGACCGTGAGGGAGCGGGCAAATGGCGTTTTTCAACAACCTGTTATAGCAGCCGAACTGTTTCCGTTTAGTGGCAGATTTGGAAGGAGGCGAAATTCGTATGGCCCGAGCATCGTGCGTGGTACAAAAAATCAGCGTGACTGCGGTGATCTCTCTGGTAATTGCCGTTGCCGCATGGGTGCTGTTTACCGGGGAGGCGAAACAGCGGGAATGGAGCGCGGCATCCGAGGCCGCCTTGCGCAGACCCACAGGGTATCCCCAACTGGTTTCCTCCGACCCCATGCCCATGGCAGACGGCATGATGGGCGGGGAGATGTGCCAGTGGGTGCCGGCCAGCACGAACACCACGCTGGTGGCCGCGCTGCAGCAGGAGCAAATGGCGGCAAACAGGAGCGCGCCGGCGCTCGATGAGGACAGGCCTGCCGTCGATGCCGACCGGGAACCGATACGGATGATCCGGGACACCTATCCCACCTACAGCGCCGTGGCAGTGGACGTCAATACGAACGAGGTCTATCTGCAGGATGAAAACCTGTTCGGTTTTAAGGTGTTCAACCGGCTGGACAATACTCCTCCCAACGCCACCATGACCGAGCCGAAGCGCATGGTGGGCGGACTGCGGACCAAGCTTGAGTTCAACTGCGGGCTGTATTTGGACCAGAATACGGGAGATGTTTATTCGGTCAACAACGACACGGTCAATACGCTGGTTATCTTCGGGCGCGAAGCCCGGGGGAACGTGCCGCCCAAAAGGGAGTTGGCCACGCCGCATGGGACCTTCGGGATCGCTGTCGATGAACAAAATCAGGAGTTGTTCCTCACGATCCAGCACGACAACGCAGTCGTGGTGTACAACAAGATGGCCGCGGACGACGAAGCGCCTCTGCGGTTGCTGCAAGGCGACCGGACGGAACTCGAAGACCCGCACGGCATTGCGGTGGACTCGAAGAATAACTGGATGTTTGTCAGCAATCATGGTTCAGTCCATCAGGTTCGTCCCGATGTGGGTCCGGACCAGGGAGACATTGCTGTAACGGGACTTCCTACCCAAAGGAGGGAGCGCAAAGAAAATTGGCCGCTCGACCGGGACCGTGCGCTACGCGGTTCCGGCCAGTCTGATCCTCCTTCGATTTCCATCTATTCGATCAAAGCGGAGGGAGATACGCCGCCGCTACGGGTGATTGAAGGTCCTGAAACCCAGCTGAACTGGCCGGCGGCGATGTTTGTCGATTCCGAGCGCGGAGAACTCTACGTCGCCAATGACGCCGACGACTCGGTCCTGGTCTTTCGTATGACCGACAGCGGTGACGTGGCGCCCACCCGGGTCATCAAGGGGCCCAAGACCGGTATCAAGAACCCCACCGGCATTTTTGTGGACTTGAAGAACGATGAGATGTGGGTATCCAACATGGGGAACCATTCGGCCACCGTTTTTCCGCGTGCGGCTAACGGGGATGTCGCGCCGCTGCGGACCATCCGCAGCGCGCCGCTCGGCAAACAGGCGCTGGCTATCGGGAACCCAGGAGCTGCGGGCTACGACAGCAAGCGGGAGGAAATCCTGGTGCCCAACTGAGTGGCCCACCCGCAGATTGCGGCCTTCGCCAGGATGGCGGAGGAGAATGCGGTGCCCACCAGACTGATTGCCGGACAAAAGACTCTTTTAAGCCGTACCATGCACGACATTCGCTATGACGCGGTTCATGATGAATTCATCGTAACCAACCCCTTTGCACAGGCGATCCTGGTTTTCCGCGGAGGAGCCGATGGCGAGGAGCCTCCGATCCGGGTCATCCAAGGCCCCAGTACACAGTTGAAGCGGCCGGACCGGGTGGATGTTGATCCGGTGCACAATGAAATCTTCGTGCCCTCGGTGGACCGGATTCTGGTTTTCCCCCGGGAAGGCAATGGCGATGTGGCTCCGATCCGTGTGATCCAAGGGCCGGATACCCGATTGCGGACTTCCACGCTGGCCGTTGATCCGGTCCATAATGTGATTGTGACCAGCGTAGGCCGGGCTCTGTTTACGTTTAACCGCACAGACGAAGGGAATGTGAAGCCGCGTACCGTGATCGATGGTCCCCAGACCGCCATTACTCGCATTAATCAGCTCCAAATATATTCTCCGAAAGGCTGGATTGTCGCGGCTCAGCCCGGCGGCAGCGGTATGGAGCCGGAGGAGGAAATTTTTGTTGGCGTTTGGAGTATCAACGACAGCGGCGACGTGCCGCCCCGCTGGAAGATCGGGGGGCCGAAGAGCCTGCTGAAGAAGCCGCGCGGAGTGGCCTTGAATCCCAAGAACAAGGAACTCATTGTGGCCGATATGCGGCTGAATACCATATTGACTTATTATTTCCCGGAGATCTTTTAGGGCGGTTTCTGGATTGGTGTAAAGTGTATTGTTGGTGAATCCATCCGAGCCGCGCCTGCCCTGAGCTTGCCGAATGGGACAGTAATGGAGCGGTCAACCCAGCTTTGTTTGCGCACCGGGCGTTCGGCGACCGCTTGCTGATCCCTCGGCTTCACTCCCTTCGGCTATGCTCAGGGCAGGCGGGACAGGCGCGCGGCTCTGACTACACACGAATGCCGAAGGTATTCTCTTAGCAGGTTGTTGAAAAACACTATTTACCCGCTCCCTCACGGTCGCGGCTCAGAATCGGCGTGCTGATTGGGCTGCACTGACCGAGCCGCGCGCGTTAGCAATCCGCCGGTTCCTCCTCCGCAGGCTTTCCTTGCGTGCCCGCCCCCGGCGCGATCGCCGTTAATGGGTAAAGAAGAAGCAGGTCGCTTCGGGCAGCACATCGGCAAGCTCCACCACCACTAATCCGGGCGTGGCTGCGACTTGAGTCACCTTTTGTGGCGGAGATTGGAGGTCTTCAGCCGAGACGACCCTGGTGTTCAGGCGAATTGCAAAAGGCTTCGCTTTCGGATTGATGCGAAACAGGAGGAAAGCCAGCAACCCGGATGGGATTCCTTCTTGCGGGTTCTGTTCAGTCAAGGAAGTGGCAATCTGCAGCTTGGAGCGCGTGAGCCCGTTTTCATTCGGGGTTCCATCGGTCAAGGTCGCAGCCACGTCGGCGCCTGCCTTTTCGGTCACGACGCCACGGGACGCTTTGTTGAATTTCAAATTATTGCTGACGTAGTCGATTTCGACGGTAAGAGAGCGCAAGGGGACGTTGGGGTCCGCTGTGTAATAAAGAGGCAGCATCAAACTGGCGCCCGGTGTTCCGGTAATTTCCCCAACGGAAACGCGCGGCACAGCTTGTGAGGAATCTTGGGTTTCCTCTGCCGGGGTTTGCAGCGCGCTTTTGGCGTTTGCCTCCTGCAGCAGTTCGGAAAGCAGAGGGGCGGTTATCGCCAGGGCGGCGGCTAAAAGACAGAGCGCTCCCAGGCTCCCGGCAAATAAAGTTCGTGGATTGTTCAGACTCCCGGGCGGGTCAATTCTCATCGTGTGGCAGCACCTCCCAGCCGTTTTCTGCGTTTGAGCCTGACAAAGTTTCAGGATTGCAGTTTGCTGGCACCTTGCGTTCATCTCTCAAGACGCGATGAACAGCAAAGCCAGTCAGAATACCATGCTATTTTCTTCCTGCTGAAAAATCAAATCTATACGTTTCGCTCCCGGTGCTCGGCCAGCGAAAATTTGGGATACCAAGAAACCTCAGCGCCGGTGCCGGTCCTCAAGATGCGCACATCCAGCAAGTAGGGTCGTCCGTCGCGGAGCGCGCGGAGGGCTTTCTGGATGGCCGGGCGCAACTGATCGGTGTTTTGCACGACTTCGCCGCCGATGTTGTATGCCGCCGCCAGCTTCGTGAAATCGATATCCGGATTTCCCAGGTAGCCGATATAGTCGCGTCCGGCTTTTCCTGCGCGTCGTCGCGGGTTCATCATGTTCCAGCGAGGCTCCTCGTAGCCCTGGTTGTTTGTGATGACGGTCAGCACCGGAATGTCGTAGCGGGACATGGTCCACAGGGAATCGGTCTGGCCGAACAGGAAACCGCCGTCTCCCTGCAAGGAGACGACCTGGCGATTGGGAAGGCCGAGCTTGACCCCGGCCGAAGCTCCCACGCCCCAGCCGAGAGACCGTCCCTCGGTGCGTCCGATCTTTAACTTGGCATCATCGGCAAACGAGAAAAAGTTCAGGACTTTGCCCTCCGTTCCCAACTCCTCGACGATGACGGCGTTGGAGTCGAGCTGGTCGTTTAACTCGACCATGAGCCGCTGCCAGGGCACCGGGTCGCCGCTGGCCCGGCGGGCCAGGGTGACGCGCGACTCCCGCATGCGCTTCGTGTAGGAGGCGCACTCCGCCCGGCGCTCAGCCGTGCGTTCCTTCAGTTTCTGCGGCGACGCCATGCTCTTTACAGCCTCGACGAGGTCGCGCGCCACATGGTCGAGATGGCCCACCAGCGCCACCTGCACCGGGGTGTTGCGTCCTAGCGCCTCCGGCTCCACGCTGGCATGTATGATGGAGATCCCCTCGGGAAGCCTGCTCCGGCCCCCGAAGCGTGCCCCGAAATTGACAAAGCAATCAACATTTTTGGGATACCGCATCGTGCGGCCGTATTCCCCGACTTGGAGCGGATGGAAGTTCGGAAAATCCGCGTAAAAGCTCCGCGCTTGCGTCGCCGGGATGGCCAGCAACTCAGCCAGCTCCACCAGCGACGCGCGGGCGTTGGTCTGGCTCACCTCCGGTCCGAGGTAGAGGAGCGGGGAAGAGGCTTCCAGAAGCAGTTTCGCGGCGCGCTCCACCTGTTTCTTGTCCGGCCGCAGCTCCATCGGGATATGAAAAGCTTCGCCCGCAAAGACCGATGCTGTTACGTTTGGTTTATACAGCAGGTTGCGCGGAATGCGAATATAGGTGGGGCCTCCGGGCAGGACCGTGGAGACCTTGCAGGCCTTGCGTATCCATTCCGGTATCCGGCTCGACTCGTGTGCCACCCAGCGCCACTTGGTGTATTGCTTCACCGGTTCCAGGAAATCGTAAAGGTCCTCATGGCTGTCGGTTCCCTCGCTACTCGAATCGGCGTGATCGCTGAGCAGCACCAGCGGGGTGCGGTCCTTCATGGCGTTGTACATGTTGGCGGAGGAGTTGGGCAGCCCGACGCGGCTGTACATCCCAAAGCCGATCTTGCCGGTGGCTTTGGCGTAACCGTCGGCCATCGAGACCGCTTGGCCTTCGTGGATGGCCTGGATCAGCTGAATCTGGGGACGTGTGACCAGTGCGTCGCACAGCGGGCCGAGGCCGGAGCCGTTGGTGGCAAACAGGTAGCGGGCGCCCGCCTCAATGATCTGCTCGGCCATCAGGTCGCCTCCTGTGCCGGTCACAGAGCGGGTGAAGGACTCAGCGGCTTCGGCTCCGGGAAGGAACGGTGAGACCGATTGCAGGGCCGATTGGGCTGCGGAAAGGGTGTAACCAGCCGCCACCATGCTGGCGAGGAAGCCACGCCGGGAAAGCTTGGAATTTACAAGGTCCTGGACGAGTTTTCTCATAAAGATGCTCCTTGCCGCATGGGGTGAACCTGCTGACAACGCGCCCGAACAGGTCCGAATTCAATTTGTTCCGGTTATACCTTCTGTTCCCGGGTTTCTGCCAGCGAGAAATCGGGATACCAGGAAAGCTCGGCGCCGACTCCTATGGTCTGAACGCGGACATCCAGCAAATAGGGGCGTCCGTCGCGGAGTGCGCGGATGCCCCGCTGGATGGCCGGGCGCAACTGGTCGGTGTTGTGCACGATCTCGCCGCCGATTTTGTAGGCTGCCGCCAGTTGGGTGAAGTCGACTTCCGGGTCGCCCAGGTAGGAGATATAGTCACGTTGAGCTTTCCCCGCGGCTCCTCCGCGGCCCATGATCCGGTGGCGCGTAGCCTCGTAGCATTGGTTGTTCGCGATGACCGTCAGCACCGGCACGTCGTAGCGGGACATCGTCCACAAGGCATCGGTCTGCCCGAACAGGAAACCGCCGTCTCCCTGGATGGTGACGACCTGCCGGTTGGGAAGCGCGAGCTTGACGCCCACCGAAGCTCCCATGCCCCATCCGAGCGCCATTCCCTCGGTGCGGCCGACCTTTAATTTCGCATCGTCGGCGAAGGTGAAAAAATTGAGAAACTTTTCGTCGGAGCCGATTTCGGGAATAATCACGGCGTCGGGGTCGAGTAAATCGTTCAGTTCGACCATGAGACGCTGCCAGGGGATCTGCTTGCCCGTGCTGCGGCGCGCCAAGGAAATGCGCGCCTCCCGCAGGCGTTTTGTGTAGGAAGAGATCTCCGCCCGGCGCTCCGCCGTACGTTCCTTCAGTTTTTGTGGCGTTGCCATGCTTTTTACGGCGTCTATCAGGTCGCGCGCCACCATGTCGATATTGCCGACCAACCCCGCCTGCAGCGCGGTGTTGCGGCCCAGCACCTCTGGCTCCACGGTGGCGTGGATCACAGTGGGAATCCGATTGAGGAATCTTCTTTCCCGCGGGCGGAAACGGGCGCCGAAATTGACGAGGCAATCGGCCTGCTTGGGAATCCGCGTCGTGCGCAGTTCACCGACGTGGAGCGGATGGAAGTTTGGAAAATCCGCGCAGTAACTTCTGCCTTGGACCACCGGGATGGCCAGCAGCTCGGCCAGCTCCACCAGTGATGCGCGGGCATGGGTCTGTGTAACCTCCCGCCCGACATAGAAGAGCGGCGAAGAGGCTTCCAGAAGCATTTTCGCGGCGCGCTCTACCTGCTTTTTGTCCGGCCGAAGATCCATTGGGATGTGGAAAGCTTCGCCCGCAAAGACCGGCGCCGTTACGTTTTCCCGGTACAGCAGGTTGCGCGGAAAACGAACATAGGTGGGGCCTCCGGGCAGGACCGTGGATACCTTGCAAGCTTTGCGTATCCATTCCGGGATCCGGCTTGCCTCGTGTGTCACCCAACGCCACTTGGTGAATTGCTTCACCGGTTCCAGGAAATCGTAAAGGTCCTCGTGACTGTCAGTCCCTTCGCTGGTCGAATCGGCGTGATCGCTGAGCAGCACCAGCGGGGTGCGGTCCTTCATGGCGTTGTACATGTTGGAGGAGGAGTTGGGCAGCCCGACGCGGCTGTACATCCCAAAGCCGATCTTGCCGGAGGCTTTGGCGTAACCGTCAGCCATCGCCACGGCCTGGCCTTCGTGGACGGCCTGGATCAGCTGAATCTGGGGACGTGTGACCAGGGCGTCGCACAGCGGGCCGAGGCCGGAGCCGTTGGTGACAAACAGGTAGCGGGCGCCCGCCTCAATGATCTGCTCGACCATCAGGTCGCCTCCTGTGCCGGTCACAGAGCGGGTGAAGGACTCAGCGGTCTCGGCTCCGTGGGCCCCGGGAACAAACGGCGAGACCGATTGCAGGGCCGATTGGGCAGCAGAAAGGGTGTAACCAGCCGCCACCATGCTGGCGAGGAAGCCGCGCCGGGAAAGCTTGGAAGTTACAAGGTCCTGGACGAGTTTTCTCATACGCACTCTCCTTAAAGCAAATCCACCGAATGAACCATGATTCCCAGAAGATATTTTCTGAATATCCTCGCTCGAGCCGCTATGGCAATCTGAGCAGAGCGGCTGGGGCTTGCTGCTTAAGGCCCCCAATGCTCGGCCAGATATTCCGTGACAAGGTCAATTTCATCGATGAGCAAGGGAGCGCCTCTGGCGACCATGTCACTGACTACGCTTTCCCATTCTTCCTTGGTTCGTCGCGAACCGGCCACGTTATTTAGGCCGTGGCACTGGCTGCAGACCATCTCGACGATCTCTTTCCCCTTGCCCTCGGGCAATGTGGCTGCCGAGTTTGTATTGGCCGCACCTTGGCCGGAAGCGCTCGCGGAACTGCCGGAGGATGCCTTCGGGGAAAAATTTGCGGTCAGATATTCGGCTACAGTGTCCATTTCATCGTCCAGCAAGGGCGCGCCCCTGGAGATCATGTCGCTGATCACACCTTCCCATTCTTCCTTGGAACGGTACCCGGCACTGGAAATGGTATTCAGACCGTGGCACTGCGTGCATACCGTCTCGACAATCTCTTTTCCCTGGCTTTCCGACAGCGTGGTTGCCGCGCTTGCACTAGCAGCTTTCTGGGAAGCAGCTCTGGGGGGCTCTGCGGACCGAAATTCTTGACCAGATATTCCGACACGGTATCGATTTCATCGACCAGCAAGGGCGCTCCGCGTGCAACCATGTCGCTGACCACGCTTTCCCATTCTTCCTGGGTTCGCCTTGAGTCCGAGACGTGATTCAGGCCGTGACACTGACTGCACACCATCTCGACAATCTCTTTCCCCTTCCCATCGGGAAACTGGGACTGTGCCGCGGACGGAATCGCCATCCCTAGAAACATTGCCGGAAGCAGCAGTGCCGTCCAGGATTTTCCGTGCGAATTCATGTTGCCATTCCTTTGAGTTTTCAAATGCTCGCCGTAACCATGCTGGAAATCATGCTAGAGAAATGATTGCCGGAAACCAATGCGGGACAACCCCAGGGTGTCGTGTTACAGGCCCCTGGAACTGCCCCAAAATTCCGGCAATGGTTGCGAGAAAGAAGAGAACGGTGGATTACATGATGACTTCTTGCTCTCTCCACGGCATGCTGAATTCCCAATTCATTTGGGGGCCGATCGGCTGGGCGTTCCACTCGTCGGCCAGTTCCTTGCGCAAAATAGTGGTCTTGCCTCCCAGCACCACCATCAGCGGGAAGACGGTCGGGATATCAGCCTCCGAGATCGTGAAGTAGTCTTTGTTCAGGACCACAAAATCGGCCAGCTTGCCCGGCTCGAGGGACCCGATGGCGTCCTCCCGTATTACGTAGTGGGAAGCCCATGTCGTCATCATTTTCATCAAGGTGATACGGTCTATCGCCTCTTCCGGGGCCACCAAGTCGCCTCTGCTGTTTTTCCGTGTGAGGAATTTGCTTTGAACGGTGAAGTAGGTGGGGCCGGTCCCGCTCTCGACAGACATTTCCGCTTCGGCGGTGGGCATGATCCCTGCATTCAGTATGCTCTTGATCGGGCCAATGCGGTTCGCCTTATCCATCCCGTACACGCTAAGCCAGGGATAGCTGCGGTTCATGAAATTAGGATCGCAACTGAGGACAATCCCCAGCTTTTTGATCCGCGGCAACTGCTCTGGATTGGGATAAAAACCGCAGTGATCCGCCGTCAGCCTGCGGGACCGGATATACTCCAGCGTGATGCCGGGGTTGGATTCAATGACCCGCTCCACAACGTTCATGAAATTACCAAAGGCCTTGTCCCCATAGACGTGGTTCACCACATAGCGTTGATAAGAGTTCAGCGCTGAGATGATCGCTTTCTCCGTGTTGCTGCCCGGCTCCAGCACGCACTTTTCCTTCGACTTGAACTTTTCAGGAGCTTCCATCGTGGTGCAGATGCTGGGCGGACCGGAATCGAGACCGCCCATCGTGGGTCCCACATTCCAGAAATAATCGGTGCCCATGCCCGCCAAGTCGCCCAGGCGCATGAAAAATCCGGCAGGATCGGGTTCCACCTGTTGGCCGTAGCGGTGCGCAAATGCGAACCGGATGGGCAAACGGCCCTCCCGTTCCAGCATTCGGTAGGCATCAAAATTCCGGAGTCCTACAATGTGCGAGCTGAAGGTGGTGAATCCCACGGCGGCTTGATGTTCCAAGCCGTCCTGGATGATAGCGGCCAGTTCCGGAATCCGGCTGGCGAAGTAGCGATCTACCACCAAGGAGCGGTTAATGGTGGTGTTGAAGACCGGAACGAAGACCTCGCGGTTCTCTGGGGTGTTCTCCAGGCCATACAGGTCTAAAATCGAGTCCTCGGCATTCTTGTTCAGCATCCAGTTGGGGTGCGCGTTCAGCATGACAGGCGAATTGGGAGACAGCTTATCCAGCTCTTCCCGGTTCGCCCCGCTCCCGGGGTCATTCAGGTACTGGACGCCAATCCCGGTTCCCGAGCTGCCCCCGCGGGGGAGTGAAATGATGGCCCACTGGTCCGGCTCGGCATGCGCCATCTGCTCCTTGAGGACCAGCTCAATACCTTGCGCCAACTCTTCATAGGTTTGTCCGGTCACGGAAAACCGCCGTACCACGGTTTCAATCTTGTCCTCGTTGGCCTGAACCCATCGTTGAATCGAGTGGTCATGCATGTGGGAGTGGGTGTTAATAATGCCTGGAACGACGGTCCGGCCCCGGAGGTCGATCTTCCTGGTTTGCGGGCCGGCCAGCGCCAGCATCTCCGCGTTGTTCCCCAGAGCCAAAACCTTCTTATCCCGGACCGCCATGGCCTCGGACGTGCGGCCCATCGTGGGATTGAGGGAAGCATCATCCATCGTGGCAATCTTTGCGTTATGAACAATCAGATCGGGGTATCCCACCAGTGTTGCGGGCACCGTAACCGTCTGAGCACCCGCCGTGGCGACCGCCAGCAAGAATACGCTACAGCCCACAGTAGCTATGCGGTGGGACATTTTCCATTTCCCCATTGTTCAACTCCTCCTGTTGCTCAAAAACCTCATTTGTGGTGATAAAGTTTTCTGCCTGTCCCCAAATTCATTGCTTGCAGACAAGCTCACTCCAGTCTGCCAACTTACCCTGCGTTCAACAAGCCAAGTAATTTAGAGGCCATCCCAGTATGTTTGGGGTTGTTTCCGGTGCCATTCCTACACAGGAAATTTCATCTCGCCGTCGCGCCAGCGGCAAACATTGCCAGTCTTTTTCCGGACTTCGGCCGACATTTCGATAACGACGTTCTGTGTGTGAAAAACCTTTCGCTGGACGCTCCGCACGAACGAATCCCCGGCATCCAGCTTATTCAACAAATGTGTTCAACCCATGACTTGCTTTAAGGATTTCTTCTCGATCATTCTATGTTCACGTTCCTGCCATAGCGCAACGTTCTTCTAGTTCTTATGACAAAAGTGCTTCTAGTAGAAACGATGACCCTTCTATTCTGGCGATAGCCGTCAAACGGGCTCTCGAGGTCGAGGCTGTTCAAATCTTGACCAGCGCAGCGATGGAGGTCGAAGCGCTCCGGCTCGTTATCCGCGAATCCCGTCCCGACCCTGGTGGTTTTGGACGTGATGATGCCGAAGATGCATGGCTACACGGTAATACAGGAAATTCGTAAGGATCCCAGCCTGAACCATGTCAAGGTCATAGTCAGTTCGGCTAAAACCTATTCCTCGGATGTGGAAACAGCCATGCGGTTGGGGGCAGACCGTTTTTTAAGCAAGCCCTACAGCCTGGACGAATTCTGGCAGACTATCAAAGATCTGACGGAACAAAAGCAGTCGCGGTTTACGGTTCGTTTCTGGGGTACGCGGGGTTCGATCGCGACTCCAGGGTCTGCTACGGTAAAATATGGCGGCAATACTTCCTGCACCGAGGTGCGCTGTGGAGATCAATTGCTGATTTTAGATGCCGGGACCGGCATTCGCCCGTTCGGACTCTCCTTGCTCAAAGAGTTCCAGAGTAAGCCCATCAAAGGACACATTTTTGTAGGGCACACGCATTGGGACCACATCCAGGGGTTCCCTTTCTTTGCGCCGGCGTTCATGTCAGGCAACGAATTTACCGTCTATAGCTTGCACGGGGCAGGGAAGCCGCTGGAAAAGGTCTTCCGGGGACAGATGGACAGCGATTACTTTCCAGTCCATTTGGGCGATATGAAGGCCAAACTGCAATTTTACGAGCTGGAGTCGGATGTGCAGCTTGGAGACACGGTGGTTTCGTACACTTTCCTGAACCACCCAGGTCTTGCAATAGGGTTCCGCATCTGCTCCAATGGACGATCACTTGTGTATCTCAGCGACCACGAGCCCTACGGCAAGCTATCGCCTGATGGAGATAGCCCCAATGAGATGGATTTAGCCATTGCGCGTTTTGCTGAAAAAGCAGATCTGTTGATCTGCGAAGCGCAATATACGGAAGAGGAATATACAAAAAAAGGGATGGGGGCATAGCACGTTTTTAGTCGGAATCATTTTCTTGGGTGCGCCGCAGGCTAGGCTATCCCGACGGAAGCGACAGCCCATCTATTCGCCCCAGCATGCTAGCAAATAAACGTCTCGTCAGATGGCTCTCTGCCAGCAATAGCCAATAGTAGCGGGCATGCTTAATCAGGCGTCCTCCGGTTTTCACCAACCGCTGCTGCAAGCTCGTCAGGGACCAGTTCCCGATTCTCTGTGGCAGCACCAGCCGCCGCCAAAGATTTCCCAGATTATAGGCAATGATGGTCAGCCACAGCCGTACCTTTGGAGCGGACCGATGGCAACTGAGCCGCGTCATCTTCACCGCCTGCTTGCCTTCCTTAATCCACTGCTCTGCTGTCCCTCGCTTATTATAGAAACGCACCACCGCCCGACTCGGAAGCGTCAGATTCGTCACAATGAACCCCACTCGCGGGAACAACTCCCCCGGATGATGTTCTACCTTGGCTACCACCCGTCGGGCCGTCTTCCAACTCTCGGCTTGGTACAGAAACCCCTTGTACTCCACCAACGGCTTCTGGCCCGGCCTTCCTACCGGACGTTTCAGCAACTCCTCGATGTCCCGCTGGAGGTTCTCGTTGGAAGGGATGCGGATGGCATACTTCACACCCCGCTCCTCCAACGCTTCGTAAACCTCCGGCTTGGCAAAGGCCGCGTCAGCCCGAAACACGACTTCTTTCCCCATCAACTGCTGGCGTTCGATCTCCGGCAACAGAAGTTCTTCCCAGCCTTCGGCACTATGGACGTTGCCGGCACGGAGCTTGGCCGCTAGACAATCGCCGCCTCCATTGAACAGAAGCACCGGATGATAACAGGTGGACTCGAAGTGCCCGTTGTAGGCGCTTTGCTCCTGCTCCCCGTAGACCGGGATCTCAGTCGAGTCCATGTCGAGCACTACCCGGTACGGCGAATCGATTGCTTCTGCCCTGCCGATCAGTTCCCGGTTCAGCCGTGCCAGCCCTGCGAAGTTCTCCTCCTCAGCCAGCACCTCCGTCTCGAAGGTTTGCAACCGGGATGGCAGTGCTGCCCCTCGATCCCAATTCTTCTCGGAACCGATCAGCCGGAAGGTCGGATCTCGTGAGAGTTGCTCGGCATCGTTCACATCCTCGTATCCAGCCAAGCGACTGTACACCGACTGCCGTAGCAGGTCCGCGAGGGGCAACCGTGTGTTCTTCCCCCGAGGATCGGCTAGGTGCTGCTTGATGAGTTCACCGAATCCCAATCGTTCGTCCAACTCCCGTACCAGAATCAACCCTCCGTTGGAGGTGACCCTCGATCCGTGGAAAGCGACCTTCAACGAGGCATTAAAAGTGAGTTGAAATGGCTGATTTTGTCTCTCACCCATTCGGTGTATACCTCCGCACGCCAATGTTGATGCTGAAACCAGCATCAATATTGATGTTGGAGGCTAGTCGAAGGTTGCTTCTACAGTTTCAAACTGGAAATGCGGGTTTAGATGCTTTGGAGCGGGCCGCACAGGCCGAGGTCGGCCGCATGGCCATCTTCCACCATGACCCATCCCATGACGACGCATTCATGGACCATATCCTGGAATTTTGCCAGAAGACCATTGCGGAGCGGAATTATCCGTACTCCTGCTTCGTGGCCCAAGAAGGGATGTCTGTAGAACTCTGAGGGCGCATATTTTATGGCCGAAAAGACGAAGCAGCACTTGGTTCAAGCGGGAGGGGTAACACACGAGGAACTCAAGAATGCCATTGTCAAATGCTCGACGGAGAATAAATCCCTGATCGAGTCCATTCTGGCCGATGAGCGGGTCAGCGAAGAGGGGCTGGCCGATTCTCTGGCTGCCTATGCGCGCTTCCCCCGCGTCAACCTGGCGACGGCCAACGTCGATCCCGAAGCGGTGAAAATGCTCCCGCAAGAGACGGCCCGGAAATACATCTGCATCCCCATCCGCCAGGAAGGCCGCCACCTGCTGCTGGCGATGGCGAACCCCACCGATTACCGCGCCATGCAGGATATCGAATTCAGCGTCGGCAAACCGCTGAAGGTGGTGGTGTGCACGAAGACAGAGGTTCTGGACGCCATCGAGAAATACTACGAACCCGACGACGCTTTGCGGGCCTTCACGGATAACCTGGAAGACGCCAAAGAGTTTCAAATCGTCACCGGCGGCGAGGGCGACGATGCCGATGTGGACCTCTCCGACAGCCGCAGCCAAGCTGAGATGGCGCCTGTGATCAAGGTGGTCAATCTGATTATCCAGGACGGGATCGCGCAGCGCGGCACCGATATCCACATCGAGCCGACGTTGAATGACGTGCAGGTGCGCCTTCGCATTGACGGCGTGTTGCGGCCGTTGATGCAGTTGCCGAAATGGCTGGCGAACCCCATCTGCTCGCGGGTGAAAATTCTGGCCCGGCTGGATATCAGCGAGCGACGCATGCCGCAGGACGGGCGCCTGAAGGTGCAGCGGGTCGGCAAATCCTACGACCTTCGTGTCTCGACCCTGCCCACGCACTTCGGGGAAAAAGTGGTTATGAGGGTCCTTTCCTCGGGCACTGACCTGCCGACGGTGGAGCAATTGGGATTAGAAGATGACGATCTGCATATTCTGATGCGCTCCGTAATGCAACCTCAGGGATTGATCCTCGTTACCGGACCGACCGGAAGCGGGAAGAGCACTACCCTCTATGCCTGCCTGGCCATGCGGAAGAGCCCAGACCTGAACATCGTGACCGTAGAGGATCCGATTGAATATCAAATGGCCGGCATCAACCAAGTCCAGGTGAACCTGAAGGCGGGGCTGACGTTTGCTCACTCACTGCGCTCGATCCTCCGCCAGGACCCGGATGTGATTCTGGTCGGCGAGATGCGCGATGCGGAGACGACCGATATTGGCTTCCATGCCGCCATGACGGGCCACTTGGTCCTCTCCACCCTGCATACCAACAGCGCCACCGCCACCTTGAGCCGGTTGATGGACCTGGGCGTGGACCCTATTCTGCTGACTTCCTCAATCTCGCTGATCATCGCCCAGCGTCTGCTCCGAAAACTCTGCGACGATTGCAAAGAGGCTTATGATCCTCCGGAGGGATTGCTCAAAAAGCTGGGCGCGGACCGATCCGAGGGGACTTACTACAAAGCGGTAGGGTGTTCTAAGTGCTCGGGCACCGGGTTCACCGGCCGCTGGGCAATTTACGAGATGCTGCCGATGACGAACGTGCTCCGCGAGATGGTTATCCGCAAAGCTTCCGATTTCGAGATCGAAGCGGCGATGCGCCAGCAAGGGATGCGGTTCCTTCTGGACCGAGGCCTGGAAAATATCCGGAACGGGAAGACCGCTCTCAGCGAATTGTTCCGTGTGTTGCAGTTTGAGGAAGAGGAGGCGAGTTTCCGCAACCGTTGTCCCAGTTGTAAAGCGTTTATTGAGGCGGAATTTGCTATTTGTCCCAATTGCCTGACTTCTTTGAAGCTGCTGTGTCAGACCTGCAACCAGCAATTGAAGAGAGGCTGGAAGGTTTGTCCTTATTGCAAGTCTCCGGTCACGGAGGAAACGGTAGAACCCATGCGGATGCTGCCCGAGCAGGCTGAGACAGCCGCAAAGGAAGTGGGCGTCACCTCTCTCCCCAATCAGCGGAATACCCTCGACCGGCGGGCGGCGCCGAGAAAAACTCCCGACCGCAGGGCATCGGTCCCGGGTGGGGCTGGCCAGGCTGCAGCGGGCAAATCAGGCGAGGAAGAGGCCCCCTCGAAGAAGCCCAAAATTCTGATCGTCGACGACGACCCGTCCATTCGGACCATCCTGGAAAAATCCCTCGAACAATTACCTTTTGCAATTGAAACAGAGCTTGCCGCCAATGGAGCCGAAGGCGTGGAACGGGCCGGGACGATGCAACCCGACTTGATTATTCTGGACATCATGATGCCCGGGATGGATGGATTTGAAGTCTGCGAGAAGCTGCGGTCTCAGGTAGCGACGGCGTTTATTCCCATCATGATGCTGACGGCCAGCCCAAGTGAAGAGGGGAGAATCCGGGGCTACATGGTGGGAACGGATGATTACGTCTCCAAACCCTTCAACGTCGCCGAACTCAACGCTCGGTTAACACGGTTGTTGCGCCGCACCTATGGGGTCTCGTAATCCGGCAGTCAAAGACTACTATGCCATGCTGGGTGTGTCTCCCGACGCCACCCAGGACGTAATTAAGAAAGCCTACCGCTCCCTGGTCCAACGCTACCATCCGGACCGCCTTCAGCCGGAAGATGATGCCGATTTAGCCTACCAGCGGATGGTCGAGATCAACGAGGCTGTTGCTGTCCTCTCCGACAGCAAGCGAAGAGCCGATCACGACCGCCAGAGGACAGCAGCAGAAAAAAAACCTTCGCAGGATCAGAGTCCGATGACCCCGGCGGCTTGGGAAACGATGACCTCTGCCCCGGTGACGAATGTTCGCGCAGCTGCTTCCAACCCCGACTTAGATAAAACGGTGGCCCAGGATTTTCTGCAAAAATTGAAGGTCGCAGTTGGCCAGCAAGGGGAGGCCTTGAATCTGCGGGAGGAGCGGGAAAAAGACTGGCTATGGAGTTACCTGGGGAAAACGTGGGGCAGGAACTACTGGGTCAGTTTGCGTCTTTGCCCGACACTCAGCCCCGGCAAGGCGCGAGAAGCTCTGGTGCAGTTGCAAGCCCTGATCAGCAAGCACCGTTCGGGCTGGAAAGGCAGCTCGTTCGTTTTTGTTCTGGCGTTCCATTCGCTCATCGATGGAGAGAACGCGCTGAAAATGTGCCGCGCCTATTGTAACCGGAAGGAAAATTCCTCCCGAAGCAGCCACGTCAACATTGTGGTGCTTGACTTGAAACATCGACGCTCGGTTCTGTGCGGAAAACGGAGCAACGACCCCAAGCTGGGCACTATCCTCCGCGTTCTGGCAGCCGGTTAGCCTGCCGGCGGTATCTTCACTTTTTCCCCGCCAGCCCTCTGGCCGGTTATCAATGGGACACCCTAGTTTGGGATTCAGGCAGGATCAGGAACGCTAGAGCATTTCTCTCGTTCGTGTATATCGGGCAGTGGTAGCCACGACGAGCGCTTTCTCGTCGTGGGTCGTTGAGGGCCAATGAAAAGCCCACGGCGAAAAAACAATTCGCCGTGGCTACCGAAGATCATCCAGACTACACCAATTGGTGAAATGCTCTAGTCAGCCGGAGCGGCGGGGAGTTCAAAGTGGAATTCAGCTCCTTGGCCGGGTACGCTTTCCACCCAGATCTTGCCTCGCTGCTGTTCCACGAGTGCCCGGCAGATGGCGAGCCCCAGGCCGGTGCCTTTTTTGGCTCCCTCCAACTGTTGAAACCGGTCAAACACCTTGTGAATTTTGCTGGGGGGAACTCCGGGACCTTGGTCAGTTACAGAAACACGGACGGTGTCATTCCGGCTGCTAGTGCGAATGTGTACGACGCTGTTGGCGGGGGAATACTTTAGAGCGTTGGAAAGCAGATTCGTGATGATCTGCTCCAGACGGTCGCGGTCGGCAAACACGGCCGGGATATTCTCCGGCTGCTCAATCTGAAAGGAGACATGGTGCGCTTCTGCCAGAGAGCGGATGCTGCGCATGGACTTCTCTATGCACTCGGTCACATTCAGATGCGCCAGGTGAAATTCCATCTTTCCGGATTCAATCTTGGCGATGTCCAGCATATCGTTGACCAGCCGGATCAGCCGGTCCACGGCTGTGAGGGATATCCCCAGTAATTCGTTCGCATCCTCAGGCATCGCGCCCGCGTACCCTCCCAGCAGAAGCTCCAGGGAACCCTTGATGGAGGTCATGGGGGTGCGCAGTTCGTGAGAGGCCACGGCGATGAATTCGCTCTTCATCTCATCGATCTCTCCTTCGCGGGTGGCGTCGGCAAACGTGAGGATATAGCCGTCCGTTTTGGAATGCGTTGGGCGGTAGGGTTGGGTGGTGATGCGGAAATATTTCCGCGCGGGTGTTTGTACGCTGACCGTCTTTACTTCCGTTTGCTCCGGAGGGGAGGACGTCAAATGGGCTAGATAGTGGAACAGGTCGCTCGAAGAATCTCCAAGGCCGGTTTTGCCTGGAAGCAGGCGGAGGGGTGTCCCTAATAGGTCCTTTTCAGAACATTTCACGGCGTGCAGCAAAGCCCGATTCGCATAGCAAATCTGCCAGTCGCTGTCGGTCACCAGAACGCCATCCGGCAAACCTTCGAGAATGCTGGCCGGGTCCACGGGAAGTTTTGGCGCCGTGGCCGGGGCGCGTCGCGAGGGCATCTTCCGGGGCGGTTTTTTTTGGGGTGGTTTCTTCATGAAGAGGTCTCTTCTTCCACTCCGAGAATCTGCCGGATTTCTTCGGCCAGGGTCATGGGGTTGAAGGGTTTGATCAGGTAGCCGATCGCGCCCAGCGAAAGGCCTTTTTTGACTTCTCGTTCCTGCGACTTGGCCGTCAGAAAGATCACCGGGATATCCCTCAGCGAGGGGTCTTGCTTGAGCCTGCGGCAAGCCTCATAACCGTCCATTTGGGGCATCATACAGTCGAGCAGGATCAGATCGGGACGATTCTGGAGTGCCTTGGCTATACACTCCTCGCCGTTCGTAGCCAGCTCCACTTCCCAGCCTCCCCGAAACTGGAGGCTGATCTGAGCTACCTTTTGAATGTCCTCATCATCTTCGGCCAGCAAAACTTTGCGAATTACCATAAATTTTATCCTGCAGCGGCTGGTGAGCCTGACCCGGTTGAGCCGGAACCGGTGCTACAGACTGCGTTGATAGCGCTCAAAAGCGTAGCGGGTTCCAGTGGTTTCCGAATGAACTGGACCGCCCCCGTTTGGAGCGCCTGGGCAGAAAGTTCATCGGAAATCGAGACACAGATGACCGGAATTTGACGCGTCTGCGAGTTTGCTTTGAGTGTCCGCAAAACCTCCAACCCATCAATCTCCGGCATAATAAGGTCCAGGGTGATGACTTCCGGGCGGTGGCGGGCCGCCAAATCGGCCGCCTCCAAGCCGTTGCCCACCTCCAGCACGAAATGTCCCTGCGATTGCAACATCCGGGAAATAACATTGCGGGTGTCGGTGTCATCATCGACAACCATAACCAAGTGGTGCACCCCCGGCTGAGGCGGGGAGGCAGGTGCTGCGGCGGGGGCGGGTTTGCGCATGGTCTGTGATTGGGCCAGCGGCAGGGTGATGAAAAAGGTGCTCCCTTTGCCGGGTTCGCTATTTACCCAAATGCGCCCGCCGTGTCCTTCCACGATTCCCCGGCAAATGGCCAGCCCCAGCCCCGGGCCCTGATGCTGCCGCGTCATTACGCTTTCGGCCTGTTCAAACTTTTTAAATATCCGCCGCTGGGCTTCCATGGGGATTCCTGCCCCGAAATCCTGCACGGAAAGAGTCATAAATTTGGGATTTGCCTGCATCGGCTCGGCCGCAATCCGCACGACACCTCCCCGGCTGGAAAACTTGATGGCGTTGGAAAGCAGGTTCTCCAGGACCATTTGCACCTGTTCCGCATCCACCAGGGCCGGCATCATGTCCGGTGCGACATGAACTTCCAAAAGAATCCCTGCCGCCGCGGCTTCCTGTTTGACCTTTCCGCAAGCTTGGCTGACCATCTCGGAAACGTCGACAATTTCCGGCCGCAATTTCAGCTTGCCGGTTTCCATGCGGAAAACTTCCAAAATGTCATTTACCAGCCGGATCAGCCGGTCGGTATTGTTGCTGGCAATCTCCAGCAATTCCCGAATCCGCGCCGATACCGGGCCTCCTGCCCCTCCCAGCACCAGCCCCAGAGCGCCCTTGATAGCCGTCAGCGGCGTCCGCAATTCGTGAGAGACGGTGGAGATGAATTCGGTCTTCAAGCGGTCCATAGCGGAGGAGTCTGCGCCCTCTCCGGGAGAAATCACGATGCCCACGAGGCTGCTCATCTCCCCAAAGATCGGCACACAGTAAATTCGGAGGTTTCCGGAGCGGTCCTTCATGGCAACATTCGTGTCACGGGGGGCCGAAGGCTCCCGGAAGATTGCCTCGGCAACCTCCGCCAGCTCGTCGGGAGCGGAGACAAAGTTCTGCAATTCCGAGGCGACTTGTAACAAGTCCATGGATTTCAGCTTTGCCTGTTCTGTTCCCAAAAAACCGCAGAATCGTTGGTTCACCTGCAAGATATTGCCGTTGGAATCAAACAGGCAGACCGCTAAATCCACCGAGTTGAGAGCGGTCTCGAAACTGGTGGCCTGCTCCTGCAGGGTTTTTGACATCTCCTGTACGGCCTGAGTGCGCTGTTCCAAGTCCCCGATCCAGGTTTGTTCCTTTTGCCGCAGTTGGCTGGCCATCGTATTCACGGTGTGAACCAAGGCCGTGATCTCACCCGATTGTTCGGAGGCCTTATCTAAGGTGCCCGGGGATAGCTGCTCGGCCGCTTTGGCCAGTTCCTGTCCCGCTTTGACAATGCGCCGTACCAACCGCCATCCCACGGTGAGTACTAGCAGGATGAGTAGCGCGGTATGCGACCACAAAACAACAGGGCTTGGTCTGGGGAAAATAGTGAAGAATACAGCGGCAGCCAAGGCTGCCAAGATGATGAAAAGAAAAGGCTGCCAAATGCGCCGTTTTAGGTTGGAGCCGAATTCCTTCATTGGCGTGGCCGGAAACGGTCCTAATTATAGAGTTGAAACGGTGCCTTTGCAAGCGGTTGCGCTGTCGCGGAGCAGTCTTACTAAAGATACCTTTTGCTTTGTGCTCTGAGGTTGGTGGAAAATTCCATGGCTATTCGGGAACGGCCAGTAAAGCGTGTACTCCTTGTCGGCAAGGCCAAGTGGTTGGTGGGAGAGCTGTTAAGATTTTGTGGCGGAAAGGAAGCTAGATGAGCTCGCTCAATGCTCCTTCCCAACCTCAATCCAAACCCACTTCGCCGCTGCGGGGTAAGAATTTACCTATACGGAGTAAGAATTTACCTACTAAAGATTTCTAAAATTGAGGCAAAATGGGGAAAACTTTACCTTCTTTCGATTCCAGCACAACAAGTCTTTACGTAACCCGCTTCATTTTTAATAGCTTGCGAGATGTGCAGTTTCGGTTACTCGATTGCTTAACTACCTGTTTCAGTATAACCCGTTCGCAAGGAATTGCTTGGGGACATCGACACATTGAGGCGGAGGTAATCATGGGCACGGATGAGCAGGTCTCCTACATCATGTTGTTTTGTGCGCTAATGCTGGTGAAGAATTCCAAGGCGACGATGGAGCAATCGCTTTCGATTGTGCCATTGGCCGGAAAAGCCAAATCTCTGACCGGGAAGCTGTTTTCTAAAGACTCCAGAGGATCATAAAACCGGTTGTCGTGCATCGCGTGGCAGATAGCAGATGGATACCTCTAAACCGGCCCAGCGCCATATTTCCTGTCAATTTAACTTCTTTTTCTTTAGCTATTTAACTTCTTATAGCTAATATATCGGCTTACTTTTCCGCCGACTCCGGCAGCAAAGAGTTTTTCTCTTGTGACAGAGGAACTGTGCATGATTCCTTCTGCCTGTCTGGTGAGCTTTAACGGATATTTTCCCTGGATCGCCCTATCCAGGGAGAAGATGTGCTGGAGCGATAGTACCTCCAATAACCTCCTGACAGTACTATCGTCCTATGCGAAATTTGAGGCCAAAGTTCTATTTTCGCAAGAGGGCGAAGGCTAGTAACTTGGGACGGGTAAAGAAAGCTGGGGGGGCGCAGAGGGCGCGTCGGGAAGAGATTTACGATTATTTGCTCTGAAACAGAACAGCTTCAGGATATTTTGCTTCATCACCAAGCATGCGGTCTGGGCGGCTCCGGTGAAAAAGCAGAGCAGGAAAGTGACGGGTACTTAATATGAACACGGAACTTTGGTTGCCGAAGGCGAATTTGTCCACCGAATCGTGTGGGGTTGACGAGGCGATATCTTACAGGTGCGGCCGGTTGCGGGGAGAAATCCTCCGCTGTACTCTGTCATTCCTGCTGCTGGCATTGGGTTGCTTTTGGATGGAGGGTGCGGCAAAAGCGCAGAACCCGGTCGAGTTGAACATTCTGGATGCAAGGTCCGCTGCGGGGGGCAACGTGCAGATGGTGCTCTCTGTTGTCGATGAGTGGGGTGCTCCGGTGAAGGGGCTGGGCAAGGCAAATTTCGGACTATCGGTGGAAGGGGAAGCGGTAGAAGACTTTTCGATCGGGCCTGTGTCGAGCGCTAAAACGCCTCTCTCCGTCATTGTGGGCATCGATGTCAGCGGCAGCATGAAGGGGATTCCGATCCAGGAAGCCAAACGGGCTGCCGCCCGGTTTTTGGACCAGCTTGAAAAAGAAGATTTCACGGCTTTGATGGCTTTTGGGAGTTCGGTGAGGTTTCTGACTGACTTTACCCGGAGCAAATCCGACGTACGAGAGGAAATTGAAAAGCTGGCCGCCAATGAACAGCATACCTGGCTCTATCAAGCGACTCGTGATTCGCTGGAAAAAGCTTCCCGCGCGCCCACCTCCCGAGTCGCGGTTGTTCTTCTCACCGACGGCAAGGACGAAGGGAGTCCCACAACCGAGCAAGACGTGATTTGGAGGATCGGGGGAGGGCAGGTGCCCCTGTATACGCTGGGTTTCCGCGACAATGCCCCGGTGGACTACCTGAAAAGAATTGCTAACATCAGCGGAGGCAGCTTTCTGTTTACCCCGCGACCGGAGGATCTTCCGCAACTCTACAATGCGGTTCTGGAGCAGCTTCAAAATCAATATTCGGTTGCATTTCACTTCCCGCAATCCTCCGGGGAATATAAGAGTGAGGTGAGCCTCAGCTACCAGGGAATGACGGTAAAAGCGCAAAAGGCTTTTCTGCACGCCAACTATGAGTCTCCGCCCTGGTGGCAGGAGTTCCCAGTGCATCCTGCAACGCTGATGCTTGTGGGGTTTACGATTATCCTCGGCATTGTGGCCGCGGTGCGCCGCCCGGCACGAACCGCAGCTTCTTCTTCTCCATCCTCTGCCGGGAACGAACCTCACGTCAGCGTCATGTTTCAGGGTGAGATTCATCCGATTGGCAGCCCCTGGAAGAACGGCAACAGCGCCATGACCGTCATGTTGCAGCCGGCGCCGGGCGAGATAGGCTTGAAAATTGGCCTCACGCCGGAGGCGTTCTACTTTGCTTTGAAGGATTCGAAGAACAATAAAGAATATTCCGACGTGGTCATTACACGCTATGACTCCGAGAGAACCTACAGCAAGGGAAATACTTACCTCCTGCTGTCGCATCCGACAGTCCATCGTCCAGACCAAAAAACCAGCGGACACGCGCGAATCTTTTTGGACAAAACCACAGGAAGGTATCAGGTGGAAGATTTGGGCAGCCACCTGGGAACCAAGCTGAACGACGCAATTTGCAATACTGTGGTGCCGCTGGAAGACGGGGACACGATTACCTTGGGCGGAGTTCCATTAGCCTACTATGACAAAAGAGCGAACATGGGAAGCTCGCTGTGAAGGAGAGATATATGGGCGCTGAGAATGTTCCCCTAAAAGACCCCATGGACAACCCGGAGGAATGGATCGAGAAGGTCCTTGCCGAGCTTTCTTCTATCGAGCCAGAGGAAAGTGCCGAGGAACAAGCTGCCGAGCATGTCAAGGAACAGGCCGGGGACCTGGTGGCGGACATTATGCGGGAATCCATTATGCAGGAATCCATTGTACAGGAATCCAGGGTGCAGGAATCTGGGGTTGCGTTGGGGGAGGCATCCGGTGATCTGGATGTTTGGCCGGCGGAGTCTATGCAGCAGCCCGCACCCGCAGTGGTTCCAGAGCCCGCCGAACATTCCATGCCCGCCGGGCATCCTGAGCCCGAGGGCGTCAGCTTGCAGAGTCTCCAGGATTCGGCGGCAGCGGCAGTAGCGGAAGAAGAGACGGGCAGTGCGGTTGTTCCCGACGTCATTCCTGACCGCATTCCCGAGAGGGAAGAAGCCGAACTTCGCTTTGATCTGCTGAGAAAAGTGCCCTTGCCGAAAGGGTTGTTCGCCCATTTTCTGTTGACCGAAATTCATGCTCCCGTAAGAGAAATGCGGGGAATCCCTCGCTACCTCCGGCTGCAAGCTTGTTGCACCCTAATCGGGAGACATGCGGGGGCGCGCATCTTTCTCGACGATGAAAAGACCGTGGAACCGATGCATGCCAGGGTGGTCTATGAGCAGCGAGAGGAATCAGCCGAGTTTGTTCTGTACCCCGTGGAAGACGCTCCGGTCCTGGTAAACGGAAAGGAAACATCGAGAGAGGGTGTTGTCTGTAACAGCGGAGACGGAGTTCAGATCGGGAGCGCGCATCTGATCTTTTTCGCAAAGAACACGTCGGCATAGCACGCCGCAGAAGCCGCCAGCGCACAAACAAGCTGGCTGGGCATTTCCCGGAAAGTTCTCATCTACCATTACCATACTAGCCGCAACAATTTCCGCTCCTCCCCGCGAAGCGTGCGGGTTTTGTCCGCAGCTTTTTTCTCCCCGGCGGGCGATTTTCTTCTTTACAAGCTTTCCCGCCCGTGTTGTAGCATAGCCGATCGTTTGCGGCATTAACTCAAGCGGAAATAAATTCCATTTCCAGTTTTCGGGGGAGAGTAACAAGATGGCTTATGTAATTGCCGAGCCATGCATCGGCACGAAAGACACAACTTGCGTCGATGCATGCCCAGTAGACTGCATTCATCCCAAAAAGGACGAGCCCGAGTTTGAGGCTGCCGAGCAGCTCTACATCGATCCGGTGGAGTGCATTGACTGCGGAGCCTGCGTTCCTGTTTGTCCGGTCACTGCAATTTTTGTCCTGGACGAGCTGCCGGAAAAGTGGAACGATTTCACCGAGAAAAACGCCAGCCACTATCAAAAATAAGTAAGCCGGAAAAGTCCTTCGATCAACAGATACGGCATGCGCCTCACGCGGCTTTTTCTATTGCTGGTTGCCGGAGGAGGGGCCGGAAAGGGCGGTGGTGTGCGCAACGGCAGCTACAGGTGCGTACGAACGGCGATGCAGCGGCGTGGGGCCGTGCTTGCGCAGCATTGCTTTGTGGACCGGGGTGGGGTAGCCCTTATTGGAGGCCAGTTGGTATTGGGGGAAAACACGGTCCCACTCCCGCATCAGGCCGTCCCGCTCCACCTTTGCCAGAATGGACGCCGCAGCAATGGAGACGCTGAGCGCGTCTCCTTTGACGATGGAGTTTTGCGGGATGTCCAAGTCCAAGTGGAGCGCATCCACCAGCAACAAGTCAGGAACTAGATTTAATCGGTGGACGGCTTCCCGCATGGCTAGGCGGGATGCCTGATAGATGTTGATCTCATCAATCTTGGCGGCATCCGCCGACGCCACCGACCATGCGACGGCATAACGGCGGATCTCGCAGGCCAGTTTTTCCCGCCTGCCCGGTGACAACTTCTTGCTGTCCTGAATGCCTGGAATGCGGTGGGAAGGGTTCAGAATGACCGCCGCCGCCAGGACCGGACCAAACAAAGCCCCGCGGCCCACCTCATCTACCCCGGCAATCGAGCGGTAGCCTGCCTGCAATCCCTGGCGCTCAAATTTCGTGCCGCAGCGAATATGCTTTGCGCTCCTTTCTGCGGAGCATCTCCAAACCGGGCTTTGCGCTGACAGAGACCGCCGTTTGCGCTTTCTGCCGGCAAGCAGCGGGGGAAGGGAAGGTTCAGGATCGCTTCTCGCGAATGCGGGCGGCCTTGCCTCGCAGTTTGCGCAGGTAATACAGCTTGGCGCGGCGCACGCGACCCCGGCGGAGCACTTCCACGCGGTGGATCACGGGCGATTGCACCGGAAAGATCCGCTCCACGCCCTGGCCGAAGCTGATCTTGCGGACGGTGAATGTCTCGCTGGGGCCGCCGTGTTTGCGCGCGATGACGGTGCCTTCAAACGCCTGCAACCGTTCCTTCTCGCCTTCTTTGATTTTTACCTGGACCCGCACCGTGTCGCCGGGCGCAAACTCGGCGACCTCCCGGCGGGGCTCCAGACTGTGCAACTTGTCCAATCGATTCATATCTCTGTTTCCTTTTCGATCTCTGCCAGCCACTGTTGCTGTTCTGCATTCAGGGCAGCCCCGGACAACAAATCCGGCCGGTTCGCCCAGGTTTTCTCCAAAGCCTTTTTGCGTCTCCACTGCTCCACGCGCTTGTGATCTCCGCAGAGCAGTACGTCGGGAACGGCCATCTCCCGGAACTTTGCCGGACGGGTATATTGGGGACAGTCGAGCAGCCCCGCGCTTCTCGTGCCGGGAGTCACCGCGAAGGATTCCCGCACCGACGAGGCCGCGTTGCCCAGCGCTCCGGGCAGCAGCCGCGTTACCGCGTCCACCACCACCGCAGCGGCCAATTCTCCTCCGCTCAGCACAAAGTCGCCGATGGAGAGTTCTTCCTCCGCCAAGTGCGACGCGACTCTCTCATCCACTCCCTCATAGCGCCCGCAGAGTAGCATCAAAGACTCTTCTTTGGCCAGCTCGCTCGCCATGGGCTGCCGAAACAGTTTGCCTTGCGCCGAAAGCAGGATCACTCTGCCGCGCGGCCTGCCGCGCTCCCAGATGTGCTCAGCCGCCCGAAAGAAAGGTTCGGGAAGCAGGAGCATCCCCTCTTCCCCTCCGAAGGGGCGGTCGTCCACTGTGCGGTGACGGTCATTTGTGAATCGCCGCAGATCGTGTGTCTCAATGCTTACCAGGCCGGTTTCTTGCGCCCGGCGGAGGATTCCATGCTGAAAGGGCCCGGCAAAAAATTCCGGAAAAATTGTGAGTATGTCGATCTTCATGGGCCCCCGCCGTCCATTTTTCCTGCCGGCCGAATTTCATTTCCGGTTCAACTCCTTCAGGCCTTCCGGCAACCGCACCTGAATTTCCTGCCTTTCGATGTCCACACTGCTGCAAATGGATTCCGCAAAGGGGATCAGCAGTTCGCCTTCGGCGGCAGGCACCTTCAACAACGGTACGGCGCCCGTTTCTTCCACGGCCTCCACTTTGCCCAGCAGCCTGCCGCCCTCGTGGACGGAGCATCCAACCAGGTCGGAGAGGTAAACTGCTCCCGGCGGAAGCGGCCTGCGGCTGGACCGTGGAATTTGGATTTGCCAGCCAATCAGAGTTTCCGCCGCCGAGATGGTTTCCACATCCCGGAATTTCAAAATGACCAGCCCTTTGTGCAGCCAGCTTTCTTCCAGAACAACCTGCTGGCGGGCGGTTTCATCCCAAAGCAGCAATTCCTGTCCGGGCTCGAACCGCTCCAGGAAATCAGTCAGGATTTCTGCCGCCACTTCACCCCGCCTGCCTTGGGTTTTCCGCACGCGGGCGACGGTGACGTATTCGGATTCTCGAGGCTGTTTCACTGGCGGCAGATCGCTTTATTCCAATATCTCCAGGGTGAACCGCCTCTTCAGCTTCATCCCGGCTGCTCCCAGGATGGTGCGGATGGAGCGGGCAGTGCGTCCTTGCTTGCCGATCACCTTGCCCAGATCGTCGGGCGCCACCCGGAGTTCCAATACGGTGCTTTGCTCGCCTTCTATGGGTTTTACTACAACTTGATCTGGATTATCCACCAGGGCTTTCGCAATCATTTCGATCAGCTCCTTCATAAGCGCCTCCTAAAGGACAGGAAAGAGGTCGGAACCGAATCTAATCAACATCACGATCATCAACAATAGGTGTATGAATCGCTGGGTCTCTGTGCGAATCCAGATGGGAAAACAACCATCCATCTTTGAAAAACAGACTTGGAAAAACAGACTTGCTTTTACTCCGCTTGCTCGGCAACTTCCGTTTTTACCGCAGTTTTTTTCCGGCGCAGGAAGCTGCGTACGGTCGCTGACGGCTGAGCGCCTTTTCCTAACCAGTACTCAATTCGCTCCGATTTAAGCTCGATCTGGGCCGGGTCGGACTGGGGATTGTAGTTGCCCACAATTTCCACGAAACGGCCGTCCCGGGCCCGCGCTTTCTCGATGATCACAACGCGATAACGGGGCTTTTTCTTAACGCCTGTTCTGGCCAGGCGGATCATCAACAATGAAACACCTCCAAATGATTCTATTCTTCCTTACTAAAAGAGCAAGCAAGCAGATGCGCCGCTCCTCATGGGAGCGTCCGGTTATCCGAACAGGGCCGGAACTTTGCCCTTGCCCCGCTGTTTTTTCAGCAAGCGGCCGGTCATGCTGCGCATCATCTTGCGAGCTTGGTCGTATTGCTTCACAAGCTGGTTTACTTCCTGCACCGAAGTGCCGCTGCCTCGCGCGATGCGGAGGCGGCGGCTGCCGTTTAATATCTGCGGCACTCTCCGCTCCCGGTCGGTCATGGAGTTGATAATCGCCTCGGTGCGATTCAGCTGCCCCTCGTCCACGGTTTGTTGCTGGGATTGCTTTTGCAACTGCTGGAAAGGGCCCACCTGGGGCAGCATGGAGAGAATCTGATCCAGCGGTCCCATCTGGCGCGCCGCCCGAAGCTGCTCCCGGAAGTCTTCCAAAGTAAAGCGGTCGGTCCGCAGCTTGCGCTCGAGCTGCTCAGCCTGCTTGCTGTCGATGGCTTCTTCCGCCTTTTCGATCAGCGAAAGGACATCGCCCATGCCCAGGATGCGCGAGACCATGCGGTCCGGATGAAACTGTTCCAGGGCGTCAAATTTTTCCCCGGTGCCGACGAACTGGATCGGCTGGCCGGTGACGAATCGGATCGAGAGAGCCGCTCCGCCGCGTGCATCACCGTCGAGCTTGGTCAGGACCACTCCCGTCAGGCTTAAGCGGCGGTGGAACTCTTCGGCGCTGCGCACGGCGTCCTGGCCGGTCATCGCATCGGCCACAAAAAGAAGCTCCGTCGGCTGGAGCAAGTCCCGGAGTTGCTGGAGCTCGGTCATCAGTTCGTCATCTACGTGAAGGCGTCCGGCGGTGTCCACCACTAATACGTCGCATCCCCGGTCGCGGGCTGCCTGCCGTGCGCCCAAAGCCAACTCTGAGGGCTTGGCATCGGCTGAACCTTCAAATACCGGGACACCCACCTCTTTGGCTACCACGGCCAACTGCTGCTTGGCGGCAGGCCGGTAGACATCCACCGATACCAGCAAGGGGTGATGCCCGCCCCGTTGCAACCACCGGGCGATCTTTCCCGTCGTGGTGGTTTTCCCCGAGCCTTGCAAGCCGGTGAGAAAGAAAACGGAGGGTGGCTGGGAGGCAAACTTCATCCGTGCCGTGGCACCGCCCAAGACCTCCAGCAGTTCATCGCGTACGATCTTGATGACCTGCTCGGTGGGGGAAAAGCTGCTCAAGACTTCCTGTCCCACGGCCTTGGCCCGGATGTTCTCAATCAGTTGTTTGACGACTTTGAAGTTTACGTCAGCTTCGAGCAAAGCAACGCGGATCTGGCGCAGGGCGTCGCCGATATTCTCTTCCGTCAGCTTGCCCTCGCCCCGGAGGGTTTTGAAGACGCGCTGAAATTTTCCTGTTAAGTCCTCAAACATGAACACCTGTTGGGGGGCCATCGCGGGCTACGACTAAACCTATGCACCCGATTGTCTATTTTAGACTTACGCCTCAGTTCCGTCAAGGAAACTGGAGTAGGCAGCAGCATTTTGGGACCCGCGCGGGAGAGGGCGGCCAGAGGCTGGAGCAGGCAGGAGTTAAGGGAAAGCTTGGCAAAGACGCTGCCGAAAACACTTCTCCAAATCGCTTGAATGCCTTGCTTTAGGAGTGATAGTCTCTGGCTGCCCCGGCGTTCAGGAGTGAGCGGGGGCATCCCTATTCAGGAGGAATTATGGCTAATACAATTGCGCGTCAAACGATCACCGAGGAGGCGGCCGCAAAGTTGATCGCCGCCGCAGAAAAGAAAGCGCAGGAACTCAAAAAGCCCATGGTTATTGCGGTTTGCGATGAAAGCGGCAATCTAAAAGCGTTTTCCCGAATGGACAGCGCCCCGCTGCTGAGCGTCCAGATTGCTCAGGACAAGGCCTACACTGCCGTCAGTTTTGGAATCCCTACCCACACGTGGTTTGACTTCATCAAAGGCGACCCTCCGTTGCTGGCCGGAATCGTGCACACGCCTCGCCTGGTCGTCTTCGGGGGAGGATATCCCGTGACCATCGATAACCAAGTCGTCGGAGGGATCGGAGTCAGCGGCGGCCACTGGAAGGAAGATATGGAGTGTGCCGAGGCGGCTTTGCAGGCCTTGTAGTCCGTGCCGTTACTTCTGCGCGCCGAAGCGGATTCAACGGTCTTTGGACATACCGTGCAGGGCGGGCAACTGTCTTGCAGCCGCATGCAGGGCCGTTGCAGGACAGTTGATTGACCCGCTTCGGCAGCCCATGTTCGGCTCCCCTCACGGGTGCCCATCACGGGCGCAAAGAGAGGCGCAGTATGCCGGAAGTCGTATCCATTCGGCCCGATGATCCGGAAGAAGAGAAAATCGCCTACGCCGTAAATGCCATACGCCGCGGCGAGATCGTGGCAATTTCCACCGATACGTTGTACAGCTTGGTGGCCGATCCGTTCAATCTGGCAGCGGTCGAAAAAGTATTCGAGACGAAAAGCCGCGCCTGGGATCGTTCTCTGCCGCTGATGGTGGAATCGGTGGACCAAGCAATGGAACTGGGCCGTCATGTGCCCTCTCTCTTTTATCTGCTGGCCCACAGATACTGACCCGGTCCGGTCAGCGTCATTGTGAAAGCCGCCAGTTGCGTGCCTTTGAAAGTCACCGGAAACACCGGGGGGATAGCCGTGCGGCAGCCTGCCTCTCCTATCGCTCGCCGGTTGCTGGCCCGCTTTGGAATGCCTTTGATTGCCACCAGCGCCAATATCTCCGGGCATCCTACCTGCTCTCAGGCGAGCGAGGTGCTCGCTACACTGGGCCGGAACCTTGCTCTGATCCTGGATAGCCCCATCGGGGACCACCAGATTGCAACCACGGTTGACGTGACCACTCCAAAGTGGGGGCTGATTCGCGAGGGGGCTGTTTTGGAAGAAGAACTCCGGGAGTTCCTCGGAGAGTAGAAAAGGCGTACAGAAGGAAAGACTGCATTTCCCCGGCAGCCCTTGCGGTGACGCGGTCTTCTCCGCTACAAGCTGGCCGCGCCGCTGACCACCTCAATCAACTCTTTGGTGATGGCGGCCTGGCGAATCCGGTTCAGTTTCAGCGTGAGGCCGTCGATCATATCACCGGCGTTGTTGGTGGCGGCCTCCATCGCCGTCATTCGGGCGGCATGTTCCGAAGCAGCCGACTCCAGCAAAGCGCCAAAAATCTGCACCTCAACGTACTTCGGCAACAGGCTGGCGTAGATCTCCTGCGGCGGCTGTTCGTAGATGTAATCCACTCCGGAAAAATTATCTGCCGAGCCCTCGGCTGGCTGAAAATCCGCCAGCGGCAGCAGTTGCTCGACTAGCACCCGCTGCGAGAGAACGCTTTTGAATGAGTTGTAAATCAGGAATACCCCGTCGATCTCTTCCTGCGAATACGAAGAGATTACTTCGGCAGCAATTTCACGGGCGTGGAGGTAGCTCAGCCGGGCGAAAATGTTGACGTGCTCGCGAGCAACTTTCACAGGCCGCCGGCGGAAGTAATCCCGGCTTTTTCGGCCGATCAGGACCAGTTCCACCTCTTGCGGTCTGTGTTCCTGCAGGAAGCGTTCCGTGGCGCGCATGATGTTGGTGTTGAATGCTCCGCAAAGACCCCTGTCACCGGAGAGCACCAAAACCAGCAGACGCTGCTGGGGACGGCGGGCCAGCAGGGGATGCTGCTGCACCGCGGAACGGACCGCCAAGCTTCCCAGGACTTCCTTGATGAGACCTGCATACGGGCGGGCATTGAAAGCGCTTTCCTGTGCGCGCCGCAGCTTGGCCGCCGCAACCATTTTCATGGCCTTGGTGATCTGCTGTGTGTTGCGCACCGAGCGGATCCGCCGGCGCATGTCAATCAAGCTAGGCATGGAGGAAAGCTCCCAGTACAGTTAGTCCGGTGGGTGCAGCCGGTTCAGCAGGTTCCCTACGGCGAGTAGCGTTCAAGCAGCGCCTCCTGTCTTCGCGGGGTTCTGCGCCTTCCGTTCCGCCAGAAAGCGTTCTTTGAATTGGGTGATCACGTTGCCGAGTTCCTGGCGCAACGCGTCGTCGAGTTTCTTTTTCCCCAGCAGTTTCTGGAGCAGGGAAGGGTGGTTGTTGTCGACGAACCGTGACAACTCCGCCTCGAACGAGCGGATCGTCTCCACGGGGATGTCGTCCAGATACCCCTGAGTCCCGGCGAATATGGAGAGAATCTGCTTCTCCACGGGCAGGGGGACGTATTGGTCCTGTTTGAGCAGTTCCGTCAGCCGTTGCCCGCGAGACAACAATGCCTGCGTGGCTTTGTCCAGATCAGAGCCAAACTGGGCGAAGGCCGCCAGTTCGCGGTACTGCGCCAGGTCCAGCCGCAATGTTCCGGCGAGCTGTTTCATGGCGGCGATCTGGGCGTTGCCTCCCACGCGGGAGACGGAAAGCCCCACGTTGATGGCCGGCCGGATGCCGGAGTTGAACAGGTCCGTCTCCAGATAAATCTGCCCGTCGGTGATGGAGATCACGTTGGTCGGAATATAGGCGGAAACGTCGCCGGCCTGGGTTTCAATGATTGGCAGCGCCGTCAGCGAGCCGCCGCCATTCTCGTCGTTCAGCTTGGCGGCGCGCTCCAGCAGCCGGGAGTGCAGGTAAAAGACGTCGCCCGGAAAGGCCTCGCGTCCCGGCGGACGCCGCAGCAGAAGCGAAATTTCGCGGTAGGAGGCGGCGTGCTTGGAGAGGTCGTCATAGATGCACAGGGCATGCCTGCCCGAGTCGCGGAAGAACTCCCCAATCGCGCAGCCGGAGTACGGGGCCAGAAATTGCATCGGAGCCGGGTCGCTGGCCGAGGCCGCCACCACCACGGTGTAGTCCATGGCTCCGTGCTCTTCCAGAGTCTTGACGACCTGGGCAATCGTCGAGCGCTTCTGGCCGATCGCCACATAGACGGCGATCACGTCGCCGCCCTTCTGATTGATGATGGCGTCAATCGCAACCGCCGTCTTGCCCGTCTGGCGGTCCCCGATGATCAACTCGCGCTGGCCGCGACCGATCGGGATCATGCCATCAATCGCTTTCAGGCCGGTCTGCAGCGGTTCCCTCACGGGTTGGCGGGCCACCACTCCCGGAGCGATGCACTCAATCGGGTTGAAGCGGTCGGTTGCCAGAGGGCCCTTGCCGTCGAGCGGCTTGCCCAGAGCATCGACCACACGTCCGACCAGGGCATCGCCCACCGGGAACTGCATGATCTTGCCCGTCCGCCGGACCTCGTCTCCTTCCTTGATCGTAGTGTAGTCGCCCAGCAGCACCGTCCCGACTTGGTCCTCCTCCAGGTTCAGGGCAATGCCGGTAACGCCGTGGGGCAGGTCCACCATCTCGCCCGCCATCACCTTTTCCAGTCCGTAAATGCGGGCAATGCCGTCTCCTACGGAGATGACGGAACCTACCTCGGCGACGTTTACTGTCGTTTCATAGTTCTCAATCTGCTGGCGGATCATCTTGCTGATTTCGTCCGCTTTGATCTGTGCCATGTACGCTCCTTCAGTGGCTCAATGAATCTTTACTTGGCGGTTAGTTCGCCGCGAATGCGCTCCAGTTGCCCGCGGACCGAACCGTCGTAGATGGTGCTGCCGATACGGGCAACGATTCCGCCGATCAGGTTGGAGTCGAGAGAAAGATTCATCCGGATTTGTTTGCCGGTCTTGGCGTGGAGAGCCCTTGCCAGTTGCTTCTGTTCCGCTTCTTCGAGTGGCCGGGCCGTGAGAATCTCAGCGACTACCACCCCCAACCGCTCGTGCAGCAGGGAATCGAATGCCTCCGCAATCTCGCGCAAAAAGATCATGCGGTCGTTGTCAATGAGCACGTTCAAAAAGTTTTTCGTCAGCGCATCCAGTTCCAGCCGGGGCGCCAACTCGGCCAGGATTGCTTTCTTCTTGGCAGCCGCCACAGCCGGCGTGGAAAACAGAATCCGCACCTCGGGGTTCTCCGTAAGAAGCGTGTGGAACTCCGCCAACTGAACTGCGACCGCCTGCGGGTCTTTCCCCGCTTCCGTGGCGGCGGGACCTGTGACGATATCCACTAGAGCGCGTGCGTAGCGGGATGAAACAGCAGACGGCATCCGTTAGCCTTTCTCCTGAGTCTTGGCGGAAGAATCGCTTCCGGGGGTTGTCCCGTAGTCGAGGCCTTCCAGGAAGGAACGGAAAATATTTTTCTCCGCCTGCGGCGAGATGGAATCTCGAATTTTCTTTTCCGCCAGTCCGACGGCCAGCTCGGCGGTATGGGCTTTGAGTTCCTGGATCGCTGTTTTGGTCGCGGCAGCAATTTCCTGCTGCGCGTTCGCCGCGATCTTCCCGGAGTCCGTCTTGGCCTGTTCCACGATGCGTGCCTGGTCCGCGGCAGCTTCCTGCAGGGCGTTGTTCCGCAAGCTGGCGATCTCCTCGTCCAACTGCTTTAGTTTATTCTCTACGCCGGCCAGCCGCGCAGCGGCCGTCTGGCGGGCACGGGCCGAGTCCTCCATGTCTTTGCGAATCGCCTGCGCTCGCTCGGCCAGGAACGGTGCAATAAATTTTTTCCCCATGTATCCGACAGCCACCACGATCAGAATAAAGTTGGTCCAATGAAAAAGCTCCTCCCAGAAGTGGCTTCCCGCTTCCTGGCCCGCGTCGCCATGCTCTGCTTCAGCGGCATGTTCGGCAGGTTCAGCTTCTGAAGTCGCAGCTTCTGAAGTTGCTGCCGGTGGAGCCGCCTCGTTTTGTGCAGACTGGAAAAATGCTCCTCCGCTCAGGCCGAAACCAATCAGCACAACAATCGTGATGATGGAAGCGAGAGCATTCCAGCGAAGATGTTTACCCGCAGGGCTCATTTATCGGGGAACCTCCGATCCACTACCGTGGCTTGCGGGAGAAACAGCCGGGCCGGATTTCAAGATCGCTTGCGCAATGGAAAAGGCGATCTGGTCGCTTTCGGTCTCCAGGCGCTTTTTAGCCTGCTCCGCCTCAGCCCGAATCTCTTGCTGCGCGCGCTTTACCATCTCCTCGGCCTGCTGGCGGGACTGGCGAAGAATTTCCGCACGCCGGTCGAGCGCCTGTTGCCGCTCCTGTTCTTGCCGGCGGTAAAGCTCCGTCCGCGCCGATTGCAAGGCCTCCTGGTATTGGGAAGTTTTTTGTTCTGCCAGGGCTATATTCGCTTCCGCCGCTTGCCGCAGCCCGGCAGTAGAGGCGTGCCGCTCACTCATGGTTTTCTGCAGCGGGCGAAAAAAGATTCGCGACGTATAAAAATAAAGAACCCAAACCAGAATGAATGTGGGGATCGCGTTGAGTAAAATATCTTTGAGACTGCTGCCGTAATACATCCATAAGGCTAGCTTAATCAGCGCATTAAGAGCAAATTGCGAATCCGCGAAAGTAACACGCCTGCTGCCATCTGTCAAGGAACAGGAGTTGAGTGGAGCCAACTTGAGGCATCTTCACCTTTCATTCCAACCGTTACTGAAACGGTCAGCGGTTCGGCAGGTCGCATGCTCCCCGTGATATGATTCCAGGCTAAGGAGATGATTGTCCTCTCGCTGAGTTAAAGAGCAATTCTTCCGTTTATCGCTGCCATGGTTCGGAAAATGGATCGGAAAAAAGAAGCCGCAAACAAGCCAGACTATAATACCTCGATGGAGCGGTTAAAAAATGCCGGCTTCGTCGTAACCGAGTGCGGCGAGAACCGCGTGTTGATCGGCAAAAATGGCTGCGGTGCAATGCTCGAAAGGAGCCCTTCGGGCGAGCTCCGGTTTATAGCGCGGCCTGGACTGCTGCGGGGAGACCGGATTGCTCATCTGCTGGACCGAGGCTTTCAAAAGTTCTGGCAGGATGAAGGGCGCAGTATCCCGGCCCTGGCCGGGCAGTTGAAGGCGCTCCATGATTTCGACGAGGAACTGAATGCGGCAATCGGACTGACGACTCTGTACAACCAGGCATTGGGTACCGTCTCGGCCCGTTATGTTTACGACCGGATGGAAGGCCGCGAGGGGCCAAAGCGGCACAAACCGTTTGATTGAAACTCTCCCCGACTTTTCGAGGAGGTCAGGACTTTCGCACCTTTCCCGATCTCACAACTGTAACCTTGGCAAATCCCTCATCCAGCGCAGGCGGACACAGCCGCTGAGCCAGCCGCACCATCGCCTCTTTCGGGACTTGTCGGCTCCTCCGCCGGTTGCGTTCCATGCAGACAGCAAGCGGGACGTCGAAATATAGAGCACGGAGTTCGTAGCCGTAACGCTCGCCCATGCGGATGTAGAAACGCCTCTCTTTACGGGTTAGGTTGGTGGCATCGACGTAATTCCGCATGCGGCCCAGCAGGAGACGGAGCCGCAACAGGTAACGGAGCGTCAAAAAAATCCAATGCTGGTGGAGCTGGTTGTTGGCGTCGTCCAGCAGCCACAACCGCAGCGTGTCGCTCGAAAGCGGACAGATTCCCCGGCGAGCAAAGTAAGTGGATTTGCCCGATCCCGGCAACCCTACCGCCAGTACGATCTGCCCCTTCGTTTTTTTCTTTTGGGGTGCTTGCTTTGCCGGAGCTTTCTGCATGGACGCTAATTAGCATTCCCTGCCATCGATGTCAATTCCGCTATTCCCCGCCGAATGGATTACTCAGTAAAACGGGTTCGCCGCCCTTAAAAGGCAGTCAGGTGAACGCCAGTCAGGATGGTGACGCTCCTCCAGGCGATCGTGATGCGCGCGATCCGGCGGCGGGCACGCGCGGCAACATCGTTCGCAGTGGCTGCAGCAGGGATTTTTCGGAAAGCAGTTGGTGCCCGGGCAGCAATCAAGCGAGCATCAACTGAGTTCTTTCGGTGAGTCCTTCAGGCACGATGGTTTTACGCCGATTGCTTCGACCCTACAGGATTTTCTTTAATTGCGGTTGCTTTGCCGGCTGTCTCTGCAACCAGATTGGATGCCAGGCGCAAGGACTCGAAGGTTCCGGCATCAGTCCACCAGCCGTCCAGTATGCTGTGGGAGAGTTTTCCTTCCGCCAGATAACTGTTGTTGAGGTCGGTGATCTCCAGTTCATTCCGCCCCGAAGGGACCAGCCGGGAGACGCGCTGAAAAACAGTGCTGTCGTAGAAGTAAATGCCGATGACTGCGAAGTTGGAGGCCGGGGCGGATGGTTTCTCCACCACGCGCACGATCCGGCCATTCTCGAAGGCGGGCACCCCAAATCGGTTCGGGTCCGGCACTTCCTTTAAGACAATATGAGCGCCTCCTTCTTGCTGGCGGAAGGCCGCAACGATCCCGGAAATGCCTTTTTCGATGATGTTATCGCCCAGGATCACACAGAGGGGGGAACCATCCGCAAATGGCTCGGCCAGGCGGAGCGCGTCGGCAATGCCGCCCTCTCCATCCTGATAAGCATAATTGAGTTGGCGCAGCCCGAAGGCCTCCCCGTTGCCGAGCAGGCGCAGGAAATCTCCCGCGTGTTGTCCTCCGGTGACCAACTGGATGTCGCGGATGCCCGCCTCGACCAAGGTCCGGATCGGATAGTAAATCATCGGCTCGTTGTAGATCGGCAGCAGGTGTTTGTTTGTAATCTTGGTGAGCGGATGGAGTCTGGACCCAAGGCCTCCGGCCAGCACAACACCTTTCATGGAACCTTTTGTCTTCATCCGTTTTTGAGACCCCGTGAAGTTGCCGCAATCAGCGTCACTGATTATACGGTTTGCATCAAAAAGTGCAAGCCGCGCCCGCCGGGTTGGCTTTGGATTCGGAAAGGCGGGGGAAAAGCTTTTTCCTATAAAGACCGCAGAAAGGCCAGCAACGCCTCTGCTTCCTCCTTTGAAAGCGCCAGGAACTGTTCGCGGGACAAAGCCGCTTCGTTTCCGTGCCGAAGGACGGCGTCGGTGATTGTGGCGGCGCTGCCGTCGTGCAGCAGCCCCCGGCGGACACGCAATCCCCATAAGGCGGGCATGCGAATCTCCTCGCCCAGGGCATCGCCTTGCGGGATGCCGTCGCCGGTTTCGATGTCGTGCAGCAAAAGATCGGAATAAAGCGGCACGGGCCGCCGGTCGAAGGCCGGGTTCACGCTGGCCCCGGTGAACAGCACCGGCACATGACAGGCGTCGCAGCCGGTTCGCGCAAAGACCTGCTCGCCCCGGCGCGCCACGTCGGTGATCTCGCCTCGGGGCGGGGGGCCGAGGAATTGAAGAAAGGCTTCAAAATTGTCGATTCCGCGCAGGCCCGTGGACAGCTCCGGAACGTCCTCTAGGGCCCGAGTCGGGTCGCAGAAGCGCAGGCGCTCTGCATCGCCGTTGGGGGCGTTCTCCAGGGGAAACAGCTCGTTGGTGATTCCCATCTCCTCCAGATAGGCCTCCGCGCCGAACGTGAGCAGTGTGGCCTGCTGCGCTTTCCATCCAAAACGGCCGGCACGAGTGGTTTGTGTGCCCACGTCAAACACCCAGTGGACACGGCCGGAAACGCCATCCCCATCACGGTCGTCCGGGTCGGCTAATCCTGAAAGCGTCTCATCGGAGATGGTCTCCACCAAGCCGCCCCCGAACAGCGGAATTGCTTTGCGGGCCGCCACCACGTTGGCTTCGGGAGGAACCACCTCCTGGCAGTTATGCGGGGGGATGGAAAAGAGCTGGAAGAGGGAGCCTCCTGGCAGAGGGTCAAAGCTGCCGTCCGGATTGCGGCGTCCGGCCCGCCTTTCCGTGATGGAGCCTCCTCCTCCGATGGCCGGGATGCTGTGACACTCGGCGCACGAGCGGCCATTGAATACCGGCCCCAGACCCTCGCCGGGGTTCTCCACCTCCAGGAAGTCTTCCAGTCCCAGCCGGAAACGTTCAAATTCCTGTGCCGAGATACCAGGCAGCGGGTCGCCGAAGAACAGCGGTTGCTGCCCTGCCGATGGCGTGGAAAACAGAGCCAGCGCCAGCAGTCCGCAGCAGGCCGCCAGAATCCGCATAATATATCCGCCCACGATGCCTCCTAGTCTTCCACGATCAGCACGCCGCGCATGGTGTTGTGGCCCGCGCCGCAAGGGCGGGAGCACTCGATGATGAAAGTGCCGGACTCAACTGCCTCAAAGCGCAGCCGCATCTCTCCCTTTCCGCGCGCGGGGATAATGCCCTCGATACCGGCCTCCGGAATGCGGAAGCCATGCGAGGTGTCTTCACTTTCGGCGATAATTTCGACGATGCTGCCCTTTTTGATTCGGATCTGAGCAGGGGCATAGCTGAAGCGCTCCGCTGTGATGTAGATTTGCTGGACGGGTGCAGGCGCCTGCGCTTCTTGGACCGGCGCTGCCAGCAAAGCCGCCGCGAGGATTGCTAAAACGATCTGTAAGGATGCATGCTTCATGTTTTTCCTCAGAACCACCATCCGAGCCCCAGGTTGAACTGGTTGGCGGCTTTTACCACTTGGCTTTCATTGCGGTGGATTTGATAGTCGGCCTTCAAGGCGATGTCGGGATGAGGATAATAGGTTGCTCCCAAGGTCCAGAGCGAGCGGTCAAATTGCTTCAGGGGCAAAAAGCCGCGCGGCATACGATGCTGAGTGTCGAAATTTTCGTAGCGCACAAAACCCACCAAGTCATGTTCGCTGTGCTGCGGCAGCAGGTGCGCCGCCCCTTCTATATAAAACCCGCGAGCCTGTTTGGCCACGTTCGGGCTGATACCCGTGCGGCGTTGCAGGGCGCGGTTCAACTCGCCCGCCTGGGTAGTAAACGACGAAGCGAATTGCCCGCGAAATTCGAAAGGGTTCCACCGGTAGCGTCCGTCGAACTCGTATAGCCGGACAACCGGGTTGACGTTGGGCAGGTCAAAGCCGGTCTTTCCGTTCCAGAAACTCGATCCCAGCACCAGCCGCCGGACGCCTCGATATTCCAGGCGCAGGGCCTGCGCCCAGTTTTGCAGCAAAGATCGCGAACCCTTTTGGCGGCCGCCCCGCAGACCCTCCGCAGCGCTGAATCCGGCGGCGTCCAGCGGCGCCATGCCATAGAACTTGTAGGAAAGACCATTCCCTAAATCCCCGAAGATGCCGATTCCCGTGTCAAACCAAGTGGAAGGGATGATGACGGTGTCCACTTGCGGGCGAAGCACGCCGTAGAACGATGGCGGCTCATGCCGCTCGTTGAGGATGCCCATCGGGGTCAGCAGCATTCCACCGCGGAAGTTCAGCGCCGGATGCACCAGGAAGTCCAAGTAGGCTTGCTCCAACTCCAACTCGCCCTTTTCTTCCAGCCCTTCGACGAAGGCGTGCTCGATCTCCAGCTCCGACCAGAATTTCAGCCGGTCCGAGAAGCTGTGGCCAAAGAGCAATACAAACCGCCGGAAGTCCAGCGTGCCCGTCTGGGCCTCCGGTTTGGTGAAGTTCATCTCCATGTAGCCGGCAATCGGCAACCGCGTTTCGGAACCTTCCCGCTCGGCGGTCGTGAGCTTGCGGAGCAAAGGCACAGCGGGCTTTTGAGACGGCAACGTGTTGTTCGAGACGTTGTTCGAGGGAAGGTCCGATTCCGCAGCGCCTTCCGCATTGCCGGGAAACTCCGCGAGCAGTTGTGCCAGTTGTGCTTCGAGCAAGGCGACCCGTGTTTCGAGGGCGACGCCACCCGCTTGCTGGCTCTCCGCCGGTGTGATTCCCAACCGGCGGTTGAAATCGGTCACTTGCCGCTCCAACTTCTGGACGCGCTCGGGAAGTCCGGCAGTGGCGCTTTGTGCGTGCAGCCCAATGCCGCCCATAAATGTAAATAGCAGCCAGAGGCCGGAATGGATGAGGCAACTTGCCCCGCGAGTCCCAGTGGACCTGGGAAGCGATGTGACCCTGTTGTAAATGTTTCTTCTCTGGAGCATGGGTACCGCCTGCATCAAAAAATATTGGAGAACTGCAAGGTTAATTTCTCCTGCGGATTCCGCGCGTCGGCAAAAAATTACTTTGCAGCACCTGGACTGCTGAATGCTTCCCTAGCCCTGTGGAGTTGATCTCCCAAACCATAATGAGCACAGATTGCTTAGTTAGCCTGAATATAAATGTTAATGCAGGTTAACAAAGTTGCTAATATAAGGTTTGCGGGAAAAAATGTCAACAGGTAGAGGAAAATTATTCGCGGAATCCAATTCGATAGGAAGGGCGAGGAATTAAGGATTCGATTGTTACAGTCAGCGACGCAGGGCAGGGACGGGGCAGGTTCCACAGAGAAAGAGGCTTTAGTTATCTGCCGATGCTCAGCCGGTAGGCCAAAAACTCAGGGAGGCCTGCCTGCCGCATTTTGGCCATGGTGGCTGTGAAGTCATAAGGGGCTCGTCTATATTCGACGATCCCTTCTGTGTCATAGATGACAAAGGCAGCACGGTTGTCTCCGTCCCGGGGCTGGCCGACGGAGCCGGGATTGAGGAAGTAGGTTTCGTACGGCTGGACCTCCAAGGATTTCCTGTCCGAGTCCGGGGAAAACGTCGGTGGGAGCACTTCTACGGCCTTGCCGGGGTTCTGCAGAAATCCACCTTGGAGGTGAGTATGGCCGAAAAAAGACACCTGATGGCGAAGCAAACGGATCGATTCCGATGCCCCGGCACAAGTGGTGATGTATTCATCCTCATCTTGGGGACTACCGTGGAGGATCGCAAACTGGTTCGCCACCGCTGCGGGGCCCTGTGGCAGATTCCGTAGATATTGCAGATTTTCCGGTTTGAGGCGAGCACGAGTCCAGAAGGCAGCCAGCCGGGCTACGTCGTTAAAATCCTCGGCGTCGCTGACGCCGCAGCAAGCTTTGTCATGGTTGCCGCGGATCACGTCGGTCACGTGCTCCCGCACCCAATCGACGATCGGGTCCGGATCGGGACCGTACCCAACCAAGTCCCCGCAACAGACCACTTGCTCGTATTCTCCCTGGGTGATTGCCAGGACGGCTTGGAGCGCTTCGAGGTTGGCATGCAGGTCGCTGAGAATCAAGTATCGCATCGGAGCTTTTAATTCTAAACTACCCTGTATAGGGCCGAAAGCGAAAAGGCTTATCCACTAGATGGCCCGTAGATGACCTGGTCTTGCCGAAGTTTTTCAATTTCCTGTTCGTCGTAACCAAGTTCTTTCAGGATGGCTTCCGTGTCCTCTCCCAGTTTTGGAATCACGTCAAAACGTGCCGGACTGCCAGAAAGCTGCAACGGGCTGCCGATGACGGGAATCGGACCCACAGGCGATTCCATTTCCCGGACCATGCGGCGGGCGATGACCTGGGGGTGAGCCAGAACCTGCGCGATCCCCCGGACTTCTCCGTGCGGCAAGCGGCTTTCTTTGAGCCGTCGCAGCCATTCCTCGTGCGGCTGCTCCAGAAAAATTTTCTCGACCGTCTCTTCCAGAACTCCGCGATTTCCAAGACGCGCTTCCACCGTTTGAAATCGCCGGTCTTCCAGAAGGTCGGGACGCTGAATCACTTCTCGGCAGAAAACTTCCCAATCTTGAGCCGATGCGACCGCAAAATTCACGTACACACCGTCGCCCGCGAGATAAGGACCGTAAGGAGTCACATAGTGGTGCCGCATTCCTACACGGGCGGGTTCCTCTCCTTGGTGCCAGTAATGATGAGGGAAATAGGCCAGCCAGGATAGAACCGACTCGAACATGGAGATGTCGATTATCTGGCCCTGGCCGGTGCGCTCTCTTTGGTAGAGAGCGAGAAGCGTGCCCAGCGCGGCGTACATGGAGGCGGCAATGTCCGCGATGGGGATTCCCACCTTGGCCGGTTTTTCCGGATAGCCCGTAGTGGCAAGAATTCCTGCTTCGCCCTGGATCAGCAGGTCGTAGGCCTTCACGTCCCGGTAGGGGCCGTCTTGCCCGTAGCCGGAGAGGGAGCAGTAGATGAGCCGGGGATTGCGGCGGCGCAACTCGTCCGCTCCGAAGCCGAGCCGCCCCGCAACGCCCGGCGCAAAGTTTTCCAGAAAGACGTCCACTTGGCCTGCCAACCGGAGAAGAATCTCCTGGCCGGCCTTCTTCTTCGCGTCTACGGCAAAGCTGCGTTTGTTCCGGTTGGCCCAGACAAACCCGGAAGAAAGTCCCCGCACGGCCGAGTCCCATTGACGAACCACATCGCCGGTTCCCGGCCTCTCCACCTTGATGACTTCCGCCCCCATGTCGGCGAGAATCCGGCTGCAGAAGGGTCCTGAAACGGCGGTCTCCAGCGCCAGGACCCGGACACCGGAGAGCGCCTGCGAAACTTTTTCCGGGTTATGGCGCGGCATTGGAACGAATCTCAGGAAAGAGGTCCTGCTTCGGAGCATGCGCGCGCTTCCATACCATGACGCTGCGCGCGTAGTCGATGACGACTTTGCCTTCTTGCTGCACGCCTCGGGTCCGAACCTTGATGATGCCCCATTGCGGCTTGGACTTGGACGCGCGCTTTTCCAGGACCTCGGACTCCGAGTAAAGCGTGTCCCCGGCGAACAGCGGGTTCGGCAGCTTGATCTCATCCCAGCCCAGAGCAAAGCCGTTCTCGCTGACATCGGCCACGCCCAGTCCGGCGACGATGGCCAGCGTCAGGGCGCTGTTGATCAGGCAGCGGCCAAACTCGGTGCGCTTGCCGTACTCATTGTTGAAATGGATTTGGTTGGTGTTGTTGGTCAGCAGCGTAAACCAAATATTGTCGGTTTCCGTGACGGTTCTTCCCAGGCGGCAGCGGTAGATGTCGCCCACGGTGAAATCTTCAAAGTAGCGGCCCTCCCAGCCGGTTTTGACAGGCATTTGCTTTCCTCCTTATCGGGAAACTCGCGAGTGGATGTTCCCAAACCAGCAGAAGGAGAAGAGCGGGAAAACCGAAACTCGCAAGAGGGAAGTGAACATTTCGATTTGTTACCCAGGAAATCCTTTTATATACTACGCTTCGCATCAGGGGGCAAGGTTATGGAACCACAAACCACGCAGTCACACACAAACGAAGACAGGCAGGCCATACGGGAGGCTGTCGGCAAGCTGTGCAGGGATTTCCCGGACGCCTACTGGCGCGATGTAGACAAGCAGGAGAAATATCCGCAGGAATTCGTCGATCAGCTCACCGTCAGCGGGTATCTGGCGGCATTGATACCGGAGGAGTACGGGGGCGCGGGCCTGGAGATAACCGAGGCCAGCATTATTCTGGAGGAGATCAACCGCTCCGGAGGAAACTCCGGCGCCTGCCACGCCCAGATGTACACCATGGGAACCTTGCTCCGCCACGGCAGCGAGGAACAAAAACGGCGCTATCTTCCGAAGATCGCCCAAGGAGAGTTGCGGCTGCAGGCCTTCGCGGTCACCGAGCCGAACGCCGGGTCGGAGACCACGCGCATCGAAACCCGCGCCGTTCGTAAGGGGGACAGCTACGTGGTCAACGGACAAAAGATTTTCATCTCCCGCGTAAAGCAATCGGACCTGATGATGCTGCTGGCGCGCACCACGCCTTACGATGATCTCAAAGACAAGACCCGCGGGCTTTCCGTTTTTCTGGTGGACATGCGGAACGTCAAGGGAAAACTGGAAGTCCAGCCTCTGGACCTGATGATCAACCACCATACGAACACCCTTTTTTTTGACGATGTGGAGATTCCTGCCGACAGCCTGATCGGCGAAGAAGGCAGGGGCTTCCGCTACATCATCGACGGCTGGAACGCGGAGCGCATTCTGATCGCCGCCGAGGCCATCGGGGACGGGCGTTGGTTTGTCGAGCGTGCGGCGCGTTACGCACGGGAGCGCGTGGTCTTCGGGCGGCCCATTGGCGCGAACCAAGGCGTCCAATTTCCCATCGCGCAGGCCTACGCCCATATTGAAGCCGCGGACCTGATGCGTTTTGACGCAGCCGCAAAGTTCGAGCGCCGGGAAAAGTGCGGCGCCGAGGCCAACATGGCCAAGCTGCTGGCATCGGAGGCCGCCTGGGAGGCGGCCAACGCTTGCCTCACTACCTATGGCGGCTACGGCTTTGCGCGTGATTACGACGTGGAGCGTAAGTTTCGTGAAACCCGGCTGTTTTCTGTTGCGCCAGTCAGCAATAACCTGGTGCTGGCTTTCCTGGGCCAGAATGTGCTCGGAATGCCCAGGTCGTATTAAATCCGATCTGACTGCTGAAGTGGCCTATGGACCGAACCACTAAACTATTCCGCTCCTGGATGTTCGTTCCCGGACACCGCGCGCGCATGATTGAAAAAGCCCTGGGGCTGAACGTGGATGCCATTATGATGGACATCGAAGACGGGGTGGCCGTTGCGGAAAAGGAGACGGCCCGGCAGCAGATTGCGGCGGCTTTCGATCAAGTGCAGCAGCGCCTCACCGGGTCAGCTGCTCCTTATCGAACGCCTGCGCGATATTGCGCATCAAGTTGGCAGGCCGGGCAGCGCCTCACCGGGTCAGCTGCTCCTTATCGAACGCCTGCGCGAGAACGCATGCAGGCCGATCTGTCCGCCGTGATCCGGGCGGGCCTGGAAGGTTTGGTGCTGCCAAAGATCAACGCTCCGGAACAGGTGAGGACGGTCGCCGAGATACTGGATCGCCGAGAGCCGGAGGCGGGAATTCCCGCCGGGGGAGTGAGCTTGCTCATTGCCATTGAAAGTCCCCAAGGACTTCTCAACGCCCATGCAATTGCTACTTCCTCGCCTCGCGTAATGGGACTGATATTTGGGGCGGAGGATTATGGAAAAGAACTGGGCCTGCCGTTGCTGCGGGAAGGCGAGGCACGGGACCTGCTTTACGCCCGCTCTGCGCTGGTGACCGCTGCCGCCGCTGCGCACGTCCAGGCAGTGGACGGAGTGTGGCCAGACCTCAAAGACATGGAAGGATTGAACACGTTCGCTCTCCAGGCTCGCCGCTTGGGATTTACCGGGATGTCGCTAATTCATCCTTCCCAGATCGACCCCATCAACGACCTTCCTCCTATCAACGCCACCTTCACTCCTACCGCCGCTGAGGTGGACTACTGCCGCCAAGTGGTTCAGGCGTTTGACGAGGCGACGGCTCGCGGCGAGGGCTCCATTGCCTTCGGCGGCCAGTTGATCGATCTGCCGATTGTGGAGCGTGCCAGAAGGACGCTCGCTCTAGCGGAGTCGCTTAAGGTGTAGCTCCGCCTCAATCCACGTGATTATTCACTTGATGCATAGGGGATGGTAAGCTAATGAAAGAATGGTATTAACTAATTCCGCGCTACTTGGCCCACGGGCGAAAGTCGAACGGGCGAAAGAGCACATCGTCCAGCTAGAAAAAATCCTCGGCATCTTTCTCGAGTCCGACCCATATAAAGTCGTTGCCAAGCGGGACTCTCAAACCAGAAAGCCTATTTACTATGTAGGGAACATCAAACACACACCCGCACTTATTACCACGATCAGCGGCGACATTCTTCAGAATCTCAGGAGTGCCCTTGACCATTTAGCCTATCAATTGTTTCTTGTCGGCACGAATGGTGCCAGTGGACCTGGGCGGCACATCTACTTCCCCATCGCGGACAGCCCCCCTGAATACAAATCCAGCTTGCCTGGAAAAGTAAAGGGTATGAGGCAAGATGCGATAGATGCTATCAACTGTATCGAACCATACAAGGGTGGGAAAGGGCACCAACTTTGGGTGCTCCACAAACTTAACAACATCGACAAACACCGCTTGTTGGTAGCCGTGGGATCGGCCTATCGGAGCGTTAATGTTGGTCCCATGTTGCATCGCAACATGCAGGAACTCTTGGGCGGTAGAAGTGTTGTTCCTAAATTAGACTTGTTTTTGAAGCCCGCCGACAAACTCTGCCCGTTGAAGGTAGGCGACGAACTCTTTGTTGGTGCCCCTGACGCGGAAATAGACCAACAAATGCAGTTCCGCTTTAATGTAGCGTTCGGCGAGCCGCAGATTATTGAGGGTGAGCCGCTGCTCGAAACGCTCAAGCAGATGGCGAATATTGTTGACGGCCTCATTCCTAGTTTCGGGCCGTGCTTGAAGTGACTGCAGGGCGCTCCCAATTGGATCAATCCAGCCACATCAGTTTTGCCGGGTTGTCCTGCAGCATCGTGCGAATCTCGCGGGGTTTGATCCCGAAGGCGAGCAGAGCGCGAATGAAGACCCGCATGCCATCAATCGAATCCATGTGCAGGACCTGGCCGAAGTCGCTTCCGATGATGCACCGTTTGGGTCCGATCTCCCGGATGGTGCGGATCGTCTCCATAGGATCGGCGACAGGCTGGTAGAGGCTCGGGATCATAGGCTGACAGTAGGTTCCGACGTAGACTCCCAGATCGGCCAGCTCCTTCATCTCCTCCAGCAGCAGTTTGTTGAGTTCGAGCAGAGGATGGTCCAGTGTGGCTCGGACGCCGAATTCCTTGGCCTTCTTGGCCAGCGGCAGCAACTCCGTAAAGTCGGTGTGCCCGAAGCCGACGCCTACTTTCTTTGCTGCGGCCATCTCCAAAATCTCCACCACTTCCGGCAGCACCTCGCCTGCGTCGTTTACCAGACGGACGCCGCCGCGTTCCGGATGTCCGGCGCCGCGCCAGAAACCGTAGGAGGTGAAGGTGGGAAACCATATCATCTTGCAGTTGGGGTATTGCAGCGCTACGCGGACGGCATCCGGGTTCATGCCGAGGCATGTGCCCGTTCCGCCGTAGATTTCCACACGGTGCGTCAGCTCTCCCTTTTCCAGCAGATAATCAATGTGGCGCTGGGCCAGATAGGCGGCGTTGGCGCTGATGTTCCAGTGGTCCTTAAAGGCCAGCGCGCGCATGCCCGCTTTCGAGGCGTCGATGGCGATCTGGATCATGTCCTGCGAGCGATGGACAAAATCCGGGTAGGCGTGGATGTGGCAGTCGATGGCTCCCTCCAGAAGCTCGTTCTCGATCCCCGGATAAATCTTGAGCATCTCCGGGTTGTCCTTGAGCATCTGGTAGAAATAGTCTTTGGCGTTCAGCTCGCGAACACGCTTCACGGTCAGCACGCGGCCCACTAAGAGTTGTTCAGCGGCTTCGTTGGCGGCAAAATCACACATGATGGCAATCCTCCTTTAAGAATGCTTTCCCCAGGCTTCGATGAACTGGCGGGCGTCCTCGATGACCGGCTCGGTCACCGGGACGTAGGGGACCACCAGCCGGGTGACGCCGGCCTCGATAAAAGGAGCCAGCCGGTCCTTGATCTCCTGGATAGAGGTTCCCGGGATCACCGGCAGCTTGTCCATATACGCGTCGGTGATGTGTTTTCCCGCCGCCTTGAATCCGCCCGCGCGAAAGGCTTCCTGCACGGCCTTCACCTCCGGCTCGAACCCGGAGGCGATGAGCATGTTTTTGTAATGATCGGCGATGTTGTAAAAAGTCAGCACCTGCCGCAGGCGCGAGCGAGCTATGGCCCGGTCCGGATTCAGAGACACGCGGACCTTGGTAATGATATCGATCTTGTTGGGGTCGCGGCCCGCTTCCACGGCTCCGGCGCGGACTCGCTCGGCAATCTTTCGGATGGTCTCCGGCGTGGCCATATTGATGAAGACCCCGTCGGAAATGCGTCCCACCAGCCGCGTCATCTGCGGGCCAAGCCCCGCCAGGTAGATAGGGAAGGTTGGATGAGCAGGCTTCCAAGAAAGCTGGAAGCGCTTGCCCGTGGTATAGATTTCTCCCGCATACTCCACCCGCTCTCCGGCGGCAGTCTTGCGGACAATGTCGGTGTACTCTCGGATGCGGCGCAGCGGGCGGTCGAAGGCGCCACCGTGCCATGCGGCGATAGTCTTGTTGGCGACGCCAAGGCCGAGCAGCAGCCTTCCGCCGGACATGTCCTGCAAAGTGGCCGACTGAATTCCCAGGCTGACCGCGCTGCGACCGTAGATGTGGTAAATGGCGGTTCCCAGCTTCAGGGTCTTCGTGCGGGCGGCGATGCCGGAAAGCAGGATCAGCGGATCGGTGCTGTTCGACTCACCCTTCCAAAACGCATCGAAGCCGGCTGCTTCGATCCGTGGAGATAAATCCACGATTCCGGCGACCGGATAATGGGCCGCTGAGTTGAGTTCAATGTCAAAGATCACGGGTTCTCCTCGCTTTCAGGTTATGAGTTCACATGGTTTTAATATGATGGCTCATCCTAAATACACACCTTTCGGGTCGATCTCCTCCCGGAGCAGGCGCAACTCGTCGGGAGAGGGAAGCGGCGTGGCTTGGAGATCTTTGGGGATTTGCAAAGGAAATCCCGTATTCTCCACCACCTCTTCCAAGCGAACGCCCGGATGCAGGGAGAGCAGGGAAGCGGCATGTGTATCGGGATCAAATCCTAAGAGGGCTTTATCAGTGATGACTCGGTGGGGGCCGCCTCCGCGCAGGCCCAGCTCCCGGCGGCTCTTTCCCCCGGCGAAACCGGGGCTTGTCAGGTGAGCCACCGTCATGGGCAGCTTGCGTTTCTCGTGGCGCATGATGATGATGACTCGTTTGGCCAGCGAGGCAACGTCATTTCCGCCCGCGCTCCCGTTGAAATAGCGGACCTTTCCGGCGTCGTCTTTCAGCAGGGTCGTGTTGATGTTGCCGTAGCGGTCGACCTCCAGGGCTCCCAGGAATCCGACATCCACAATACCGCGATGGAGGTTCATGCCGAGGATATCCAGAAAACCGCTCCAGCTAGTCCCTCCGTAAAAGATGCGAGAATCAGCCAGTCCCACAGGCGTGTCCACCGGATTCATGTTGACTACGCCGATTTCAAGCAGCGAGGTCAGTCCGGGCGCGTGCGTGCGCTTGGCCAGCACAGCGGCGACTTGCGGCAAACCCAGCCCGACCACGATCACTTCACCGTCCCGGAGTTGCTTCGCTCCGGCAGCCGCCATGATTTCCGTAGCGCGAACTTCTTTCATTCGCTTTCCTTCGGTTTGGTATGGGATGAATAGGAGCTGCCCGCCGGTCAATAGCCAAAGACTGGCTTCGCTTTCAGCTTGTTCACATGCTTCAGGCCGCCGGTTTTTCCCAGGTATTCCTCATGATTCCGTGTGTTCATAACGTAAGTTTCCAGATATTCCCTCATCCGCGCGGGATGTCTGGCGTGCTCCACATAAAGTTTTAAGTGATCCGCATCGTAGTCATAGCAGCCGAAAACGGCCGTGGGATGCGCGCCGAAGGGCTGGTGAATGACGGCCTCAACCCGGTGTGCCGGGATCACCGTTCGCTCGGGAGAACGCTGGATCTGCTCGGTCGGCACCAGTTCTTCCGTGATGACGATCACTCGATGCGCTGCTTTTGCTTGCTCCTCATTTTCCCAGCGTGGCCCGTCAATCCGGCAGTTTCCTTCGCGATCCGCCACCTGCACGTGAACCAGAGAAACATCGGGAGTGATGGCTTTCAAGAGCAGATAATCTTCTCCGGTAAAGGGGCACTGCATGCGCCGGACATGTTCGGCGCCGGGTCCTGCCTCCAGCCGGTCGAGCACCTCGGAGGCCAGCAGCGATTTGATCGGAATAAAAGAAATGCCCAGCGCCCCGGCCAGATAGCCGAAGCAGAGGGAAAGGCTGCTGTAGTCCAGCGAGATGACCTGTCCCGTCTCCCGCGCCCGGTTCACGCAGTATACCAGGCCAAAGCGGTCGAGCGACCCTCCGCCGACCATCAGACGGCTCACCAAGCCGGCCCCGACCAGCAGGTCCGTATCCATCCCCATGACACATTGGGAGAGGGTTAGAGCTTTTTTCTGCTGGCGGATCAGTTCGTGGACGACGGTGATTACATTGCGGGCTATAGCAAAGCCGCCCAGAGCGATGTGGGAGCCGTCCGGGATGGTGCGGACCACCTCGGCGGCGGTTTTTACTTTGTCCACTTTTACCAGGTCCACCGTTAGGGTTCCACGAGCCAGCGCATTGCTGCCACCAGTCCACCCGCCACCTGGCGAGCTTTCTCGATGTGTCCATAATGGGTCATGGGCACATCGAAGACCATCACCCGGATAGGGATATCCGGATTCTGCCGCCGAAATGCCTTCGCAAGGCGGAACTCCAGCGCCTTTTCCGGATCGGCGTTCCAGTGACCGTTGTCTTTCTGGGCGACCGCCCAGATCATCTTCCGGTAGCCGGTAACGGGCGCGCGGACGGTTGAGAACAGGTCTGGAATCACCTCGTCAGGATTCACGCCGAGCTGGTTTCCGTCGAGCGCCTGGCGGATTTCTTTCACGGCGCGTTCGCGGAGTGCCTCGGCTCCCTGGTGCTCCAAGTCTTGCAGCACCTGTTTGAACTGCGGGCGGCGGCGTCCCACCAGCTCGTGCCAGCGGCGAGCGACTTCAAGGTCAGTATTCCCGCCGGATGGATTGAGCGGCCCAATGTACTTGCTTTGCACATACCCTTCCGGGCTGCGTGCACGCAGTTCCCACAGGGGAGGGTAACTCGCGAACCGCTCCACGTTTTCCTCCCGAGCCTCCTGGGCATCCTGGACGACTTTGTCCAGAGCGGCAGGTCCGCCGCTTCCCCATCCCAGGGAAAGTCCCGCCATTCGGCTCTTGAGGCCGGACTCCTCGAGTAGAAAACGGATTTCTCCGCCGGTGGAATGGCCCACAACCAGGACGGGTCCGGAAGTGGCTGTCTCGATCAGACGCCGAACTCCTTCGGTAATCACTCGGAAGGTGAAAATGGCGTTGCGGATTTTGGCTTCATCGGGAGATATGTCTCGGTCCAGCACGTAGCCCGGAACCCTGTCCTGCAATGCCTCCTGCCCCTGCCACCCGCCGTGCTTGTAGTTGCCTGGGATGGTGATCAGCAGGACGGGGACCTTCTGGGCCAGATATTGCCCCAGACCGGGTCCGTTCAGCGGGTCCAGAAAAAACTCATACCAATTTGCTGAGCCGCCGTTAATGATTGCCACGGTGGGGAGTCCCGGTACAGGGTGGTTGGGGGTAAGGAGCAGTCCGGGGATGTCCCAATCCAGCCCGTAGACTTCATACCTCACCTCGTGCCACTTGGCACGGTAGCCCAGCTTGTCGACGGGCAATGCTTCCAGTCTGCGCGGGTCGAATGCGCTTCCGGGCGCAGCATCTGCCAGCGACTTTACCTGGGCGCCGCCGTCGGGCAGGTCCCATCCCAGTTGCTCGAAGAGGTCTGGCGGGATGGAATGGAACGGACGATCCTCGCGGAGCAGCTTCAGTACCTCTGCTTCGGCTGCCTCACTTGCCGAAATTGGCAGGGCGGCAATTGACAGAACCGCCAGCGCAATCACCGTGTGGAAGAAGACTTTGAACATGGCATGACTCCTTTCTTTCTCTCTTTCCCGTCTTTCTCTCTTTCCCGCTTTTTGTTTCTGGTGCCGGCATGGTTGTACTGAGAAGGTTGTGCTGAAAAGACTGCACCGAAAAGGCTGAAGGCTGCATGTTGAAAGTTGAATATTGAATGTCGAATATGGAATGCAACTCACAGCCATCCAGAAAACCGGGCATTAGTGTACCTTTCTTGCTAGGAGAAAAAAAGGATTGCGCGGCAGCGCCGGCCTGCCCGGTCCGGCCTTCGGGCAGGGCAGCAAATTGCGTAAAGCTTTCTTGCTTGCTTGTTTGCAGGCGCTTGCATTTCTGCGGAAGATCAAATAAAATGAGCATCCCTGGGGTTTTCATGCGGTTCCGGATGCTGTGCGACTGGGACCTGGGCGCATAACATTCAGATTTGTGTCCTCAGCGCCCCATCCAAATCTGGTGAATCAATGTTAGGAAATGGGCAACGTCTTCCGGGATTTGACGTTCTTGTTTGAGCATGGATCGAAATCGTCTTAAAGTTTTCTGTGGAACGGCCAATCCCAGCTTGGCGCGCGATATTTGCCGCTTTCTGGAAGTTCCTCTGGCGGATGGCTTGGTGTCCCGCTTTAGTGACGGCGAGGTTCGCTTGCAGATCCTCGAAAACGTGAGGGGTGCGGATGTTTTTGTTGTGCAGCCCACCTGCAACCCCGTAGACACCAACCTGATGGAACTGCTGCTCATGATGGACGCGTTGAAGCGTGCCTCGGCGCGCCGCATTACCCCGGTGATTTCCTATTACGGCTATTCCCGGCAGGACCGTAAGGATAAGCCGCGCGTGCCGGTCTCGGCAAAATTGGTTGCGGACTTGCTCACCACCGCCGGAGCCAACCGGGCGCTCACAATGGACCTGCACGCCCCACAAATTCAAGGGTTTTTTGCGATCCCTGTTGACCACCTGTTCGCCGCTCCCGTCTTAGTGGAGTATTTTCGCCAGTTGGCCCTGCAGAATCTGACCATTGTCGCCCCGGACGCAGGCGGGGTGGAGAGGGCGCGGTTTTTTGCGAAGAAGATGGACACGGCTCTGGCGATTGTGGACAAAAGGCGGGATGAGCTGGGTGTGAGCGAGGTAATGCACGTCATCGGCAAGGTCAAGGGCCGCACCGCTGTGATCGTGGACGACATGATCGATACGGCCGGGACGCTGGTGAAAACCTCCGATGCGCTCTTGGATCAAGGGGCGACCGCCGTGTACGCATGCTGCACGCATCCGGTGTTCTCCGGCGAGGCGGTCGACCGGATTTGCAAGTCGCGGATCACCCGCGTGGTGGTCACGGACTCGATTCCTTTGTCAGAGAAAGCGAAAGGCTGCGAGCGCATCGTGGTCTTGAGCGTCGCCGAGCTTCTGGCGCGCGCGATTCAATCCATTCACGAAGAGACATCCGTCAGCACCCTGTTTATTTGACGGAAATAGCTGACTGTAGACCGGCGCACTATGGAACAAATAATCGTTGAAGCCGAAAAAAGAACGGAAACCGGAAAGAATGTCGCACGACGCATTCGCCAGGCTGGCCGCGTGCCCGGCAACCTGTATGGAGACAAGCAGGAGACGCTCTCCCTTACGCTGAGCCCCAAACAATTGGGCGTTGTGCTGCGTTCCCAGGCGGGACAAAACACCATTTTTGAGCTTAAGATTTCAGGCGGCGAGCACACTCAGGCCATGATCGTGGATACGCAGTTTGAGCCGGTGCGCGGGCATCTGCTGCACGCAGACCTCAAGCGCATTGCGATGGACAAAAAGCTCAAGGTCTCTGTACACGTCGTCCTCACGGGGGAGGCTCCGGGGGTTAAGTTGCAGGGAGGCGTTCTGGAAGTGGTCCGGCGGGAAGTGGAGGTCGAGTGTTTGCCGGCGGATATTCCCGAGCACTTAACAATTGGCATCGAATCGCTGGATCTGGGTCAATATCTTCGGGTTGCAGAGCTGCAAATGGTAGCGGGAGAAAAAGTTCATATCCTCAGCGATCCTGACGGCGTGATATGCCACGTGGTGACTCCCAAGGTGGAGGAGGTAGTGAAGCCGGAGGGAGAGGAAGCCGAAGCGGCGTCCGAGGAACCGGAGTTGATCAAGAAGGGTAAGACAGCCGAGGAAGGAAAAGAGGAGGCTGAGACTTAGCAGGCGCAGATCGGAAGTAAGATGTCCGTAGCGGCTTTGCTTCGAGCGGTCCCTCGGAGAGCGGGGTGCGTGAAATTTGTTTTCGGCCTCGGAAACCCGGGGGAGGAATATTTGAATTCCCCGCACAACCTGGGTTGCCAGGTGGTGGATTGCTTGGCGCGGCGGCACTCGGTTCGTGTCACGCGGAAAGAAGCCAAGTCGCTCAGCGGACGATTTGTATATGCCGGCAGGGAAGTCTGGCTGATCAAGCCGCAAACGTTTATGAACCTGAGCGGGATGGCCGTCCAGGGATGGATTGCAAAACAAGGCTGCCTGCCCCAAGATATGATGATCATAGCCGACGACCTGGATTTGCCCTTAGGCTGTATCCGGATTCGCCAAAAAGGGGGAGCCGGAGGACATCACGGCCTGGAATCGGTTATAGAGGCAGTTGGCTCGCAGCAGTTCACTCGTTTGCGGATGGGTATATGTCCCGAGCGTCAAATCAGGGATACCGTACGGTACGTGCTGGCTCCTTTTAAGAAGGCGCAAATGAGCGAGGCTGGAGAAATGGTCGAGCGCGCTGCGGACGCCGTGGAAGCGATTTTGCGCGACGGGACAGCGAAGGCCATGAATTTGTTCAACCGCCGAAGGCCGGTGTCCGGTGAAGAGCGCCGGCAGGCATCGAGCGAAACAGGAACTCAGGAAACAATCGACCTATGAGGACTTACGAGACGATTTTTATTTTGAAACCGGATCTTCCGGAAGAGGAGATGGAACAGTTCATTTCCCAAATGGAGACGGTTGTGACTTCCACTGGGGGGAGCGTACACCAGGCGGAAAGAATGGGCCGTCGCCGGCTGGCCTATATGATCGGCAAATACCGGGAAGGGTATTACGTCCTTTTCGCGCTGGAATGCGAAGTGGCGGCGGTGCGGGAGTTGGAGCGCCGGTTGCGGGTGGCGGACCCGGTGATCAAGTATTTGACGGTTCGGATGGATGAGCAAACAAAGAGACTGAAAAAAATCCAGCAGTTCCGGGCCAAAAAACTGGCTCGCAAGAAGCCCAAGCCCGGAAGAGAACCCGCAGCAGCGGCCAGCACTTAATCCGTAACGGGGAAGCGGTTGCGGCAGGAAGCGCCGGCTGGCGCTTCCGGGTTGCTGGACGGCGAAATAACCGTCCCAGGAAAGGAAATTTATGGCGTTTCAACGGAGGCCTGGTTCTCGTCCGCAGCAGGGAGGGCCCAGAAAGCAGTATTTTCGGCGCAAAAAAGTGTGCAAGTTTTGCGTCGAGAAAATTGACCACATCGACTACAAAGACGTAAGGATGCTGGGACAGTTCATCCAGGAGCGGGGCAAGATTATGCCGCTCCGTATCACCGGAGTCTGCGCGCCGCATCAAAAGCATTTGGCGCGAGCCATCAAGAAGGCCAGAAATATTGCCTTTTTGCCCTTTGCAGCCGACTTCTAACAGCGAGGGCTGCCGGGAAATTCATTATCAAGGGTGGTTGCGAAACAGATGGAACTGATACTTCGAGAAGATGTTGCAAACCTGGGGCGCCGGGGAGATGTGGTGAAGGTCAGCGGCGGATACGGCCGGAATTTTCTGCTTCCCCAAAAACTGGCTATGCCGGTGACGGAAGGCAACAAGAAAGTTGTCGAGCAAGAGAAGGCAGCCGCCCTCCGGCGAGAAACGCACGAGAAGGGGGAAGCGGAGCAACTTGCCGCAATGCTCGAAAAAGCGGCCCTTCAAATCGCCCGTAAAGCAGGAGAAAACGGCGTTCTGTTCGGTTCGGTTACTTCGCTGGACATCGAGGATGCTCTGGGGAAACAAGGGTTTCAAATCGATCGGCGCAAGATTATTTTAGAAGAGCCTCTCAAGCAACTGGGTGAGTTCCCGGTTCCTGTGCGTCTGCACCGCGAGGTGACTGCCTCGCTCCATGTGCATGTAGTGCAGGAATAGGCCATCCGCAACTTTCCTCCATGGAAGTGAACGACTCTACCCTCGTAAAAAGCCTGCCGAGCAATGTGGATGCGGAACGCTCGGTGCTCGGCGCCATCCTGCTCGACAACTCCGCCTACAACCAGGCCGCGGCCGTTCTTACCTCCGAGGACTTCTCCCTGGACAGCCACCGCCGTCTCTTCCTTCGCATTACGGACCTTTCGGAACATTCTCGTCCCATTGATCTGGTCACGCTGAGCGAAGAGTTGATGCGCCACAATGAGCTGGAAGCCGTTGGGGGCGCCGGCTACGTTTCTTCACTCACCGACGGCCTTCCCCGCCTGAGCAACATCGAGCATTACGCCAAGATTGTGAAAGACAAGTCGCTGCTGCGCCGTCTGATCCATGTCTCCAGCAGCATTACGGCGCGCTGCCTGGAGGGTTCCGAGGAAGCCGAGGAGATTTTGGACGCCTCCGAGAGCATGGTGCTTTCGGTCGGCGAACAAAGGATTCGGTCGGGATTTCTGAGCATTCCGGAGATCGTTCGCGGCAGCTTCCAAAGCATTGACGCGCTGTTTGAGCGGGGCAAGCGGGTGACGGGGCTCGAAACCGGCTTCCGCAAGTTCGATGACATGACCAGCGGCCTGCAATCCTCCGACCTGATTATCATCGCCGGACGCCCTTCGATGGGCAAGACCAGCTTTGCGCTGGACGTTGCGCGGTACGCGGCTATCCACCAGAAACAAGTCACGGCTCTGTTCAGCCTGGAGATGTCGCGCGAAGCCTTGGTGCTGCGGTTGCTCTGCGCCGAATCGGATGTGGATTCGCACAAGCTGCGGGCCGGTTACCTGAATAAAAAAGAGGACTGGAACAAGCTGGCTGCGGGGCTGGGGCGGCTGGCGGAGGCCCCGATTTTTATTGACGATACGCCCGGGCTCTCGATCACCGAAATGCGGGCCAAGGCGCGGCGTTTGAAGGCCGAGCACGGATTGGGCCTCATCATGGTGGATTATCTCCAGTTGATGAGCGGGCGGGGGAAGTTTGAAAGCCGCATGCAAGAGATCTCTTCGATCTCGCGCGGCTTGAAAGGCCTGGCCAAGGAGTTGAACGTCCCTCTGATGGCCGTTTCCCAGCTGAGCCGGGCTCCGGAGACGCGCGGGGGGGAGTACCGGCTTTCCGATCTGCGCGAGAGCGGACAGATCGAACAGGACGCCGATGTGGTTGCTTTCCTGTACCGTGAAGACATGGTGAAACCGACTGAAGACAATGAGGGGCAGACCAAAATCATCATTGCGAAACAGCGCAACGGTCCCACGGGGGATGTGAGGATCGTCTTCATCCCGGCATTTGCCTCGTTCAGGAACCCGGCGGACGATTTCGAATCCGATTCATGGGAATAGAAAATGGCTTCAAGGCTCTGCGCGCAGGCGTGGGCTGCGCTGTTTGTGGCTGGTCACAGGAAACCATAGATGTCCACCCGACCTACCTGGGTTGAAATTTCCCGTTCACAACTTGCTGAAAATTACCGGATCATCCGCCAGCACGTGGGGCCGCAACGCGAGATCATGGCGGTCGTCAAGGCCGACGCTTATGGCCACGGATTGAAGGAAGTCGCCGTCCCCCTGGCCGGACTGGGAGTGGACCGGTTTGGCGTCACCTCGGTCGACGAAGGGGTGGAATTGAGAGACCTGGGAATTTCCCAGCCGATTCTCCTGCTGACGGGTTTCTGGGAGGGAGAGCAGCGTGCGCTGACCGATCATAACTTGGTTCCTGCCATTTACTCGGAGGACCAGTTGGGGGCGCTGGAAGCCTGGGGCCAGCACACCGGAAAACCAATTCCTTTTCACCTCAAGGTCAACACCGGCATGGGCAGGCTGGGGATTCACTGGCAGGAGGTGGAACCGTTTTTAGGGGTGCACCGCCGGATGAAGCATGTGGAACTGGAAGGGTTGTTCACGCAATTCGCGGCGGCGGAGGACTTTACGACGCGTCAGACCGAAGAACAGATCGAACGGTTTCAATCCGTGAAGCAATCGCTGGCACGCGCGGGGGTTCGTCCCCGGTATTGTCACCAGGCCAACAGCGCCGCCATTGTGAGCCGTCCGGAAACTTGGGATGACATGGTGCGTCCCGGCGGGTTGCTCTATGGTTATCATCCTCCGGTGCGCGCGAAGGAAGGCTCTCCGGAGCCTGGCTGCCGCTCTCTGCCCGTCCAGGGAATTCTCACTTTCAAGACGCGCGTAATCGCCGTAAAGCAGGTGCCGGCTGGCATTCCGCTGGGATACGGGGGGCGTTACGTAACACCCCGCCTTTCCCGCATTGCCGCCATCCCGGCCGGTTATGCCGACGGATTGGACCGGCGCCTTTCCGGCAAGGGGAAGGCAATCCTTTGCGGGAAATACGCTCCCATCGTCGGGAATATCAGCATGGACCTGACCCTGCTGGATGTCACCGAAATTCCGCAGGTCGCGGTAGGCGAAGAGGTCATTCTGATTGGGAGCAAGGGCTCGTGTTCGCTGACGGCTTTGGATATGGCGGAAATGGCCGGAACCATCGCCTATGAAATTTTCTGCGGAATCAGCAAGCGCGTTCGCCGCTGATATCTTCCCTGACTTTGACTTCCTGAAACATGCCTTTTGAACGTCCGCTCCTGGGACTGTTTGTTCCTATGGAAGGCTATCCGGGTTTGCCGTTTTCACGATTTCGTGACTGTGCTACACTCGTGCCGGCGGTTCTATGGTGAGGTTCCCTTTCTGTCGCCGGGACTGTGAGCAGGGCATGATTTATGGCGGGCACCGGCAGCAGATTTATATTTCCTTGCCTGACAATGAAACGCACCCAAGGAAACGCACCCGATGAGGCAATTCATTCATTCACATTTGCTCAGTCCGGTCTCCGGGAGCGTGGGTTCCTTTATCCGAAAGGAGGTGACGTCCGGTGTTGGATTGGGTCATAGTGCGACTCCTGTTTTTAGTAATCCTGTTTTTTGTATCGTACTACTTACGGCCCTTCGGCATGGAGCAGCAGATAGCCGGCCTGGCTGGGCTGGGCATCGGCGCTGCGATCCTGCTGTTCGAAATGCGGCTGAACCGCGTCAGCCTGAAGCGGCTGATCGGCGCTGCCGTAGGTTCGATTTTGGGTATCATCGGCGCTTATTTAATGACCCTGGTGCTGGGTCAATTAACCACTCCCCAAAATCAAAATACTCTTTCATTTCTGCAGGTTCTATTACTGCTGTGGATGACTTATATCGGCTTGGTGGTGGGCGCTTCCAAGGGAGATATGCTGAACTTGGCGGCGCTCGGAGGAATTTTCGGGAGCGAAAAGTCGAGCAAGCGGGCGTATCGAATTCTGGATACCAGCGTCATCATTGACGGCCGCATCTCCGACATCTGTGCCACGGGCTTCCTGGACGGGATACTGGTGATCCCGCAGTTCGTCCTCCGGGAACTGCAACAGGTGGCCGATTCGGCCGACTCGCTCAAGCGCAACCGGGGACGCCGGGGCTTGGACATCCTGCAGAAAATCCAAAAGATGGCCTCTCTGAGTGTCCAAATCGTGGACCAGGACTTCCCTCACGTCCGCGAAGTAGACATGAAGCTGATCGAGCTGGCCAAGGTCTACGAAGCGAAGATCGTCACCAATGACTTCAACCTGAACAAAATTGCCCAGTTGCAGGGTGTTGATGTGCTCAACATCAACGAGCTGGCTAATGCTCTGAAACCCATCGTGCTGCCCGGAGAGGCCATGCGGGTCTTCATCCTGAAGGAAGGGAAGGAGTACAACCAGGGTGTGGCCTACTTGGACGACGGCACCATGGTGGTGGTCGATAATGCCAAAAAGATGATCTCCAAGACCATCGACATTGCCGTCACCAGCGTCTTGCAGACCACCGCCGGGAAGATGATCTTCGGCAAGTACGACGATCGGCAGCCCCACCGGAGCGAGCGGGCGGTGAATCAGTGAGGAGTAGGTTCGGCTATTTGTAACACATGCGGCCTTCAATCGGGGGCTGCTATGCTCCGTAAGGGCATGGCTTCATCCATGCCGATATCGCGTCTCCGATATCCAGGGCTTTAGCCCCTGAGGTGGTTTGTCCAATTGAAATCGACCGTAGACGGAAAACCAAAACCACTCACCTCAGCGGCTAAAGCCGTCTTTCCTTTCTGCTTCGTCGGCACGGCTGAAGCCGTGCTCTGACGAGATCATATCGCTCTACACCAAATCTGAAAACAGTCTAGGAAAACCCTGGCGGCGTTCTACGAAGAGGATTTTCGGCGAAGCTTCTTTCTTCCGTAGCCCGCCAGGCCTGCCAAGCCGGAGCCCAAAAGAAACAACGTGGCCGGTTCCGGGACGGGTACAAGGGACGTGATTTGCCCCCGTAGCTGAGCCACGGGACCAGCAGAATCAGCTTGGAATGTAAGCCGCCACTCATTGGTCCCAAAGCGCGATAGATCCGGAGGAATAACAGGCAAACCATCACTGTCAAATGCAGTCTGTGTGAAATCCCCAAGACTGAGTTGAAAAAAGTTTAGGGGGATCCCAGCCACACTGGGCCCTGTCCCCATCCCGATGAACGGACCCCAAAGCCCACTTACCTTGTAGCCGTCCGATCCCAAAACATCATTGTTTACCACGATGTTGTTGAAGTCAGCAACCCCCGCCGTGTAGCCGCCAATTGTAATGTCGAGTGCGGTCAGCGGCCCGTAAAATCCAACTGTAGGATCCGCCGGTGCTGTATCTGCAAGGGTGGACTCGAACGTATAGGAACCCGCCAAGGTTTGGCTCGTGTTAAACGTTCCAGCCAAGAGCGGGTCCACAAAGTTTACATTCCCCGTAAAGAGAAAAGTAATCGGATCGGCCACCGCCACAGCGGGAATCGCCAGGAAAACCAGGAAGAAGAGAGAACGAACCGTTCGCCGGATCATGGGCCTGTCCTCCATTTGAAAAGATACACAACCACTTCCGCTTCTGAGCATTGCATTAGCAATTTCCCTACCAATGGGAAGTCATCCTAACTTATTGAAAACTCAATTCGCGCAGGAGAAGAGAAGAGAAGAGAACAAACTTTCCTGTTTGTGCCAATTTCGGGGACTCGTCTCGCCTTCGCTAAACCACCAGTTTCACAATTGCTATAGACCGTTCCAGCCCCCCCTGGAACTCCCGGAGAGGCGGAAAACTCCACCCGCCAACCGGCCTGTACCATTTCCCGCGCCGAATTGACCGCTCCATTACTGTCGCGGCTCGGATTCCATTTGTCCCTCCAACAGACCTGTACCATTTGCCGCGCTCCGCGATCGCGGAAATTGTGCTTGACAGTAGGAGAACAAAAAGCGAAAATGCGTCATGCCACTATTCACCCATTCAAAGCCCGCAAAAAATGCTCCGCCACCGCTTGTTGGATTGGGCAAGATCGCCTCCAGGAGCCGAACCTTGGCTCGCAAACGCAAGGTTGAATATTTCAGCCTGATTTCCAAATCCATCTTGAACCGCTGCGCTAATCCTCAACAGCCTTTTACCTGGACCATCAACCCGTATCGCGGATGCGAGTTTGGCTGCAAGTACTGCTATGCACGCTACACCCATGAATATATGGGAATGAACGACTGGCAGCAGTTTGAGGAAAAGATATACAGCAAAGAGCGCGCCGGACAGATTCTCCAGGAGGAACTCGGCAAAGACCCGGGTGGCGCCATCGCGATCGGGACAGCGACCGATCCTTATCAGCCGGCCGAGCGTCACTTCCAAACAACCCGCCGTATCCTGGAGACAATCTCCGGGTTCCGCGGCTTGCAGGTCTCCATCACAACCAAGTCGGACTTGATTCGGCGTGATGTGGACCTTCTGCGGCGAATCGCCGTGAGCAACCATTTGCGGATCAACATGACGGTTACAACGCTTCGGGCCGAACTGGCCCGCTGTCTGGAGGTGCGCGCTCCCTGTCCGGCGCTGCGCCTGTCGGCGGCAGCGGAATTAGCGCGCGCCGATCTGCAGGTGACCGTGTTCGCAATGCCTGTCCTGCCCGCCATCACCGACGAGCCGCAGGATTTGGAGGCTGTAGCGCGCGCGGCCTCGCTGGCGGGCGCCTGCTATTTTGCCGCCAACGTATTATTCCTGATGCCCTCTGCTCAAAAAGCTTTTTTTCCCTTCCTGGAGCAGAATTTTCCCCATCTGACGAAGAAATATCGCCGCCTCTATGCACGGGGTGCATATATCCGGGGTGTTTACAGCGAACAGATACAAGAGATGGTGAGCCAACTCCGCAAGAAATACCGCTTGAGCGGACCGCCGCGCCATTATCCAGCCGAGGCCTTCGCTCCCGCTTCCCAAATGCAGTTGTTTGCAGGGAACCGGCCAGCGAGCCGGCTAACGACCGCCGGCAACTGCGGTTAACTCAAAAATATTTGCAGCGTCCAGGAGAAAAATGGGTGTCTAATATTCCCGAAGAAACAGTGGATGGGGAACCCCGGCCAAGAAGAGGCGGGAAAGAAAAGAATGCTTACTTCAGGACGCCAGACGGCTCGAATCGGCGCTCACGCACCCGGATTGCTGATGTGCTTCTACCAGTGGCTGCGTGGCACGGAACAAATTTTAGTCCGCCCCGCAGCGGATTTGCCGCTGGTGCTGATTTCCTGCGGGAAAGGGGAGAGCGAGGGAATGGAACGGCTGCGGGAGTCTTTGGAAGAAACCTGGCTCACATTTCCGAATAGCTTCCGCCAGCGGTATCAGGCGATCCTGGACGACATCCCGCCGCTGGTTGTCGTGGAGCTGCGTCGCAGAAATATCTGCACATGCCTGGGTCACCATCACCCTCCGGGTACGGAGAGCAGGCTGACTCGCAAGCTGCGCGACCTAAGCGGTGTCCGGACCGGGGAGATGGACCTTGCCTTCGAGTCGATACGCGAGTGGCAGCCCCTTCCTCTCTCACACCTGGCGCTTCCCTCGGCGGCCGATACGGAAGAGGTGGCCTCCTTTCGCCTGCAACTTGCCTTGCTGTCCGTGTTTCTCCATGAGCTGCATCACTTGGTCTTGCCGGAAGAGCCGGAACACGTCGTGCGACAGCAAAGCCAGCAGTTCTACGCCGATGTTCTGGCGCATTTCGTGCTGGAGCACTTTGGCGTCGATTATGGGTTGCAGCGCGAAACCGATAGTGTGAAATAATAGTGTGAAATAAAAGAACGGGTGGGGGTTGCGGCAAAATGCTAAGTCTTGGCGGTTTTTAAGGACGCCTTGATCTTGGCATAGGAGCCACGGTAAAAAAGCAAGGGATTGCCCCCGCCTGCTTCTGCTTCGAGCACCTCTCCAATAATAATGTCGTGATCGCCATGGGTATGCGAGGCTACTTTTTTGCATTCGATAAAGCCCAGGCACCCGGCAATCAGGGGGGAGCCGTGCACGCCATCTGAGCAGACAACGCCGCTGAATCTGTCAGGCAATTTTGAGGCGAAACGGCTGGAAATTTCTTCCTGCTCCTGGGTAAGCAGATTCACCGCGAAATGCCCGGATTCACTCATGGCCTGGAAGCTCTCCGCCCGGTGGTCCACGCACACCAAGATCAGCGGCGGGGTCAGGCTCACCGAGGTAAAGGAGTTGACCGTAAATCCCCAGGGTTGCCCGGCGGGCAGGCGCATGGTCACCACCGTCACGCCCGTGGCGAAATGGCCCAACACTTTGCGAAACAGGTCCGGGCTGATCGGCATGCGGGCAACTCCTTTTTAGCGATGGTTAGTTTCGGGCACCCGTTAGGATAGCTAAGGCGCAAGAAAATGCAAACAAGAGAAGTGGAAAAAAGATGCGGGCTGTAGTGCAGCGGGTCTCCCGCGCCTCCGTGCGGGTGAACGCGGAGACAGTCGGACAAATTGAAAAGGGACTGGTCGTGCTCCTGGGAATCGCCGTAGGGGATACGCGCGAGGCAGCCGACTACCTGGCGGAGAAAGTGACTTCCCTGCGGGTCTTCACGGACCAGGAAGGCAAGATGAACCTCTCGGTCGGCGAAGTGCAGGGAGCGGTGCTGTCCGTCTCGCAATTCACCCTGCACGGAGACGTTCGGCGGGGCCGTCGGCCGAGTTATATCCGCGCAGCCACACCGGAAGAAGCTGAGCCGCTTTACGAATACTTTCTAAAGGCGCTTCGCGGCCGGGGCTTTCCGGTGGAGAGCGGCGTCTTCCGCGTCATGATGGAATTAGAACTGGTGAATGACGGTCCGGTTACCATCCTAATTGACAGCAACAAGTCGTTTTAGTTGGCTTGATTCCCACCGTTGAATGCGGTTAAAAAGATGGAAGCAAGCCGCGGAGGAGCCTTCCGCATCACCTGCTTATTGAGGACAGAAAAGCATTTGTAGTTTAAACTAATAAATTCCCTGCGCAGGGGAGTGCGGCTAAGATTTTAGCCGGTTGTTGAAAAACGCCATTTGTCCGCTCCCTCGCGGTCGCGGCTCGGAATGGGCGTGCTGATTGCGGCTGCACTTGCCGAGCCGCGCGCGTTAGCAAGCGGACCCATACACCGGTTTTTCAACAACCTCTTAGGATGGAGACGGGAGTGACCGTAACAAACGAGACAATCAAAGTGGCCTTTCCTGACGGGAACACTAAAGAGTTTCCGAAGGGCACAACCGTCCTGGAGGTGGCCCGGTCGATTGGCCCCCGGCTGGCCAAGGATGCTTTGGTGGGTGAAATCGAAAGCGGGCTGGTGGAGTTGAGCCGTCCGCTCGAAAAGGACACGACGTTACGGATTCTCACCTCGAAGAATGAGGAAGCTCTCGAAGTCTATCGCCATTCCAGCGCGCACCTGCTGGCTGCCGCCGTTCTGGAACTTTTTCCCGGCACCCGTCTGGGCATGGGGCCGCCGACGGAGAACGGGTTCTTCTACGATTTTTATCGCGAAGAGTCCTTTACGCCGGAAGACCTGGAAAAGATCGAAAAGAAGATGCAGGAGCTGGTGAAGCTCAACCTGCCTTACGAGCGCGTCCTGTTTCCCCGCGACGAAGGCCTGAAGCGCTTTGCGGAGATGGGCGAGCAGATGAAATGCGAGCTGATTCAGGAAAAAGCCGAATCCGTTTTCTCCTGCTATACGCTCGGACCCCAGTTTATTGATTTTTGCCGGGGACCGCACATTCCCTCCACGGGGTATGTCAAGGCTTTCAAGCTGCTGTCGGTTGCCGGGGCTTACTGGAAGGGCGACGAGCACAATCAGCCGATGCAGCGCATCTACGGGACCAGCTTCTTTTCCCAGAAGGATCTGGATCAATACCTGAATCAATTGGAAGAGGCCAAAAAACGGGATCACCGCAAACTGGGCAGGGAACTGGAATTATTCAGCATGCAGGAGGAAGCCGGGGCCGGGTTGATCTTCTGGCACCCCAAGGGAGCGATGGTCCGCAAGGTGATGGAGGACTGGCTGCGCGATGAATATTTGCGCCGTGACTATTCGCTGGTCTATTCGCCGCACGTGGCCCGCCTGGACCTGTGGAAGACCAGCGGGCACGCCCAATGGTTTTCCCAGAACATGTTCCCGCCCATGAAGCTGGAAGATGCGGAGTACCAGCTCAAGCCCATGAACTGTCCTTTCCATATTTTGATCTATAAGGACAAGATGCACAGCTACCGGGACCTGCCCGTCCGGATGGGAGAGCTGGGAACGGTTTACCGCTATGAGCGCTCCGGTGTGATGCACGGCCTGCTGCGTGTCCGGGGGTTTACCCAGGACGATGCCCATATCTTTTGCACTCCACAGCAGGTGGAGGAGGAAATCCTCGGCTGTGTCGAGTTTGCCTTGCACGTGCTCCGCACCTTCGGGTTCCAGGAATACAAGGTGGAGCTATCCACATGGGATGAGCAGAACAGCGAAAAATACGCAGGCACTCCCGAGCAGTGGAAGCTGGCCGAGACCTCGCTCTCCAGGGCGCTGGAAAAGCTCCAGGTCCCGGCCCGCACCATCCCCGGTGAGGCCGCCTTTTATGGGCCGAAGATCGACGTAAAACTCGTGGATGCCATCGGGCGGCTCTGGCAGTTGAGCACCGTGCAGTTTGATTTCACCCTGCCGGAGCGGTTTGATCTGGCCTACGTGGGAGAGGACGGCAAACATCACCGCCCGGTCATGGTGCATCGCGCGCTGTGGGGGTCTATCGAGCGGTTTTTCGGGGTGTTGATTGAGCACTACGCGGGCGCCTTTCCCGTTTGGCTGGCCCCGGTGCAGGTCCGTGTGTTGCCCATCAGCGAACGGCACCAGGAACAGGGAAGGGAAGTGGTTTCCTGGTTGCGGCAAGAAGGCATCCGCGCCGAGGCGGACCTTCGCAACGAGAAGGTCAACTTGAAGATTCGGGAGGCACAGTTGCAAAAGGTGCCATACATGCTAGTTCTGGGCGATCAGGAGCTACAGAACGGCTCACTGAGCGTGCGAAGCCGCAAACAAGGAAACCAGGGCACCCTCTCGCGGGAGGAGTTCCTGGCGCGAATTCGGCATGCGATCAAGTCTCGGCAAGCGGAGGGGTAGCTCCTGTCAGGGGGGCCTCTTCTGACGGAGAATTGCATTACGGGAAGCTGCCGGAAACCTGATTTGTGGTATAATTTTTTTTCGCCGGCAGGTATAATTTGAATTCCGCCCTCGCAGAGAGCGGCTGTTTAGATGAACTGAAGTGATTAAGGCGGGAAGACAGCGTGCCCGCCTACGGAGGGTTTTATCGCGGCTGCGAATATCCGGGTGAACGAGAGGATTCGGGCCCGTGAGGTCCGAGTGATCGATGACAGTGGCACCCAACTGGGCGTCATGCCGCCGTCCGATGCTTTGAAGTTAGCCAGGGAACAGCACCTGGATTTAGTTGAGGTTTCCGCTACCGCTGTGCCTCCCGTGTGCAAGATCATGGACTACGGGAAGTACGTCTACCAGCTCAATAAACGGGCTCACGAGGCGAGGAAGAACCAGCGGAACATCATCCTCAAGGAAGTCAAGTTCCGTCCCAATACGGACGAGCATGACTACGAGTTTAAGAAAAACAACATCATCCGGTTCCTGAAAGAAGGCGACAAGGTGAAAGCGATTGTGTCATTTCGCGGACGTGAGATTTCCCACTCCGATATTGGGCGAAGGATGATCGAGCGCTTGGTTGAGGACGTGTCGGAGGCCGGCTCGGTGGAGTTTCGGCCCCGCATGGAAGGTTTCTCCCTGCATGCCATCTTCGCGCCGAAGAAGTAACGCAATCAGGTTTCTTTGGCCCCCTGAAATTCCTGGAAGAATCAAGGCGGGTTACCAGGATACCCAGACCAGGATACTCAGGAGGAAGAGTGCCCAAGATTAAAACACATCGTGGCGCAGCCAAGCGCTTTAAGCGCACTGCCAAGGGGAAGTTCTTGAGGGGACACTCTTTTGCGCGCCACATCTTGACTAAAAAACGCAGCAAGCGGAAGCGCAAACTGGACCAGACCGGCATAGTGGCTCGGAGCGACCAGGGACGCTTGCGGGAAATGTTGCCTTATGCCTGACCGTCGCGGGACGGGAACGGCGATTGGAATGCTCGAACAATGCCAGCCCGCCATGCCCGGTAAGGGACGTTTCTGCGGGCCGGGAGAGAACGAAAAGTGCCTAGAGTAAAACGAGGAACCAAGCGGCATGACCGCCGCACCAAAATTCTGAAGCGTGCCAAGGGGTATAGGCTGACCAAAAGCAAGCTGTACCGTTCCGCCAAGGAATCGGTAGAGCGTGCCTTGCGGTTCAGTTACCGGGACCGGCGAAACCGTAAACGGGACTTTCGTAAATTGTGGATCATCCGCATCGGCGCTGCGGCGCGAAAGCATGAGCTTTCCTACAACAAGTTCATTCATGGACTGAAGTTGGCGGGCGTCGATTTGGACCGCAAAATTCTTGCGGACATTGCGGTGCTTGACCAGGCAGGTTTTGCCAGCCTCGCCGAGCAAGCCAAGCTAGCCTTGGCTGCTTAGCAGTTTGTACAAGAGCCATTTTTGATCTGTCATCCTGAGCGAAGCGAAGGACCTGCTTTTCCATTTCCGTGAGCCATCCTGTGAATGGGTTCCTCTGACCAACCCAACCGCGACATTACCCAAGCCGTCCAACTTACGCTCGAACAATTAGGCGTTCGCGATGCCGCCGGTTTGAAAGTGCTTTTCGACCGGCTTGCGCGCTGCCTTTCCGAGAATATAGCCCAACTCGGCGAACCCGGCTCCTCAGAGCAGGGAAGCCGGGAAAGTCTTCGTCTGCGCTGGCTGGGCCGCAAACAGGGGATCGTTCGCTCGGTCACCGACCACTGGCTGCGCCCGGCGCCTTCCGAATTAAAGCGGGAGGTCGGGGAGCGGCTGAACGCCCTGCGACAAGAAGCCGAACGGCAGTTCAGCCTCCCGTCCGCATTGTCTCCCTCCGCCACGCCGGAAGCGAAGAAGGCGAAGGCAGAACCGAGTGGAGCCGGGGCCTCGTCTGCCCCAGCCGCAGCGATAGATATCACACTGCCGGGCAACCGGCGGCCATCTGGCGTGCCCCATCCCTTGCAACAAACTATAGAAGAGATCACCTGGATTTTTTTCTCCCTCGGTTATTCGGTGGAAGAGGGGCCGGATATCGAGAGCAGCTATTACAACTTTGAGGCGTTGAATATCCCGGAGGATCATCCGGCGCGGGACGATCAGGACACTTTTTATATCGACTCCACGACCGTCTTGCGGACGCACACTTCGCCGGTGCAAATCCGGACCATGGAAAAGCAGCAGCCGCCGTTGCGGATTGTTGTTCCGGGCAGAGCCTACCGCCGCGATACGCCGGACGCCACCCATTCACCCATGTTTCATCAGGTGGAAGGTCTGGCGGTGGATACCCATATTACCTTTGCGGACCTGAAAGGGACGCTCGACCATTTCCTCAAGGCCTTTTTTGGACCGGAGGTGTGCACCCGTTTTCGTCCGAGCTTCTTTCCCTTTACCGAGCCGAGCGCCGAAGTGGATATTTCCTGCCTGTTTTGCGGTTCGAGCGGCGCCGGATGCCGCATCTGCAAACAAACCGGCTGGATTGAATTGATGGGATGCGGGATGGTGGACCCTGCGCTCTATCCGTATGTAAACTACGACCCTTCCCGCTACAGCGGGTTCGCTTTCGGCATGGGGGTGGAACGTCTGGCGATGCTGAAGTATGGGGTAGGGGACATTCAGTTGTTCTTTCAGGGCGATATAAAATTTTTGCATCAGTTTCGTTAGCCAACCAGTCCCGCTGATAGGTTGGAATACTCGCTGCCGGCATCGCAGGCTGCCGGTTGTTTCTCACTCGAATGAAGATTCTACTTTCCTGGCTGCAAGAATTCGTTCCTCTTCCCGCTGACGTCCGTCGGCTGGCCAATGATCTGACCATGCTGGGATTGGCTGTGGACGCGGTTGCCACCGAAGATGGCGAGACGGTCTTGGACATGGATATCACCACCAACCGTTCGGATTGCCTGAGCCACTATGGTGTCGCCCGGGAGCTGAGCGCGTTGTACGGCAAGCCGCTGGCCGCCTTCGGCAAGGCTGAAGCAGGCAAATCACGGGCACGCCGCAAGGAATCTCCTGCAAAGACTGTGGTGAAGACTGTAGTGAAAATTGTGGCACGGGACCTGTGCCGGAGGTACGCGGCACGGCTCATCCACGGTGTCGAAGTCGGTGTTTCTCCGGCATGGCTTGCGCGGAGGCTGGAGTTGGTGGGTATCCGCTCGATTAACAACGTGGCCGACGCCACCAACTATGTCTTGATGGAGTACGGACACCCGTTGCATGCCTTTGACATGGACCGGCTGGAAGGCGGGAAGATCATTGTTCGTCGCGCCGCTTCCGGCGAGCAGTTAACGACGCTCGACGGAGTGGAACGGCGGCTTACCACCGAAGACCTTGTCATTGCCGATGCCCGGCGGCCGGTTGCTTTGGCCGGGGTGATGGGAGGGCAGGATACCGAGATTTCTGCTAGCACCACGAGCGTTCTGCTGGAGAGCGCATGGTTTGAGCCGGTCTCGGTGCGCCGCACATCCAAGAGGCAGGGGTTGCGGTCGGAGGCTTCCTATCGGTTCGAACGGGGCGCCGACATTGACGCTGCCGTGATGGCAGCAAACCGTTGCGCCAAACTGATTCAGGACCTTGCCGGGGGCGCCAAGGCGGACCCGCGGGTGATTGATGTGTATCCCCGGAAGAGAACCTCAAAGCCTATTGTTCTCCGCCGTGCGGAATTGGGGCGTCACCTGGGTATTGAACCGCCTGCCTCGGAAGTAAAGAAGATTCTTTCCCGGCTGGGGTTCTCTCCCAGTGCCAAAGGTCAAACGGGATGGAACTGCACGGCCCCGGCGTATCGTCTGGATGTGGACCGGGAGATCGACCTGATCGAGGAGGTCGCGCGGCAATACGGATATGACAAATTTCCCGCACGGTTGCCGGCGATGGCCGGGCAAGCAGCCCGGAAAACTCCTCATGCCTCCAAACAGGAGCGTGTGCGGAGACGGGTCCTGGAATTGGGCTATGATGAGACGGTCTGTTCTACCCTGACCAATCATGCCGCTGAAACGTTTGGATCAGCGCCCCCTGTACCCGTTGCCAATCCTCTGAGCGAGGAGGCTTGCATCCTGCGGCCCAGCCTGGTTCCCGGCCTGCTCGCGGCCCTACAGTGGAATCTGAACCGTGGCCGTGAGACGGTTCGAATCTTTGAGGTAGGAAGCATTTACCGCCGCGAAGCGGAGAGCTACCGCGAGCCGCTGATGCTGGCGCTTGCGGGAACGGGCGACCGTTTCGAGGCTTGCCTGAAGCAGGATGGCGGGAGATTAAGCGGCAAGAGCTTTGAAATTCTCGACCTAAAGGGGGACCTGGAACAATTAATTGAATTGTTTGAAAATCCTTCTTATTCTATTGATTCAGAGCACGTTCCGGATTACTATCTTCCAGGCCGCAGTGCCCGGCTCGTGATGGAGGGCGAAGCAGTGGGCTGGCTAGGCGAGTTGCATCCGGAGGTCGCCGCGCGGTGGAAGTTCCGCCAGCCGGTTTATCTGGGTGAGCTTGCGCTGGACTTACTCTATGCCCGCAATCTCCGTTTTCCGAGCGTACAAGCGATTTCGCGTTACCCGGCGGTGGAGCGGGATTTTTCAATCGTGCTGCCGGAGGGCCTGTGGTTTGAGTCGGTGCGAGAGGCCATCGTTTCACTTGGCATTCCGGAGTTGGTGGCGGTGACTCCAGTCGAGATCTTTCGCGGCGCTCCGGTTCCGCCGGGAAAATATAGTCTTCTGCTTAGGCTGGTTTTGCAAAGCCAGAACGCCACCCTAACGGAGGCGGAGCTGGCAGGCCACAGCGCCCAGGTGATTGAGTGTCTGGAACGGAAGCTAGGAGCCCAAATCCGAATGTGAGGCCTGCAGGGACAACTTCCCCAGAACGCGACAGCTTGTCCACGCCAACGGAAGATTGCACCGGAAGAGGAAACCACGATTTGGCGTGTTGGCACGGAAGGGAGAAATAGACTAGCGTATGAGTGAGCCTTCCTTGCCGGCGGACGGTCTGGAGCAATTGCTCAAGCTCGAAGAGCAAATTAACCAAGCCAGCAGCATCCTGAAAGCGACAAAGGCGGAGAACGCGGAACTAGCGCGGGAAAATTCCCGTCTGCAGGCTACGTTCGACGAGCAAAACAAGGCCATCTGTTTATTGGAGGGCCGGTTGAACCGTCTTGAGAAGCAGCGGGAGACGGTGCGGGGCCGTGTTCAGAAACTCATGAACCAAGTGGATGCATTGACAAACGAGTGATCGGAAGCATAATAAAAGCGGCTTTTCGCAATTGACTGGCAGGAGGATCTGTGGCCGACCGACCGCAGGAAGTTCGCGTGGAAATTTACGACCGCTTGTACACTCTGCGGTCCGCGTCGGAGGAGAAATATGCGCGGCGGCTGGCAAAACTGCTGGACGGGAAAATGCGTTCGATTGCGGAGAAGACACAAACCATCGACTCGCTCGAACTGGCCGTCCTGGCTGCTTTGCATTTTGCCGACGAGTGCGAGCGCCTTTCGGAGCGTTACCAAAAATTAAATGGGGCGGTCGCCGAGAAGAGCATCGAGTTCCAGCAGGCGCTTGAAAACGCTGCCCGAAAAGCAGGTTAGCCCTGGCGCAATATTATCCGCCGGTGAATAATACGCCAGAGGAGCCTGCGACGGACCCCGCCGTGGCGGTGTCCTGTTCCTTGCTTTGTGCGAAGTGGTAGCAAGCAGCAAAACGAGCCACCGGTTGAGACGCCGGTTGCGCTCTTCTGCCGGAAATTTTCTAAGGTGGAGCGAGCGTGGTGGAACAGGGATATAATATGACCGGGAGCAGTACTGCGAGGCATGTGTAAGTGCATTACTTTTGAGCTAATGCTTTCAACATGGAGGGTCGATTGGATTCCGGTGTGCAGGCTCTGTTAATACGCGACGGCGCGGAATGGCAGAGAAGCCTAAAGGGATACGTTGAGCCTCCGCCCGTATTACGCGGGTTCAAAAGTAGTTCACGCACGGTCGAGCGGTCTGCTCACATTTCTTTTTAGCTCTCCCGCCGCCCAGCCCAGCCGCCAAAATCGAGTCCGAGAGGCGCCTTTCTGGTTGCAAACCATGTCCGGATGCCCAATATCCAAAAGGGAGAATGCGATCTGTGGATCGCGCTGAGGCTGGCAACTAAATGAACATTCTTTTTATTGGCGACATTTTTGGCAGGCCGGGACGGAATCTGCTGGCCAGTCATCTTTCCGATCTGGTCAGCAGCCGTGCTGTGGATCTGGTGGTGGCGAACGGCGAAAATGCCGCTGCCGGTTTCGGCATCACTCCCCGCTTGGCGGAGGAGCTTCTTGCCCTGGATATCGATGTGCTGACCAGCGGCAACCACATCTGGGATCGAAAGGAAATTCTGGAGTATCTTCCTCGCCAGTCCCGCCTGCTGCGTCCCGCCAACTATCCTGGGGAATTGGGGCATGGCAGTTATGTGGGGAAAACCCGGGGGGGCGTAGAGTATGCCGTGATCAATCTGCAAGGCCGAGTCTATATGGCTTCCATAGACTGTCCCTTCCGCACCGCGGACCGCGAGATGGAAAAGCTGCCTGCATCTTGCAAAATTAGAATCGTGGACATGCACGCCGAGACGACCTCGGAAAAGCAGGCCCTGGGATGGTATCTGGACGGACGAACCACGGCGGTCGTTGGGACGCATACGCACGTTCCCACAGCGGACGAAAGGGTGCTGCCGAACGGAACCGCTTACATCACCGACGTCGGCATGACCGGTCCTTACGACTCCGTCATCGGCATTGTCAAAGAGGGCATCCTGCAGAGGTTCCTGACCCAGATGCCAACCCGTTTTGAGGCGGCTGAGAATGACGTCCGGCTGGCGGCGGTCCTCATTCAGGCAGACCCTGACTCGGGACGCGCGTTGAGCATCGAGCGTCTACAGTTGTGCGGAGATTGACTGCTTCGTTAGACTCAGCCACGACTCGGTTTCTTTCCAGCCGCGCCGAGCTTTGTTGTGTTTTACTTGTGTAGCGGCTTTGTCGTGGAGAACCGCCCGTGAACAAGCCTTCCTTTGAAATCCTGGAGCATCCCGCTGATATCGGACTCAGAGTATATGGCCGGACTCTGGCGGAACTGTTCGTGCACGGCGGATACGGCCTGACAGCCATTGCCCTGGAAGCGCAGGATTCCGGTTCCACGGAACGCATTCCTCTAACTGCTCACGGAGCAGACCGCGAAGATCTGCTTGTGAACTGGCTCAGCGAGATTCTCTATTACATGGATGCGGAGGGCTGGGTCTTCCGCGATTTCCGGATTCAGAAGATCGGCGACAAAGTGATCGAGGGGGAAGGATGGGGAGAACGACGCGACCCGGCGCGGTATCAGCATGCGGTTGTCGTCAAGGCCGTGACCTATCACCAGCTTTCGGTTCGCGAGACCGGCGAGGGCTGGGAGGCGGTGGTTTACTTTGATATATAAGGGAGCCGCCTACCCCGGTGGGAAGCGCAGCTCGAAGGATTTTGTGATGGGTTGGATTGCAGTTTAGAATATGCTTTGGAAGATTCCCGAACCGATGAGCATATTAGACCAACTGAATCCTCAGCAACGGGAGGCGGTAGAAGCTACAGAGGGACCACTGCTGATCCTGGCCGGGGCGGGGAGCGGCAAGACGCGGGTGATTACCTATCGCATTGCCCATCTGATCAATTCTTGCGGCATATCGCCCGACCGCCTGCTGGCGGTGACCTTCACCAATAAAGCCGCCCAGGAGATGCGCGACCGCATCGAGCGCCTTATCCGGGCGCCGCGAGCAGTCCAACCCTGGATTTCGACCTTCCATTCTTTTTGTGTGCGGCTGCTCCGCCAGGACGGTTCCCGCATCGGATTGAGCCGGGACTTTTCGATCTATGACGAGTCGGACCAATTGGCGGTGGTGAAAGCATGCATGCGGCAACTGGGCCTATCCGACCGGGAGATGAAGCCGCGTGGTGTGCTCTCGCGCATCAGTCATGCCAAAAACCACGGCCGCAACCCGGAAGAATTTTTCGAGGCAACGACCGATCCACTGAGCGAAAAAGTAGCGGTTGTGTATAGCCTTTATACCAAGGCGTTGAAACAGGCACGCGCGGTGGACTTCGACGACCTGCTGCTGGAGGCCGTGCGCCTGTTGGAAGAGGACTCCGAAGCCGCGCTGAAATATAACGAGCGATTTCGCTACATCCTGGTGGATGAATATCAGGACACCAACCGTGCGCAGTACGAATTAGTGCGGTTGCTGACCCAGACGCAGCAGAACCTGTGCGTGGTCGGCGATGAGGACCAGTCAATCTATTCCTGGCGCGGCGCGGACATCCGCAACATTGTGGAGTTTGAAAAGGACTATCCCCAGGCCCACATCATTCGCTTGGAACAGAACTATCGCTCCACTCAGAACATTCTGGATGCAGCTGCTTCCGTGGTCGCCAACAACCGTTATCGCAAGGGAAAAGCGCTTTGGACGGCGCGGGACGGAGGGCAGAAGATTGGTTTTTATGAGGGGCCGGACGCTGAGAATGAGAGTTTGTTTGTCGCTGACTGGATCGCCAAACGCCAGCGCGGCCAGACCGGCGAAAAAGCTGCCATCCTCTATCGCACCAATGCGCAGTCCCGGCTCTATGAGGAGGCGTTGCGCCGTTACGGGCTGAAGTACAGCGTGGTAGGCGGCATCAGTTTTTACGAGCGCGCCGAGGTCAAGGACCTGCTGGCTTACTTGAAAGCTGCCGCCAACCCGCAGGACCCGGTCAGCCTGTTGCGCATCATCAATTCTCCTCCTCGGGGCATCGGGCAGAAAACGGTTCGGAAACTGGAGGAGCTGGCTCTCGAGAATGGTCTCTCTCTTTGGGACGGGCTGCGGCAGGCTGTCGAGAAGGACCTCTTCCCGACCCGCGCCGCTTCCGCCCTGAAAGCTTTCCACAGTCTGATGGAGGGACTGCGCAAGGCGGCCATGGAAGAGAATGTTCTGGAGATGCTACGCACCATCATCGATCGTACTCGCTACACGGCGCTGCTGGAGGAAGAAGGAACGCCGGAAGCCTTGGGACGGATCGAAAACATCCAGGAATTGCTGAATGCCGCCACCGACAGCATGGAGCGCGGTGAAAACTTGGCGGAATTTCTGGACCACGCCGCCCTGGTCAGTGACACGGACGGTTTCGATGAAGAAGCCTTGATTACTCTGATGACGCTGCACAGCGCCAAGGGGCTGGAGTTCCCGGCGGTCTTCATGGGAGGGCTGGAAGAGGGGCTGCTGCCGCACAATCGCTCCTTGCCGAGCGAGAATGCTTTGGAAGAGGAGCGCCGTCTCTGCTATGTGGGGATGACGCGCGCGCAGGATATCCTGATCCTCACGCGGGCCGAATCGCGGAGACACTATGGAAGCCAGATGCCGGAGCTTTCGATGCCCTCCCGGTTTTTAAGCGAGATACCGGAACACCTACTGGAGAATTTATCCTCCGGGCCGTCCTCCGCTGCTTCCCCGAGTAGTGAGCGCGTTTATGAGTACGACCCTGCGGAGTTGGAGGGAATGGCCGTACAACAGGCCTCGGTAGGAAATGTACATCGATATTTCGGTTCTCGGGGAGAATCCAAACCGGCTGCTTCCAAACCGCGTGGGGCATTCTCCGGATTTGTGCCGGGAAGCCGTGTGCGCCACCCGAAATACGGTTATGGCACTGTGCTGCGGCGCGAAGGCGAGGGAGAAGAGGCAAAGTTGACAGTGAGTTTTCCCGGCATAGGACTGAAGAAGTTGGTGGAAAAATATGCCAGGCTGGAGCGGGTGTAGTATGGCAGACGATCCCGTTCCAATAGCCGCTCCAGAACCTGCGCCCGACCCCGGCAAGACCGGCAAAGAAAAAGCTGCCATCTCGATTCCAGTGTTGGCCGGAGGAATTTTTGCGGCGCTTGTAGTAATTGCGCTCTTCCTGCTGAGTGGCCGCCAGCAGGCCACGGAGCCACCGCAGCCGCTCACCGAGGATGCTCTTGCATACGCTTCACAGGTGAGCCTTACCGAACTGAGGATGAGCGCGGAGGCGAACTTCCTCGGTCAGGAGGTCGTTTATTTGGACGGAAAAATTACCAACAACGGATCAAAAGCCGTGCGGCAGTTGGTGGTTCGTCTGTTCTTTTACGATGTTCTGAGCCAGGTTGTCCTGAAGGAGGATCGCGAAGTGTTGCGTTCAACGTCCGCGCCCTTAGCGCCAAGCGAAGCAAGAGATTTTCAATTGCGGATGGACCGGCTTCCCCTTTCCTGGAATCAGGGGGCTCCCCAATGGCAACTCATCTCCCTGGAGATTCAGTAAAGCAGCGCTTCCATCTGAACGATGAAAATAGAAGATAGAAGCGCCTTCCTGCTTTTTTTAATTCGAGGAATAGAACGGAAAGACCGTCCCTCAGTACTTCGGCACCAAAGGGTCAACTTCATCGCTCCAGGCCAGAATGCCGCCACGCATATTTTTCACCTTCCGGAAGCCGGCCGTCTTGAGGAATTCTACGGCCTGCCCGCTGCGCTTGCCGCTGCGGCAATAGACGACGATCTCATCGGCCGAGTTCAGCTCATTCACTCGAGCCGTCACCTGGCCTAATGGAATCAGATGTGAGCCGGGTATCGTGCAGATTTCCACCTCGTGCGGCTCGCGCACATCCAGCAAAAAGAAATCGTCCTTCCGGTCCATCTTCTTCTTCACATCCTGCGGGTCGAGTTCAAACTCGGTCAGTCCGGGAGGCGGAGGAGGCTCCGGCGTGATTCCGCAGAATTGGTTGTAATCAATCAGCTCGTGGATGGTGCGATTCGGCCCGCAGATAGGGCACTCCGGATCCTTGCGCAATTTCAACTCACGGAACTTCATCTCCAGAGCGTCATAGAGCAGCAGCCGTCCAGCCAGTGAGGTGCCATTTCCCATGATCAGCTTGACCACTTCCGTGGCCTGCACCACCCCGATGAGTCCGGGTAGAATTCCGAGCACCCCGCCCTCGGCGCAACTCGGCACCAAGCCGGGCGGTGGCGGCTCCGGATACAGGCAGCGGTAGCAAGGGCCATCTTGGGTGGCAAACACGGATGCCTGTCCTTCAAATCGAAAGATGCTGCCGTAGACGTTCGGCTTACCGAGCAGCACGCAGGCGTCGTTTACCAGGTAGCGGGTGGGGAAGTTGTCTGTCCCGTCAGCCACGATGTCGTAGTCCTGAAACAAGCCGAGGGCGTTTTGGGAGGAGAGAGCCGTTTCGTAGGTTTCAATTTCGATGTGCGGATTCAGCCCGGAAAGACGGTCCCGGGCCGACTGCAACTTAGGCTTCCCCACGGTCTCGGTGGAATGGATGATTTGCCGCTGCAGGTTGGTGAAATCGACCACGTCAAAATCCACCAGCCCCAGCTTGCCGACGCCTGCCGCAGCCAGGTACAGCCCCAGCGGCGCTCCCAGGCCGCCGGCCCCGATCAACAGCACTTTGGCCTGCTTCAGTTTGAGCTGCCCTTCCATGCCCACTTCCGGCATGATCAGATGCCGGCTGTAGCGCAGAATTTCATCATTCGAGAGTTTTGCGGTTTTTCTCTCCGCGGCAAACTGGGTGATCGGGTTCATCTCATCTTCCTTTCACAATATGCTTTCATCAACAGGGAAAGTCCGCCCGCCATCGCGGGGGCGCCTGGACCGACCGGACCGCCGCCGGCAATGGAGGGGACGATGCTCAGCACGTCGGTTTCCTTCACGGCGGTGCTCCCTTTGTCCAGGTAGCGGATGTCTTCATCATTGCGATAGATGTTCACAAAGCTGCGGAGTTTTCCCTCGTCGCTGTAGAGGTGTTTGCGCAAATCTCCATAGCGCTCCGTCAGGTTTTGCAACACCTCGTCCACGGTTTGGCCGTCCACCAGGACGCTGTCGCTTTTTCCCGCGTACTGTCGCAGCGGGGCGGGGATAATCACTTTCACACTCATCCAGAAGGCTCCTTAAGTTCCTGATCGTGCTTCGAATTTGGTCCCCTCGTCAGAGATGGTCATCTCCTCGGGGAGAAAGCTCGCCCGTTCATCGGACAGCAACCAGCCGGTCATATCTCGCGGCTGGCCCTTCTCCACTGCGAGGATCAAATAAGTATACCAGGGCCAGGCGTGTTCCCGGTCGTAATCAGAGGGCCGGGCAGGATGGTCCGGGTGGGAGTGATAAAATCCCAAAATATCCAGACCGCGCGCCCGCGCTTCGCGCTCGCCCCGCACAAAGTCCTCGGGTAAAATCAAGAACCGGTTGCGGGGGGAATCCTCGCGGGCATTGTTCAGAGGCAGAATATCAGAGAGCACCTTGCGCCCGTCCTGCTCCTTTCCTAACAGCATGCCACAACATTCTTCGGGATAGGACGCGACCCCTTCTTTTTCGATTCGTTCCAATTCTTTTCGTTGCAGTTCAAAAGCCATGAGGAATTACCGTTTGTTGAAATGACGTGCAAACTGTAAGGGGACGCTAACGAGCTACTCCTGCTCTCGCCAAAAGTTTTCGCTCAGGTATTTGTCGCCAGCGTCCGGGAAGATGGTGACGATCTTTCCTTTGCGCAAACGGCCGGCCACCTGAAAGCAAGCGGCCAGGGAGGCGCCGCTCGATATCCCCGCGAGTATGCCTTCCTCCCGCGCCAAATCGCGCACCAGCCGGTGCGCTTCCTCTGTGGAAACTTCCAGATTTTCGTCGGCCAGGGAAGGATCGTAAAAGCCGGGCACCAGCGCGGTGCCCATGTGCTTGAGCCCTTCCAGACCGTGAAATCCGGAGTCCGGCTGAAAGGAGATCAGGTGAATCGCGGGATTCGCTTCGCGGAGCCGGCGGCCCGTTCCCATGAAGGTTCCGCTGGTTCCGAGGCCGGCTACGAAATGCGTCACCTTTCCATCCGTTTGCTGGAGAATCTCCGGGCCGGTGCTCTGGTAGTGGGCTTTCCAGTTCGCATCGTTGTTGTATTGATCCGGATAAAAGTACCGCTCCGGGTCTTTTTCGTACAATGCCCGTGCTTCCTGAATGGCTCCATCTGTAGCCAGCGCCGGATCAGTCAAAACCAACTCTGCCCCGTAGGCGTTCAGGATATCCTTTCGCTCTCGGCTGGCGTTGGCAGGCAGGCAGAGCTTCACTGGATACCCGCGCACTGCGCCGATCATTGCATAGGCGATGCCGGTATTGCCGCTGGTCGCATCCAGAATCACTTTGCCGGGCTGCAAGGCGCCGGAGCGCTCGCCCTCTAAAATCATATGTAACGCGGGGCGGTCCTTGACCGATCCGCCCGGATTGAACCACTCCGCCTTGGCAAAAATTTCAACAGGACTATACTGCCGCGCAATCCGGCTTAACTTCAGCAGTGGCGTGTTGCCCACGTAACCCAACACGGAGCCGCCGAGTTCCGCCTTTTGGGGCTTCTTTGCTACCGCCATTCGAATGGCCATACGATGTTGAGAGCCTGAAGGTGTTGTGCCTAACCGATTGAACCGTATTTCGTTACGGGAGAGCTGTCAGGCTTGCGCTCACTTTGCGTTAGTCTTCTATTTTAGCTTTCGACCAGAGTTGTGTCAACCAAGGCAGGCAAAGGCAGGTATTTCTCTTTGCGCCGGCAAGTGGTTTTTTTCAAAGCAGTTAGGACCCGCTCCTGGCCTGCAATCCTTTCTTGCTTTCCGCAAAAAGGGGTCCTATAATCGCCGCAAAATATTATCAGCACCAAAAATTGGGAGAGGAGAAAGTATGCGAAATCTCTGGATAGCGTCTATGGCGCTGTTCCTATCTCCATGGGCTGCGCCTCTGGTCCGCGCGCAAAGCGCGCTGCCGCCGGAAGTGGCACGGCACGGATACGCGGATATCATCGCCTATAACGGCAAGGTCGTCAGCATGGATGACACCGGGTTGAATGAAAACCCTGGAAACGTCTATGAAGCGATCGCGGTCAAAGGGAACAAGATTATCGCCGTCGGCACGAGCGCGCGAATCCGGACCATGGCGGATTCCAATACTAAATCGATTGATCTCGGAGGCAAGACCCTCATTCCGGGCATCATCGAGTCGCACGTCCACCTGTTTGGCGGCGGGCAGCTTGGCACTCAAATGGGGTTGCCGACGCCCCATAAGGGAGTCAACCTCACCATCCAGGCAGCCCGAGATATGGAATCAACCCGGCTGAAGATTGAAAACGGCATCAAGGATGCCGTTGAGAAAGTTGATCCGGGCGACTGGGTTACGGTCGGGGTCCGGCCCAACCGCGACGAAGGGGTCAGCAGCAACCGGGGGGTTGCCTGGTTTGCCGCCGACAAGCTGGAGACGGCTGAACGCCTGGACCGGATCTCGCCGGAGAACCCGGTCATCGTGCAGGGAGGCATCCGGGGCTCTCTCAATACCAAGGCTATGGAAGAGGCCAAGGCTGTGATGCCGGATTACCTGGATTTCATCAACCAGTCCACCGGAGATTCCGATGCATCCACCAGCGGCGAAGTGGGCTCGCAAGAGATGGCCGCGATCAAGTGGGAGATCTTTTATAAGGACAAGCCCATCAGCCTGATCGCCGAGATGTTCCGGCGGGTTCTGGAAGAGGCGGCCTCTCATGGCGTGACTACTTTCAGCTCCCGCGTTCCCCATCCATTGGTCATGGACGGTTTTGCGCTGCTGAACCGGGAAGAGAAAATGCCCATCCGCTTCGCATCTCTGTATGAGGTCCATCGGAATCCCAATAATCCGGAATACACGCGGGAGTTTTACAAGCTGACCGGCAATCTGACGGGTCTCGGCAACGACTACCTGTGGATTCACGGGGTCGCCTCGGTAAGGTGGGACACCTCTTTCCCCATGGCCTGCCTCGGAGACGATGTCGAAGCGCCGCCAGAGATCAAGGCTCGGGAACTCTGCCTGGAACCGGGCGATATGTTCTGGGATACTTTGCAAAATGCCCTGGAAGCGGGTTGGCGGCTGGCCGGCATTCACGGCTTGGGCAGCGACGGCGTCCGGCGCTTCATGCAGATGGTGGAAATGGCCCGGCAGAATACCGGAAGGACAGTCGAGGACATACGCCAGCTGAGGCTGACGGTGGAGCACGCCACCGTGCTCGGCCAAGTGCCGGATGTAATGGAGAATTTGAAAAAGTTCGGCATCATCGTCAGTGCCGGACCGCCCCGCCTGCTGCGGTATCCGGATTATTTGCGGGACTATGGCGAGCAGATGAACCCCTTCTTGCTGCCCGTAAAGACATGGATCAATTCGGGCATCAGGGTAGTCGGACAAAACCACTCCTACCGCCGGATCGGTTACCTGTGGAAGGTTTTCATGACGCGTGAGGTGGGTGCTCTGGAGGGCGTTTACAAGGGAGGCAAAGTCCTGCCGGATGAAGCTGTGAGCCGGATGACCATCCTCAAGATGTGGACGAATTGGGCCTCCGAGTATGTGTTGAAGGAAGACAAGCTCGGCTCATTAGAGGTAGGGAAGCTGGCCGATTTACTGGTCCTCGATAAGGACTACTTCACGATCCCGATCGATGAGATACCCAACATCGTGCCGCAGATGACCGTGGTTGGCGGCGAGGTCAGGTACTTGGGCGCAGGTTTCGCCCGGAGACAGGGCATGGAGCCGGTGGGGTATCAATTCCCGGATGGCTATAGCCCCTGGGGAAACTCTCCCCGGTAGTCGGCAGGGCGGTTTTGCTGCCTGCTGCCTTGTAATGGTTTGCTTTCAACCGCTCCCGGCAAGGGGCCCGGTTCCTTTCCCAGCACCACTCTTTGTTCATCGAACAACCAGTTTCAGGAGAAAAGCTCATGCAAAAAACCTGGATATTGGCCATTGCAGTATTCGTGTCTTTGTGGATTTTTCCGCTGATGCCCATTCAGAGTGAGGCGCAGAGCGCGCTTCCGCTGGAGGTGGCCAAGCACGGCTACGCCGACATGATTGTCGTGAACGGGAACCTCGTCAGCGTGGATGACGCCAGGTGCAACGGGAGGCCGGGATCGATCTTTGAAGCCATGGCGATCAAAGGGAACCGGCGGGGTATCAGTTCCCGGATGATTATGAGCCCAGGGGCGAATTATGTCCCGGAGAATTAGTTGGCAGAATTAGTTGGCAGAAACGATGAGTATACGAACGGAATGCCGGCCCGGCTGGGTCCGCGCTTTTAGCAGCGTCTCAGGCGTTTCTTGCGCAAGCATAGGGATAGGAGGCGGCGATCAGCAGCCAGAACAAATTCCACCGGCGCGCGTTTTTGGGCCCGGTAGCAGCTCTAGGCACTGCAAGCCTGGCAGGTTGCACATCTTACCGCCTCGCAGAGGAACATTCCCCAGGCCCACTGCCCGCGCGGGGCGAGTTCGTGGTGCGCAATGCCCACGTGCTGACCTAATCCTTGTACGCACCACGGACCTGAACACGGCGCCCTACAGCAACCCGTGAATATCCTGGTGCAGTCCGCGCAACCGGCCAACGTAGATACGGTGGTAATCGACGGCCGCATTCTTAAGCGTAACGGACAGCTTGTAGCACTCGATGCAGAGCAGGTGGTTCGAGAAGCAGCCGAGTCGCTGACTGCGTTGCAGGCACGGGCAGAAGGTCCTTAGCCGGAGCAATTAATGCGTAAAGAAAAAACAACCCACATAGGGGAGCGCATCTTCCAGGATCACCTCGATGGTCCCATCTTGGCTGGATAGCGGTTCAATCGCGGAGGGCGGAGCCTCGATGTTCTTGGCTCCGAGTTGCTCAAAAGCCAGTGAGACCACCGTTCCTTCCGGGGCGTCATCATTTACGCGAAAGATCAGCGAAAGGATCAGGCCTTCCCGCAAAGCCTTGCGCTCGTCCCCTTCGGTGGCAACCTCCAAAAGCAGAATAGATTTGTTGGGATCATCGGCATTCTGCTGAAGATCGGCCTCAAAGCCGGCGTTGACGCCATCGAGCAAGAACCCTTCTTCCGCTTTTAGAAAAGTCACCGCTTTGGTTTCAAACCCAATAGCGGCTGATATGCTGCCCACCTTGATATCCGGAGGATCAGGGGTCAGGTACAGCGGGACCATCACCTGGCTTTTAGCAACGCCGGAAACGGAGCCTAATGCTACCCGCGTGCCTTGCCCGTTGGATGCCTGAGCAAGCAGGGCGGCCGGCAGAATCCATAGGGCGCTCAAAAGAACCGTAAATCCTAAAAGACAGTTGATGGGCGAGAGTGAATTGATCGAAGTCCTGGATGTTGACGTTTCTGTTGCGGCAACTCGCATATTTTTTCCAAGATTCCTTTTTCAAAAAACAATTTTCAAGAAACGATTTTAAGAAATAATGTTCGCTAATCATAGCAGATTTAGAGACGAGGAATCTCTGCGGCAGCGTATTTTGGGAGGGACGTTCTGTGCCGGACGGCTCCAGAGCCTGTGTGAAAACCATCCGAGCCGCGCGCGCCTGTCCCGCCTGTCCTGAGCGAAGTCGAAGGGAGCGAAACCGAGGGGTTAGCAAGCGGACCCATACACCAGTTTTCCAACAACCTCTCAGGTCCGATTGATGTTCGGATGTTTGGAAGAGGGAATCGGCGGGGCCGGCTGCCGTCACTTCTTTTCCAGATGCTGGAACTCGAACTGTTCGATCGTTGCCCCCACGCCGATGCTTCCAGGGTCTTTTTTTGTAACGCGTGCGATCTTGCCGCGGCAGCGAATCGCTACGGGCTGTCCCCCGAAGGCCTTGACCGGCAGACGAATCGTGCACTCAATTTCCGTTCCAACCTTCCAGTCGGCGGATACCTCAAAGTAGAAGCCCCCGGTACTCACGTCTTTTGTCTCGGCTTCGATTGCCGTTGCAGTTAACACATGGGGTTTGGAGCCTTTGCGCTTGCGCACCGGCCTGACCGTGCAGGGGAAATTTACACCATAGCGGTGGAACCGCCTTTGGTCAATTTCGCCATGCGATTGCTGCATCATTTTTTTGAATTCAATCCGCCGCAGAGGAAAAACCTGCGCCAGCGTTCCTGCCATTTTCAACAAGCCGGTTCCCGGTGATCGAATGGCTCCTCGGTTCCTTGCGTCTGAAACCGAACGATGGCAGAAACTATGACCGAAACTAACGATGCACCCTGTTCTTGGGGGCACAGGGGGTTATGCGGAAAGATAACGGGGAGCTATGCTTTTGCGGCTCGTCGCCATGGGGATTCCGCAGAGGGCCTCTTCTCCCGTTGGCTGGGCTTTTTGTTCGCCGGGTCAGCGGCCTTTCGCAGCGCGCTCTCAATGCGCTGCAGCAAGTTCACCGGCGAGCAGGGGATCGCCACAATTGCATCCGCTTCTTTTGCATCCGTGTCGCCACTTTCAGTAAGGATCATCACAGCCGCTTTCGCAGAAGCAGCCTTCAATCCCTTTGCGATTTGCTTTGAGCTTCTCCGGTCCTGCTTGATGTCGGTGACCACCAGATCAAAGGTTTCCCCTTTCAGAAGCTTTACAGCCTCCTGCAAAGAAACCGCCACCCGGCAGCGATGTCCTCCAAACTCAATCACTAAACCAAGGACTTCGCGCTCGGCAGGGTCGTTACCGACAAGGAGAATATTTGCCATCTTTGAGCATCCAGGCACAGTTTGCCATTGGCAGGCAGGGTGAAAACTATCACAACTTATTGATAATGGGAAACACTTTTTGCCTAAAGGGAAGTGGGGTTTCCAGAGATTGTGGCGACGGCGCAGACTGTGAACAGCATCTGTGGGGTCACGACAAGTTGTGTGCTGACAACGGCATAAAAAGCTGCCACCCCGTTTGGTCCCGTGATTATAAGCGCAACGCCTGCTGTTGCCCTTTTTTCTTGGCGGTTATTAGCCAGTATCCCCTGATTCTCAAGGCGGATTTAGAATTTCCTGTAGAGGAATGCCGGTAACTGAAATGATACACGACTCAAGTTCTCATTTACCCTCCACCAATTAGATTCACTTTCATTAGGGGTAGCCGACACAGGGCGGCTAATCTGTAGGAGCTTTAGCTGGAGCCGAAGGTAGCAACACCACCGGGAAGGCCAAAGAAAAATGGTGGAAAGTTGCCATCATTTAGACAAGAACAAATCTTTCTCAGGGGACAGATTGTGTGGCGACGTGCAGCTCAATCAGTTCCTTCGAATTCGGCGGAACATTCAGAAATTCCACACCCATAAACAGACCTGGCACCTCGTGAACCACTCGTGCTGCGAGAGCTTGTTTAGAACCGCGGATTGCGAATTCCGCGATAATCTCCGCATTTACCGGGAATGTCTTCGCCGCCCGGACTAAGTAAAGGCCTCCAACACTCACATTCTCGGCCATGCCTTCGACCTTCGTCTGGCCCGACTGGCATATTACCGGTACGCCTAAAAAAGCACGCGCATGTTTGCGCTTTTCCACAGATGCTTAGCCTCTCTATTTTTCGTATGTAGAGTATATCCCGGACTTACGATTTGAGATGTAGAAATAGTGTGCAGTAATCAAATTAAGGGTCGCGAGAAGCGCTGGGGAGATATTGTCCGGGATGAAAAAAGAAACATGGGGCTATGCCAGCAACGGGCTTGCACGGTGTAAGGCCGCTTTCTGGCCGGGGCATTTACCCATGCACAATCCCACCGCTGGCAGGCTGTGGCGAAGCCTCGTGCCTTAGAACTGGTCTCAAAAATGCGCGGAATGACGCAATTGGCAAAAACGAAAGTTACCTCAGGGGCTGAAGCCCCTGTTTTTCAAGGCTTTTTACGGCACGGCTGAAGCCGTGCCCTGACGGTTAACAGAAAATGGCCATTTTTGAGACCGGTTCTAGCGTTTCTCGATTAGCTCAGGCAAGTCGTATCGCGGGGAGTTGACCTTTCGGGAAACAGGATATATCTCAATCTCCTCGGAAGGGAGCGGCTGAAGAGATTCCAGAAACAGGTCGATTTGTCCTGAGCATTCTGAAGCGCTACCCGTCGGGTGCAACGTCGTATTGGCGACGGGAGAAGAGTACACGAAATAGTCCCTAATGAGGGTCGCTTGTTAATTCTTCATCATTCCTCTCAGGGTTTGCCTGGAAGAGCAGGCGTGCTGCTCGGTGGTTTCCGATGGAGGGTCGCCTGTTCATACGAGTAGGCCAGTTTGATCAAAGCCCCTTCGCTAAACGGCCTTCCCAGAAAGCTAATCCCAACGGGGAGCTGGTCCCTTGTAAATCCGGCAGGGACGGTGATCGTGGGAACGAATACTAAAAAGGTGTTCAAATGCGGGACTCCTTTCGTGTTGACGTAAGGAGGATTCATCCCGTCGCGGATCAGGGTCGGTTGGTGCTCGACAGACTTGTGCACGATCGCATCCAGTCTATTGTCCGCCATAACCTTCAGGAGGTTTGTCATCAACTGCTCTCTGGCTAGCAGATATTGGTAATGTCTGGATTCGTCGGGTGATCCTCCTGAGGGACCTCTCAACATTTGCTGTGCAAATCGAAATACCTTGGCGAAATCAGGCGATTGGACGACTTCCTGGCGAGATTTGAACGGCGCATTGGGGTTCCTGCTGAAGTACACCTGGAAGGATTGGTCCCCATCAGGACCGCCGGCTCTTTTCGCGAGTAGCTCGTTGATGTCGGGAATAACGATCGGGTCCACAACTTTCGCTCCCGCGGCTTTCAATTGTGCAACTGCCTGGTCGAAAACCTCACTGACTTTTGAGAAGTCTTCTGACTCAGGCTCCGAATTGCTCGCAATAGACTCACGAATTACCCCCAGGCGGGCTCCCTGCAACCCGTTGTTGTCGAGGAAATCTGTGTAGCTATCGGGTATGTTGCCCACGCCTTGCGCGGTAAGAGGGTCTTCCGGATCATAGCCCACTAAGGCGTCCAAAAGCGTGGCTAGGTCTTTTACCGTGCGCGTCATCGGTCCCAGGGAGCCGTTGATGGATGGCCATCCGGCATACACCCCGCTTCGACTGATCAGACCACCCGTCGGCCTCATACCCACCAGAGAATTCCAGGTGGATGGCCTGCGAATCGACGCAAAACCCTCCTGCCCCACTCCCACGGTGGCAAAGTTTGCGGAAATGCTTCCTCCGGTGCCGCCGGAAGAACCGCCTACCGTTCTATCCAATGCATAAGGGTTTCGCGTAACCCCGAAGAGGGAACCATACGTATCTCCCCCTCCCCATTCACCCAGGGTGGACTTTCCGAGAATGATCGCGCCCGCTTCCCGTAACTTCGCCACTGCAAAGGAGTCTTTTTCCGGGAAGTAATCCTTCAGGAGCACCGAGCCCAAGGTTGTCGGCATACCTTTGGCATCAGCCTGATCTTTGACAATCACTGGAATGCCGTGAAGTGGGCCAACAAAACCGGAGGCGTTGAATGCGGCATCCAGTCGGTCGGCCTCTTCGAGGGCCTGGGGGTTTAGAGTGATGATTGAATTAATGTTCGGCCCGTTTTTGTCATATGCCTCGATGCGGTCCAGATAGAGTTGGACCAGTTGGCGAGACGTGAGATCTCCCGATTCGTAGGCGTTATGAACATCCTCTATGGTCGCCTCCAGCAGGTGGAAAGGTTGGATATGGCTGCTGCTACAGCCAGGCACAAGAGACAGCAGAGAAAAAAAGACTACCGCCAAGAGTGCCATCGAATTCGAACCTCTCGCGCGGAACAGCTTGATTCTTCCTTCGTTCATAAGAGCATCTCCTTTGCAGTCGTCTTAGTGCGAACGGGGGATTTCCGAATTCAACCCCCTCGTGGTTCAAGATTCTACGCCAGCCGCCCAGTCGACTCAAGTGCTCGCCGAGGATGGTGATGTCAAGCTGCCTGTGTAAAAAGTCGGAGGGTGCGGTTTTTCCATTGTAGGTTCATCCGGTTAAAGATCGAGAACACGATTCGATCCACGCTCTGAACATTGACAAAGCAAACCATGGGTCGGGTGCGGCGCCGAACCTTCACGCAACAGCGCCCGATGACGTGGGTAGTGCGCAGCTTCCACCACAGATGTCGGGGGAGGTGGAAGAAACTTGAGCAGCCCGGACAAGTCGTTTTCTAACCGCCGCACCATCGCGGGATACGATTCCCGCCAGTGAACCTGGAATTTCTGGAAGGCGCGCTGCGCCTTTCCCAGACTCTCGGCGCGGCAGATGGCCTGGGCGTCGGCCATCGTTCCGTGGCGTATGCTGATGTTCATACCGTAAGTGTCAGAAACCGCCCTCAGGGTTGGAATAGACCTTCCGTCCGCCCACGTAGGTGGCGAGAGGGAGGATCGAGCGAATCTGTTCCTCGGGAACCGTTAGGATGTCGTGGGAAAGGATCAAGAAATCCGCCAGTTTGCCGGGCTCGATCGAACCTTTAATCTTTTCTTCATATGTGAGGTAGGCGTTATTGAGGGACTCCACGCGGAGCGCCTCCTGGCGGCTGATTTTCTGTGCCGCTCCAAGGACCCCCGAATCCACGGTGTTTCGGGTGACGTAGAAATAGATGTTTAAGAAGGGGTTGTTGGTGCGGCCTGGCCAGTCAGTTCCGCCGGAGACAATCAAGCCGTGGTCCAGCAATTCGCGCATGGGCACGGCCCGTTCGGCTCGTTGTTTGCCATAACTGCGAATCATGCCTTTGGCTCCCGTGTAAGGCTGTATCTGGGCGGACACCATCACTCCCAGGCGCTGCATGCGCTCCATCTGGTCCGGATGCACCAGCGGGATATGTTCCACAATCCAGCGCTTGTCGCGAATCGAATTTTCGCGGTCGGCGGCTTCGTAAGCATCGAGCACCCAGTCCAGCGTCTTGTCCCCAACCGCATGGATAGAGGGCCGCCAGCCCAGGCGGTTGATCCGCAGGATCGTTTGGCGGAAGGTTTCTTCCGGTATACGTGATTCGCCGTAGAAGTTTCCGCCCGGCTCGGCGAACGGCTCGCGCAGCAAAGTGCCCGGGTTATATTCCGCGATGCAATCCAGGCGGAGCCAGTGATCGCCGAATCCGGCGCCCACACCCCAGGGTGCGAGCATCTCCTCCAGGCGGTCTTCCTCGCCGGCGTTCAGCTCCAATCCCATGCTGACGCGCATGGTGAGCCTGCCCTCCCGCCACAAATCATAGTAGGCCCGCATGACGTCGGGATGGAGCTGCAATTCACGAATTCCAGTCAAGCCGACAGTATGCTGCTGTTGCTGGCCTTTGCGAATCAGTTCTTTTTTTTCTTCATGGGTGGGCGGAGGAACAATGTTGGCAGTCAGGTTGAGCACGGAGGCCGGAGACCCGCGGATTACGCCGCTCGGCTCGCCGGAAGAGTCTTTTTCGATTACGGTGACTCCGACGGCATCCGTATCGCGGGTGATGCCGAGCGCCTCCAGCGCGGCGCTATTCACAATGGCCAAGCTGCGGCTGCGGTAAACCACAACCGGATTGTCCGGCGCGGCCTCGTCCAGTTCCTGCCGGGTTGGGGAGCGTTTTTCCGGAAACTCGTTCGGATTCCAGCCCGTGGTGGTGTGGACCGTCTGGCCGGGCGGTGCGGCGGCCGCCGCTTGCCGAATCCGGTTGAGCATCTCAGCCAGGGAGGGGACTTTCTGCACATCGATGCCGCGCATCGTCATCAGGCCGTGGTGGTATTGATGATTGTGATTGTCCATCAGCCCCGGGATGACCGCGTGTTCCCGCAAGTCCACCAAACGCGTTCGCGGGCCTGCCAGCGCTCTCACTTGGGGGTTGCTGCCGACCGCCACAATCCGGTCGTCTCTGATGGCAAAGGCCTCGGCAATGGTAAAGGCTGCATCCACCGCAATAATTTTTCCGTTGTAGAAAACAATGTCCGGCACGGTGGAGATCGTTTGCTGGGCGAAGAGCATATGGGTTGCCAGCATCAACCAGGCGACTGCTTTAATCACGAGATTCATTGGGCCCTCCTTACAGAGATGTTTTCTTCCCCCTCGGCCGTTAGCACATGAGCAACTCCGATGGCCTTCAATCTTTTCCCCTTGGAAGTTGTCATATTAATGGGCTTGCGCTCTGTTCGTGGCGCTGATGAAGTGGGCGGCGGGATCACCGGCGAAGGCCACAATCCGGTGTGGAGCGCCAGCGTTCCGACAGACATCCGACTACTGACGTTCTTTTCCCCCTCGTCGCAGCTTTGGTGCATGAATAGTCAATCGCACCTCGAAACACGCCCAGACCATGCCTGTGGCCCGCTAACCGAAAAGGGGTCGGCGGATAGCAGTTTTCTAGTAAGACTATGATTATGTGAGATATAGTTAGTTTGTCAGCCGCGACCTCTCACGCTTCACCGAAGCCGGCTCGAAGCGCCGGAAGGGTCAAGGCGATTCATGCACCAACGCCGCGGCAGACCGCTACCCGTTCAGAAGATGCCATTGGTGAAACCCTGGGTATTTCTGGCGACACATGGGGAAGGGTTGAGCAGGTTGCTAGGCTCGATCTGGAGACCGGAATCACCGAACGGGAGTCTTTTCTTGAGACTTCACGCACATGTAGACAGAGGAACAAAAGACTCCCGACAGTCAAGCCTATGGGCACGTTGCTGAGACGTGCTGCATCGCCGTCACCTTCATCGTGTGAGTCTCCTTGTCGGGGACGGCCGTGCCGGTGATCGTGACCTTGTGGCCGACGTGGGGATTCATGTTAGCTGTCGTCTCCGCGATATCCACCGGGCTAGGTCCTCTCTCGAGGTCCGTAAGCCTGAACGGATTGCCGTCGGTGCCCTTCTGCAGGCACCCGGTCATGCTGTGCTCCCTCGGCGCGTCCTGCTGAGCTTGGGCGCGAAGTCCGAAACCCAGCGCGCACGTAAATACAACCGCCGCCATAACAATGGAAATTTTCATTGTGACCCCTCCTCTTGCCCGGATTTTCCGGTTTGAATTCCCGCCTTAGTCAAAAACATACCCTTGCTTCCCTGGAGGGTCAAGCTCAGAGTTGCCTCCGGACGGGCAGCTCATAAACAGCCGGGGTTTTCGGGAAACAAGAAAGCCGAAGCCTCTGAGTTGGTATCCCCCAAATCAGCAACTCCGGCTTCCTTTTTTCGCCATCCCAGGTAGATGGCTTTTGTACATTCAATCAGACGGTCATTAGCCGGAATTAGTTTTTTGGCCCATCCGACTCGTGAGTATACATCCGTTGGCCTTCAACTGAGCCCTTCCAGACAAATATTTTCTCCGAGATACTGCCAGCGGCTTCCAGCCGCTCTTTCCGAGTCCCCAAAACCCATCGCCTCGGCTTCCAGAACCAGCTTTTGCAGACACCTCTCCATGCCTGGGGGATATCGGAATCATTTTCTTGGGTGCGCCGCAGGCTGGGCTATCCCGACGGAAGCGACAGCCCATCTATTCGCCCCAGCATGCTAGCAAATAAACGTCTCGTCAGATGGCTCTCTGCAGCAATAGCCAATAGTAGCGGGCATGCTTAATCAGGCGTCCTCCGGTTTTCACCAGCCGCTGCTGGAGGCTCGTCAAGGACCAGTTCCCGATTCTCTGTGGCACCACCAGCCGCCGCCAAAGATTTCCCAGACTATAGGCAATGATGGTCAGCCACAGCCGTACCTCGTTGGAGCGGAACCGATGGCAACTGAGCCGCGTCATCTTCACTGCCTGCTTGCCCTCCTTGATCCACTGCTCTGCCGTCCCGCGCTTATTATAGAACCGCACCACCGCTCGACTCGGAAGCGTCAGATTCGTCACAATGAACCCCACTCGCGGGAACAACTCCCCCGGATGATGTTCTACCTTGGCTACCACCCGTCGGGCCGTCTTCCAACTCTCGGCTTGGTACAGAAACCCCTTGTACTCCACCAACGGCTTCTGGCCCGGCCTTCCTACCGGAAGTTTCAGCAACTCCTCGATGTCCCGCTGGAGGTTCTCGTTGGAAGGGATGCGGATGGCATACTTCACACCCCGCTCCTCCAACGCTTCGTAAACCTCCGGCTTGGCAAAGGCCGCGTCGGCACGAAACACCACTTCCTTGCACAGCTTCTGCTGCCCCTCGATCCCAATTCTTCTCGGAACCGATCAGCCGGAAGGTCGGATCTCGTGAGAGTTGCTCGGCATCGTTCACATCCTCGTATCCAGCCAAGCGACTGTACACCGACTGCCGTAGCAGGTCCGCGAGGGGCAACCGTGTGTTCTTCCCCCGAGGATCGGCTAGGTGCTGCTTGATGAGTTCACCGAATCCCAATCGTTCGTCCAACTCCCGCACCAGAATCAACCCTCCGTTGGAGGTGACCCTCGATCCGTGGAAAGCGACCTTCAACGAGGCATTAAAAGTGAGTTGAAATGGCTGATTTTGTCTCTCACCCATTCGGTGTGAACCTCCGGAAGGGAATGTTGCTGCTCGAACCAGCATCAATATTGACGTTGGAGGTTAGCAGAAGGTTGCTTCTACGATTTCAAACTGGAAATGCGGGATTAATTGTTGCTTGGCCTTAGATTTTATGCCAGCGGCCTTGCCGACTCAAGGCCGGCAGGCTCACCATAAAGGAAGCGGCAAAGGCTTTCCAGAAGGCCGGATGGCGGGCCTTGGGGCAGGTGGGGAGTCATCTGGTGATGGTCAAGCCGGGAATCCGGGTAAACCTTCCCCTCGACTTCGCTCGGGACAAGCCGGTTCCCCAGCACAAGGAACTTTCTGTGGGGACACTTCGCGCGCTCATCCGACATGCCGGGATGACCGGCGAGGAATTTCTGAGCCTGCTTTGAGGCGCAGCGCGGCCCTTCGCGCTGCGGCTGCCGTTTTGAGAAGATGAGTCCGGCGACAAGCTAGCCACAACTGCTATTGGTCACCCGGGAACCTTCTAATCCTGTTCCCAGCGCGTGGTTTGAGAAGAGCGTCGAAATGATCTGCAACTTGATCGGACCGTGTTGCTATCCGCGAAAGGAATAACATGGCAGCCGTGTTGGATTCGTAGGAGCATCCGGTAAGAACTACATTGGGTTTCTTGAGAGCATTCACCACCTCTTTGACACGTGGTTCAACTTTCCCCCGCACAGCCTGATAGATCACTAAGAGACGGTCGCTCGGCCCTCGGTCGAGCAGTTGCCCGATCTCACAGGCTTTGACATGCTGCTTTTTCGCGGTCCCGGTCGCGACACCGGTGTCCGAATCAAGGAAAAGATCGCCAGGATGCTGGATTTCGTTGAAATACTTCTCCCGTTCAGTAAGGGTTACTCGATGTTCGAGGAGTTGGCCTTGTGCAACGCGTAGCAGCCGAGCATAGAGCTGGAAGTCCTCATTTCGCCAGTCCCCGTCGGTAACCATCAGGTCCACGGCGAAATTCCGAAGGATGTGCGCTTTGCTTAGGGACTCAATCAGAGACCCTTTCCAGTGGTCGAAAGCGTCGCCCAAGAAGTCCAGTTTCATGAGGCTCCTCTTCAAGCGGTTTTGTTGAGTCCTGCTTCCTCTTGGAATACGCAAAAAAATGGTGCGGCCGGAGAGATTTGAACTCCCGACCTACTGATCTATAGTCAGTATATTCTGCTATTTTCTGTAACTTCCTGAAACATAAAAACCCAAGAAAATGCTTGCATTACTGCAAATACTGTGTTCCAATCAAGGGCATGGAGTTGCAACAAATTCCAGCCGTTTGTTACCTAAGTGTTACCTACGCGATGGGATGACACACTGACAGGAATCAGTGGGTTGCCTGTTACCTGCCCATTGCCTCCCGTTACCTGCTGTTGCCTGCAACCCGGAAAGGATTGGACACACTGATGCCGACCGTAAAACTGACCGCGAAAAAGCTGGACGCGCTCAGGCCGAATGCCGAAAGGCAGGTGGATTACTTTGACGAAGGCCTGCCGGGCTTCGGCGTGCGGGTCTCCCCATTGGGGCGCAAGACTTTCACGCTGATGTACCGATTCGCCGGGAGGCTGCGTCGGTTGACGATTGGAACGTACCCCACGCTGACGTTAGCTAATGCGCGGGACAGCGCAAAGGACTCGCTGCGGGATGCGTCCAAGGGCATTGCCGATCCCGCCTCAAAGAAGCGCCAGGATCGGATGGGAGAAACTTTTAAGGACCTCTGCAACCAATATCTGGAGCGATACGCAAAGAAGCGAAAGAAGAGCTGGAAGGAAGATGAGCGGCGCATCAATAACGTGCTGGCTCCGCGATGGGGCACGCTGCGAGCCAACGACCTTACCAGAGCTCAAGTGCGAGCCTTCCTAGAGAAGCTGGCTGAGGATGCTCCAATAGAAGCCAATCGCGTACACGCGCTGATTCGCAAGATTTACAATTGGGCAATCCAGAACGACATATTAGAAGCATCACCTTGCCATCTGTTGCCTAGGCCAGCGGAAGAGCGGCAGCGGGATCGTGTGCTGTCCGAGGATGAGATCAAGCGACTCTGGGAGGCTTTCGACAAAGAAGATTCTTCGATAGCAGCAACGTTCAAGGTGAGACTGATAACGGCGCAGCGCGGCGGGGAAGTGCAGACGATGAAATGGTCCGATATTGATTTCGCGAAAGGGTGGTGGACCATACCGAGGGAATTTTCAAAGAACAAACTGCCTCATCGCGTACCACTAAGCACGAACGTTCTCCGTGTCCTGGAACGACTCAAAAACGACAGAGGGGCGTCGGAATGGATTTTCCCAAGCCACGGCGACAGTGGACACCTGGAAAACGTTCAGAAGGCCGTTGCTCGCTTGCGAAAGGAAACTGGCTTAGATTTCCGAGCACACGATCTGCGGAGAAGCGCAGCGAGTCACATGGCCAGCAGGGGTGTTCCGAGGCTGACGATCCAGAAAATTTTGAACCACGCCGAAAAAGGTGCAACAGCCGTTTATGACCGGCATGGGTATGACCAGGAAAAGCGCGAGGCCCTGGAAGCCTGGGGAAATAGGCTACAGGTAATCGTGAGTAATTTGCGGGAAGTGAAAACGCAGAGAGGGAGCAAGTGAGGGCAAAAAAAGCGTCAATCGGTAAGCGTATGATCTCGGAAAAGCCACGCGAGGGTTTTTACGAATTACTCATAACGTGGCCTTTGCGGGATGCTAAAGGCGAGTGCAAGAAAGACCCTTGGGTGAATTTCCGGAACTTGAACACTCTGGAATACAAGTTGGATTACATGAAACTTTTTCGTGAGATGCAGAAAAACTCGATTGGCAAGGATTTGCAGAAGATCGGGGAGCGGGTTTCAAAGAAGATGGACCAGCAGTACGGCATTCAATATGTGAAAGACCGCCAACAAAAAGAGGAGCGCCTGCCCGTCGAGTTGGAGCGCGACGCGGAATTTGGCGATGGGCACTACGAAGAGCGGCGCAAGCAGATGGATATTACGCTCCAACGTTTGGGAAGGAGGGGCTGAACTGATTTTGGCAAAGCCCTGAAAGCACTCATCGAAGCAAAACAAGCCTACTACGACCAGCTTCTTCCGAGCCGGACTCTTGACAGTCGGCGAGAATTTATAACGAAACGAAATCAACTGAAAAATAACCTTGAGGCATGTGTACGAGATTTTCGGTATTGGCTTGTTTCTTCGCCGCAGCCCACTGGAATTTCCTTACCGTTAGCGCCGGAACTCGAAACCGTTGTCGCATTAGAAACTCTTCTCGATAGGCTCTCAAAGGACGAATTTATCAACTGGAATCCTCCAGGATCACTTCGCAGGAACCGACGAGGACCACCTTCGCGCCCGTGGCTACAGAAGATTAAGCGCGAACTGAAAGCCTCTGGTGTCCCACAAGATTACGCAGATTATCAGAAGCACGAAAGAGTGCAGCCGCAAAAGAAATTGTTGATCTGCTGCGGCCTACTGCCGTTCGAGAAGTAACCCACCCAAAAGCCTGCCTAATTTTTTCGAGAAAATAAAATCGTCCCGGATTCAGAGTCTGGCGCTTCGCTTAAGCTAAGGCATAGAAAACGAACTTATGGAGGTGCAAGGCATGTCGGTAACGGCGGCACAAACATTGCCACGATTCCTTCGGGAATCCGAGGTACGCGCACTGATTGGAGTGAGCCATTCAACGTTGTGGCGTTGGACCAGAGCGGGTCATTTTCCTTCGCCCGTCCAGATGGGGCAAGCTGCCATTGGTTGGCCCGAAGAAGAAGTTCGCATTTGGATGGAAAGAAAAAGAGATGAACGAAGTGGTCCTGACTGGGGAAATGCAAATTCGTGACAGAAGAAACGGCCAATGGTCATGGGTCAACAATGCCGTTTTTGCCGCCCCCCATTTAACCTCGGCTGAGAAGGTCATATATGCGGCCCTGGCGACCTTCGCTGGCTGCCATGAAATAAGGCCGAGCGTGCCCACAATCGCGCAACGGTCCGGCACGGGCGACAGAACTGTTCAACTCGCGCTAAGGAAGTTGAAACAAGTCGGCTATATACGAATTGAGCACCAGAAGAATGGTACTGGTTCAAATATTTACTATTTGCTAAAGGCGGCCAAGGGTTGCTTGCTCTGCCGGGACCCCCGCAAGGAATGCACCCCCGTAGATTCTGCGCCGGTACAAGGAAGTGCAGATAACCCTCGCAAAATACTGCATGAGACCCGCGCAGATTCTGCGCCCGAAATAGATAATCAAAATACGAAAAAGAATTAAATAAGTCTTCTTTGTTTTGTGCAAAAGCCGTCGAATCGGCAAAGCTCCTGGCGACCCGAATCTCTGAAAACAACCTAACAGCCAAAGCGAAGACAAAAACTCAAATGAAAAAGTGGATATACGAGGCGGATCTGATGCTTCGCCGGGACAAGCGCGATCCGCAAGAAGCCCGTAAGTTACTTGAGTGGTGCCAGTAAGATTCCTTCTTGCGGGCGAACATTCTTAGTTTTGGGAAATTCCGGGATAAGTACGAACGAAATCAGAAAGTGGATTTGGAAGGAGTTGTGAAGGAGATTGCTGAAACTCTCAAGGATTATCGACTCTGTGCGGTTTTTGGGGATCGGTACGCCGCTGGCTGGGTGCGGGAAGCATTTCAGCGGGAAGGAATCCACTACCAAGACGCGGAGATGACCAAAGCCGAAGCTTACATGGAAATGCAGCCACTTTTCGCACAGAGTCGTATGGACCTTGTGGACCATCCGAGGCTGGTCAGAGAGCTAAAGATGCTGGAGGCACGCCCGAGAGCTGGAGGGAAGACACTGGTAGATCACCCCCGCGGAGAGCACGACGATTATGCCAACAGCCTCGCTTTGGCAGCGGCGAAGGCGATAAAGATGGCGGCAATCAATCCGGCTGCAATGCCCACTTTGGTGGGCTACCGGCCGAACCCTTGGCGGATCGAATGAGGTTTAAATAATAACTAGAATTTGCGATTTGCCTCTGCCCCGCTCAAAAGCATCCGCCAGCCACCTTGTCCACTCAAGCTCAGAACACCATTGCGTCCTTAGGTTGCATTGCTTTCCCCTCTCCCCTCGTGTAATCTTTCCCCATTAATTTCAATCATTGGCAGGAGTAATCCTGCCAATTTCCCCCGGTGACCGGCTTGGCTCGTACGAGGTCCTCATCTCGTTTGGTACAGGTGGCATGTGGGAGATTTTTCTGAGGAAGAGAGGAAACCTTTATGAAGCAACTCACGGCTTTGATATCGATCCTGTTCTTGGCAAGTTGCGCCGCCCCTCCCACCGACGGTCCCGAAGACACAGGAACAACTGCATCCCTGGTCATCCGAGGTGGAACCCTTATCGACGGAACAGGGGTCGATCCCAGGGAAAACGGGACCATCCTTGTCCGTGGCAACAAGATACAGAGCGTCTCCCCGGATGCAAATCAGCCGGTCCCTGCTGGAGCCCAGGTGATTGAGGCGGAGGGAAAGTTTGTACTTCCTGGCCTGATCGACGGACACACGCATTACGCCGGCTATACAGCTCAACTCTATCTTTATTACGGAATCACATCGCTTTTGGACACAGGAAATACGGACCCCTGGATACTCGCCCAAGCATTGGCAATCGAGAAGGGGTTAATTTCAGGGCCGAGGGTTTATCCGGCGGGAGCGATGATTGACAGCCCTCCCCTAGTTCATGACGGCCTTATTATCCCCGTCGAGACAGTAGATTCCGCTAGAGCAGCCGTCAGAGGCCAAGCAACAAAAGGAGTGGACGGGATAAAGGTCTATAAGCAATTACGGCCCGACTTGATGCGGGCCGTCATCGAGGAAGCTCACTCCCTTGGAATCCCGGTAACCGGCCATATTGCCATTAGCGCTCGGGATGCCGTCCTGATGGGAATTGACTCGCTGGAGCACGCCAGCGGAATTTCAATCGCGACCATGACCGATCCGCAAAAGCTGAAGGAAATCGAAGAGAACCGGTACACGGACCCGCACTACATGGTGAGTCATTCAACCCTGCCGGAAAGCTTTTACTACATGCAGCCGGAGCTGTTTGCAGACTTGATCCAGTTGTTCGTGGAGAGGGGAACTTCGATAACTCCCACGCTGGTCTGCTACTGGCTTGGGGGCCACCGCTTCTCCAAGCAGTATGAGGAGGAGGACCGGGCCCTGTTGGCAGACCCGGCTTACGCCTTTATTCCGGAACTGGATCGCCGCTGGATTTTCATGGCGTATGATAAGTTCGGCGAGTACAAAATGACGCCCAAATACCAACAGGCATATAAGAACCTTCAGTTATTTCTGAAACAGTTTTCCGAGGCAGGAGGAAAGATTGTGGCGGGTTCAGATGCAACACCCTATGAGATGCATGGCATTAACCTCCACCGGGAATTGGAATTATTGGTGGACGCGGGCCTGACTCCCATGCAGGCACTGCTGGGCGCCACACGGTACGCGGCCGAGAAGTTCCAAAAGTGGGACGAAGTGGGCAGCGTAGAGCCGGGGAAGTACGCGGATTTTGTGATTCTGGATGCAAACCCGCTGGAGGACATCCGGAACACCCGGAAGATTCACATGGTGATTCAAAACGGGCAGATTTTGGATACCACATTGGACCCAAACTTCGTCGATCCCCTACCTAGTCCGACTTGGGGCATTGATAAACTTGAAGATCTATTGTTTGGCAACTAACGGGGAAAAATCCAGATTTAAATAGATCCATCACACCCGATGGCCAGCGGTTCCTGATGGTCCAGGAAAGCGAGCGGGCGGCGACCCAAATCAACGTCGTGCTGAACTGGTTTGAGGAGCAGAAGCAGCGGGTGCCTGCGGGAATCTGATGAGTCTGAAATCCGGCAGGCATCCGAGCGCAAATTTAACCACCCACAATGCCTGCTCAATTTTAATGACCGGGATTTACTTCCCTGCCGATCCCGTCCTCACGGTACCCTACGGCTAGCCTTTACTTCCTGTTCGATTCTTCTAATTGGCTCTCTTTTCCAACACTTGAAACCTAAGTGTAGTGTGTGGGTTGGAAGGGGAAAGGATAAAGAGATGTCGCCCTCTCACGGGGTACACTTGGTTTTCAAGGTTCATAGAAGGCATCAGCGGCGATGGCTGAGAAAATCCCACGGAGCGGCGTGTTGACTTCGGTACAATCGCGTATCCGATTGAATCGCTCCTTCGACCAACGGAATCACACGTATCAGGGTTACGTGCTTCGGGTACGCGGTAGTCTTGGAGGTGAGGAAGGCGAATTTCTCGTTGGCGTGGGAGAAGCCGCTCACACCAGACACCAGGTCAAAGTTGGTGACACCCTAAGCGGCGAAGCACTGCCGGTTTCCGACCCGCGTCTTGAGACTGCCGAACTCTACAAGGTCAGCAAACTGAAAGTAGTCGCACGATCTAGCGATGAACAGGCACAGCCACCACCATGGCACGGTGTCCCACCGGACCTTGCCGTCTATCGTGAACGCGGCCATCGGCGACTTGCTGCGCAAACCTACGATGACAAGTGCACGAGCTGCATCTGGGGCTGTAAGATGGCAGTCGCGATGATCAGCCGTTTATCGGGATCTAATCCAGCGAGTGCCGTTCGCCCCTAACTTCCTCGGAGCTGACTTCTGGATCGCGTCAACGAATTCAGGTCCACGTCCCCACTTGTCGGGTTCAGATGGGAAGAAAATGAAGATCATTTCCGAGTACGCCGTCACTCGGGCGGAACTTCGGATTGACCTGCGGATTCAGTACTGTCGAGTGAACGGTTTGAGCTCCATTTGAGCGCTTCTTAGCGATCTCTAAGTTGTTGATGTTTCGTTCCAGAGTAGACCGTTTTCGCCTTGAGTGACCAGACCGATCTTTTGTACCAGTCTCAGTGAGAGAGTTTACATCACAGTCTGGGGCCGTGAAACTGGGTTCCAGGCAAATCCATGAGGGTGTCCCATACATAGTTGAAGGTTGAACGGCGGTTCGGCCCGAATCGAATAGAATCGGGCCAAGCCTAAATCCTATAGAAGGAGAACCGCCGAATGAAGGGAAAATATCACGTTTTGGAACTGGGTTCCAAGGGAGCCGAAGAAACCATCCAGAAGTTTTGCCAAACCAACGGACAGATGCTGTTGCCGGTGGTGGATCTGATCACGGAGGCGCGTCTGGCGTTGGATGAGGTGATTGATCGGGCCGGGCGAGGTTTGATTGAAACGATTCTGAGCATGAGCGCAGAGCAAATCGCGGGGCCAAAGAGTCCCGGGAAGGCGAGCGGAGAGGTGCGCTGGCATGGCCGGCAATTGGGGAGGGTGAAACTGGCCGATCGCCAGCTGCGGGTGGAGCGGCCCCGGCTGCGCCGGAAGGGCGGAGGGGAAGAAGCGGTGCCGGCCTACGAAGCGCTGCGGAAAAGCGAGAAGACGGGCGAGGAGATGTTCGAGGCACTGTTGAAAGGGGTTTCGACGCGGAACTACCGCGAGGTGATCCCGGAGATGGCCAACAGCGCTGGGGTGTCGAAGTCTCAGGTGAGCCGGGAAGCGGCCGAGCAAGGAGCGCGGCGGCTGGAAGAACTGTTGGCGCGGCGCTGGGAGGAGGTCGAGATTCTGGTGATTTACCTGGACGGAATGCGGTTCGGCTCCCACCACGTCATCAGCGCCGTGGGCGTGGACAGCGAGGGCCGCAAGCATGTGCTGGGGATTCAACTGGGCGCGACCGAAAACGCCGCTGCGGTGAAAGACCTTCTCACCCGCCTGCGCCAGCAAGGTCTGCGCACGGATCAGCGCTATCTGTTTGTGATCGACGGCGCCAAAGCGCTCCGCGCGGGGATCGAGGAAGTATTCGGCAGCAATCAGCTGGTGCAGCGTTGCCGTACTCATAAGCTGCGCAACGTGGCTGAGCGGTTACCAAAGGGCGACAAAATGCTGGCGAATCAGGTGCGGTCGCTGATGCGCGCCGCCTGGCGATTGCCCCAAGCCGAGGAAGGCATCGTGCGCATAAAAAAGCTCGCTGGGATGATCGAGTGCGATCATCCGGCAGCAGCCGCCAGCTTGCGCGAAGGGTTGGAGGAGACCTTTACGATCAATCGAGCCGACGTTCCTCCCAGCCTCCACCGCTGCCTGGCAACCACGAACCTCATCGAGAGCCCGCAGTCGGGCGTGCGGAAAAAGACTGGCAATGTTTGCCGCTGGCGCGACGGCGAGATGACGTTGCGCTGGGTGGCAGGAGCGTTTCTGCTGACCGAGAAGAATTTCCGGAAGATCATGGGTTATCACGATCTCTGGGCTTTGGCATCGATTCTCGGCCGAAGTCCAAACGCTGCTTCCTCTCACAAGGAGGAAGTGGCGTAATATGAACTCAACCCGCCGTCCCAACCTGCAACTGAGTTTGGGACACCTTCAAATCCATTCGCTCACAGCTACAGTGCGTATTCGTACGTTTGAAGCAGTGGTTGATTAACAGCATAACCGAAGAAGCACCCCAGCCTGCACAAGATCACAGTGCAAAATCGCTATCCTCGACGATTACCTGCGAGCAATGCACTTTGGTTTACCGATCTGCTGTTGTCACCTCAAGTCGGTCGAATTATTGGTAGGGACAGGAAGTTTTCTTTCAGTTTTTGCTTGTCGATTTTGTGGCCGGAGGCCACTTTGGGCAGAGAGGTCACCACTTCAATCCGCTCCGGCCATTTGAATTTAGCGAGCCCGACATGCTCCAGGAAAGCAGTGGCGTCAGAAAGCGTAAGGCTTTGTCCCTCGCGGCAAACTACATAGCCACAGAGTCGCTCTCCCATCTCTGCGTCCGGGATGCCCATGACACAGACTTCGGAAATTTTCGGATGTTGCATTAAGGCCGATTCAACATCGATGGGATAGATATTTTGTCCACCTCGGATAATGAGATCCTGCTCCCGCCCCACAAGCGCCAAATTTCCTTCTTCGTCCATGCGACCAAACTCCTGTAGGTCGAAGTAATCCCCACGTCGTCTGTTGGCGTCAAGATTCGGATTCTTAAAAAAACCGGCCCCCGTGTGCAATCCACGCACCAAAAGGCGGCCGACCTCTCCTGGACGAACCGCCTGGCCTTCCGAGGCAATAATCCGTAGCTCGTTTCCATCCAGCGGCCGGCCGACGGTTCCCAAGCGAATCTCCTGCGGATCATCCCAGGAGGTGGACGAGATGCCCCCGCAATCAACCGTTCCGTATGCCTGCATGATGCGGCAGTCCAGACGTTTTTCTGCCTCCGCTCCTGTGGTGATAGGCAATGTGGCAGCGTGATTTATAACGACCCGTAAAGCTAACTTGTTTCGGGGTAGAATTTCCAGGGCCATCATCCGGGCCAGCATTGTAGGCACCAGCGGGATCGCATCGACCCGTTCGGCTTGGAGCGTGGCGCAAAGTTCTTGGGGAGAGAAGTGATCGATGAGAACAAGACGGGCGCCCAACTGACATCCTGCGTTATAGACGATCGCGTCCGCCGTGCCCGCAACGATGGAAGTTACAGCAGCGAGTGTATCGTTGGCATTTACGCCAAAACGCTGCGAATGAATCCAGCCCGTAAGTAGTCTGGTATACAGGGGCACCTCAACACACTTTGGTATCCCGGTGCTCCCGCTGGTGGTGGAAATCTGGCACACGTCCAGAATACTGTGCCGGCTCTCCTGTAGCTTCGCTGCGCCCCTTGCGAGATTTGCCGCCGTCGCCAGGATCTCCTCCAACGAGAAGGCCCCGGGCGGCACGTCTTGTCCCGCAACCAGAACGTGTTTCAGTTCCGGCGTGCGGATTTTTTGGAACAGCTCATAGTGATTAAATCCCCGGAACTCGCGGGGAATGATCACCGTCTCGGGCCTCGTGAACTGAACGATGGACGACAGCTCGGCATATCGAAACGCCGGCCGCACCGTGATCAGGCGCAGTCCCGCTTTTTCGCAAGCCAGCCGGACCAGGAAAAGCTCGGCACAGTTGGGGAGCTGCACCAAGACGCGGCTATTTCGCTGCAAACCTAAATTCAGAAACCACAGCGCCAACCTGTCCGACAGCTCTTTCACCTGGGCCCACGTCAGGCGCCGGCAGCGATCGACAATGGCCTCTTTCTCCCCGATTTCGCGGCCATTCCGATCACAGCAATCCGACGCTGTCAGCAGCGGCATGAATCTCGCAATTTTCTGTTTCAGGTCCTGAGAATTATTCAATAAGATTTCATCTCCATGAACTGGGTCAACCTTCAGCTATTGTCCGGATCGGGAAAGACCTCATGCGTCTATCTCCTGACCGCCGCGAATGCGGACCCGAATGGCTTCATAGGCGCAGTCCCACTGGCAGATGAAACAGCCCTGACAGTCCGCCTCATAGGCCGCAAACGCCATTCCGTGTTTATCGAGCCGGAGGACATCCGTAGGACACGTCTCGACACAAACGCCACAGCCAGTACAGGCGGCCTTGTTGATTTCAACCTTCGGCATGAGATCCTTTCATCCCTTAAGACCCCAGCGCTTTCGAATGCGCTGCGGGAGTAGCATTGCGGAATACCAGATGCAAATTCTGCGTAGGGCGGACGGGAACGATATGAAAGTATTCGGGAATCGGTTCGTCCCAGAGCTTCAGGTTCTTGCCTTGGCGTTGCACCACAATCATTTTCACCCAGTTGACATTGTCGATAACCGGAAAATCTTCTCGGATGAAGGCCACGCGGCTTTCCGTACGGTATAGGTACGCCCGCAGCGTCGCCTCCAAGACCTGGCAATACTGCTGAAGCCCACAAACCTTCGCTAATTCGTGATAATCGCGAGCGTGGAGTCGCGAGATCTCCGTCTCACGCATCTCCAAAAGTTTATCAATGGCATACTGAAGCCGGTCAGCACGAAGCACCAAGCCAACTTTCTCCATCAGCATTTCCCCTAGTCGCCGATGGACCGGCTCGTAATCCAGACCGTCCGTCCGTATTAAGGGCAATTCAATGGCCTCGATGGCTTGTTGAACCTGCTGTGGCAAAAAAGTTCCTTGCTCCGACCGGGCAGCGAAGGCGGCGGCCGCTTCTCCCGCCCAGTGGCCGGTCGTCGAGCAGAAGGATAGATGTCCGCCGGGAAGATAGGCGTTGTCGGTGCAGCCCCCGGCGGCATACAAGCCGGTAATAGTGGTTTCCCCCTGCTCTGTGATGCGTGCTCCGGCGCCAAAAATACCCGATGTGCCAGCCACCTGATAGCTGTATGGAACCGGCTCTTTGGTGATATCCACCCCCAGACCCTCATAATTTGAAATGATAATGGGGATCACTTTCTTTAAAAGTTCCAACCGCTCGGACGCGATCCCTCTCAAGTCCATGGACGGGACATTGCCGAGTTCTTTCTGGTGCGAGATGGCAAAGTAGAGAAGGGCTCGGCTGGTCATCTCCATCCGTTTCGGATCGTAGTTTTCCAAAAAGCGCCGACCGTTTTTATCTACGAATCGCGCCCCGGAGGGCATCAGCGATTCCAGACCCGGCGCGCAGAGAAGGTGGTCTGGATTGAGATTGATCCCCCCTAGTTCCAAGCGTGAGAGCTGTGCTCCAGCGCGCAGCATCATGGCAATCCCGTCGCCGGAAAGGTCGATGGGCATGTATCCCAGCGTGCTCCCTGGCCAGGGATAGGGAAATTTGTACGGTCCGGTGCACACGATGGTGGCTTTGGCTTGAATGGAGTAAATTCCGCCATCGCGAACATGAAATCCCACCGCGCCGGTGACCTGTCCTTCGGTAGGAAGCGTGCCATCGGAGGTTAACAGTTCCGTGATCGCCACCCGGTTCAGCGTCTGGACACCGCTCTCAAGCACGCCCGCCCGCACCGCCATCATCATTTGCGGGCCGCCCTCCGTCATCCAGGCGCCATTCTTAAAGGTGCGTCCCGGAGCGCCCATCCTCACGATTTCCTTGCCTTCCTTCATCCACTTCACGCCCCAGCGGTCCATGGTCATCAAGTGTTCGTACATGACCGGCAGCGATTTGACCAGCAAGCGCTGGTTCACTAATGGCCCGGCGCCAAGCCCTTGGATCCAATCTTCCTCCTTGTCGCCCGGCATGTACGTGGGATAGACTCCCGAGGCTAGGGCGCTGCAACCGCTGCGGCCGAAATACGATCGATCGACCAACAAGACACGCGCCCCGGAGCGACGGGCCCTGTAGGCGGCAAACGCCGCAGCGATGCCGCCTCCGATCACCAAGACATCAGTTTCTACCTTTTCTACCTTGTGCATCATGCTTTTTGTGTCCCCTCTCTATCAGCCACCTTTTCCATTTGGGGATTTCCATCAGGCAGAAATAGCTAATCGCACGACCACCCTCGTCCAAAGGTGACCGGACCGATTTTTTGTACCAATCCCAATGAGAGAGTTATATCACAGCCTGGGCTGTGAAACGAGGATCCTTGGCAGCAAAGGGCTATAGGCCCCCGGCGCCGGGGGCCTATAGCCGAGCGCGGAATGCGGCCTCCGGGTGTTGTACTCCTGCCGCCACTGCTCGATCACGATCTGGGCCTCCTTCAGCGAGTAAAAAATCTCTCCGTTCAGGCATTCATCCCCCAGCTAGCGTGTGGATTTCCGCCTCCTTGCACGCCTGCGGCGTCGATTTCCCGTTCGCCACCGCCACCTCAATCTGCCGCAGAATCGTTACAATCTGCTCGGGTTTGTAATTCCGGTTGGGCATGTCCGGCTTTCCTCCTTCATGAGATTTTCTCTCACTTCAGGTGGTACAAAAAACGCCGGTCAGGTCACCCCGGAATCAGTTTACAGCCCCAGGTTGTGATGACCGGCCCCCAGTTTTTTGAGCCAAGTTGAGAATGAGTTTTTGCGGCAGAATCGAGGACTTCAAGAAGGGGGATATGCCGTGAAACAGAAGCGATTCAGCGTGGAGCAGATCGTGGGAGTACTGAAGCAGGCAGAGGTAGGGGTGCCGGTGGGGGAACTGGTCCGGGAGGTAGGGATCTCGGAGCAGACGTTTCGGGATGAGTGCCTAAATGTACATTGGTTCACAACACTGGGAGAAGCTAGGCAGTTCATCGTGGCTTGGCGGAGGGAGTACAATGAGAGTCCTCCTCACAGGGCCCTGGGGGAGAGGACACCGCACTCATCGCCACTCGGGCAGCCCTGTGCCTGAAACCGGTGCGGTATTAACCACCCTGGGGAAAAATCCATTCGGCTAAAATGAAACCGAACAGCGAGAGGATCGCAATGCAAATCAGGGAGAGAGCCGCTCCGCTCTTGAACATGTTCATGATGCGGACCTCGCCGCTGGCGAAGACGATGGCGTTCGGCGGCGTGGCCATGGGAAGCGAGAAAGCCATGGAGCTTGCCAGGGCGATGGGGACCATCAGGGCGAGAGGATTGAGTCCGGTCGAAGGAAGCACCGCCAGGGCGAGCGCGCCCACCATGCTGCTGACGGCCACGTTCGAGGCCAGGTTTGTGAGCAGGATCGTAAAGACGACTCCCCCCAGCACGAACAAGAACGGGGAAGCGCCCGAGACAGCCAGCGAAGAGATGCTTTGCGCAAAGAACTCTCCCAGTCCCAGTGTCCGGTGAGCGAGCATGCTGCCTAAAGCCAGCGCGCCTCCAATCAAGCTCAGCGTTCCCCATTCGATTCCCTTTACGGCCTCCGGCCAATTCATGGCAAATGTTCGTTTCTCCCAATCGACCGGGATCAAAAACAACGCGGTCGCCACTAAAATGGCGCTTACCTGCCAGCCCAAATGCACGGTGAGCCAGACGCTGAAGGCGTGATCTCTTCCCAAGACGATACGCGCCATGTCCGGCAGCACCCACAGAAACACGGCGGTGAGAAGCGCGCCGCCGGCTATTTTTTCTCCCCGGCTCATGGGGCCCAGCTTCTGCAACTCCTGCCGGAGCGACTCCGGTGACACTTGCCAGCCCGTCGTCTGCGGGCGAAGGATATACCGGATCACAAAAAACATCGCCGCCAGCCCGGCCACAGCGACGGGCAGGCAGACTGCGGTCCACTGGGCAAAACCAATGCTGTAGCCGAGCGGCTCCATAAACCCGATAATAATCAGATTGGGCGCCGACCCGACCGGGGTGATAATTCCTCCCATGGCCGCTCCCCAAGCGATGGCCAGACACAGTGATTCGCCGTAGCGGCCTTCTTGCGGGAACTGCAGGGTTTTCATCAGGCCCAGCGCGATCGAGAGAAAGATCATGGTGGAGACCACGTTGGAGATGACCGCGCTGAATAGAGCCGGGCCGACCCCAAATAACACCAGCATTCTCCAGGGGTCGCCGGCGAGCAGCGGCGAGGCGATCATGCGGTAGGCAAGGCGGCGCGTCAGGCCGTGGATGCTGGTGGCGTGTCCGATGATAAAGGCGCCAATGAGGAAAATATTGACCCAGTTGGCCCAGTAATTGAAGGCTTCCTGCGCCGGCAGGATTCCGCAGACAACCAGCAGGGCCATGGAGAACAAAGCGGTCGCAGGGATGGGAATCGCCTCCGAGATCCACCACGTGACGGTCCACAAGAAGATGCCCAGGGTGCGCATGCCCAAGGGAGTCACGTGTTCTAACGGGGGTGCAAGAAGAGCAATGGCAAACAGCAGCGGCCCCAGAACCAGTCCAGCGAGCCTCCGTTTCTTCTCGAAGCGGATCTCCGCTTCCGAAAGCTTCGGGGCCATTTCCGCCAGGTCTTTCCAACTCATTGCCGCTTCTTTCTCGATGGAAATCAGAAGGAGATTTGTTGATTGAAGTTGCAGTGCCTTTCTACCAGAATTTATGCTGTCCTGCAGGGTCGGGGAAGCAAAGTATGAGCTATATTTCCAGCCTGCCTATGTTGCAACCGGCGCCAATAATCGGGGCTTGAGGCGGAAAGGCGGCTGCCGTATGGTTCTGTGCATAGATTAGGTGTCAACGTTTTCAATCCGGAATTGACTTTTTGGCCTTCCGGTGGTTGGCAGTATACACCCGGATACCTCCAGTCGAGCCCTCCCCGAGCACAATCTAATCTCCCAGAGACGGTACCATCGGCTTCCAGAAGCAGCTTTTTCAGACACCTCTACATTCCTGGCGGATAGCGGCATCGTTTTCTTGCGTGCCGTAGCCCCGGCTATCCTGACGGGAGCGCCAATCCATCAATCCGCCCCAGCATGCTGGCAAATAGCCGTCGAGTCAGATGGCTCTCTGCCAGCAGGAGCCAGTAGTACCGTGCGTGTTTTACGTCTCAACTTTGTCACAAAACGGAAATACTCTTCCGCTTCCCACCATCGGGTCCTTTTGGGTCCTAACGAATGACGTTGTTATCAATAAGTTGACACCCTGGTTGCCTTGGCAATGCATGTGCTGCGGATTTGGGCAGCGAAGTTTTGTCCGGTAGCAAGGAGGCCTAAGGCATGAAGTTGCGGAAGAGGAATTTCTTCACATCCACTGTACTATTGCTTCTCTGGGATTGTCTTGTTCTGACAATCAAAACGCTCTCGCTCAAACACCCCAGAGGGTGTCCCATACATAGTTGAAGGTTGAACGGCGGTTCGGCCCGAATCGAATAGAATCGGGCCAAGCCTAAATCCTATAGAAGGAGAACCGCCGAATGAAGGGAAAATATCACGTTTTGGAACTGGGTTCCAAGGGAGCCGAAGAAACCATCCAGAAGTTTTGCCAAACCAACGGACAGATGCTGTTGCCGGTGGTGGATCTGATCACGGAGGCGCGTCTGGCGGTGGATGAGGTGATTGATCGGGCCGGGCGAGGTTTGATTGAAACGATTCTGAGCATGAGCGCAGAGCAAATCGCGGGGCCAAAGAGTCCCGGGAAGGCGAGCGGAGAGGTGCGCTGGCATGGCCGGCAATTGGGGAGGGTGAAACTGGCCGATCGCCAGCTGCGGGTGGAGCGGCCCCGGCTGCGCCGGAAGGGCGGAGGGGAAGAAGCGGTGCCGGCCTACGAAGCGCTGCGGAAAAGCGAGAAGACGGGCGAGGAGATGTTCGAGGCACTGTTGAAAGGGGTTTCGACGCGGAACTACCGCGAGGTGATCCCGGAGATGGCCAACAGCGCTGGGGTGTCGAAGTCTCAGGTGAGCCGGGAAGCGGCCGAGCAAGGAGCGCGGCGGCTGGAAGAACTGTTGGCGCGGCGCTGGGAGGAGGTCGAGATTCTGGTGATTTACCTGGACGGAATGCGGTTCGGCTCCCACCACGTCATCAGCGCCGTGGGCGTGGACAGCGAGGGCCGCAAGCATGTGCTGGGGATTCAACTGGGCGCGACCGAAAACGCCGCTGCGGTGAAAGACCTTCTCACCCGCCTGCGCCAGCAAGGTCTGCGCACGGATCAGCGCTATCTGTTTGTGATCGACGGCGCCAAAGCGCTCCGCGCGGGGATCGAGGAAGTATTCGGCAGCAATCAGCTGGTGCAGCGTTGCCGTACTCATAAGCTGCGCAACGTGGCTGAGCGGTTACCAAAGGGCGACAAAATGCTGGCGAATCAGGTGCGGTCGCTGATGCGCGCCGCCTGGCGATTGCCCCAAGCCGAGGAAGGCATCGTGCGCATAAAGAAGCTCGCTGGGATGATCGAGTGCGATCATCCGGCAGCAGCCGCCAGCTTGCGCGAAGGGTTGGAGGAGACCTTTACGATCAATCGAGCCGACGTTCCTCCCAGCCTCCACCGCTGCCTGGCAACCACGAACCTCATCGAGAGCCCGCAGTCGGGCGTGCGGAAAAAGACTGGCAATGTTTGCCGCTGGCGCGACGGCGAGATGACGTTGCGCTGGGTGGCAGGAGCGTTTCTGCTGACCGAGAAGAATTTCCGGAAGATCATGGGTTATCACGATCTCTGGGCTTTGGCATCGATTCTCGGCCGAAGTCCAAACGCTGCTTCCTCTCACAAGGAGGAAGTGGCGTAATATGAACTCAACCCGCCGTCCCAACCTGCAACTGAGTTTGGGACACCTTCACACCCCATCACAATGAGAGATTGATTGCAACGAACGGACCTATGAGGACTTTCCAGGAGGGTTTTAATAGGGGTGGGTATGAGAATGGTGAAGTTTCCTCTGCTGGCTGCGATAGCGGTTGCCCGGGTGGGTGTGCAAAGGAAGAAATTATCCAGGAAGACGTAACAACCCTCATGTCAGAAACCCCCATTTGAAAATGTTGAGAACGCTCTTGAGTACGTGAATCTCCTCTTAGCGGCGATAGGGGAAGCGCAGCAGCAAGTTGATACGGAAATCGTTCGCGCCACAGACCCTCAGTTGGCACGCCAAAGGCAGGCGCTACAGCTCGTGAGCTACAAATTGGTCAAGCTTTCATCGCACATCACCTCAAGCCGTCGTCTCCTGAATGACTTGAGGAAGTTGAACCGCCTGTTGTTGGAAGAACGGCAGGCTATAGAGGCTCCTTCTACCCGAAAATAGTTTTTTGCCCCCCGGCGGTTGCCAGTATGCACCCCTCAACCTCCAACTGAACCCCCACTGCAATCAAGAACACCACCACCTGGAAGCAGCCAATATCGCGCAGAGGCGGAACAGGTAGGGGATGGTTCTCTCGATCCGTCTCAGCCTGAAATAAAAAGCCGGAGTCTCTAACCCGATGAGGAACGGTCAGCAACTCCGGCCCAATGGCCGCCATCCGGGGTTGATGGCTTTTGGTCAAGTCTAGTCAGTGTGTGATTGGAGCGAGTCTGCCACAACCCTGGGGATTATGAAGAGGTTTTATTACTTCTCGCTGAAAATGATGCAAACGCATCATTGACCTTCTGAAGCTAATCGGCAAAATAGATGGCATTCATAAAGTAATGCTGTCCGGAAGAGAAACTTCCAGTCCCGCCACTGGAATCGGTTCACCCCCTATAGGAACTGCCTTTCCGGACAGCATCTTACAATGTTTCATCCCCATTCGTCAGATGGCCTATTCCACGACGGAAGCCGAAACTCGGCACAGCTTTTACCATTGAGCCGCCGGTCCGCCGAGTTCCACCTGGGCCCCCGTGGGCTGCATCCCGATTTCGCGGGCCAGCGACGGAACCAGATGGACTGTCTTGCCGCCCACCATGGTCATCAACACCCGCAGCTTGAGAGTCTCCTCCACCGGAACCGTCAGGTAGTCCTCATTGAGCACAATCAGGTCCGCCCATTTGCCCGTCTCCAGCGAGCCCAGCACATCTTCCCGCTTCACCCCATAGGCTCCCCAGAGCGTCGCCGACTTCAACATTGCTTCTCGACTCACTGCCTGTTGTGGGGCGAGCGCTCGGCCATCCCAATCTTTTCGCGTAACTCCTGAATACAATACATGGAAGAGGGTCAGGTTCGTGGCAGCGATGGCCCGATCCAACTCCATACTATTCATGATGCCGGCAGCATTGAGACTCTTCCGTGGAACCATCTGCATGGCTCCTCGCTCGCCATAGTTGTCGAGAACATTACTGGTCGATGAATACGCTCCACCTTCCCAGATAGTGAAGTCCCAACCACTGGTCATAATGCCCAGGTTCTTGAAGCGCGGGATTTGGTCCGGCCGAGGATACATGGCCATGTGCTCGGTCACATGGCGCTTGGCCCGAATCTCCTCCAGCGTCATGCCGCTATCTTTGCTCGCCTTTTCGATGATGTCCAACACCAGATCAATTTCTCCATCCCCGATCATGTGATCCCCGGCCAGCCGCCCGCCCGCCTTGATGTATTCATAGAGAGCCTTCGAGTCAATCGGATCGGCAAATCGGCATGGGGCCTCGCGCTGCTTGACCTCCGGGGAGGTGCCGGGCAGTTTGCTGCAGCCCCCACCCATGCGAGAAGTCATTCCGACAACCCAGAAATAATCCGACCCCGTGCCCTCCCGGCTGACCTGTGCCTGCACAAAATAGGGATCAGAAAAGAAGTCATTTCGATATGGCCAATACCAGCCCCAGCCCATGCGCATCGCCATTTGCCCCTGGCGATCCAAGGTGCTGTAGGCTCGAATTGCGCCCCCCGTGTAGAGACCCGTCGCGTTGAGGGTCTGACCGTAACCTGTCATCCAGGACAATCCCAGCCGGTAGATCTCCGCTAACACATCGGGTGGGTAGAGCGCATCCTGTTCCACAAACCGATAGCAGGTTCCACAGGTTCCTGTTTCTTCAATACGGTCATTTTGCAGCGGGCTGCTGACAAACTTTTCCCATTGGTCCCCATAGAACTCTTTAGTCGCGTCAATCGCCTTTTGGTTCAGCAACACTCCGACAAAACCCGCCCGAACAATCACCGGATTATTGGGAGCAGCCAGATCCAGCATCTGCTTGTTAATCTGCCGCCCTAACATGCTGGTAATCTCGTCTCTCCAGCGATATTCTGGCCCAAACAGCATGCTGATCCGAATCCATTGGCCCGGCTTGGCCTTGCGTGCCGCTTCCTCTAAAACCCGTGGGAATTGTTGCAACTGTTGGTCGGGAGGATCGTTAAAGAATCGCTCGATATGCATGTCGTCAGTGACCACCTTTTGCACGATATACGGATTTAAGGGGTCCCAGTCCTGCGGGTGGTCGTGCGTGAGCCCGATACCGGGCATGACCATTCTTCCCTTCAAATCCAGGGATTTTGTGTTATTGCCTTCCAGACGGCGAATCTCAGCGTTGCCTCCCACGGACACAATTTTTCCATCCCGGATCGCAATCGCCTCCGCGATGGTGCCCAAGTCCGAATTGACCTCATGGTTGTCCACCGTCACGATTTTCCCATTGTAGAGAATGGTATCCGGTGCTTGTTGAGCCCACAGGAAGTCCTGTCCAGCCCAGCTTACCCACATCAATATCGCCAATCCCAAAACCCATTGCTTTTTCACAATTCACCCCCTCAGCTTTTGCTCGCAGGTTAATCCGGAAGCTCCGAGTACAAAGTATACGCCCCCCCCCGTTATCGGATCAATCTCTTTTCGCCTTTCTTGTGGCAAGGTCTCAGTCCTGTCCCCAATTGCTTTCCCCTCTCCCCTCGTGTAATCTTTCCCCATTAATTTCAATCATTGGCAGGAGTAATCCGCGCCAATTTCCCCCGGTGACCGGCTTGGCTCGTACGAAATCCGCGCTCCTATCGGTGCAGGGGACATGGGGGAGTTGGAAGAGTTTAACAGTTTGTTGAAAAATCCGAGTTTGTGATGATTTCCGTTTCTATTTTCGTTTCGGATCGAGTTAAAACAAGGGTAAAAAGGGTAAAGAGGTTTCCGGCCAGAGATCAGAGGTCTACCCTAGGTCCCGCTGGGGACTTTCGGAGCGCCTTTGCAGCTGGGCGGTCATGCCCACCGCCTCCGCCCGCAGTCGACGCAACCGAACCAAGTTGTAGGCCGCCCCCGGTGGGCATACAGCCGGGCAAACCGCGGCGACATCTGTTGCCAGATCGTGTCCACCATCTCCCGGATCGGTCGCAGGGGATGATCTCTCGGCACTCGCTGTTCCGGCGACACGTAGCGGAACATCGCTTCCTGTTTCGAGTCTTCTCCGCGCAGGGGACCTCCTGTGATTCGAGGCGTGTTCATCTGATAGACGCTTCTTATTCCAGAAAAGTCGCTCGCGGAGTGAATTTTTCAACAAGCAGCTAAGGGGCTAGTGGATTCTTCCCTTAGCAACTGGTTCTTTTCAATCCGCCGTCTCACACCGCCACGGTGGAGGGCGCGAATGTCGCGATGGCTGTGCGCAGCCTCCTGTTACCTGTTTGTTACCTGCTACGGATTGATGAGGAGCAGCTTGCAAATAACAAAATAAAAATGGTGCGCCCGGAGAGATTCGAACTCCCGACCTACTGATCCGTAGTCAGTCGCTCTATCCAGCTGAGCTACGGGCGCCCAACGCATTTCGCTGTCTTGAATGGAGTCAGTTTATCGGCTTTGGCAGGTCTCGTCAACCTGAGCGGTTTTCTGGCGATGCCGGAAAGAAGGCCTTTCGGGGCGTGCAAATCGTCACGAGCCGCATTTCTTGCGCCTGCTTTTGAACCGAATTCGCCACCATGCGGCTTCCCAATTTGCGCATCAATTCAAAGACCCTCTTGACATCACCAGGACACACGTACAAAAATAAGCGTTTGCGGGAATTGCTGGATTAGATTTAGATCGCTGGAATCTTTCCGGAAGAGGGGGGAGGACTGATTCGTCGATGAATGAGTCAAAAGGTTTTTTTGGCAAGTTGTCTCAGATGCTGGGACTTGGGGGGAAAGGGAGCGACGGGGCTTTGTCGCCTGAAAGCGTGAAGATCCGCCGGAGACTCGTCGGAGCTTCCATATTGGGATTCCTCGGCATTAATTTGCTCATGTTCATGCGGTTCTTTTTTCCCCGCACTCTTTTCGAGCCTAAGACGGTTTTTAAAGCGGGTTATCCTGCGGACTTCGCCTTTGGCGTGGACACAAAATTTCAGAAAGACCACCGCATTTGGATTGTCCGGAACGCCGAGGGGCTGATTGCAGTCTTCGCCCGATGCACCCACCTCGGCTGCACGCCGGACTGGAAGGAAAGCGAAAATAAATTTAAGTGTCCTTGCCACGGCAGTGGCTACGACAGCGAGGGCATCAACTTCGAGGGCCCTGCCCCTCGCCCGATGGACCGGGCGCGCATTGTGATGACCCCGACAGGCGAAATCGAGGTCGACACCAGCGTCCTGTACCAATTCCCGTTTGACGACCTAAACGCCATTTTGCGGGGCTAGTGTAGTTCTGGATCGGGAAGACTGTGCATGCATCGCTGCTCGTTCCCGAAGCCGTTTGCAATTGCACGGGGAGATTAGCCCCACTCCAAGAGGGAAGAATCGCAACCGGCGTTGATTGTTTAGAAATAGGAGATGTTGATGGCAGATGAGAAGAAGCAGAATCCCGAAGGCGGCCAGCCGCCCGGCCTTTTGGACAAGGTAAAAGAAGGGGTCAAGCCCTTCCAGGATAAATTAAACCAGGACCTGGAGGGTTTGAAGAAGCCGGAGAAAACCCAGCTATGGAAGTCGATTCTCCGCGTCAAGCACGATGAAACGCCCCGCAGCCGGTCGCTGGGAGTGCTGAGCAACGTTTTTTTGCATCTGCATCCCGCCCGGATCAATCGGGACGCCGTTCGCTACAACTATACCTGGGGGATGGGCGGCATCACGTTTTATCTGTTCGTCGTGCTGACCCTCACGGGCGTCCTTCTGATGTTTTATTACCATCCGAGCAAGATCGTGGCGTTCCGGGACATTCTCTACCTGGAACACGACGTCCCCTACGGAAAGCTCCTCCGGAACATGCATCGATGGGGAGCCCATCTGATGATCATCACGGTTTGGCTCCACATGATGCGTGTTTTTCTGACGGGTTCCTATAAGAAGCCGCGAGAGTTTAATTGGTCGGTGGGAGTGATTTTACTGGTGCTGACCATGCTGCTTTCCTTCACCGGCTACCTGTTGCCCGATGACCAGCTCGGCTTCTGGGCCGTGACAGTGGGCACCAATATGGCCCGGGCCAGCCCCATGCTGGGACATGAAGGTCCTTTTGGACCGCAAATGGGGATGACGGCCTATAACGACGTGCGGTTCGCCCTGCTGGGAGGGTCCATCGTCGATTCCAACGCCCTGCTGCGGGCCTACATCTGGCACTGCATTGGCATCCCCATCATCGCCGCGACCTTCATGATCGTCCATTTCTGGCGTGTGCGGAAAGATGGAGGAATCTCCGGGCCGTCTCCGATGATGTTGGAGAAGGAAATAAAACCCTAAACGGCCGCGGGGCAAGCGAGTTCCAGGAGAGCGGAGGTAAGTGAATGGATTGGCATCAGCTTTGGGTAATTGTCAGCACTCCGGACAACGTCCCCATCGTGGGGTTGGTGTTCTTGGTGCCATTCTATATTTGGTACGGGCTCCGGCAGGGCTTTGCCAATGACCGGCTGATCGCACAACTCGAAGCTGATCCCGAAATGGCGAAGACGCACCACCGCAAGACCCAGCCCTACAAATCAGGATGGGCCAAGGAACTGCATGTGTGGCCTTTCCTGCTGCGGATTGAGTTTCTGGCGGCCCTCGTTGTGACCGTCATTTTGATGGTCTGGTCGATCACTCTGAATGCGCCGCTCGAGGAGCCCGCCAATCCCAGCCTGACCATGAATCCAGCCAAAGCGCCCTGGTACTTTCTGGGACTGCAGGAGATGCTGGTTTACTTTGATCCCTGGATGGCAGGGGTCATCCTGCCCACTTTGATCGTCGTCGGTCTCATGGCGATCCCTTACCTGGACACGAATCCTCTGGGTTGCGGCTATTACACCTTCAGGCAAAGAAAATTTGCCATCCTGACCTTCTTGTTCGGATTCGTCGGGTTGTGGGTGTTGATGGTGATTATCGGCACTTTCATTCGAGGTCCGGGCTGGATGTGGTTTTGGCCGGGTGAGACATGGGATCACAACCGGTTAGTCTTTGAGACCAACCGCGACCTGCACGAGATTGTGGGGATCACCGGCGCTTGGGGACAGGGCATCTTTGGCGCCCTCACCGTGGGTTTGTATTTTGCGGTGGCAGGCTGGGTTGTCCACAAGCTGTTCATCCTGACCGAATTCAACCGCAAGATTTACGCCCGGATGACTCTGTTGCAGTATCTGACGCTGCAAATGCTGCTGACCACCATGATGCTTTTGCCCGCAAAGATTCTGCTGCGGCTGGTATTCCGCATCAAGTACGTGTGGGTGACGCCCTGGTTTAATATTTGAGGTTTAATATTTGAGATTTTCGATTTGCCGAATGCTTCCACATCGAAGCAACGGAATCTTTTCATCAGCCACGGAGACTAGAGAATGCCTGAAACTCCTTCCACAGAGAAGGACCCGATTCTCAGCCAATCGCTGAGCGGGCTCTTAGTGATTTTTTCCCTTATTTTGATAGGCACCTTGGTCTGGGCGCTCTACGACGAGGTCTACGCCACGCGCCCATGGAAAGGATACCAGGCGCGTTTCGTCCGGCAATACATCAGCTTCCTGCAGGACAAGGCCATCCCTGCGAAGGCCCAGCTCGAAACAGAGGTGCGGGAGTCGGAGGAATTTCAAAGACTGGAGCAAGAGTTGGCGGAGGCGGAGGAAGCGATCCGGGACCGCATCGGGGAGATTGACCGGGAGATCAACCGTGACCTCAATCCCAAAATCTCCGTCCTGAATAAAGTGTTCGCGGAGGCGCGGGGTCAGGTGCAGGCGCTGACCTATCAGATGGAGACTTCCTCCAGCGACGGGGCGAAAGCAGCTTTTGCAAGCAGCATTTCAGAGGAGCGGCAAAGAGTTCTAGCGGTCGATTTGCCGACCTCGGATGGCAATGGCAGTTTCGAAGAGGCTAGTTTCAACTATGAATCCTTAGAGGGGGAGTTGAATCGGCTGAAGATAAGGAAGGCGGACCTGCAAACCGAGCGCATCCAGTTGCAGCGACCGTCCGGCGAATTGCGGGAGGCGCGCAACGCCTATTTGCGGGACCACCTGGCGGGGCTGACGGAAGCTCAGATGGAGGGCTTGGTGCGGAACATGGAGGCGTTCCGATCGGAGATCAAGCAGATTCACGTGGTGGATGTGGATCTGGTCGACCGCTGCGAATCCTGTCACCTGGGTACACGGGAGCCCGTGACGCTGACCCAAGCGGACATGGGAGGCGAAGCGGTCTTTACCAGCCACCCGCGGATGGAGCTGCTGGAGATTCACGATCCGGAGCAGTTTGGTTGCACTCCTTGCCACAACGGCAACGGCAGGGCGACCAGCAGCATCGAGAAAGGTCACGGCCGGCACAAGTTTTGGCTCTGGCCGCTGTATCACAGAGAAAATATCGAGTCGGGCTGCCAGCAATGCCACACCAACGACCTGTATCTGAGAAATGCGGAGACGCTGAGCCAGGGGAAGAATTTGTTTGACCATCGCGGATGCGTCGGTTGCCATCGCTACGAAGGCTATGACACCGAAGGGGAACAGTATCTGGCGGCGCAGCTGGTGGTCAGCCAAAAGAAACAGCAGCGTTACGAGCATGAGCTCGAAGTCGAAAGGAGCATCGCCCGCGCCGATCAATCCTTGGACGATGATGAAGCCGACCGGCTCTATAGTCTGGCGGATAACCTCCGTGTGGAAATGAGCGTCATGGACACCGAGATGGAGCAACTGAATATACGGCTCCGAAACCTTCTGATGGAACGGAAGAAGGTGGCTCCCAGCTTGAAGGAGGTGCGGGTCAAGCTGCGCAAGGAGTGGATTCCGGTCTGGCTGGAGAACCCTCACGCCTTCCGGCCCGGCACCCGCATGCCGGCGTTCCGGCTGGAAGAGCAGCAACGCCAAGCCATCGCTGCTTTTGTTTGGCAATCGGGCGTGGAGGGGAACCTTCCTTCCCATCCGCGAGGGGATGCCACGCAAGGAAAAGAATTATTTGAGACCCGTGGTTGTATGGCGTGCCACTCGGTTGGAGAGGTTGAAGAAGCCGAGGGCGGAACTTTTGCCGCCAACCTGACTCGCGTGGGCGAGAAAGTCAACTATGATTACCTGGTGCGCTGGGTTCACAATCCGCGCGAGCGCACGCGCCCCTATTGCCCGCTGGAGAATCGCGACCTGGGGCCGGAGGATTACGAGCGCCACGGGCTTCCGTTTGTCTTCGATCTGGATCATTCCACCTGCCCCAATGACGGTGCCGAGCTGCAAGTCCAGCAAATGACGGTGATGCCCAATCTGCGGCTGACGGTGCAGGAGTCCCGCCACATTGCCACTTATCTGATGACCCTGCGGCAGGGCGAGCCGGAGGATTATCCGGAAGCCCCTTACATGGACGATCCGGCTCTGATGGAAGAGGGGATTGCATTGGTGAGGCACTACGGCTGCGCCGGGTGTCATGAGATCAGCGGCTTGGAAGAGGAAGGCCGCATCGGAACCGAATTGACCAAGGAAGGCAGCAAGCCGATTGAGCGCCTGGACTTTGCTTTGCTGACGCACGATGCCGAAAGAGAAGGCTGGTACAACCACAAAGGTTTCTTCGAGAGCAAATTGGAGAATCCAGCCGTTTTCGATGAAGGCAAGGTGAAGCCGCCGCTCGAAAAACTGCGCATGCCGAACTTCAATCTACAGCCGGAAGAGGTCACGGCTCTCACGACCTTCCTTCTCGGCAGCACGGATTCCGTCCTGCCCGCGCGCTATTTCTATCAGCCTGAAGATCAGCGCCGGGATATCCAAGAGGGTTGGAAAGTGGTCATGAAGTACAACTGCATGGGCTGCCATGTGGTTCGGGTCGGGCAACGTTCTGTGCTGATGGACCTTCCCCGCTACCAGGACCCGGATTGGAGAGAGCAGATTCCGCCCAGCCTGATCGGGGAAGGGGGGCGCGTAGACCCTGTGTGGCTGGCGCACTTTTTGGAAAACCCGGCGATGAGCGAAACTTCGCAGAACCGCAATGGAGTTCGTCCCTACCTGCAGGCCAGGATGCCTACCTTTTCGTTTTCGCAAGGGGAGATTCTCCGCATCGTCAGGTTCTTTGAGGCGCTTTCTTCCCAGGTCCGTCCCTACATTCCGCCCAGCTTGGAGCCATTGAGCAACCAGGAGCGGCTACTGGCTAGACAGCTCTTTACCAGCCAGGGAGCGCCCTGTTTGGAGTGTCATGCCATCGGAGACCCTGCCCGCGACCAAAGGGCCACTGCGCCGAATTTCTTGCTGTCAAGAGACCGCTTGAAACCTGGATGGACGACCCGCTGGATGCTGGATCCTTCGATGATGAGCCCGGGAACAGCGATGCCTTCCGGCTTGTTTGCGCGGGAGGGGGACCGCTGGGTCTTTGCCGGTCCCACGCCTCCAGGCTTCCGGCAATACGACGGGGATCACGCTGAACTTCTGGTGCGCTACATCTTTGAATTTTCATCTCAGGAGTTGAGCCGCATCACAGGCCGGTAGAACTTCGGCGGGCAGGCTCTTACCTCGGTTAAGTTCTGCTGCGTCGCCCGCGCTGCAGATTGTCTGCGGGCATTCCTGCATGGAACCATCCTGCTTGCGCACCTCCCGGCGATGCGGCCAATTCCGCAGCAAACCCACCAAGTTGAGTTATCTGACCCATTTAGTCCACTTTAGAAAACTTGCAAGCCCTTCCGTTTGAGACTCTTATCCTTTTAGTGTGGATTGGAAGTCCGCATGCAATTCTTCGGCCTGCGCCTGAACGCACTTGTGAATGTATGCAGGGCCGAAGCTCATGCTGACCATATCCAGAGAAGCCGATTATGCCGTCCGCGTGATGGCCCACATGGCTGCTGCCAGCGAACAACGAATCCAAGCCAGGACTCTCGCGGAGGCTGAGCACATCCCGGAAAGTTTTCTCCTCAAGATACTGCATACGCTCACCCGGTCGCGGCTCCTGCGATCCTTTCGGGGAGTTCGCGGCGGATACCAACTCGCGATGGACCCGGCCAAGCTCACCCTGTACCGGCTGCTGGAAATCATGGAAGGCCCGCTCGGGCTGAACGTCTGTGTGCAAGCAGGTGTGGGATGTGAATTGCAAACCCGGTGCGCCGCTCATGACGTTTGGGCTACGGCGCAGGCACAGTTGCGTCGGACGCTCGATAACGTGACCCTCGCCGAATTGGCACGGCGGGCAAAGGCAAAGAGGCTTGCCTGCTTGCAATAGTCCTCGCACCGAACGACGGAATCGTTACCTGGAAGCGAGACAACCCACTTTGCAGACGAGCTGATTGGCACAAGATTTAAGGAGGAATACAGATGGAGGCGAAAGTCGCTTCAAGCGTTAGCAGTGCCGGAGAAGGGAAGCTCCTGGCGCTGGTCATCTGGATGATTCTCCTCGTAGTGATTGTCGTCGGCGCGCGGCGCTGGCTGCCCGAGCTTGCCTCCGAGCATGGGGCCGGGATTGACGTCATGCTCCAATACCTGTTCGTCACCGTGGGAGGCTTGCTGGCAATCGGACACATCGCGTTCGGGTATTTTCTGTGGCGTTTCAGCGGAAAACCCAACGTGACACACCGGCTCTCCAGCCCGAAAGCGGAGCGACGCTGGTCTCTCATCCCCATCGTGCTGATGACGGTAGTCGCCGAGGGGGGCGTATTTGTGCTGGGCATGCCTGTCTGGGCAAAGTTCTACGCGGCGGCGGCGCCTCCGGAGGCGATCACGGTGGAAGTGACGGCGGAACAGTTTGCCTGGAATGTCCGTTATTCGGGGCAGGATGGCGTCTTCGGAAAAACTGCTCATGAACTTCTCAGCTTGAACAATCCGCTGGGATTGGACGAGGAGGACGCCGCCGCCCAAGACGATGTCCTCATACTGAATGAGCTTTTCTTGCCGGTAAACCATCCGGCCCGCATCCGCCTGCGTTCCAAAGACGTCATCCACAGTTTCTTCCTGCCCAGCCACCGAGTCAAGCAAGACGCGGTGCCGGGCATGACCATCGACCTGTGGTTTGTCCCGACCGAGGTGGGCACCTTCGAGATCGCCTGCACGGAGCTGTGCGGGTTTGGCCACTACCAAATGCGCGGCCTGTTGAAGGTGCTGCCACAGGCAGAGTTCGAGCAATTGATCCGGGATGAACCGTCTTTCTTTTAGCGAGTTGATTTGCTGATTGCCGCCCAACCTGTCCCTATCGGCATACGGGCTTGATTCAGGAGGATTGAAGAATGGCTGAAGTGACGAGCGCCGACGCCGGCCATGCGCCGCAGAGTTTTATTCGCCGCTACGTATTTAGCACGGACCATAAAGTCGTCGGCATCCAGTATTTTCTGACCGCGATGTTCGTCGCCATTGTCGCCGGGCTTTTGGCGATGCTGATGCGCCTGCAACTGGCTTGGCCGGCTGCACAGTGGCCACTGTTGGGAAAGCTGTTTCCAGGCGGGATGGAAAGCGGAGTAATGAAACCGGAGTTCTACCTCTCGCTGGTGACCATGCACGGCACGCTGATGGTTTTCTTTGTCATCTCTTTTGCCCTGATCGGCGGCTTTGGCAACTACCTGATCCCGCTCCAAATCGGGGCGCGGGACATGGCCTTTCCGTTCCTGAACATGCTTTCCTGTTGGGTGGTCGTGCCGGCCACGCTCATTATGCTGGCTTCCTTTTTTTTGGAAAACGGGGCGGCGGCGTCCGGCTGGACGGCTTATCCGCCGCTGAGCGCCGTCGAGCAGGCGATTCCGGGCTCCGGAATGGGGCAGACGTTTTGGATTCTGGGAATGGCGTTGTTCATCGTTTCGTTTACGATGGGCGGGCTGAACTACTTCACCACAATCCTGAACCTGCGCGCCAAGGGAATGTCCATGATGCGCCTTCCCATGACCGTCTGGTCCCTGCTTCTCGCCACCATCCTCGGCCTGCTGGCTTTTCCTCCTCTTACGGCTGCGGCTGTCATGTTGCTCTTTGACCGTCACGGCGGGTCCAGTTTCTTTTTGCCCGCAGGATTATTTTTCGGGAATACCCTGTTGCCGAACGCAGGGGGCACACCGCTGCTGTGGCAGCACCTGTTCTGGTTCCTCGGCCACCCGGAAGTCTACGTTTTGCTTCTGCCCGCCCTGGGCATCGCTTTCGATGTCCTGGCACCCTCCACCCGAAAACCCATTTTCGGCTATCGCATGACGGTGTATTCCTTCTTGACGATAGGAAGTTTAAGCATGATCGTTTGGGGACATCACATGTTTGTCAGCGGGATGAGCCCTTATGTCGGCGAGTTCTTCTCGATCGGGACCATGCTCATCACCATCCCTTCGGCGATTGTGGGCGTGAATCTGCTGGCGAGCCTCTGGGGAGGGAGTTTCCGCTTCACGACGGCAATGCTGTTCGCCCTGGGAGTCCTGGCGCTGTTTGGAGCAGGCGGGCTGGGCGGCATCTTCCTGGGCACAGCGACCTCGGATATTTTTCTTCACGACAGCTATTTCGTCGTCGGCCACTTCCACTTCATGATCGGCGGCGTGACCCTGTTCGGCCTCTTTGCAGGCACCTACTACTGGTTCCCCAAGATGTTTGGCCGGATGCTGAGCGAGAAACTGGGCAAAGTGCACTTCTGGCTTACCTTGATTCCGTTTTACATCGTCTTCTTCGGCATGCACTTTCTTGGGCTCGGGGGGATGCCGCGCCGCTATTACGCCTTTACCGAATTCCAGTTCTTGCAAGAATTCCAAGGCGTGAATGTGTTCATCACGATCTGCGTTCTCGGAGCCGTTCAGTTCCTGTTCCTGTTCAACTTTTTCTGGAGCCTGTGGAAGGGACCCCAGGCGGAAAAGAACCCCTGGAAGGCCACTACGCTGGAATGGGAGGCGCCTTCCCCGCCGCCGCACGGCAACTGGGGAGCGAGTGTTCCGACGGTCCATCGCTGGGCCTATGAATACAGCCTGCTGGGAGACCCCCAGGATTACACTCCGCAGACGACGCCTCCGGGCACAGGCGGGGTCACGCAGTAATCCAGTCTCGCAGCGGAGCAATGTATGAGGAAGTGGCGAGAGGAAAACAAAACAGAATGCCGGGAGTCAGAATGAGTGTTGCGGAATTCGGATTGGGTGGCGGAAACAGTGGCGATGGCCGTACAGGGGCCGTGGCAGCCAACTCCGCTCAGCTGGGACTCTGGGCGTTGCTGGCTACGGTCACCATGCTGTTTGCCGGCTTCACGAGCGCCTACCTGGTCCGCCGTGCAGGATCGGATTGGCAGTCGATTCTCTCGCCCAGCGTCCTCTGCTTCAACACCGTGCTGCTGCTGGCGAGCAGCATGACGCTGGAGATCGCCCGGGAGGCGATGCATCGTCATCAAAGCACCGCTTTCAAACTTTGGCACTCCGCGACGACCCTGCTGGGGCTGGCCTTTCTCATCGGCCAGATCGTTGCCTGGCAGCAGCTCGCCGCACGGGGCATCTACGTGCCGACCAGTCCGCACAGCTCATTTTTTTACATGCTCACCGCAGTGCACGGGGTTCACCTTCTGGGCGGAGTGTTCGGACTGCTGTATGTGCTCCAACGGAGCTGGCAAGCGCCAGCAGGACCGAAACATCCGTTTCGTCTTTGCGCCACCTACTGGCATTTTGTGAGGGGAATTTGGGTATTTCTTTTTTTGTTGCTGTTCGTTTGGAAATAGCTGCACGAGAAAATAAAGAGAAAAGAAAAAAGAGAGGGAATGCGGATGGCAGAAGCGCAAACAGTAGGAATGGCCGAATCGAACTGGGGCGGCGGCGTTTCGCCCTTTGCGGTTAGTTGGCGCAAGCTGATGATGTGGATCTTCATCGTCACCGACGCGCTCCTGTTTGCCGGCTTCCTTGCCGGGTACGGTTTTGTGCGGCTGGCCAGCCCTCAATGGCCGAATCCAGCGGAGGTCTTCCACCTGGAACTGATCGGGATCATGACTTTCATTCTGATTTCGAGCAGCGCCACGATGGCCACGGCCGTAGCGGCTGCGGAACGAAACCACCGCAAGTGGCTCATCCGGTCTCTCCTGCTGACGATTTTGGGCGGGTTGTGCTTCCTGTCCATGCAAGCCTACGAATGGGCCACGCTGATCGGCGAAGGCGCGCGGCTGGGAGAGAACCCCTGGGGAGTGCCGCTATTTGGCGCAGCATTTTTTGTGATTACCGGTTTTCACGGAACGCATGTGCTCAGCGGTGTCACCCTGCTCATCATCATCACACTGCGGTCGGTCACGGGACGCGCTACAGCGGAGGGGGTGGAACTGGTGGGGCTCTACTGGCATTTTGTGGACCTGGTTTGGGTCTTCATCTTCACATTCTTTTATTTAATCTGAGAAGTTGATGGAATAGCGGTCCTGTGAGCCGCACGGAGAGGGAATCATGGCAAACGAACTTCCAAAACCTGGATACAAATTCTACTGGGGCACTTGGGCCTTCTTGCTCCTGCTCACGCTGCTGATGCTGGGCACGGAGTTTGTGGCTCTTCCCAAAGGAATCCTGATCGCATTCCTCCTGGCGGCGATGCTGGTGAAGGCCTCCTTGATCGGGGCGCATTTCATGCATCTTCGCTTCGAAAAGTTAAGCCTTGTGGTGATGGTTGCTGCCGGGATCCTGGCCACCGCAGCTATTCTCTTTGGGGTGATTGCCTTTGACGGCCTTCGGATTCTCAGGCTGTCATTCAATTGAGCGGGAAAGGCAGGCGAAGCGCATGAAGTGGATCAAACAGACAGCATTTGCCATGACAGCTTGGCTGGCTGCCTCCGAGGCTGCCTTCGCCTACTGCGCAATGTGCCAGACAGCCCTGGCCAACTCGCCCGAGGGGCAACAACTGGCAAGCGGCATGAACAACGGCATCTTGTTCCTGCTGGGTGCGCCGTTCCTTGTAACCGGGTTGGCTGCTTTGTTGATTGTCAAAGCCCAATCGGGCATCCAATCGGCGGCCGCAACCAGCAATTCGGACTTCCTTCCGCTATATCCAACTCCTCCAAAACCAACCCTTCCGGAGAACCGTATTCCGGGGGTACCGGAAGCAGCAAATGACTCCTATTCATCGCCTTCCACGCATGCCGTTCCGTTCGGCGGGCCTTGAATTTATGGTTGGAAACAGATAATATGTTGCTCCCATAAATAAGGGCTCGCTGGCGGATGGAATACCGCTGCATGCAGACTCGCTGCAACGCAATGGGTAAATGTCCCTGCGTATTTTTGGAACAAAGAAGGTATAACGACATGATTCGATTGAAATGGAGTTGGCTCGTTTCACTTTTATTGCTACTGACCTTGGCTGCGTGCGGAAGCGGTGAAGCACCCTCGATGCAAGAGGAAGCCGCCATGGATGAGGCTCCGGCAGGTCCCCCGGCCGAGCCTATCGATCCGGAAACCGTGGGAGCGATCACCGGCTCAGTGGCTTTTGAAGGGGAGGCTCCCCGAATGGTTCGCATCCGCATGGACGCCGTGCCGGCCTGTACGGAATCAAACCCAGACCCCGTCTACAGCGAAGAGGTGCTCGTAAACGACAACGGGACGCTACAGAATGTCTTCGTTTACGTCAAAGAAGGGCTGGGGAACCGGGCTTTCGACGTTCCCGAGCAACTGGTTCACTTGGACCAAAATGGTTGCGTCTATCATCCCCACGTCCTGGGGGTCATGGCGGGACAAACGCTGCACATCATGAACAGCGATCCCACCAACCATAACATCCATCCGATGCCGGAACAAAACCGGGAATGGAACAAATCGCAGCCCCCGGGAACTGAGGCCCTGACGGAGCAGTTTCCCCGGGCGGAGGTGATGCTGCCGGTCAAGTGCAACGTCCACCCCTGGATGAAGGCCTACATCGGAGTCCTGCGGCACCCGTTCTTCGCCGTTACCGGAACCGACGGCGCGTTCAGCTTAGAAGGCTTGCCGCCGGGTGATTATACGATTGAGGCTTGGCATGAAAAGTACGGCACTGCCGAGCAGACGGTGACGGTCGGGGAGAAGGAAACAAAAGAGATTGAGTTCACCTTTTCCAGCTAAAGCGACTCGCAAGCAAAAGCAGTTCGCTTTGCAAAACGGCGGGACAAGGGGGAGCCGCTCGCTTGCCATCGCGATGGTTCCCCCTTACAATCCTCGTTTGTTATTCGCGAGCCGTATGGTGGCTTACCCGTGGCGGGTTCCACCCTGTACGCTTTGGTTGCTGGAGATGCAGCATGAATGCTCCCGGAGAGTCCATTTGGCTTCACCGCTTTGCCGTGCTGACAGCATGTGGAACGTTCCTGCTAATCATCGCTGGCGGCTTGGTGGTTGGAAACGAAGCCGGACTGGCAGTTCCCGACTGGCCGCTCTCGTATGGGATGTTGATGCCTCCGATGGAGGGCGGGGTCTTTTACGAGCACGGCCACCGCATGATAGCCACCTCGGTTGGCTTTTTGATGACGGTACTGGCCCTCTGGCTATGGCGCAGGGAGCCGCGAAGATGGGTCCGGCGGCTGGGTTTTGTGGCGTTAGGCGCTGTCATTGCACAAGGAATTCTGGGCGGACTGACGGTAATTTACCTGTTGCCCACTCCCATCTCGGTAAGCCATGCCTGCTTGGCGCAACTTTTCTTCTGTATGACTCTGAGCTTGGCGCTATTTACCAGCCGCGGGTGGAACTCGCCGCTGGAACCTGCAGAGAACGCAGGGGACGCAGGGGACAAGGATACTCCGCATTTTCGCCATTTGACTCTCGCAGCAACCGTGGCGGTCTTTGTTCAACTGGCGCTGGGAGCGGCCTTGCGGCATAACGGATTAGGCATAGCCCCGCATCTGATCGGCGCGGGGATAGTCGCCGTGCTGATTCTTTGGATGGCCCACCGGGCTTTGGGGAAGCTGTCAGGGCAGGGAACTCTGTTGCGCCTGGCCCTGGCTGCAGGAGCGATCGTGCTCCTGCAACTGACCCTGGGAGCCGGCTCCTATTGGATCCGGCTGGTGACACGGGATGCGGTTCAGCCGCAGCTTTCCACGGTGTGGATCACCACGGCACACGTGGCGGTTGGCGCGTTGCTGCTCGGCGTCAGCTTGCTGTTGACCTTGCAGTCTTATCGAAGGCTGACGCTTTCGGGAAGCACGATTTCTGTCCCAAAGACTCTGGAGGAGACACTGGCATGAATTCGGGCGCGGCAGCAGTCAAATCAGTACTTCCGTCTCCGGCTCTAGCAGTTAGCCGTTCCCCGTTGGCAGATTACATGGAACTCACCAAACCTCGGGTGACTCTGTTAATTCTCATGTCCACTTGTGTCGGCTTCTACCTGGGCTCTGTCGGGAGTTTGAGCCTTCCGTTGCTGGCTGCTACCTTGCTCGGCACTGCGCTTGCGGCCAGCGGAACCGCCGCGTTGAACCAATACTGGGAACGCAACGGCGATGGAAAAATGCTGCGTACAAAGGATCGCCCGCTGCCCGCGGGCCGGATGCTGCCTTGGAAAGCGCTGTGTTTCGGGATCGCCCTGTCGCTCGCCGGCATTGTTTTGCTGGCCTGGCTGACGAACCTTCTTGCGAGCCTGCTGGCCGCGCTGACTTTGGGCAGCTATCTGTTCCTCTATACTCCGCTGAAAACGAGAACTCCGCACTGCACTCTGGTCGGCGCATTTCCGGGCGCTATTCCTCCGCTGATCGGATGGGTGGCGGCGCGGGGAGATATCTCCTTGCTGGCGTGCATCCTGTACTTGATGCTGTTTCTTTGGCAGTTTCCTCACTTTCTGGCCATTGCCTGGATGTACCGGGAAGACTACGCACGGGGTGGGATTGCCATGTGGCCGGTGGTTGAACCGGACGGAAAAACGACCGGGCGGCAAATCATCCTGTACTCCGCAGCCTTGATCCCCATCAGCTTGCTTCCGTCGCTGGCCGGGTTTACCGGCGGTCTCTACTTGTGGGGGGCGCTCATTCTTGGATTGGCGTACCTGCACTTCGGTGTCCGCGTTGCAGTAGTGAAGTCCACCATGCAGGCCAGGCGGCTGTTGCAGGCATCGGTGCTTTATTTGCCGCTGGTTTACGTCCTGCTGATGGTCGACAAAATAGCGCTGTAAGCGGCGTGCGCCGCCGAGATGGAAGGGTGTTGCCCCGAGGCGGCTCCAGGAAGCGTTTTTCAAAACGGATATCCTCCTTCACACGGGCCTATTGGATCGCCTTCCGAATCCGAATCCAGTACACTAACAGCAGGGAATCAGTATGGCCATCACAGACGCCGTCGAAATTGCCGGCTTAACGCACTTTTACGGGACGCAGAAGGCCCTGGCAGAGGTGTCGTTTACAGTCCGGAGAGGAGAGATGTTCGGGCTCTTGGGTCCGAACGGTGGTGGCAAGACCACCCTCTTCCGCATCCTTTCCACGCTGCTGCTGCCCACTGCCGGGAGGGCCAGCATCCTCGGTTTGGATGTGGTCAGCGAGTCCCGCGAAGTGCGAAAGAAAATAGGAGTCGTCTTTCAGTCGCAAAACTTGGACGGCAAGCTCACACCGGCGGAAAACCTTCGACACCAGGGGCATCTGTACGGTTTGCGCGGAAGCAAGCTGCGGGAACGAATCGAGCAGGCCTTGGACCGCCTCGGGATGGCTGACCGGCGGAATCAACTGGTGGAAACGCTATCCGGAGGGCTTCGCCGCCGGGTTGAATTGGCGAAAGGGCTGCTGCATCAGCCGGACCTGCTGCTTTTAGACGAACCCAGCACGGGGCTCGACCCCGGCGCGCGCCGCGACCTGTGGGATTATTTGAGCGAGTTGCGCAGAAGCGACGGAGTGACCGTGCTGCTGACTACGCACATACTGGAAGAGGCCGATGAGTGTGACCATCTCGCCATTCTCCACCAGGGGGCGCTGGTCGCTTCCGGCTCGCCCGACGCTCTGAAGAAGGAAGTCGGGGAGCAGGTCATCCTCATGGATGCCCGTGAGCCGGAGAAGCTGAGGGAACAACTTTGCCGGAGGTTCGATGTGGACGCTGCGGTCCTCGACGGGAAGGTGCGGTTCGAGCACCCGCGCGGGCACGAGTTCATCCCCCAACTGGTGGAGGCATTTCCGGGAGAGATTCAATCGGTGATGCTGGCGAAGCCTACGCTGGAAGACGTTTTTATCCGCCGAACCGGACATCGTTTCTGGGAAGATTCCTCCGGTCTGAACGGAGGCGATGGGACCCGGTCCCGCCGGGGATAGTTCCAGGGGTTCCACTCCGCCAAGCGAGTAGATAAACGCTAGAGAAGCAAAACAGCTCTCGCTATAACGGTTTCCAGGTTCTTGGTTACCGGAGCGTCCCTGTCCCAGCCTCTTCAATGGCCTCCACAATCAACAGCAGATAGCGGTCCGGAACGCAGCGGACCTGCTCTCTCACCTGGCAGACTCCCTCATTGTCCTGATTGGAGCATGTGGCACAGATATTTTCCCGGATGGAGACAACGTAGTCGTCGATTTTCTCGCTCCGGGTCCGTCCGATGGCCTGGACAATCGCAGGGAAGTTCGCAAATAGAAAGCAATCTCCCCGCTCGTCCCGGCTGCATGTCCCATCTACATCTCGATCAACGCACACGGGACAAATCCGGTGGCGAAGTTTCTCTTCCAGAGATACGAGCGTCTCTGGCTGAACAGCGAAGGTTCTCGCCTGTCCTGAAAATGTATTCCCGGTAAATGAACTCATAGATATAAACCTCCCATGTAATGGCCTTGAATCCTGCCTACCGAGGGAGTGGGCAGTTTTGTTTCCGGCGGTTCGGCCCGAATCGAATAGAATCGGGCCAAGCCTAAATCCTATAGAAGGAGAACCGCCGAATGAAGGGAAAATATCACGTTTTGGAACTGGGTTCCAAGGGAGCCGAAGAAACCATCCAGAAGTTTTGCCAAACCAACGGACAGATGCTGTTGCCGGTGGTGGATCTGATCACGGAGGCGCGTCTGGCGGTGGATGAGGTGATTGATCGGGCCGGGCGAGGTTTGATTGAAACGATTCTGAGCATGAGCGCAGAGCAAATCGCGGGGCCAAAGAGTCCCGGGAAGGCGAGCGGAGAGGTGCGCTGGCATGGCCGGCAATTGGGGAGGGTGAAACTGGCCGATCGCCAGCTGCGGGTGGAGCGGCCCCGGCTGCGCCGGAAGGGCGGAGGGGAAGAAGCGGTGCCGGCCTACGAAGCACTGCGGAAAAGCGAGAAGACGGGCGAGGAGATGTTCGAGGCACTGTTGAAAGGGGTTTCGACGCGGAACTACCGCGAGGTGATCCCGGAGATGGCCAACAGCGCTGGGGTGTCGAAGTCTCAGGTGAGCCGGGAAGCGGCCGAGCAAGGAGCGCGGCGGCTGGAAGAACTGTTGGCGCGGCGCTGGGAGGAGGTCGAGATTCTGGTGATTTACCTGGACGGAATGCGGTTCGGCTCCCACCACGTCATCAGCGCCGTGGGCGTGGACATCGAGGGCCGCAAGCATGTGCTGGGGATTCAACTGGGCGCGACCGAAAACGCCGCTGCGGTGAAAGACCTTCTCACCCGCCTGCGCCAGCAAGGTTTGCGCACGGATCAGCGCTATCTGTTTGTGATCGACGGCGCCAAAGCGCTCCGCGCGGGGATCGAGGAAGTATTCGGCAGCAATCAGCTGGTGCAGCGTTGCCGTACTCATAAGCTGCGCAACGTGGCTGAGCGGTTACCAAAGGGCGACAAAATGCTGGCGAATCAGGTGCGGTCGCTGATGCGCGCCGCCTGGCGATTGCCCCAAGCCGAGGAAGGCATCGTGCGCATAAAAAAGCTCGCTGGGATGATCGAGTGCGATCATCCGGCAGCAGCCGCCAGCTTGCGCGAAGGGTTGGAGGAGACCTTTACGATCAATCGAGCCGACGTTCCTCCCAGCCTCCACCGCTGCCTGGCAACCACGAACCTCATCGAGAGCCCGCAGTCGGGCGTGCGGAAAAAGACTGGCAATGTTTGCCGCTGGCGCGACGGCGAGATGACGTTGCGCTGGGTGGCAGGAGCGTTTCTGCTGACCGAGAAGAATTTCCGGAAGATCATGGGTTATCACGATCTCTGGGCTTTGGCATCGATTCTCGGCCGAAGTCCAAACGCTGCTTCCTCTCACAAGGAGAAAGTGGCGTAATATGAACTCAACCCGCCGTCCCAACCTGCAACTGAGTTTGGGACACCTTCACAGATGTATTCCCGGTAAATGAACTCATAGATATAAACCTCCCATGTAATGGCCTTGAATCCTGCCTACCGAGGGAGTGGGCAGTTTTGTTTCCAATATCAACCCAGGCCCAACCTATTGATAAAATAGGCGGTTCTCAGAAAAGGCTGAGATGAGTGGTTTGATGGTGTGGCAAATACCACTAAGCAAACCCACCTTCTGCGCATATACCCCCGGAGATGTGACACCTTGTGCAGGGTCAAGTCCGCCTCCGAATTCGCTTGCCGTGTTACACTTGGAGAGCGACACCGCAAGGGGAAAGGAGCAGAGAGGAATACTTTGAGTGATTCGGCTGCCAGCAGCGGTTTTCTGCTGCCCATTTTTACGCTCTGGTGGCGTGAGTTGATTCGTTTCCTGCGGCAAAGAAGCCGGATCGTCGGTGTCCTGGCCGCTCCGCTGCTCTTTTGGCTTTTTATCGGCTCCGGCTTGGGAACCTCCTTCCAGCCGTCTTCTGCCGCCTCCGGCAGCCACTATCTGCAATACTTTTTCCCTGGCACAGTCGTTATGGTTGTGCTGTTCACTTCGATTTTTGCGACGATGTCTGTGATTGAGGACCGCCGCGAAGGTTTTCTGCTTTCGGTGCTGGTGGCGCCGATCCCGCGCTCCAGTCTGGTCCTGGGAAAGGTTTTGGGAGGCACTACGCAGGCCTTGCTGCCTGGGTTCCTTTTTCTTCTGCTTGCTCCGGCAGTGGGATTCTCCTTTCAGCCTCTCCAAATGATCCAGATGGCAGGGATTTTGTTTCTCATTGCTTTTTCCCTGACGAGTCTCGGCTTTTGCATCGCTTGGCGAATGGATTCTGCACAGGGATTCCATGCAGTCGTGAACCTCTTCCTGATCCCGATGTGGCTGCTCTCCGGCGCCCTGTTTCCGGCCTCGGGAGCTTCCACATGGATTCAGTGGGTCATGCGGCTCAATCCTCTCACCTACGGCGTGGCTGCGCTGCGGCGCACTCTTCACGGGCAGACCGCCTCGATAGCTTCTGACGTTCCGCCGCTGGCGTTTTCGCTGGAAGTCACCGTGGTGTTTGCCGTGTTGGCGATTGTCGCGGCGATGATCTGGGCGGGCAGGCCAACGGCAGCAAACCTGGGTTGACAGACTGGCCACAGAGACACGGAGAACACAGAGAAATCTAATAAAATCAGGGAATGCAATTCTCTGCACCCCTGTGTCTCTATAGCGCCATCCGGGATGTTACCGACAGTGGATCAGATTGACAAACTGACGGAGAAAATTATCGGCTGCGCCATCGAAGTGCATCGTCATCTCGGACCTGGCCTATTGGAGGCAACTTACGAGGCAGCATTATGCGTTGAGTTGGAAAGAGCGGGCTTGCAATATCAACGTCAGATCGTCTTCCCACTCACCTACAAAGGGAAGTCTGTCGGAGAATATCGCCTGGACTTGCTGGTGGAAGAAGCCGTTGTCGTGGAGATCAAAAGCGTCGAGCGGTTTGATCCAGTCTTTGAGGCTCAAATCTTAACTTATTTGAGAGTCACGGCGAAGAGAATTGGACTGTTAATCAATGGAGGGTGTCCCATACATAGTTGAAGGTTGAACGGCGGTTCGGCCCGAATCGAATAGAATCGGGCCAAGCCTAAATCCTATAGAAGGAGAACCGCCGAATGAAGGGAAAATATCACGTTTTGGAACTGGGTTCCAAGGGAGCCGAAGAAACCATCCAGAAGTTTTGCCAAACCAACGGACAGATGCTGTTGCCGGTGGTGGATCTGATCACGGAGGCGCGTCTGGCGTTGGATGAGGTGATTGATCGGGCCGGGCGAGGTTTGATTGAAACGATTCTGAGCATGAGCGCAGAGCAAATCGCGGGGCCAAAGAGTCCCGGGAAGGCGAGCGGAGAGGTGCGCTGGCATGGCCGGCAATTGGGGAGGGTGAAACTGGCCGATCGCCAGCTGCGGGTGGAGCGGCCCCGGCTGCGCCGGAAGGGCGGAGGGGAAGAAGCGGTGCCGGCCTACGAAGCGCTGCGGAAAAGCGAGAAGACGGGCGAGGAGATGTTCGAGGCACTGTTGAAAGGGGTTTCGACGCGGAACTACCGCGAGGTGATCCCGGAGATGGCCAACAGCGCTGGGGTGTCGAAGTCTCAGGTGAGCCGGGAAGCGGCCGAGCAAGGAGCGCGGCGGCTGGAAGAACTGTTGGCGCGGCGCTGGGAGGAGGTCGAGATTCTGGTGATTTACCTGGACGGAATGCGGTTCGGCTCCCACCACGTCATCAGCGCCGTGGGCGTGGACAGCGAGGGCCGCAAGCATGTGCTGGGGATTCAACTGGGCGCGACCGAAAACGCCGCTGCGGTGAAAGACCTTCTCACCCGCCTGCGCCAGCAAGGTTTGCGCACGGATCAGCGCTATCTGTTTGTGATCGACGGCGCCAAAGCGCTCCGCGCGGGGATCGAGGAAGTATTCGGCAGCAATCAGCTGGTGCAGCGTTGCCGTACTCATAAGCTGCGCAACGTGGCTGAGCGGTTACCAAAGGGCGACAAAATGCTGGCGAATCAGGTGCGGTCGCTGATGCGCGCCGCCTGGCGATTGCCCCAAGCCGAGGAAGGCATCGTGCGCATAAAAAAGCTCGCTGGGATGATCGAGTGCGATCATCCGGCAGCAGCCGCCAGCTTGCGCGAAGGGTTGGAGGAGACCTTTACGATCAATCGAGCCGACGTTCCTCCCAGCCTCCACCGCTGCCTGGCAACCACGAACCTCATCGAGAGCCCGCAGTCGGGCGTGCGGAAAAAGACTGGCAATGTTTGCCGCTGGCGCGACGGCGAGATGACGTTGCGCTGGGTGGCAGGAGCGTTTCTGCTGACCGAGAAGAATTTCCGGAAGATCATGGGTTATCACGATCTCTGGGCTTTGGCATCGATTCTCGGCCGAAGTCCAAACGCTGCTTCCTCTCACAAGGAGAAAGTGGCGTAATATGAACTCAACCCGCCGTCCCAACCTGCAACTGAGTTTGGGACACCTTCAATCAATTTCAATTCGAGACTCTTGAGGGACGGCATCAAGAGATTTATTCTCTGAAATCTTCTCTGTGTCTCTGTGTCTCTGTGTCTCTGTGACTCTGTGGCCAAGTATTTATGAGAGAACGTTCGGCTCTCCCGGTGATTGGTGTGGTCTCGGCTCTGATAGTCTTGAGCGTGGGATTCTTGTTGCTGGGGCGGCAAACAACGATGCAGAGCGGCCATGATGTTTCGGCCTTACCCGCTCTCAACGCTTTCCTCAACGCAACCAGCGTGGTCCTTCTCACCACCGGCTATGTGTTCATTCGCCTGAAGAAGGTGACGGCTCACAAGACCTGTATGCTGTCGGCCTTGGGAGTCTCCTCTCTCTTTCTGGTCTCATACGTGATCTACCATTACCAAGTCGGCTCGGTGGCGTTTGAGGGCACGGGCTTCATTCGCCCACTCTATTTCACTCTGCTGATCTCCCACATTGTCCTGGCCGCGTGTATTGTTCCCTTGGCGTTGGTTACCATCTACCGTGCATGGGGCGAGCAGTTCGACCGGCACAAGAAAATTGCGCGCTGGACGCTTCCCATTTGGCTCTACGTCTCCGTGACGGGAGTAATCATTTACTGGATGCTCTACCGGCTGTAATGTAGAACAGGCATCTGAAGCTTGGCCACAGAGGCACAAAGAGCACAAAGGTTATCCCTTCATCTCTGCGCTCTTCTCTGTGTCTCTGTGGCAGGTTTCTTTTCCCGCAAGCTGGCACTTACCCTCATCGTTTTCCGCAAGGGTTGATTTACAATAGTACTTCACCCTATGACCGCACCCCACTCTCCCACACCGACCGAAACCCCACTGGCGGAGCCGCACCGAAAACGGGGCACGCTGATCCTCGCTGTCGTTACGGCGCTGTTTGTGATTGTTCCGTTCTTGTTTTGGCGAGGGACTTGGTTTGGCAGGGAGCTTACGGAAGACCAGATCGGCGAATATCTGGCCGACGCAAAAGAACCCCGGCACAGTCAGCACGCCCTGGCACAGATTGCCGATCGCATCGCGAAGGCGGACCCCACGGTAAAGCGCTGGTATCCGCAAGTCCTCCGTTTGGTGGATAGTCCCCATCCGGAACTGCGGGTCAACGTGGCCTGGGTGCTGGGCGCAGACAATCAGTCGGAGGAGTTCCACCAGGCGCTGCTTGCGCTTCTGCAGGACCCGGAGCCGTTGGTGCGCCGCAATGCGGCTCTCTCGCTGGTGCGCTTTGGAGACGCAAGCGCGAGACCCGAGCTGTTAAGCATGATCCGCCCCTACACGGTGGTCGCGCCCCGGGAAGGGAAGCTTCTCTATCGTCTGGAAGAAGCCAATTCCGTAGACCGGGGAACCCTGATGGCTCGGATAGATGTCGGCGAGCAAGAACCGCTGGAGATTCGTTCCCCTTTGCCCGGCAAATTGCAACGTAAACTCGCTGAGGAAGGAGCTATGGTAGAAGCAGAGGAAGAGATTCTTCTACTCACGCCCGGCGAGGAGCACGCCTGGGAGGCCTTGCGGGCTCTCTATCTGGTGGGCCAGAGCGAGGACCTTGCCGAGATCGACCGCTTTGCGCGGGGAGCGGCGGGCGAGATGTCCTCGCGCGTTCAGCAGCAAGCAGTTTTGACCGTCGGGGAGATCAGGCGCCGGGCTTCCGGAGAAGAACAAGACAGTCACAGAGGCGCAGAGACACAGAGGTTCAGCGGAGAAGGACAAGAAGCGGGAACTATAAGAACGGATCAGTAGTGAATGAAGGACAAAACCTAAAACAAAATCGGTTCGTCACGGTGTCTCTGTGGCAAAAGAATTCAGTAGGAAAAAACAACTCCCAGTTGTTTCTCTACCTCATCGGTAGGAACCATATCAATGGCATCCCACGGGCAGCCGTCGAACAGGGTCCCATCCGGACCCTTGGCAATGCAGAGCTTGCAGCCGATGCAGAGTTGCGGGTCCACCTCAATCCGGCCAAAGGGGGGATGGTCCTCGTCGGGGACCCAATACATGCAATCCGCCACAGGGCAATAGCCTACGCATACCGGCGAGCCCGCGCAGCCCGTGCAACTCTCATTAATCAGGGCCAGAATCTTCGGCTTCTTTTTCCGTGGAGTCGCAATCCCTTCCGATTTCGGCTCCATCTTGACGATTGTTGTTTGCTCCGCCATTTCCATCTGCTTATTATTTCACAGCCGGAACCGAATGGCAATTGCTGCCGCACTATTTGTTTTCTCACCCTTTGTTTCCGCACCGTTGTTGCGCCAGGTGTTGCAGCAAGTGTCGCGCCACGGGCAATGCTTGGTGAGGAGTCCGGTTTATTCCTGTTCCAGTTCTCCTTCTATCTGCGAGCGGTATTTTTCTACCAACTCAGGCCGGGGCTTTTGCCCTATAGCGGGCAAAACCGCCGATTCTCCTGTCGCGTCCGGGATTTGTTCAGCGTCCGATACAGGCTTCCATTTCCACTGCCATAGCAGGTAGGAAACACCGCCTCCGCCCAGTAGCAGCACCAGGAAAGGCATAACCCATGCCATGAGCGAGAAGCCCTGGAGAGGAGGTTCCGGGAGAATCTGCACACCGTACTGATCCACAAAATTCGCGACGATCACGTCTTCGCTCATGCCGTCGGCCAACGAGTTTTTGATGGTTTTGCGGATGTAGGTGGCCGAGGGGCAATCCAGGTGGTTGCAGGACAGCACCATGTAATTGCAGCCGCACTGGCAGAGCAGACGGTTCGAGACGCGCCGGAAAGCTACTCCGCTTTCCCTTTCGCCGAGGGGAGGCTGGGTGGGAGCAACCTGAGCTTGGCTCACATTGGCCAGGATAGCCGAGTAGAGCAACGCCAAATGAATAAACTTAACCACTGATTTATGTGGTGAGTTTGGCCAATACTTCATCTTCTTCATCCACTTTTCCAGGCCCTTCTGCTGCGGCCCGGGAGGCTCCAGGAACCCGTTGAGTTTTTCCAGCGCCGGGCTGCGACGGGATCAGGCAAACCAGCGTCCCTAGCACCAGCACCAGTGTTCCAATCCATATCCAATTCACCAGCGGATTGAGATGGACGCTGATCACTGCTCGATTCTGCTCCGTCATTCCCGAAAAGACGATGTACAAATCCTCATTGAGCCGCGGGCGGATCGCCACCTCGGTCGTCGCCTGTCGGCTGGCCTTGTAAAACCGGCGTTCCGGGTGCAACTCACCTGCCAATTGCCCGCCCCGATAAATTTCCATCGTCGCGAGTTGCGAGCTGTAGTTTGGATTGTCGGTCTCGCGGAGTTCCGCCATCCGTAAGGTGTAGGGACCTAACTGCATCTGGTCTCCTACCACCATCTCCTGCTCGTGCTGGTCGTTGAACGCTGACCCCGTAATTCCCACAAAGATCAGCACTATCCCGAAATGTACAACGTAGCCGCCATAGCGCCGGGTGTTGCGGCGTGTCAGCGTAATGGCAGCACCCAGCATGGACCCGCCCGTCTTCTTCCGGATCACGCGCGCGCCCCGGTGAAACTCCATCCAGATCGTCAGCGTAACAAAAGCGCACAGGATAAACGAGACCAGCGGGTAAAACTCCCGGACTCCCACCAAAGCGAACAACACCGCTCCAATAGCAAGGGCAACCACTCCCGGCTTCAAGAAGTTTTTTTGCAAGCTGCCCATTGAGGTCTTCCGCCAAGCGAAGAGGGGTCCCACTCCGGTCAGAAAGAGCAAGAACAGCCCGATCGGGATATTTACTTTATTGAAGTACGGAGCGCCCACGCTGATCTTCACGCCCTGGACCGCCTCGGAGATCACCGGGAACAGCGTTCCCCACAACACCGCGAAACAAGCAGCCAGCAGAAGAAGATTGTTAAAGAGAAAGCTGCTCTCGCGCGAGACCAGCGAGTCCAACTGCTGGTCGCTTTTCAGGTAATCCAGCCGTTCGAGCAGCAGCCAGCCGGAGAATAACATTGTTATCGCCAGAAACCCTACAAAGAAAGGCCCGATCGGCGACTGGGCGAAGGCATGCACCGAAGAGACCACGCCGCTCCGCGTCAGGAAGGTGCCGAAGATGCACAGGAAGAAGGTCGAAAAGATCAGCACCATGTTCCAGACCTTCATCATGCCTCGCTTTTCCTGCATCATCACGGAGTGTAAAAAAGCCGTGCCGGTCAGCCAGGGCAGCAAGGAGGCGTTCTCCACAGGGTCCCATCCCCAGTAGCCGCCCCATCCCAGCACTGCGTAGGCCCACCGTGCTCCCAGTATGACCCCCATCGACAGGAACAGCCACGCGACCATTGTCCAACGTCTTGTCGTCTCGATCCACTTCTCTCCCGCCTGCTTGGTAATCAGCGTAGCCATGGCAAAGGCAAACGGCACTGTAAAGCCCACGAATCCCAGGTACAACATGGGTGGATGAATGGCCATGGCCGGATACTGCAACAGCGGGTTCAGCCCGTTGCCGTCCACCGGACCCTGGACAACCATCTGCCCCCCCTGGTTCATCGCCAGCAGTTCAAAGGGAGGGGCCACAAAGATGTTGAGCACCAGGAAAAATCCCAGCACCACCATCAGCGTCGCCACCACGTAGGGCATCATAGCCCGGTGCTTCTCCCGGTTCAGCCGCACCGCAACCGCGCTGTAGCTGGCCAGCAGCCAGCTCCAGAACAGGAGCGACCCTCCCTGGCCCGACCACAGCGCTGTGATCTTGTAGTACCACGGCATCGCCCGGTTGCTGTGACTGGATACGGCGGTAAGGCGAAAATCGTCCGTCAGCAAGGCGTAGAGCAGGCAGCCGATCGCCACCGTCACCAGGGCCCAGACGGCTCCTGTGGCCCGGTAGGAGGAGAACTGTAACCGCTCATTTTTTTGCAGCGCTCCGGCGACCGACGCCACAATCGCATACACGGCCAGGGCGAAAGCTAATAACAGCGCAAAGCTGGCTACGTTTTCCATGTCATCTATTGTCCGGACAAGAAGGGTTTCTTAGTAGGCAGATCCGGTTTCCCCGCCGGTTCCAGCGGCCATCGGCGCGGCCTCGTACTTCGAGGCGCATTTCGCCTGAACCGTCTCCGCGTGGAAACTCCCGTCGCGCAGATACCGCCCGTCAGCGATCGCTTCGGCCCGGTCTTGCAGAGTGTCCGGCAACGGCTCCGTGCCCGTGTACACTACCGTAAGCAATTTGCCGTTTTGCTCCAGCTGGAACTCGACGCGCCGTTCCGCTCGCCGGATCGATCCCACTGCCACATTTCCTGCCACGCGGAACCGACGATCATAGGCTTCTGTCATTTCTTGCAACTCATCCACCGTCACGTAGTAAGTCTTGCTCTCCTGAATTCCGCTGTAGGCCAGCCACGCAAGCGTCATCAGGATCACGCCCATTCCTGCTCCAAACTTAAGATTTTTTTTCTGTTTCGGCTGCATAATGACCTGCCTTTCTACTAGCCGTTTATATGGCTACTTTCAGCATCGCAACGGATGCATCTCTTGTTCCAGTTTACACCTTCTGGCGCGTGATTTCACCTGAATCTCGCTTTCCGCTACCCATTTAGGACCGCTTCTAATCCTCCAATACATACTCAAATAAATACAAGGAAATAACAGTGAATATCACGTCAAATCCAAGGCAGATTCTCAGCCAAAGCCGGGGCTCGACAATCGAATCTCCCTGGATCACGGCTGTAGTCGATTCCACCAGCGCAAGGATCAGCGGAATTTCAACAGGAAACAGCAGCACGGGCAGCATCAGCTCGCGCAGGCGCACGCTGGAAGCGATGGCGGCGAAGGTGGTTCCGACCGCCGCCAGCCCCCAGCTTCCCAAGAACACAATCCACAGAAGAGAGGGCGCTGTTTCCCACATCCGAGAACTTAAATTGTAGAAAAGGGCGAATAGCGGCAGAAGGATCAGTTCCAGCAAGCCGAGAAAAACTATGTTGCTGATCAGTTTTCCCGTGTAGATCGCCGCGGGCGATACGGGGGCCATTTGGAGTCCCAACAGACAATCGTTGGGCATTTCACGCGCGAATGTCCGGCCGAGGGCCAGCACTGCTGAAAAAGTGAAGGCAATCCACAACAGGCCGCCCGCAAGCCCCTGAGCCTGTGACCGGCTCGGCTCAAACGCCATGCTGAAGATGACAATGACCAGCAGCGAAAAAACAACCGAGGCGTTGAAGACTTCCTTGGTCCGCAACTCGGAGACGAGGTCTTTTTTGAAAATAGCGATCGCGGCTCCCCAAAAACTCAATCCAATACTCCTTTTTCCTGTATGAGGTCGCGGGAGCCGACTGGAGAATAATCAAGAATCGCGAGGATGAGGCAGGGAAGCGAGGCTCGCGTCCCTTACCGGTCGGCGGCAATGGGTTTCAGCATTGTCCGCTTCCCGGCAATCAAAGCTATGAGCGCTTTTTGCGGCTCGGCAAATTTCTTAACTCCCTCGCGCATCAGTGTCTCTTCGAGCTTCTTCATGTCCACAAGACGGTCGATCTCCGCCAGCACCTCGGCCGGCGGCATTTGATCCACCGCGCGGACTATGGACTTGCCGCTGGCCTGGACCGCCTCGTTGGTTGCCGGAGGGTTCGTCTCGATGTCGGAGCCTGCAAAAGCCTCCACATATTTGCCGGGGTCGTCTTTCGGGTCCTTGGTGCCCGTGCTGGCAAAGATCATTTCCTGTTTCAGCGGGAGCTTCCGGCTTGCCCAAAACTCCGTATTTTCTTTCCATACTCGCTTGGCAATGGCGATTCCAACGGTGCCCTGGGCCGGCGCGGAAAGTTCCGGGACGTGCTTGGCCGTGTATACATCCACGCGGCTGACAAAGATGCTGTAGACCGATTTGAACCCATCGAGCGTTGCGCGTCTCTGCGCTCCCCTCCACACCGCCTCGCGCGCTTGGCGATATTGAGAGGGAGTGAAGATCAATGTCACATTCAGCGTGATGCCGGCGGCTACCATCTCTTCCACCGAATCCAGCCCTGCCGGGGTGGCCGGGACTTTAATCATTCGATTGCTGTGCCCCTGGCTCCACTGTTTCCCCAAAGCGATGTAGCGGCTGACCCGCTCGGCGTGGGGCATGTTGATGCCGGGGTCCTCCAGCAACGGATCGAGCTCAAAGCTGACGTAGCCGTCATCGCCGCGTGTGGATTCATGGACAGGCCGGAAGACATCCTGCGCCTGGCAAACCAAAAGGTCGGTCAGCCGCCATGCAATCTCCTCGTCGCTGGCGCCTTTCTCCATGAACTCCTTGATCTGCTGGTCGAAACGCCCGCTTTGGATCAGGTCGGAAATAATGATGGGGTTCGAGGTGGCGCCCGTCGCTCCGAGCGCGCGGTTGATCTGAACCAGATCGGGGTCGATTGAGTCCAGCCACAGTTTAGTTCCCGATTCAATGAGCGATTGCAGGGGAGTAGCCATATTCACCTCTAGGTTTTCACGTAGTCCAAAGTTAAGGCGCAGCCAAAGGCTTACCCAATTTTCACTGGCGAGCCCGCTTTTTTCTTCTTGCGAATTTCCAGTATACCAGTTCGGACGATTCTTCCTTTGCTCCCAAAACTTTCCGCGAAGGCCATTAGCTGATGCCGAGCAACTCCACATCGAAAATCAATGTCGCATTGGGCGGGATCAAGCCGCCTCCGGCTCCCCGAGCCCCATAGCCCAGTTCGGGAGGAATTCGCAATTGCCGCTTGCCGCCCACCTTCATACCAGCCACGCCTTGATCCCAGCCCGGAATCACCTCTCCGGCTCCCAGCGAAAACGCGAACGGTTGTCCCCGATCTACCGAGCTGTCGAATTTCTTGCCGTCTGCCAGCCAGCCGGTGTAATGGACTCTCACCCGGTTTCCCGCCACCGCTGTGTCGCCTGTTCCGGCCTTGATCTCCCAGTATTGCAGGCCGGAATCGGTTGTGGTTGGCTTTCCCTCCACTTTCGTGGGGCTGGAATTGTCGCTTTGGGCGCGCCCGCGCGTCACCGCGAAAGCTGCGATGATAACAACCACGATGATGATGACTAACATAGGGATGAATTTTTGTGCGCTCATGTTTTCCTTATTTCTTTTTCGACGTTTTTCAATAGGCGCATAATACATGATTTGGCACGATCTGGCACGATCCGGCCACATCCGGCCAGTGAAGCGGACCGTGCGCCAGTTTCGCAACAACCTGCTAAGCCATGCCTGCTGGGTCGCGCTGGCCGGGCGCACGCTCCAAAAAATCGATCAACTGCTGCATATAACGAATCACGCGGTCCCGACGTTCGCGCTCCGAGCGAAGTTCCAATAAACGTTGCTTCCCGCCCAGGTCCAATGGCAACTGGCCATAAGCTGAAAGGAAAGTTGGTGATCGGTGAATGTGGGCGGCGGTTCCTTCCGTGACCGATCTTCTGATTTGAGCAATTCCCTCAGGCGGCCATAGAGATGGATGGCCTGCTGCCGGGACTCCTCGCCGGGAGGCTCGCTTTCTTCATCCTCAAAGAATTGCGGCTTCCCGCGCAGATAAGACTTCTCCTGGTCCAGCATCAAGATTTCAAAACGCCGCTGTCCCCGAACCAGTATGTCCATCCGGCCATCCGGGTATTTGTTGATCACTTCCGATATGGAGGCGGTGCAGCCGATTTTCTCAAACGATCTATTCTGAACCAGCAGCACTCCAAACTCCCATTGGTTTCGCAGGCAGTCCTGAATCATCTCCTTGTAGCGCTCCTCAAAGATGTGCAGCAGGAGATTCGTGCGGGGAAACAGGACCAGCGACAATGGGAAAAGAGGAAGCAGCGGTTCGGTCAGAGGGTTATCTTGTGATACCGAGGCAATTGATACAGGAAGAAGGCGAACAGACGCTTTCCGCGCGCCGCTGGCATGGACTGCCGCTTGCAGGAAAGCACTGGCGGGAAGCTGGTGGTTAGTCCAGAGGCTCGCCGCTGCGGCTGCAAAGAGTTTGATTATCCCCCTGCGTTGCATGTTTTGCCCTTCGGAAAATTGGAAGGTGTCCCAAACTCAGTTGCAGGTTGGGACGGCGGGTTGAGTTCATATTACGCCACTTTCTCCTTGTGAGAGGAAGCAGCGTTTGGACTTCGGCCGAGAATCGATGCCAAAGCCCAGAGATCGTGATAACCCATGATCTTCCGGAAATTCTTCTCGGTCAGCAGAAACGCTCCTGCCACCCAGCGCAACGTCATCTCGCCGTCGCGCCAGCGGCAAACATTGCCAGTCTTTTTCCGCACGCCCGACTGCGGGCTCTCGATGAGGTTCGTGGTTGCCAGGCAGCGGTGGAGGCTGGGAGGAACGTCGGCTCGATTGATCGTAAAGGTCTCCTCCAACCCTTCGCGCAAGCTGGCGGCTGCTGCCGGATGATCGCACTCGATCATCCCAGCGAGCTTCTTTATGCGCACGATGCCTTCCTCGGCTTGGGGCAATCGCCAGGCGGCGCGCATCAGCGACCGCACCTGATTCGCCAGCATTTTGTCGCCCTTTGGTAACCGCTCAGCCACGTTGCGCAGCTTATGAGTACGGCAACGCTGCACCAGCTGATTGCTGCCGAATACTTCCTCGATCCCCGCGCGGAGCGCTTTGGCGCCGTCGATCACAAACAGATAGCGCTGATCCGTGCGCAGACCTTGCTGGCGCAGGCGGGTGAGAAGGTCTTTCACCGCAGCGGCGTTTTCGGTCGCGCCCAGTTGAATCCCCAGCACATGCTTGCGGCCCTCGCTGTCCACGCCCACGGCGCTGATGACGTGGTGGGAGCCGAACCGCATTCCGTCCAGGTAAATCACCAGAATCTCGACCTCCTCCCAGCGCCGCGCCAACAGTTCTTCCAGCCGCCGCGCTCCTTGCTCGGCCGCTTCCCGGCTCACCTGAGACTTCGACACCCCAGCGCTGTTGGCCATCTCCGGGATCACCTCGCGGTAGTTCCGCGTCGAAACCCCTTTCAACAGTGCCTCGAACATCTCCTCGCCCGTCTTCTCGCTTTTCCGCAGCGCTTCGTAGGCCGGCACCGCTTCTTCCCCTCCGCCCTTCCGGCGCAGCCGGGGCCGCTCCACCCGCAGCTGGCGATCGGCCAGTTTCACCCTCCCCAATTGCCGGCCATGCCAGCGCACCTCTCCGCTCGCCTTCCCGGGACTCTTTGGCCCCGCGATTTGCTCTGCGCTCATGCTCAGAATCGTTTCAATCAAACCTCGCCCGGCCCGATCAATCACCTCATCCAACGCCAGACGCGCCTCCGTGATCAGATCCACCACCGGCAACAGCATCTGTCCGTTGGTTTGGCAAAACTTCTGGATGGTTTCTTCGGCTCCCTTGGAACCCAGTTCCAAAACGTGATATTTTCCCTTCATTCGGCGGTTCTCCTTCTATAGGATTTAGGCTTGGCCCGATTCTATTCGATTCGGGCCGAACCGCCGTTCAACCTTCAACTATGTATGGGACACCCTCGAAAATTGTGAATCCAACCGCCCCCGACGGACCATACGATAATATCCCAATTTAGCAGCTCGGAAACATACCCTGTCGGGGAGGGCAGAACGGGGAAGCATTAACTTGCCGACACCGCGCGCGGCTCTGTCTATGCACCAACCGAAAAGTAGTGGGGCATGGGTAGCCACGGCAAATTCACAGTTTCAATTTGCCGTGGGTTTGCAAACGCCGCTGAAAAGACCGCGGCGAGGCTTGTCCCGAGCGAAGCTGAGGGAAAAACACTCACCGTGGCTACCCCGCTTTCCTGAGCAGTAGGCGAATTGCTGCGTGATATGTCGCTAAGTAAAAGTGAAAGATCCATGAATACCAGATGACTGGATCGTAATTCGTTTTCTGCTTCGGATTGTGGTGGCGAATAGCAAAGTTGTTGGCGAGGTCGAAAATTGCTGCTTCGTCTTTCCCGTCTAACACAGCGGTCAAACCTTTGGTCTTCTTGAGCCACTCGAACACGTCTGCAAGTTCCCGAATGGCTTCCCTTTTCTCTGGTAAAGCCAAATGTCGATTCCGCCACTTATTGAACATTTCATAATATAGTGACATTTCCACAGGCTACAAAAGCCCTATAGAAGGCCGCCCAGCGAATCTAAGTGTCACTATATTATGTAAACCTCAATAGTTATGATCTATCCTGCATGTTGCCTCCATCTTTTTAGGCCGGGCTTCTTAGACCGAGCGGGGGCCTTGCCTAATCCTCCATGTTTAGCGTCAGGGCACGGTTTTAACCGTGCCGAAAAACGACATTTGAATGATTTGTACCTCGCTGCCGCAGGCCGGAGCGGAGCAGCACGCGCAGCGACAGGATCAAAAGATTGAGGCGGCGTGATTCCACATTCCTCCGCTCTCTTAGCGCCACGTTCCAGTGGAGCTGCGGCGTCGCCTCCGCTTGAGCCTACGGCAGTGCGGAAGGACTCATACGCTGCTACGAGAACGGCACGACTGAAGTCGTGCCCTGACGTCAAACTGTAGCGCTACTACCCATCGACCGGTCCTTTACAAACAGAAGCCGCTCCATGTATTCTATTGCGCTACGAATTTTAGGGCCAAGCGCCGGTGCGGGCTCGTCTGCGGATTCCTCTGATGGCACAGAGGCGTCATCGGCACAAGGTCTAAAATGTTTTCTGATGAACCTGATAAACAGGGCGATGAACAAGGCAAAGACGACCGGACACCTCGACCGCCAGGCAATCCTCGCCCGGCAATTCTAAAGAGGCGATTCGGCTCGAAGAGAGGATTTATCTAAAGTGCAAACCAGCAGTGGCGACAACGTCGGAAAAGTGATCCAGATAACCGGTCCGGCCGTGGACGTTCAATTCAGCGAAGAGAATCTGCCGAAGATCTACAACGCGATTCACGTGATCAGCGAGGGCTTTGACGTGCCGGCCCCTATTGACGTCATCCTGGAGGTCCAGCAGCACTTGGGCGAAGGCCGCCTCCGGTGCATCGCCATGGAGGCCACCGACGGGATGGTGCGCGGCATGAAGGCGGTGGATACGGGCCAGCCGATCCTCGTGCCGGTGGGCAACCAAACGCTGGGCCGCGTGATGAACGTGATCGGCCGCCCTGTGGACAACATGGGGCCGATTGAAACGGAGATGATGTATCCGATCCATCGCCACGCTCCCGCTTTTGACGAGCAAAACGTCAACCTGGAGATGTTTGAAACCGGAATCAAGGTGATTGACCTGCTGGAGCCGTATCTGCGCGGCGGCAAGACGGGCCTGTTCGGCGGCGCAGGCGTCGGCAAGACCGTCATCATCATGGAGCTTATCAACAACATCGCCCGCAAGCACGGCGGTGTTTCCGTATTCTCCGGCGTCGGGGAGCGCACACGCGAGGGGAATGACCTGTGGCTGGAAATGCAGGAATCCGGCGTGATCGACCCGAAAGACTGGAAGAAATCAAAAACCGCCTTGATCTACGGGCAGATGACCGAGCCACCCGGCGCGCGCCTGCGGGTCGGGCTGACTGGGCTGACCGTAGCCGAGTACTTCCGCGATGAAGCGGGACAGGACGTGCTGCTGTTCATCGATAATATTTTTCGGTTTACGCAGGCCGGTTCCGAGGTCTCCGCGTTGCTGGGCCGCATGCCCTCCGCCGTCGGATACCAGCCGAACTTAGCTACTGAAATGGGCGAGTTGCAGGAGCGCATTACCTCCACCAAAAAGGGGTCGATCACATCCGTCCAAGCCATCTATGTGCCTGCGGACGATTACACCGATCCCGCGCCCGCCACGACCTTCGCCCATCTGGATGCGACCACCAACCTTTCCCGTGCGATTGCCGAACTGGGCATTTATCCGGCGGTGGACCCGCTGGCCTCGACTTCCCGCATCCTGGACCCGCGCATCGTAGGAGAGGAGCATTACCGTGTCGCCAAAGAGGTGAAGTTGATCCTGCAACGATACAAAGACCTCCAGGACATCATCGCCATTCTCGGAATTGACGAACTCTCCGAAGAGGACAAGCTGACGGTAACGCGGGCGCGCAAGATTCAGCGCTTCCTCTCGCAACCCTTCTTCGTCGCCGAGCAGTTCACGGGGTTGGAGGGCAAGTACGTGAAGCTGGCCGACAGCATCAAGGGATTTGATGAGATTGTCCAGGGCAAGCACGATGATCTCCCCGAACAGGCGTTTTACCTGGTCGGAACCATCGAGGAAGCTCGGGAAAAGGGAAAGAAGATCGCGGCGACCGTCTGACGGCCGGCTGCCGGCGCGCATTATGGCTCAAACATTCCACCTCCGAATTGTTACTCCTACCCAGCAGGTCGTCCGGGAAGAAACCGAAGAGATGCAGGTGCCCGGCAAGGAAGGATATCTGGGCATCCTGGCCGGCCATGCGCCGCTGCTCTCCGAATTGAAGATTGGTGAGATTACTTACCGCCAGGGCAGGGAACTGCGCCGTCTGGCGGTGAGCTGGGGTTTCGTGGAAGTTCTGCCGGAGCAGGTGACGGTTCTGGCGGAGACCGCTGAAAAGTCCTCCGATATCGATGTCTCCCGTGCTCAGGCCTCCAAGGAACGGGCGGAGCGGCGCTTGAGCAACCCGGACCCGGACACCGACATGAACCGCACCACGGTAGCGCTCCACAAAGCCCTGAGCCGGTTGCAAGTGGCTTCGCGGGGGAAATAATCACAGGCTTCTAGTTTTCCTCGGCGCTGCTTTCGCCTTGGATGTCATTGATTATGTAACTCAGCGTTCGGCCATCCTCCCCAAGCCCCATTGCCTTGGGATTCATCGAGCAGTTGTTTTTCAGTTCCAATGACATGACCCGCACCACGGTAGCGCTCCACAAAGCCCTGAGCCGGTTGCAAGTGGCTTCGCGGGGGAAATAATCACAGGCTTCTAGTTTTCCTCGGCGCTGCTTTCGCCTTGGATGTCATTGATTATGTAACTCAGCGTTCGGCCATCCTCCCCAAGCCCCATTGCCTTGGGATTCATCGAGCAGTTGTTTTTCAGGGGAAGTTGGCCGAGCAAGGAGCGCGGCGGCTGGAAGAACTGTTGGCGCGAGTGCTGGGAGGAGGTCGAGATTCTGGTGATTTACCTGGACAATGTCACAACACCCCGAGATTCAGGAGGGATATTGACGTTCATGGCGATGGGTTGATTCGCGGTGAACAGCCTCTGCGCAACCGTCTTTCCATTGATCGAAGCCGCAAGCGTGCATCCGGCAGGGAACAGTTTGGCCTTCCGGAACATGTCGATGTCTATATACCCATTGATCGCGATCGTTGGCGCCGTTGCATTCAGCCTCACCTTCGCATACGGACCAACCCACGCAAATTTCCGTGTACCGTCGGACTCGGGACGTCCGGCTCCCGCGAGATAGTTGATGGTGGCGTTGGACGCACTGACGGACGACAGCAAGGTTTTCGGATCGTCCAATTTCCGGTTTAGCGCGACAATATCGTAATAGTGGTCGCTAGGAGAGTTATCGAACGACCTGACGTTGGATACCTGCTCGAAACTCCACAGATAGAGATCCTTGAGTTGGATGCTTCCCGACAAGGCGGTGATGCCAAGGTTGGTTCCGAAGGGCTCGGCGTAGGAAATTGCAGCGTGACGACCGCCCGGGCGCCCGGAGCGGCCTGGATATTGACTTCCTGTGACGCCGAACCGATATCGACCCGAACCCGCCCATTCCCTCGTGCGGTGAACCGCAACCTGACCGTTTTGCGTTTGTGACGATCGTGCATGCGCTGAATGTCCTGGTGAATGGATTGGCCCTGCGGAAGCTGCGCGTAGGCGCCATCGGGGAACGTTTGGATACTGGAGCCGGGGGAAAAATCCCAGCCGAGTTTTCCTAGGGAGAAGAAGCCGTTGAAGAGGTAGCTCCGCCTGTAATCCCGCCAGTTCCAAAGCGCATAGCCGGCAGTGAATTGCGCCAGAGGCCGGGCGGAATCCCGAATAAACCGGCTAAGCTCGGGCGGATTTACCTGAGCGTTGAAGTGAAAGCCCGGGGTATTGTCCTTGAACAGCCACTGTCCGATGAATAACTGCTTGGGTATCTGCGCGAGGAGACTCCTGTGCAGGGTATTGAAGCGATCGATCACTTTTTCCGAAGAATCCTTCTCACCCTGATTCACAGCGTCCATCCCGGGCGCCCAATAGGTCATCAGAAAATCCGAAGACGTCACCGAGTAGTGCTGCGGGTGGGCGTGCCACTTCAACAGCTCTTTTCCGTTATAGATCGGATCGCTGTCGATGCGGGCCTCCACGCTCGCTTGCCGGAAATTCTTCGCGAGCACGGGCAAGAGCTTATTCATCATTTGGTCGTCAAAATACTGGAAGACCATTTCGTAGTCCGGGTTGTCCCGGTTGGGAATGGGATAAACGCCAAATTTTCTGAGGTCCGCTGCATAGCGGGCCTTATAGGTGTTGTCCGCGTGTTGATCGATCCACGCGGCATAACCCATCTGCTTTGAGTATGCGGCTCTTTCTTCTGGGGTCTTGAGGTTTTCTGATTTCGCGATAGCATCCCAGAAGTCTTCCCAGGAAATGAATGCGCCCTCGCTGCATCTTCGTGTTGCCGCGTTGATCTTCGCCAAGTACTGGTCCCAAGCAGGGATCAGAGAGGCGCCGCTGATCAGTCCATTGGTACGGTCAGTGTTGGGTTGCTGTACGCTTGGGTAGAAATCCCAAGTGTAGGAGACCCGCAGGAACACCTTGAACCCGGCCGAGTGGGCTTGGTTACATACCGACGTAAGGCGATGGTAGGCATCGTCATTGAAGTGTATGGGATCGAGACCCGGCTGAAACTCTCCCCAAGGAACAATCAGAATGATGGAGTTGAAGCCGTCGCGTCGAATGTCCTGCAAATCCGCCGAAACTTCCGAAAGGTCGGAATTCCAGAATGCCACCGGCCAAGACTTGCCGAAGTAGTTCACGGCCTTGATGTATTCCGCCCTGCAAACGAACGGGCTGAAAAAGGCCAGCACTGCAACGATCTGGACAAGAGCCTGCGGCCATTTGTTCCTTTTGCGCGGAGGCATTTTTTTCCCGACCGGCAATGTCCGTGGTGTCGGAATCATCCAGAATTTCCTTTTTCAACGCCTGGTTGCGAGGATTATACGTCCATCTGCTTTCGTTGCGGCGCATTTTTCACCACGCGCACGGCCTGTTCCCTAAAGACAGATCGTCCTGCCACTCGCCGCCTCGTAAAAATAGCCGTTATACCATCCCGGGGTTGAGGCTCGGTCAAAAGATTTCCGCTGCAATCCAGAACCGCAGCAACTATAATACAGTTTCCCACTAAACTGGATTTATGCCTAGGCACTGGAAACAGTAAACTACCTTAAGGAGATGCCTTTATGGCGGAAAAAGAGCTGGAACGGACGCGAGCCATTGATCTGGCGATGACACAAATCGAAAAGCAGTTCGGCAAGGGTTCCATCATCCGTTTGGGAGCGAAGGATGTGGTTCCGGTTTCCGTCATCTCCACGGGCTCTCTCTCCTTTGACAACGCGCTGGGCGTGGGCGGCATGCCGCGAGGACGCGTGGTGGAGATCTTTGGCCCGGAGTCCAGCGGCAAAACGACGGTCGCTTTGCAAGTGATCGCGGAAGCGCAGAAGCAAAAAGGGATGGCCGCCTTCATCGACGCCGAACACGCGCTCGACCCCGCCTATGCACGCAAACTGGGAGTCGACATAGACAACCTGCTGGTTTCGCAACCCGACTACGGGGAGCAGGCCTTGGAGATCGTTGAAGCCCTGGTCCGCTCCAACGCGATCGACATCGTGGTGGTGGATTCAGTGGCGGCGCTGGTCCCCAAAGCGGAGTTGGACGGGGAGATGGGTGACTCCCATATGGGATTGCAGGCCCGTTTGATGTCGCAGGCATTGCGGAAGCTCTCGGGGGTTGTCGCCCGGTCGAACACCTGCCTCCTGTTTATTAATCAGATTCGGGAGAAGATCGGAGTCATGTTCGGGAATCCGGAAACAACCACCGGAGGCCGGGCGCTGAAGTTTTACTCGTCCGTCCGGGTTGATATCCGGCGGATCGCCGCTATCAAGGAAGGCGAGCAGGTAGTGGGCAACCGCACCCGTGTCAAAGTGGTGAAGAACAAAGTGGCCGCCCCGTTTCGCAACGCCGAGTTCGATATTCTCTATGGTGAGGGGATATCCAAAGAGGGCGACCTTTTAGACATGGCGGTGGAAAAGCGTTTCATCGAGAAGAGCGGCTCCTGGTTTTCCTACGGCAGCGAGAGGATTGGGCAAGGCCGCGAAAACGCCCGCACTTTTCTGCGAGACAACACGGACCTGCGCGACAAACTGATGACCGAGCTGAGAAAGAGCCTCGGTTTGAGCACAATCAGTGCGCAGCCGCCCCCCGCCGCTGAGAAAAGCACGGTCCAAAGCGTGGCACGAGGCCGCGCCGCCCCTAACTAACGGCGACGGGGCAGCATTCCACTTTCAGCCCACCTTCAGCAGAATTGAATTCCATCCAGTCATCCTGCTGTCCCCCGCGGAGCTTTCGTTAAGCGTTGAGTCGGGCTTTGCCGAAGCCAAGCTTTCTCCCGGCGGCGCACTTCTGTATAATCATCTGTTTGGCGGTCATTTTCTGCGTGTGGAAAGGAGTTTTGAATGCTCTGGCATCAGTTGTCGGAACGAGTTCTGCAAGGCAAGCAAATTTCCAGGGAAGAGGCTCTGCAGGTTCTTGCCGTCCCGCAAGAAGAACTGCTGGAACTAATCTCTGCCTGCTACCGTGTGCGCCGCCATTATCACGGCCAAAAGATCAAACTGAACATGCTCATCAACGCTAAAAGCGGCTTGTGCCCGGAGGATTGTTCTTATTGTTCGCAGTCGATTGTTTCCAAGGCCGGCGTGGAGCGGTATCCCCTCCAAAGCCGGGAGGTGTTGCTGGAAGGCGCGCGCCAGGCCCTGGAAGTAAAGGCGCACACCTACTGCATGGTCATCAGCGGACGGAGACCGACCGAACAGGAATTAAAGGCGGTTACCGAAGCCGCCCGGGAGATCAAGGAGAAGTACCCTTTGCGCATCTGTTGCTGCCTGGGGTTGCTCAACGACGAGGAAGTGAAACGATTGCGGGACGCCGGCGTGGACCGCATCAACCATAACTTGAACACCTCCGAAGATCACTACAACGATGTCTGTAGCACGCACACCTTTCAGGACCGCACCGAGACCATCGATGCCGTCAAGCGGGGCGGTCTCTCTTCCTGCTCGGGAGGAATCGTGGGTATGGGAGAGAGTGATGAACAGATCGCGGACTTGACCTTCTCGCTGCGGGACATGGACATCGATTCCATTCCTGTCAATTTTTTAATACCCATTCCCGGCACCCCTTTGGCCGGCATCGAGTACCTGACGCCGCAGAAGTGCCTGGCCATTCTGTGCTTGTTCCGGCTGGTGAACCCCAGCAAAGAAATCCGCATCGCGGGCGGGCGGGAGTTTCATCTGCGTTCCTTGCAGCCTCTGGGCCTTTATGTCGCTGACTCCATCTTCATCGGCGATTATCTGACCACCCGCGGCGAGGTGCCCGAGGCGGATATGCAAATGCTCCAGGACGCCGGGTTCGTTCCTTCCCTGCCGCCCGGCTGGGAGACGAAATCACGCGAACAGGAGCCGCCGCCGGAACAGACTGTCCCGCTGGCAAGCGCTGCGGAATCGCGCGACCGTTAGACAATATAGCCAGACGGCATCGCCAAACAACTGCCAAACAATTATCGATGGCTTCCAAACCCGAGACCGATTTGACTTCCGATGCCGCCGCGTTTCTCCGCGAAAGGCTCTTTGCCCTCAAGAAAGCGGGACTGACTCGAAAACTGCGCGAGATCAAAGGCGAGCCTGGACCGAAAGTTTACTGGAACGGCCGCCAGGTCCTGCTGCTCTGTTCCAATAACTACCTCGGACTGGCTGCCGATAGGCGGCTGAAGCAAGCCGCGCTCCAGGCGGTGGAAAACTACGGCTGCGGCGCGACCGGGTCGCGGCTGATCAGCGGCAACCTGGAGCTTTATGGAAAGCTGGAGCGCGAGCTGGCGCGCTTTAAGGGCAGCGAAGCTGCACTGGTTTTTTCCTCCGGGTATCAGGCCAATCTCGGCACGGTCTCGGCGCTGGCAGGCCCCGGCGACGCAATTTTCAGCGACGCGTTGAACCATGCCAGCTTGATCGACGGCAGCCGTCTGTCGCGGGCGGAAGTTCTGATTTACGATCACTGCAACGCCGAAGACCTGGAGCGCAAGCTGGCCAGCCGCCCGGCGGCGCGGCACAAGCTGATCCTGACCGAGTCGGTCTTTTCGATGGACGGCGATCTGGCCCCGCTGGAAGATATTGTCTGGCTGGCTAAAAAGTACGAAGCACTGCTGATGGTCGATGAGGCGCATGCAACCGGCGCCTTTGGGCCCACGGGCGCCGGGCGAATCGAGGCGCTGGGCTTGCAGCAACAGGTGGAGATCCAGATGGGAACTTTCAGCAAGGCACTGGGAAGTTTGGGCGGCTACATTACTGGAAGCAAGGAACTCATTCTCTATCTAGTCAACCATGCCCGCAGCTTTATTTTCACGACGGGTCTGCCGCCTGCGGTCCTGGCAGCCTCTGCGGCGGCTCTGCGTGTTGTCGAGAGGGAACCGCAGCGGCGGGAGGCATTGTGGCGCAATGTCGGCCAACTGCGACAAGGCTTGTTGGATATGGGGTTTGATCCGGGCCCGGAGCAGAGCCAGATACTGCCGTTGCGGCTGGGCGAGGAACACCGCACAATGGCGGCATGCCGTTTGTTGCTCCGAGAGGGCGTCTTCGTACAAGGAATCCGCCCTCCGACCGTTCCACGCGGCACAGCGCGGCTGCGTATCTGTCCGACGGCGCTTCATACCGACGATGACATCCAGAAAGCATTGGCAGGATTCCACAAATTGCGGTCTGCTTTATTTTCTCCAAAACGGCGTGCTGCTTCGGCTAGTATGGCCTCGGCAGCCGTTCCTTCACAGCCGGTTTCCAAATCATGACCTCCGGCCACGACCCTAGCTCCCTGAAGCAGTGGGACCATTCTTTCCTTTGGCATCCCTTCACGCCGATGCGCGAGTGGATGGCCGAAGACCCTCTGTTCATCGTCCGCGCCGAGGGGAATTATCTGTTTGACCAGCAGGGCAACCGTTACTTTGACGGCGTCTCTTCGCTGTGGGCAAACGTCCATGGTCACGGACGTCCGGAGATTGCGGAGGCGATTCGGAATCAGTTGGATGCAGTGGCGCACACCACGATGCTGGGGCTTTCTAATATCCCGGCAACGGTATTCGCCAAGAAGTTGATCGATGCAGCTCCGCCCGGCCTGCGCAGGGTTTTTTATTCCGACGCGGGAGCGACGGCTACTGAGATCGCCTTAAAGATGGCTTTTGAGTACTGGGCATTGCAGGGTGATTCCAAGCGAGACTGTTATGTCAGTCTTTCCGAGTCCTACCACGGGGATACGATCGGGGCGATGAGCGTGGGATACTCGGAGGACTTCCACGCCCGTTATCGCCGCCTTTTGTTTCCCTGCTTGCGCATCGCGCCGCCGCATGCGTTCCGATACTACCGGGGGGAGAGTCCCGGGCAGGCGCTGGCACATGCGCTGGAGGAGGCTGAACGGACGTTGCGGGAAAACCGGGAACGGATAGCCGCTTTGTTTGTCGAGCCGCTGATGCAGGGCGCCGCCGGGATGTGGGCCCATCCGGTGGAATATCTTTCGGGACTTCACCGGCTGTGCCGCGAAAATAACATCTTATTCATCGCCGATGAGGTTGCCGTTGGGTTCGGCAGGACCGGGCGGATGTTTGCCTGCGAACATGCCAGAATTTCTCCAGACCTGATGTGCTTGGGAAAGGGAATCTCCGGCGGCACGATGCCTCTGGCCGCTACGCTGGCTACGGAGAGAATCTTCGAGGCCTTTCTGGGAGAGCACGAGGAGCGGAAGACCTTCTTTCACGGCCACACCTATACGGGCAATCCTTTGGCCTGCGCCGCTGCCATTGCTTCGCTGGATTTGTTTGCGAAAGAAAATACCCTGGATCGCATGACTCCCCTGATCGCGCAAATGGACCGCCTGTTGCAGCCGCTTCGGGAGCAGGAGCATGTTTCCGATGTCCGCCAATGGGGCTTCATGGTGGGAATAGACCTGGCAGAGGACGCTGCTGCCCGCAGGCCTTTCCCGACCGCTAAACAAATCGGAAAGCAGGTGATCCTGGAGGCGCGCAAGCTGGGTGTGATTATCCGGCCGCTCGGCGACGTGATTATTCTGAACCCGCCCCTCTCCACCACAGCGCAGGAACTGGAAAGATTGGTCCATGTGACCGCCGTGTCCATCCGGACAGTGATGAAATCCTGCGAAAGGTAAAGGATGGAATTGCGCGGGAAGAAAAATCGATTGTTGATCACCGGGACTGACACCGGGGCAGGGAAGACCTTTGTAGCCTGCGGCATCGCCGCCTCGCTGCGCCGTAAGGGGCTCCGGGTGGCTCCTTTTAAGCCCGTTGAGACCGGATGCGAATTGGGGCGCGGATCAGAGCCCGGATCAAAAAACTTACTCCCCACCGACGCACTGCTTCTACAGCAAACATCGGGAACGAAAGCCTCGCTCGATACGATCTGTCCGTACCGCTTCCGGACCCCGGTTGCCCCCTGGGTTGCGGCAGAGCGCGAAGGGAATCCAATTGACCCGCAGCGGCTTGAGGGCTGCTACCTTGAATTGGCTGCCTCCCACGACATTGTTCTGGTCGAAACCGCCGGAGGCATTCGAGTGCCGATCACAGCAGATTTCGACTATGCGGACCTTGCCCGCATGCTGGACCTGCCCGTGTTAGTGGTGGCGGGATCGAAATTAGGCGTGATTAACCACACGCTGCTCACGCTTGCGTCGCTTGAAAGCGCTGGACTGGTAGTGGCAGGGTGCATCTTGAATCATTGCAGGCCGGGTCGGGACCCCGCCGTGGAAACCAACGAGCAAACGCTGCGCCTGTTGATTCAGACGCCACTGGATGTGATACCTCACCTGACCGATAGCCAGCAATCGCTGGGATGCGATGTGTTCGACGAGTTAGCAGCGAAACTTTTGGAAAGGGCCTCTGCCTCTCCATAAGCTGGCGGGATGGCTGTAAACTTCAGGCTTTCCTCATTGCAGCATCCGCGCTGCCTGTTGTAGCATTCCTTAACGAGGCCAGCCTCCACAAAAACGAGAAGGAGATATAGCAGCTTGCGGATTGACAGGGAACAGGCACGGCATCTTTACCAGCAAGGCCTCCCAGCGCTCTCCGAAGCCGCTTCCGAGGTCCGTTACCGGAAGCATCCGGAAAAGGTTGTCAGCTTCGCCATCCAGCGCACCATCAACTACACCAACGTCTGCAACGCCTACTGCTCCTTCTGCTCGTTTTATCGTCCTCCGGGAAGCCCGGAAGGGTATCTGCACTCCGACGAAGCGATTTTGGCGAAGATCGAAGAAAGCATTGCCCAAGGCGTCTCCGGCATACTCATCCAGGGGGGCGACCATCCGGATTTGAAGATCGATTACTATGAGGCGCTGTTGCGCAAGGTAAAGCAGCGGTTCCGTGTGGATTGCCACAGTTTTTCCGCTTCGGAGATTTGGAATCTTGCCGAGGTCTCCGGGCTGACGCTCGAACAGGCGATGGGCCGCCTCCACGAAGCCGGCCTCGACTCCATTCCCGGAGCCGGCGCGGAGATATTGGACGACGAGGTGAGGAACCGCATCAGCCCGCTGAAGCTGAACTCAGACCAGTGGGTTGAGGTTCACCGCACCGCCCACCGCCTGGGGCTGCCGACAACAGCCACCATGGTTTTCGGGTTCGGTGAAACTTTGGAACATCGCCTGAATCATCTGGACCGGCTGCGGCAGTTGCAGGATGAGACGGGAGGATTTGTGGCAATGATCGTCTGGCCGTACCAGACCGGCCGGCAGCATCCTTCGATCCTTCCCAAGCAGAAACCTCCCGATGAGGAGTATCTGGCGATGCAGGCCCTTGCGCGGGTTTATCTCGACAATTTCGAGAATCTGCAAGCCTCCTGGCTGACCGTAGGACTCGCGACGGGCCGCCGGGCGCTCGATTTCGGAGCCAATGACGCCGGCAGCGTAATCCTCGAAGAGAACGTCATTGAGGGCGCACCCGACAGCCTGTCGGCACGGGAAGAGCAGTTGCGCCGGAACATTGAACTCGCCGGATTTACTCCCATGGAGCGCAACTCCACCTATTCCCGCCGTGCTCGGTCACTGCGGGGCAGTGCGGCGGTTTTGGTTTGAGACACAGCCTGCTGCGGCTGGCGCTTGTCTTTTTGGGGGTAGCAACCGGCATCGTGCCGCTGGTGGTTACTTACATCATTGGCCAGCGCTGTCAGCCCGCGCCGGGTTAACGGGAAATCATCTCTGAAAGGCCTCGGGGATTTTATAGAGGTAGACAAAGTGGGAGCCGCCGCCGATCTGGACGGCTTCGTCCTGCGCGGACCGCCATCGGGGTATGCGGATGTCGTGCACAATCACTCTTGTGCCGGGGCGGAGTTCTTTTTCGAGCTTCGGGCGCAATTTTTCATTGGCTCCCGGCAACAGGTAAACAGCCACAACCGTCGCAGGCCTTAGATCCGTTTGCAAAAGGTCGCCCTGAATAATGCTCGCCAATTCACCCAGGTTCCGTTCCTGTATCTTCGCGGTCGACTCCTCCACCAGGAGGCGGTCCAACTCCACCCCCACGGCCTTGGCGCCATACTTTTCAGCCGCCATGATGACGATCCGTCCGTCGCCCGAGCCCAGGTCATACACCACGTCGCTGGATGTGACCTGCGCCATTTCCAGCATCTTCTCGACCACCTGCATGGGAGTGGCGACAAAGGGCGCCAGTCGTTCTCCCCGACGTTCGCGGGCGGAAGAAGGGCTCTCGGTTTCCTTTGCCGTCTCGCTTTCCGAAGCAGAGGGGGCCGAGCGCCGGCGATTGAAGGGCCAGTCATCGTTGGTGTAGACACGCTTGGGTTCGGTGGTATCCTCTTGTGCTTGCGCCACGCTGAGCTTACCCATCTTCATCTGGCGAATCTCGGAGGGCAGCAAGCCCCAGAGCAGCAAGAAACTCACCAGAGTCGCGCCAACCGCCCATCTCAATACCGCCATAAATATCCCCCTGTTGAACCGTCTGAATTATCAATCATCACCGGTAACAGCAACTTCCTGCTCCTTGTATTGCAACTGGTAAAGCTTCCAGTAAATGCCTCGCTGTGCGAGCAGTTGTTGATGCGGCCCGACCTCGCGGATTTTTCCCTTGTGCAGCACCACAATGCGGTCGGCCCGCTGAATGGTGGAAAGCCTGTGGGCAATAATCAGCGAGGTTCGCCCGCTGACCATGCGGTTCAAGGCTTCCCGGAGGCGGAATTCCGTATCCGTGTCCACGCTCGATGTCGCCTCGTCCAAGATAAGAATCTGTGGATTGTGCGCCAGCGCGCGGGCAAAACTGATGAGTTGTTTCTGGCCCACCGAAAGCGTGCTGCCGCGCTCGCGAACTTCCTCCTGGTAGCCCTGCGGAAGCGACCGAATGAATTCGCCGAGGTTCACCTCCTCGATAGCGTCCTCCATATCCTCATGGGCTACCGTCTCCGAGCCCAGGCGGATGTTGCTCTCAATCGTTCCCGAGAACAAAAACGGGTCCTGGAGCACCACGCCGAAACGCCGTCGCAACTCGCTCAAGTTTTGGTCCCGCACGTCCACCCCGTCCACCAGAACCTGGCCCCGCTGGACGTCGTAGAAACGCAGCAGCAGGCTCGACAAGGTGGTCTTGCCGGCGCCGGTATGTCCCACGACGGCGATTGTTTCGCCCGGCTCGATCTTCAAGTTGATATCCTGGAGCACCCAATCGGGCTCCTCGCCTTCCTGCTGGCCGGTGTAGGAGAACCAGACATCCCGGAACTCCAGGCTCCCGCTCGACTCCGGGGCAAGTTTCGGAGGGGAAGACTCCCGGGGCGATTCGATTTCGACCGGAGTATCCAGCAGCTTGAAGATGCGCTCCGAGCTGGCCATCGCTCCCTGCAAGATGTTGTACTTTTCACTGAGGTCCTGGATGGGACGGAAAAACCGCTGCGCGTATTGGATGAAGGCAACCAGGATGCCGAGGGTCAGCGTCTCTCCCAACACCCGCTGTCCCCCATACCAGATGATCAGCGCGATAGCGGTGGAGCTGAGCACCTCGACGGCAGGGTAAAACAGCGAGTGCGCAAAGACGGAATCGAGAAAGGCCCGCTTGTGGGTGCGGTTGATCTTTTCAAACTCGGCAAAACTCTTCGCCTCGCGGTTGAACAGTTGCACCACGCTCATTCCCGTCAGGTGCTCCTGGAGGTGAGCATTCATCCGGGCCAGCGCCACACGGATGCGACGGTAACATCCGCGGACGACCCGGCGAAACAGGAAGGTGGCCACGAAAATCAGCGGCAGCACGGAAAAGGTGACCAGCGCCAAGCCGGCGTTCATCTGCAGCATCACGGCAAGGATGAAGACCAGCGTCAAGAAATCGCCGAAGAGGGCCACTACGCCGGAGGTGAACATTTCATTCAGCACGTCCACATCCGTGGTGGCGCGCGTCAGCAGTCGCCCGACGGGATTGCGGTCGAAAAATTGAACGTGAAGCCGCTGCAAGTGGCGGAAGATCTCCATGCGCAGGTCGTACATGGCGCGCTGGCCGACCCTGTGCATGTAGTATGTCTGGGCATACTCCAGCGCAAACAGCAGCACCAGGGTCAGCATGTAAAGCCCGGCGATCTGGGTTAACCCTGTCAGGTGGTTGTCGCTGAGCAAAGAATCCAGAAACGTGGGCTGGCGCTCTGTGGTCACCAAGAAGCGGTCCACGGCAACTTTCGTCAGAAAGGGACCCACCACCTGGAGCAGGGAATGGAAAATCATCGCCACCGAAGCCGCCATGACGATGGCCCGGTAGGGAAGCAGGTACCGCAACAGTCGCCTCATCAGCCTGCTATCGTATGCCTTGCCCAGGACTTCTTCTTCGTGATGGTCTTGCTTGGTCAATCCAACCTGCCTTCAAAAAGGGTGCCGTGTACGGAGGAAATCAATCCCTCTCCAATTCCTCTTCCAGCAACTGCCGCTGATAAAGCTCCTGGTAATAGGAACCGTTTCCAAGAAGCTCCTGATGCGTGCCGCGCTCCACGATGGAGCCTGCGCGAAGCACCACAATCTGATCGGCTCCGCGAACCGTGGAGATGCGATGAGAAATGAGAACCGTGGTCCGGCCTCGCATCACTGACGCCAGACGGTTGAGGATGATCTCCTCGGTATAGGTATCGACGCTCGAAAGCGCATCGTCGAGAACCAGAATCTTCGGGTTACGCAGCACAGCCCGGGCAATGGCTGTCCGCTGCTTCTGGCCGCCGGAAAGAATAATGCCGCGCTCGCCCACGATCGTCCCAAACTTCCTGGGAAAGTCTTCCACATCGGAAAGCAGGCCGCCGATTTCGGCTGCGTGCTGAATCTGGCCGTCGGTAGCGTTGCTCACCCCAAAGGCGACGTTTTCCCGCACCGTCTCGCTAAACAGAAAAGTTTCCTGCTGCACGAAACCGATCATCCGGCGCAGTTCCTCCAGCCGGTAGTCGCGGATATCTTTTCCGTCCAGATACACGCTGCCCGGAGGAGTTTCGTAGAGGCGGGGAATCAGATGCACCAAAGTGGATTTGCCGCTGCCGGTGGGACCGACGATGGCCAGCGTGCTGCCCGCAGGGATCGTCAAGTCAATTTTGTGAAGCACTTGCCGGCCGTTGTAGGAGAAGGAAAGATTGCGGAACTCAATGTCCACGCCGCGCACTTCCTCCTTTTTGCCGTCGCCGTTACCGTCCGACCCTGTTGCGGACCGGACCGGCAAAGGTTCAGCAGTTTGCGAGGTGGCAAGATCGGAGGGCGCAAGGCGGAGGTCCGGACGATCAGCGATTTCCGGCTCCTCCGATAAAATCTGATTCAAGCGGCCCAGGGAAGCCGTGCCCCGCTGAAAAAGGTTTACGACCCAACCCATGGCGATCATGGGCCACGTAAGCTGCCCCATGTAAGCGTTGAAAGCGACAAAGGAACCGATTGTAATATTGCCGTTCACCACCTCGCGGCCTCCCAGCCAGAGAACCATCACGTAGGTGAGCCCCAGCAAAACTTCGAGCGTCGGATAGAACACGCCCCAGAGGCGGACGAGTTTCATATTCCGTGCGACATACTCTTCATTAGCTTCCTGGAAGCGCGCGATCTCCGCCTCCTCCTGCGCATAGGCGCGAACGACACGAATGCCGGCCAAGCTTTCCTGCACTTTCGCGCTCAAGTTGGAGAGCATGGCCTGAATGGTTTCAAAGCGCTCATGGATCCGGCGTCCGAAAAACACCACCACCCCCACGACCACAGGCATCAATAGAAAACAATAGAAAGTCAGCTTGGGGCTGATGCTGATCATGATCCCCAGCGCCGCTACTAGAGTGACGAAGGTGTTCAGCGAGTACATGATGCCGGGTCCCATCAACATCCGCACGGCATTCATGTCATTTGTAGCGCGGGACATCAGGTCGCCCGTGCGGTTTCGTTGAAAGTAGCTGAGCGAAAGCCGGTTCAGATGGCGGTATAGGTCGTTGCGCAGATCGTACTCCGCCTCCCGCGAGATGCCGACCAGGATGATCCGCTTCCAAAAAAGAAAGAAGGCCTTGCCCAGCGCAACGCCCACCAACCAGCGGACGTACAGAAGCAGCTTGTCAGCCGTAATGCCCTGCTGGAGGTCATCAATCGCATACTTGATGATCATGGGGATGGCCAGCCAGAAGGCAACGTCGCAGAGCAATGCGGCGAAGCCTAACAGATATCGGCGCCGGTAGCGCCACAGGTAGGGGTAGAGTGGCTGGAGTCGTTTCGCGATCGAGATCATGTTGAATGCACGCCGTTCTTTGCTTAGTCTGTTAAGAAACGATTATAAGAGACCCCTTGGAGACGGTGTTAGGATAATTTGCGTCCGGTTCCGCCGAGCGCACAATCGTGTTCCTTCGTGGGAATTCGCCGCCCCTCGGATATAATCCCGAATGTAGTAATGGTGGATTCCTGGTGAATTCATGGTCGCGCGCATTTTCTGGTTCTGCTCATGCTGACTTTTTCCGAACAAGTGGGACAGCTTTTCACCATCGGTTTTGAAGGCGACTGCTGGAATCGCGGCCTAGAAGATCTGCTGCGCCGTATCAGCCCCGGCGGGATAGTTTTTTTCTCCCGCAATATCAAGACCGCTCCGGACTTTCATGGTTTGGCCGGGCAGATTCACCGGCACATGAAGACGCCGCCTTTTCTCGCCATCGATATGGAAGGCGGCCAGGTGGACCGCTTGCGAGACACCCTGGCTCCATTGCCCTCGGTTCGCGACGTTGCGCAGGCCGGCATGGCAGCCGCCATGGGCAAATTGGCGGGCAGGGAACTGGCGGCATTCTCCCTGAACGTTGACTTCGCGCCCGTGCTCGATCGCAGGTGCGCAGAATCCGAGGAAGTGCTGAGAAGCCGCACGGCAGGGAACTCTCCGGAGGAAGTAATCCGCTTCGCGCAGGAATTTCTCGCCGGGCTTGGCGAGTCGGGAGTTTTGGGCTGCGGCAAACATTTTCCCGGACTGGGAAGCGGACGGCTGGATTCGCACATGGAGTTGCCGTGCATCCGCAAGCCCGCGACCGAGCTGTGGCAGCAAGACTTGCTTCCGTTTCGTGCTCTCGCCGACCAGCTTCCTATGATCATGGTATCGCACGCTTCCTACCCAGAACTGGAGGGCCTGCCGGATACCGCCGCACAGGCAGACCGCCTGCTTCCTGCGAGCCTCTCCCATCAAATCATCACCGTGTTGCTGAAGGAACGAATCGGGTATCAGGGGCTGGTCTTGTCCGATGATTTGGAGATGGGCGCCATTCTGCGGCATCGAACGATTGAAGCGGCAGCCGTCGAGGCAGTACGAGCCGGTTGTGACATAATCCTGGTCTGCCGCTACGCGAGCAACGTCCGGAAAGCATTTGACGCGCTTTGCCAGGAAACCAGCCGCGACGAAAACTTCCGTACCCTGGTGGGGCTGGCCTCGGAAAAAGTCCTGGCGGCTAAAAGAAATTTGCTGAGCGCCGAGCCGCCGGCGACTGCCACTCCCCCGGATTGGCCGGATTGGGATGTTCTGCGGCGCGAGATCAGGGAGTTTGCCGACGCTGTCGAACAGCGACTCACTCCCAATCCCGCCGGGAAGGAACAGCGGAGTTAACACGAGTAGCCTGGTCTGCCACCGGCCATGTTATCCGTTTTGTTGTCAGTGAGGGTGTCAGTTAAGGTATCAGGTGAAGAATACACAGAGAGGCGCATGCTTGTAGCTGGACAGAGTAAGCGATGTTTGTAGCGGGAATGATGAGCGGGACCTCAGCCGACGGCATCGACGTGGCGCTGGCGGAGATTACAGGACGCGAGTGGAAGACGCGCATTCGTCTCCGCGCCTCCCGCTTCGTGCCCTATCCGCCTGATGTCCGCCGCCGAATCCTGGAAATTTCCAGCGGTGCTCCCGTGCTGGCGTCGGAGCTCTCGCAGATGAACTTTCTGCTGGGAGAACTTTTTGCGCGCGCCTGCTTGCACGTGTGCCGCCGGTCCGGCATCCCGAAAGATAGTCTTCGTCTGATCGGCTCCCACGGACAGACTGTGCACCATCAGAACAAGGCATCCCGTTTCTGCGGGCTTCCGGTTCAATCCACTCTGCAAATCGGCGAGCCTGCCGTCATCGCAGAGCGCACCGGCGTCACCACCATCGGCGACTTCCGCACGGCGGACGTGGCCGCCGGAGGGCGAGGCGCGCCGCTGGTTCCCTATCTCGACTATCTGCTCTACCGGCATCCACGGCGGGGCAGGGTAGCGGTGAACCTCGGCGGCATCGCCAACCTCACGGCAATTCCTGCGGGTGGAACGCCAGAAGAAGTGATTGCCTTCGATACCGGCCCCGGTAATATGTTATTGGACGCTCTTGCCGAGCGCGCCACGAAAGGGAAGCAGCGATATGATCCGGCTGGAAAGATGGCAGCGCAGGGGAAAATCTCCGAGACCTTGGTGCGCCGCCTGCTGCGGCATGCCTATTTCCGTCTGCCGCCGCCGAAGACCACCGGGCGGGAACAATTCGGACGGGACTACTTGAAGCGGTTCCTTGCATTGGGCAGATTTCATTCTTCTAGGGACGCACTGGCGACGGCCACGGCGTTGACGGCGGAATCAATCGCATACGGCGTTAAAAAATTTGTCCTGCCGAAGTTTTCCGTCGCCGATTGCATTCTGTCCGGCGGGGGAGTGAAGAATCTTTTCCTGATGAAAGAGCTTCGACGGCGGTTGGGCGAGGGCCAGGAAAAGGGAAGCGGCAAATTGCGGATTCTCACCTCGGACGCCACCGGTATCCCCGCCGACGGCAAGGAAGCGATAGCCTTTGCGGTGCTGGCCTACCACACGCTTCACCGGCGTGCTTCCAACCTCAGGTCGGCAACAGGCGCGCGCCATCCGGCAATTCTGGGAAAGGTGGTCTATGCGAAATAAGGGCAGAGGCATTGCACACCTGTTGCTTGGTATAGTAATCGGGCTGCTCGGCATGGCCGGGTTCGGTTGCGCTCCGCAACGGGACATGCAAACCGTCGTGATGCTGATCGAATCCTCTCCGCTGAACCTGGACCCGCGCATCGGCACCGACGCTCAATCGCAGCGGATTGGGGCGCTGATCTTTGACAGCCTCCTGCGCAGCGACCGCAACTTCCGTTTGCAACCCTGGCTGGCCGAAAGCTGGGAGTCGCCCGACCCGCTGACCTATGTGTTCCACCTGCGTAAAGATGTCCGCTTCCACGACGGCAGACCCTTGACGGCGAGCGACGTCCGCTACACTTTTACGAGCCTCCTTTCCGGCGAGCTTCCCAGCGTCAAGGCCGCCAGCTTCGCGCAGGTCGATTCCGTAGAGACGCCCGATGATGCGACCGTCGTCATCCGCCTGAAAGAGCCCTACGCCTCTTTTCTGTGGAACCTGACGCAGGGAGCCATCGGCATCGTCCCGGACGGGTCCGCACAAGAAGTGGCGCTCGATCCCGTCGGCTCCGGGCCGTTCCGCTTCGTGAGCGCGGCGCAGGATGAAGATGTGCTCCTGGAGCGCAACCCGGACTACTGGGCCACGCCGCCGCGGATCGCGCGCGTGCGCTTCAAGGTCGTTCCCGACGCCACCGTGCGCGCGCTGGAAATGCGGAAGGGAAGCGCCGACCTGCTGCTGAATTCTTTGAGCGCCGATATGGTGGAGGTCTTGCGCCAGGAAGAAAGCCTGGAGGTTGCGCAGGAACCCGGTACCAACTACCAGTACCTGGCCTTTAATATGGAAAACAAAGACCTGACGCTCCCGGTCCGCCAGGCCATTGCCTACGGAATTGACCGGCAGGCGCTGATCACCTATCTGTGGAGGGATATGGTCCGTCCCGCCAACAGCATCCTGCCGCCGCAACATTGGGCCTATGAAAAGGACGCGCCAGCCTACGCTCACGATCCCGCCAGAGCCAGAGAGTTGCTGGACGCAGCGGGCTTGGTGCCCGGTCCGGACGGCGTTCGACTCCGATTGCAAATGAAAACCTCCACCGACCAGACCACCCGCGAGCTGGCCGCCGTCTTTCAAGAGCAGTTGCGGCAGATCGGGATTGCTCTGGAAATCCGCTCCTTCGAGTGGGCCACCTTCTATGGTGACGTCACACAAGGCCGCTTTGATTTCTACTCGCTCCGATGGACCGGAGCCAACAACGACCCGGATATCTTCGAGTACTGCTTTCACTCCGCCAAGCAGCCGCCCGCAGGAGCCAACCGTGGCCGCTACTCGAACCCGGAGGCCGACCGGCTCATTGAGCAAGGCCGCGCCGGGTCTAGCCTGGAAGAACGCCGCCAGCACTACTCCGAGCTGCAGAAAGTTCTCAACCACGATCTGCCTTATATTCATCTGTGGTATATGGACAACGTCAGCTTGTATAACCGGCGGCTCAGCAATCTGGAGCTGTTTCCGACAGGGAATTACCAGTTCCTGACAACCCTCCGAATCGCCTCTCCTTAGCAACCGACCGGGCTGGGTGGCAATTGCCAGAATCACAACGTCTGATAATATATATTATGTAAAGTTAAGAAAATGGCTTTGTAGGATGGCGGCATTTGCCGGTCAGCTTCCCAGCCAATCCGAGCCGCGCGCGTAAGCAAGCGGACACCAAACGCTGGTCGATTAAGTCATTTTTTGAACCGCTCCCTCACGGTCGCGGCTCGGATTATCCGGTCGGAGGCCTCCGGTTCTCTTCCTACGAGAGGAATATTCAGCGAGAAGAGCATAAAACGAGCTAGGGAGACTGAAGCTCTGCCAAACGCTGGACGCTACGCTCGTGTCTCTGAGTTGGTGCCTCGTCGGGCGGAAAGATGTCGTTAAATCCACGATGCAGATTACGAGCCATCTTCACGACGAGACTGGCAAGCTTATGTGCCGATTCCTGAGTCTCGTGAAGTGCCTGTTTCGGCTTGACTGACGTATCACCGCTGTCATAAATGTATTTTTGATCGGCTTCACCGCCCTTGTGCTCGTAGACATGCCGCCGATGAAACATCAGCGCAGCAAACTCGATGTCCTCGGACTTCATGTTATCGAGGACATCGATGTCGAACACCGTTCTCAGTTCTTCTGCGACCGCCTTCAGATTGTGAAAACTCATCTTCTTGAACCGCGCCTTGCGGCGTGGAGTCATGGGAATCCGGCCGAGTTGCTCGACATAGCGGCCGACAAATGAATCGAAGGCAGCGACTGCGTCCCTGACGCAATCCTCATAAGAACCGCCAGCATTGATTCTCTTACGGATTCCTGGGATCGTATTGGCATCCATCTCTTGAAAATCATTCCGGGTCCCGCAGAAAGAGCAATATCCATAAGTCCCGAGGATGTCGTTGAATTCACCGCAAGCATTGCAAGTAAAATTGTTCTGCTGGCTCTCTTCTGTGTAATAAAACGGCGGCTTGTCGCCCACCTTTCCGGCGGCGTCAGCCACAGCGTCCATGTCGATCACATGATCGCCGTCTTCTTTGGCGTTCATCGCCTCAACAAGACGGTCACAGTATTGCTTGACGTAGCGCCTCTGGGCCGCTGTTAGGAACTCGTGCGCATGTCCAGGCAGTCCGCAATACGGGCAGGTAGAAGGCAGACCGTTGGACCGCCAATAACCCTGACACGCTGGGCATTGATGTCCATACCTGCCCTCGCTGTCAGACGCGATGAACACTGAAATGCAGTTGGGAATTGGAGGAGAGTTCCAAGGCTGGCCGATCCCGCCAAGTTGGATCGTGTCAACTGGAACTCCTTGGGGAATCGCGTATACGGCAAAGATTCCACATGCAACGGGCCGACTATGTTGCCAGGTAATCTGGTAACCGCGCTGGCCCTTCTGATTCGTCTTCACGCTGAAGATCACTTGGCCACCGCAATGGGCAATTTCCTCGAACTCAGCCTTTTGCATCTGGGTCCCTCTTTCTGTTTTCTCGAACCAGATTATCCTTATTGACTTCGGAGGTCACTATAAGTTTGCCGCTGAAAGTTTATATCGGAAATCCGGTGTTAAATTACACCTGATCACAGCCTAACTCGCCGATAAGAATGATGCTCAGCGTTCGACTTTCGCCCCGCTCCAGATATCCTCATAAGTTTTCAAAACTGCGTCAAAGGCATCCGTGATCTGTGTAAGTGTCGTCGGCGCCGATTTCGCGCCGTCCTTGAAAGAAGCTCCGGACTGATAGCAGGAAGTTTTGTCGACGAAGACGTAACGATCGTGGAAATTCGGAGTTGATCGAACTTCTATTCTCTTTTTATTTTGTTTGGCAAAGACCTCCACTGCAGGGATCAGTGTTGCGACTCTTTCCCTTGCAAGTAAGCGAACGGTGACACCATCTGCGATGTGGGGCAAATAGCGAGAGACAAACTCCGCATCAAGATACGGATCAACAAAAAGAACGTCTTGTCGTGCGAGTTCGATGATTTTGCGAATTTCATCGAAATATTGAAAGACTTCTCCCTGTGGAACCGCTAGATTGGCAGGGCCAATCGTCTTCATTCGGAGATCATGCCGCGCATGATGCAGTAAAAGCATAATTTCACGAAGGCCCCTGCGATTAGATGACGCTGTTCCGTCTAATCGATCTATGCTATTATTGAGAGAGAAATGAATGGTTGAGTTCCAATTTTCAATCACCGCCGTCAACCGCCCTAACCAAGCTAGCTCCACGTCAGTATTTGCCACGAATGCAGTCGTAGGCCTTGTTCTAATCAGATCTTCGACCTCAACCAGAAGTTGTGTTTGATCCATTCGCATCGCACCCATTCTAAGTCCTTATCCCATATTTGCGAAGTGGGAATCTGTGCTTGTTCAGGTGGTGCTTCACAGCCCTGCAAGGGCGGCAGAATCTAGCCCAGGGCGGAAGCCCTGGGACAACGGGGACCGGTATTACCCAAGCCCCGGAGGGGCGAAAGACACTCCGGCCTCCTCTTTCACCTCTTCTGGCGCCCCTTCCGGGGCTGATCCGACGTGGCTTTTCCCACCCACGGCTGGCGCCGTGGGCTAAACTCTTACGCCCCTCTGGGGCTTCACGAGCGTTCTGGAAAGCTATACAGCAACTTTGAATTTGCTCTAAGGTTTGCTTGCGGCAGGTGTAAGCGACTTTTCCAGTTCAATTGCACCCTGGCTGGCCAGATCATCGATTTCAGTCTCGGAAAGCAGTGGTAGCCACGACGAGCGCTCTCCTCGTCGTGGGTCGTTGCGGGCAGAAAAGCCCACGGCGAAAAAACAATTCGCCGGGGCTACCAAAGATTAGTCAGCCTACGATTTGCTTGTGGCGGGTGTGAGAGACTTTTCCAGTTCCACTGCGCCCTGGCTGGCCAGATTGTCGATCTCAGCTTTGGATAGCCCGAGGAGTTTTTCGAGAACCATCTCGGTGTGTTCGCAGAGGCAAGGCTCCGGGCGAGGGTCTGCGCAAGGCGTGGCGGAGAGATTGAAGGCAGGCAGCATGGCGTGGTGCTTGCCGACCTCCTTGTGCTCGACAGGCCGCCAGTAGCGGCGATGAGCCAGTTGCGGGTCGGTAAACAGTTCCGGGACGGTGTTCACCTTCCCCGCGTGGACGCCTGCTTTTTGCAGGGTTTCCATCACTTCCTGAGCATCGCGAGTGCTTGTCCACTCCGCGATGTGCTTGTCCAGTTCCGCCTCATTCTCCTTGCGCGCAAGCTGAGTGGCAAAGCGGAGGCTTGTGGCCCAAGCCGGGCTGCCTATGGCTTCGACCAGACGCTTCCATTCGGCGTCGTCCATGGCGCTGATGACGCACCAGTTACCCTCGCCCGCGCAGCGATAAGCCGCGTGCGGCGCCGCCTCCAGGTGATGGTTTCCCTGCCGTTCAGGAGCTGTCCCGAGCAGTTGGTACTCCAGCAGCGCGGGGGCCAGAAAATGCGCTCCTCCTTCGTACTGGGCAAGGTCGATATACTGGCCCTTGCCTGTCTTGCGGCGGTGTTCGAGCGCAGCCAGGACGGCGATATAACCGTAGCCGACGGCGATGTAGTCGATGTATGGGCCGTAAATAAGCATCGGCGGCCCGCCAGCCTCTCCAGCCAGGTGCGTGAATCCGCTGAGGGAGGTAAGCTGCGAGCCAAAACCGGGATGCTCCGCGCGGGGTCCTGTCTGCCCCAGGTTGCATGTGCTCAGCATGACGAGCCGCGGATTGATGGGTTCCAGCACATCGTAGCTCAACCCGAGCTTGCTCATCGTTCCGGGCGTAAAGTTTTCCACGACGACGTCGGCCTTGGCGACCAACTTTTTTGCCGTCTCCACCCCCGCAGGCACCTTCAGGTTCAGCCCGATGCTGTGGACGCAGTCGTTGTTCATGGCAAACGTGCCGGACCGGTTCCAGCCCTTGATGTTGTCCTTAAAGGGAGGATAGTGGGTCCGGAAGCCATCCAGACGACTGGCGGATTCCACCTTGACGACAAACGCGCCGTGGTTGGCCATGTATTTCCCAATACACGGCCCCGCCGCAAATGCGGTGAACTCCACTACGGTAATGCCTTCTAGTGCCTGTTGGCTCATCGCTTCTGATTCCGTATAAGAGCGTATTACTTATACAAGCCTATTGCTTAGACAACCCCTGCCTCACGCAATCGAGAAATTTCCTGGGAAGAAAACCCCATCTCATCCCCGTAGACGGCTTGGTTGTGCTCGCCAAGCAGAGGAGCACGGAAGCGGGTTCCGCATTCCATGCCGGAAAATTTTGCGAAAGCACCAGGAAATTTTAAGGGTTGGTCGCGGCCCGGCTGCTCCAGCGGCTGCCAGAAGTTCCGGTCCTGGAGTTGGTCGTCGGCCAAGATATCATCGGCGGAAGCGACCGGGTAGCCCAGCATGCCACGTTCAGCCACTCCTTTCAAATATTCCGCTTTTGTTATGTTGACAAAGAACTTGCTGATCGCTTCTTCCATCTCGTCCACTTCCGGCTGGGTGATGGTGGCGACTTCGAATTGTGACCAGTCCCCTTTTTGCTTCATGCAATCGGGGGCCATGCCCAAGCTCTCCATCCATTTCGTCAGTTCGTAGTTGGTCTTCTGTCCGGCGGGGCCGCCGTAGATGATGAAGGTCAGGTAACCATCCTTGCAGGGCCAGATCGTGCGGAACTTGGCGCCGGTAATGGTGCGCCCCGTCATGAACTCGCCCTCCCGGCTGGGAGTGTCCCGGTTGTAGTCCCAGAACCAGGGAGCGTGGGCGCACAGGATAACGCAGACCGCCTGTGCCGAGACATCCACAAACTGGCCGCTCCCGCCATTCGCCTGCCGGTGAGAGAGCGCCGTAAGGGCTCCCATGGTTGCATAGAGCGAGGTCCATGCCTCGGACTGGGATAGGGATATTCGCAACGGCTCCTTTCCTGGGTAGCCGGTGAGCGACATGAGCCCGGAAAGCGCCATAATCTCCAGGTCCCCGCCCCGGAAATCCCGGTACGGTCCGGACTGGCCAAACGGCGTGATCGCCGTGTAGATCAGCTTAGGGTTCTGGGCGGATAACTGATTGAATCCCAATCCTAAAGAATCCATATAGCCAGGAGGATAGGATTCCAGAAGGAAGTCCGCTTCCTTCGCCATCCTGGTCAGGATGGCGCGCCCCTCGGCGGATTCCAGGTTGAGCGTGACGCCGCGTTTGTTGGTGTTGTAGGAGATCCAAAAGAGGCTGTGATCATTACCGGAGGGGTCCTTGTAGAACGGGCTTCGCGACCTCCCGGCGTCCCCTGACGGCGGCTCGATCTTGATTACGTCCGCGCCCATCTCGCCCAGGATTTTTCCGCAAGGATGCCCCAGAGGAGTGGTCAAATCCAGGACGCGATAGCCATCCAGGGCAGATGTGCTCTCAGCAGGATTTGTTTTGGGAAGCTTTCCCATCGGGTTTCATCTCTATCCGCCCGGCCCAGAGCTGCGGCGGGCCAGAATAGCAGAAGCCAGAACCCTCCCCAGCGGGGATGGCCTGGCTTCCAATACAGCTTCATTGCGCGGGCGCTGCTAAAAGCCCGTGCGCGCCATGTACTTCCCGTACTCGGTCATCTTCGCCTGGGAGTGTGCAATATCTTCCTTGCTAAACCACTTCGAGGCGTCAACCAGGTTAATCGGATAGGGCGGCCGCTCGAAGGCATCCTTAAATTTGAACGGCATGGTGGCATCGAAGCCCATTCCGCCGCCGAACCGGATATTGGTCTGCGTCCAATCCCGGTCACCCGCCGAGCTGCGGTCCGCGGGCTGGAAGGTCTGGCCGGCTCCGCCGCGGGCGACAATCTGGATTCCGTTGACGGGCTCGATGCGAGTGGTGAGGGCCCACATCATGTCGTCCATGGAGTAAATGTTAATGTCCTCGTCGACGGCAATGGCCATGCGCAGGCCCATGGAGGTGGAAAGAGCAGCCGCCAGGATATTCTTCTGGAAGCCCTCATCGCGCGCGCGGCGCTTCTTGATCTGGAAGATCACCCCGCCCCAGTCGGTGAGCGGCATGGCGATGTGGGTGTCAATGCAAAGTCCGGGGCAAATACGGTCGGCGATTTCATAGAACATCGCTTCGCGCATCATGGTGTCGATGTGCTTGTCGTCGTAGCTGTGCACGATCGAGGGGTAGTAAATGGGCTTGTCTTTCCGGTGCGTGACGGCAGTAACCTGGAATTTGTAAGTGCGATAAGCCTTGCCCATGTAGCCGGCCCACTCGGGATGGAAGGGATAGACACCTTGCTGTTGAGTCTTCTCCGACTCCTCGCTCTCCCAGACCTTCTGCGTGGTGTCCAGATAACCCTCGATCACGTACTCCGCCTGGGCGATGCTTTTGGCGTCCACGGTTTTCGCCTGGACCAGATCCACCGGGTAGCCTTGTACGGCTCCGGCCACGCCCAGCTCGCTGCAACCCTTGTGCAGAACCATGTAGCAGAAACCGCCGCCGGCCATCAGCGTGCAAGCCGGCGGAACCCCCATGTTGATGGTCATGGGAATATGCTCTTTTCTGTACCACTCGGTGGCGATCATGTCGGTGTGAGAACCGGGAGAAATCTGAAAACTGGAGTAGTCCGGACCACGGAAATTCATGCGGTTATAGCTGATGTGGTCCCCGCCCCAGAAGTACTTGCCCGTAACCAGGGTGTTGCCGCCTCCCAGGGTGCGTCCGGGGTCCTTCTCGGTGTGCTGAATCATAGGGACAATATCCCAGACGTTGATGTTCTTATCGATGACGACTTCCTGGCAGGGCGCGTCCTGGACCACTTTGGGCAGGATCGGGTTATGGATGGCTTCCACGCATTTGAACTTGAATTTTTTGGGGTCCTCCACGCCAAACAGGCGAGTGACGCGCTGTTCGGTGGCAAAAAGATTGGTCAGCAAACGGCCGTTGGGATAGCCTTTGACACGCTCAAAGAGCATCGCCGATCCGCCGTCGAACTGCTTGGCAAGACCCGCCAGCTCCAGAGCTGGATTGATTTCCTTATCGGAAACCAGCAGGTCATCTGTGCCTCGCAGCGATTCCAGCGTGCTCCGGAGACTGCTAATATCTAGCTTACTTGGGGTTGCAACTTTTGCGGTGGCCATAAACTCGCAATCCTCCTGCCGATTCTCAGGCTATAGATTTAAAGGGAAATTTTAACTGCCTCGATTGCCGAATGCAATCGCGGGGCTCTGCTTTGGTTTAACATCATACCTTAACAAAGCCCAAACGTTAACAACCTCTCATCCTGAAAGTCAACAGAATTCCACACGCCTCAATTCCCCGCTTTGCCTCAATGCAGTCGGTTTCTGCTTCTGCGTCAGACACTTCCCTGGAACCTCAATCTTTTATTGAGAATACAGTCCTCAGCAAAAAACCATTTCAGTGTCTTGGCTTACATCCGAGCCGGAAAGTTGCCATGTGGCTGAGTGGCGACAGCCTCACCAACTTACGCGAAGGCCCGTGGTCCACGAGACTCCCGAGTAGGCCCCGCTGTCGTCGGCGCTATCGTTCATGTCCGCAAACTGCACGCCGCTCTGCAACTTGAGCTTATGGCCATAGAAGAAGTAGTTGGCTCCGAGATACAGCTCGTTGTACCGGTCGCCCCGGCCCGGGACCAGGCGGTTTTCGTACTTTGCGAGCCGGACTCCATTCGGATCATCACTCGTAATAAAGGTGTAGCGGCCTACGAACTGGAGCTTGTCGGTGACGTTGACGAACGGCATGGCCATCACGCCCCACAGATCGCTCTGACCCAGATAGCCCGACGCCGCCGAAACATCCGCTCGCACGCCCCACTGACCCGCATCGTACTTGAAATTGGCCGAGACCATGTGCTGAAGCTGCCGCGTGAAGGTGTTTCGTGGGTCCGGGTTCTGATACACGTAGTTGCCGGCCAGCAGCGCTTCCTTCACTCCGAGGGATTTCGCAAAATCATAGCCGACGACGGCGAGGGTGAAGACGCTTCCGTTGAACTCGCCGAACTCTCGATTCGCTTCGCCGGCCGAGTACACGCCCGCGCGATAGACCCAGTTGGAGAGCTTGCCGGAAATGCTGCCGCCGGGCATGTACTCCTGCGGGAACCAGATGTTGTTGCTGAGGTTGTTGCGGTCGAGGGTGAGGATTTCTTTGGAGGAGGTGGCGCCGTCCATCGTGAACGGCACGCCGTGCTTGCCAAACGTCAGCGCGAATCGACGGCTGCGGCTCCACTGCAAGTAGGTGTCCGTGAGGCGCAGGAAAAACGGCTCCGCTTCCTGCGGGTTGAGATCCGCCTCGCTGTGCAGCGTGAGCGAACCGAACAGTTTCACTCTCGCCCCCAGCCGCAGACGGCGGACGTTCCGCTCGTAGTGCGAGCCCTGGTCGGCATCGAGCGCTGCGTAGTCGTACTGGAACCGCCCGCTGAAGAGCACGCTCTGGAGCACGGGATTTTGCTCGTTGTTGTACTCGTTGTTGTACCACTCGGCGAACTTCCAGATCTTCCGGTAGGTGGATTGCTGCTTCTCGCTGGCCGGAGCCTGTGCTCCGGATTGCCCCCAACAAACGCTCGACCAAAACAGGATCGCCGCAACTGCACTCGCAAATTTCATTCTTAAAATCCCTTCTTTTTTTTCTGGCCTTCCGAGCAGGCTCATTGGTCAGCTTAGGGGGACGCATACAATTCTGTAAATACGTATAATTATCACTAGAACCGGTCTCAAAAATGGCCATTTTCTGTTAACCGTCAGGGCACGGCTTCAGCCGTGCCGTAAAAAGCCTTGAAAAACAGGGGCTTCAGCCCCTGAGGTAACTTTCGTTTTTGCCAATTGCCTCATTCCGCGCATTTTTGAGACCAGTTCTATTAACATTGCATATTAAGAAATGATGAACGGCACCCTATGTTCGGATCCTCGCACGCAGCAGGCAGGGGGAGTGGTCAGCGGGCAGGTTTTAAGCGGGGAGTGGAATTGCGCCAACAGAGGGCGTAGTCAGCTCCTGCGCAGACAGGCGCTATGACGGCTCCGGCCGGCGGGTATAGTCTTCTGCGCGATGCCGGATGATTTTCCTCTCGACCATATAAACCACATCCTCGGCGATATTGGTGGCATGATCAGCGATTCGCACAACATGCCGCGAATCGGGGAAAAACAGGTCCCCACTCAGCGGTCTATTCATCCTTTTTCTCCCGGAAGCCAATCCTGTCAAAAGGATTCACAACACTCGAAGTGACGTTCATAAGATGCGCTGCTATTCTCTTTAAATACCTGGCATACAGTGCGGTCGACACAGCATCCGCGGGACTAAGCGTCTGATCTTCCGATTTAATCAAGCCAGTAGCTACCTCATCACAGCGTTTTATCATCCACCAGTCGCTTTCAATCAATTGCCGTGCCGCTTTCTTATCAGAGGCCTCCAGAGCCGGAACAATCTGCTCAAACATACGGGTCACTCCTTGCTCAATCTTCTTTATGTCATCCTCATAGATTCCGCATCTTAACTTTTTCGGATGTGCGACAGCCAAATCCATAATATTTTTCGTATAGTCCCCAATGCGCTCGATATCAATTACAATGTTGGTCAAGATCAAGCCAGGTATCAGGTTGGCGCCTCCGGTAATCGCAAGATGTTTCAGAACTTTTCTGCGCACCTCACGCTGATACTTGTTCACCATTCGATCTTTCGCATAGATATCCATACCCATCTTGCCGCTGTCACTTCTCCGCAAGGATTTTACGGATTCACCGAACATTTGGTACGTGCTGTTCAACATTTTCCGGGAATCGTTCAGGGCTTGTGTAAGTAAGTTATCCGATCTCCACAGTTCAATCAGCTCTTTAAACCTAAACATGCTGTCACCTCACAAAATAGATTATGGCGAGGGGTATCAAGAAAAATACAATCCCGACATAAGCAGCTGGAATCAACTTCGACTTCACCGACCAATCCGCCAAAGCTTCCGCAAGGTAGATGGGAATGCTTCGGATGGGCCAGATTAGAATTATGCCGAAAACATTAAAGAGTAAATGCACAAAAGCGACTGTTATCGCAGCTTCACTACTTGTAACCAGAGCAGCCAACATCGCTGTAAGGGTTGTTCCTACATTTGCCCCCAGCGTAAAAGGGAAGATTTGCCGAAGGGTTAGAATACCTGCGCCTGCCAGCGGAACAACCAAAGAAGTTGTTATCGAACTGCTCTGAACCAAAACGGTCAAGATAAGCCCCAAAAGCATCGCCGTGAACACATTCTTAAACAAAATTGTATCAAAAAATCTTTCGATCCTTCCCAGCATTAGCACTCGCAAGTTGAGAACGATGTAACGCAGGGCCAAAAAAAGAAGGGTGCCGGCGACGATTAACATTACAGTGCCGGACTCTGCCGTGAGCTTGGTAATCAGGATTACGGCTGGCGTTACAATTACTTTCAGGGGATTGACAAGTTCCAGTCCGCCCGATTCTTTGAACTGTTCTGCCAGAAAAGTGGCGGATGTTCCCAAGAGATTAGTGGTCAACTGTAACGAAAATAAAATCAGAACAGAAAGCAGGTTAAATAAATCATGTACCGTTGCTGCGGCGAACGCTCTTTTAAACTCTGCCGGTCTGGATATATGGCCAACCGATACCAGGGTATTCGTCACAGATGTGCCGATGTTTGAACCGATCACGATCGGTATTGCAGTGGCGATATTCAGAGCGCCTCCGGCTACAAGTGCCACAGTCATAGACGTGGTCGTTGAGGAACTCTGCACCAGACTTGTGGCGAGCACACCAATAAATAATCCTACAAATGGATTGGCAGTGGAACTCAGCAATTGCTCGGCAAAACCTGCCCCAAAAAACTTAAAGGAAGCGCCCATTAATGCAATGCTTACAAAAAATGTGTACAGCAAAGCCAACAGGAAAATCAATCGAACAATCGGGTTGTCAGTAAATCCTGTTGTAGAAACGATGGCCTCCTTTCCGTGCACGATTGTCTTCAAGCGTCCTGCAAAATACTCCAATGAAATTGTTTCATCAAACTCCACGGGGCAATGTGTTCGGCGACGATTCTTGATGACATACGCTTCCCAACCAAGCCGTCTCCTTCACCGGAATTTCGGATTTCCGCTTTACCTTTGCACAAAATCATATGCCAGCCGGATTCTGTCCCGGAGATGTGGACCGTCATGTGGCCCCTTATACTACGGCCGGATATATTCTGAAATGACAAATCTTTGTTCGAAGAACATGCAATAAAAGTGCATCACTGCTGTCCGGCTAAAATTTCAGAACAGCCAACAAGTCTCATGAGAGCAAAAGGTTACGGGCATTGGAGCATTTTTCGATTTGAAATCCGCGAGGGCGAAAAATGGCTTTGAACGTAAAGACTGGGGTAGGCGACAGAATAGTGCATGAACATCGGTCGCACCGTTTTCGCTCAGCTTATGGATCACGTGCCCTCGTACGAGTTTCACAAATGCGTCACGCGCTACCGTGGCGACGATCACCTGCGAAGCTTTTCTTGCTGGGACCAGTTTCTGGCGATGGCGTTCGCTCAGTTGACTTACCGCGAGAGTCTCCGCGACATCGAGGCGTGTCTGCGTTCCATGACCAGCAAACTCTACCACATCGGATTGCGCGGCAACGTGGCGCGCTCGACACTGGCCGATGCCAACGAGTCGCACGACTGGCGCATCTACGCGGACTTCGCCCAGGTGTTGATCGGCATCGCACGGCCTTTGTATGCGCGCGATCCGATCGGCGTCGATCTGGATCAGAGCCTGTACGCGCTGGACTCCACCACCATCGACCTCTGCCTCTCGCTGTTTCCGTGGGCACGATTCCGCCAACACAAGGCTGCCGTCAAACTGCATACGCTGCTGGACCTGCAGGGCAACATCCCCACGTTTCTCCGCGTCACGGCCGGTGCCGTGCACGATGTCAACATCCTCGACGAGATCGTTCCGGAAGCGGGCGCGTTCTACGTGATGGATCGCGGCTACATCGACTTCGAGCGACTCTTTGTCTTCACACTCTGCTCCGCATTTTTCGTCGTGCGGACGAAAGAGAACGTCTTGCTCCAACGCCGCTATTCTCATCCAGCAGACAGAACCAGCGGCTTGCGATCCGATCATACCGTGATCCTGACCGGGAACGCCTCGGCCAGGGCATACCCCGATCCGCTACGGCGCGTTACGTACTTCGATGCAGAAACAAACAAGCGCCTGAAGTTTCTTACCAACAATTTCGTGCTACCCGCACTCACTATCGCTCAAATCTACAAGTGCCGCTGGCAGGTGGAACTGTTCTTCAAATGGATCAAGCAGCACCTGCGAATCAAGGCATTCTATGGCACCAGCCAAAACGCAGTGAAGACTCAAATCTGGATCGCCGTTTCGATCTATGTACTCGTGGCCATTGTCCGGAAGCGTCTCGCTTTGGAAGCCAGCCTTTACCAAATTTTACAGATTCTCAGTGTTACTCTTTTCGAGAAAGTGCCCATTTTACAGGCCCTGGAAGCATCGGGCTCCCAAGACGATTTAGTCAGAAATCCCAACCAGTTGATTCTGTTCGAGTTTTAACCGGACAGCAATGAAAGTGCATAATTGCGGGCGCGTCGCAATAGCTCAATTTTGCAGCAAGGGAATGGCAATCTGAATCGAGGTTCCTTTCCCTGGCGGGCTGTCGATTTGAAAAGTAAATTCCGTGCCATAGAGAACTCGCAAGCGTTCGTGGACATTGCTGATGCCGATTCCCTGCTGGAAGATTCGGTCGAGCGTGCTCGGCGGAATTCCCACTCCGTTATCCCGGACTTCAAGCAGCAGGCGTCCGTTGCGGCGGGAACTGCGAATGTGGATGATTCCCCCTTCCAGTCTCGGGCTTAATCCGTGGCGGATGGCATTTTCGATGATGGGCTGCAGAAGCATGCTGGGAACCATCAGGGGCAGGGTTTGTTCTTCAATTTCTTTGACGATCTTGAGCTTCTCTTCGCCGAACCGCACCACCTCGACCGACAGATAGTCCGCTATGAAGGTCATTTCGTCACGCAGGGAGGTGAAATTTTCATGCTTTTGCAGCAGCCGGCGCAAGATGTTGGAGAGTGTAACAATCACCTGGCGGGCCGTGTCTGGGCTGGAGCGCACGAGCGAAGTGATGGAATTGAGGGTATTAAAAAGAAAATGCGGGTTGATCTGTGCCGTCAGCGCGTCCAGCCGGGCCTGCATCAACAGCCGTTTTTGTTCTTCCAGAAGCCGCTCGATGCGCGTGGTCTTCCAAACCGTCATCGGAACGGCAACCGAGGCAATGGTCGCCAGGCAGATGGCGATTAACACCGGCGGATATCCGTTGTGCAGGTAAAACAGCCTTTCCGGAAAAGCCTGCCCCAGGTGGATTCGTCCGGCCTCCATTACGATCAACAGCAGAAAAAAGAACATCTGCCAGTCGCCGCGCGGATAACCGAAGCGCTTGCGAAACCAGCGGTAGAGATTCAGATCGAAAAAGGGAGAGAAATGCCAGATGTCCTCTTTATTGTGGGCCAGGTGCCGGGCGAATCCTCCTAATGCCCCTGCGGTGATCATCACCGGCAGCGCCAGGAACTCTTGATTGAGCAGGGCCGGCAGCGCCACCAGTCCGCCCACCAGCATTCCCACGCCATGTCCGCAGAGGACCCCGGCTAATACCGCTCCTTCCAAGCTCAGGTCCAGCGCCTGATATTTCAGGATGACGCGCAAGCTGGCTCCGATAACAAGAGGCAGGCCCAGCAAAAACCCGAACATCAAATTCTCTTGAAGGCTCTTCTGCGGCTTGAACAGCAGATCCTTGAAGTAGGAGGAGCGGGCCAGAATGCTGGCGATGGAAGCCGCCACCAAAATCTTGATCAGCAAGATGAGGAGAAGGAACTCTCTTGCATTATTGGCGTCCAAGTTAATTCTCCCCGGCGTGCAAGGCCTCTCGCAGGACTTGCAGAAGGCCCGGTCCGCGGAACGCCCGTTTCCGAGGGCCAGTCTGCTTGTCCGCAACTGAACAGTACATTATAATAACAAACCAGGTTGATAAAAACTGTGAAGCCAGAAAACAAAATCGTTTCCCGAAAAATTGAGGTGGAAAAAGTAGCCGAAGCGGACTTCCCTTCCCGGTATGCTCGCTTCCGCATTTGCGGCTTTCGTTTGCTGAATGGCCCGGCTCCGGAGACTGCCGTCGTATTGGTGAAAGGGACGCGCCAGGCGGGAGAAGTCCCGCTGGTCCGTATCCATTCGCAATGCCTCACCGGAGATGTATTTGCGTCTCTTCGCTGCGATTGCCGGGAGCAGTTGGAGGCGGCCTTGAAGCAGGTAGGCGCCAGCCCCTATGGTTTTATCATCTACGAGGACCAGGAGGGGCGCGGAATCGGCTTGATGAGCAAGCTCCAGGCTTACGAACTGCAAGACCAAGGGGTGGATACAGTCGAAGCCAACCGCCAGCTCGGCTATGCTGCCGACCTTCGGAACTACACCCTCGCTGCGGGCATCTTGCAGTACTTTCAGGTTAAATCCGTTCGTTTGCTCTCCAACAACCCGGACAAGCTGCGGGCGCTGGAAAATGGCGGTATCCAGATTCACGAGCGTGTGCCGCTCGAAGTGCCCCCGCAAGAATCCAGCGCCCGGTATTTGAAAACCAAGCAGGAGAAATTGGGACACCTGCTGGGCGAACTCAAGCCGTAATCGACTCTGGTATCCGACTGCCATCGGCGTGCCCTTTCCGCCCGGAAAGAGTTTTCTGCTGAGTTTGTGTCTCGGGGTCTTTCCGGAGTGACCCTGCGCCTGCTCCCGGAGTGCTATCCTCCACCCACAAAGTGGACGATCTCCAAGCGGTCGTTACTGCAGAGTTGCACCTGTTCCCAGTCTTCCCGCCGGACGAGTTTTCGGTTCAATTCCACGGCGACGCGGTCTCCTCTGAGATCCAAAGAGTGCAGCAGTTGTTGCAGGCTGGTTTGTTGTGAAACTTGGCGTGCTTCGCCGTTGATCACGATTTCAATCATATTCCGGCTCCCGCCCTCATGGCCATCTCGCCTCGCTCCACTATTGCCGGACTCGGGGCGGAAGGACTGGAGGCGGCGTGGAGGCGAAACTTAGTCAATTCCCTTCCCTCCGGGCCTTCGGCGGAGATTAGCAGGCACCCTTCCGTGCCGCCATTCGGGGCCGCGAAAGAAAGTAACACATTGCCGTCTTCTCCGGTTGGCATGGTTACGTTCTGGGAAACGACGCCGTTTTCCACCCATCGGGCATCCACCGAGACGTTTTGTGCTGGAGTTCCATACGAGCGGCTCCAAACGGAAACCGCAAAAACCAATTTCTCTTCGCGGGAAATCGACGAGGGATTCAGCAATCGCACCGCATACCCGCGATGCATAGGCACTGCTGAGGAAGGTGATTCGGCGGCTGGTAAAAAATTTCCCGACCGGATCGACTCCACCAATTGCCGGTGTTGCCTATGAACCATCGCTTCAAGCCGTGAAGGAGCTAACAGATGCGGGAGATAGGACGTTCGTACCTGGTCCACAATCCTGCCGCCAATATCAATGATCGAGTCGATGACAGGGTTTTGGGCTCCCCGGTCTTCCGTCTGGACGTGATAGACAGAATCGTTCACGGGAATATCAGTGCTGAATTCGAAAATCATCTTCTCTCCTGCTCCCTCCTGCGTCGAAGGGCAAACGTCTGCAAAAACAATTCAGGCAAAAACGCTTGACATCTCCTGTTTTTGATCCCTATAGTCCAAATTGCCTCAGTTTGCTGTTATTATAGCATTCTGTTTCATGCCAAATTACTACATCCAAAGCTACATTCCAATCCTTATGTTGTTGGCTGTAGTGCTTCTGCTGGCTGTGGGGATGCTGGTTGTTTCCTACCTGCTGGGCCAGCACCGACCGACACGGGAAAAACTGTCCGCTTATGAATGCGGCATCACCCCTACGGGAGACGCCCGGCACCGCTTCAGCGTAAAATTCTACCTGGTAGCGATGGTTTTTATCCTCTTCGATGTGGAAGTGATCTTTCTCTACCCCTGGGCCGTGGTTTTTAAGGAGTTGGGAATATTCGGGTTTGTGGAAATGCTCCTCTTCCTCCTGATCGTGCTTGCCGGCTTCGCCTACTTGTGGAAAAAAGGGGCGCTGGATTGGACAAAAGCTGACTCTGGAGATTTGTAATGATCCCGCATGAGGTAGCCGAGATGCCGGACGCCGCAGCCCTGTCGGAATTCGACCCGGAGGCGGTCATCGACGGAAAATACGACCGGGGAGAGCTGACGCTTGTGGTTCGGGCGGACCGGATTCAGCGCGTTTGCGAGTTCCTCAAAGCGCAGCGCGGCTACCGCTACCTCTCCGACGTAACAGCGGTCGATTGGTTTCCCTCCGAGCCCCGGTTTGAAGTGATCTATCATCTCTATTCGCATCATCGCAAAGAACGTCTGCGCCTGAAGTCCCGGCTGAGCGAGGCCGCAGCCGAGATCGCCTCGGTCGTCCCCGTTTGGGGGGCGGCAAACTGGTACGAGCGGGAGGTCTTTGACCTGTTCGGCATCCAGTTCCGGGGCCACCCCCACCTGAGACGCATCCTGATGCCGGAGGACTGGCAAGGCCACCCTCTGCGCAAAGACTATCCCATTACGGGGTATCGGTAATGCCGGAGCTTGCTATCCCGCCCGACGCCCGCACGCTGGTTCTCAACATGGGTCCCCAGCACCCTTCCACGCACGGAGTGTTGCGTCTCGTCCTGGAACTGGATGGGGAAACCATTGTGCGCGCCACTCCCGATATCGGCTACCTTCATACCGGCATCGAGAAAAGTTGCGAAAGCATGACCTTTCACCAGGCCATCACGTTAACGGACCGGATCGACTATCTGTGCCCGCTGACCAATAACCTCTGTTATGTGCTGGCGGTCGAAAAGCTGCTGGGGCTGGAGGTCCCGCCGCGCGCCCAGTGGATGCGAGTGATGCTGAATGAGCTGACCCGCATCGCGAGCCATCTGGTATGGCTGGGCACCCACGCCATTGATATTGGCGCGATGTCTGTTTTCCTCTACTGTTTTCGCGAGCGCGAAGAGATTCTGAATATATTTGAGACGGCCTCCGGGCAGCGGATGATGACCAGCTATTTCCGGGTTGGCGGTCTGGCGTTGGAGCCTCCGCGCGACATCTTTCCGCGAATCGAAAATTTCCTGAAATCCTTCCCGGCCCGCCTGCAAGAGTATGAAGACCTGCTGACGCGGAATCGCATCTGGATCGGCCGTACACGGGGCGTGGGCATCCTCAGCGCCGAGGATGCCTTGGACTTGGGCGTCAGCGGCCCCACGTTGCGCGCTTCCGGAATCGACTGGGACCTGCGCCGGGACAACCCTTACTCTTCTTACGAAAAGTTTTCGTTTCAAGTGCCCGTTTCAACCGATGGGGATGTGTATGCCCGCTACCTGCTGCGCATAGCCGAGATGCGGGAGAGCCTGAAGATTATCCGGCAAGCGATCGACGGCCTGCCCGAAGGTCCCGTCCAGGCGCATGCGCCCGGAGTGGTGATGCCGGAGCGCGAGAAGATGAAAACCCAGATGGAGGCCCTGATCTATCATTTCAAAATTGTCACCGAAGGTTTCCGCGTCCCGCCGGGCGAGGTCTACCAGGCCGTGGAGTCTCCCCGGGGCGAGATGGGGTATTACGTGGTCAGCGACGGCACGTCCCGTCCCTATCGCGTGAAGGTGCGCTCGCCTTCCTTCGCCAACCTGCAGGCCCTTCCGAAGCTCGCCGAAGGACGCTTGCTGAGCGACCTGGTTGCCTGCATCGGCACCATCGACATTGTGCTGGGAGAAATTGACCGCTAATTGAAGAGAATTCCGTCAAGCAAGGCCTGGTATTGGCAGCTAATGAGTACCCGTGGTCCTCGGCGTCGGGGCGCTTTGCTATGGACGAATTACCTCAGGGGTTAAAACCCCTGCGACAGCGCGCATCTTTTGGCACGGTTGAAACCGTGCCCTGACCTTGCCCTAAAGTCAGGTTCTCAATAGAATAGATTTCTTAAGGATAATTCCGCTCACAAGAAGTTGCACATGCAATTCAGCGCACAACTCGAAGATAAATTAAAAAAGCTGATGCGGAACTATCCCATCAAGCGCTCATCGCTGATTCCCATGCTGCTGTTTGTCCAGGACGAACAAGGCTTCCTGCGCAAGGAAACAATCGCTGAAATCGCCGGACGGCTGGAGTTGACGATCCCGCAAGTGGAAGAAACCATCTCGTATTATTCCATGTTGCGCAAAAAGCCCGCGGGCAAATACCACCTGCAGGTATGCACCAACATCTCCTGTCTTCTGCGGGGCGGCGAGGAACTGTTCGAGCACGCCCGGAAAAAGCTGAGCCTTGCTCCCGGCGAAACAACTCCTGACAAGCTGTTTTCCTTGGAGGAGGTGGAGTGCATAGGGGCCTGTGCTTGGGCCCCGGCCATACAGGTGAATTATCAGTTTCATCATGAACTGACTCCGGAACGTTTCGACCAATTGATTGGGGAGCTCCAACGCTCACGCGCTTGAAGGATCACTCTGGCATGCCGGTTTCCGAACATGAGGTGCTCGTCTTAACCGAACGGTTTGACCTGCCGAATTCCGCTTCCATCGACACTTATCTGGGCCACGACGGCTACCAGGCGCTCGAAAAATCCCTGAAGCAGATGACTCCGGAATCCATCTTGGAGGAGTTGAAGCGGTCCAATCTGCGAGGCCGGGGTGGAGCGGGTTTTCCGACCGGCATGAAATGGGGTTTTGTCCCTAAAGAATCTCCCAAGCCAAAATATATCGTCTGCAACGCCGACGAGAGCGAGCCGGGAACCTGCAAGGACCGCCTGCTGATGGAGAAAGACCCCCATCAGTTGATCGAAGGGATTTTGATTGCAGGCATCGTGGTGGGCTCCCACCAGGGTTATATCTACGTGCGGGGGGAGTACCGCTATCTGCTGGAAATTCTGGACCGCGCGCTGGAGGAAGCATACGCGCGGGGCTACCTGGGAAAAAACATTCTAGGGACCGGTTTTGACTTTGAACTGGCGACCCACACCGGGGCGGGAGCCTACGAGTGCGGCGAGGAATCGGCGCTGCTGGAGTCGCTCGAAGGCAAGCGCGGCATTCCGCGGATTCGCCCCCCGTTTCCCGCTGTGGTCGGGCTCTACGGCGGTCCGACGGTCCTCAACAATGTGGAAACTTTCTCCGCTGTCCCCGCCATCCTCCGCAACGGCGGGGAGTGGTATGCACAGTTGGGAACGCCGCGCAACGGGGGAACACGGCTCTTTGTGCTTTCCGGACACGTCAACCGGCCGGGAGTTTACGAATTGCCGATGGGGTTCCCGCTGCGCAAGATGATCGAGGAAGTGGGAGGCGGAATTCTGGACGGCAAGAAAGTGAAAGCCGTCATCCCGGGAGGTTCCTCCACGCCGGTGCTGACCGCCGACGCGCTGGATACCCCCATGGATTTTGATTCGGTGGCCAAAGCGGGCTCCATGCTGGGTTCGGGAGCCGTGATTATGATGCACGAGGACACCTGCATGGTGAAGGTTGCCCTGCGCCTCATGCAATTCTATGCGCACGAGAGCTGCGGCTGGTGCATCCCCTGCCGGGAAGGAACCGACTGGCTGAGTAAAACACTCCACCGTTTCCATTCCGGCGGAGGGCGGGACGAGGATATCGGCTTGGTAGAGCATCTGGCCAAAAATATGCTTGGGCGAACCTTCTGCCCGCTGGGCGACGCCGCCGCCATGCCCATGATCAGTTTTGTGCAGAAGTTCCGGGAGGAATTTGAAATGCACCTTTCCGGACGTCCTTGTCCTTTTGAATCCAAGCAGGAGCCTGCCACGGCTTCCCGGTAAACGCTGATGGGTGAAATGGTAAAAATTCGACTGGACGACCGGGAACTGGAGGTGCAGCGAGGGACCCTGCTGATTGATGCCTGCCGCGCGGCGGGAATTGAGGTTCCTTCCTTCTGTTACTATCCGGGGCTTTCCTTGCAAGCGGCCTGCCGCATGTGCCTGGTGGAGATTGAGAAAGCGCCCAAACTCCAAACCGCCTGTACCGTTCCCGCCACCGAAGGGATGATCGTGCGCTCGAACACCGAGCAGGTGGCCCAAGCCCGCCGTTCCATGCTGGAGTTCCTGCTGGGGAATCATCCGCTGGACTGCCCGGTCTGCGACAAAGGCGGGGAGTGCGAATTGCAGGACATGGTGTTCCGTTACGGCGCCTCCGAAAGCCGCTATGGCGAAGCAAAGCGTCACGTGGAGGAACAACAGTGGTCCCCGGTGGTCTATTTCGACGCTCCGCGCTGCATCCTTTGTTACCGCTGCGTGCGCGTCTGCGACGAAGGAATGGGCGTGGGAGCCTTGAGCGTAGTCAACCGAGGAGCCCGCACGGAGATTGCTCCCAATCACGGCGATCATCTGGAGTGCGAAGAGTGCGGGATGTGCATCGACATTTGCCCGGTGGGGGCGCTGACCAGCGGCGCTTATCGCTACAAGGCGCGGCCTTGGGAGATTCAGTATACCAGCACCATCTGCACCCACTGCGGCGATGGCTGCAAAACAACATTGAGCGTGCGGAATAACAAGATTCTTCGCGGAAACAACCGTGACCGCAGCGGGATCAACGGAGAGTTTCTCTGCATCAAAGGCCGCTACGCCTATGACTTCGTCGAGCATCCCTCGCGGCTCCGGCAGCCGTTGGTTCGCAAAGGACAGGAACTGGTCGCAACCACCTGGGAAGAAGCCATCGGGATGGTTGCCGCCAAGTGGGGTGAAATTCTCTCTCGCCGGAACGAGGCTGCGAATAACATCTTGGCCGGGACCTCTGAGAAACGCTCGAAAGGCTTTGGTGTGATCGCCTCCAATCACACCACCAATGAAGAGAACTATTTATTGCAGAAATTCGCGCGGACCGTTCTCCAGACCAATCACGTGGACCATCACCGCACGGCTGACTATGCCGCCCTGATCCATGCTCTGGCGAATGAGTCCCCAGAGCAGCCGGCACAGGCCCAACGGCCGCCTCTGGCTCGATCAAAAGATATTGTCGGAGCCTCCGCAATCCTGCTCGTCGGCAACAATCCCACCGAGCAGCACCCGTTGATCGCATGGAACATCCGGGAGGCCTGCCGTCGCAACGGTGCCAGGCTATACATCATTAATTCCCGGCGGATTCCCCTGCTCCGCCAGAGTCATCGTTTCCTGCCTTTGGGCTTGGGACACGAAGCAGATGCGCTGCGCTACCTTTGCGGAGAACCGGAAGCCGGTCAAGCTTTGCTGGGCAAAACTCCCAGCGGGGACCCTGTCACCTCAGACCTTCTCCATGATTTCCGGAATCGTTTACAGGAAGAGAAAGATGTGATCGTTGTTTTCGGAGACGAGATCACGGGGCCGGACGTTTCGCTGTTAATCCGCATGGGAAGCCAGTTGTCCGGACGAACACGTTACATTGTCTTGGGCGACTCCAGCAACTCGCGGGGCGCTTCTGACATGGGGCTGCTGCCGCACCTGTTGCCCGGGTACCGCCCGGTTGAGGACGCTGTGGCTCGCGCCTTTTTCGAGAATCGATGGAAAACGCCCATACCGGAAACATCGGGACTTTCGGTGGACGAAATGGTGACGGCTACACTGCAGGGCGGCATGGATTCGCTGTACGTGGTGGGCGCGAACCCCTTGAAGGGACGCAATCCCGCGGATTTTCGCGGCAAGACATTCTTGGTGGTGCAAGACTTGTTTCTCCAGGAGACGGCGCAAGCCGCCGACGTCGTGCTGCCGGCCGCCAGCGCATACGAGAAATCGGGCACCGTGACGAATACCTGCGGAGAGCTGCAACGGTTGCGCAAAGCGATAGGGGTTCTGGGAACCCGGACGGATCTGCAAATTTTCGAAAGCCTGGCAGCCGCTATGGGAGCCGCGCTCCACCCGTGCCGGCCCGAGGAAGCGCTCGAAGAGATTCGTCAAATGGTGCCGGAATATAATATTCCGCTCGCTAATGTGCTGGCCGGCGGGGCTGAGGCTGTTCTCAATCCGAACGGTTTCAAACCGCTTGCAGCTCCGGCAGAAACGTCCGGACGAGTTTACTCGGCACAAGATACACTGTTCACTTCGGGAACCTTGGGACGCTTCAGTAATATTTTGAACTTGGTTCCCGAGCGAGCCATACGGAAAGAGCCTGACCCGGCTTAAACTGCAAGAAAAAAAGCCTGGCCCGTTATTCGAGACGCGCTTATGCCACCCGCGGTGATTCTGTTCACGCTGGTCAAAATTGTGCTCATCCTGGTCGTGCTGTTGACGGCCGTAGCCTATGCCGTTCTGTTTGAGCGGAAAGTGGTGGCGCGCATGCAGTCCCGGTGGGGTCCGACCCGTGTGGGACCGCACGGACTGTTACAGCCTTTGGCCGATGCCGTGAAACTTCTTACCAAAGAGGACATCACTCCGAGCAGCGCCTTTCGGTTCATCTATACCTTGGCGCCGCTGCTATCGCTGGTCTTTGCCCTGCTGGCATTTGCGGTCATTCCCTTCGGCCCGTCCCTCACCCTGGGCGGCGTGGAGGCGTTTCAAGTGGCCGACCCGGATATCGGCCTGTTGTTCCTGTTTGCCGTCAGTTCCATGGCGGTTTATGGAATCGCCCTGGCCGGATGGTCCTCCAACAGCAAGTACTCCTTGCTGGGCAGCCTGCGCAGCACCGCCCAGATGATTAGTTACGAGCTGGCCGTCGGCCTCTCTGTGGTCGGCGTGCTGCTGATGACCGGCAGCTTGAGTCTGCGAACCATTGTGGATGCTCAGGCAGGAACCTATTGGGGATTTCTGCCGCGCTGGCATGTCTTTCCCCAGATCGTGGGTTTCTTTTGTTTTTATGTGGGAGCGATTGCGGAGACCAACCGCCTGCCCTTTGACATGCCGGAAGCGGAAACGGAGCTGGTAGCCGGTTATCATACCGAGTACAGCAGCATGAAATTTGCGATGTTTTTCATGGCCGAGTACGCCAACATGGTCGCCGTCTCTTGCGTAGCGACCGTTTTGTTTTTCGGGGGATGGCACGGCCCCTTGTTCGGTCCGCCGTTCCTGCAGGTGATCCTGCCCTTGTTTTGGTTCGCATTAAAGGTTTTTTGCTTCCTGTTCGTCTACGTCTGGCTTCGGGGGACCTTGCCTCGTTTCCGCTATGACCAGCTCATGGCGTTTGGATGGAAGTTTCTGATGCCGGTGGCGCTCGGGAACGTGATCCTCACCAGTTTTGTGATGGTTGCCTGGCCAGCGCTGTCTCGTTTCTGGTCCTAGCGATCGCAAGGAAATGCCGCGATGTATCAAGCGCTCTTTTTTCTCTTCGCAGCGGCTGCGGTTGGGTTTGCAATCAACCTGCTCATCCAGCGGCACCCCATTCACAGCGCTCTTTCGCTGATCGGGGTCATGGGCTCGCTGGCGTCGCTCTACCTCATGCTGGGCGCCGAGTTCATCGCCGTGGTGCAGGTGATCGTCTATGCCGGGGCTGTGATGGTCCTGTTCGTCTTCGTCATCATGCTCTTGAACGCCGACGAGGAAGAACAGAGCGACCGCAGCAAGGTGGCCAAGTATCTCGGCCTGCCCTTGCTCTTCCTTCTGCTGGCCATGGTCACGGTGGTGATCTACCGCCAGTTTCCCGGAGACGCGATGGTGCAATTCGGAGACTTCCCCGGCCAAACGGCTGCAATCGGGCGGCTCCTGTTCCGGGACTTCCTGCTTCCCTTTGAGGTGATCTCCATCCTGATTTTAATCGCCATCATCGGGGCAATTGTTCTGGCCAAAAAAGAGCCCTAAACCCGGGAGCACGGGCGAATGTCTCCAGAAGATCGACTTTGCCGCGAGGAATTGAGAAAACAATGGTTCCCCTTTCCTATTATCTGATTCTGGCCGCAATCTTGTTTGTGATTGGTGTTGCCGGGTTTCTTTTCAAGCGCAACATCGTCACGATATTCATGTCCGTGGAGTTGATGCTGAACGCCGTCAATCTCACCTTCGTGTCGCTTTCCTATTCTCTGCGGCAACTGGACGGCCAGATATTCGTGTTTTTTGTGATGGTGGTTGCGGCGGCGGAAGCGACGATTGGACTGGCGATTATTATTACCGTCTTCAGGAACCGCGAATCACTCAACGTGGACCGGATTGATCTGATGAAACTTTGACGAAAGTAGCAGACCTGCCATGCCGGGGCGCTGCCTGGACGGAGTGACGGTTTCTGATCGCGAAGTTCTTTTAGCAAAGGAAGTTCTTTTTAAGCAAAGCGAAGTAAAGAATGGATACAAGTCTTCCATTGTGGCTGATCCCGATTCTTCCGCTTCTGGGCGCTGCGTTGAACGGGCTTTGGGGGAAACGTCTTTCGCTTCGGGGGATTGCCGCGATTGCCGTCGGCGCCGTTGCCTGTTCCTTTCTGCTCGCTCTCATTGCCTGCTTCAGCCTCGGCGACGCAGCCCGCATGGAGTCGTACTTCCCCTGGATTGCCGGCGCCGATTTTCATGTAGATTTCAATCTCTATCTCGACCCTCTTTCCGCCGTCATGTCGCTGGTTGTAACCGGCGTGGGCCTGCTCATCCATATCTATTCCATCGGCTATATGTCGGGCGAGAAGGGGGTCCACCGGTTCTTCGCCTACATGAACCTGTTCCTGTTCTTTATGCTGACTTTGGTTCTGGCCGGCAATTACCTGCTGCTGTTGGTGGGATGGGAGGGAGTCGGGCTTTGTTCCTATCTTTTGATCGGGTATTACTTCCGCCGGGAGGACGCCGCCGATGCCGGCAAGAAGGCGTTCATCGTCACGCGCCTGGGCGACCTCGGTTTTCTGCTCGGCTTGATCGTGCTCTACACAACCTTCGGCTCGCTGGATTTTCCGGTGATCTTCGCGGAGGCCGCGCAGTTTCCAGTGGACTCGGACGGATCAGGCGTCCTCACCCTGATCGGCCTGCTGCTGCTGGCCGGGGCCGTCGGGAAATCCGCCCAGATTCCGCTGTACATCTGGCTCCCGGACGCCATGCTGGGACCTACGCCGGTCAGCGCGCTGATCCACGCGGCCACCATGGTCACCGCCGGCGTCTATATCATCGCACGCTCCAGCCCGATTTATGTGCAAGCTCCGGAAGCGTTGCTGGTCGTGGCGGTCATCGGCTGTATCACGGCGCTCTATGCCGCAACCATCGGCATCCTGCAAACCGACATTAAACGGATTCTGGCTTATTCCACCATCAGCCAGCTCGGTTATATGGTGATGGCCTGCGGCGTGGGCGCCTTCGGCGCAGCGGTATTCCACTTGATGACGCACGCATTTTTTAAGGCCTTGCTGTTTTTGGGGGCCGGCAGCGTAATCCACGCGATGGGCGGCGAGCAGGACATCCGCAAAATGGGCGGATTACGCAAAAAAATCCCCATTACCTTCTGGACTTTTCTGTTCGCATCCCTGGCGCTGATTGGGGCTTTTCCCTTTGCAGGATTCTTCAGCAAAGATGAGATTCTCTGGAGAACTTTCACCAGCTCCACCGGAGCCGGACCCCTCTTCTGGGTAATTGCTTTGCTGACGGCGGGTTTGACCGCCGTGTATATCGGACGCCTGGTCTTTCTCACCTTTTTTGGTGAATCCCGAGCCGATCCGGAGGTTGCCTCGCACATACACGAGTCACCCAAGGTCATGACGGTTCCGTTAATCGTCCTGGCCGTGCTTTCGCTCATCGGCGGCTGGATTGGCTGGCCACAATTTTTGGGAGGCAGCAATCATTTCGAACACTGGCTGGAGCCGGTTCTGGCAGCTCCTGCAGCGGCGCATGCCGCCGGTAAAGAATCCATCGAGTTCCTGCTGATGGGGCTCTCGCTGGCCATGGCAGCGCTGGGCGTATACATCGCTTACTATCTTTTTCTCAAGCGCCGGGAGGCCGCCGACCGTTTGGCCCAAGCTTCCGGGGGGATTTACCGGCTGCTGCTCAACAAGTACTACGTCGATGAGATTTATCGCTTCCTCTTCGTGAAACCTCTGATTCTGGGTTCCACCGAGGTGCTTTGGAAAACCCTGGATGTCAAAGCAATAGACGGCACGGTGAACCTCGCCGCACGCGCGACTCGCGGCTTTGGCGACACCTTGCGCAAGATTCAGTCCGGCAACATCCGCTCTTACGCCGGCTGGGTGGTGATCGGAGCGCTCTTGCTGATTGGCTTCATGGTCACGGTGGCCGCATGAACACTCTGCTCAACTGCATTCTCTTTTTGCCCGCCGCCGGGGCTGTGGTGCTGCTCCTTGTTCCCCGGCAGCAGCCCGCCGCGATACGCGGACTGGCGCTGGGCGTGTCCATTGTGACTTTCCTGCTTTCTCTGGTTCTCCCTTTTCGCTTTTCGGAGCAAACCGCCGGGATGCAGTTTGTAACCGACCGGAGCTGGATCGATTCGCTCTCGATCCGCTATCACGTGGGCGTGGACGGCATCAGCCTGTTCCTGGTTTTGCTGGTCACATTCCTGAGTATCCTTTGCGTCCTAATTTCCTGGCGCTCGATCCAGGAACATACCAAGGAATTTTTCTTCTTTTTATTGCTGCTGGAAACCGGCACGCTCGGTGTTTTCGTTTCGGTTGATCTGTTCTTGTTCTATGTGTTCTGGGAAGTCAGTCTGATCCCCATGTATTTCTTGATCGGCGTATGGGGCCACGAACGGCGCGTCTACGCGGCGCTGAAATTTTTCCTGTACACGCTGTTCGGTTCCCTGCTGATGCTGGTTGCCATCATTTGGCTCTACAATCTGTCCGGAACTTTCGATTCCCAGAGGATTTTGAGCGCTATCGCTTCCGGAACGCTCGTGCTATCCCGCACACAACAGATATGGCTATTCCTGGCATTTTTTATCGCCTTCGCAGTCAAGGTCCCCCTGTTTCCGCTGCATACATGGCTGCCCGACGCCCACGTGGAAGCGCCTACGGCCGGTTCCGTGATGCTCGCAGGGGTTCTGCTGAAAATGGGAACCTACGGCCTGCTGCGGTTCTGCCTGCCGCTGTTCCCCTATGCCGCCCGCGAGCTGGCGTCAGCCATCAGCGTCCTGGCCGTTGTCGGAATCATCTACGGCGGATTGGTCGCAATGGTGCAGCCGAATCTAAAAAAACTGATCGCCTACACCTCGGTGAGCCACCTGGGATTCGTCGTGCTCGGAATTTTCTCCTTTCATCAAACAGCGGTCGAAGGGGCCGTTTATCAGATGATCAATCACGGCATCTCTACCGGAGCGCTCTTCTTGATGGTCGGCATGATTTATGAGCGGCGGCACAGTCACTTCATCCGGGATATGGGCGGACTGGCTACTCCCGCGCCGGCCTTGGCCGTTTTCTTCATGATTACCTCATTGTCCAGCATAGGCCTCCCTCTGCTGAACAACTTCGTTGGAGAATTTTTGATTCTGCTCGGCGTCTGGCAGGTGCGGAGCCTTTACGCGGTGCTGGCGGCGACAGGCGTCGTGCTGGCTGTGATCTATATGCTCTGGATGTACCAGCGCGTTTTCCTGGGCGAGGTCCGTCCTGAAAATCAAAATATGCCGGACCTCGACCGCCTGGAAAAAGGCATCTTGCTTCCCACAGTGTTTCTGATGCTGCTGCTGGGAGTTTGTTCGCCCTTTTTCCTGCGCAAGATGGACGCTTCCACCCTGTCCATTCTGGAGCGCGTGGGCGGGTCCGAAATTCACGTCCAGGACGATTCGCCGGAAAATCAGCAGCGGCAAGCTGTCCGGCTCATGGCTCCGCGAAACCCTGCTTTCTCGCCGCTTCCCAAAGACGAGCGAAGTGGAGAAACAGTTTCCGGAATCGCGTATTAAAGTATGCCAACTTCGGACCTTATTCCTATCTTGCCGGAGATCATTCTGGCCGTGGCCGGTATCGTGGTGATGCTCCTGGGTGCGTTCCAAAAGCAGAGCGCTGGCCGATGGCACCCCGCCATAGCGTTGCTTGGACTGCTGGGAGCCGCCGGGGCCATCGTCTACCAGTACCCGTGGCGCAGCTTGGACCCGGCCTTCGGGGGAATGCTCGAAGTCGATCCCTTCAGCGCTTTCTTTCATATTCTTTTTTTCCTCATCACCGCTTTGGTCGTGCTCTCCTCTTCGGAATACGCGGCCCAAGAAAGACTCCCTTCCGGCGAGTACCACGCGCTGCTTCTGTTCGCGACCATGGGCATGGGGTTGATGGCCTCCTCGAGCGAACTGATTCTGATCTTCATCGGGCTGGAAATTTCCTCGCTGGCCAGTTATATCCTGGTTGGTTTCCGGCGCGGCGTTGCCACCAGCAGCGAGTCGGCCTTGAAGTATTTCTTGCTGGGTTCGTTCGCAACCGCGTTTCTGTTGTACGGAATTGCGCTGATGTTCGGCGCAACCGGCACCACTAACTTGACCGAGATTCACCTCGCTCTTCAGGCGGAACAGAATACCGTGACAGCGTTGGCAAGCCCCCAGTTGACTCCGCTGATCGGTCCGGTTCCAACCGCCCTGGTGGGACTTTCCATTGCCTTGCTGTTTGTAGGCTTTGCTTTCAAAGTATCCGCCGCCCCATTTCAGATTTGGACGCCCGATGTCTATCAGGGCGCTCCCACCCCGGTCACCGCCTTTCTCTCGACCGGACCGAAGGCCGCCGCCTTCGCCGTTTTCCTGCGAGTCTTCATGGTTGCCTTGGAAAGTTCCGCGCAGGACTGGGCCTGGTTGTTGTGGGTTTCCGGGCTGCTCTCGATGGTGCTGGGAAACCTCGCCGCCTTGCTGCAAACCAACATCAAGCGCATGCTGGCTTACTCCTCTATTGCCCATGCCGGATATATGCTGGTGGCCTTCACGGCGCACTCGGAGGAAGGCGTTGCCGCAGTGATGTTTTACCTGGCCGCCTACGCCTTCATGAATATTGGGGCGTTTGTTGTCGTCAGCCATTTTGGAAACCGGGGGGAACGGTATGTGGAGTTGGATCATTACGCCGGTCTGGGGTATCGCGCCCCCTTGCTGGCGGCCAGCATGACCGTGTTTCTGCTGTCGCTGATCGGGATTCCGCTGACCGGCGGGTTTTTAGGAAAATTTTTTATTTTTAAGGCTGCACTGCGCGCTGATTTAGTGTGGCTGACCGTATTGGGAGTGATGAACAGCGCCATCGCAGCCTATTATTATTTGCGTGTGATTGTCTTCATGTACATGCATCCCGCCGCCGAGCAAATCCCCGTCGAAAGGGTGCCGCGACTTGTGGGGTTGGTTTTGATCTTCAGCGTAGCGGCAACATTCCTGCTGGGCATCTTTCCTCAATCAGTGTTAAATTTTGCATCGCAGGCGGCTGCCCTGCTCCAGGAAAACCTGGGAAGCGGCGTCTTGTAAACTCGAACGCCAGCAGGTTCTCCGGCTTTCCGGAACAAAATCGGTAAAAGGACAGATCGCGTGGCGGAAGTAAATCAAACATCTTTTTTCGATCAGCGGCTCGAAACCTTGCCGCGCGAGGAGTTGCGCAAATTCCAACAGCGCCGGTTCCGCAAACTGCTGCATCAGGTTCTGGAGAGTAATCCTTTCTACCGGCAAAAGCTGCAAGCAGCCGGCATTCAAAAACCGATTTCTCTGAGCAGATTATCCAAGGTTCCCTTTACGACCAAGGCAGAGGTGGTCGCCGATCAAGCAGCGCATCCGCCGTTCGGCAGCAACCTGACCTTCCCGGTAGAAGCTTACACCCGCTTGCACCAAACCTCCGGGACCACTGGCGTGCCGATGCGCTGGCTGGACACCACGGAAGGTTTCCAATCGTTCGTAAAGCAGTGGAAATTCGTGCTCTGTGGCGCTGGAGTCCAGCCCGGTGATCGCATCTTTGCGGCTTTTTCATTCGGTCCTTTCCTCGGCTTTTGGGGAGGTTTTGAAGCCGCCCACCAAATGGGCTGCCTGGCCATCACCGGGGGCGGACTGGCCACGGAGCAACGGCTCATATCGATGCGCGATAACCGCCCCACAGTCCTTCTCGCGACGCCGACCTATGCGCTGCGGCTGGCCGAAGTGGCGCGCACTATGGGGATCGACAGCTCCGGTCTCGGAATCCGCATATCGATTCACGCGGGAGAGACCGGGGCGGGAATCCCCTCAACCCGCCGCCGTATCGAACAGGCATGGGGGAGCAAAGCCTACGACCACTGCGGGCTGACCGAGATCGGCGCCACTGGATATGAATGCCAGCACCAACTCGGACCGCACATTAATGAAAGTGAGTTTATTTTGGAGGTGATCGACCCGGCGACCTGCGAACCGGTTGCAGACGGCGAACGCGGCGAAGTGGTGCTGACGAGCCTGGGCCGCGTGGGCTCGCCGCTGATCCGTTACCGGACGGGCGACCTGGTCGTCGTGACACGAGAGAGATGCATTTGCGGACGCACCTTTGCCCTGCTCCGGGGTGGCATCCTGGGCCGCTCCGATGACATGATGACCGTGCGGGGCATCAATGTTTTCCCGTCTGCCATTGAAAATATCCTGCGGACCTTTCCGGAGGTGGTTGAATTTCAGGGCGAAGTGACGCGCGACCGGGAAATGGATGAGCTGTTGCTCCGCCTGGAGACCGGCAGCATGACGGAAGACCAGCAACGGTCGTTGGGGGAGCGGATCGTGTCAGAAATGCACACGCGGCTCAGCTTACGTCCGCGACTGCAATTTATGCAGCCTGGTTCCCTTCCGCGAGCGGAGTTGAAGTCGCGCCGGTTCCGGCCATCCGAGGCCAAGCCCTAGCGCCGCCCCCGTTGAATCCGCGTCTGGAAAGCTCCCCGCCGGAATGTATCCTCAGTGCCGGCGACCTTCTTTCCTGTCAGGAACACTCCATAACTCCATCTTGCGATTGTGGGTGTATTGAAAGATGCGGTAAAATCGCCCCGGATAAGGATAATGTCGGCTAAACTATGAAAATTTCTCAGATACTGGCGGCCGGACGGCCGCTTTTCTCCTTTGAATTCTTTCCGCCTAAAGACGAGGCGGCATCTACCAAACTCTTTGAGACCATCGTCCACCTGAAGGGCCGCAAGCCTGATTTTGTCTCTGTCACGTACGGCGCCGGAGGCAGCACGCGGGCCAAAACGCTCGAGTTGGTCGCGCGGATCAAACAGGACGTCGGGATTGAAACCATGGCCCATCTCACGTGCGTGGGCCATTCCAAAAGCGAGATCCGGGAGGTCCTGCGCGAGCTGGCTGACCGCGGGATTGAAAATGTCATCGCTCTGCGCGGCGACCCGCCGAAAGGTCAGAGCGTGTTTCAGGCGCACGCGGACGGCTTTCAGCATGCCAACGAACTGGTGGAAGAAGCGGCGAAGATGGGGTTCTGCATTGCCGTGGCCGGATACCCGGAAAAACACGTCGAAGCGAAGACCCTGGAAGAAGACCTCCGCTATCTGAAGCGCAAGGTGGATGCCGGGGCTTCGTTCGTCATCACGCAGCTTTTCTTTCTAAATGCCTATTACATCGACTTTGTCGCCAAGGCGCGCGCCTTGGGATTGAAAGTCCCGATCACCCCGGGCATCATGCCCATCACAAATTATGATCAGATCCAGCGCTTCTCCGCCCTTTGCGGCGCGACGCTCCCCGGGGCGCTGAAGAAGGAGCTTGAAGAAGTCCGGACGGATTTGGAAGCCGTGACGCGCATCGGTATCCGGCACGCCTCGCAACAGTGCGAGGAGTTGCTCCGCAAAGGCGCTCCCGGAGTCCACTTTTACACGCTCAACAAATCCCGCGCGACACAAGAGATATTGGAGCACTTGCGGGCGCTTAGGACTGACTAGGCCGATTATTTGTATTAAGATGCTTTGCAGCACACTTCTATGAAAAAGCGCGCCGGTCGATTTTTGGAGGAGTTACAGGAGAGGGTGTTCGTGTGCGATGGCGCCATGGGCACCATGCTATACACCAAAGGCATCTTCATCAACCGTTGCTTGGAAGAGCTGAACCTGTCCATGCCGTCTCTGGTAAAAGAAGTTCACGAGGCTTACGTGACGGCTGGAGCGGAGATATTGGAGACCAATACCTTCGGCGCCAATGCCTTTCGATTGGCCCCCCACGGACTCGGAGAGAAGTGCCGGGAGATCAATCAGGCGGGAGTGCGGCTGGCCCGGCAGTGCGGCGGCGAGGCGGCGCTGCTGGCAGGGGCGGTCGGGCCCCTGGGCGTACGACTGGAACCGTTGGGGCCTTGCAGCGCAGAAAGTGCGGCGGAAGCTTTTCAGGAGCAAATCCAAGCCCTGGCGGAAGCGGGCGTGGACATGCTTTTTTTGGAGACCTTCTACGATCTGGATGAGATACGCGAGGCTATCGCCGCGGCCAAACGCGCCTGCGACTTGCCGGTGATTGCCCATGTCACCATCGATGACGACGGGAAGATGCTTTCCGGAACCAGCCCGGAGAAGTTCACCGAAAAGCTGACCGAGTGGGGAGCCGACGGCATTGGCTGCAACTGCAGCGTCGGACCCAAGGCGATGCTCGATACGATTCAGCGGATGGCCCCGCTCGGCGACCGCCCCTTTTCCGCGCAACCGAATGCCGGCCTCCCGGTCAACGTAGGAGGGCGCAACATTTACCCCTGCTCCCCCGAGCACATGGCCAGCTATACACAACGCTTCATCCAAAGCGGCGTGAAATTGCTGGGAGGATGTTGCGGGACCACGCCGGAACATATTCAGGCGATTCGGGATGCGGTGCGCGCAGTGGAAGCCCCCCGGCCCAAGATCACCGTAACCGGGCCTGCTCGCGTTGATTCATAGGCATCCCCCTTCCGGGCTTGCCATCCCTTCGGTTGGAGAAGCCGACGCACGGCGCGAAGGACAAATATGCAGCAAGGAAAAGAAACGAGATGAGCCAAAAGAAAAATTCCGAGATGAACTTTGAGGCAGGTCTGGAACGGCTCGAAAAAATCGTCCAGGAACTGGAACAAGGCGACCTCACTCTGGATCGCACCCTGAAGCTTTTTGAAGAGGGGATGAAGCTTTCCGGCGACTGCCGCCGCCAATTGGAAGAAGCCGAAACTAAAGTGGAGCTTCTTCTAAAGAAAGGGGACGGCAAGATGGTGGCCGAACCCTTCCATCTGGACGAAGAGAACCAGCCATCCTGAAAAATCCGTGTCCTTAAACTCCCACCTGGAACAACAGCGAAACCGGATTGAGGCGCAGCTCCGGCGTCTGGTGCCGGAAGAATCGGAAAAACCGGCGGCTGTGCATCGCGCGATGCGCTACAGTCTGTTTGCCGGCGGCAAACGGCTTCGTCCGATCTTCTGCATGGAGGCTGCCCGGCTCCTCTCGGAGGAGACGAATCCGGATATGGAGTCCATTGCCTGCTCTCTGGAGATGATTCATACCTACTCCCTCATCCACGATGATCTCCCTGCGCTGGACAACGACGACTACCGGCGGGGCAAGCTCACTTGCCACAAAGTATTCGGCGAAGCCAATGCGATCCTTGCCGGAGACGCCTTGCTGACACTGGCTTTTCACGTTCTGGCAACTCTGCCGCGCACCCCGGCTGAGGTGCGAGCCGACTTGGTGGCCGAATTGGCCCGAGCGGCAGGAACCGTGGATGGTATGATTGGCGGCCAAGTCGTAGACTTGGAAGCGCCGAACGGTCCGACGACTCCGGAAACACTGGAATACATTCACAGCGCCAAGACCGGCGCTCTGTTCCGGGCGGCGGTTTTACTGGGCGCGATCGGAGAACGCGCCGGCGGAAACCAACTGGAAGCCATCTCCCGCTTTGGCGCCCATGCGGGGCTGGCATTTCAAATCATGGACGACGTTCTGGATGTGGAGAGTTCCCGCGAATCTTTGGGCAAAGCAACGGGAAAGGATGTCCTGCAGAAAAAAGTGACCTATCCGGCGCTTTACGGAGTGGAGCGATCCAAGCAAATGGCGCAAGAATACGTCGCCAAGGCTTCCGAGGCTCTGGAACCATTCGGGGAGAGGAATGGCCTTCTGAAACAACTGGCTCAATTTTTGGTTTCACGGAAAGCCTAAAGAGCAAAGCAATGGGAGCGCCGATCAGGTTGTTTACTGTGCCAGCCATGAACAAGAAACGTCTGGACTGCTTGATGGTGGAACGGGGGATGATCGAAACTCGCGCGAAAGCTCAGGCCGTCATCATGGCGGGCCGCGTGCTGGTTGGAGGGAAAAAGATCGAAAAGGCAGGCACGCGGGTGGAGCCGGAATCAAACGTGGAGATTCTGGGCAAAGCCCGGCCGTATGCAGGCCGGGGCGGCTTGAAACTGGAAGCCGCCCTCCAGCAGTTTCACTGGGATCTGCGGGGCAAGGTAGCGCTTGACATCGGCTCCTCCACGGGAGGGTTTGTGGATTGCCTTTTGCAATTCGGAGCCGCTCAGGTATTCGCCGTGGATGTCGGGACCAATCAACTGGACTGGCGCTTAAGGCAGGACCCACGGGTAACCCTGTTGGAGCGCACCAATGCCCGTTATCTTCAGATGGAACAAATCGGGCGGAAGACGGACTTCATCACAATGGATGTTTCCTTCATTTCCGCCGCCCGAATCCTCCCTTCTCTGGTACAGTTTTCGGAGCCGGGAACGCGCTTGCTGATCTTAGTGAAACCGCAGTTTGAAGTCGGAAAGGGCCGGGTTGGCAAAGGAGGCATTGTCCGGGATGAAACGCTGCAACTGGAATCAGTCAACCATGTTCAAACAGCCGCCGCCCAACTCGGTTTCACAGATTTCCAAAGGATGCTGTGTCCGATCCGGGGCGCCACCGGCAATCAAGAATTTTTTTTAGCCTCCGTTTTTCGGGGCCCGCTCGAATCGCTGGGGGAGCCGATATAACGGCGAGCACGGCAAGAGAGTAGCTTCGCTCATGGCAATCCGTACCGCAGGCATCATCTCCAAACCGCGAAAAGCCGAGCTGCAGCAGATTGTGCCGAGCTTGCTGGGCTGGCTGGCCGAAAGAGGCATCCAGGCTTATCTCGACCGGGAGACAGCCGACAGCCTTGATTCTTCCAGCAAAGCTTCCCTGCCCGCTCAGGTAATCGCCCGGAGCGAACTCTCCGGCAAGTGCGATTTGGTTATCGTGCTGGGGGGGGACGGCACACTGCTGGCTGCCGCACGCAACGTCCACTCCGGCAACATCCCGATCCTGGCCGTAAACCTGGGCGCTCTGGGATTCCTCACCGCCGTGACTACTCAGGAATTGTACTCCAGCCTCGAATTAATTCTTAATGGAAAGCATCAAATTGACAGCCGTAAACTATTGCAAGTGCAGGTGATTCACTCCGGCTTGCCTGGCCCAACTTACCACGCCTTGAACGACGTTGTCCTCAACAGGGCGGCTATCTCGCGGATATCAGACTTTGAAACATATGTGGATGGAGTGCTGGTAAGTGTATTCAAAGCCGACGGGCTCATCATCTCAACCCCGACCGGTTCTACTGCCTACTCCATGGCGGCCGGGGGGGCCATCGTCTATCCCACGGTGGAAGCCTTTATTGTGACTCCCATCTGTCCCCACACCCTGACCAACCGTCCGCTGGTTGTGCCGGACCGCGCCCGGATCGAGGTCGCCGTAAAAACGGAGACGGAATCCGTTTTCTTAACCGTGGACGGCCAAGTCGGACTGTCCCTGCACAACAACGACCGGATTGTCTGCGACCTCTCCAAAAGCTGGATTAGCTTGGTGCGCCCTCCCCACAAAGAATTCTTTGAAGTGCTCCGCAGCAAATTAAAGTGGGGAGAGCGGTAACTAGAGCGCTTTCACGTCAGTGTATCGTCAGAGCCGCGCGCGTAAGCAAGCGGACCCCAAACGGCAAGTGGGTAACCAAGGCTGGGTTGACCGCTCCCTCGCGGGGTTCCCAACGCGCCGCTTTCAGCGCGATGCGGTGTTTCACGGTCGCGGCTCGGATGGATTCACCAACAACCCACTTCACAGCAACTCTGAAACTAATTGGTCGAGGGACTCTCAACCTGCTTCATTAATCTGTGATCTGTAAGGAGTGTAGTCGCTGTCCGGAGGAACGGTGTCTTTTGGCGGGGTCACCGATTCCAGTGGCGGGTCTGGAAGTTTTCCTCCGGACAGTCTGGCCTTTGTCGTGCATTTGGCCTGCCATTCATTTCGCAAGCTAACCTTATGAAAATAAATAGCGTTCCTCTCTGTTCGGCGGGGGGGATAACCCACTGGTGCGGGGTATCCCCCAACCTTACACCCGTGACGCAGTTGACGGCCGGGAACGAAACAACTGCAGAATGAACTGTTCCAGAACAATCCGCGCTCGTGGAGGGCTGGAGCGGAGCGCCAAGTCCGCTTCAAAAGCAAGCTGGAGACCGCGCAGCAACTGAGCACCGCTCATCTTGCGTCCTTGCCCCAGCAAAGCCGGCAGTACATTAGGGGGGGCGGGAAGTTTGGCTGACCAGAGAACCTTTCCTGCCTGCCGGGTATCGCGCGCTCGGTTCTCCTTTAACACAATCAACTGGCGTAAGTAACGGGCCACCTCGGAGATCACCAAAGGAAGGTATTTCCCGCTGCGCTCCAATTCCTCCAGTATTTCGAGCGCCTTCTTCTTGTCCCCTGCGCCGATGGCCTCGGCCAAAGTCGTGCCGGCCTTGCCAGCCAAAGCGGGCACCATCGGTTCCAAATCCTCCAAATCGACGCTTTCCTTTTCCGGGTTGTAGAGACATATTTTTTCCAGCTCCATCCGAATGCGGCCCATATCTTTGTCAAAGACTGTGAGCAGTTGTTCAGCCGCTGCCGGAGAAATCTTGCGTCCCAGTGCCGCCGCCTCCTGCCGCAACAGTTCCATGGCCGCCCGGAAATTTGGAGAAACCAAGAGGATTACGTCACACAGGTCCTCGAAAGCCGCCAAGCGGGCTTTTGCTTTTTCTCTTTCCCTCCAATCGTCTGATTCCAAATTCACATCCATCATCTCAAAAACAATCGTGGTGGATGGGTTGGGCTGAAGCAAATAAGCGGAAAGATCGTCAGATGGCGTGAGTTGAGTATCCCCCGTGGCGGCGCGCTGTGTTCCCCGGCGTCGGCGGGCGTCCAGAGCCTGCGCGTTCCTGACAAATAACAATTGCCGTGGAGCCAGCAGATTCAGTGAGCGCGCTTCGTCCAGCACTCTGCCGAGAGGGTCCTGGCGAAGATCAAATTCAGCGATGCCCATGCCGGCTGCGCCATCTCCGAAAGATTTCCGCAGGGCCTCATGGATTCGGTCTCTCCAATAGAGTTGTTTTCCGAACAGCAAATAACCGGTCGAGACGATTCCTTTTTGAATGTTTTCCAGCGCGCTCGCAGCGGAAATTTGCATCAGAAGTTCTCAATGATGGTTGAAACCAGGCTGGCAGCAACCTCCCGGGAGAGCCGCTCCAAGGCCGGCTGGCTTTCCTCGATGTAGCTGGCAGCGTCCGTGCTCACCTCAAAAGGCTCGCGGAAGACGAAATTGCTGGCGTCATAGAGGATTTCCTGCGTTCTGGTATCCGACAGGACCACCCGCAGACTGACGGTCAAAAGAACCTCCGTGGTTCGTCCACTGCCGGGGTCGAAAACAATCGGACTGGAATAGATCGCGGTGATCGTTCCTTTCAGGACTGCGTCGCTGCCGGTTTCCTGGGATTGGAGACGGTAGGAAGTTCGTGTCAAGAACTCACGAAAGACTGCTTGCGTCAAAGTTTGCTCAATCTTGAAGCGGGAGGTTTCATTTTGGAAAGAAGGAATTGCAATAGTTTGGATGGCGGCAGGCAGCCCCGGAGTGCTACTGTTCGCCACACGGTAGCCGCAAGCGCAAGTCAACAGCAGGCTAAGAAGCGCAGCGCTCAGCAGGGGTCGTGAAAAGGCTCCGATGAGATACCTCCCTTTATTCTTAGCTGGAACTGCTGACCTGGGAGCCATTGCCGGACGCAATCAATCCTTCAGCAATTTCAATCGCATTCTGAGCGGTCAGCCGCAGGTTATCCGCAGCCCCCCAGAGCCAGAAACCTGATTCCCATGCCGCGTCGCTTTCGACCGGGCCGAGCACAATCTCTCCCAAACCGGCCACACCCACCGCAGAAGGTTCCACCTCCGCGCTCTTCCACAGGGTCAAAGGCTTCTGGTCCAAGACGGCTTCCACTTCTTCCGGCGTCGTCCGCTCTTTCAGTTCCACAAAACAAGAAAACGTATACCCATGAAAGATGGGGGCCTGCAACAGGCGCAAAGCCGGCTGGACCACGCGGCCTGCAAGCAATCGCCGCAGATGGTTTTGTATGCGGTCCTGCACCTCCCGCAGTGTCGGCCGGCAAAGCTCTCCATAGCTCGGCAGCAGATTGAAGGCTACCTGCGAGTCATAAACTTGCCGAGGAATCTGCTGGAAGGCGAGGAGGTTGCGAGTCTGCTGATGCAACTCGTCGATTCCTGCTTTGTCTCGCTCGCTTACGGGTTCATAGATTGTAACGGCGGAGCGCACGACCGAGTAGCTTCGCGAGAGCCGCCCGAGAACACCGGCAATAGCGATGGCAGCCGGGTGGGCAGAAATAAAAAGATGGCATTCGCTGGACCGGTCGCCGCAAGAGATCTTTTTGTCCTGGTTCTCCCAAATACTTTCCACGGACGGCGCCCGGAGTCTGGCCTGCGTTTCTGCTTCCAAACAATGGCCCAGATCGATCACCTGGCACCCGCTGGTTTCAGCCATCCGCCAATATTGTTGCGTAAAAGCGGGGGAGGAGGCAAAAACAGCGAGAGCGACATCCTCGAAGTTTTCCCGGCTCACCGGTTGAATGACCAGCGGCTCGTCGCCAAACTCGGCTAACTGGCCGCCGCGATCTTCCTCATCGAGCAATGTCAGGCGCTTCAAGGGAAAGTTGCGTTCCTGCAGAACCTCTTTGATCTCTTTTCCTTTGAGAGAGGAGGCGCCCACCAGCGCGATGTTGTATCCGGAGGCCTGTGCTTGTTCCATCGGTCTTTACTGGGCTGCCTTGTGGTTGCCTGCCCGCAATTCAAACCTCACGTTCCTGTGCGAGGGCTTTGGCCGGGTCCCGGCGTAATAGGTGCGTCACTTTCGCCAGCGCCCCGGAGAGCAAGTAACTCACCGCGATTAGCAGCAGAACAACATGGGAATAAAACCAGATCAGGGCCAGCAGCCCCCCCGCTCCAATAACAACTACGAACTTCCGCTTCTTCCGCAGATCGACATTCTTAAAGCTGTAATAACGCCACCGGCTGACCATCAGCAGGGAAGTGGCCAGCAGCACCAAAAGCCAGAACGGAACCCACAGCCAGCCGCTCACCGGATTCCCGGAATTGACGTGGACAATCGCCGCCACCAGCCCGGCCGAAGCAGGCGTCGGAAGGCCCACAAAGTGTTTGTGGCTGGGACGATTCGGCGAGGAGGCCGACGGAGTGCCTTGAATGTTGAAGCGCGCCAGCCGCGAGGCGCTGCAAATGACAAACAGAAAGCTTATCAACCACCCCACCGTCGTCAGGTGCTCAATCAACGGAGTCGCCGGAACAGGCAGGACAGCTTGCACTCCCCAGGAAAAAGCCAAAAAGGCGGGTGCAATGCCAAAGGTAATCGTATCTGCCATCGAGTCCAGTTCTTTTCCAAAAGCGCTGCTGGTGCCCATCTGGCGCGCGATCCAACCGTCCATTCCGTCAAATAGAACAGCCACCCCGATGGCTTTTGCCGCAATATCGAAGTGCATTCCCGCAGCGGTAACATCCTGAGCAACCAAAAGGCCGGCCTTGAACGACTCCGTCAGCGCAAAGTAGCCGCAAAAGATATTGGCCACCGTAAACAGGCTGGGCAGCAAGTAAGCTCCCCGGCGAGGGGCTCCGGCATGGGATCGGTTCGCGCGCATAGTGATCTCGCAGCAATTATACCGGGATTAGCCTCCCGCCACACTCTTGGTTGCCGGCGCTGGCTCGGCGTCGTTCTTCAACCGGCTCCCGGGCCGCGCCAGGATACTGACACCGCCTTTGACGCGGTCTCCGACGGCGACAGCCGGGGGAATTTCTATCGGAAGAAACAAATCCACTCGGGAACCAAATTTGATAAGGCCCACTCGCTCACCGCATGCCACCTGCTCTCCCGGCTTCTTCCAGAACACGATGCGCCGCGCCAGGATGCCTGCAATCTGTTTGAAAGTGACGGTGAAGTGTTTTCCCTCGACCGTCACCGTGTTTTGCTCATTCTCCGCGGAGGCCTCCGGCCGGCTGGCAATGAAAAATCTGCCGGGCGTGTAGCAAACATTGCGAATCAATCCCGCGATGGGAGAACGGTTCACGTGAACGTTAAAGAGGGAGAGAAAGATGCTGATTCGCCACACCTGCCTGCCGTCCAACTCCATCTGGCGCAAATCGACCACGCGGCCGTCGGCCGGAGATACTACAACTTCCCCGTCCGGAACTGTCCGCTCCGGATCCCGGAAAAAGTAAAGGACAAATGCGGCCAGAAGCAACTCGGGAATCGCCCAGGCGGGCCCCGCCACAGCAGCGGCAAAAGCGCCTAAGAAACCAAGGGCAATTGCGTATAGGAATCCATCCCGGATCATGACGTTATCATGTCAAAGGGGAACGGCACCTGTCAATCCGGGGATCATTGTCTCGCACAGGGTCTCGCGCCGGGTCTCGCGCCGGTCTGGGGCAAGGTCAAACAGCCGTATTGATGTGCTGCTGAAGAATCTTCTCCATCTGATCCTTTAAGACCAGTTTCCGCTTTTTCAGATTGACTTCTTCCAGCCGCTCGGATTCTGTAAGGTGGGGTCGACTGGAAAGCTCCTCCAGTTGTTGTTTATATTGCGAGTGTTCCTTTGCCAAGCGGGAAAACTCTTCGTTGGTAGCCATCAAACGATTCTTCACTTCTTGATGGTCTGTCTCCATGAAGCAGAACACCTCCTTGTGTGATGGAATGGGCCTACGCTAGCACCGGAAAGACATAATTTCAAGTCCAATGGTCTGGCTGTCTGTCGCAGCCAGCTAAACGGTGGCTGGCGGCGTGCGTAGGGGGCGAAAGGCAGCGACGGAGTATGACGGCGTCCGCTGCGGGCTGGGTATAATATCCTCGACGTCGCCCGACGGGCTGGAAACCGAAGCGCTCATATAGACGCCAGGCCGCGACATTTGATTCCCTCACCTCCAAAAAGATGCGCTCCGCTCCCCTGCAGGCAGCCTCCTGGAGAATATGTTCCAACAACCGAGAGCCAGTGCCCTGCCGGCGAGCCAGAGGCAGCACGGCTAAATTGAGCAACTCCGCTTCCGTCGCCGTCACCCGGAAGCATGCGAAGCCCGTCACAATGCCATCGTGCTCTGCGTCATCTTGTTCCGTTAGCAGGCAGGAACCCTGCTCTGGATTTGCCAAAATGTCCTCGAAAGCACGGCGATTCCAGCCAGCGGCTTGACCCGCAGTATTGCCACCAGCAGTAGCACGGTCTGCTGACGCGGCAAGAAGGGCCAGCAGATGCTCCACATCTTCGGGGCGCAATGGGCGAACAGGAATCATCCTTTGAAGAATAGCTCAGCGTCAGAGGAGCGCACGTAGTTCGCGTCGACATCCCATGCCGCTGCTCCTAACCTTTTCCGTAATCTCTCGGCGGCAATTTGGGCCAGCGAGGCCGCCAGGAAGGGCGAAACCACTAATCGTGGCGATAGCTTCCATCCCGCCTCATCGATCTCTGGACCATAGTGATCCAACTCCGTTCCGCAAAACACCGGCTCCTCAATCCCGGCCTCATGCATGCGCTCCAGGAAAGACTTTAGAGAACATACCATTTCCTTGACGAGAGACTGGAGGCACTCTCCTTCTTGAGGATGAGCCGCCTCCCTAAAAGCAGCGCTCCGATAAGCAGTCCCAAAGACTTGTCCCCTGCGGGCGTCGAGGAGAGGCGCCAAAATCCTGCCGTTGCTAATAGCAGGAGAGTGCTCCGAAAACTGCGCGCAAGCTGCAACCGCCAGCGTTTCCAGACTGGAGACGGCAACGACCGGCTTCTCGTTCACCTCAGCCAGCCCCTTCACTGCCGCCAGGCCCACCCGAACTCCTGTAAAGGAACCGGGGCCCGCCACAACTCCGAATCCCTGGATATCGCGGGTCGCTAAGCCGTGCCGCTCCAGCAGGTGAGCAATCTCTCCGTGAAGGGTGACGCTGTGACGCTTGGGCGGAAGGGGGATCAGTTCAAGCAACTCGTTTTCCTGCGCCAGCGCCAGGCTGCCTTGTTCGGAACTGGTATCGACTGCGAGGACGATCATAGGCGGAAATTCCACTATACTTCGCCACGGCGGGCTGTGCTAACATTTCTTTTCAAGCAAGGTGAAGGCCGCCGCCGGCAGTTTTGCACGCTGGACGATGGCCGTTGTACCGGGGTCAATTTGGCTTTTTCATCCGTTGAGATTCTCTTTCAGATCATCGCATTCCTTTTTGCCATCAGCTTTCATGAGTCCGCCCACGCCTGGTCGGCAAACCGTTTTGGAGATCCCACGGCAAAGTTCCTGGGCCGCATCTCGATGAATCCAATCCGGCATATCGACCCGGTAGGAACAGTTTTGTTTCCACTGCTCGGCGCCATTTCACATGCGCCCATCTTCGGCTGGGCCAAGCCGACGCCGGTGGATACATCCCGCTTGCGGAATCCCGTGCGCGACAATGTTTATATCGCCGCCGCAGGCCCGGCGAGCAATTTCCTGGCAGCGACGGCTGCTCTTGTTCTGTTGCTGGCACTCCGCATTGTCTCCCCGGCGGCGAACCAGATATTGACCGGCTACGGTGGCCCGGAAGCCATGGAAGCGGGCGGCTCCGTGCTGATGCCGATAGTTTTGCTGCTCCATTCCTTGATGATGGTGAATGTAATTTTGGGAGTGTTCAACCTCATTCCCATCCCGCCGCTAGACGGCGGCCATATTTTGGAAGGGTTGCTGCCGGCAAAGGCCCGTGCAGGTTTCGCGCCGGTGAAGGAATACGGGTTTTTCCTGCTATTTTTTCTCCTCTGGTCCGGCGGTGTATCGACCGTGCTTTCGCCGTTTTTGAGATTTTTCAACTCCTTGTTAAGGATCTGATCTTCACATGGCCTCTCCCTCTCCAGCCGAATCTTCACCGAAAAAACGAGTTCTGAGCGGATTGCGTCCGACGGGAGGAGTCCACGTCGGTCATCTGGTCGGAGCGCTCGGGAATTGGGTTCAGATTCAGGAAAAGTTCGATTGCTACTTTTTTATCGCCGACTGGCACGCGCTCACTACACATTATGCCGACACCAGCCAGATTCAGAAACATTCCCTGGAGAACCTGATGGACTGGCTGGCGGCGGGCCTGGACCCGAATCGGGCGGTGCTGTTTTTGCAATCCCGCGTACCCGAGCACGCCGAACTTCACCTATTGTTGTCACAAGTCACGCCGCTGGGATGGCTGGAGCGAGTGCCTACCTACAAGGAGCAGCGCGAGAATATACGGGACAAGGACCTGGGCACCTATGGCTTTTTGGGATACCCTGTGTTGCAGGCGGCCGACATCCTCATCTACAAGGCTGACTTCGTCCCTGTCGGTGAAGATCAAGTAGCCCATGTAGAGTTGACGCGGGAGATCTGCCGCCGGTTTAACGGCTTCTATGGGCCGATTTTTCCCGAGCCGCGTCCGATGCTGACCAGTTTTCCCCGGCTGCCCGGCACCGACGGGCGCAAGATGAGCAAAAGCTATGGGAACGCCATATTCCTGAGCGACACGGAGCAGGAAATCCGAAAGAAGGTCTCCACAATGCTCACCGACCCGGCGCGAGCGCGCAAGACTGACCCCGGCAATCCGGATGTCTGTCCCCTGTTCAGCTTCCATCAGATTTTTTCTTCGCCCGCCACGGTTGAGATGGTCAACCGGGAGTGCCGCCGGGCCGGGATCGGCTGCGTGGAAGACAAGAAGCTGATGGCGGACAGCTTGGTGCAGGCTCTGGCGCCGATTCGCGAGCGCCGTATCGAGTATGAAAAAAATCCGAAGCAGGTTTGGGATATCCTGGAGGAGGGCTCCAAGAAGGCCAGCCGGACTGCGCAACAGACGATGGAAGAGGTTCGCGACGGCATGAACCTCTCCCGAACTTTTCAATCCCCTGTCCGCACAGCGAAAGCGGACCAGAAACCCAAAAAGCCGGCCCCGGCAAAAAAAGAAAGTTCGAGCGCGGATTAAATCCCCTGCCGGAACGCAGCCGAGAGCAAACAATGAACGAGCCATACCGTATCCAAATAGAAAGCTACGAAGGCCCCCTGGACCTGCTTCTCGACCTGATTCGCAAGCAGGAAATCGATATCTACGACATCCCCATCGCACAGATTACCGGGCAATACTTGAAGTATTTGCAGCAACACCTGGAACAACTGGACACCGAGATCGCCGGGGACTTCATCCTCATGGCGGCGACTTTGATCCATATCAAATCGAAGATGCTTCTGCCGCCTGACCCTTCCGAAGATTCTGGCGATCAGGAAGACCCGCGCGACGAACTGGTGCATCAATTGCTGGAACACGAGAAGTTCAAAAACGCCGCACAGATGCTCGATCAGAAGCATATCGTGCAGAACGCCCTGTGGTCGGCGCCGGCTCTGAAACCATTCTTCGATACCACTGCGGAGCCAGGGCTGGCCGTGACGCTTTTCGACTTGGTGAAAGCTTTCCAGCAAATTTTGGAGCGCGCCAAGGACAAGCCGGAGATCGCTCTTCCAGATGAAAAGGTCAGTGTCGCCGAGATGATGCGGCAATTGTGCGACATGCTCGCCGCCCGCTCGGAACCGGTTGTGCTGGGGGAGGTATTCAACCGTCTTCGGTCGCGGGAGGCGCTGGTGGCGGCTTTTCTGGCCCTCCTGGAGTTGGTGCGCCTGCAAGCCGTACGGGCGCGTCAGAAAGAAGCCTTTGGGGAAATTGCCCTTGTCCGGCACACAATGTTTGCAACGGTTTACGCGGAGTCACAACCGGAGGTGGATCAAAGCTACCAATAGCCTCCTCAGCGGAGATGAGCAAGCCGCAGGCTTTTGGGGACAATGGGACAGAGTAAGTCAGCAGGAAAAGGAATGAGCGAAACTAATGAACGAACCTAACAGGCGAGAGTAATCATGGACAATCAGGAAGAAACACAAAACCAGGACCAAGCCCTGAGAGCGGCGGTGGAAGCAATCGTCTACGTGGCCGATGAGCCGGTTACCGTGGAGCAAATTTGCAAGGCTCTCAAAAGCGCCCCGGCCGCCCAAGTGCGCCAAGTGCTGGAAGCACTACTGCAGGAATACAGCCAGGAGGGGCATGGCATCGAAATCCGCGAGATCGCCGGCGGCTACAAGATGTTTACCAAGGCGGAGCATCACGAGACGATCCGAAAATTAGTGAAGGATATGACCCCTCCCGTGAAGCTTTCCATGGCGGCGCTCGAGACCCTGGCCACCATCGCTTACCGGCAGCCGATCACGATCCCGGAGATACAGCAAATTCGTGGCGTCCACGCAGCCGGCGTCCTGAAGACTCTTCTCGAAAAGAAACTGATTACCACCGCCGGACGGAAGAACGTCCTCGGCCGCCCCATTCTCTATAAAACCACCCGGGAGTTCCTGTTGCAGTTCGGATTGAGCAGCCTGCAGGAGTTGCCCAGCCTGCAGGAATTTGAGGAGATCACTCGGGCGGCGATGGGCGAACCATCCGGGGAGCAAACCGACACCAGCAACCCTTCTGATCCCTCCTCTGAGCTTTTGTTGTCCGAACAAGCTCTGTCCGAACAATCTCTATCCGGCCAGGCCGGCCCAACGGAACTCCACGCCAAAGCCGCCCAGTCTGCTTCTACGGGGGGATCGGAAGTTCCCGCCTCCAGCGTCTCTCCGGAAGAACTTCGCGACCCTGCGCCTGGGGATACCGATGGCGCTTGAGCGCTTGCAGAAGATTATTTCCCGCTCCGGCCGAGGATCGCGCCGCCAGGCAGAAGAATGGATCGTCGCTGGACGTGTGACGGTCAACGGCCATGTCGTGCGTGAACTGGGCAGCAAGGCAGACACAGACAGCGCCCACATCAAAGTGGACGGGAAAGCATTGCGGCTCTCCAGCCGGAAGGTCTATCTCGCCCTCCACAAACCTCGGCACTACGTTACTACGCGGTTAGACCCGCAGGGACGGCCCACTGTGATGGACCTGCTCAAAGGAGTCAAAGAGCGCGTCTATCCGGTGGGCAGGCTCGATTACCACAGCGAAGGGCTGCTCCTGATGACCAACGACGGGGATTTCGCCAATCACCTTACTGCGGCTGCCAGCGGCATTCCGAAGGTCTACTGGGTCAAGGTAAGCGGCGTGCCAGACGCGAAAGACCTCGACAAGTTGCGCCAGGGAATTCCAATCGAAGGACGCCGCACTCTTCCGGCTGCCATCCGGAGCCTCCAGTTACCGGGCGGCAGGAAGCTGGCTTCGCGAAGCAAGATTTCTCGAAGCAAGGTTTCTCGAACCAGGGTTTCCCAAACCAGCAAGCAAGAGCCTCCCAATCCCTGGTACGAAGTCATCCTCCGCGAAGGCCGCCAGAACCAAATCCGGCGCATGTTTACGAGGATTGGACATCCGGTAAGCAAATTGAGGCGAGTGAAGATCGGGGTTCTCGGTCTCGGCACTTTGGCGCGGGGACGGTACCGCCATCTAACCCCCGCCGAAGTCGAGCAGCTCACAAAGAAAAAGCTGTCTCGTAGATGAGTTTCAAAACAATTGCGCTAGCGGACTTTTCCAGATGTGAATCTATTTCCTCTTGGACCAGATCGTTTTCACGAATTGTGTATCCCGTCAGGGCACGGCTTCAGCCGTGCCGAAACGCTCTGAACTAAAGTGCGCTTTAGCGCCTGAGGTGAGTCTCGAACCCTGCGTGTTCCAGCGATTTAACCTCCACCTCAGCGGCTGAAGCCGCTGTCGTAAACCGGGTGGCGGCACGGTTAAAACCGTGCCCTGACGAGAGCGTAATATGGAATACGCAAACTCCAACACAGGACTCATCCCTACTCGGAGTTGTCAGAAAATCCTTCTGCCGGAATCACACTCAGTCTTCCCCTCGAATCCTCTGCAATTCGGGCCTCCACCAAGTCAGGGTCATGGTCGAAGACACAGATCCATTTTTCGCGGATAGCGCGCGGCAAGATTTTTCGCTTGGTAGCCAGCGTTCCGGCTGCGCGCAGGTCGAAGGCCATGATCCAGGCGTAGGGAACGTGATACGCGGTGGGAATCAAGTCCTCCAAGAACGCTACTTTATGTTCTCCGGCGGTTAGCAAGACTCCCTGCGTGTGCGGCGTATGGCCGGGCAGGAGCAGAAGCTCCATTCCCGGCAAGACTGCATGGTCGCCTTCTACCAGCTCCCAGCGTTCTCTTTCCAGCGAGAGAAAATCGTCAGGGAAAAGCTGCCCCGGTCGCGCTGCGCGGCATAGTCCCGCGCCCGTTCCCATTCGCCACGCTGGGACCAGTACCGTGCGTTGGGAAAGGTCGGCGCAAGCTGGCCGTCTTTCCGTGTCGTGTTCCAGCCGGCATGGTCGAAATGAAGGTGGCAGTTGATGACGTCGGTCACATCCTCCGGGCGAACCCCCCGCCTTCTGGAGGTTCTCAATCAGAGTAACCGGTTGCTCCACGGCGTAACGGTCGCGAAACTCATCGGAGAATTTATTGCCCAGGCCTGCATCGAGCAGGACGGTTCGCTTGCCATTGCGCACCAGCAGGCATCGCACTGCGAGACGAATACGATGCTGGTCATCCGGAGCGATCTTTTTTTTCCAAAGCACGCGCGGAACTATCCCGAACATCGATCCGCCGTCAAGACGGAAGTGGCCGTCGGTCACTGCTGTAATCGCAAAGTCGCCTAGTTGTGTTTTTCAAGTCCGGAGCGAAGTTTGCAGGCAAAGCAGCCTGGCCATTAGTTTGCATAAATAGTTCGTGCAAAATTATTTCTTCCGGCTGCCTGTCCTCCGTAATAAATCGTATGTAATACGAAAAATTCCCAGATGAATAGCCGGCAACAATCCGACCTTTTTGATGACATCGACCGACCCGGAGTCCAACTCCAGCCAGTCCGAAGAGCTTCCGTTCTCCTTTAGGCAGACGCTCCAGCTTCGGCGGGATGGGTTCCGTCTGGCGACGACATGGAGCTCGGGCAGATTGAGGGAGTCCCGCACCGCCTGCGCCAACTGTTGCTCTAGCTTGGCCATCGTACCTGCACTTGCTTACATGCACTTCGATCCTGCACTGGTTGCCCTGTGCCAGCTGCGCCGCAATTCCCTCCTTTCACATAGCGTGCGCTTTTGAGAACAATTTGGAAAGCAGGCCTTTCTTTTTTTCGGTGGCACTGATCCCTGCCGCCGCCAGAATCCTGGACACATCCTTTTCTTCGGCGAGGGGCAATTTTCGCATACAGTAAACCACCTCCCGGCAGGCGGTGAAGCGGTCAATACAATAGAAACAGGAGCGAACATGTCGCTCCAATTTTTCCCGGTCATGCCAGGAGATCTGTCCGTCAATCATCCTTCCGAAAACGCTGTCGCTCGGGCAATCGGAGCCTGACCAATTCCGGGCCGCCTGCACGAGACTGCGTCCGCTCTCAGCCAGAGTGTTCACACTCCAACGGTCCAGCAACGCCCTCAAATTTGTATTCGCTTTTTTCAAGACCTCCGTAACCGTCGCGACATCCACCAATAAAACGGTTGCGGCTGTAGGCGCAGCGACACCTTGGAGATTCATCCACAAGATTTGCTGCTGCGTCATGCTGAAACCATCGGTGACCTTTTCGAGCAATTCCCGGTTCATGGGCGTTTCAGGAACCGGTGTCATGCTTAGTCCGTAGTCCCATACCAGCCTGCGGAAATGCATCAGAAAATCGCGCTCGCGGCGTCCCTGGAAAACCGTAAAAAAATCCCCTTCGCGCGTTTGTACAAAGATGCGGTCCACATGCCCGGAAATTTCCTGCGTCAACTCCGGGAAGGAATGTTCCAAAATAAAAATCGCGTAGGGACTGTACCGGAGCGCAAACTCGCCCCACGATTCCCTCTCGCTATTCCGGCACCCGGAAATCATCGTTTGATATGTAATCACCGCCATAAAATATTGTTCCCCGCTCCTTTCTATTTTTCCGCGCGACTGCCTAAACGGCCCTCCGCTGTGATGCGTTCGACGCCGCCCAAGTAATCCCGGAGAACTTCCGGGATCAGAACGCTGCCGTCCTCCTGCTGATAGTTTTCGACGATCGCCAGCCATGTGCGTCCGATCGCCAGCCCGCTGCCATTCAGAGTATGCACGAACTGCGATTTCCCTTTTCCGCCCATGCGAAACCGGATGTCGGCCCGCCTGGCCTGGAAGGTTTCAAAGTTGCTGCAAGAGGAAATCTCGCGGTATTCCCCCTGGCTGGGCACCCACACTTCCAGGTCATAAGTTTTCGCCGAGCTGAATCCCATGTCGGCCGTGCATAGCGTCGTCACGCGGTAGGGCAGCTTCAGCTTTTGCAGAACGGCTTCGGCGTGTCCGGTCAGGCATTCCAACTCCTCGTAGGAGGCGGAAGGATGGACGAACTTCACCAATTCCACTTTTTGGAACTGATGATGACGGATGAGCCCGCGCGTGTCCTTGCCGTAGGAGCCCGCCTCGCTGCGGAAACAGGGCGTGCAGGCCGTCAGGTTGACGGGCAAGGAGTCGCCGTCCAGAACCTCATCGCGGAACAGGTTGGTCACGGAGACTTCCGCTGTGGGACTGAGCCAGAAATCCGTGTTCTCCAGGCGGAACAAATCTCCGGCGAATTTGGGCAGGTTGCCCGTCCCATACAAGCTTGCCGAGTTCACGATGGCCGGCGGAAGGACTTCCCGGTAGCCGTGTTCTCGCGTGTGCAGGTCCAGCATGAAGTTGGCCAGCGCCCTTTCGAGCTTCGCCCCCAAATCCCAGTAAACCGCAAAACGGGCGCCGGTAATCTTGGCTGCACGGTCCAGGTCCAGAATGCCGAGCGACTCTCCCAGTTCCCAGTGCGGAAGGCAAGAAAATGAAAAATGTCTGGGCTCCCCCCAGCGGCGCACCTCTTGGTTGTCCGCCGCGCTGGAGCCAACGGGAACGCTTGCATGCGGCATATTCGGCAGGTTTTCCAAAAACTGCTTCAATTCCGCGTCGAGTCCTCGCACCTGCTCGTCCAGCGACTTGATTTCTTCCGAGACCGTTTTCATCTCTCGCAGCAGTTCTTGGGCATCTTGCTTCTCTCTTTTGAGGCGGCCAATTTCATCGCTGGCGCGTTTCCTTCGGTTTTTTAACGCCTCGACCTCGGTCAGAGTCCGGCGCCGCTTTTGGTCCAGGTCGCGGAATCCATCGAGTTTCGCGGGTCCGCCCCGCTCGGAGAGCTTTTGTTCCACTAACTCCAGGTTGTCTCGCACGAATGCCAAGTCCAGCACGGTTTTTTTATCAGTCCCAAGCGAGGAAATGATCCACGGTCCATTCCTGAACCGCTACGGAAACTATACTTTATACCATCATTGCAAGGAAACAATACAAGAGGCAGGCCCGGTCCTGTAAATACAAAAGCAATACTGTTTCCTGCACAGCGTACTTTTCCGCTCTTCCAGCATTAGTGCTTGCTTTTGAGGGCAGGTTTTCCTTTGGAGGGAAATTGAATGCGATAGGTGCACTCCAAGTCGCCTTTCAAGATGTGGGCGTGGCGCTGGACATCCGCCCGGAGTATCTGCGTCAGGAAGCAAAGCTCTTCCTCGCAGGCTCGCGGATATTGGCGGGCAATATGGGCTATGGCGCAGTTGTGCTCCGTGACGAAATACGTCCTCTCATCCACCTTATGCAATTCCGCCATGTAGCCTTGTTCGCAAAGGATTGCTACGGCTTCACGGACCCGGTCTTCCCGGTTTTTCCCCTCCATGCGCCCGGCAAACTTCGCCACCATGCGTTCTTTATATTTTTCAAAAAGCCGGTTGACCTTTTCTTCCCCATCCAAATAGGCCAGGCATTGGATCAGTTCCATGGAAAAACGGTCGTAGGTTTTCGGAAACAGGCTGTCTCCCAAATCGGTAAGCAGGCAAAGGGCAGCCGGACGGCCCTTGGGGCGACGCTCCATCTCCATGCGCAGCAGCCCGGAGCTCTGCAATCCGAGCACATGTCGGCGGACGGCCATCGAGGTAATGCCCAAGGCTTGGCTGATCTCCGAGATCGCGGGCCGGCCCGTGATCTTGATGAAACGGAGAATCTTCTTTCGCGTGCTGTCCTGACCGACTTCCTCTGCCATAGTAGCTTCTTATACCGCCAACAGGCAGTATAGGTTGTAAGTTGAAGATTCTGCAATATAATAAACATATTTTTTAAACATTTATGTTGACAAACTTGACTTGTCGAGTATAATATTTTTTCCAGTGCACCGAAGGCCACAGTTACAGGGGCTGGAGCTAGGTTTGGTGTCGGTGCCTTGTGGAGTGATCCTAATGATTAAATTCAGTTCCGAACGGTCGGAAGCAAGTTCTCGGGAGAAACGGTGATGCCCATGATCTTGAGCAGCCGAAAAACCCGGGCAGCCAAACGGCCCAGGGGCAGAGGAAAAGGGAAAGTTCCCAGCAGTTCGCTTCACGGACAGGGGGTTCAAGTTTCTGTGGATGAGCGGGTTGCGGACTTGGCGCGGAGATTTCCAGCGCTTCGCACCACCTTGGGTTCTCTGCTCTCTGAGAGCAAAAAGCGCATCCGGGACTTGCCAGACCCTGATCGGGCCAAGCTCCTCCGTATTGTCTTTGCCTTGAAAAAGGCTTCCGGTGGCTAACCGCCCCACAACAAGCTCCTGGAGTGGCCCCTGCCTGCCTCCGGGTGGAAGAGGGAAACCATGTCATACATCATTGCTGAACCGTGCATTGGCACCAAAGACACCTCTTGTGTTGACGCCTGTCCCGTGGACTGCATCCACCCCAAGAAGGATGCGGAAGGCTATGATGCCGCCCAGCAGCTTTATATCGACCCGGTAGAGTGCATCGACTGTGGCGCCTGCGTTCCGGTATGCCCCGTAACAGCCATCTTTGCGCTGGACGAGTTGCCGGAAAAGTGGAAAGACTACGAGCGGATCAACACCGAGCACTTCCAGAAATAATTCCCCTGCATATTTGCTTTTCCTTCGCCGTTCGTTCAGGTGCGCGGCTCGGAACTACTGTGCATCCAGCCTACCCTGCCTCTTTTTTCATTCCAAAACTCTCTGCCTGATTGCCGGCACCAGGGCGGCCAAGTTCTCTACATCTTAGAAGACAAAGGCCGCGCAATACATCTTAGAAGACAAAGGCCGCGCAATTCTCGACTCTGTGCGCTATGACTGGAAGCAAGAGGACGCAATGAATCTGCCGTTCCGGTGCGACGGAATAACGGTGCAGCATTTCAACGACGACCCCAACCAGCGGGTCCGGCTGGCCTCCCCCGAGGCGAACTTGGTCGACCAGTTTGGCGTCGACCGGGGAACCCGGCTTGAGGTACGGGAGGAAGCGCCTGGAAGGCAGCCGGCGGTGGATTCTCACTCTCCAGGGCTCCAATCACTTCTACGATACTCTGGGTGTCAAACGAGACATAGCCTTTGCGGCTGAATTTTGCGACCTTTTGGGGCCTGGTGCAATCTATAATAGTGCATGATGCTCGCAGGGTTCCCCAAGACCTGCTACAAGCAAGTGAAGGTCCCGCGAACCGCCGGGCACGGAAGTATTGGGAAGTGAGGTATCTGCTTTATGGAAGGCGTTTCCCTGCTGGCAGCTTTTGCCGCCGGCCTAATTTCTTTTCTTTCGCCTTGCGTGATCCCGCTGGTTCCCGGCTATATCTCCATGATCTCCGGCGCCAGCGTGGATGAACTGAAAACGGGGAGCGACACCAAAGTTTTTGACAAGGTCTTGCTCCATTCCCTGCTATTCATCCTGGGATTTTCCATCGTCTTTATCAGCTTGGGAGCCTCTGCGACATGGCTGGGGCAAACGTTGTTATCGCGCATGTCGATCCTCTATAAGATCGCCGGCGTGCTGATCATCATTTTCGGACTTCACCTTACGGGCATCTTGAAGATCGGTCTGTTCAACCGGGAGAAGCGTTTCCAGTCGGCGGGGAAACCGGCCTCTGCCGGGGGGTCGCTGGTCATCGGATTGGCGTTCGCCTTTGGATGGACTCCCTGCATCGGTCCGATTCTCGCAACGATTCTGGGCGTGGCGGCCAGCCGGGAAACGGTTTGGGAGGGCATCTTCTTGCTGTCGCTGTACTCGCTGGGCCTGGCGGTCCCATTTTTGCTTACCAGCCTGGGCATCAACCACTTCTTGAAGTTTTATAATCGCTTCCGCGCACACCTGCACCAAGTGGAGGTGTTTTCCGGGTTCGTGCTGATCGTGCTGGGAGCGATGATCTTTACCAATCAATTCACGCGGCTAGCGGGCTATCTCTCTTTTCTCAACCGATTTGCTCTGTAATAAGGAAAAGCGGCTGCCGGAGCTATCGCAGACAGTATAATGCATAAGGGCAAGGACAAGTTGCCTGGCTCTGCCTGCGATACCGAGAAAGATAGGAGGAGAATAAATTGAGTCGAAAGTTATTAACACTAGGGTTGCTTTTAGCGGCAGTAGCCATGGGGCTTTTTTGGGTGCAAGAGCGCTCCACGCAAGATGTAGCCGGCAACGTCGCCGTCAGGCCGCCCTCGGTCCCGGAGATTCGGGGAAAAGAGGCGGCGGCTTTTGAATTGCCCGACGTGGACGGCGCGACGGTCCGCATGGCTGACTTCAAGGACAAGGTATTATTGGTGAACTTCTGGGCTACATGGTGCCAACCCTGCCTCATCGAGATTCCCTGGTTCCTAGAGTTTCAGGAGCAGTACGGGCCGCAAGGGTTTGAGGTGATCGGCATCTCCTTGGACGACGAGGGGGCGGAAGTAGTAAAGCCTTTTATGGAAAAACACGGCATGACCTATACGGTTCTGCTGGGGGATGAAGAGGTCACCGAGCAGTTCGGCGGAGTCCTGGGTCTTCCGACCACCTATATGGTGGATCGCGACGGGAAGTATTACTCCATGCACCGGGGACTGGTGAGCCGGGATATCATCGAGGATGATTTGCTGACCCTTCTCAACGGAGCGCCTACCGAGTAAGCCGCCTCATCCCGCTTGCGTTGGAAGTTGACTGCCAGCAGCGCGAAGACGAGCAACCGTCTTTTCTTGCCCCAATAGTCCCATCACCGCAAACAGGCTCGGAGCCACGGCCTGCCCGGTCAAGGCTACACGGGAAGCGTTAATCAACAAACCCGCCTTCACACCTTGGTTCGCTGCAAGCGCTCGTAGCGCCTTCTCCGCCTCTGCTTCGCCGAACTGAGGCAATTGAGCCAAATCTTCCGCCAAGACAGGCAACAACTCCGCCAAAAGCGGGTCCTTCCAAAATTTCCTCACCGCAGACGGGTCCAGCGGGTAGTCGTCCCGGAAATAGGCTCTTGCCGAGCCGGAGAGGTCTTTGAAGGTCCGCAGACGCGGCTGGAGCAATTTCAGCGCGCGCAGGAACCATTCCCGGCCCTCCCCTCCCCACGACGCATCCCAGCATCCGGCAACCAACAGCGATTCCTCCGCCATGGGCGCCAACTCTTCCGCAGTGAGTAGCTGCATATATTCCGCATTGAACCACTCCAGCTTCGGAAGGTTGAAGACGGCGTTACTCTTGCTGATGGCTTCGAGCGAAAACGCCTGGATCAGCTCTCCGGTTCGCAGCAGCTCCCGATTGTCACCCGGAGACCATCCGAGCAGCGCCAGAAAATTGCGAAAGGCCTCCGGCAGCAGGCCGCGCTCGCGATAAGCGCTGACGGCCGTGGCCCCGTGGCGCTTGCTGAGTCGCGAACGATCCTCACCCAAAATAAGCGGCACGTGAGCAAAAACAGGAACCGGCTGCTCCAGGGCGCGGTACAGCAAGACGTGTTTGGGAGTATTGGACAGATGATCGGCCCCGCGGATGACGTGCGTGATGCGCATATCGCAATCGTCGGCCACCACGCTGAGGTGGTAGGTGGGCAGCCCGTCGGAGCGCAGCAGTACAAAGTCCTCGATCTCGTCATTGGAGAACGAGACGTTTCCAAAGACCGTATCGTGAAATTCGGTGCGCCCCGTCTCGGGAACATGAAAGCGGACGACAAAAGAGCGCTTCTCTGCGGCCATCTGCCGTTTCTGGTCCGGAGAGAGCGACCGGCAGCGGCCATCGTACTCCCACGCCTGCCGGGTGTTTTCGTCCTTCGCCCGGCGCGCAGTCAACTCTTCCGGCGTGCAATAGCAGCGGTAGGCGTGGTCCGCTTCCATCAGCTTTTGCGCGATAGCGCGGTACAAATCCAATCGTTGCGATTGATAAAAAGGCCCTTCATCCCATTCCAGGCCCAGCCATCTCATGCTGGTCAAGATGCCTTCCACCATCTCCGCGCTGGAGCGCTCGGCATCGGTGTCCTCAATCCGCAGGACGAAAGTGGCTCCGGTGCGCCTGGCAAAGAGCCAGTTGAACAGAGCCGTGCGGGCTCCTCCCACATGCAAATAGCCTGTTGGAGAAGGAGCAAAGCGAACCCGAAAGGTGGAAGTCAAAGGCAACCCTGACGCGCTTAATTCGCGCGGCTTGATTATAGCGCATTATAATATTAGATCATGGCGGCATGGCGAGACCTCGAAGCGCCTGAGTCTGTATCTTGGCGCTGCACGCAGATCGCACCACGGTCCTCGGCTGGGCGGGAATGTTGGCCGTCTCTAAAATATGGCAAATGACTCATTCAAACAAACGGAAGTGCGCTGGTCCAACCGTCTGCGGCGTGCGGCACTGTGGTTTCTGTTTGCCCTGGTGCTGCTGATTCCCAAGACGCTGAGCCTGCGTAAGCGTCCAGGATTGTGGAATCTGCTCCGGTTCGGAGTGGCAGTGATTGGAGTCCTCTTGTTTGCTGCTCCGGAAACCTCAATCGGATTTCACCTGTTTGCCCTGCTGCTGATTTTACTGGCCCTGGCGGTACGTCCTGCTCAGCAAGAAAAGTCCGTGGATGAGCAAGCGCGGGAGCTGGGAGCGTTAGTGGTGCTGAACGGCGGGCGATTCCGGCGTACAGACGGGAAGACACTGCCGGCACGTCTGTTTATTGCTCCGGAACGCTTCCACGTGCTCGATCTCGAACATCGCCCATTGCTTGAGATTCCCTGGCCTGTCGTTTCCTCGGTCCGCGCGGAAGAAGCCGGCGGTGGCTGGCAACTACTGGTCGAATTCCAGGAAACCACTGCCGCTTTTCACTACGATGGTTTCTTTTCGGGGCACCTGGCGCAGATTGCAGAGACCACCTTGCGCAACCACTTGCGCAAGGAACTGCCCGTGATCGGGTAGCTTCCGGCTGCCCTATAATAATTTACAGCTCAGCGGACAGAGTCCCCGGCCAAGCTCCAGAAGTCTTTGGCGTAATATGAGGAAACTACGTTTCCGAACAGGTGGCAAATTCCCTGGCAGGCAGGGATGTCTCCGTAAAGTTTCTTTCCCCGCGCAAAGACCTTGGTAAAGGATCCCTCTCGCAATAAGTTTCCGCCGATCTTCTTCAGCGGCTCGCAGGGATAGAAGACATCGCCGTTCGGATAGACACGGGGAAACATCGTAGGGTGGCACTGGAAATCGCCGAACTCGAGCAAGGTACGAAGAAGGCGCGGCGTGCCGTTGACAGGCTGGGCGGCCTGCCGCCGGCGCTCTACGATTTTGTCCACCAGACGCCGGTAGCGCGGATTAGAAAGCAGGCGCAGGTTCGGCATCTTACCTTGGAGCGCCGCTTGGGTGGCGAAAACAAAACCTTGCTCCCCGCAGTAGTCGAGAATCCGTTCGATCTCTCCGATGTTCCATTCCTCGATCACAGTACTGACCGTGATGCTCCGCGCGGAAGGCATGCGGGAGCGAGCCAGTTGCAAGTGCTCCAACACCTTGGGCACCACGGCTGGCTTCGACAGGGACATTTGCTCGTCTCCACCGGGCCTATCGTCACGGAGCGCGTCCAGACTGAGCGCGTCCAGACTAACGATCAGGCCGGTGAGCGAATCGAACAGTTTCTGCCGACGGTGCAACAAAGTGCCGTTGGTCACCAGAAGGACGGAACGGAACTGCAAATCCTGGCGGGCGGCACGCGCCAGCTCTTCAATGTCATTGCGCAGGAGCGGCTCGCCGCCGGTGAACAGAATTGAGTCGGTCTCTCTCCGGATGATCCGAAGCAGGCGAATCGTGTCCTGGGTGGAAAGTTCGTCGCTGAATACGTCCGGTTCCTTCTGCGTGCAGTAGGTGCAGGCCAGGTTGCATCTGTGGGTTGCGTAAAGCACAGCGGCGTAAGGGGCAATGACGTTGGTGCGCAGGATTTTGCGGCGGTAAAGATTCTGAAAGTAATGCCTGAAGTTTTTCAGGACAAACGGCGAGTTGCGCAGCAAGCTGCGCAACAGTTCCCTGCCCGAAGGTTTCTGCTTGGCCGCCTGCATCATTTTGCCAGCTTACAGGCAGCCAGAGGAAATTTCCAAGACTCGTGCAGTGAAAGGAGAAACAGCCGGGGTTATTTGTGCCTGGAAGCAACTGGAGTGCTCATCGTGTGTCCGGACGGCGGTCCCGTTTGGGCGACAGCAACAGCACACTTGCAAACCACTAGGCGGCTTGCTGGTAGTTGCAGTTTTCGCCGGGGCACTCCAGGACGGTGCCGTCCTTGCGATTTTTTTCGAGAAGGAAAGCCGATCCACACTGGGGACACTTCTGCGGAACCGGTTTATCTCGGACGCTGTACTTGCACTCGGGGTAACGCTCGCAGCTGTAAAAAGCTTTTCCCCACCGCGAACGCTTTTCCACCAGTTGGCCTTGGTTGCACTCCGGGCACTGGACCCCGATGAGCTTCTGCTTGACGTATTTGCATTTGGGGTAGTTGCTGCAGGCGGTAAATTCGCCAAACCGTCCTTGGCGGATGACCATCTGGCTGCTGCACTGCGGGCAGTTTTCATCCGTAGGAATCGCAGGTTTTTTCTCCCCCTGGCCGATTTGGCGCGTGGTCTTGCAATCCGGGTAGCCGCTGCAGGCCAGAAATTGTCCGAATTGCCCGCGTTTCAAAACCATCGGACGGCCGCAATTTTCGCAATGTTCATCCGGCTCTTCTGTCCGAATCTCGGAGACATTCAAGTCCGGCAAGGCGGCAGCGACCTCGCGCGTATTGGTGCAATCCGGATAGGCCGAGCAGGCCAGGAAGCTTCCGTGGCGGCCCCATTTCACAACCATCGGGCTGTTGCACTTCTCGCAAAGCAAATCCGTCGGTTTTCCCATGGCCTTTAGATTGACCATATGTTTTTCGGCGTATTTCAGATCCTTGGCAAACTTCTTATAGAAATCGCTCAGAGCCGCAACCCAATCCTGTTTCCCCTCTTCGATCTCATCCAGCGCGTCTTCCATCTTGGCCGTATAGGCGACGTCAAAAATCTCAGTGAAGTTCTCGACCAGCAGGTCAGTCACGACCATTCCCAACTCTGTGGGGAATAACCGCCCCTGCTGTTTCTGCACATATTCACGGTCTTGGATGGTGCTGAGGATGGAGGCATAGGTGGAAGGCCGTCCGATCCCCTTCTCTTCGAGTTCTTTTACCAGGGTCGCTTCGTTGTAGCGTGGAGGCGGCTCCGTAAAGTGCTGTTCCGGCGTGACCTGAAGCATTCGCAGCAGCTCTCCCTGTGTCACCGGGGGCAGGGTGTGCTGCAACTGCTCGTCTTCTTCGTCTTTTTGGTCCTTGCCTTCTTCGTAGACCTTCAAAAAGCCGTCGAACTTGCGAACCGACCCGCTGGCGCGGAGCCCAAACTCGCCCGCCCGGATTTCAATCGTTGTCTGATCAAAGAGCGCCGGCAACATCTGGGAAGCGACAAAGCGCTGCCAGATCAGCCGGTACAGCTTGGCTCCGTCTTCTGACAGATACGGGGTCATCCGGTCCGGCGTGCGCAGGACAGAGGTCGGACGGATCGCCTCGTGCGCGTCTTGCGCGCCCTTTTTGCTCCGGTAAAAATTCGGACCTTCCGGCAGGTAGGTTTCGCCGTAGCTGCTGCGGATATGATCGCGCACCTCGCCCAGCGCATCTTGCGAAACGCGCGTGGAGTCCGAGCGCATATAGGTAATCAAACCCACAACGCCCTCTTCGCCGCATTCCACGCCCTCGTACAGCCGTTGTGCCAGCACCATGGTCCGCTTTACGCTGAAGCGCAACTTGCGGGCCGCATCCTGTTGCAGCTTGCTGGTAATGAAAGGCGGTACCGGATTGCGGCGTCTCTCCTTGGTAGCGGTCGAATTGACGGCAAACTGCTCCTGGGCCAGATGATCCCGAATGCTCTGAGCCTCGCCCTCATTGCTGATTAAAAACTTCCCTTTTTCCGACTGCGCCAGGATGCTCTTATTCCCGCTCTCCCCGCCGGTTATCACATCTTTTCCTTGCACCTTGACCAGTCTGGCATCGAAGGGCGGCGGATTTTGAGCGCTCAGGTTGATTGTAATAGTCCAATATTCTTCCCGCTGGAAGTCCCGAATTTCCCGGTCCCGCTCGACGATAATCCGCAGAGCCACAGTTTGCACCCGGCCCGCCGAGATACCTCTGCGCACTTTGTCCCACAGCAAGGGGCTAACCTGATAGCCCACCAGCCGGTCCAGGATTCGCCGCGCCTGTTGGGCCGCCACCAACTTCTCGTCTATCACCCCCGGATTCTCAAAAGCCTTTCGGATGGAACTGCGAGTAATTTCGTTGAAAGTAACCCGATGAACCTTCTTGCCGTTTCGCAACTCCTCGGCCAGATGCTGGCAAATCGCCTCGCCCTCCCGGTCCGGGTCCGCCGCCAGATAAATCACGCTGGCTTTCTTGGCCGTTTCTTTGAGTTCGCGAATGACCTTCGCCTTGGAAGGAATCTCCTCGTAGGTGGGACGAAAGTTATCTTCCACGTCCACTCCAAGTTTCTTCCGGGGCAAATCCTTGACATGCCCCAGGGATGCCTTCACCAAGTAGTTCCCACCCAGGTAGCGATTGATGGTCTTAGCTTTTGCCGGCGACTCGACAATGACCAGGAATTTGCCCTCCGACCTGCTTCCCGTTGTCTTGTCGCCAGCCAGGGAGGCTCCCTTTGCCTTTACTTTTGTTTTGGTCGCAGTTTTTGTCTTTGTTGTCTTCGCCGCCTTTGTTACCTTCGCCATAGATACCTAACTTTTGCAATTGTGCCCTATTTTAGATCGGCATTTCCTCTATAAAGTTTTCACAAAATTTTTTCCCGGCAACTGCCGCACCAAGCTCCTGAACTCCAAATCGAGCAAATTCGCCAGAATCAGCGAAGAGGAAAATTGCGGCAGAGCATCCAAAACCTCATCAATATGAACGGGTTCATCGACTTTCAGCAAGTCATATATTGCTTTCCCCGGTGCCGAAAGAGATTCAGCAGATAAAGATGCCTTATCCGCGCTTTCCGTTGCATCCTGCGGGGAAGAAAGCTCCTGGCGCACTTTCGCAGGCAGTTCTTCCACTATATCACGCCAATCTTGCACCAGCTTTGCTCCCTGTTTGATGAGAATGTGCGGCCCCCAACTGAAACGGTTGGTGAGCGAACCAGGTACTGCAAAAACTTCCCGGTTTTGTTCCATCGCCAGCCGCGCCGTAATCAGCGATCCGCTGTACTGGGCCGCCTCCACAATCACGACACCCAGCGAGAGACCGCTGATGATCCGGTTGCGAATCGGGAAGTTTTGCGGCGCTGGAAACGAGCCGACCGTAAACTCCGACAGCAGCAGTCCCTTCTCGGCAATCTCGGCAAACAGTTTTTTGCTCTCCGCCGGATAAACCACGTCAATGCCGGAACCCAGCACTCCGATGGTTTTCCCGCCCGCATCCAAAGCGCCGCGATGCGCGGTTGAATCGATGCCCCGCGCCAAGCCGCTGACGATGGTTAGACCACGGTTCGCCAAATCGGAAGCCAGTCTTCCGGTGATCGCTCTCCCATAGGCGGTGGGTTTGCGCGCTCCGACGATTGCCAAGCCCGGCGATTTCAGTAAGTCGATATTCCCCTGCGCATAAAGAAGCAACGGGGGATCAAATATTTCTTTCAGCAACTGAGGATAATCTGAACTTCTGAAGGTCAGAAACGATATCCCCAGTTGCCTGGCCCTCTCGGCCTCGCGGATTGCTTCCTCATACACCGTGCCTGCCGCGATGTTCCGAACAACGTGGGAGGAGACGCCCAGAGCCTCCAGCTCGGTTGAAGAAGCGCGGAATACGTCCAGGGCGGACCCAAGAGCTTCTACCAAGCGCAGGGCAACCCGTGTGCCCAGGCCGGGAACCAATCGCAAGGCTAACCAATGCATCTCCTCTTCTGTTTTTTTGCCAGGTGCCGTCAAGTTTCCCCTCTTTGCAAGTCGGAGAAAATCTATACAGGTGAGAATCGGTTTGTCAAGCGGGAGCAGCTGGAGGGCGCGCCTAAAACGTTGTTTCTGACATAACCTGATATCGGTACGCTTTCCTCCGCTTCCCGCGATTGCGTGGTTGGAAGTGCAAGCCCGGCATGATAAAGTCTCAACGCTTGGAGGAAAACATGGTCCTTTTGATTCGTCCCGGCGAGATGCGCCAGCTGATCAGCATGAAAGAGGCGATTGAGGCAGTGGAGGAAAGTTTCCGGCAATGGGCGGAGTTGCCGGAAATCAATGCTCCCCGGCGGCGGATTCATGTTCCTTCCGGAGTGCGTGTGAGCGTGCATCAGGGTGGGGTGCCTAAACTAGAGGCCACAGGATTGATGACTCATTGCGAGCATGTAAGCATCCAGGGTGACGGCACCCAGCGGTATCGTCTGCGAGGCCGGCCTGTCCATGTGCTTTACAGCACCCAGACCGGAGAACTGACGGCAATCCTGGTGGGAGAACCGCAGCCGAAAGAACTTCCCCTGAACGGCGTGACGGCTTTGCGCACGGCGGCCACCAGCGCGGTCGGAACCAAGCAACTCGCCCGGCCTGACTCACGCCGGATCGGATTGCTGGGTGCGGGCGCTCAGGCGAAATACCATCTACTGGCCCTTCAGCAGCTTTATTTGTTCACAACCGTGAAAGTTTATAGCCGCAACCCGGAGAACCGCAGTGCCTTTGCCCGCACGATGGCAACCCCGGGGATCGAAATAGAAGCGGTACGCAGCGCACGGGAAGCCGTCGAGGGCGCCGACATCGTGGTGGCGGCCACCAACTCCAATGTTCCGGTGATGGACGGCGCATGGTTACAGCCGGGCACGCACGTAGTATCCATCGTGGCAAGCAACGTGGGGCTGCTGCGTGGCGGGTTCGTCAGCAAAAAACGCCGGGAGTTGGATGATGAAACTATCCGGCGCGCGGACCGTATTGTGCTCTGTTCCCGGGAACAAGCGCAGCAGGATCAGCAAGCCGATATTTATGACCGTGTGGAGAGAGGGCTTCTCAGTTGGGACCAAATTTGGGAACTTCCTGAGATTTTCTCCGGCAAAGCGCCCGGCCGCACCGATCCCGAACAGATCACCTTGTTCAAGAACAACGCCGGCCAAGGAGTCTGTGACGTGGCGCTCGGAGCCCGTATTTATCAGTTGGCCCGGGAAAAAGGGGCTGGCATAGAATTGGATATGGATGGGATCGAATACCAAGAAGAGGTTCAAGGAGATACCGGAGGGCAAGGGTAATTCTCTGAGCCCAAAAACCCGTAGAACCGCTGAACTGGAAAATCATAATTATAAAGATAGAGGAGAACCGAATGGCTGACAACTTCCTCCCTGTGAATATTCCCAAACGCCTGCTGATGGGGCCGGGCCCCAGCGAGGTGGACCCGCGCGTATACCGCGCCATGATCCAGCCCGTGGTCAGCCTGCTCGATCCCGCCTTCCTGCAGATTTTGGACCAACTGCACGAGATGTTGCGCTATGCCTTCCGAACCCAGAACTCCATCACGTTTCCTCTTTCGGGAACCGGCAGCGCCGGCATGGAGGCCGCGCTGGTCAACTTACTTGAGCCCGGGGACACCGCAGCAGTGATTGTGGGCGGGGTTTTTGCCGCGCGCATGTGCGAAATCGTAGAGCGGTGCGGCGGCAAGCTGATCCGCATTGATGTTCCCTGGGAAGCAGCTCCCGATCCGGACCAAATTCGCAAAGCCGTCAGGGGAAAAAAGGTGAAGGTTCTGGCGGCGGTTCACAGCGAAACCTCCACCGGGGTCTGCCAGCCGCTGGAGCCTTTGCGCGCAATCGCTCAGGAGTGCGGCGCTCTGATGGTGGTCGACACGGTTTCCTCGCTGGGAGGACTGCCGCTGGAAACCGACCTATGGAATCTGGATATTTGCTACAGCGGCTCTCAAAAATGTCTTGCTTGCCCTCCTGGCTTGGCTCCCATCACCGTCAGCGAGCGGGCAGCTCAGGTCATCTCCCAACGCCGGCACCCCGTGCAAAGCTGGTATCTGGACCTCAGCATGATCCAGCAATACTGGGGGAAGGAACGGCGCTACCATCACACCCCGCCCGTCAATATGCTGTTTGGATTTCACGAGGCCCTGCGGATGCTGCGGGAAGAAGGCATGGAGTCGGCTTGGGCCAGGCATCAACAGAGTCACTTGGCGCTGGTTCAGGGAGTGGAAGCTTTGGGATTGAAAATGTTCGTCGAAGACCCCGCAGCCCGCGCATGGACTGTAAATACCATCCGCATCCCGGCTGGAGTGGACGACGCGCGCATCCGGACGAGCCTTTTGAACCGATTCGGCATCGACATTGCCGGAGGCCTGGATAAATTGAAAGGCCAGATCTGGCGCATCGGCCTGATGGGACTGACGGCGACTCCCTCCTGCGTCCTGCTGCTGCTCAGCGCCCTGGAGTCTGTTCTGGCTGATAGCGGTTTTTCTTTGGATCGTGGGGCCGGGGTAGCGGCGGCAGAGAAGGCATTGCAAGCGCCTGCCCATTAGCGAGCCGCAACAATCGAGAGAAAGCAAACCATCCGGCAATAACTGCCAGTGCACTTACGGCGGCTGTAACTTTTCCTGTTGAGAATCTGCGGTTGGGATGTGAATCAGCGGTTCAAAAGCCAGGAATCGCTCTCTGGACTATTTCTTAAAGCATTTCGCCAGCATCCCCGCTGTGGTCATCAGGGAGGTGAGGTCGCGTATGGTAAAGTCGGCTCCCGCCGTCTGCAGGGATTTCCCTTTGCGGGAAATCTGAATGACCCCGACGGGTTTTGAATCGAGCAGCAAAGGAGCGCTGATGATTTTCTGAATCGGCTCCCGCTCTTTCTTTTTGGGGTCCAGCCCGACCGCCTCAAAAATAGTAGGATGCTTCTGAGCCGGGAAGTTGTTGATCATCTCCGGACGCTTTTCTCTTACCGTACGCACCGCCAGCGAGTTGGTCGTGCTCAGCGGGATGCTCCCCATTTGCTTCAGCTTAAAAGGATGGAGAAAGCTGAGAACTCTGCCGTCGGTGGAGAGTTGCAGGATGGCCACCTCATCCAGCTCGACCGAGAAGAGTTTGGCCAGTTCTTGCACAATTTTTCCCGTCGATTCATCGGCGAGCCCCTTCCCGCCCTTGAGGACATCGTTGATCAGCCGAGCGACCTCGCTGGTAGGTGACGCTGTTGCACCGTTCGTCATACCGCCTCGATACAGAAGAAGAATATCAATCGAAGAAGAATGCATCTGGTAATTGTATCGAAAGCCACTATTATACGCCGCATCTTTCGTTCGAGGCAAGCACTGCATTCTGGTATAGTTGTATCGCAGAAGCCACTCAGCATACTCAACCCGGAGACATCATGGGTTACTTGCCGATCATTGATGAAAATCAAGCCACGGGAGAGTTAAAAGAAACCTACGAGGAGATTAAAAAGAAACGGAAATTGAAGCGGCCTTCACCGATTCTGCAGGCTTTCAGCATGAAGCCTGGAGTATTGCAGGCGGTCCTTCGGCTGACGGATCAAGTCACCTTCGGGGGCAGCTCACTGGGCCGCCGCTGGGAGGAGATGCTCTCGACGGCCGTCTCCAGTTGGAACCACTGCCACTACTGAATAGTCTCCCACGGAGAGTTTCTCCGCGCCGCCACCCACGATCATGCCCTGGTTGCCGCCTTGCAGCAAGATCACTGGGCGCTGGCAAGCCTGGATGACAAGGACCGTGTTTTGCTGGGCTTTGCGCGCAAGCTGAACGACACCCCTGGCGACGTGGTTGCAGAAGACATCGACAGCCTGAGGGGCGCCGACTTTACGGATCAGAACATCTTCGATGCGGTGGCGATTGTAGCCTATTTCAATTTCATGAACCGGATTTCCGACGGGATCGGTGTAGTGCCGGAATCCTGGAAGCAGGAATCCTATGAGCGCCATCTGAAGGAGGTAACCGCCGTTCACCCGTCTTCCGCTGCAACGGAAACAAAATAACCGTTCGGCAGCGTTCGCTGGCTTTGTTCCTGGTCCGCCACTCGAGAGGCAAGCCGAAAGATCGAAAAGATCGACCGGTTCAATCCTCCGACTCAAGCGGCGGCCTGCCATATTGCCGCAATTTCCAGGAAACCCCCTGCCCAAACAAAGTGCTCATCATCGAATCCAAAGAAATCACAGCGTACAAAACGCCACCCAGAGGAGCCAGCAGCGCATAGCCGAATCCGATGCCGTAGTAGGCCAGCACGGGCAGATGCAGCAACACGGACAGGAAATACTGGGCGGCGGAGAGAGCCAAAACCGCCTGGAGTTGCCACGCCTGTTCCCCGCTTCCTGCTGTCTTGCCCAGCAACAAAGCTGCAGAATAAAAAAGACTGGCCAGCGGGAGCAGGTTTGCCAGGAGACCTCCGCTCACCCAAAACAGCATTCGCCGGATAGAAAAGTGGTGGCTCGCAAAGGCATTCTTGCGCAATCCTTCCCAGATTTCTCCGAAGTTTTTGTACATGCGTGTCCGCACCAGGTCCTGGGTCAGGGCGGCGAAGATGCGATGGCCGGAGTGCTTTACAATCCGTGCTGTATTCAAGTCCTCAATCATCTCCGAGCGAACGCTTTGGTATCCTCCCAGTTTGTCCCACACGCTGCGCCGCATTAGGATGTACCCTCCGGATGCCAGGGCCACAGTGGAATTGGGATCATTCACCTTCCGCACCGGAAAAAACGTGGCGAGCAATAGGCCGAAGCCCGGCAAGATTACCTTTTCCCAGAAGGAAACGCATTCCATAAAAGGAAATATACTGACCAGTTCCGCTCGTTGCTGTTCCGCCACCCACAAACCAGCTCGCAGCGCCTTGGGATCAAGCAGAATATCTGCGTCAGCGGCCAGCACCCACTCGCCTCTCGCAGCCCGAAACCCTACGTCCAGCGCGTGAGTCTTGCCGATCCAATCCGGCGGCAACGACTCCACCCGAAGCAAGCGCAACCGCTCCGGATAGGACGCCATGAATTTTCCGGCCACATCCGCAGTGCCGTCCGTCGAGGCATCGTCTATTAGGACTACCTCGAAGTTGCCGTAGTCCTGCGACAGAAAGCGCGGGAGGGTCGCCGCGAGGATCTCTGCTTCGTTTCGTGCGGGGATCAGAATGGAGACAAGAGGCTGCGATCGAAGAGGAAAGTCCATCGTTCCGGAGAGCGTTGCGACGCCTCGAGTCTGAAGCGCATGCCACAGGAGCAAAAAGAGCCACCCTGCCAGCCCGCATGACAATAAAACGATCAATATAAGCAGGACAACCTCCTGCGACCCAAGAATCGGCACGCCGGAGCCGGATGTTCAGCCGCCACCTCCGGCCCGGGCATGCCGTTTACAGTTGGATCGGTTATGATATATCTTGCGTTTGGCTTTGGAGAAAATGTTCCAGGCATATCTGCCAGGCTCAGAGGTTTGGGGTGTTTGAATACATTAAGCCGATTGATCTCGGTGCGGAACGCCGCAAGCGCCGGCTCATATTTGGTATTGTACTGTCCCTGTTGCTTGCCGGGTATCTTTATTACGAATGGAAGAACTATCCGGAGGAACGCCGAGCCAGCCAATTTTTTAAGGCCTTGCAACAAGAGGACTACCAAGAAGCCTACCGTATCTGGCAGCCCACCTCCTCTTATCACTTCGACGACTTTCTGGAAGACTGGGGCTGGAACGGTTTGCAAGGTCCCATCCACCAGTATCGCATTGAGGACTCCCGCGCGCGGGGAAGCGGCGTGGTCGTACGCATCCGGTTGAACGATGCGGAAACCACCACGCTCTGGGTGGAGAAAACGGATAAAAGACTCAGCTTTCCTCCTATCCAGCCGAGTGGTTCGCCCGCCTCTCGTGGCAGGCGCGTGCTCATCGCAGTTGTCGTATTCTCTCTCCTGCTTGCCGCATACCTTTATTACGAATTCAGAACGTCGGCGGAGAAAGAGGCTTGAAGCCTCCGCTTCCTTCCGAATAGCTTCGGCTGCCCCGTAAAACTCAGGTCTAAATTCAAGGCCGAATTCAGGGAACGCCGCACTGGTTCAGGCTCGGGTGGAGACACGGGAGCGAAGCAACGACTCCAAGCTCACCCGGACTTGTTCGGTGCTGATGGAGAGGATACAGCGAGGCTCGTCGTAGACGGAACAGTGATCGCCCGGGCAGGGATTGCAATCAAAGTCATTCTGCACTACCGCCGAATCCACCGCTTTCCAGGGCCTCCACACGGCGGCGTGGGAAGAGCCGAAGATCACCAGCACGGGGATGCGCGCTGCCGCGGCAACGTGAGCCGGCCCGGAGTCGTTCCCCACAAAGACACGCGCGCCCGCGATCAGCGCCACCAGCTTTCGCACCGGCCAGCCTTCCGCGCGAAGCACTGGATGCCGCGCATAGGTCTCAACCCGGTCGAGCACCTCAGACTCACCTGCGCCACAGATATACACCGGACGCAAATCGAATTCCTGCTCCAGTAATTCACCGATCTCGGCAAATCCCTGCGGTGTCCATTGCTTGGTGGCATACAATGCAGCCGGGTGTATCACGGCATACCGGGTTCCGTTTTCCAACCCGATGGAGTGTAGTTTCGCAAGAACATTCTCGATGGTTTCGGGCGACGGGTAAACCTCTGCCGGAGGCACCTCGCCCGGCGGCACGCCCAGCCAGAACAGGCAGGAGGCAACGTGCTCGGCGGTGTGCACCGGCCCTTCCCGGCACAATATCTGCTGGGCGGCGGGAACGTGCAGGTTATAGGCGGCAGCATCCCGGAAATGCTCAAAGCCGGCCCGTAATCCGGCTCCGCTCAACCGGGTCAAAAAAGCGCTGGTAGGGCCTCCGTGCAAGTTGACCACCGCCGCAAACCGCGCCCGGCGCACTTGCCACGCCGTGCGAAGCTTCCCTCGCATCATCATCACAGAATGGATAGCCGGATTCCCTTCCAACAGCTCGTCCCAAGGATGTTCTGTCAGCACAGAAACCTGGAGGTCCGGACGCCAGTTGTGCAGCAGGCGCAGCGCGGGCGTCATCAGCACGGTGTCCCCGAGGGAGCGCAGCCGAACGATGAGCACGCGAGCGTCCTGCGGTAATTGGGCCAGCTCTTTCACTCGAGTGACTCCTGCGACGATTGCGAAACCTGTGACTGTTGAGAAAACAGTTCAGAGGCTTGGCTCATTCCGGCTCGGCTCATTCAGGTTCAACCTGAGCCTCCTCAATCAGCATGACCGGTATATCATCTTTGATCGGATAAACCCGGCGGCACTTTTCGCACTTCAACCCAGACTGGTCGCCTTTCATTTTCAGCGGCGCCTTGCACTCCGGGCAGACTAAAATATCTAACAGTTCCTGGCTGATCGCCATCGGCAACACCCCGTTCATTAAGAGTAAAATCACTCTAACAAACCGCGAGACCGGATGCAATGGGGATGCGCGAGCACGCCCCATAGCACAGAAACCTCGTTGACGCCGCTGCTGCTTTGCTCCACAATCGTTGCGGGCATGAACCAATAATCGAAGGTTGGGGTGCGTGCAAGATGAATCAGCAAGATGAATGAGCGAGATGAGTAAGAGATGAGCGAGAAAAAGGTAACAGCAATCATCCCTGCAGCCGGCCACGGCGTCCGCATGGGATCCTCCAAAAAACAGTTTCTGAAACTGGACGGAACTCCCATCCTCATCCATACGCTGCGCAAGCTCGTCGCCTGCCCTGAAATCGGCGGCATCTGCATCGCCACAGGTCCGGAGGACCTTGCCCAGTTGCAAGATATTCTGGGAGGCGAGGAACTCGGAAAGAGCGTGAGTATAGTGACGGGAGGCAATCGCCGGCAAGACTCGGTGGAAAACTGCCTGCGCGCCTTGCCGCCCGATACGGATTTGGTGGCCGTGCATGACGCCGTGCGGCCCTTCGTCTCTCCTGCGTTGATCTCCGCCGTAATCCAGGAAGCTTTCCAAACCGGGGCCAGCATCCTGGGCGTCCTCAGCATCGATACGGTCAAGCAGGTCGAGCGCACCCGAATTGTAAGCACCATCCCGCGAGAGCGGATTGTTCTGGCGCAAACTCCCCAGGTGTTTCGATATGATATCCTGAAGCAAGCCTTCGAGAAGGCCCGCGAGGATGGGTTTCAGGCCACCGATGAAGCAGGCTTGGTGGAGCATCTCGGTATGGAGGTCACGGTCGTCAAGGGTTCCGATCGCAACATTAAGATCACCCAACCGGCCGATTTGGAACTGGCCCGCTTCTTTCTGGAAGAGGAGCGCCACTCTTTGGGTGAATCTGCCATAAATTTGCGAAGCCGCCCGGCTGACGCTGGCTAAATTTTTTCTTTGTGACTCAAGAACAGACCGGACTTCGCTGCGGCATCGGGTACGACACGCACCGTCTGGTGGAAGGCCGCAAGCTTCTGCTGGGAGGCGTGGAAATTCCTTCCCCGCTGGGTCTGCTCGGCCACTCCGACGGCGATGTACTTTCCCATTCCATAGCCGATGCCCTGCTCGGCGCTGCCGGGCTGGGGGACATCGGACATTTCTTCTCCGACACAGACCCTCGCTGGAAAGACGCCAGCAGCCTGACGTTTTTGGCGACCATCAAAAGTATTCTTGCCGAGAGGGGATTCCAAATCCTCAATATCGATAGCGTGGTTGTGATCGATGAACCGAAACTCGCTCCGCACATCGCCCCAATGCGAGAAACCCTGGCTGGGGCGCTGGGAATTCAAAGTTCGCTTGTAAACGTGAAGGCAAAGACTTCGGAAGGAGCCTCGGGGGTGTCATCAGCCTCACCCGTGGCAACGGCTCACGCCATAGTGTTGCTGGCCGGGCGTTAGAAAGACCGCCGGATATCCTGCTCGTACTCCGGAAAATAACGGCTGATCACAGTCAGATTGAAAGAACGCAGGATGGATTCTTTGGGTTCCCTTTCCAGGAGAAACTCAAAGGACTTGCGCACAAGCTGCCCGGCGGAAATCTCTGCCCCTGCCAGTTTGTCACGGTAGGACTTCTCGACCGTTACCGTATGTACAGTTTGGCTGCTGCCCTCGGCAACCGTCACCCGGCATTCCCAGCCGTCGCCTTTCGGCTGCTCTTCGACGGAAATTTGCGCTGCCATGTACTTCCTCCTGCTTATGATCCCGAACCTGCACTAGCCACAGAGACACAAAGGACTGCCACAGATCATCATGAGTTCTTGCTTTCTCCGTGTCTCTGTGCCTCAGTGGCGTAGTCCTGGTTATAATAGCCGCAACTCTAAGGAAGAAGCATGAAAGAGTTCACCTCATCCCTGCAAAAGCACTACTCCCGCGGGCCCAACACGGAGACCATCCTCGAAAACCTGCGGCGCAAAGGGCTGGACCTGGCGCGTGTCCGTCCGCAAGACCTTTATCCTTACGACCAATCCCATGCCGGCGGAATCGGTTCCACCCGCATGCTGGCCCGAATCGCCGGAATCGAGCCGCATTCCCGCCCCGAAATCTGCGTCGTGGACGTCGGCTGTGGCATCGGCGGAGCGGCCCGCTTCTTGCACACGGAGTTTTCCTGCCGGGTCCTTGGCTTTGATCTGGCTCTGACCCGGCTCCGGACGGCAATTGATCTCACTCGCCTCGTTAGAGGGAAAGAGGAGAAAATAAATCAGATTCACTTTCTCGCGGCCCATGCCGATTCCCTGCCCCTGCCTTCCCATTTTGCCGACATCGTCTGGACTCAGCATCTCCTCATGAACCTCCCTGATTTGCCCTCTTTCCTCGACGAGTGCGCCCGCGTCTTGAAACCCTCCGGGCGTCTCGCCGCCCATGAGTGGTTTTGCAATCATCGTCAGCATCATCTTGGCAAGCTTCGCCTCCCATTGCCCTGGGCCTCAAACCCCTCGTTGAACCATGCGGGGTCATCGGACAAATTTCTGCAGATGCTCCAGGACTACGATTTTGTTCCGGAGGCGGAAGACGTAACGGCTGCCATGCAAGAAGCGCTGCGGGCGGATGTGCAGGCCTTAGCCTCGCGCGAGTCTGCGCGTGAACGGATTACTGCTCTTGAAAATCTGCTCCATGCAGCAGACGAAGGGACCTTTTCCTGTCTGATGATTGCGGCACGGGGAAAACGGGGTGGGTAGCCACGGTGAGCGCTTTTTCTCGCCGTGGGCCTTTCATGAATTTACAAACCCACGGCAAATTTAAACCGCCAATTTGCCGTGGCTACCCCTCCTGACTCCTGTCTTCCTCCCTTACCCGACGATCAAGGAATCCCTGAATTTGTCACAAAAGGGAAGTATTGTTCTGTTCTATAGCAGTTTCAGAGTTGGTGTGTAGCCAATCAGAGCCGCGACAGTAATGGAGCGGTCCCAACCTTACGGTGAATCCTCGAACGTGCGTGACCGCTTGCTGATCCCTCGGCTTCGCTCCCTTCGACGCTGCTCAGGGCAGGCGGGACAGGCGCGCGCGGCTCTGATGGTTTGGGCCTTTTCACAGATGGTGTACAGCAGCGCGCAGTGGCGGCGACATCCACGAAAACCCGCTCCTTTACAGTCGCGGCTCGGATTCGGCCTGCAAGGGGAATCGAAAACCGAGCCACGAGCGTAAGCGAGTGGGTAGCTTCTTTGACTGTCGAGTCCTATACACCTTTTGTGAAACCGCTGTAGTCTGCGAACTACCTGGCAGGCGCTTTACCCAAACTCAGCAAATTGGCAAAGATTCGATAGGCTCCCGGCACACCGGCAGGCAACTGGCGGAACCAGGAGTAGGCGGAGTAGACGTACAGGCCCTCACCGTAAGAGGCGACCAGCATACCCCCTTTCAAGTCCGGCTCGCCCGGGTCATGGCTCGAAACCAGGGCGTGATATTGCGGGTCCCAGGAGACCATAAAATAAAGGCCCCGCTCCTGGACCCAGCCCGCAAAATCTTTTTCCGTGATCCGGTTCGGAGATTGAAAGACGGGATGGGAGGGTTCGAGGATTTCAAGCGGCGCTTCCTCCACCGTAATCCGTGGCGCGGCTCTGCCGCCCTGGTCCATGGGATAGGGACCGATCGGCGGGCTGATTCCAAACGGCCTGCTATACTGCACGATCATCGTCCCGCCGTCGCGGACGTATTCCATCAGGCGGTCGTGATGGATGACCAGGTCATCGCGCACCTCATAGGCGCGGATGCCGGTGACAACGGCGTCGAACTCTCCCAAATTCCCGAACGCCAGTGCCTCCGGACCAAGCTGCTCGACCGAGACTCCCAGGCGCTCCAATGCTCCCGGCACGCTATCGCCGGAACCCATAATGTAGCCAACCCGCAGCCCTGAAGCAATTTTCACGTCGAACCGCAACAGTTCTGAGGCCGCAGGCCGGAACCAATGCCGCGCCTGGACGTGCGGATAGTTCACGACTTCATAACTGGTAGAATAGGATTGTCCTTTCGCCTCGGCCACCGCTTTCACTGCAAGGGATTGCGCTTCGGCGCCACCGGGAAGTTTCGCAGCCGGCGCGGAAACATCAAACCGGGCAGAAATCTCTTCCCCGCGCTTCGCCAGGGTAAAAGGTCTCCTGGACGGGTTGGATTGCCAGCCTGATGGAAGGGCCAACCGCAGCACTCCCTGCTGCTCTGCGGAAGTATTGTTGCGGAGCTTCACCAGCAGCGCTTGCGGCTCGTCAGAATCCAGCGGAAAAATCGCAACCGCAGGCTCCACCCAAATGCCCAAGTCCGGCACAACGCTCACCGGCTGTTCCTGCTTCCCATAGATGCGGTCGTAAAACCGGTAGATCACATCCGACTGCTGCACGACCTCCACCGGGTTCCCTTCGCTCGCGACCGCATATTGAACGCTCCCCGTAAGCAAAGCAGGATTTTGAGCCGCTCCGATCCAGGGAACATCCGTTACCGGAAAGTAGGCGCCCTCACGCGGCTCGACCATCCAGTAAGGCTGCGAAACCGGAGTATCTCCCGGCATGGTGACCCGGAATTTTGCTTCCGTATGGTCGCCGCTCCCGCCGGGCGCAGCATCAGGAACAAGTTTCTCAATCTTCCACCCGTCCGGCCCCTGCAACATGACCTCCCCCAATTGCAGGGACTCCGGGCCGCGCACCATGCCGGTAACCGTAACGGTGAACGGCTCCGAGGGCACAACCTCCGCGCTGTCCGCTAAGGCATCGACCTGCACCCCCGCAGCCATGCCGATGGCGCGGACAAAATCAGCTTCCTTCAAAGCAAGCAAGAACAGCGCATGGTCCCTCTGTTGTTCTGACTGCTGCGCTTGCTGGATATCGTTGCGAAGCTCCCGCAATCGGTCCAAACCACGGGCCAGCGAGGGCAGCACAGCGCTCGGCTGGGTGGGCGAAAGCATTTTCCTTGCCGTCTCAATATCCTGCTCAATGGAACGGACACGGCGCGCCACTGCGGCGGAGCCTCCAGAAAGCTGCGTGAAGCGGTTCAGGGTCAGATCCATCCCGTCATACAAACCTTTCGGCAAGCCTTCCGGCGGACCTGCGGCGGGAGAAGCCGAATCCAGCAAACTAAAGGAAGCAAAGTAAGGCCCACGGCCACGGGATCTTCCCATGCCCTGGCTGCGATGCATGCTGCGCGCTTCAGTCCCGATCTCTGCATAGGTTCTTCCGTAGAGAGGATCAAATCCTTCGAGGCTCACTGTGACCGAATCGGCCTCTGCGCCTCGCAGGTTCAGAAACAATTTGGAGGCTTGCCAGGGACGCAACCCTGCTTCGATTTGCTCCGGGAAGCGCTGCGGATCGGCGGCGGCCCGGAAGGCTTCCCGTGTCAGGATGCCGGCCGCTTGGTGATTACCATGGCCGTCCCTGCTGGTGCCGGTGAAGCGGGAAATGATGATGTCAGGACGGAATTTGCGAATCACACGCACAAAATCGCCCAGGACTTGTTCCCGGCCCCATTTTTCCAGCGTTTCTTCCGCGCTTTTGGAAAAACCGAAGTCGAAAGCCTGGGCGAAAAATTGTTCCGCGCCATCGAGCCGACGCGCCGCCAGCAATTCTTCGGTCCGCAATATTCCCAGCGCCTCGTATTGCTCGTTCCCAAGCAGGTTTTGCCCGCCATCTCCCCGCGTGGCCGAAAGGTACGCTGTGCGCAGATGCAATCCGCGCGCCAAGTAAGGCAGCAGTTGGCTATTTTCATCGTCCGGGTGGGCAGCGATCAAGAGAAGCGAGCCGACCACGGGCAGCCGGTCAATCGCTTCGGCGATCGCCGCGGCGTCTGCGGATTCGGAGGCAAGAGCCTGCGGTTGATCTCTGTAAAGCCACAGGGTTCCGAGTAAAAGAACTGCCAGGATCGCAGCGAGTGTTTTAATCGCCAGGCGGTGCCGCAAGGTTTGTCTCCTCTATTGCAAAGGATTGAAATTTATCTTCAAAAACTACTCCAAGACTATGGGATAGATTCTGATTTTTCAACCGGCTTGTTCGAGTACCCGCCGGTAAAGCTCTTCGTAGCGGGAATGATCAGAGAAGCGCAAAACCTTTTCAACGCCGTCTGCCGAGCTGCCTGGGAAACTTCAGCATGTAAAGCAGCATTCCCGAGCAACTGAATGGCGTAGTCAGCCATCCTCTGGATATCGCCGGGATCGGCGAGAAATCCATCCACCCCGTGGGTAATCACTTCGGGCACTCCTCCAACGCGGCTGGCCACCGGCGGCGCCTCGCAGGCCATTGCCTCCAGCGCAGCCAGTCCAAAAGATTCCATCTCGCTCGGCAGCAGCAGAACATCGGCAATGCCCAGCGTCTGTTCCACATTCTCCTGCTTGCCCAGGAAGAAAGTATGCTGGTGAATTCCCTTCTTATGCGCCAGCGTTTCCGCAGCCGTCCGGTCCGGGCCATCGCCGATTAGAAGCAATTTAGAAGGCACCTTCTCCCGCACACGGGCAAAAATTTCCATCACGTCCATAACCCGCTTGACAGGCCGGAAGTTCGAGAGGTGCACTAGAAGTTTTTCGCCATCGGGCGCAAAGGTCCGGCGAAAGGCTTCGTCAAGATTTTTACAATATAGCTCACAGTTTACAAAGTTATGTATTACTTCAATATTATTTTTTGTTTCAAACTCTTCAATGGTCTTATCTTTAAGGTATTGCGAGACTGCCGTCACCAAGTCGCTTTGCTCAATGGCGAAGCGAGTGATGCCCAAGTAAGAACTATTCACGCCTACTAGAGTAATGTCGGTCCCGTGCAGCGTGGTGATGAACGGCAACTTTTTCGGGGCGTGCATTGCTCGCGCCAGGAAGGCGCTCACCGAATGGGGAATGGCGTAGTGCAGGTGCAACAGGTCGAGCGAAGCCGACTCGGCAACCGCAGCCATCTTGGTAGCCAGGGCCAGCGCATAGGGCGGATATTCAAACAGCGGATAGGTCATCACCTCCACTTCGTGGAAGGTGATCAGCGGGTTGGGCTGGCGCAACCGAATCGGCAGGGAGGAGCTGATAAAATGCACTTCATGCCCGCGAGCGGCCATCTCGATGCCCAGTTCCGTGCCCACCACTCCGCTTCCACCGTACGTGGGATAACAGGTAATGCCGATCTTCATCTTGGGTGAAATTTCCTCCGTAGAGTATTTCGATAGAACAGTATGGCAGGCTTAGCGCGGCGGGAAAAGATGCGCCTGCTTGGAGTCCGGGAAGACACGAAAAAAGCTTACCATGTCCGGAATCTCCAGGGGTTCTCGGACCAAGAACGGCTCTCCATACCGAGCCCCAATCATCGCTCCGTAGTAGCGTGACATCGTTTCCAGCACTTCCAGCGCAAGCGGGGTGCTGATCATGGTTTCCGGCTCGGTCTCCGGTTCGGTTTCCTGTTCGGTCGCTGGCGCGCCGCCTGCGCCGGACTGCTGGTCTTTATAGAATTGGGAGCGGTAGCTCTGAACAGCCTTCATCTTAGCGTCAAAGCTCTCCGAGATGTCCACCACAAAAGATGGATGGAAACCGACCCGGCTGACATAAAACAAAACGCGGAACGGACGAAAGCTTTCCTGCCCGGTTTCGATTTTAGATAGACCGGAGTAGAAAGCTGCCTCCGCCACCAAATGGCTGGCATGGATGTGGTCATAATGCCGCCCCTCCCAGTAGGGCGCCAGTACGAGCCGCGGCCGATGCTGGCGGATGGAGCGGATCACCTTCAGCAAGTTCTCTTGGTTTTTTTCCACGCGGCCATCCGGGATGCCCAAATTTTCCCGCACGGAAAGCTTGAGGTGTTGGTTCGCTGCGGCGGTCTCCTGGGCGCGGATTCCCTCCGTCCCCCGCGTTCCAAGCTCCCCTCTGGTCAGGTCCACCGCCCCGACTTGATGGTCCTGGTTTGCCAGAAGGATCAGCGTCCCGGCGCAGGCAATTTCCAAATCGTCCGGATGAGTGCCGAAAGCTAGAACGTCCAAACGGTCCCTCCCGGTAAACCGCCGCAACCCTTCAGCGGTTCGGCCAGTACCACTTGCCAGATAGAAGAATCCAACATGCGAACGATGAAACGATGAGAAGAATGACCGATAGCCCAAATACTGTCAAGCTGGGTTCCAACTCCAGGGAAACATCCCCGGCAGAAATCTCCGGACAATTCCATAAATGTTCCCTCCTTCGTTCGGCGGGTTGACGCTTCCACTCTTCTAGTGGATAATCTTCGCCATTCCGCAGGGCTTTCGCTCACCCGGGCATGCACAAACGGAAACGTTTAATTTAGGATGGTGAAGTTGCTCTCGGCCCAGGATTGGAATCCGGCTGGGGACTTATCTTGCGGCATACCCGCAGCCGAAAGAGCCTGTTGGACATTGCTTGAAAGGGATCCGGGACGCGCGCCCTGCCGAAAAAAGGGACACGGCTGGATGGCTGAAAAACAGAATATAGAACAAATGCCCGCCCCGTCGGGAACAGCATGGGTTGGAGGCCATTCCAAGCTCAGGACAGCGTCTGTCCTAGCCGGGACGCTGACCGGCTTGTTGTTGGCTGCGCTGGACCAAACAGTAGTGGCAACAGCTCTGCCTACAGTGGTGGAAGAGATGGGCGGGTTTGCTCACTTTGCCTGGGTGTTTACCTCCTACATGCTGGCCTCTACCACCGCCATTCCCGTCGCCGGAAAACTCTCCGATCTCTACGGACGGAAGCGCGTCTACCTCGCAGGCCTGGGCATCTTCATGCTGGGCTCCATCCTGAGCGGATTTTCCTTCACGATGACCCAACTCATTGTATTCCGCAGCATTCAAGGAATCGGCGCCGGCGCGATTATGGCCAATACCTTTACCGTCATCGGCGACATCTTCCCGCCCGCAGAGCGCGGCAAGTGGCAGGGCATCGTCGGCGCAGTCTTTGGGATTGCCAGCGTTTTTGGCCCTTTGGCGGGGGGATACCTTACGGACCATCTGAGCTGGCGCTGGGTCTTCTTCATCAATCTCCCGATCGGCTTCGTTGCGGCCGCCATACTTTTCTTCGCCATGCCGCCGTTTGCCCGAACGGGCACCCGGCTCCCCATTGACTACAAGGGGGTAGCCTTGCTGGTGGCGGGCGTTATCCCTATGCTGTTGGCCTTCAACTGGGCAGGACGCGCCTATCCGTGGTTCTCGCCGCAAGTGGGCGGGTTGCTGGGCTTCGCGGCGGCCATGCTGATCCTTTTCGTTCTCAACGAGCGGACGGCCGAGGATCCTCTCCAACCCCTCTTCTTATTCGAGAACCCCATATTCATGGTCTCCGCCTCGGTGGTGTTTCTGGTGGCGGCCGCAATGTTCGGCACCGTCACGTTTATCCCCCTGTTCATACAGGTGGTTGTCGGCTCCACTGCCACCGACGCCGGCATGGTATTGACTCCGCTGATGCTCAGCATGGTTATCAGCAGCGTCGTCGGCGGGCAGATTATCTCCAGAACCAACGGGTACCGTCTGCTGGGCATCTGCGGGCTGGCTGTGACGGCCGCCGGATTCTTCCTCCTGTCCCACATGGAGCAAAACCCGGCCCGCGCCCTCATCGTACGCAATCTGATCGTGGTAGGCGCAGGCATGGGAGTGACCTTTCCCGTTTTTACGATCTCGGTTCAAAACGCTTTTCCACACGGCATCCTGGGCGTCGTCACCGGCTCCATCCAATTCTTCCGAAGCATCGGCGGGGCGGTGGGAGCCGCGATTTTTGGCTCCTTCCTGGCGATGCGCCTGCAATCTCATATCAGCGGCATGATGGCCGGGCAAAGCGGCTTCTCTTCCGAGTGGCAGAGCCGCATCGCCGACCCTTTGCGCCTCCTGAACGAAGGGGGCCTGCTACAGCCGAGCCCTTCGACGGCTGATTTCGGGGCCCAGGGAGGGTCTGAGACCGATCTCTTCTCACAAATTTTCAAACAGGGCTTCAGCCTTGGCATGCAGGAGGTCTTCCTGCTGTGCATGGGCATTATGGCGGCATCCTTCCTCATCAGTTTCTTTTTGAAAGAGATTCCACTGCGCGCCACCAACCGGCCGCCTGAAGGACTGGAGGTCCCGCCTCTCGTGCCTGGGGAGGACCGGGAAGCGGCGCAAAGAAAATAGCTTCAACGGAAATAGTGGCCTTGACCGAGAAAAGTACTTCTGCTCTATTGAACCGCCTGCACATCGGAGCTATGCTATAGGCTATTCCCTCCGAGCAACCTTATAAGTCTAGAGTCTCGCCGACCTTTGCGTGAAAGAGGTTCTTTATGCGCTGCTGGAAAACAATCGCCATGATGTTTTTGCTGGTCTTCACCTCTGCCACGGGAGTGCTGGCCAACGGTGATGACGAACCGGAACTGAAAGTGCGTCCGGAGTCGCTGTTTTTCCGGCAGACAGGAACTACACCTCCGCCTCCGCGAGAGATAACTGTGTCTGCGGAAGGGGTCGACTCCTTTCCCTTTACCGTCGAGGTCACGACGATGACCGGCGATTGGCTCAGCGTAACCCCCCCGCCGGAAGGGACGGGTCCTGCCCTGCTGACGGTATCGGTGAACACGGCAGGCTTGGCCGTAGGGGAGTATTCCGGTGAAATCATCGTAACCGCGCCGGGCTTGGACGACAGTCCGGAAAAGGTACAGGTGGAGTTGCGCATTGGACGTCCGGGTGTGGGAGCGCTCATTGTGCGCCCCCGCGAACTAGAGTTTAAAGTGGTGGAAGGCGGCCCCGCCCCTGTTAGCCGCCGGCTGCACATCTTCAATACGGGCGGAGAGGACTTCGAGTGGACGGCAGCGCCCAGCGTCTTAACGCCGCCGGGAGTCGAGTGGCTCACCGTGTTCCCTCTCTCGGGCATGGGCGATAGCGTGATCGAGGTGAGCGTGAATCCTGTTCTATTGGAGGGTCAGACTGTCGGCGAGTTCGAAGGCGAGATTGCCATTACGAGCGGCAGCAGAACGGTTAGGGTGGAGGTCGAACTGGAGTTCGAGGGTGTGCGTCCACCCAGATTGGTGATCCGTCCGCGCGCCTTTAACTTCATCGTCAAGCCGAATAATGATTCAAGTGGTGAGGGCCCGGATAACGAAAATTTGCTAGAACCAAAGGAACTCAGGATCAAAAACGCGGGGGCCGGAACGCTCGAATGGGCTGCAACGGCAACGGTAGAGACGCCGGACGGCGGCATGTGGCTCACTATCGACCCCGACGCAGGCGTCGGGGAAGCTGAAGTCGAGATAGCGGTCGACCCAACCGGACTTCCACCCGGAATGTATTCCGGCTTGGTCACCGTGACCGCCGGGGAAGTCAGCCAAACGGCCCGTGTCTTTCTGCGTATTCTGGGTCCTGCGGAACCTCGTGTCCGTGTAAGACCTAAAGTACTGCAATTCTCCGTGGCTGAGGGAACCGTCTCGCCTGAATCGCGCGTCTTGGAGGTGAAGAGCGAGGCAGTTGGATTGACTTTCACCGCTACGGCCGAGACGGCCCGCGGAGGCGATTGGCTCAACATCACTAACGACTCGGGGGCCGTGCCAGGTGAAATCACCGTTACGGTGGTTTCGGCAGTTGCCCTGGCCCTGGAGCCGGGAGTTTATACCGGCAACATCGAGGTCATGGTTCCCGGCGCAGCCAAGGAAGTGCACAACGTGCACGTTGCTTTGAAAGTTTTTGGTGAGGAGGATACTCCCCGGTTGAAGCTACGACCCGGCGGGATGGCGTTTGTCGCCGTGGAAGGCGGCGCGAACCCGGAGGCCAAGGAAGTGGAGTTGGAGCCGAAAGGCGCAGCCAGCATCGTGTGGAACCCCACCGTTTCTACAGTATCGGGCGGAGATTGGCTTATCTTTCCACCTGAATCGGGCACAGCGCCCGTGGAAGCAGCGGTCTCCGTAGATATCACAGGTCTTGCGGCCGGAGTCTACAGTGGATCGATCGTATTCACTCCGGTTGCAGAAAGCGGTGCCTCACCGGTCACGTTGGTGGTAAAGCTGATAGTAAGAGCAGAGGTCATTATTACCACGGCGGGAGGTCCGCCGCGAGCGGCTATCTTCCCGTTTCCGCCGCTGGTGCCTCTGTTCACAGAACCGGAGGGCGGTTTTATCACCCAAGCGGACTTGCCTATGAACGTTGGCGTCTTATTGCTGGATGCAGGAGGCGTGCTCGTAGAAGGCGCGACGGTTGTGGTGAGTTCTTCCAACACCGAACCGGACCTGGTGCTGGAGGACTTGGGCGGCGGAGAGTACGCCACGGTCTTCCGCGCTCTTTCCAGCGGCCCTCTTACCTTAACCGGGTCGGCGCAGGTGCTGGGCGTGCAGTCGCCCAGCTTCGCCGTCTCGGGCGACATGGAAGCTTCTTCGGGAACCTTGACGGTTATTTTCCCGGCAGGCGCGGTCAACACGGCCAGCTTCGCTGCATCACCTACGCCATTGGCTCCCGGCGCATTGATGTCTTTGTTTGGCACGGGCCTGGCGGGTAGTGGCGGGCTTGCCACCAGTATCCCGCTGCCGCAGAGCCTGGGCGGGGTCAGCGTGAGTATCGGTGGTTTTTCTGCACCACTGCTGGCCGCAGTTAGAGGCAACACCGATCAAATCAACCTGCAAGTGCCCTTCGAATTGGATGGACTGTCCCAGGCTGAGGTGTTAGTGAACAACAACGGCGTGCTCAGCGCTCCGGAAACTATTGCCCTCGGCCCCGCTGTACCCGCGCTCTTTACGCTTTCGCAAACCGGCCAGGGATCAGGCGCCATCTTCCATAGCAACTTCGCGCCTGTCAATGCCTCCAATCCAGCCGCGGCCGGCGAGGTGATTGTACTTTATGCCACCGGACTGGGCGCTGTCGACCCGGCGGTGGAGACGGGTAATGCTACCGATGGGCTGACCACGGTCACCGGGAACGTGCAGGTAAACATTGGCGGCCAGCCTGCCACGGTTGACTTTGCAGGCATGGCTCCTGGATTTGTCGGTCTCTACCAGATTAACGTGAGGGTGCCGGCTGGCATACCGTCGGGCGAGGTGCCCGTGGAGATTTCAGTGGACGGGATTCTCTCAACCGGCAGCGCCACGGTCGCAGTGCGCTAGCGGAAGGCCAAAGGAAACTAGCCCGATTTTTTATTTGGCGTGCCCTCTTTCAAAAAGAAGGCACGGGGGATATTCCCGCTGCATGAGCGCATCACCGAATTCGTAGTCTGTCTTGAGTAGCCTGTCTTGAATGGATACTCTACAGCTGTGGCCTGTCAGCCGGTCTGTCTGACTCCATCGCCAATTCCTCTCACAATGCTCTGCGCCTTCCTCATCTTTCCATGCACTGGACGTTGCAAATCTTCTCTGCCTCAGCGGTAAAATAATCCCTTCTCCACCTGCATCATTCTGTCCTGCAGCGGAAAAATACTGAAGACGTCTTTCCTCTCTTCGCTATGGTTCTGGCCCGGAGACTGACAACGCCTGTGCTGAACTCATCTCGCATTACATAATTGATTCGCAGCTCATTAGCGGCTGGTGGGTGCTGGCCGGGGAAGCTATAATGGCGTTTTAGATCATTCATCCCCAACGGTGAATTCCGGTCGAGCCCGCTAATGTTCTGGCCTGCGCGCCACAGCCGCTATAAACCGGAGTCATGGCTGTATGTATTTTCTGTATAACCTCGCCCTTTGTTTTGGGCTGATGTTGATCACGCCCTGGCTGGCTTACCGGGCTCTGCGAGGACGCTTGCCGGGCATTGCGCAGCGGCTGGGTTTGCTTCCGGGCGAGGGGTCGCCTTCCGAGAACCCGGCAGTCTGGATCCACGCCGTTTCACTGGGCGAAGTGAAGGCGGTGGCGGCATTGATTGACGCGATCCGAAAGCGGTTCCCAGGGATTCGCATCGTCATTACCTCTTCCACCACGACGGGCTGGAAGGAGGCGCAGCAACTTCTCCAGCCGGGAGACGCTGTTTACTTCCCTCCCCTGGACATGGGCTGGATTTGCCGCCGCTTCTTTCGGCGACTGAAACCGCGCGTGGTCATGGTAATCGAAACAGAACTTTGGCCCAACTTGTTCCGCGAAGCCAAACGTTCCGGGGCATTGTTGCTGCTGGTCAACGGACGCATCTCCGACCGCGCCTTCCCGCGCTACCGCGCCAGCCGCTTTCTCTGGCGGCGCGTTTTGACTTACCCGGACGGTTTTCTTCTGCAAAGCGCTGCCGATGCCGAACGCTTCAAAGCTCTGGGCGCTCCTCTGAATAAAGTGTGGGTATCGCAAAACCTCAAATTTGCCGCACAGCCTGCTTCCTCGCCGATGGCCGATGCTCTGCGAAGGACGTTGGAGAACTCGAATGCGGGACCGGTGATCGTGGCCGGCAGCACCATGCCCGGAGAAGAAAAATATTTACTGGAGTCCTTTACACAACTTCTGGCTGAGTTTCCCCGCTTGTGGATGATCCTGGCTCCCAGGCACCCTGAGCGTTTTGCTTCGGTGGCAGAGCAGGTCCGCGCTTCCGGCATCCCATTGCAATTGCGCTCACAGTGGCAGTCGCAAACCAAGCCCGTTGCGCCGGGCGTGCTGCTTCTCGACAGCATCGGCGAGTTAGGAGCAATCTACCAGCTTGCCACCGTAGCCTACGTAGGCGGAACGCTGGTGCCCACCGGCGGGCACAATATTTTAGAGCCTGCGTATTTTGCGCGCCCCATTGTCATTGGCCCGCATATGGAAAACTTCCAGGAGATTGCCGATCACTACCTGGCAGATCGCTACCTGAAAGACGCGGAAGTTCAGCAGGGGCCGGAGGGTCCAGGCATGAATACCCGCACGGGTGCGGTAATTCAGTTGCAGGATGCCACGGCGCTTTCCCAGGCGCTTCGATTCTTGCTGGGAAACCCGGAGTTCAGCCAGCGCCTGGGAAAATCCGCCTGCGATCTGTTGCAGGCAAATCTCAGCGCCATTACACCGATCCTGGATGAAATGGGAAAAGTATTCGCCCCGCATGAGCCGGTTCAAAACCATTCCGATTCGCCGGCGAACCGATATTCGGCGACAGGAATAGCCGGAACGGCGTCCCCTGGTCTGATGCCTCCGGCAAACGGTCCAGGACCCGCTATCGGAACCACTCCGCAATGAGCCCAAGCAAAATGAGTCAGAAAATGCAACGAGCTTTTCCACTATCGAGCCTCACAAGCCTCTGGACTGCCGGATCGTGGATGCGGGCTTGGCTCTACCGTAGCGGGCTCTTGCGGCAACGAAGCTTGCAGGCTCCAGTGCTTAGCGTGGGGAACATCAGTTGGGGCGGAACGGGCAAGACTCCGTTTACCATATGGCTGGCGGGCCGCTTGCAGGCTGCCGGGCTTAGCGTTTCGATTCTGACCCGAGGCTACCGCCGCGCTTCCAACCAGCCGGTGCAAATCCTTCCTCCCGGCACCTCTCCGCAGGATGCCCTGGACTCAGGCGACGAAGTGCAGCTCTACCTTCGGCATTTGAATCTCCCCGTTGGAGTTTCCGCTTCGCGGTATGAAGCGGGCCGGCTTGTGGAGGAGCAGTTTCCTGTCGATCTCCACCTGCTCGATGACGGTTTCCAGCACCTCGCGTTGAGACGCGCTCTGGATTTGGTGCTGCTGGACGCGGAAAATCCCTGGGGAGCGCGTCCTGGCTTCTCCCGCCTGCTCCGTGAGGGCGCTTCAGCGCTAAGCCGGGCAGATGGCATCCTCTTAACCCGCTGTGAGCTGGTTGTGAGTGGCACGGACTACAGCTCGCATCTGGAAAGCCTGAAGGCAAACGTCCAAAGATTGAATCCCCGTGCGCCATGCTTTACCCTCAGGACAAAACTTCTCCATTTTGTAGATGCCCGAAACGCAGACCGTGTGCCGCTCACGGATTTTTTTCCACGGCGGCCCATGGCCTTTTGTGGTCTGGGAAGCCCCAGGGCTTTTTTTCTGATGCTGGAAATGGCCGGGATTGAGACGGTCGGAAGCAAAACTTTTCCGGACCACCATCGCTATAACGAAGACGACCTGGAGCTTCTTCGGAAACTCGTGGAAGCAAACCGGGCGGATTGCCTGCTCACTACGGAGAAAGATATCGTCAACCTGCCGGAACTGCTCTCCTTTAGAATTCCGCTCTATTGGGCCGCCATCGAGCCTGTAGTGGATGAGGAAGTGCGCTTGGTGAACTGGCTTTGGGAGGAGTTGGGGTTTCCCCGAAAACGATTGCCTTTAGCGGCAAACTTGGCCGGAAGAAGCTGAAACGAGCACGCATGAAAACGCTCCGCGTCGAACAATTGGAAGGGACAGGAACCCGCATCAAGCTGCTGGTTCGCGTTCCGAACTGGATCGGCGACGCAGTCATGTGCTTGCCTGCTCTGCGCGAGCTGCGCCGGGTGTTGCCCCAAGCGGAATTGGTTTTGGTGGCGCGGCCCTGGGTCAGCGAGGTTTTTCCCTTGGACGAGCTGCGCTGCCGCCTGATTGCCTACAACACCCGCGACCAGCACAAGGGAATCATCGGAAGGTGGCGCATGGCCGCCCATCTGCGGCAAGAGGGGTTCTCCGCCGCCATCCTGTTCCAGAATGCGCTGGATGCCGCCGTGCTGGCTGCGCTTTCCGGCATACCCATCCGCGCCGGATATGCACGGCAGGGCCGTGGCCCTTTGCTGACGCACCCCGTTGCAGTGCCCCGCAGTGGAGAGATTCCAGCACACGAGGCACACTACTATCTGGAGCTTCTCCGGCGGCTGGGATTGATTTCGCAGTTTCCGGAAGTGAGGCAAATTTTGCTGCCCTCAACCGGGCCCAGCCGGGCGGCAGCCAGAGAACGGATCGAAAAACTTTTAGGTCAGGAGACTTCCCTTCCGGCGGGCTGGAAATCAAAGAGTGGGTTACTGGTGGGCATCAGCCCAGGCGCGGCGTTCGGCACCGCCAAGCGATGGCCGGCGGAGAGATTTGCAGAACTCGCCCGCCGCCTGAACGAGCAATGGGGAGCAATATCGATTTTTTTCGGCTCCCCCGCAGAGAGCCCCCTGGTGGAGTCCCTCCTGCCGAAAGCGGGCAAAGCCGCCCTGTCGCTTGCCGGGAAGACATCGCTCGATGAATTCATCCGGCTGGTTCAAGGCTGTGATCTGTATGTGACGAATGACACCGGCACTATGCACGTAGTGGCCGCGCTGGGTGTTCCCACTCTAGCTATTTTCGGACCCACCGACGAACAGGGCACGCGGCCGCTCGGCCCCCGCGTGGAATTGCTGGCCGGCTCGGCGTATTGTCGTCCATGCAAGCTGCGGCATTGCCCGATCGATCACCGCTGCATGACTTCCATATCCGTGGAGGACGTTTTGCACGCGGCTCAATCCTGTCTGCACCAGGGCCAGGTAGCAGCACAATGAATTTTAGGCCATGAATTCTAAAGGAAAAAACCAGTCCGCTCAGGAAAAATCCCCTGAATTGCAGGACGGGCGGCGGCGAGCTGTTTTCTTTGACCGTGACGGAACATTGAACAAAGAGATCGGCTACCTGAACGACCCCAGCTTGCTTGAGCTTTATCCCTTCGCCGGGAAGGCGGTGGAATTGGTAAATCGGGCTGATCTATTGACGATTGTAGTGACCAACCAGGCCGGGGTGGCACAAGGGTTGTTCGAGGAGCCTGCGCTCGAAAAAATCCATCGGCAGCTTTCCGACGCTATCCAGACCGCCGGAGGAAAACTCGACGGCATCTTCTATTGCCCTCACCACCCGCGGGCTGCCGTCGAAACCTACCGTGTCGAGTGCGATTGCCGCAAGCCGGGCGCAGGAATGCTGGAGCGGGCCGCGACCCGGTTCGGCATCGATTTAGAAAGATCGTTTATTGTAGGTGACCGCTATGTGGATATTCAGGCTGGCCACCGGGTGGGAGCGCGGAGCGTGCTGGTGCTGACGGGTTTCGGGAAGCAAGAATGGGAAGCAGGACAGGCACAGGAGCAGCGGCAACCGGATTATGTGGCAAAAGACGTTCATCAAGCTGTTCACTGGATCCTGCAACAGTTGTAGTTTTGAAACATTGTGAGCGGCATGAAATGCCCCGCTGAATGAGATTCGGCGGCTTCGCGAAACCATAGAATGAACACAACAGGATGAACCACAATACGGCACGCAGGATTTTACTGGTGCGCCTGGGATCGATGGGCGACATTCTCCACGCTCTCCCGGTATTGGCGACCCTGAAGGAAAATTTTCCCTCATGGGAAATCGACTGGCTGGTGGAGAGCCGCTGGCGTCCATTGCTAGAAGGAAATCCTTACCTGTCTCATATCGTGGATGTGGACACCTTCGCATGGAGAAAACAGCCTCTCTCCCCTCATGTTTGGCACGCATTGCGCAGCGCCGTCCAGGTGTTGCGAGAGCGCCGCTATGATTGCGCTCTCGACCTGCAAGGACTGTTGAAATCTGCTCTGGCCTGTCGCTGGAGTGGGGCGAAGGAAATCATCGGTTTTGAGAAACCGTGGCTCAAGGAGCCGGCTTGCTCCATTTTTTACACGCGCAGGATCGAAACAAAAGCCGTCCATGTCATTGACGCCAACCTGGCATTGGCGGCAGCCCTGGGAGCCGCGCGGCCTGTCATTCGCTTCCCTCTTCCGGAGGGAGATACTGTCTCGCTCCCCGCCGGCCTTCCCGAAAAAAATTTGGCGGTCTTGAATCCTGGCGCCGGGTGGCGATCCAAATGCTGGTCTCCGGAAAACTTCGGCGCAGTTTCCGATGCGCTGCAAAAAGATTTTTCGATGCAGGTAATACTCAACGGCGGGCCCGGCGAAGAGCCGCTGACGCAGCAGGTGCAGGCCGCCTGCCGGAATTCGGACCCGTTAGCCTACATAGGCAATCTGAAGGGTTTGATCGCTTTGCTTCGCCGCAGCCGGCTTATGGTCGGCTCCGACACTGGCCCGCTGCATTTGGCCGCTGCCCTGGGAGTTCCCACGGTTGGCTTGTATGGACCCACTGCACCGCAACGCAATGGACCCTACGGTGGCCGCCATAAATCTCTGCGGCCCGGCGATGCGGAGACTTCTTACAAACATTCCAACTCTCCCGGGAGCACAATGGACCTGATCCGGCCGGGCCAGGTGGTGGAAGCAATTCGCCAGCTCTTGAGTGAGGAGAATGAAACCATTTCAAAAAGTATGTCATTTTGATCTGTCCGGGATGCGGATCAGGGTTCAAAATAGGATGAATGCCAAAATCGTACTCGCAATTCGCCGCCCGCATTCGGGTTCCCTCCGGGTTTTTTTTGGGAGCCGTTTACCTGATCTTCGCACAACCGACCCGAGAGCTATTGATGGCAGGTGCGGCGGTGGCTTTCACGGGTCTTTTGTTGCGAGCGACCAGCGCGGGTTACCTGGAGAAGAATCAAAAACTAGCGACCACCGGGCCTTACCTCTACACGCGCAATCCCCTGTATTTGGGTTCCCTGCTGGCAGGCGTTGGATTTTCAATAGCGGGGGGGCGCTGGTGGTTTTTCCTTCTGCTGGGATTTTTAGAAGTGGCCGTCTATTGGCCGGTGATTCGCCAGGAAGAGGCCCACTTGCGAAAGTTGTTCCCGGAGGAGTTTGATGTTTACGCCCGTTCCGTTCCTGTGCTGCTGCCGCGCCTGCTGACAAATAAAAAAAACCAGGCCACGAGGGAGTATTTTCGCTTGGACCTTTATTGGCGGAACCGGGAATATCAGGCCTTTTTGGCTTATCTTGTTATTATAATTATTTTGCTGGTGAAGAGCTTTTTCACGGGCGGGTCCTAGAGGAGAGAGGAAGGAAATCTTTGGTTTTCCGGGGCAGGATATTGGCGATCGGGGGCTTGCTGGCCACAGGCAGCGTTCTGTGCGCTTTACTAAGCAGCGCACAAAAGCCAGAGATCCCTTTTTCCCCCGGAGAAAAATTACGGTATGCAGTCCAATGGCGGCTGTTCCCGGCCGGCCACGCAGAGCTGTTCCTGGCAAAGGAAGGAAAGCAGGCAGGGCGCTGGAAGGCAACGGCCAAGGCCAAATCCACAGGCTACGTCGCCAACCTGTACAAAGTCGAAGACGAATACCAGTCTACTTTTCATAATCCCACCTTCTGCTCCGATGGAATTCGCAAAGTGATCCATGAAGGGGAGCGGCACCGGGAGGTATCCCTCCAGTTTGACCAAAGCAGCGGGACGGCGCTTCTGCGTGAACGGGATACTGCCAGCGATGCTCCTCCCCGGCAGGAACAGTTCTCCATTCCGGCCTGCGTCTACGATATCCTTTCCGCGCTGTATTACGTCCGCACGCAGCCGCTCAATGTGGGCGAGACTTTCGAGATTCCCCTGAATGACGGTTCCCGAACAGCTCAAGTCCGTGTGGAGGTCCAGGCACGGGAAGAAATTCAGACCGCGATTGGGATGTTTCCGGCCATTCGCGTGGAGCCGGATGTTTTTTCGGAAAATCTGTTCAAAGAAAAGGGGCGCATGTTTGTTTGGTTCAGTGACGACGACAACCGCTTGCCGGTCCAACTGAAAGTCCAGATCCCGGCAGGAACCATTACCGCCTCGCTGACCGGAATCGACCGCTGGGAGATTGTCCCCTGACCGCCCTCTTTGCGCAGCAATCCGGGAAAAATTTAGCTTTTCAAAAACGCCGCATTGTCACAGAATATGCCGGGGAAACTCCCAGCCCAAGCGCCCAGGGACGCGGCCGGGACAGAACCGGGATGAAAGTCTGGAGTTGAAAACGTTTATGGAACCAGATCGAACAGAACTGTCCCGCCAAAAATTAACGGCTATTTTCTCCACACAGGATGAGATGGAGGCGCGGGTGGTGCAAGGTTTGCTCCATGCCGCCGGGATCGAGAGCATGATGAACAGCGATCTTCCTCCCAATCTCTTTCCACTGCAAATGGGGCGAATTGCCATATTGGAGATTCTCGTCCTCGAATCGCAGGCCGAGCTAGCCGGTCAGCTTATCTCCCAACAGGAAAGCGACGGACAGAGCGACGATTGAAGGGGGCCCAAGATGCGATGGAGTCCCGAAAAGTCTTCAGTTCGATCCGAGTCCCGTCGGTTGAAACTGTGACGCTGCCATCCTGATCGGTGCGGTAGATACGCACTCCCGCACGCTGGAACGCCTCCAAAACTTCATTGTGAGGGTGCCCAAACCTCCTGTAGGCTCCCACCGAGATGATTCCGAAGCTCGGATCGACCTGACTCAGAAAAGCATCGCTGGTCGAGCTTTTACTTCCGTGGTGCGGGACCTTCAATACGTCGCTGGTAATCGTAGCTGCTTCCCTTACTAACCGCCTTTCCATGCTCGACTCTACATCACCCGGCAAAAGAATATGCCGGAGACCGTACCCCAGGCGAAGCACCAGAGAGTCATTATTGCTGACGTTACGAAGTCTCCGCCGGTCAGGAGGCGACAGGAAGCTGATCTCGACCCCGTCGATCTCTGTATTACCCCCTGCCGGCTGGTGAACGATGCGGACATCGCGGCTGCCGGCGATTTCCAGCAGCGTTTCGAGTTCCTCCGAGTTTGGTCCCGAACCGATCCATAGCTCCCGCACTGAAAAGTTCCCCAGCACGCTCTTCAATCCATCCAGGTGGTCGTGATGAGCATGTGTCAAGACAAGATAATCGATTGCTTTGAGCCGCCGGGACCATAAATAGGGGGAGACAACCTGCTCGCCGACGTCGATCACCGTCGCTCCTCCTCCGTCCACTAACATGGTGGAGCCTTTGGGAAAGGCGATGAAAAGGGAATCGCCCTGCCCCACGTCCAGAACCGTCACTTCTAATTTCCCCTCGGGCAGCCGTGGAGAATACGGTGCGATGGTGAATAGAACTCCGAATGCCATCACAGCCGCGACAGAAAGCGATACAAACCGCGAACGCCGCTCTACGAACACCGCCATCAGGAGCAACAACGCTATAAAACAGACAGAGACCCAAGCAGGGGGAGTTGGCACGCGGCCATCCCCCCAAGGCAGGCTGACGATCCCATCCATGATCTGCAACAGCAGCGAAACCAATATCCCCAGCAACTGTGCTCCCAGCGCGGATAGCGGCCACCAAACCAGCGACACCAGCAGCACACAAAAACCGAGCGGCACGAGAATTCCCATCAATGGAATCACCAGCACATTGGCGGCTATCCCCAGCCACATCATTCGGTGGAAATAAGTCGCCGTGGTGAGCGCCAGGCCGATTTGAATAAAAAATATAAATACAGCAGCTTCCACCACTCGCAACAGGGCGGTGGCGAACAGTAAAAGCGCCTTGCGATAAATTCGCCAGCGTCTCTGCGACAGCAATGCCGGATCGCAGAAATAATCGAGCAGGGTGCGCACGTCCTGCCGGAATTGAGCTTGCTGCGGTTTGAGCAGGCTGTCTTTCTCCTTTTCATCCAACCCTTGCAACGCCTGCCGGTAAGGCGAAATCGTCCATTGGAGAACAGGCACGGCGATGACAGCAATAACCAAAACTGCCAGGAAGGAAAGTTGAAAACCGGAGTCCTTCAAATCCGATGGATGCAGGACCAACAAGATCAGCCCCGCGGTTGCAATCGAGTTTAGCAAAGCCCGCTGACGATAGACGAGCCGTGCGAGGAAATAAATTAAAACCATCAGCGCAGCCCGCACGACAGGGACTCGCGCTCCGGCCAGCAACGTAAACGCAGCCACACAGCAGATGACCAGCGACGTCACCAGCCAGTCAGGCAAGCGGAACCGGGAAAGCATCCAGAAAAGACCCACTGCCAGCGCTCCCACATGAAGACCGGAAACTACCAAGGCATGATAGGTGCTGCTCTCTTGAAATATCGTTTTAGTTTGCTCGCTCAGCCATTGGCGGTCACCGAGCAATATCGCTTTCAAAATGGGTCCCCGGCCAAGCGGGTCTTGCTGGGGCGGAAAAAGGCGGTCGATATGGGAGAGCAAGCGGCTGCGAACCCGATAGAGAATGGACCAGTAGCGGCTGCCAGCGCGGCCAGGCAGCGTCGCCACCGTTTCCTGGTCGCGCAACAGCCCGGTGAAATAAATACCCTGCCGCCGCATATATCCTGCCCAATCGTAGGAGCCCGGAGTCAAGAAGTTGCGGGGTCTGCGGAGTTCTTTCAAAGGAAACCTAAGACGCATCCCGTATGCAATATCGAGAGGCTTGGCTTTATCATCGTACAGATACTCGTTGAGCCGGATGATGCCTTCTGCAGAAATAACGCGGCCCTGCTGGCGGATCTCGGTCAACGCTAAGTCAAAGTATTGTCCCCTGGGATGCCGGACCGAAGGAGTACGGGCCCATCCGGTGATTTGAATCGGTTGCGCTGGATCGATCAAGCCCCGCTCGGCGAGCGATTCGATGTGCTCCGCCGGCAGGACCGCTTGCTCCTCCGCAGCCAGGAACGCTCCGCACAGAAAGAACCCCAGCAATGCCAGGAGCCAGCCTTTCCCGTAGCGCCTTAGAGCGAGTAAAGCTATGGATCCAAAAACGATTAGAGAGAGGAAGAAAACTTGCTCCGAAGCGGAGAGGAAAAACCGGGGAGCAAACCAAATCCCGGCGGCAAAGGCGGCAGTAACGGGAACGAGCGGGTTCCGCATCACCTGTGGAGGCTCCTATCCAGCGTGCTCCATATGAATCACGCTTTCCAGATGGAACGTCTGTGGAAACTGGTCAACTAAATGAACAGACCGTATCTGATATCCCGAATGGATGAGCGCAGCCAAATCCCTGGCCAGCGTGGTGGGATCGCAAGATACATAAACAAAGCGGCGCGGATGCAACCGTCGCAGATGCTCCACCACAATCTTGCTCAGGCCGTTGCGAGGCGGGTTGACCAGGATCAACTCCCAGCTGGGCGATGTATTCGCAATAAACTTTTCCACTGCCCTGTGATAAGAACGTACTCGCGTGCCCGCCACACCCACGTTCGAGGCCAGGTCCCTGGCAGCCGCCGCTTGGGCTTCCACTGCCGTTACTCGCTGAAACTGGCGAGCCAGCGGGACGGTGAACAGGCCGACGCCGGCATAGAGGTCCAGCGCGCGAGCGCCTTCGAGGTCCGCGACTACAGCACGGATCAATTCGTCCGGCAAGAAGCGGTTGACCTGGAAAAAGGAATCGTGCCCTACACGATAATGGAACTCGCCCACATGGTAGGTAATCGATCCGCTGCCCCAGATCGTTTTCTTTCCGGAAGGTTCCTGCAGCCAGCAAACAGATTCGACACCGGGTAACGCGCTCCGCAGTTTCTCCCCGAAATCCATAGGCGGAGCCAAAGAGGAGGAGACCGTCACCAGAATCGCCTGGCCGGAGTCGGAGGCAAACAACTCGATCTCCGCCTTGCCCTCCGGAAAACAGGACGCGCCGACTCCGCCGCAAAGACTTTTCAATACGTCATTAATGGCGGGCGCACTAATGGGACAGCGCTCAATGGAACAGAGACGGTGGGAGGAGGGTTCAAAATATCCGATCTCAAAACGTCCCGATTGATTCTCAATCCGCAATCGAGTGCGGTTACGGTAGTGCCAGGGCGCGTCGGCCAGCACTGTGACAGGAACATCGATGCGAAACTTGCCTACCCGCTCGCAGCATTCCCGCAGAATCTCCTGCTTGAGCCGCAACTGCTGCTCGTAGCTGATGAATTGATACTGGCAGCCGCCGCATTGGTCAAAGTAAGGGCAGTCGGGCGGAACCCGTTCCCGGCAGGGCTCCACAAGGCGCACCAAGCGGCCTCGCAGAACTCCGTGCTGGCGCGGTCCGAGTTCTACCTCTACGCTCTCGCCCGGCAACACGCCCGGCACCAGCAGCACGCCTTGCTCGGTGCGCGCCAGCCCCTCGCCTCCATATACCAATTTTTCGATGGAGACGTTCAGAGTTCGCGCCACGGCATGTGAATCGGCTTCGTTATTCATCATTACATCATTCATTATTCATCTTTCATCATTATCATTCGCCTGACAGTATTTTCTTGCTCTATAAATACTTACTCTATAAATAGAAGAGACTCAGCCGGGGCAACGCTGCCGCTTCGAGCAGCTTTCGCTGCAGAAACTGCTTTTGGATGAGCGCGATCTGTTCCGCGCTCATCCTTCTCCGAACGGAAGCCAATTCCCGGTCCATCTCGCTGCGAATCGCCACCAAATCATTTTCTTCGGCAGCCTGCTGAAGGGTCGAGAACATCTTTTCCTCCAGAACGCTGAGCCTTTGCTCGGTCTCTTCCAGATTCATCGGCGCATTCGATCTGGCAGCCGTTGCCAGTTCAGCCAGGGAACCCGCCAGCGAGCGAAAGGTTGCCGCCGATTCCGGCCTTCCTTGTTCCTCGAATTGCCGGGAGGCATTTTCCAAAGCGGCGGCATTGCGATCCAAGAACGTTGCCAGTTCCTCGCGCGGAAATGGCTCCCCTTCCGAACCGTGATGAAGAGTGGAGCGCTGCTTCTCAGCCGTGGCCGCCAAGATTTCCTGATGGCAGTAAGCCAGAGAGTTCACCTTGCGCGCCTTGTTCCGCCGGGACTCCTGTTTCTCAAAGGCGCGATCAATTCCTTGCAGAACTGCTTCCAGCGGAATCTGCGCCTCTTTCCAGGAGTCGATCAAAGCCCAATCGAGCGTCGAGATCAGCAGCGCCGTGCCACGCTTCTTCCAGAAGTATTCCTCAATCTCGGTAAAGTAGTTGAAGTAGTTCTCCATTGTGAAGGATCAACCAAACGCCGGGCCCTGTCACTGCCTCCGGCGGAAGTTTCCCGACCCGGTCCAGTTCGCTTGCGGGCAGCTTCTTTTTGTTTCAGGAAGAGTTCACGATAGTCCAGCTGGCTCCCCTCTTCAAAAATCAGCAACGGTCGCTTTAGAATCGTCACCGACTGCCCTTACCGGCTCTGCTCCCAAAGAATTCGAAGCCCATCCAGGGTAAGGAACTCGTCGGTTTGCTGAATATACTTCGATGCCTGCGCCAGAAGCTCTGCCTGTCCGCCTGTGGCCACCACTCGGCATGTGTTTCCTAACTCCGCCACCATCCGCTCCAGGATGCCGTCGATCAGTCCCAGATAGCCGTAGTAAAGCCCCGATTGCATGCTGCCAACCGTCGTGGTGCCTATGAGGGACTTCGGCTGGCGAATGTCCACGCGAGGCAATCGCGCCGCTCGCGCGAAGAGCGCATCGGATGAAATCCCCAAACCGGGTGCAATCACACCACCCAGATATTCCCCTTTGTCCGAAATTGCATCGAAGGTAATTGCCGTGCCGAAGTCCACCACAACGCAGGGTCCGCCGTATTTTTCAAACGCGGCCATGCCGTTGGCGATGCGGTCGGCGCCGACGTCCTGAAGAGGATTGTAATGGACCTTCATGCCCATCGAGTTGTTGGGACGGACAAACAGGGCGGGCAGATGGAAATATCTCTCCGCCACCTCCTCCAAGGTAGACTCCAGCGGCGGCACGACACTGGCGATGATGATGGCGGCGATCTTGGAGGAATCGACTTTCCCCAGCGCAAAAAGATTGCGTGTCAGGATGCCCCACTCGTCCACTGTCTGCTCGTTCAAAGTGGTCAGCCGCCAGTGCGCCAGCAACTTTTTGTCTTCAAAGACCCCCAGCACGGTGTTGCTGTTGCCGACGTCAATAGCCAAAAGCATGCTCACCCAGGAAACCCTCCTGCGGAATTTTCCTCTGGCACGATCTGCTTACCGATACCCAGGCGACAGATCCTTCACTCCGGACGGACCTGCCCGCTCAATATCTTTTCGATTCGTCCGTCGTCGCGCCGGAGGAGTAAGACGCCCTCCGGCGTGAGCCCCGCCGTCACACCGGATACGATGCCCGATCCGTCGGTGACCTTTACGCGCTTCCCCTGGGCGTAGCTTGAGATTTCGCAGAACCGCCGGACAATGATTCCAGCTCCCTGTTCCCGAAAACGATTATAGTAATACTCCAGCCGCTCCAACACCGAAATTAACAGTTCCAGCCGCGAGAAGCCGCGTCCCGCTTCGAGACGCAGCGAAGTTGCCTCGGCGGCCAGTTCGCTGGGAATTTCCGGGTGGTTCGCATTGATCCCCAGACCCACCAGGACATGGCTGATCTTTTCCGGCTCGGCGGTCATCTCCACCAGAATACCCGCGCACTTTTTTCCCTTCACCAAAACATCGTTCGGCCAGCGCAGGTCCATCGAGAGGCCGGATGTCTCTGCCAGCACCTCGGCCAGCGCCACCCCGGCCCAAAGCGTCAAAACAGGCGCTGCTGCCGGAGAAAGGGACGGACGGAGAATCAGCGTAAAGTAGATTCCTGCTGTGCGCTCGGAAAACCAACTCCGGCCAAGCCTTCCCCGCCCGGCGGTTTGCTCCTCGGCGACGGCCAAGGCGCCGTGCGGAGCGCCCGCAGCCGCCAGCCGCGCAGCCTCGTTCATGGTGGAATCGATCTTATAATGATGATAGATGCGGCATCCAAATTGCCCGCGGTGCAGTCTACGCCGTATGGCTTGCGGGGTGAGAACATCCGGCATCTTTACAAGTTGAAAGCCGCTCCCCGGCAATCCTCTCACCTCCACTCCCATGCTGCGTAATCGGTCAATCCAACCCCATAAGGTGGAATGTGGAACTCGCAATTCGGCGGCTAGCCGTGTCCCGCTCACCACGACTGTGGCCTTTTCGGCAAGCAGGTCAATGAGCCGGTCCAGTCGCCGATCTAATGTCGGCTCGGACATGGGAATCAACCTTAATTTTCAATTCGAGGGTTTCCAATTCAGGTTTTCAATTCAGGTTCCGGAGCGTTTCGGTAACCTTCGAGTATTTGACGTCCAACTCTTCCTTCCGCTGGCGAAGCGATTCGACAACATCCTTCGGGGCCTTGGAAAGGAACTCCTGGTTCTGCAACCTGGCGCTCACAGCGTTTCTGTCGCGCTGCAATTTTTCTTCTTCCTTCTTTAGACGGTTGCGTTCCGCCTCAACGTCCACCGCGTCGTTCAAAGCGATCTTCACCGCAAACTCCGGCAGCGACCGCACTGCCCCGCCCTCCGCCGTCAGCGGTTCAGCCACAAGTTGCAGCGCGGACAGGTTTGCCAGTCGCTCAATCGCCTGGCTGTATTGCCCGCTCAACCGGCTGACATTTCCGTTGGCGGCAAAAAGCTCTACAGGGATTTTCCGTTTCGCATCCACGCGCATCTCCGCGCGCATGTTGCGGATGTTCCCAATAATCTCCTGCAGGAGATTCATCTCCTTTTCCGCAGACTCATCCACCATCGTTGGGTTGTAATTCGGGAAAGGAGCGAGCGCTATGGACTGCTGTCGCGGCCCCAGGCGCTGCCACAACTCCTCGGTGAGAAACGGCATCATGGGATGGAGCAGCCTTAACGACAGGTCAAATGCGCGGCACAGATTCTCCCAGGCAGGCGGAAGCGGCCCCTGAAGCGGCGCGAAGGTCAGTTTCTTGAGCTCCAGGTACCAGTCGCAAAATTCATGCCAAAAGAAGTGGTAAATGAGATGCGCGGCTTCGTGGAAGCGAAACGCTTCCCATGCCGTCCCGATTTCACCGGCGATACGCGTCAAGCGAGAAAAAATCCAGCGGTCTTCGAGCGCCATCTGGCCGTTGGAATCGCTGAGCGGAAGGCATACGCCGTCCGCCGGGGGCGTCCACGGCTCCGCGCCGGATTTTTCCAAGCTGAGAGATAGAAACCGTGCCGCATTCCAAATCTTGTTGGCAAAGGCACGGTAGCTGGCCATGCGATCTTCCGATAGCGCAATATCGGTGCCCGGCGCCGCCATGATGGCCAGCGTAAAGCGCACCGCGTCGGTGCCGTATTTTTCTGTGACCTCCAGCGGATTAACCACATTGCCGCGCGTCTTGCTCATCTTTTGTTTTTCCGCGTCTCGCACCAGGGAGTGGATGTACACCGTGCGGAAGGGCGCCTCACCCATGAACTCCACGCCCATCATCATCATGCGGGCAACCCAGAAGAACAAAATGTCAAAGCCCGTAATCATCAAGGAGGTGGGGTAGAAAGTCTCCAGGTCCTTGGTGCGTTCCGGCCAGCCGAGCGTAGAAAAAGGCCACAGCGCGGAACTGAACCATGTGTCGAGCACGTCTGGGTCCTGCTCCAGCTTGCCGGCATGGCAGTGGGAACAACTGCCCGGCTCTTCCCGCGCCACGATGATATGGCTGCAAGCCTGGCAATGCCAGGCGGGAATGCGGTGTCCCCACCAAAGCTGCCGCGAGATGCACCAGTCGTGGATGTTGCGCATCCAATCGAAATAAATCTTGGCCCAGTTGTCGGGAAGGAAACGGGTGCGGCCGTCCTCGACGGCGCGAATGGCACTCTCGGCCAGAGGCTTCACCTTCACAAACCACTGCGTCGAGAGTCGCGGCTCAACAACCGTTTTGCACCGCTGGCAGTGGCCCCGGGCATGGGTATGTGGTTCGATCTTTTCGAGCAGGCCTTGTTCTTTCAGGTCAGCCAGTACACGGCTCCGCGCTTCAAAGCGGTCGAGGCCGGCATACGCGCCGGCATTGGCGTTCATCTTGCCGCTCTCGTCCATCACGTTAATCTGCGGCAGATCGTTGCGCAGCCCGGCCTGGAAGTCGTTGGCGTCATGCGCCGGAGTCACCTTCACAACGCCGGTGCCGAAAGCAGGGTCGGCCAGCTCGTCGGTGATGAAGGGAATCTCACGGTTCATCAGCGGCAGCCGGGCCATGCGGCCATGGAATTTTCGGTAGCGCTCATCGCTGGGGTTCACCGCTACCGCCGTGTCACCCAGCATCGTCTCCGGGCGCGTGGTTGCCACTACCACCCATTCCTTGCTAACTGCGTCCTCGGCGCCTGCCACCGGATAGCGGATGTGGAACAGGTTGCCGAGGTGTTCTTCGTGCACTACCTCCAAGTCTGAAATGGCTGTCTGGCAGCGGGGGCACCAATTGACGATGTAGTTGCCGCGATAGATCAGACCCTTTTCGTAGAGGCGCACAAAGACTTCCCGCACGGCGCGAGAAAGCCCCGGATCGAGCGTAAAGCGCTCCCGCGACCAGTCGCAGGAGGTTCCCAGGCGGACCATCTGTTTTTTGATGGTGTCGCCGCTCTGCTCCTTCCACTCCCATACTTTTTTCTCAAAGGCCTCCCTGCCCAGCTTGCGGCGATCCAGACCCTGTTCGGCTAGTTGCTTCTCCACCACCATCTGCGTGGCGATGCCGGCGTGGTCGGTGCCGGGCAGCCACAGAGTATTCATTCCCTGCATTCGCTTCCAACGGATGAGGATGTCAATCTCGGTGTGCTCCAGCATGTGCCCCATGTGGAGCGAACCGGTGACGTTCGGCGGTGGAATCACCAGGGAAAACATGGGCCGGTCGGAGTCTGTGGCAGCCTGAAACAGGCGCTTCTCGACCCATTCCTGCGCCCATTTTGGTTCAATCTCGGAGGGGTTGTAAACTTTGGGTATCTCTGCCATATCGCGATTTGACTATACCTTCCGAAGCCCGGAGCCGTCAATTGTGTGGCAAAGTGGGACAGGCATTCCTGCCTGTCTTTGGGAGACCCCGCTAATTGCGTGGCCGTGCCATATTCCATCGTTCCATCAAGCATGAAAGGAAATAAGACGCCGTGGCACCCGCGTTTTTCACAATGTTCTTGTCCCCCCTCCAACCAGTGTTAGGCTTCCGCTGTAGGCTTAATCCTTCCTCCGTTCCATCAAGCATGAAAGGAAATAAGACGCCGTGGCACCCGCGTTTTTCCTTTTCGGTTTCCATCCTGAGGGATTTCTCTTTCGTCCGCATTATTGCAATCTGCGGCGTAGTAAGGAGAACTAATGAAACGCACAAGCAAAATGACGAACGCGCTACTTGGAGGCGGAGGAGTTTTGCTCCTTCTCTTCACTCTTGCCGGACGGGCGGCTGCGCAGACCACAATTCCTGCCCCTGGCTTTCAGCCAAGCGGTTTGGCGTATGACGGGACCTTCCTGTATGTCTCGGAAGGGAGTGGATTTCGGACAATCTTCAAGTTGGATCCGGCAACAGGTGGGATAATGGGTTCATTCCTGGCGCCCAGTCCGACGGGCCTCGATGGCAGAGGCAACCCGAGCGACATCGTTTTCGATGGCGCTGGTCGCTTGTTTGTCAGCGACATTGGCAATTTTGGGGCCGGAATCGTGTACGAGATCGACTCCACGGGGACGACGATCTTCAACTCTTTTTCGTTACCCTTCCGTGGGGGGAACTATCGCCTTTGACGGAACGAATCTTTACATTGGGAATTTCGACGGGAGCGAGATCCTCGTCACGGACCGCTCCGGGACACCTATTCGGACGTTCCTGACGGGACTGCGGCCTGCGGGCATGGCCTTTGACCCCGCGACCGACCACCTTTGGGTGAGCAGTCAGTTCGACATGACAATTTCCGAGATCACCACGCAAGGTGTTCTTATTCGAGAATGTGATGGACCACGGAACCCCGGAATCCAGGGGCTTGGCGCTGTGACGATGGTTGGCTCAAAGTTATATATAGCGGAGGTTTCTGACCCCGATCCGTTCACCCCACCGGACATACCCGGCACAATCTTTATCGTCGATCCGAGAAACCTCACCTGTAATCCACCGCTACTCTTGACCGTCGCCATCGACATCAAGCCGGGTAGCGATCCTAACAGCATCAACCTGAGAAGCCGAGGGGAAATTCCAGTGTCTATTCTCTCCGGTCCCACATTTGACGCTCCGGCGAGCGTGGATACAACCTCGCTAACTTTCGGTCGGACGGGCGACGAAACGAGCCTGGCCTTTTGCAATGGCAGTCCGGGAGATGTGAACGGCGATGGCTTCCTTGATCTGATCTGCCATTTCGATACCCAGGAGACAGGTTTCCAGTCGGGCGACACGGAGGGGGTGCTGAAGGGCGAGACGTTTACCGGCACACCGATTATTGGGACCGATTCGGTTCGAATCGTACCTCGTTGATTTCCCGTATTCTGGACGAAACCCAAGAAGAATTTTTACCGGCTGCTCCAGGAACTGAACCGCAAGCAAGCAGACAAACCCTGATGGTATAATCTCCCCCCATGGAACTCAACGAGCAGACCCTGGAACAAATCCTCACCCGCCAGCGGGAAAAATACCAGCGACACCTGGATGAGTTGAGGCACGATTTCAAGCAATACTGTGGAGGAAGTGTCGCGGGAAGACCGCCGCTATATGGAGGTTCTTGCTGATGACTTACGATCCCACATTAAACTGGTTGCCGAAGCACAACTGGGCCTATAGGAATAATTGACGGCAATTCGGGATATGGTGGCGAGGAACACCGAAGATATTGAAATGATGAAAGTGGATATCGAGATAATGAAAGGGGAACTTTCCATCATCCGGCGCGACCTGAAAGAAAAAGTAGGGCGCGACGAATTGGCGGTTCTCGAAGCGCGAGTCGCCAAACTGGAAAAGCGGCCTCGACCATAATCGCTTCCTATCCACAACTGCGGAATCTTCGGTATTTTCTCGATGGACTAACGGGCAGTTACGCTCCACACTTGGCAAGAGGTTCTGTCTTTAGCGGAGGGATCCGGGTACGAAAGTCGTAGCAGGATAGGGAAAGGAAAAACATTTTTTGCAAAACAAAGCCACCGCTTGGCGAAAACAAAGGGCTTAACTGTGTACCGCAGGCGAATCAGACCCAAAATTGCGCGTATTGCCCACCAAAACGACGGTCCATAGGCTCTTTCTGCCTGGGCTTTGGAGTTTGTGTGAAAAACAGGCTTTGAGGACCTCAGCGGCTGAAGCCGCAAGGAAAAGGCGTTAATTCCAAAATGCGTTACGGCATGACTGAAGCCATGCCCTGACGTAATAACCGAGTTTTCACACAGACTCTTTGCCCCTTCCGACCGACAAAGCGGAACAATCCAAGACCCCAGATCGCGCCGCTCCGACCTCATTCTCCCCACTGAACCAAGCAATGAACTATTTGAATTTATTTCGATATACGGGAGCAAGCTTCTGTGCTAGATTGGCGGGACTTTTAATTAGTAACTTTTGTGTCTGGAGGCTTGGCGGGCTTATGAAGATTCGGTTTGTGAATCCCCACAACGGCTCGAACATGTATGCGGCTCCTAAGTTTTTCCGGTACGCCTCGAAGATATCGGAGAGCATGAATTTCAGTGCGAATGGAGCGCTTTTCCCGCCGCTGAACCTGGCGACCCTGGCTGCGCTTACGCCGCCCGAGCACGATGTGGTCATTGACGATGGCTGCCTGGAACCGCTGGATGGGAGCAGGCATGCCGACCTGGTGGCCATTACTGCGATGACGGCCCAGGCTCCTGCCGCCTATGAGCTTGCCGACAAATACCGCGCCCAGGGCATACCCGTAGTGCTTGGTGGTATTCATCCTTCGATGTTGCCGGATGAAGCCGCCGAACACGCCGACGCAGTAGTGCTAGGCGAAGCCGACCGCCTGTGGCCCGACATCGTGCAGGACTTTGCCAATGGAACGATGAAGTCGCGCTATCACGACCCGGAACCCGTCGATCTGGCTAAAATCGTCCCGCCTCGCAGGGATTTGTTTAACCCGAATGGCTACGTGGTCGTGAACTCCGCGCAGACCACCCGGGGATGCCCGTTCAATTGCAACTTCTGTTCGGTCACCACCATGTCAGGTATTCAATACCGATTTCGGCCCGTAGAAAACGTGATGGAGGAAGTCCGCTCCATGGGCACCCGCTTCATTTACTTTGTCGATGACAATATTATCGGGATTCCCAAGAGAGCTAAGGAGTTGTTCAAGGCATTTCTGCCGCTCAAGCTGAATTGGGCATCCCAAGTCACCATCAATTTCGCGCGCGACAAGGAACTGATGCAGTTAGCCAAACAGAGCGGCTGTCACGGGGTGTTCATCGGCTTTGAAACTTTTTCCAACAAGAGCATCCGAGACGCCGGCAAAGGTGTCAACCGCCCCGACGAATACCTGCGCGACATCCGCCGCATCCACGAGGCCGGAATTAAGATTTGGGGATCGTTTATCTTCGGCTTTGACAATGACGGCCTGGATGTTTTTCGGGAAACGCTCGATTTTATCGAAAAGTCCAAGATGGAGTACGCGCAGTTCTCGCTGCTGACACCGCTGCCCGGCACGGCCCTGCACCGGCAGTTTGAGGACGAGCAACGGATACATCTGAGGGATTGGTCCAAATACGATCTTGGCACGATCGTTTTCAACCATCCCCTGCTCAGCGCCAAGCGGCTGCACTTTGAAAAGAACCATGCATGGCGGCGCTTTTACTCCTTCCGCTCCATCTTCAAACGGCTGGGCATGCCGAAAACCCGGGGTGACCTCATTCTCTGGATCACAAATTTAGCCGTGAACGGCGCTCTCAATTACCGCTGGGGGAAGGACTATTGGGATTGGAAGGGCGAAGCCCCGACCGTGGCCACAATGCCGCTTGCCACTGCTCCCCAGCATCCAATCAAAATAGGCGAGGAGGACCGCCTCGTGAAGTTTGCGAGATCGGCCCACTAACGTTGCGACACGGTTCATACCAACAACGGTACAACCAGTCCCACGATCGTATTCCTCTTTCTCCCCGGCTTCTTTTCCGGAAAACTCCCTATTGCTTTTTCATGCCCAGTAGGTCCGGTCCAAAGACCTGTATTGGACGGCTTCGGCAATGTGTTTCGAGGCAATGTCCGGGACGCCCTCCAGGTCGGCGATGGTGCGGGCTACCTTGAGGATGCGGTCGTGCGCGCGAGCGGTCAAGCCCATCTTCTGCATGGCGTTCTCCAGCAACTGTTCGGAGGCCTCATCCAGCCGGCAGTGCTCGCGGATCAGGCGCGGCGTCATCTGGGCGTTCGCATAAAGCTTCACCCCTCCAAAGCGCTCCTGCTGAAATCGCCGGGCCGGCTCAACCCGTGTGCGAATCTCTGCAGAACTTTCCGACGAATTGCTGGAGCGCAGTTCCCGGTATTTCACGGCAGGCACGTCAATGTGGATGTCAATGCGGTCCAGCAGCGGACCGGAAATCTTCGCGATATACCGCTGGATCATGGGAGGCGTGCAGATACATTCATGCGCAGGGTCGTTGAAATATCCGCAGGGGCAAGGATTCATTGCCGCCGCCAGCATAAATGTTGACGGAAAGGAGAGCGACATCGAAGCGCGTGCAATAGTGACATGCCCATCTTCGAGCAGCTGGCGCAACACTTCCAAAACATTTCGAGGAAACTCCGGAAGCTCGTCCAGGAATAGGAGGCCGTTGTGAGCCAAGCTCACTTCTCCCGGACGGGGTATGGCGCCCCCTCCAATTAAGCCCGCATCGGAGATGGTATGGTGGGGCGAGCGAAAAGGGCGGCAGGTAATCAAACCCTGTGCAGGGTCGAGCAATCCGGCCACACTGTGCACCTTGGTTGTTTGTATCGATTCCTCAAAGGTCAGCCGAGGCAGGATTGTAGCCAAGCGCTTGGCGAGCATCGTTTTCCCCGAACCCGGAGGACCGATCATGAGGATGTTATGCGACCCCGCAGCCGCCACCTCCAGCGCCCGCTTTGCCGAGGGTTGCCCGCGAACATCGCGAAAATCCACGCTGGCGCTGGTTTCCTGTTCCAGAAGCGCCTGGGAATCCAGCCGCAGCGGAGCAAAGTGGACCGGTGACCGAAGCAGATCCACCGCTTCCGGCAGCGTCTTCAAAGCAAAAACGTTGATCCCTTCTACAGTAGCGGCCTCCCGCCCGTTGGCTGCCGGAACCACCACGTTGGGAATCCCGACCTCTCTCGCCTTTACCGCTATAGAAAGAACTCCCTTCACAGGCCGCAAAAGACCATCCAGGGAAAGTTCTCCCAGAAAAAGGTAGTCGGCCAGATGCTCGGCTTCGAGTTCCTGCATGCTGGCGAGAAGACCCAGTGCAATAGGTAAGGTCAAACCCGGAGCCTTCTTTCTTCATGTCAGCCGGTGCCAGGTTCACGGTGATGTTTTGTGCAGGGAAGGTGTAGCCGCAATTGCGAATGGCGGAGCGGACACGGTCTCGGCTTTCTTTAACCGCTGCATCCGGGAGCCCCACCGTGGTGAAATTCCAGTCGCTGCGGGAGGGATTCAGGTCCACTTCCACTTCCACGAGGTGGGCGTCAATTCCGAATACGGTCGCGCTCAGCGTTCTAAACATCGTTTTACAATGGCGCCCAGTTGAGAACTGCGTTGAGAACTGCGCGAATTATGGCATTGGGTTTGCGAATGCGCAAGCGAGTCTTGATTTTTTGTAACGAATAATCGTTACTATGTGAAGGGGAAATGCAATTTCGTTGAGGTGCGCGCAAATTGTTCCGTGATATTTACATTAGTTCGTTTAGCAATCTCACGAGCCAACGACTCAAAATCACGGTAGGCACCCTTAACAGCCTGAAAATGGGCTCCGATAGCCCCGTCGGCAGGTTTTAGACGGAAAATAGGCTTGTGGGCTTCCTGAGCCATAGGCATCAGACTCCGATAGTGTTTAAGAAGGGCCAGACAGTAAGGATCATTCTTAACGGAAATTCCGTTATCCTCCGAAATCTTCAATACGTGGCCTCGGTAAGTCTCTGGGACCTGCGCGATCCAACGGTCGTATGCTTTTACGGGCCGATCCAGCCGTTCCGAGTGCTGCATGACGATGTACCCAACAGGCTCCATGTTTCCTGAAGGAAGTGGCAGATCAGACACAGGATTTCTCTTCAAACGCTCTTTCCATTCTGCACGCCAACGCCGTAAGGTAGGGCCAAGGTTGCGTAGGCCTTGTAAGGAGAACAGGTCCGGCGAAAGCGGGATTACAACATAGTGGGCTGCGATGAGCGCCGCACGGTTGATCGCCCCCAAATTAGGGCCTAGATCTATCAAAACAACATCCGCTTTGTGGTTTGCAGCAGCCCGCTGCAATATCCTCCAGAAGGCAGACATAACCCGGAATGAACGTTCGTCACGGTCCATGCACTTAGGCCATACTTCTGAGAGCGGATCTTCAAACCGGGAAAGTGACAGATCACCAACCACGAGTCTTAGCCTGTCTTCGATGTATTCCATGTGTGGATCGGCTATATCTCCGAGCCCTTTCAAGAGAGGCTGTAGAGACCCAAAAATGGTTTCTCGATGATCTCCGTCAGGCCAGAGTTCTTCCAGGCGATTATCATCAAGAAACGCAGCAGTCAAATTCGCTTGAGGATCCAAGTCCGCAACCACAACACGCACACCCAAATCGGCGAACATCCCCGCTAAGTGATACACTAGCGAAGTCTTACCCCCCCCTTTGTTGTTAAAGAACGCCATCACTGTTGTACTCACGGTCGCCTCCTCAAAATTACCAACACGTGGGCATCTTGAACATCGAAATCTAGTGCTGCGTTGCCATTCTTCTCCATCTCCTCGCGGGCGAGCTGTATACCGACTCCGAATCGTTGGACGTAACCCAGGTTTTTCATTGCTTCGGCCAGATGAGGATTTCGATAATCTGTTATCCCTGGTTGGCCGAAGTTTCCCCGATTGACCTGTCCAAAAGGACCTCCCGGATTTTGAATTTCGATGCGGTCGTTAAACCATGTAATCCGGACTGGTGCATTTGTTCCCTCATATGTGCGATGCAATACCGCATTCCGTGCCAGTTGCTGAAGCGCTACTACTGGATAATCGGGACGACGAATCTCCACGGGTTCTGACGTAATATCTGAGGTGACCGAAATGTGAGCCAGGAACATTTCGTCCAACGCCTTGAGTAGGTCCGAAAGCGGACCGCCTAATTCCTTCTGATCCTTGATTGGGTCTGTCAGTTCGGTGCCATCAATTCGGAGAAACTGAACGTACGCTCCGGCAAGGAATTCTCACGGGTCTTTTCCAACCACCAGGATACCCAGAATGGTAGGTCTTGGCATAGGTTCGACTGTTGCGAACCGCAGGGAAGCAAGTTGTTCTGCATCGGTACGCTGATTCTGCTCCAGAATATCTGGAGCTATGCTCGATGGCAAATAGACTTGATGGAAGAGGTTAAAATCGAGGGCTTCTAAGTCAACTGAGGAAATGGGCCGAATATCAAAAGGCAGGTCTCGAGAACTTCGTTTCTCGGTTAGACGGCGCTCTTCCTCTACCGTAGCAATCGCCCTGCGAGGTCCGACGCGTATCCACGTGCGTCCCCCGTAGCGCACAGGTGGTGCATCGGAAGGTTCTACGAGGGTGAGAGCCAGTTCACAGCCCCCGAGGGTTTTCTTTTCCCCGGTCATGGTTGGAATGGGCAAGATATTTCCAGCTGACCGCATATCAGCAAGTATTCGTAACAATTCATCGGTGATGTTTAGCTGTGAGCAAGTTCCATCGTCATTAGCGCCAATAAAGATCACTCCGGATTGTCGATGATTAGGCAAATCGTTGGCAAAAGCGCAGATAGCTTCACTAATTTTACTTCTGTCAGAGATCGAAGCTTTTCGCTCCACCCTGTCAGATTCAAGGTCGTTTAAGAAAATTTCCAACTCGCGATCATTCATAAGTTATAAATTCTAGCGGAAACCGACCTTTCAAATCCAGTTTCTACGGGCCTGCCACGTTTTCGTAGTCGAGTTGGAGCAGGGCGCGGCAGTCCAGACAAAACAAGGTTTCGCCACCGGAAAGCTGATATACGCGGATACCTTGACATTTGGCACAGGGAGCTGTGGGCGAGCAGGCGTCCGGCTCCGGCGGGAGCCCGGCGGCATCCATATCCAGACCTGGGACAGCACCCGGCAAAGGGGATGTCGAAAGCTCAAAGCTGCTCTGGCACTCATTGCAAACGTGGTTAAAGCAACAGTTGGGCGTGCAGGAATAGAAAACTTCGGCGGATTGGCAGGAGGGACAGCGTGCTTGCACAGTTGTGAGCGCCACAAATTCTCCTTTCAGTTCTGACCCTCCAATAATACGCCAGCAGTATGAATTTCCACCAGCACTCGGGTTGGCCTCGGGTTGGCAAAGATACCCTTCCGCGAAGCTTTCAAAGTAGCTGAGGGGAGCGGAGGGTCAGTCTCCTCCCCAATCTGCAACGGATGTTCACTAAACAAATATACACCGAGGTTCTTTGCCGGAATGATCTGCTTCCCTCTTCGTTATGCCAAATTGTTTGCACCGACACATTCAAAACTCTTCTTTTTTGGTCTTTTCAATGCAAGAATAGAATGGGAAGAATCAGTGCGGATGATCCCAGGCCAATCGAGCTAACATTCACTTCTCGCCAGCGTCAGATGGATAGCGAGAAAATGGACACCAAAAAAAAGATCGCAACCTCTCGCCTCCGCTCTTTTGATCTGTTTGCGGGGCTGACGGAGGAGGAACTCGCTCTAATTGCCCAGGACTGTGCCGAGGTCACTGTTCAATCGGGCGCCATCCTGGTCCGGCAAGGGCAAGTCGGCAGGGATGTTTATCTCCTGGAAGAGGGCTCGGTAGGAATCTACCGTGGGGAGGCCGACCCTCCTCAATTTCTTGTTGTGCTCCAGGCCCCCACGCTTTTCGGCGAAATGGCGCTTGTGGACCCGGAGCGAGTTCGAACCGCTAGCGTGAAAGCCCTGAGCGCTCTGCGCCTGCTGACTATACCGATCGATGCCTTTCTTCCCCGTGTCAAGCTCTTCCCATCACTGAAAGAAAAGCTGCACCAATTATTTGCCGAACGCAGCTAGCTGCTGTATTTCCAGCCAGAGTGTCTCTGGCCGTACATCTCTCCGGCTTGGCTGCATCCATAAACCGTAGAAATCAAGGGGAAGCTTGTATAATCGTTTCCGAATGTCACATTTGCATGTCACCGCAGGAAACGTGCAACGGGGCGGAAAGGCCCCGATCCCGAAGGTTTCTGTCATCATTCCCACCGTGTTGCGGGACGACTTGCTGCGGGATTGTTTGGAATCCCTACGGCAACAGACGTTCCACGATTTTGAAACGATTCTTATCTCGAACGGAGCCGGGAACTGGGCGAACAAACTGGCCGGCGAGTTCGGCTGTACCCTGATCGCCTTCCCGGAAAACCGCGGCTTTGCGGCGGCAATGAACGCGGGCATCGCGCTCAGCCGGTCTTCCTATGTTGCCCTGCTGAACGATGACGTGCAGCTAGAAAAAACCTGGCTGGAGTTGACCGCTGCTCTTCTGGAGGCACGTCCGGATGTATCCTTCTGCTGCGGGAAAATCTACCAATCCGACGGGGTCTTGTTGGACAACGCGGGAGACGCTCTGTCGCTGGGTGGCTCTGCCTGGCGGCTCGGCTTCGGGCGGAAAGACTCGGAATCATTCGCCACTCCCCGGCAAGTTTTCGCGGCTCCCGCCACCGCCGTGCTCTTTCGGCAAAGCGTGTTCGAGCAGGTTGGCGGATTGGATGAAGATTTTTTTGCTTATCTGGAGGACATCGACTTTTCTCTGCGGGCGGGACGATTGGGCCGCCGAGGGCTCTACCTGCCGCAGGCTACTTGCAGGCATCAAGGAAGCGCATCCCTGGGAGAAACCGACCCCACGGCAGTGTTTCGCCTTCTGACCCAAAACCAACTGATGATCTTGACGAAACACTACCCATGGCGGTTATTGCTGCGCATGGGCCCTCGCATTGCTTGGTCACAAATGCTTTGGGCAGCCCTGGCTATCCGCAAAAACAGGATGGGCGCTTACCTGTCCGGAATGGCTCATTTCTTCTGGCGCTTCAGAAAAACGGTTCAGAAGCGCACTCGGTGGCGATTGGATGAGCTGCAAAATTTCGTTGCTTTGTTACGGGAATCGGAACGGGAAATCTACGAAGACACCACTGCTGCGGACCGAGACAGACAGGATACGTTTTGGAAGCTGTATTTTTTTCTTTTCCCCCCGCCCCAAGGGCACAAGTCTTCCGTGAATCCAGACCTGGGACATCTTTCCGGCTGATGAGCAGGATGCTTGCTCTTGGAGTACGTGCATAGCGCAGTTTTTCGGCTTAGTAATATGATCTCGGTCATCATCGTCACTCACAACTCCGAAGGCCAAATTGGCCAGTGTTTAGCGTCCCTGAAAAATTCCGGCGCAGAGGTCGTGGTGGTTGATAATGCCTCAACGGATGGGACGGCGGTTCTGGTTCGGCAATTTTCTGCCTCCGTAAAATTAATTCAAGCTCCCCGCAATCTGGGTTTTGCGGCGGCGTCCAATCTCGGGGTCCGCCAGAGCAGTGGCAGCTCGCTTCTGTTCCTGAATCCGGACTGTGTCTGTCTTGGGCAGTTGCAATGTTTGGAGGAGCCGCTCCGGAACTCGGAAAAGACCGTTGCTGTAGCGGGCCGGCTAGTCGATACACAGGGTCAAACACAAATCGGATTCAATGTGCGCCGCCTGCCGACTCCAGCTTCCTTGATATTTGAACTATTATTGCTAAATCGCCTTTTTCCGAATAACCCCGTAAACAGGAAGTATCGCTGCCTGGACCTTGATCCGGAGCGGCCTGCGAAAGTGGAGCAACCTGCAGGAGCCTGCCTGCTGGTGCGCCGCAAGAGCTTCGAGAGCTGCGGTTTTTTTGATGAGGCCTTCTTTCCTTTGTGGTTTGAGGATGTGGACCTCTGTAAAAAGCTGCGCCAGCAGGGAGGCGAAATCCTGTTTTGGCCGAAAGTTGCATTCCAACACACTGGCGGACATTCGGTAAATTCTTTAACTTTTTTGGAAAGACAGATTTACTGGAACCACAATTTGCTTTATTATGTGAGGAAGCATTTCCCTTGGACGATGGCACTGGCCATCCGGGCAACCTTGATGTGGGGTATGGGCCTTCGGCTTTTTGCAACCCTGCTGGGTATTGCGCCAACCTCACAGGCTCTGGTCTCCACTCGCAGGGAGAGGTTCCTCGCCTATTTTCGGGCGGCTCTGCTCTCCTTTTCGCGGTGGAGGCAAGGGGGTGCCCGTCACCATTCCGGCGTCGCACCCGCGGAGCACAAAGGCCGGGAATCTATTTCCCGCCTCGGTTCGGATAAAAAAAGATGGGCATAGAGAAAAATACTGTTTCGGTGACGGTGGTTACGCATAACAGCGAACTCTTTCTTGCCCGTTGCTTGGATTCCTTGCTGGCGCAGGACTGGACCCCGCTGGAAGTGATCGTAGTGGACAACGCCAGCCAGGACGGCACCGCGTCGATTCTGGCCGGTTATAAGCCACGTCTGCAGACTATCTTCAATTCCGAAAATCGAGGCTTCTCCGCCGCTCAAAACCAGGCTATTCGAAAGGCAAGCGGGGACTGGATCCTGGCGCTCAACCCGGATGTGGTGCTGGATTCCGACTTTGTGTCCCGTCTGGTCCATGCGGGCAATCACGACCCCGCCATTGGAACGGTCTGTGGCAAGCTCTTTAGCGTTTCACCCAATTTTGAAGTCTCTCCCGAACACCGGCTCGATTCGGCGGGAATCTACTTCACTCCCACGTTCCGTCATTTCGACCGGGGAATGCTTTTGCCGGATGGAGAAGAATACAATGACGCCGCCTTTGTCTTTGGCGCGACGGCTGCTGCAGCTCTCTATCGGAGCCGCATGATTCAGGACATCGCTGTGGAAGGAGAGTTTTTCGACGAAGCTTTCTTCCTCTACCGGGAAGACGCCGACGTCTCCTGGCGAGCCCAACTGCAGGGGTGGCAGTGCTTGTACCTTCCGGAGGCGGTCGGCTATCACGTGCGAAGGGTTTTTCCCGGCCGGCGGCAGGAGATTCCGGAAGAGATCAACCGGCATTGTGTTAAAAACCGTTTCCTGATGCGAATCAAGAACGCCACCCTTCCGCTGTATCTACGCAACTTCCTGCCGGCTACGGCAAGGGACATCGGCATTTTGGCATACTGTCTGCTGGCTGAGCGGAAATCGCTGGGAGCATTTTCCTTTGTGCTCCGTAACTTGCGCCGCACCCTTGCTAAACGCCGGATTATTCAAAAGCGCCGCCGGGTCTCAAACTCCTATTTACAAAATTGGTTCCGATTCCGGCCTGTCACCGCCCCTGTGGGAAACTCTCTTTCCCAGCAATTACAGGTTTCCGAGTTCTCGAGTTCGGCTTTGCCCTTGCCGACAGCCGGAGCACAGTCCGGCCAACTCACACAACTCTAGCCATGAAGATCGCCATAATCGGCACCCGTGGTATCCCGGCAAACTACGGCGGTTTTGAAACCTTTGCGGAAGAGCTCTCCTGCCGGCTGGTTCAGAACGGGCATGCCGTGGTTGTCTACGGGCGCACCCATAACATCCGCCATGCAGACAGTTATTACAAAGGCGTTCGGCTCGTATTGTTGCCGACCATCCCGCACAAGTATTTCGATACCGTCGCTCACACCTTCCTATCCATTGGGCACGTTCTTTTTCAAGATGTGGAGGTGGTGCTGATTTGCAATTCCGCCAATAGCATTTTTTCTTTTATTCCCCGCCTGGCCGGGAAGAAAACCGTGGTCAACGTGGACGGGCTGGAACGCAAGCGGTCGAAATGGAACTGGGCGGGGAAAACGTATTATCTGCTTTCCGAGTGGCTTTCCACCTTCCTTCCGAACGCCATGGTGACCGACGCCAAAGCAATCGCGCAATACTACCTTCGGCGCTACGGCAAACATTCCTATTTCATTCCCTATGGCGCGGATGACCGGCGTCTTTCGAGCCGGGCTGCGCTGGAACGCATCGGACTGGAGCCGGAGGGCTACTTTCTTTACGTGACACGATTCGAGCCGGAGAACAACCCTCTGCTGGTCGTCAAAGCTTTTGAGCAGGTGCAGACCGGCCAAAAACTGGCGATCGTAGGGGACGCCCCTTATGCCCGTGACTATATTCGGGAACTGAAATCCACCTCCGATCCCCGTATCCTGTTTCCCGGCGCTATATATGGAGCGGGATACCGGGAGTTGTTGTCCCATGCCTTTTGCTATATCCACGCCACCGAAGTGGGCGGAACACACCCTGCCTTGATTGAAGCCATGGGATGCGGGCGGTGCGTCCTCTATCTTGACACCGTGGAGAACCGCGAGGTGGCCGGTGACGCCGCTTTGCCATTCCAGAAATCTCCAGAGGATCTTGCTGCAAAGATTAATGCAGTGCTCGGAAATCCCGGCCTGCGGGAGGAACACCAAACACGCGCCCGGGACCGTGTTCGCAAGCACTACCGATGGGATCAAGTGACCCTGGAATACGAGCGGCTCTTTCGCGAACTGCTGGGGCGCAGCAACCCGCAGCGACTTTCAGCGGACATGGAAAATTCGCCATTGACCAAATCTCGATCTTGACCCATTCCCTCTTGCCCGCATCGCATCAACAAAATCGAGGCTGTTCCATGCAGCGCGGCAACTCAGCGCACCCGCACGCCTCGCGCAGTGAATTGACATGAAAACCTCCCGGCAAAAAATTCTGGCAGTTTTCGGCACGCGCCCGGAAGCCATCAAGCTGGCTCCGTTGATCCATACGCTCGAATCGGATCCCGTTCATTTCTCGACCTGTGTCTGCGTCACAGCGCAGCACCGCAGCATGCTCGATCAAGTGCTCGCCACTTTTCAGATTACTCCCCAGCACGACTTGCAAGTAATGCAAGACGCGCAGGACCTGTTTCAAGTAACGGTCCGTTGCCTGGAACGGCTGCGTCCTATCCTGGAGCAGGAAAATCCAGACTGGGTGCTGGTCCAGGGAGATACCACAACTACCTTCGCAGCCGCGCTGGCGGCTTACTATCTTCAGATTCGAGTCGCTCACGTGGAGGCCGACCTGCGCACGGGGGACAAGTTTCGCCCCTTCCCTGAGGAAATGTACCGCCGCCTGGCTTCCCGTCTGTGCGATCTCCATTTCGCTCCAACCTGGCAGTCCAAAGAAAACCTGCTGCGCGAGGGGATTTCCGAGCAGAGCATCCACGTCACCGGAAACACGATCATCGACGCTCTTTATTACGTGCGCGAGCGCTGTATGCCTTCCCTTTCCGCCGCTCCGGGACTGGAGAACTGGAAGGGGGAGAAGCCGCTGATTTTGGTGACGGGCCACCGGCGCGAAAACTTCGAGGAAGGATTCGAGCGAATCTGCCAGGCACTGCGGCAGATTGCCCTCCGAGGCGATGTGGATATGATCTATCCGATGCACCTGAATCCTAAAGTGCAACAGCCGGTGAGGAAAATTTTGGGAAATCTTCCCAATGTCTTTCTGATTGATCCCCTCGACTATGTCCCTTTTGTCGCCCTGATGAACCGTGCGCATTTCATCTTGACCGATCCCGGAGGCATTCAGGAAGAAGCGCCCGCGCTTGGCAAACCCGTGCTGGTGATGCGGAAAGTCACGGAGCGCCCGGAGGCAGTCACCGCGGGCACGGTGAAGCTGGTGGGAACCGAGCAAGAAAGGATCGTGGCGGAAGCGGCGCGGCTACTGGAGGACCCCGCCGAGTATGCACGGATGAGCCGGGCTCACAATCCCTATGGCGATGGAAAGGCCAGCGAGCGGATCGCCCGCATTTTGGCTTCGCACGCAACGCAGATTCGGAGATGATTTTCCGGCTGGAATTGGATAGCGGTTTCGCAGGGTCTTGCTGAACTGCCTTACAGGTACATACCCCCATTGACGTTCAAGACTTGCCCGGTGATATAGGCGGCTTCGTCTGCGGCCAGAAATTTTACGGCATGGGCGACATCGAGGCCTTGCCCCAGCCTGCCCAGCGGGATGCGGGAAAGTAGTTTATCACGAACCTCCGGAGTAATGGCATCTGTCATAGCGGTCTCGATAAAGCCGGGAGCTACGGCATTGACCGTAATCTTGCGGGAGGCCACCTCCTGCGCCACCGCCCGCGTCAGCCCGATCAGCCCCGCCTTGGAGGCTACATAATTGGCCTGGCCTGCATTTCCCATCTGGGCAACGACAGAAGTGATGTTAATAATCCTCCCCTGGCGGCGGCGCACCATGCCCGGCAAAACCTGTTGGATGCAGTGATAGGCAGCAGTCAGGTTGGTTTCGAGCACTTCATCCCAGGCCTGCCGCTTCATCCGCATCACCAACCCATCGCGTGCAATGCCGGCGTTGTTCACCAGAATGTCGATCTTGCCGAATTGCTCGACAGCCTTCTGAAATGCTTCCTTGATCGAATCTTCCCGTGAAACGTCCAAAGCAAGCGGAAGAGCGCGAACCGTTTCGTTCTCTTTGTTGATCTCGCCGGCGAGGCTCTGCAACTTGCCGAGGTTCCTGCTGGCAACGACAACACGCGCGCCTGCCTCGGCCAGAACCAAGGCACAGGCTCGTCCGATGCCTTGTGAAGCTCCTGTAACGAAGGCGATTTTGTCATCCCAGGACATTACAAATCAGCACCCACAAGAAATGCCGAACCCGGCAATAGCAAGGCCGCCTGAATCGGCGTCCAATGAGCTACCCACCGTCCAGGGCAGCGAGGGCTTTGTCAAGGCTCTTCTCATCTTCTACGTTTACCGCCGGAATCTTGCGGTCTATCTGCCGCAGCATTCCGGTCAGCACCCTGCCCGGCCCCACCTCAACAAATTGCTCTGTTCCCAGGGAAAGCAACCGGCGAACGCTCTGTTCCCACAGGACGGGAGAAGGGATTTGGTCGATCAGGCCCTGACGGGCCTGGGGGCCGGTTTTTACTTCCTCGGCGCGCACGTTGTTCACCAACGGAAACGTCAAGTCGGAAAAGCACACCGATTCCAGTTCCGGGGCCAGCCGCTGCTGGGCCGGCTGCATCAACGAACAATGGAATGGCGCGCTCACCGGCAACTGCAACGCTCGCTTGGCCCCAGCCGCCAGGGCGCTCTCCATTACCCGCTGGACTGCGCCAGCATTTCCCGCAACTACGATCTGTCCAGGCGTATTGAAATTAGCCGGTGTCACCACTTCCCCGTTGGCGGCATTCCGGCACAACTCCTCCACCTGATCCTGTGTCAGGCCCAGCAAGGCGGCCATGGCGCCTGTCCCCGCCGGAACCGCCTCCTGCATATATTGCCCGCGATGGCGCACGGTGCGGAGCGCATCGGGGAAGTCGATGGACCCGGCAGCCACCAAAGCGGAATACTCTCCCAGGCTATGCCCGGCGACATAGGCGGGCGAGATGCCCCTTTCCTGCAACACCCGGCAGGCCGCCACCGAACAGGCCAGAATCGCGGGCTGGGTGTTTGCCGTCAATTGCAACTCTTCGGCAGGTCCCTCCCAACACAGGCGGGAGAGAGAAAACCCCAGAGCCTGGTCGGCTTCTTCCAAAGTCTTGCGGGCGACAGAGAACTTCTCGCTCAACTCTCGCCCCATCCCGGGAACCTGAGAGCCTTGTCCGGGAAAAAGGAAGGCTGATTGCCTCATCGTGATTCATTCACCTGCGGAAACGAATTGAAAGACATCCCCTGCGAGGCACTCAGCGCAGGGTCCGCCCGGTCGAGGGTGCGGCGTGGCCCCGGTGTTTGGGGCCCGAAGCGTGGCTGAGCATCCTCAACTCCGCGTCAATTTTTTCATTGATACCACCGGCAGCAAACGCTGCGGCGACACGGATTGCATTTTTAATGGCGTTGGAGTTGGAACTGCCGTGGCAAATGATGCAGGTGCCTTTGACTCCCAGCAGAGGAGCGCCCCCATATTCGGAGTAGTCCACCCGTTTGGCAAAATCCGCATAGGCCTGCCGGGATAGCACATATCCGACTTTGGAAGCGATCGTGCTGGAAAGCGCATCTTTTAACAAATACTTGATGGCTTCCACCATCCCCTCGCTGATCTTGAGCGCCACGTTTCCGATAAAGCCGTCACAGACAATGACGTCGGCGTTGCCGTTGTAGAGGTCCCGGCCCTCCACGTTTCCCACAAAATTCAACGGCAAATGCCGCAGGAGCCGATGCGCCTCCCGTGTCAACTCATTGCCCTTGGATTCCTCAACTCCGATGGATAGCAAACCCACGCGGGGCTTGGAAACGTTCAGCATGAGGCGCGAGTAAGTTTCCCCCATGACGGCAAACTGCCGCAACTGTTCCGGCTTGCAATCGACGTTCGCGCCGACGTCGATCATAACGGCAACACTTCCGCTGGAAGTGGGAAACAAAGCTGCCAGCCCGGGCCGCTCGACGCTGGGCAGCGTGCCCAGGACGATCTTGGCCGTAGCCATCACAGCCCCCGTGTTGCCGGCGCTGATGACCCCTTGTACTCTGCCCTCGCGCACCAGACGCACGGCTACTCGAATGGAGGAGTCCCGCTTCTGCCGGACCGAGCGGGCAGCGCCCTCATCCATAGCAATGGTCTCGCTGGCGTGCAGCACTTCAACCGGCAAGCGGCGGATGGAGTGGCGCTTCATTTCCTTGCGCAGCAACTCCTCGTTGCCGACCAGCACAATGCCGACACCAAACTCGCGGGCGGCCAATACGGCGCCTTCCACCTCACAGTGAGGCGCAGTGTCGCTCCCCATGGCGTCCACAGCAATTGTAATTGGTTGAGTTGACATCCGCGAGAATGGCCGGTTGGCTCTTCGAGCGGCCGAGTGCCGCTGTCAGGATGTATCGCTACTCGGCTTCTTTGATCTCAATCACTGGCCGCCCTTTATAGTAGCCACACTTCTTACATGCATGATGGGAGAGCTTTTTCTCATGACATTTGGGGCAATCTTCCACGAGCGATGCCCTCAAAAAATCGTGCGCCCGGCGCTTCCTGCGTCTCGAATGAGAATGTCTCCGTTTTGGGTTGGGCATTCATTTCCTCCAGGTCCAAATACAAACCCTGCCATGTTGTATCGACAGAACTTTTGATTTTACCTGGAAGTGGCAGGAAATTCCTATTAGAAAGTATAACCGCCCGTCTGAAAGGCTGTCGGGGCTGGCAGTCATGCTCGAATAATCAACGTTTCTTAGCTCGAAACAGCTTACCTTCAATCCTTTAATTCTTCAATTTTGCCAAAGGAGCCCAGCGCGAGTCCACCAAAGAAGCTTTGCAGCCGCAAGCCGCGAGATTGAGATTTTGGCCGCAACTAGGGCAGAGGCCGGAGCAATTCTCCCGGCAAATGTCCTTTATCGGCAGATCCAGCAAGACCTGCTCCTTCATGGCGTCTTCCAGCAGCAGCCCGTCGCCGTGGTAAAAGCCGATCTCGAGTTCGTCTTTGCTCACAGAGATCACTTCCTCTTGAGCGATCGTGGCAACCGGGTTATAGAACAGATCAAACTCTTTCTCAATATCACGCCGGCACGGTTCCAGACATCGGGCGCAAGAGATTTCGACTGCGGTTCGAAGCTGGCCTCGCAAGCGGATTGCGGAAGCCAGCAGTTCCGCGGAACCCCGAATTTCTAATGGTTCCGTCTGAACCACATCGCTGCCGAAATCGATTTTGCCCGGAGGCAGGGTGTCCGCAAATTCAATTGGTTGCAGTTCCAATTCATGGACACTCAGGAACATATTCCCCTCCTCCGCTGCGTACTCCCCTTTTCAATTATATGCGAAAACGCCACTCGGATGGCAATTGGACTCAAAACAGGGAATCGCGGCTTCCGGAACTGGAAGAGGGGGTGGCAGCGGAATGCCCGCCGATCAATTCTTGGTGCAGCTTCTGAATATAATGGTCGGTCATGCCGGCGATATAGTCGCAGACGACCCGATGCTTCGGGACCTGCTTGACTTGCCCGGCATGCCAGGCAGGCATTCGTTCCGGATGGTCCAAGTAAAATTGGAACAAGGTTTCCACCACCCGAATTCCCTGCTCCTTCTCCGCCTGAAAAGCGGTATGGAGATAGAGCCGATGATACAGATATTCCCTCAAACGGTTTTTGTATTGCTCGGCTTCCTCGCTGAAGCCAATGAGCCGGTGAGGATGCGCACGAACATGCTCTGCGGTTTCCGGCGAGAGCTTTTCCACTTGCGCCAGAGAGTTTTCGAGCAAATTAGTCACCAAGAAGTTCAAAATCCCCTTGAGCGTCTCGTTAAACCTCAACTTAACAGCAACCTGCGGATATCTGCGCTCCACCTCACAGTAAAACTGCTCAAAAATCGGCAGTTGCTCTCGCATCGAGTCGAGCGAAAGCAACTTGGCTTCAAAGCCGTCGTCCAGGTCGGCGGTGTAGTAGGCAATTTCATCGGTTAAATCGATCAGTTGCGCTTCGAGCGGCGGCCTCTGATCCAAAAGATACTCGGACAGCTCCGGGAACTGCTCCGGCGGATAGTCCCGAGAGTGTTTGATAATGCCTTCCCGCACCTCGAATGTGAGGTTCAAGCCAGGGAACTCGGCGTAGCGCTGCTCGAAACTCTCCACAATCCGCAAAGCCTGCCGGTTATGCTCGAAGCGGTCCCCGAACGTCTGCATGATTTGATCCAGACTTCTTTCCCCCGAGTGTCCGAAGGGCGGATGCCCAATGTCGTGAACCAAAGCCAGGGCCTCCACCAAGTCTCCGTTCAGGCCCATTACGCCGGCAATGGTCCGGGAAATCTGCGCCACCTCGATGGTGTGGGTCAGGCGGTTGCGGAAATGATCGGAATACCGCGTGGTGAAGACTTGCGTTTTGTCTTCCAAGCGGCGGAAGGCACGGGAATGGACGATCCGGTCCCGATCCCGCTGGTAGTCATTGCGGTAGGGATGCGGAGGCTCCGCGAACCTGCGTCCGCGACTTTGCTCCGGTTTCAGGGCGAATTCCCGCATCAGGATTGGAATCCAGGATTAGAATCAATGTTGGAGGTTAGAAGATGGGTTGAAACAAGGACTCGCAAAGCTCTCTCTTAACGATCTCTTTCAACGATCTCGCGCAAAGCTCTCCCGCAAAGACCTGCCGCAAAGAGCTGCTCAAAACCTGCTACGACCGGCAGGTGCCACCGGCTGGAACGGCCCGTCTTCCGCCCGAGCTATTCCGCTAACTCTTCCAGGCGTTGAGTAGCCAATTCGCTGACTCCCGTGCCCGGGTAATCATCCACTATCTGTTGGTACAGATCAACGGCCTGCTCCGGCCGCGTCTTCTGATAAAGCTCAGCCAACGCCAGTTGCGCCGTAGCCTTGGGAACCGTGCTGGCGGGATTATTCCCCACTTCTTCGTAGAGCTTCCCGGCCTCTTCCTCGCGGCCTGTATACGCGTATATATCCGCCAATGTCATTTTGGCCAAGCCTGCCAGATCTCGATTTCCGCCTCCTGCGATGGACGCCAGTTCCTGTTCTGCCTCCGCCAGCTTTCCCAACCCTCGCTGGCAGAGGGCGGCATAGTATCGCGCCATTTCTCCTTGAGCGAACCAGGAGAACCCCTCGGAAACTTCCCGAAACTGCTCCAATGCCTCTGTATATTTTTCCTGGTTGGTCTTGAAATACACCATATCGGGAATGTTAGCCGGAGGGGTCTGCATCACCGGGGCATGGTAGGTCTCCAAGGCACGTGCAAAGGTTTCGCCAGCCAGCACCTTCTGGCTCCTCAGATATAGCGTGCAAAGGTTTCGCCAGCCAGCACCTTCTGGCTCCTCAGATATAGCAGGCTCCCGGCAGCCACGGCGGCGACAAGCAGGACCGCTCCGCCCAGAAGAGCTAATTTTCGCTGATGCCGGAGATACAGTTCCCGCAATTCCTCAAACCGGATTGCAAATTCGTTCTTTTTCAATTCCTGCCGTGTTATGCGCGTCAAGAAATCCTCTCGCTCCCCATTTGAAATGGAAATCGAAGTCAGTCTATCAATTAATGCTAATGGCATCCTAACAAGGCATCTTTTTCGCTGTCAACTGCTGAGCGGGAAAAATGTGTAACACCGACCCTTGAAACTCTCCTATGCCCGCGACAACCGCCGGTTCCTCGCGCCAGACAACTATGCTATGCTCAATAAAACTGGGGCATGTCCTGTGAAAATAAAGAGCACGCGAGCAAAAAGCGCATGAAAGACAAGAGCATCGCCGAAGTTCGGGGCTTTCCAAGCAATTCGCAGGGGGTGCTTTATCTGGTAGGAACTCCCATTGGCAACCTGGAGGACGTCACTCTGCGCGGGTTGCGGGTTTTGCGTGAAGCAGACTTGATTGCCTGCGAGGACACCCGGCAGACACAGAAACTGCTAAACCACTACCAGATTACCACCCGAACGACCAGCTATCATGAGCACAACGAGGTGACGAAGGCAGCCGAATTGGTTTTGACCTTGGAGGAGGGCGCACGAATTGCCCTCGTCTCTGATGGCGGCATGCCCGGCATCTCCGACCCCGGATACCGTCTCGTTCATCTATGCATTCGTCACAACATCCCGGTTGTGCCTGTTCCGGGAGCTTCCGCTCTTGTTGCCGGGTTGGTTGCTTCCGGCCTGCCTACCCATTCCTTTTGTTTTTCCGGCTTCCTCCCTTCCAAAAGAAACGCCCGTTGTAAAACGCTTGAGAAATTCAAGGATTTTGCCGGCACTACCATCGTTTTTGAATCGCCCCATCGGATTGTGGAGGCTCTCAAAGATGTCCAGAAGGTCATGGGAAACCGTCCGGCAGTATTGGCCCGGGAGGTCAGCAAAATCCACGAAGAGTTTCTGCGAGGAACTTGCTCGGAAGTCTTGGAAAACTTGCGAGGTCGCCCTTCCATTCAAGGGGAAATTACTCTACTGATCGGGCAGGCGGAGGATGAGGATGAGGATGAGCATGAAGGTCCCGCCACCCTCGCCTCTCAACCCCTTCGGGAACGGGTGGAAGAACTGATGCGCGAGGAGAAATTGAGCCGTATGGATGCCCTCAAGACGGTAGCTCGGGAACGCCACATTTCCAAGAGCCAAGCCTATCGGGAATTCCAATCCTGACTCTCTAGCGGAAGCGCTGCGCCAGTTGTTTCGAGTCTCGCCCCTCTCGTCTGGTGAGCTTGAAACCAAAGTAGGCTTGGCATATGATTCTTCTCAAACAAGAGTTTTAATCATTTTTCGACCGGGATTGCAGGAGATTTCGATGCGCGGTGTCTGGAGCGTGAACGATAACGGCGACGTTCCGCCCCGGTGGAAGATCGGGGGGCCGGAAAGCCTGATGAAAAAGCCGCGCGGCGTGGCTTTGAACCCCCAGCACAAGGAACTGATCGTCGCCGACATGCGCCTGAACAGCGTGCTGACATATTATTTTCCGGAGAGGTTCTGAACAAATATTCTAAACAAATACATTAAACAGCGGCCCCTGTTCTTGTATCCTAAGCTTATCGGCAGGGAAGGATTGTATGGATCGAAATCAGATCAAAGGCTGCGGCACGGCGCTCGTCACGCCGTTCAGCCAAAATGGGCGTTTGGACGAAGCCGCCTTACGGCGTCATCTGCGTTTTCAGATCGAGTCCGGGATTAATTTCCTGGTTCCTTGCGGGACTACGGGCGAGAGTCCCACGCTCTGCTCGGAAGAACATTTCCGTGTGGTGGAGATCACGCTGGAGGAGGCCAAAGGGCGCGTGCCGGTGATGGGCGGCGCGGGAGGCAACAACACCCGCCGGGTATGCGAAGGGATACAGACGCTCGAACAGCTCGGCGTCGACGCCATCCTTTCGGTCTCTCCTTATTACAACAAACCCACCCAGGAGGGCCTCTTTCAGCACTACCGGATGCTGGCTGCCTCCACCCGCCTGCCGATTTTGACCTACAACGTTCCTGGACGGACCGGCTCGAACATAGAGCCCCAGACGCTGGCACGGCTGTCGGAGATTCCCAACATCATGGGTGTCAAAGAGGCCTCGGGCACTGTAGGGCAAACCGAGAAGATCCTCAGTATGGTCCCGGAAAACTTCCGAGTGTTTTCCGGAGATGACGCCATGACGCTGCCGCTGATGGCAATCGGGGCGTGCGGAGTGATCTCGGTGGCCGCTAACGTCATTCCCCGGGAGATGACCGAAATGGTTTCCCAGGCGAACGCCGGGGACTTCACTGCGGCACGCAGCCAGTACCGCCGTTTCCTTCCGCTGTTCAACGCACTGTTCATCGAAAGCAATCCTATCCCCGTCAAGGCCGCCCTGGCCCTGATGGGCCGGATCGATCCTGTTTACCGTCTGCCGCTGGTTCCTCTCCATGCGGACAACCAAGCCAAGCTGTCCCAAGTTCTGCGGAATCTGGGGCTGCTGGCCAAGGAGAAGGAAAAGGAGAAGGAATATGCCGCTGGCGGAGCGGATTGAGCAGTTTTTCGAGCAGCAGACGACTTCCTACGAGCAGGAATGTTACGACACCTTCCGGGAGTTCAAAAAAGGACTCAATAGCGGTGAGATTCGCGCGGCGGCAGCCGTCCAGGGAGCCGAACCCAGCGGCTGGAAGGTGAACCCCTGGGTCAAAAAAGGGATTTTGCTTGGATTCCGGATCGGCATGCTGGAGAACATGTCGATTGACGAGCAATTCCGTTATTTCGACAAAGACACTTTTCCCCTGAAAAAGTTTGAAATTGACCACGGCGTCCGTATTGTGCCCGGGGGGTCTTCGATCCGAGACGGTTGCTATATCGGCAAAGGCGTAACCTGCATGCCGCCCATGTATGTCAACGTGGGAGCGTATGTCGATGAGGGCACCATGATCGACTCGCACGCGCTGGTCGGCTCCTGCGCGCAAGTGGGCAAACGGGTCCACCTCAGCGCCGCCAGCCAGCTTGGAGGCGTTCTGGAGCCCGTGGGGGCCCTTCCCGTGATCATTGAGGACGATGTCTTGATCGGGGGAAACTGCGGCGTCTATGAAGGCACGGTGGTAAAGCAGCAGGCTGTGGTCGGCGCTGGAACGATCCTGACCGGCTCCACGCCGGTTTATGATTTGGTACGGGAAAAGATTTACCGCCGCGACGGCGACAGCCCCCTGGTGATTCCTCCGCAGGCTGTGGTGGTTCCGGGATCGCGTGCGCTTCCGGGCGGCTGGGGCAAGCAGTGGAACCTTTCGCTGTACACGCCGGTGATCGTCAAATACCGCGACTCGAAGACCGACCAGTCCATCCGTTTGGAAGATCTGCTCCGCTAAGGGCTTCCCTTCCCTCCCCTACCCCTTTTCCCAGATGCTTTGCCAGTAGAGGCCGTCGCCGGAGGGAGATAATCCTGTAGAATTTCCAGCACCTGGGAGTGCAACGGGATGGACTGAAACCGCTTCCTGTCCACGCAAACGACGGTGTAGCCGCCCTCGGCAGCCAGCTCCGTGTCTCCCTCCCGGCGCAGTTCAAATTGAAAGAGGAGCGTTTTCTCCGTCCGCCGCCCAATCCACACGGTCACTACCATCAAATCGCCATGGCGGGCCGGCTTGAAGAACTTGCACCACGTCTCTACGCGAGGAAAACCCACCTGCAACCCGTTAAAAATATCGACGCGAGGGCGCCCCAGCGAGAAGTAAAGTTCCTCTTCTGCTATTTCAAAGTAACGAAAAAAATTGCCGTAGTAGAGAATGCCCGCCGAATCGCAATCAGCCCAGTACACACGAATCCGAGTTGTGAATTTTTTGATGGCCGCCTCCCTGCATGAGTGCCGGCGGCATGGCCGCCAGTCCAACATTATCCCTATCTTTGCGTGGTTCCGAAAGTAATTATTAGAACGGTCTGTTGTTCCCGTCAAACCATGAACTCCTCCGGGCAGAAGAATCCCAGGAAAGCTTTTGTGGATGGCAATAAAATGGGAGTGCGCGAGGCCACCGAAAGATTGGAGTGAATCTGCAGAGTGGCGGTGGCGTTCCAGTCCAAACGTTTCCGGCGAAATGGAAAGTTAATTTGCCCGGACCAGAAAGGGCATGGAAGACGCGGTTGCGGGCGCCGGTGGTTTCGAAGGCTCCAGAGCCAGGCGGATCGCCTCCTCCATCGTTTTCACGTAGTGGAGAGTCAGTCCTTCCAGTTGCTCCTTCTTGATATCTTCCTCTACGTTTACAGTGTTCTGGAATGGCAGGATCAGCTCCAGGATTCCGGCCCTTTTCGCTGCGAGCACTTTTTCTTTGATCCCGCCCACCGGCAGCACCATCCCGCTTAAGGTGATCTCGCCCGTCATGGCGAGCTTTTGCCTAACCCGTCTCCCGGTCAGCATGGAAACCAACGCGGTGGCCATGGTGACTCCGGCGGAAGGCCCGTCTTTCGGGATTGCTCCTGCGGGCACGTGCAGGTGGACTTCGCGTTTGTCGAAATGGTCCGGTCCCAGACGCCATTGCTCGGAGTGTGAGCGCACCCAAGTCAGGGCAGCCTGCATGGATTCCTGCATGACTTGGCCCAGGTGTCCTGTCATGATCAGTTGCTTTTTGCCAGGCATCTGGTTGGCTTCGATAAACAGGATGTCGCCCCCCGTAGGAGTCCATGCCAGCCCCACCGCCACGCCCGGCCTTTGGGTGCGCTCGGCGATCTCACTCTCCGGCGGCGTTTTGGGAGCGCCCAGATGATGCCGGATTCCGTCCGTGTCCACCACCAGCAGTTGCCCGCCTCCTTCGGCGATGCGCCGTGCCTGCTTGCGGCAAAGCGCGGCGATGTTGCGCTCCATGTTGCGGAGTCCCGCTTCGCGTGTGTAGTTGCGGATCAACTCCCGGAGAGCGACCTCCGTAAACTGGATGTTTTCCTCGAGCAGGATACCGTGCTCTTCAGCCTGGCGCGGTATTACGTGGCGAACGGCAATCTGGATTTTTTCATCTTCCGTATAGCCAGGAAGCTCCAGCATCTCCATGCGGTCGCGAAGGGCGTCCGGGATGGGGTCGAGCACATTGGCCGTAGTAATGAAGAGGACCTTGGAAAGATCAAACGGCACATCCAGGTAGTTGTCGCGGAAGGTGGAATTCTGTTCCGGATCCAGCGCTTCCAATAGCGCTGAAGCCGGGTCGCCGCGGAAGTCCCGGCCGATTTTGTCCACCTCGTCCAGCATGAAGACCGGATCGTTGCTCCCGGCCCGCCGGATGCCCTGCAGGATCTGTCCCGGCATGGCGGCGATGTATGTGCGGCGATGACCGCGAATCTCCGCCTCATCGTGGACGCCGCCGAGGGAAAGCCGGATGAATTTGCGGCCTAGGGCACGGGCAATCGACTTGCCGAGCGAGGTTTTGCCTACTCCCGGCGGCCCGACAAAACAAAGGATGGGTCCCTTCATACCAGGCTTGAGCTGCAGGACAGACAAATATTCCAGGATTCTCTCTTTGACTTTTTCCAAATCGTAATGGTCTTCGTCCAGAATCTCCTGAGCCTTGGAGATGTTGATCTGCTGCTTACTCGACCGGTTCCACGGCATCGACACCATCCAATCCAGATAGGTCCGGATGATGGTGTGTTCGGGCGCGGTGGGGGACATTCCGGAGAAACGCTTCAACTCTTTCCGGGCTTCTTTCTCCACTTCTTCCGGCATCTTCGCTTCGGCAATCTTTTTCTTCAGATCCTCAATCTCGCGCGGCCCTTCTTCGCCGTCGCCCAATTCCTTCTGGATGACTTTGATCTGTTCCCGAAGATAAAACTCCTTCTGCTCTTGCGAAAGCTGGTCCTGCACCTGCGACTGGATTCTCGTGCGCAGGTCGTGAAGCTCCAGTTCCCGCTTGATGTAGCCATTCACTAAATTGAGACGCTCGCCAATATGCAATGTTTCCAGCAGTTCTTGCCGCTGTGGTGTCGTCAGAAAACCTAATGAACCCGCGGCAAAGTCCGACAGCCTTCCGGGTTCTTCGATATTCAGCACAATCGTCTGCAACTCGTCGGAAAGCCCCGGTGAAACGGCCACCAGCTGCTGGAAAAGAGCCACTACATTGCGATGGAGCGCCCCCTCATCCGACTTTTTTTCTATTTCGGTTTCCAGCAACCTCTCAACCTGACCCTTGAGGAAAGGTGTTTTGTGGGTGTAGTTCTGGATGCGGATGCGTTCGAGCCCCTCCACGAAAATGAACAAGGTCTGGTTCGGCATTCGGATCACTTTATGAACCAGAGCTAATGTTCCTACTTCGTGCAGATCACCCGGCTGGGGAGTATCTGTATGAGGGTCCTGCTGAGCTGCAACCGCAATTATTTTCTCCTCGCCGAGCGATTGGATCAGAGCGATGGAGCTTTCCCGGCCTATGGTGAGCGGTAACACGGCGTGGGGAAACAAAACCGTATCGCGAACCGGCAGGATAGACACTTCTTTGAGGTCAACAGGTTGTTTCGCTTCGGCTTCTATTTCTGGCTGGCGCATATCTCCTCAGTTGAACGATAGGCCCGCTATCGGGAACTTGACCTCATACCGGCTATTAGGATTTCAGGGGTATCCTCACCCCCTGAAATGTCTTTCGCCATCTTATGGGAACAACTTTAGGCGGGAACTAGGAAACAATCGAATAACAGCCTAAAATACGCAGAAATTCTGTCATTTCAGCTAGATTATTCAATGCGTTACGGACAGAAGGCGAAGCAGGATTGCCCATAAAGTCCAGATAAAACAGATATTCCCAGGGCCGGCCTGGCAGCGGACGGGATTCTATCTTCGTGAGGTTGATATCGCGCAGGGCAAATACGCTGATACAGCGGAAAAGAGCCCCCGAAATGTTCCGTGTCACAAAAGCAATAGAGGTTTTGGTGCCGGGGGGGCGGGATTTAGCCATGGAAGGGTGTGCCAGAAGGAAAAATCGCGTGTAATTCTGTTTATGGTCCCCAATATCCCGCTTCAAGATGTGCCCGCCGTAGAGCACCGCCGCGGCTTCACTAGCAACAGCCGCAGCATCCGTTAACTTTTCTGCAAGGATCATCTTGACGCTTCCCGCCGTGTCGTAAAAGGGGACGGGCTCGAGGCGTTTGTACTTGTCAAGAAATTTCACGCATTGTCCGAGCGCCACGGATTGGGAATACACTTTCCGAATAGACTTGAAGGGAACTCTGGGAGGAGCGATCAAGTTATGCACGATCCGGACTTTGGTCTCCGTCAGGATCGGCAGGTGATATTTCAGCAAGAGGTCGTAGTTTTCATGAAGCGACCCGGCTAAGGTGTTTTCAATGGCTACGGCTGCATAGTCAATCTTGCGTGAAGCCAGAGCGTGAAACAGGGCACGGAAGTTCGGTAGCGGAACCAGTTCCCGTCGTCGCGGGACGAATTTCCCTGCCGCAATCTCATGGAACGCGCCTCGCTCTCCCTGAAAACCTACACGCCACGGCCTCTTCAAATCATCCTCCTTGCATATTGGCTGCTCAGCGCTTTCTTGCGCTCATCAACATGGCGAAAACAAAACACGGGAAATGCTATTAGGCTGAATTATGCTGCTCCTTTGCTTGCCATGCAAGGTCTCTCTGTCAGCATTGTGCCTGCACGGGAGTGTCTGGAATATCGCGGCCCTCCCCGGAAGTTGCTATTCGGCCTGATAATCATCGTGTCGCAGTCGCTGCGGCCCGAGATAAAAACCGACCAGCAAGTCGATCATCGCATGGCCGATCATGCACGGTATTAAACTGCCACTCCAGAAGTATGCAGCTACCAGAGCCCATCCCATCACAAATGCCCGCAGCATTCCGAACCCTCCTTGATAGGCATGGGTCAGCGCGAAGGCCGCAGTGGAGAGCAAAGACGGCCAGATAATTGAAGAAAAAAGCGACGACAGGCGGGAAATTACAAAACCTCGGTAAAGGAATTCTTCGCAAATGCCTGCCGTCAACGCCAGCACGAGAAAGAGTCCTTTTTCCATGGACGTCCGTGGAATCAATTTCAACACGATCGCCCGTGATTCATCCTCCCGGCGCGCAAAGGCCCTTCCGATCCCCAGCAGCGCAACCAAAACCGCAAGCGTCGCCAGGAGGCTAATCGGAAGCGAAGGAACTGTTAAACCCGGCAAGCCGCCGGGGACGGAGCCATAATAGATCGCCGCCAGCACGGCCGCGGTAAGCGACCACTGCCACAGAATGCTGTGCCGGTATAACTCCGCACGCGGCCTCCGCAGCAATTCCTCCCTGGCTCGCCTCATCCGCAACGCCATTGCCGGAATTCCCACCAATAAGACCGCCAGCAAAACCGCTTCCAGCCAGTCCGTCGGTAACTTCATCGCCCGAGCATACACTGTGGACGATTTTGTGTCGGGCAGGGAGATTACCTCGATTGCACCGATTCCATTCTGCTTGACCCATTCCGCTTGAACCATCGCTGCGCTTCCGGTAGATTGGTTTCCAAAACACTATCACGGGAAAGTGAGACCCGTTGGAGACCACAACCAGCCGCTGGGACCTTTCTGGCCGAATGGAGAGAGTCACCCCGCTTCTGACAGCCCTGGCAGCCGTTGCAACGCTGTTTTCAATTGCTGCCGCTCAAATCCTGCTTTCCATGGCGCTGCTCTCCTTGCTCCTGAGCCGCCATGCCATAGAGTTCCCTGCCCGCCTGCGGTTCCCGCTGCTGGCTTTTATTGGATGGACGCTTCTTTCCCTGGCCTTCTCAACTGCTCCGGTGGCCGGATTGCCGCAGGTTCGCAAGCTCTTTGTCTTCTTCATTTTGCTGGTTGTTTACAATGCCTACCGGCAGCGTCAGCAGCTCTGGCAGGCTTCGCAAGCAATGATTCTGGCGGGGACCCTCGCGGCGTTGTATGGGCTGGGACAGTTTGTTTATCGATACATGGCTTTGCAGCGGCAGGGCTTGCCGTTTTACGAAAACTATGTGGTGAAGAACCAGATCACCGGCTTTATGGGCCACTGGATGACGTTCAGCGGCGAATTAATGCTGATGTTTCTGCTGCTGCTGGCCTCTGTGCTGTTCTTCCCCCGCCAGGACAGGAGAAGCCTCTGGTGGTGGCTTTGCCTGGCTCCCATTGCGCTGGCGCTTCTAGCGAGCTTCACGCGCGGGGTGTGGCTCGGCACTTTCGCGGGAACAACTTATCTGCTGGTGCGCTTCCGGCCCAGGCTGTTGTGGATACTTCCGGCAGCGGTCCTGTTGCTCTATCTGGTTGCGCCTCCATGGCTACAGGAACGCGCGCATTCCATCCTGGACACCCAGACGGATAGTTCGAACCGTTCGCGGCTACTGATGCTTCACACAGGCTTGGAGATGATCGCAGCCCATCCATGGTTCGGCGTGGGCCCGCAGCGGGTGGGAGCGGAGTTCTTCCGCTATAAGCCGGCCTCGCTACCGGTGCCCCCAGCATGGTATGGCCATCTGCACAATGACTACTTGCAGCTTGCGGCTGAAAGAGGTATTCCGTTTTTGTTAATATGGTTATGGTTAATTTATCAAGTAGCACATGAGGGTATTACGGCTGGGCGAAGTGCAGATGCTAAGACACAAGTGTTAGGTCATGCAGCGGTCGCCGCTACCGTGGGATTGCTGGTGGCCGGCCTGTTCGAGTTCAATTTTGGCGATTCCGAGGTGTTAATGCTATACCTTTTCGTGATTTCCGCCCCCTTCGCGTGGAGCCGCCTGGAAAGCCATCTTGGTCCGGTTGAGCCGGAGCATTCCGATGAGTGAAAAACTGCGTACAGAATTCAACCAGTGGGCTCTCGACGGGCGCGGGGCGGCCATGGAGTCGCACCATCTTCCCTTTGTCGAGAGCGTCATCGAAATGATGGCGATTGAGCCCCGTGACCGCTGCCTGGAGCTGGGCTGCGGAGAAGGCTGGGCCAGCCGCTTGCTGGCTCAACGTGTCCCGGAGGGTTCTGTGGTGGGCCTGGACATTTCCGATGAAATGGTTCGCAACGCACGGGCAAAGTCAGCGGCATGCGAACACCTGATGTTTATTCTGGGAGAGGCCGAAGATATTCCCTGGCAGGACAGCTTCTTCAGCAAGGTGCTGTGCGTCGAATCGTTCTATTACTACGAAGACCCGGAAAAAGCGTTGCGGGAGATTTACCGTGTGTTGTCTCCGGGCGGATCGGTTTGGGTAGTGAACCATCTCTCGAAAGAGAACGAACTCTCGCTTCGCTGGGTGCAGAAATTGAAGGTGCCGGTACAGTTGCTGAGCGCGGAGGAGTATGGCGCGCTTTTTGGGCGCTGCGGCTACGCAGGCTTTATCCAGCGCATGATTCCCGACCGGAGCCCTCTTCCCGAAGGCTCACTCGACGCATCGTTTTCGGAGCCGGGCGAGCTTCACCGCTTCCGGGAACTGGGCGCCCTGCTGCTCTCCGCCTGCAAGCCAGTCGAATAATAGCCGAATGATGCCCCGAGGTCAGCCTTCCCTGAGCTTGCCGAAGGAAGCGCTTATTCTCGCAACGGGCTGGTTTACGGATAAAATCCCGCTTAGTTTATTTGCTTGAGCGTCTCGGCCAACTCGGAACGGGTGAGCACCCCTTTTTCGCCCAGCAGAGCGATCAGAGCGTTCATGACGGAGCTAAGCCTTTGCAGCTCGTATTCGCGCATCTCACTTTGTGGAATGGTGTTGCCGGAGGGATCACCTGGCAACGGGAGCGGTTGGAAAATGTTCCAATCATCCGGAGGAAATTGTACTCCAAAAAAATTATCCGGATGCTCCAACTCAACTGCGACTTCATAATTGTTTTGCTTGTCGGCCTCCTGACTCACCCAAGCCACCCGGCAATGTTGTTGCTTCTGCATATGTGGAATGCTCAGGATAACCTCGGAATCTATCGGAAAAGAATGTTTCGAGGTAAAGCGAGCACCATGTTTATTCACGAGATCGGTAAAGCGAGCTATTTGCATGCACGCGAATTTCCCGTCCTGCGCTCTCTCTGTAATATACTTCGACTGGGATAGAGACCGAGATTCGGGAGCTGCGCCGCGAACTTCTCGAGGTGTTGAGTGTTTCCACAGGATTCATCCTCGTTTCACAGATTTTCCTCGGGTCTGCCTTCGGAGCAACAGACAAGCCTAAGTAGGACAGCGGTTAAGAAAATCTAGCAACGCTCAGCACAAAATGCAACTGGAAAATCCACCTTCCTTGGTCTCGAAATGCAGGACTGCTATGCGGGAATCAAATGAAGGGCCGCGAGAAGGGCTGCGGAGTTGCTTGCGGGATGGAAAAGAATCCGTGTGTTGCAACATGGTCCCCTATGAAAACTGTGTCGGTTTCCATAATCTCATGATCGTGACCTCTGTAACGGCGTGGTGGTATTTGCCAACTGTGGAAAAGCGCAGGCTCCACCGGAGATTAGCGCATGCGATGTATTTAAGGATAGGGAAGCATGGTCTGGGAATCTGATCGCCGTGCTCGGAAAACTGCATGCCTCGCACAGAGGCTTGGCAACCGGACCTGTGTCGCATATACTGGTTGTTTCTAAAATCCAGGAGAACATGTGAACACGATCCGCAACATCCTCAGCATCCCTGAGCTGCGCAACCGCATTCTTTTTACGCTGGCCATCCTGGCGGTCTTTCGCCTGGGAGGCCACGTCCCGACCCCCGGCATCAACGCGGATCTGCTGCAACAATTCTTTGAAGCCAATCGCGACACTGTATTCGGCTTTGTGGATATCTTTTCGGGCGGCAATTTCCGGCGGCTGACCATCTTTGCCCTGGGCATCATGCCCTACATCACGGCTTCCATTATTCTGCAATTGCTCAGCCCCGTCTGGCCCTATCTGGACCGCCTGCGGAAAGAAGGCGAGATGGGCCGCCAGAAGATCACCCTCTACACACGCTACCTGACCGTTGTGCTCAGCGCTTTTCAATCCTTCGGAATCGCGCTGACGCTCCAGCGGCAGTCGTTCCAGGGCTCAAGCTTTGTCAACGATCCCGGTCCCCTGTTTATGTTCACAACCGTTGTGACGCTCACCGCCGGATGCACCTTTGTGATGTGGCTGGGAGAACAGATCACGCAGCGCGGCATCGGCGAAGGCATGTCCCTGCTGATCTTCACCGGGATTGTCGTGGGCCTTCCGCGAGCCGGGGCTGAGCTGTGGACGAAAGTTTTCGTCACCAATGAATGGAGTTTCGTTCAGTTGATCGTCTTGCTGGTCCTGATGATTGCGGCTGTCGGCTGCATTGTTTTGGTGGAGAGGGGAGAGCGGCGGGTGAATGTGCAATACGCCACCCGCATGGTGGGACGCAAGGTCTTTGGCGGCCAGTCCACTCACCTTCCGATTCGCGTGAATGCGGGCGGCGTGATGCCGGTGATCTTCGCCTCCTCGATTCTCACCTTCCCGCAAACGCTGGCCTTAATGGGGCCGGAGAGTCCCCGCCTGCAAGGTCTGTTCGCGGCGCTGGCTTGGGGCGAGCCGCTGTACACGCTGCTCTATGTGTCGGCCATCATCTTCTTCGCCTACTTTTACGTCTCCATTATTTTCAACCCGAATGACATCGCCGACAATATCCGCAAGTACGGCGGTTTTGTGCCCGGCATCCGGCCCGGCAAGAACACGGCGGAATATCTCAATAACATCCTCACGCGCTTAACGTTGGTCGGCGGGTGTTATTTGGCGCTGGTCTCGCTGGTTCCGGAGTGGATGATCTCAGGGATCCATCTGCACCACCTCCCGTATGTGGGCGGATGGGTCGATGAGAATTTCCCGCGATTTTTACTGGATGGTCTCGGAGTGACTTTCTATTTCGGAGGCACTTCGTTGCTGATTGTGGTCGGCGTGGCCATGGACTTCGTCAGCAAGATTGAGTCTCACCTGCTGATGCGGCACTACGAGGGGTTCGCGCCCAGCGCGGGTCGCATCCGGGGCCGCCGCGGGTAAAGAGCCTGCCTGCGCGAAACCGCTTGCGGCTAATTCCCTGTCCTCACTGCTTTCCTGTCAGGCGGCGTGCCTATCTGCCAGGCAGAACATTCACTACATCCGCCAGGCTTCTGACCGTTGCATCCGGACGGAAGCCCATTTCGTCCATCGTAGCTCCGGAGCGGTTCACCCAGCAGGTCCAAAAACCAAACGCCTTTGCGCCGATGATGTCCCAGGCATTCGAGGAGATGAAGGCAATTTCGCCCTTTTCGACTCCGAGCTTCTCGACTGCCAGTTGGTATACGCGCGGATTGGGCTTGAAGGTTTTTACTTCGTCCACGCTGATGATTTGGGATAGGAATCCATCGAGGCCGGAACTCCGGACCCCCGCCTGGAGCATGTCCGGTGTGCCGTTTGAGAGGATTGCCCGCCGGTAGCCGCTGAGGTTGCCGAGCGCTTGGCGGACTTCCGGATAAGGGTCGATCTTGAGGTAGGACTCCATCATCCGCTCGTGCGTGGACGGCCCGCACTGCAGCTTCAAAGTCTTGCAGGCATACAACAGGGCCGATTCGGTCACCTGCCAGAAATCTTCGTACTGTCCCATCAAGCCGCGGAGCCATGTGTATTCCAGTTGTTTGGCGCGCCATATGTTGCTCAACTCGGCGCCGTGCCCCGGAAACAGTTCCTCGGAAATCGGAACAACCGTATGCGGGTTAAACAACGTTCCATAGGCATCGAACACCACAGCTTTGATCGGTTGATTCGCGTTCGGCGGCTGCTGGGCGCGGAGGAGGCTTCCTCCACCCCAGATGATCCCCACCAGAACCGCCAATCCAAAAACTATTTCTCTTTTCACCGGTCACCTCCGCCAACAACATTAAAAGTTGCAATCCGTTCATCAGTTCAGTTCAAGCGATGAATTCCAATGGCTTGGTGCCGTTGGTCAATCCCAGTTCCTGCGCCAGGGAATAAAACTGTTGCAGGCCCCGCAGGTTGTTCCCGTCCAAAGAAAATTTAATGTTTTCCGTCAAATAAGCGCGGATCAGGGAGACGGACAACCCGGTCCGCTTGCTCTCCGACTGAGCGATCTCCTCTACGTGTTCCAGGCCATAGGCTGCCGACTGCTGAAAAGGCGCGATCAGTTCCGCAGAAGCCGCTTCGCTGCGCACCGCCCAGAACGCGAATACGAAAGGGAGGCCGGTCATCGTGTGCCAGTCTTCGGCCAAGTCGCGGACGTGAAGCCCGGGCATTTCCGAGGCCAAAGCGGGATCGCCGATCACCAAGGCGGCGTCGCACTCTTGGAGCATCGCAGAGAGGTTCGGCTCGCTTGGCTTGAGCGAGGGCGCAATTTTGTAGTGACGTTTCAATAATATCTCCGCCAGACAGGCAGATGTCCGCGAGGAGGTGTCGAGCGCCAGGCTCTGAATCTGGCCTACGGGACAGCGGGATATCAGCAGGACGCTGCGCACAGGCCCTGAAGAGGAAATGGAGAGGCCGGGCACAATTTTCAGATTTTCAATCCGTTGGTATTCAATGGAAGGCATGATGCCGGCCTGAGCCTGTCCGGTTCGCAAAGCGTCGGCGCATTTTGAAGGCACGGTAAAGTCCAGATCAAAATAGCCTCGTTGGGGTCCGTGCAGCATCCCCCAGATCAGGGGTGCCGTGTTCAGATAAGATACGGCGGAAACGCGCAACAGTGGCGGGGTCATTGTGCCGTTTCACTCATCGTAGCGGAGGGGAGAACATCCATAAAAGAAGAAACCGAAAAAACCGCCTGCCCCGCGCCGGCGGGACCGTAACCCGGCGGAGGGTCCAGGCGATGCCTCTCTATTGTATCGCGGTACACTTCCAGCAGGCGGAGATGATATTCCAGCGGGGCGGGTTCCTGTGACCCTAGTTCGCTCGTCGGCTCCGGGCACCATGTGGTAAAGCGCGGGGTGATTCCCTGAGACATAAAAAACTCCAAACCCTCCGCAGTGGAGCGAATGGCGTCATCCACGGAATCAAAGCCGTGAGGCCGCGCCATTTCAATTCCGGCGACAAAGTTCGGGATCACACAAGAAGCCCCGAACACCTCCCGCGCGGCCAGGATGCGGTCCATCCATTTCTGCCGCCCGATGTGCTGCTGCTTTCCGGGACACAGCAGCGCGAACAGGCGCTCATCCCATACTTCGTAGTTGGGATGGTAGATGCGTATGCCGGCATCGTGAAACTTCCGGAGATCCTCTTCCGGCAACGCCTGCACCACAGCCTTTCCGATCCATTTTCCCGGAAAGCGTTTCTCAATGGCCGCTGCATACTGCACATAGAAATCGGCCTCCGATTTGCCGCGCAGCGTGGAGGTGACGCTGCCGCCGGTCAGCGTGTAGGCCCTGCTGCGGGTGTCGGTGGAGGCGAGGATTTCCAGCGCCTCCAATATTTCTTCCACGGACTTTACCGAGGTGTAGGGAAGGCCAGCAGCCCGCTGCTGTTCATAGTTATTGTTGATATCGCAAAACTGGCACTCTTGCGCTGACCCCACGTACTGGCAGCGCCGAAAAACCGTGAGATAAATCAGATAGCCCCACTCGATGGTCGGGGCAATCTCCGATACGGATTTACCGTTGCTCAGGCGTTTGCGATAGTGGGGAGGCTCGGGAGGAAACTCCACGCGGCAAAGCGTCTCGCCTTCCAGCAGCAGAGCAATGCCGTCACCGGTTCCCTCCAGGCGGTAAGGTGACGCCGGATTCAGGCGCACAGAAACGATCGTCCGGCGCAATCCGAAGGGTCCGCCCATCAATGCAATCTCTTCCGGCGCGCGCAGGTTTTCTTGCTGTTGCATTTCACGAATCGGCGTTCGGTCAAAAGAAAAAATAAAATATGATTTTTTCTGATAGGAGCCCTCCGGAGAACCAGAGGAACCCAGTGAAAGCCCGAGGCGAAGCAGGTCCTCTTTGAAAAACACCTCCGGCGGCAGGCCGGCGAATCGCTGCATGGCGTCTTTCAACAGTTGGAGGTGTTCGGATTTCATGAGTTCTGTTTCTGCGTAATCAGCGTTGCCGGAATCTCGCAGCCGACTCGGGCGTTGCTATTGCTCTGCGGAGACTTGGAGGGGCAGATAGGCTGCCCCGCAGAGTCCTGCATCTCCTTTCAGAACGGCTTTCTCGATGCGGGTGCTTCCCTCGCGGAAAATAAAAGACCGCTTGCGTGCTTCCTCCATCATCGCCGGAGCAAACAGGTCCCAGGACGCAGCCGCGCCCCCGCCAATCACATACAACGGCAAATTCAGGGCATTCGTCAGGCCGGCAATTCCAATTCCCAGGTATCGCCCGACCGATTCAAAGATCGCTTTGGAAGCCGGGTCCCCTGCTTTTGCAGTCTCGTAGATCATCCTTGCCGTCAGTTTGGCGGCCTTGGATCGCGCCTCGGCCAGAGCCGGGCTGCGTCCCGCAGCCAATAGCTCTTCTCCCTGGCGCACAATTGCGCTTGCGGAAGCCTCCATCTCCAGGCACCCTTGGCCGCCGCAGCGGCACGCCAGACCATTTTCGGCGACAACCATGTGTCCCAGTTCGCCCGCCATGCCCAGAAAGCCGTGCCAGATTTTTCCGTCCAATACCACCCCGCCGCCGACCCCTGTGCCCAAGGTCAGCATGCAGAGACTGCTGACGTCCCGCCCCAGGCCGATCCATTTTTCTCCGAGGGCGGCAACATTCGCATCATTCTCCAAAAATACACGAACCCCCAGCAGCGATTCAATCTCATCCCGCACGGGATAATTCTCCCACCCCGGCAGGTTCGGGGATTGACGCACAGTCCCCGTCTTCAAGTAGATGATACCTGGAATCCCGATGCCGATCCCTGCGAAGGAACCGGCCCCTTCCTGCTTTTTTGTGAGTTCCCTGATGGCCCGGCACAGCTCGCGAACCACCGCATCGCGCCCTTGCTGTGCGCGCGTGGCCAGCGAGATTTTTTCAAACACCTTCCCCGATTCATCCACGGCAGCAATGCGGAGGTTGGTTCCACCCAGGTCGGCCCCTACAGAAAACCGTTTCACTGTATCTTTTTCCTTTCCACCACGGATTTGCTCCGGAGGGTTACTCTGCGCGTTTCCCGCTGACAACGGGGGCAAAAATGAGTGCTCCGGCTCGCAATCAACATCTTGCGGATGCGTGCGCCGCACCGGAAGCAAGGCTGCCCGGTACGGCGGTAAACTTGGTGCAGCAGTTGAAATTTTCCAGGGCGTCCCTGAGAGTCCACATAATTGGCGATGGAGGAGCCGCCCTGTTCAATGGCGATCCCCAAAATTTCCCGTATTCCCTGATAAAGTCCGAGGGCGCGCTTTCGGGTCAGCCGGGAGGCGCAAGCGGCAGGGTGGATGCCCGCTCGAAAGAGAGCTTCATCCGCATAGATATTGCCCATCCCGCGCAAAAAGTGCTGGTTCAGTAGAAGACTCTTCAGCATCGCGCGCCGGGAGCGAAGCAGGTGAAAAAATTCTTCAAAGGAAACTTCCAGGGGGTCCGGCCCCAACCCGCCCAGCTCGTGCTGGAGATGGTTGGTAACGCGTAAGCGGCTGAAGCGGCGAATATCGGTGTAATGAAGCCAGCGGCCCGGCTCATCCAGACTCAGGACCAGATGTGTATGCTTGTTCAGAAATTCCGATGTGCCCTCGCAGGTCAACCGCCCAGTCATTCCCAAATGAACCAAAAAAAATAACGGGACACTTCCCCGAGTACCGTGGCTGAGATGGAACACGATGTTTTTTCCATACCGCGAAACATCCTCAATCCGCGCGCCGCAGAGCGCCTTGTGAAACTCCGGAAGCGGGGTCTGAAATATTCGCGGCGCCACGGGCTGACCCTTGCTATCCGCGCCGGACCAGCGCCACTCGGCGCCCGTAATCCGCCGCCCCAATACCAGCGGTTTCACGCTGCGCACGACGTTTTCGACTTCCGGGAGTTCGGGCATAAGCCAATCCGTTTGTGTCCGTTGCGAGAAAATTCCTGTTTCGCCGGGACCTTTCAGCCTATCACAACCTCTAAGCAGACGAAACGGACAAGCGCACCGGCATTTCGCGCCGGCGGTAGTGGAAGGAAGAAAGTATTTTGCACCCTGGAGGCTCTCCAAGCTATCTAATGGGTGTCTCCGCAGACCGGCCGGCTGCACAGTTGCGGCGGAACAGCGCTTATGAGACCATAAAAGTGGCATTTTTTGCGATTTCCGTTTCACCTTCCTCTTCCTCCAGCGGCGGGCTATTTAACTCTTTCTACGAGCGTGCGTTACGATTTGAGAAGCAGGCAAAGGCTATGAACAGTAGTCGAAATTAAGCAAGGTACACGGATGATGGACTTCATCTTACTGGCGGCTGTATTCTTTCTGGCTTTTTCCAACGGGGCCAACGATAACTTTAAGGGAGTGGCAACGCTCCGCCAGAGCCGCTACTACAGTTTTGGGCGCGCCGTCACCTGGGCGGCCGTCTGGACAGCCCTGGGTTCCGTTGCAGGGATATGGTTTGCCGCCAAGCTGCTGCCTATTTTTTCCGGTGCCGGGCTGATCCACTCCGGCATAGACGCCGAGTCCTTCCTTGTGGCCGTAGGGGGCGGAGCTGCCCTCACCGTTTTTGTGGCAGTGAAAATTGGGATGCCTATTTCGACCACGCACGCTTTAGCGGGTGCGTTGACAGGAACGGCTCTGCTAGCCGGAGGGTGGAGCAATTTTCATCCGGGAGTTTTGGGAATGACGGTATTCCTGCCGCTGCTTCTCACTCCCCTGGCGGCTATGGGCTTGACGTGGTCCACGTTTCCCCTGCTGCGCCGTATTTTCTCCGTGACACGAACCTGTATCTGCGTGACTCCTGCACAAATGTCCCCGGCCCTAGTCGGCGCAGAAACACTGGCGATGCCCTCTCAACCAACGCCTGGAGATCTTCTTCCGTCGATCACAATCGACACCGCAGCGGCCTGCGCCGTACACTCGCCGGGAGCCAAATGGCGCACCGATGTGAACGAGGTGTTACACTGGTTTTCCGGAGGGCTGATCAGTTTTTCCCGGGGCATGAATGATACGCCGAAGATCGCCGCCCTCCTGCTGCTGCCTGCTCTGGGTGTTGCCACCGGAACGGCGTTTGCCGGGGTGGCCGTTGCCATGCTGCTGGGAGGCACGCTGGCGGTTCGTCGCGTGGCGAAGACGGTTTCAGAAGACGTAACCGACATCCAGCCGGTAGAGGGCACCGGAGCAAACCTGGTAACGGCGGCGCTGGTCACACTCGCTTCTCCTTTGGGTCTGGCAGTCTCCACAACCCACACTGCCGTTGGCAGCATCTTCGGAGTCGGCTTGTCGCAACCCGATCGCACCAACGGAAGGAAAGTCCGCGAGATTCTGCTTGCTTGGCTATTTACACTGCCGATGGGAGGCCTGCTGGGCTCCGCACTCTACTTTCTATTCCAGTAGGGTTATTTCAGTAGGGAGCAGCTGTTCCATTTTGTGAAGAGGAAATCATGGCAAAAACTTCAACCGTCAATACGGAAGCTGCTGTTTACAACCGTTATGCTGAGGCTGCGAAGGAAAGAATCAGCGAGCTCTGTTGCCCGGTCGACTATGACCCCAACTTCTTGAAGATCATCCCAAAGGAAATCCTGGAGAGGGATTACGGCTGCGGCGACCCGTCGCGGTATGTCCGCCCGGGCGACACGGTGCTGGACCTGGGATGCGGAGCCGGAAAAATCTGTTACATCGCAGCGCAAGTCACCGGTCCGGAGGGAAAGGTCATCGGCGTGGACTTCAACGAGGAGATGCTGGCGCTAGCGCGCCGCTACCAGCCGCAAGTCTCCCGGAGTCTCGGCTACAGCAACGTTTCCTTCTATCGCGCGAAGATTCAGGACCTGGCATCGCCGCTCGAAGAGATCGATGCGTACCTGCGGAACAATCCCATTCACTCCAGCCGGGAACTGGAAAAGTTCGAGGCCTATCAGACCCGCCTCGCCAACGGAGCACCCCTGATTCCCAACGATTCGGTGGACATCCTGGTCTCCAATTGTGTTCTGAATCTAATCCGCCAGGAGGATAAAAAACAGCTTTTCGGAGAGATGTTCCGCGTGCTGAAGCGCGGCGGGCGGATCGCCGTCTCCGACATCGTCTCCGATGAAGATGTCCCCGCTTCCATGCAAAACGATCCGAAACTGTGGTCCGGGTGCATTGCGGGCGCATTCCGGGAAGACAAGTTCATCGAGGCCTTTGAAAATGCCGGTTTCCACGCCGTCCAGATTGACAAGTACGGCCAGGAGCCATGGCAGACCATCCGTGGCATCGAGTTCCGGTCCGTCACCGTCACGGCGAGCAAGGGCAAGCAAGGGCCTTGCTGGGAGCGAAATCAGGCTGTGATTTATAAGGGCCCGTGGAAGCAGGTGGAAGATGACGATGGCCACGTGCTGTTCCGCGGCAAGCGGATGGCGGTTTGCGACAAGACCTACCGCATCCTCACCTCAGAGTCTTACGCCGAACAGGTGTTGCCGGTCGAGCCATTGAAGGAAGTTCCGTTGAAAAAAGCAAAACCGTTCGCCTGCAAAGAAACATCGCTGCGAAACCCCAAGGAAACCAAGGGGCAGCGGTACCGCAAAACCACCAAACCCACCTCGGAATCCTCCTGCGGCCCGGAAGGATGCTGCTGATCCCCGGAAGGTACTGCTAATCAAAAAGTCGCTGGCAGTTGGTATGCCTCAGTTAGTATGTGCAGTTGGTATGCTATGTCCGGATGCTGATTCAGGTGGGAACCACAGCCCGGCAATACAACCTGCCTTTGCGGCGCTGCCCCGGCCTCGTTGCAACAACTCAACTCACCGGAAACTGGCGTTCAGGATTTTCTTCCGCAGCCGAATCGACTGCGGCGTCACCTCAACCATCTCGTCTTCCCGAATGAACTCAATGGCCTGTTCCAGGTTGAGGATGCGCGGCGGAACCAGGCGGATCGCGTCGTCGGCGGTGGAGGCGCGCATGTTAGTCAGTTTTTTTTCCTTGACGATGTTGACGTCCATGTCTTTGTCGCGCGCGTTTTCTCCGATCAGCATGCCCTGGTAGACTTCCGTGCCCGGTGTAATAAAGATTTCTCCGCGTTCCTGCATATTAAAAATGGCGTAGCCTGTAGCCTTGCCCGGCCGGTCAGCCACCAGCGACCCGGTAGGCCGGAAAGGAATGTCGCCCTGCCACTCGATGTAGCCGTGAAACAGCGAGTTCATGATGGCTGTGCCGCGAGTGGCGGTAAGGATTTCGCTGCGCAACCCGATCAAACTGCGTGACGGCACGTGGAACTCCATCCGTACGCGCCCCGAGCCGTGGTTCACCATCTTCGCGACCTTGCCCTTGCGGCTTCCCAGCTTCTCTATCACCACTCCCAGGAAGGTTTCTGGACAGTCGATCTCCAGCAGCTCCAGCGGCTCGTGGAGCGTGCCGTTAATTTCTTTGGTCAAAATCTCCGGCTTGCCCACCGCCAGCTCGTACCCTTCCCGCCGCATCATTTCGATGAGAATGGCAAGCTGCAGCTCCCCGCGGCCCATCACCTTGAACGTATCCGGTCCGCTGGCCTCTTCTACTCTGATCGAGACGTTGGTGAGCAGTTCCTTCTGCAACCGCTCGCGCAGATTTCGGGAAGTCACATAGGCGCCCTCGCGCCCGGCAAACGGCGAGGTGTTCACCGTGAAGTTCATGCTGATGGTCGGCTCGTCGATTTGGATGCGCGACAAGGGGCGCGGCGTTTCCGGGTCGGTGACGGTTTCGCCGATGGTGATGCCTTCCACTCCCGCGATGGTCAGGATGTCGCCGGGCCGTGCCTCGGTTTCCTCCACCCGCTTCAGACCCTCGAAGGAATAGAGTCTCGTGATTTTTGTCTTTTGCAGCGAGCCGTCCAGCTTGACGATCCCGACCGTGTCACCCAGCCGCAGGGTTCCCTCAAACACGCGGCCGATGGCCAGGCGTCCCAGATAGTCGCTGTAATCCAGATTGGCGACCAGCATCTGAAGGATGCTTTCGGGATTGCCGGCCGGACCGGGGATGTCGCTCAAGATGGCATCGAAGAGCGTCCGCAGGTCATCGGAGCCGTCGTCCAGCGCTTTATGGGCGATTCCCGCGCGCGCGTTGGTGTAGATCACCGGGAAATCAAGCTGGTCTTCTGCGGCGTCCAGGTCGATGAACAGGTCGTAGATTTCGTCGAGGACTTCGGAAATGCGCGCATCCGGCCGGTCAATCTTATTGATGACCACGATCGGCGGCAGCCGAGCCTCGAGCGCCTTCATCAGCACGTAGCGTGTTTGCGGCAGCGGCCCCTCGCTGGCGTCCACCAGCAGCATAACGCCGTCGGCGATCTTCAGCGCGCGCTCCACTTCACCGCCGAAGTCGCTGTGGCCTGGCGTATCCACGATGTTGATCTTTACGCCGTGGTAATGCACGCCGGTGATCTTTGCCAGAATAGTGATGCCGCGCTCGCGCTCCAGCTCATTGGAATCCATAACGCGATCCGCCACCGTTTCATTTGCGCGGAAGATGCCGCTTTGCCGGAGCATGGCGTCCACCAGCGTGGTTTTGCCGTGATCGACGTGCGCGATAATCGCAATGTTGCGGATGGTTTCGTTGCGGACGAGCTGGGTGGCCGGCGCATGGGGCTGTGTTGTTGCCAAAGTTATCCTTACGTGAAGCGTTGATCCTTAGCCGGGATTTCTTTTCCGGGGTAGTCGCCAGTATACAACACCTGCCAACCTTTCCCCGGACGTACGCATTTCCGCTCCGTGACCGGCTTCTTGCCTTGATACTTCTACTTGCAACGGCCCGGTGTTGCGGACAAGAGAATTGGTGTTCATTCGGAGGGGTAACAGGGTGGGAACCGTTCCGAAAACCGAGGTCTGCCAACTCGCAATTTACAAGGCTACCATCACATCCGCGCCTTCAACCTTCACCTCGTAGGTGGGGACCTTTGCGCCGGGATTCACAGGGCTGGCGCCGGTCTTTACTTCGAACTGCCATCCGTGCCAGGGACACTCCAGCTTTTCCCCTTCCACATATCCTTGTCCGAGCGGGCCACCTCGATGCAGGCAAATGTTGTCCAGGGCGTAAAAGGTCCCATTCACGTTGCAGAGCGCGATAATCTTTTCGTTGACCGTGATTTCTTTCACCTTGCCGGGCTCAACATCAGAAACGGTCGCCACCTTGACATAAGCGGACATGTTTTTCTCCTCGGGGGTTCCAGCAGGCTATCTGGGTTGGGGAGTCTGGGCAATCATAATTTGCTTGCGGAAGTTTTCCACCATCGACTCATCCAGGCGGACCTCGGTCGGCCGCTTCGCCAAAGTCATCTGGTCAATCTTGTCCTGCAATTTTAACAGCGCGTAAAACAAGTTTTCCGGCCGGGGCGGGCAGCCGATTACGTACACATCTGTAGGCACGATCCGGTCAACCCCTTGCAGGACAGCATACGTATTGAAGGGTCCGCCGACACTCGAGCAGGCTCCCATGGAGATGAGCCACTTGGGATCGGGCATCTGGTCATACACGCGCTTCAATACGGGCGCCATCTTGAGCGTCACCGTTCCTGCCACGATCATTAAATCTGCCTGCCGCGGGCTGGGCCGGAAGACTTCGGCGCCGAAGCGGGCAATGTCAAAGCGAGAGGTTGTGCTGGCGATCATCTCAATCGCGCAGCAGGCCAAGCCGAACGTCACCGGCCAAATCGCTGATTTCCGGGCCCAGTTGAAGATGTAGTCAACCGTGCTGATCACGAAGTTCTTCTCGAATTTGTTCTGGATGTACGGCATCCATTCTCCTTAATCAATTTGCTTTGCCCGCTGAGCCTTGCCCGAAATCAGCCGCCAAACGAAAGCTTTGTCCAAATTATCCAATCCTGCGCGGAAAGTCAAGACAGCGGCGATAGCGCCATCGGCGCTCCTACAAAGCGTGGCGAATTTCCGCTCGTGATCCGGCACAAACAAAAGCGGAAACTTCAGCAACCTTGCAACCTGTATTAACCCCCTATGCAGGCTTGGTTGCATCCAAGCTGACGACGGTTTCCGATCCCACCACCTCGGCGCTGTGCGGGAGGCCCGCCGGGATCTCTATCATATCGCCGGGGTCGAGCACCGTTTCGCCTCCCTCCCAACTGATCCGCAGATGCCCCTGTAGCACGGTGTCCTTTTTATTTACGGTATGGGTATGCGAGGGGAAATAGGTTCCCGGCGGGTAGTGATATTTTGCGACGGCATAACCTTCGCCAGTCAGCCGTTGCCGCATGGTCTCTTCCCGCAAAGGACCCCAGGCGGAGTCCCAGTGGGTCATCTTTGGATTCATAAGAAGCGAATTGCCGGCGCGCTCACCTTCCTTTGAAGTCTCATGCCAGTACGTTGCGTGGTGATGCCTCCCCTTCTCCCTCTGCCTGCCGGAGGATCGCGGAAACCTCCCGGCTCACGCCCCGGAAAAGCTCCTGCAGCTCACCTGCCGGACGCCCTAATACCTGCGCCGTCTCTTCCCAATTGAATCCCTCCAACGCATGCAGCACATATACCTGACGCTCTAATTTTGGCAGGGCGGCCAGGTATTGCTCCACCGGAGATGGTTCCGCCGAATGCGCCACAGGCTCGCCTGCCCCGGAGTTGTTCGATATCCGCTGAGCTGCGGCACGGCTTTTCTGTTCCGGCGCGACGACAACCTCCTTTATTGCGGCGGGTGTTTTGACAGAATCAGCCGTCGCAACTGTCGCCGGTTGAGCGAGCGCGCTTTCCAGAACCTGTATTACTTCGCTCACCAGTCGATGAAAGGGCACCGACTCCGCATAAGAAGCTTTCACGTTCTCCATCGACCTGGCCACAACCTCATTCACAACTTCTGTAAGCTGCGGCTGCCCCGGTTTCAGCGTGCCTGCCAGATCCAGGTATCGCAGCTCGCGGTCGATAAAATGTTCCAGTTGCGGAAGCACCTGGTCCAAATAATCGCGCATCTCCTGCCGGTCGGCCACTCGCAGTTCGCCCGCTTGCAGCTTCTCCGCTTCGTGCTGAAATTTGAAGCGCCGCCGCTTCCACACGCCTTCTCTCCGAAGGACCCGTTTGTGCCGCTTCACCTGCTCCAGCAACTCGCTGAAAGAGGCCTGCATAACCGTCAATACGGAAGCGCCGCTCTCTCTCGCATGAATCCGGGCGGTTGGCAACCACATGTTCAGAGAACAGGCCGCCTCATGGTGCGGCGAGTTAAATTCCAGTATGCCGCGCAGATGCACCAAGTCGGGCGAAAATCGAACCAGGAATTTTCCCAACTTCTGAACGTGCGAATCAACCGCATGGTCTAACTGAGGGTTTCGGGAAACGTGATGATAGCTGAAGTGTACATGCATAGCAGACCTCCCGAGAATGTAGTATGAGGGTCGAGTAAGCGAGTTGCATTCAAATCACAGGAAGGGGACGGGCAGCAGAATTCAGCGACGGAGAAAAATACCAAGGGGATGGGCACGACAGTCTGGAAGATTGTCTGGGCGTTCGACGGAGCGTTCTGGACCCGAACCAGTGGCATATTCCGAGCCCTGCCGTGGGTTTTTTAAGCGGCCGAATGGGCTGGGGAGCCCATGGCACTCAAGGCTTTGTCCAGCACTGCGCGTCCGGCACGATAGGCATCTTCAAAGGCCTGACGCTTTTCTTCGCGTGTCAGGGTGCGGCCCAGGGCATGGATCTGTTCCAGCGTAACTCCCGTAACATAGGTCCCTGCGTAAGCCATCAACCCTTTACTCAACAGGCCGCGGCCTGCTGGAATCTTGCCGGCCAATTCGCGGGCCAGCGACCGCCAGCCGAACGCAGCCGCCGCAATCGCCGTCAACTGCCCTTTCTGCTCGCGGAACCCAACGGCGGAGTCGCTGGAGGAGGCAATTAAAAAGGCGAGACGCATTTGATTGGCCGTCAGAAATACGGTGCTCGAAGCAAACTCTGTGGCCGCCCAGGGCAAGGAGAAGGGCGTAGGCAATACATTCGGGACCGCCGTCATCATCGCAAACAGGGCGCTCTCGAAAGCTATCGAGTGAATCCATCGCTGTTGTGCGGGACTCCGAAACGGCAGGAAGTTCTTGGCCAGAGGCAGCGCCAAGTCCCATCTGTCCCGCAAGATGTCCTTTACGAAAGTCCGCGAATCCACGCGGCCAAAAATATAGACGTACGGCGAAAGAGGCCCAACACCTTCAGTGACGGCTTGCGAGCAGATCACCAAATCAAACTCGCGCAGCATCTGCTCCTGCGACGGGCGAAGCGGATAGAGAAAGGGAAACAGCCGTTGACGGACCTGCTCGGCTTTGTTCCGGCCAAGAGAGGCGGGCAGGAAAAAAGCTTCTATCTGGCTCAACTCCTCCGGAGTGCCTGCTACGAGCGCCAGCGAGAGGGACCGGTCTGCCTCACGAACAAGCTCTTCCGGATTTAGCTCTCGAAAGGCCTTGCTGACTTGACTCCAAATTCCAGGCATATCTCCTCTACCTTTCTTTTTTTATTATAACGCGAATCATAGATTTGGGAGACCCGTTCTGGAATCGGGATGGCGGATCAGTTTTCTGGCGACGGCAAGTTTCCGGAAAGCCGACTACACGGCCATGTGGCAATGGATCGGAAAACACTATTGCGTTACAGGGGAGCTATTGGGCACCTGGCGCGCAATTTAAGATTGTAACTTTTGCGTTGGTGGTGATACCTCGACGATATATACTCGCGTTTTGAGCCGTGGGCTTATGCGGACCGAGGCGTCCGCATAACATTCCGGAGGCAAATTGCCGTATGCAGGGGAAGTCTCTACACAGCAGGCGGTTAAGGCCGGAACGAGTCGATGGCGCATTCACGTTAGGCCGACCGGGAAGGATTTTATGCAGGTCAGCCTAAACAAGAGTTAGCCAGAACGACCGTGGCTTGCTCACGGATCTTCATAACACGCAGAAAGTCGAAGGAGGACATCATGACACGTTTCGCCAAGGTCCTTTTGATCGCCGGAGGCCTGGCTGTGGTGACTGTCATTACCGGTGTGGCTGTTGTGGCGCAGCGGGGCCGGGAAGCGATCTTTTTTGATTCCGCAAGGCACGATTTCACCAATGGGCCCCTCACAGTGTGGGGGAACCGAGGCGAGGGACCGTCTGGCGCCTTTGTCAGGTTTGGGCCCGGGAACCCTGATACCGCCATCCTCCATATTCACACGAACGACACTCGAGTGATAGGTATCAGCGGCGCTTACATTTACAGATCTCAGGACGGGACGGAGAAACGTGTAGGACCAGGTCAGTATCTCTTCATCCCAGGAGGTTTGCCGCATGTGAGCTTTGGTGATCCGAATGAAGGCGCCCTTATTTATGAAGAGTCGTTGGCGAGATTCGACGCTATTGCCGTGGGTCGGTACCAGACAGCCTGGCTAACACGCGATTAGAGCCGCCGACGGAAGACGGAAGTCGGTCTGGTTCTTCAGGACAAGGGCCCGACCGCGCCGTCGCGGCTCAATCGCACGCTGTTAGCAGATTGATCCTGCCTGGTCGCCTACCGTTTACGAATTATTCCGCCAGGCTCAGATGGGCTCAGATGGATAGTGCCTGAGAAACGCCCTTTCCAGAAATGTTGCAAATCGAAAACCAGCCGCGGGCGATTTCTCGCCTGCGGTTCATTTGACTGCCAGTTTGCCGAACGGAAAAGCAGGCGCTCTACTGCAGCCCCCGGCCAACGGTGGGCGCAGGTCGCTCGTTTTGCGGCGGGGGTTACCGTTTCGGGGTTTCGCCCTCACCCGCCAGCACCACCAACGGATTCGCAGAAGCTGCGCCTTCTGCATTAAAACGTTCCACCGCCTGCGACATGTTCATGGAGCAGAATTTCGGCCCGCACATGGAGCAGAAATGGGCATCTTTGTACCCCTCCTCCGGAAGCGTTTCATCGTGCATGGAGCGGGCCGTGTCCGGGTCCAGCGAAAGCTCGAACTGCTTGTTCCAGTCGAACAGATAACGGGCGCGGGAGAGGGCGTCATCCCGGTCGCGGGCGCCGGGACGATGGCGGGCCACATCGGCAGCGTGGGCTGCAATCTTGTAGGCAATCATCCCCTGGTGGACATCTTCCTTGTTGGGAAGGCCCAGGTGCTCTTTGGGAGTGACGTAGCAGAGCATGGAAGCTCCGTACCAGCCGATCATGGCGGCTCCGATGGCGGAGGTGATGTGGTCATAGCCAGGGGCAATGTCGGTCACCAAGGGTCCCAGTGTATAGAACGGCGCCTCGTGGCACAGTTCCACCTCTTTGTCGACCTGGAGTTGAATCTGGTCCATGGGAATGTGCCCTGGCCCTTCCACCATTACCTGCACATCGTACTCCCAGGCTTTGCTTGTCAGCTCACCCAGCACGCGCAGTTCGGAAAACTGCGCCTCGTCGCTGGCGTCTGCCAGGCATCCCGGACGGAGGCTGTCCCCCAGAGAAAAAGAAACATCATGCTTGCGGAAAATCTTGCAGATGTCATCAAAGCGCTCATACAGAGGATTCTGGCGGTGGTGGTGGGCCATCCACTGGGCCAGGATGGAGCCTCCCCGGCTGACCACGCCTGTGATTCGTTTGGTGATGAGCGGCAGAAACTGAATCAAAATTCCGGCGTGGATCGTCATATAGTCCACGCCCTGCTCCGCCTGCTCTTCGATCACTTCCAGCAGGAGATCGGCGGTCAAGTCGGGCACGCTGCGAACTCGCGTCAGAGCCTCGTATATGGGAACTGTGCCGATGGGCACCGGCGAATTCGCGATGATGGCTTTCCGAATTCCTGGGATGTCACCACCGGTGGAAAGGTCCATGACAGTATCGGCGCCATAGTGGACGGCGGTGTGCAGCTTGTCCATCTCTTCCTCTCCATCGGAGCTGACAGCAGAGTTGCCGATGTTGGCGTTGACCTTGCACCGGGAGGCCACGCCGATACTCATCGGCTCCAGCTTCGTGTGGTGGATATTGGCCGGTATGATCATGCGGCCCCGGGCCACCTCTGCCCTTACCTGTTCCGCCTCCAGCCCTTCGCGCTGGGCTACATAGTGCATTTCCTCTGTCAGCGCCCCCAGGCGGGCGTAATGCATCTGCGTGGGGCAATCCTCGCCCTCGCGCTTTTTTAACCATTCAGTGCGCATCGTAAATCCCTCAATTTCCCGTCGGTTGTGTTGATTCGGTCCCGTGCTCTGGAAAGACTATTCTATCCCAACTCCGGCTGGGCGTTATCCAAAAGGTTCTCAAGCCGTGGTTTTCAATTCGGGCTACTAACTCGGGCGTCTGTGTTTCAGTTGCTCCAGCAGTTTGCCGTCGACCGGCTTGCGGCTCGCGAATCCCTCATCGGTATTGTGCCAGAATTGAATACTCGGCTCGCCTGATTTCCAGCAAAGATACACCTCCCGGCCATCGACTTGGCAAGGAAAATCCACCAAACCCTCTTCCAGATCCTTCAGCAGGCACCCGGAGTCTTCAATCTTGCGGGCTGTATTCTGCAGTTGGGAAATCCGCTCCTTCTTTTCCTGCTTGCGCCGGGAGAAGTGCGGCACATCAATCATCCGCCCCCCCAACAATGAAATCTCTTCCACCAAGCGCTCATATTCTTGTTCAATCTCCACCAGCTCTTTCCTCGCGCCGGTGGCAATCTCCAGCCATCGCTGGAGTTGCGGCAGAAGCTTTTCCGCTCGCTCTAAATCAAAGAAATGATCGGCCATTGGCTTTGAATACGCCGGCTCGTCGCGCCGTGCAGCAAAAGCCGGTTTCTCATCCAGTTCGATTCTTCCGTCGGGAAGTCTAAGGGATGTCCCAAGCCATTTCATCATCCGCTGTGCCGTTGTGCAACAAGAATTTCATCGAATGGACATTCCGAAAAGCCGCTGGGCTTTTTCCGGCGGAGTTGCTAGGCTGGTGCAGTTGCAATTGCAAGCCGCCTGCACCGCCACAGGGGAATCAACTGAAACGGCTGAAATGACACGGACAGGGCGAACATCATGAGCAGGACATCGGAAGACCCGGAGGATTCCCCCAAGAAATACCAAGCCACACGACGCAACCTTCTGATGAAGGTCGCATACGACGGGACAGATTTCAGCGGATGGCAAATTCAACCCCGCCAGGTCACCATCCAGGGCTTGCTGGTCTCCACTTTGGAGGAGATCTGCGGGGAGAAGATTACCGTATATGGAGCCGGGCGGACCGATGCGGGCGTGCATGCCGAAGAACAGGCGGCGAACGTAAGGATGGATTCACGAATTCCCTGTCCCAACTTGGTGAAGGCCTTGAACGACCATTTGCCGGGCAGCCTCCGTGTTCTCTCGGTTCAGGAAGCAGCCGGAGATTTCCATGCGCGGTACAACGCCTGCTCGAAAACTTACCGCTACCGAATTTTTCGCGGGCCCATCTGCCCTCCCTGGCTTTGCCGGTACGCGTATCACTTCCCGTATCCTCTCCAGGAGGAGGCCATGCAAGAGGCGGCAAAATATTTCGAGGGCACCCAGAACTTTCGCTCCTTTACGGCTGCGGATAGAAGCGAGCATCCCGACGAATCCTCTTTCGTCCGCACGGTATCCGCCTCCCAGATGCACCGGCAGGCGGACGAACTCGTCTACACCGTTACAGGCAACGGTTTCCTGTATCACATGGTGCGAAATATTGTGGGGACTCTGCTGGAGGTGGGCAGGGGCCGAACTGCCCCGCAACAAATTTCTGAAATACTTTCCGCTTGCCAGCGTACGGCAGCCGGGCCTACGGCTCCGGCACGTGGCCTGCATCTGCTTCGTGTCACTTACGCGGACGACGGCCCCTCTGATTCCGCCCCTCTGGACAAGCAGCAGCTTCCCGGTAGAATATAGAGTAGGTAAACGGATCCTTGGATTATCGAAACGTCGGGAGCTGTGTGTCCCCTATGAGGAGGTAAACATAATCTCATGGCTGAGGCTTTTTCCACTCCGTCCACACCCAACCAGGCAAAGACCCGGATGCCCCATCAGCGCGCCTGCAATGAAAAGAATGCGAAGGGCAAGCTCTGCGCAGGCCATTTGAAACGGCGGTATCAATTCGGCGAGGAGATCAAGCGCCAGCATGGCAGCGATGCTGAAATTTATCGCTGCGAGCATTGTCATACGCTGTATCTGCCCGCTGCCGATCCGGAAAGACGAACAGGAACCTTGCAATACTGATCCCTAGAGGCAACCGCGACAGGCTGAATTCATGTCCAGTCCCCTCACACGTCCAGGCGCCACCCGTCGGCGGAGGATTTCCGCTTTGCGAGAGATCGCGGAGCTTCCCGGCTTGCAGAAAGTGATCCGATCTTTGCACGAGCAGCGAGAGTGGCTGGACCGGGTCCATATTGAACTGACGGAAATACCGGCCCCGACATTTCTGGAATCAGAGCGAGCCAGCTACATGACCGAACGGTTCCGGGAACTGGGGCTGGAGCGCGTACGCGTCGACTCAACGGGAAACCTGCTGGGGGAGAGGCCCGGGACGAGCAGCGGGCTCATTGCCGTCACCGCTCATCTGGACACGGTGTCGCCTCCCGGCATGCCGATCACGGTCAAACGGGACAATGGCCGCTTTTGCGCTCCGGGCATCTCCGACAACGGAGCAGGCCTGGCAGCTTTGCTGGGTACCGCCGCAGCTGTTCAGCGCAGCCGGATTGAGACGGACCTTTCGCTCTTGTTTGTGGCCAATGTCGGTGAAGAAGGCGAAGGAAATCTGTGCGGTATGCGGCACCTGTTTGCTCAGCGGGAGCTGTCCGAGCGTGTGCAGGGCATGTTGGTGCTGGATGGGGCCAGCATCAACCATACGGCGATAGCCGGCCTGGGAAGCCGCCGGTTTTTGATTGAGATCACCGGCCCGGGTGGCCACAGTTGGAGCGACTTTGGCGCCGTAAACCCCATACACGCGCTGGCCCTGGCGGTTACGCAATTGAACGAAATCGATCTCCCTTCCAACCCGCGGACCTCCCTCAACATCGGAACGATCCAAGGCGGAACGACGGTGAACTCCATTCCGCAATCCGCATGGATGAAAGTGGACATCCGGTCGGGCGAAGCCGCCATGATCCAGCAGCTCTCGCTGGCCCTGGAATCGGCCATTCAGGCGGGAGTAGAAAAGGAGAGTCAGCGCGGATCGGGCCGCTTGGAGGCAAGAATTGCACAGATTGGCGACCGTCCAGTGGCGGAGCTGCCCCCTTCTGCCCGCATCCTGGAAGTAATTCGGGAAGTGGACCAGAGTCTGGGAATCCAGAGCAGGCTGGAATGTTCCTCGACCGATGCCAACATTCCGCTGTCACTCGGCATCGAGGCCGTTGCAACCGGCGGGGGAGGATCGGGCGGGGGCGCGCATACCCCAAACGAATGGTACCACCCTCGGGGGCGCGAACTGGGCTTGCAGCGGATATTGCTGATCGCACTGAGACTTGCGGGAGTGTTCGATGAAACCGAAGCTTAAGACGATCCTCGCGATTCCCCCGGCCACGAATCTTGCTTTTTTTTCAAAACAAAAATACAGTAGTGGGTCTCCATTACAGAATCAACTAGCACGATTGAGGCATTCCTAATTGAAGCGAGCAAAAATTTCGGCCCTGGGCTGTTATACCCCACCCAAGACACTCACCAACGCTGATCTGGAAAAAATGGTGAACACTTCCGACAGTTGGATTCTGGAGCGAACCGGCATCCGGGAGCGGCACATCGTCGACAATGGAATCGCCACTTCAGACCTTGCGTTTGAAGCCTGCAAAAAGGTGCTGGCCCAGCGAGGGATTAGCCCTGCGGAAATTGAGACGATCATCGTGGCCACCGTCACTCCGGACACGTTTTTCCCTGCGACAGCTTGTATCCTGCAGGACAAACTCGGGGCCCGCGGGGCTTGGGGTTTTGATCTTTCGGCTGCCTGCTCCGGTTTCCTCTATGCTTTGACGACAGGGGCGCAATTGATCGCGAGCGGATCTCAGAAAAACGTACTGGTGGTGGGAGCCGACGTGATGTCCAGTATCATCAATTACGAGGACCGCGCCACCTGTGTCATCTTTGGAGACGGCGCTGGCGCAGTTCTTTTGGAACCGGCTGAATCGGAGGATGAAGGCATCCTCGACTACCTCAATGAAATTGACGGCTCCGGAGGCCAATTTTTGCAAATGCCGGCGGGAGGCAGCCGGATGCCTTCCACCGAAGAGACCGTGAAGAAAAAATTACATTATGTCCACCAGGACGGGTCGCAGGTCTTCAAATACGCCATACGAAAGATGTCTGAGGCGTGCAAATCGATCCTGGAGCGAAACTCTCTGTCCGTCTCCGACTTGGATATCTTTATTTCCCACCAAGCCAACCGGCGCATCATCGAGGCCGCCGCCGACCGGCTGGGAATGGACCCGAATAAAGTCCTCATCAACATTGACCGCTACGGAAACACAACGGCCGCTACCATCCCCCTGGCTACTGCGGATGCAATCCAGCAAGGAAGGCTGAAAAAGGGGAACCTTGTCCTTTACGCGGCAGCGGGCGCCGGTTACACAGTGGGTACAGCGTTGGTGCGTTGGGCCTTTTGAGGCCCGGTTCGGCAGTTTTCTAATCCGATGCAGTGTGGAATTATTGGCCTGCCTAAGGCCGGGAAGACAACCCTTTTCCGAATGTTGACGCGTCTCCCTGCACGGGAGTCGCACAGCCACTCCGGGGCGCAACATGTCGGCATTGCGCACGTGCTCGATGAGCGCTTGGACCGCCTTTCGAAGCTTTTCACTCCCTTAAAAACAACGTATGCCACGATGGAATGCGTCGACGTTGCCGCCATCGGAAAGGATACTTTGAAGGAGAGCACATACCTGGGCAACCTTCGTAATATGGATGCGCTGGCCCACGTCGTCCGCCTCTTTCCCGATGAGTCGGTCCCTCACCTCAAGGGCAGTATCGACCCGCAACGCGACATTTCCAGCGTGGAGCTGGACTTGATCCTGGCGGATTTAGGCGTAATTGAAAACCGTTTGACCAAGCTCGAAAAGGAACACAAGAAGATTAAAAATCCTGACTTCGAAAAGGAAACGGCGTTGCTCGAAAGGGCCCGGAAGTGGCTGGAGACGGAAAAACCCTTGCGGGAAGTGGAATGGGAGGAGGAAGAAAAGAAGCGGTTGCGAGGTTTCCTGTTCTTGTCGGAAAAGCCCATGCTTCTGGTGCTGAATGCGGGAGAGGAAGCAGTGGAGAAGATGGACGAGGTCCTGCAGTCGGTTGGTTTAGACCAATTGGGCCGGCATCCCAACAGCAGGGCCCTGGTGGTTTCCGCAAAGGTGGAAGCGGAACTGGCGGAGATGGCGGACGCGGAAGCAGCGGAGTTCAGGAAAAGCTACGGCCTGCGGGAGTCCGGGCTCGAGCGCCTGACGCGCACCCTCAATGAGCTGCTGGGCAGAATTGTCTTCTTTACGGTAGGCGAAAAGGAATGCCGCGCTTGGAGCATCCCGAAAAATACTTCCGCACAGCAAGCGGCGGGTGCAATCCACACGGATATGGTGAAACACTTTATCCGGGCCGAAGTCATCCCCTGGGACACGCTTCTGGAGCAGGGTGGCTTCCCTGCCGCCCGGCAGGCAGGCCTCGTCCGGCTGGAAGGAAAAGATTACATCGTTCAGGATGGGGAGATCGTCCACATCCGCCACAGTGGATGAGCGAGAAACCGCTGCCGCGCATACGTTTCGTGCCGCGCACACCCGCTTCGTACAGAAGCGGTGACTTCCTCCTTTTCGCAATTTCGCGGCTTCGTAATTTTGCAACTTTTCAACTATCGTAACGATTGAACAACCATGCAGATTCAATGGACCGGGCTGCTGCTGGGCTTAGTGGCCGCTGCCGCCAACCTTTGCGGCGGCTTTATCGTAGTGCGCCGCCCCTGGCATCCGCTTTATCTGAGGTATTTTGTCGCCCTGGGTTCCGGCTTTATGCTGGCCGCTTCTCTGCTGGAGATGCTGCCGGCAAGCTATGAGCTGCTCGGCAGCCAAACGGCGGTCTGGTTGCTCGCCGGATATTTGCTCATTCATTTCGTTGAACACACCCTCACCGCACACTTTCACTTCGGCGAAGAGACCCACGCGGAAGAAGTCGCCAGTTCCCACCGCAGTCAAACGGTGCTGATCGGGCTGATGCTCCATACGTTTATGGATGGAGTGTCCATCGCAACCGGCTTTCTCATTTCGGATTGGCTGGGGTGGGTGATTTTCCTGGCCGTCTTTATGCATAAAATGCCCGAAGGGTTTGCGGTAAGCTCCGTGATGCTCGCATCGGGCAAAAGCCCACGGACGGCTTTGCTGGCCTCGCTGTTTTTGGGATTGGCCACGCTGGCAGGTGTGCTGGCAATGTCCCCGCTGAGCCACTATGTGGCTTATACCCTGCCGGTTTCCGCCGGCGTGACTCTCTACGTGGCGGCCAGTGACCTGATTCCGGAAGTGAACCGGGAGCCGGGTATCCGCATGGCCGTGGTGGTGTTTGCGGGAGTTTTACTTCTGTTTTGTATGAAAATGCTGTTTCCTTTCTAAGACCCTTCCTGGCAAATCAGCCGATGCATCCGGTTGGCGGGAATCATCCTAAGCCCTTGTGATATGCTTGAACTTTGATCGCAGAGTCGGCCCATACCGAAATAATCAGAATCCTTTCTGGCCCTGCCCCATCTTTTCTAATTTACGGGCGGTTCCTCGGGTTTGGCCTTGCACTCCGGGCGCAGGCCGCCTTTGCGGTGCATTATACCGTTTTCAAAAATGGTGTAGATTCGCAAGGTCCGAAATCCGAGCCGCGACTGTAAAGGAGCGACCACAACACTTTGGTTGGCCGATCAGCGCTGGGTGGACGCTCCCTAACGGTCGCGGCTCTGACGGTCTACACCATTTGTGAAAACGCTATAAGATACTGAAGTATGCTTTTGCGATTTCTACTTTCTCTTTGCCTTGCCCTCTCCGCTGTCGGATTTCTTGGGAGCCCTTTACAGGCCCAAGAGCAAGCTCAAGAGAGGGTTCAGCAATATCTTGTGAAGCTGCGGGACGCCCCCGTCATTTTGCATCTTCACAGCCAGCCGAGTGCCTCCAAACTGCGGCGAGCCTTGCGGCATGACCTGCAGGCTCCGGCGGCAATGCAATACCGGTCCTGGCTTCACGCCAAGCAGGCCAATCTCCAGCAACTGATTGAACAATTGCCGGGCGCAAAGGTACAAACCCGGATGGAGACCGTGTTCAATGGGATGGCGGTCACCTTGCGGCCGGAAGACGTGCCCGCCGTAATGCAATTTGCCGAGGTCGAAGAGGTCATTCCCTCGATCAGTTACCACAAGGCGCTGGATACTGCATTGCCTCTTGCCGGCGTTCCGCAAGCATGGATGAACCCAAGCATAGGCGGAGAAGGCAACGCCGGGAAGGGTATAAAGATCGCCGTCATTGATACCGGGATCGACACGAACCACCCGATGTTCCAGGACCCATCGCTGGCGCCGCCGGGCAGCTTCCCTCTTTTTACTCCCGCCAGCGTGGACTGTCCCGGTTCCGATGAGGATTACACCAACTTCAAGGTGATTGTGGCCCGGAATTATGTCAGCCTCTTAGAAATTCCCGACCCAAATTGCGACGCTGAGGACCGGGACGGGCACGGGACATTTGTTGCGGCAATTGCTGCCGGCAACCGCGTTACAGGTCCGCTGGCCAGCATCGCCGGAGTTGCTCCCAAAGCTTTCCTGGGAAGCTACAAGGTGTTTGGAACACCGGGCGTCAATGACACGGCGAGCCTGGGTGCCATCATCAAAGCAGTGGAAGATGCCGTTCAAGACGGCATGGACATTATCAACATGAGCCTGGGAACCACCTCCAGCGCCCTGCCCGTTAACGATGCGCTTTCCCAGGCCGTCGCCATGGCCGTCTTGGACGGCGTAACGGTGGTGACCGCTGCGGGTAACCAAGGGCCGGGCACAGGGACCATCGGCAGTCCCGGCATCTCCCCGCACGCGATCACGGTGGGCGGAACAACAAATTCTCGCGTCTTTGCACACCCTTTGCGTATTGACGCCCCCGGCGGGGTGCCTCCGGAATTGGAACAGATGGCCTCATTGCCGGGCAACGGCCCGCCCCTTACAACCACAGTGGGACCTGCACCCCTGCTGGACGTGGCATCGGTGGCGCCTTCGGACAAAGCATGCTCGCAGTTCCCTTTGGATTCCCTCGCCGGCGCGTTGGTATTGATTTCCAGAGGAAACTGCAATTTCTCCGAGAAGATTTTGAATGCCCACCTGGCCGGCGTCATCGGGGTGGTTATTTACAATAATCAGTTGAATCAACCTCCCATCGCCATGGACGTCCAGAACATTACCCAAATACCGGCGGTCATGATCGGAAACACCGACGGCCTGAATCTGAAACAGTTCTTGGGCACAGCCGGTCCGGACGTAACGGCCACCATCGGGGCCGTACAAGAAGCAATTCCGGCGATGCCCAACCAGATGTCCAAATTTTCCTCCAATGGACCCAGCACCGATTTCGGCATCAAGCCGGACATGGTAGCGCCGGGAACAAATTTATACAGCGCGACCCAGAGGAACTTCCCCGACGGCGTGCAATATGATCCCGCCGGTTTTGACATCTCGAGCGGTACCAGCTTTGCGACTCCCATGGTTGCAGGTGCGGCAGCATTGGTGAAACAAGCCAATCCTGCCTTCACACCTGCTCAAATCAAGTCGGCGCTGGTCAGCACGGCAGGCAAAGAGGTCTCCTCGTTCGACGGAGGTCCTGCCGGTCTTCTCAGCCGGGGAAATGGACTGCTCGACGCGGGAGCAGCGCTCGGCACTGTGGCCACCGTTTCGCCCGTCTCCCTCAGCTTTGGCGCGCAGCCTGCAAATACGATTCTGTCCGTTACGGCAAGCCTTCTGGTCACCAATGTGGGCGCCGCCGCCGAAACTTTTAACATCACCAGCACACCGGCCGCAGGCAGCGAAGCCTTGACAATTTCAGCCTCCCCCGCAGGCTTTACGCTGGCCGCTGCGGAAACCTCCACCATAATCGTCACTGCTCTCTCCTCGGAACCCCTCAGCGGGACCCTGCAAGGATCCCTGACCCTTTCCGGCGAAGATTCAGGGGAAACTATAACAGTTCCATACTGGAGCACTTTTTTACAGCCACGCGTGAACGCCTCCGGAGTAAGCAATGCCGCTAGTTTCAGCTCAGGATCGCCGCTGGTTTCCGCCGGAAGTCTGATCACGATTTTCGGGACACAGATGGCTGACACTACAGCGGTTGCCCAGACCCCTCCCTTTGCCCATATCCCTGGGAGGCGTTACGGTGACTCTCGGCGGCTTCCAAGCGCCCTTTCTGTTCGTCTCGCCCAACCAGATCAACGCGCAGGTCCCCGTCGAGTTGGCTGGCCGAACTTCGGCGCAATTGGTGGTGCAAATTAACGGTCTGACGAGCCCGCCCGAAACCGTTCTGCTCTCCCCCGCCGCGCCGGGAATCTTCACCCTCGACCAGAGCGGCGAGGGAAGGGGCGCAATTCTGCACGCCTCCGACTCTTCTCTGGTAACGCCCGCGCAACCCGCCCGCCCGGGCGAATTTCTGGAACTGTTTGCCACCGGCCTCGGAACCACTTCGCCCTCTGTGGATACAGGAATACCCGCATCCACCAGCCCCCTTTCGCACACTCAAACCACGCCTTTCGTAACAATCGGCGGAATCTCCGCCCCGGTCACCTTTTCCGGCCTGGCCCCTACTTTTGTGGGACTCTACCAGGTAAACATTCAGGTGCCATTCGGAGTTTCTGCCGGAGAGCACGGTCTGATTTTAAGCAGCAACGGAGTGAACAGCAATCCGGTCACGGTCGCCATCGGCGAATAAGAAACCACTGCTGCCTGCGGATCGCCGCTCTGCAACGAACAATGCGAACGCGGCCTGCCGAATCTTCCCCGCCCTGCAAGTTTGACACCCCTGGGTTGAAGTAGCTAAACTGAAACGCTAATCGGTTTTTGCAGTGAGGGTTCATGGCGCTTCCCAGAGAGTTTGTGGCTTATTTATCTGCCGAGATGCCTGTTCGGATGGAGAAATCAGGCAAAGTCAAGCTCCACAACAAGGAGCAGGTTACTGAGAAGATCAACCAGATCATTCTTGATGAATTCGCCAAGGAAGAGCGCTTGAACCAGGAGGTCCGGGATTATTTAGAAAAATACAGCGAAGAGATGCGCCGCACGGCAGCCTCTTACCAGGAGATGTACAAGCTCATAAAAAAGGAACTCATGAAGAAATACCGGTTCGTTCCTATGAGCGGGCGTGAAAAGGACGGCGGCAAGATATCCCGCGACAAGGTGATCGAGCTCTCACACACTCTCCTTAAAAACATGACGAACATGACCCTGCAGATCGAGATGCTGGAGGAAAAGAACGAGGTCCGGCTGGAGATCGTCCGGCAGATTCAAGAACTGCTCAAAGCAGAGAATCAGGTGGACCAGAGCGCCCGCCAGAAGATACTTTCACAGAAACGGGAAATTTTAGAGGGCAGCGCCGAATGGGACATCCTCTTTCGGAAGTACTATTCCGAAGAAATGCGAAAGCACGGCGTGGTCTGACACGGTATTATCTCACACAAAGACGCCAGCCCATGCCGGCTAGCGTCTTCGCAGAGTCGGCCGCGCGTCTTCATCTTCGGCGTCTTCGGAGCCTTCCCGCCCCTCAGTGTCTTCACTCGCCTGCGGCGCCCGCTTTCTGGACCTGCGCAAGGTCGGCCGTCCGTCTTCCTCTGCGTCTTCCACGCGGCCCCGGTCGTGCAGGACCTGGAGGCGCGCCACTACTTTGTCGTATTCCGACGTTGTCACCACATATTCCGGCCGGGCCGGAAGAATTTCGCTGATCTCTTTCTGTGCAGCGATAATGCGGTCAGGCGTTAAAGGATGCGTGGAAAAGGCTTTGGCCAGCGTACCAGGCCTTGTCTTTTCCCGGGCTTGAATTTTCTCGAAAAATTCCACGAAACCCTGCGGGTCGTAGCCTGTCTTGTAGTGATACTGTAATCCAAGGAAATCGGCTTCGCGCTCTGCGCCCCGGTTAAATTGCAGGAACTTCATCGGGATCAGCAGACCCGCCGCTGAGCGCACCCCAAATCCGATGGGTCCGCCGAGAAAAATCAGGGGGATCGTCAGATAGTTCGTTAATTGCGCCTTGCTGGCATTTTTTGTTCCGTGCCGCGCGGCAACGTGGGCGATTTCATGGGCCATGACACCGGCCAACTCAGCCTCCGATTCCGTGGCCAGGATCAACCCCGAATTGACAAAGAAAAACCCTCCCGGCAGCGCAAACGCGTTGATATCATCGGAGTCGATGACTTTGATGGTGAACGGCACCCGTGCATCCGAGTTGCGAACCAGGTTTTGGCCAACACGGTTCACATACTCCGTCACAACCGGGTCTTGCACCAGTCTGGACTGCTGCTCCACCTGCTGCGCCAGAGACTTGCCGAGGGCGATTTCCTTCTCGAGCGAATAAAAATTCATCCCCTTGCCTACGTCCCGATCTCCGATCGCCTCAACGTCATCTTTGGGTTTCTTCTTCTTGTCGTTGTCGGCCGCCGCCATCGGGTAAGCGCCAATCCCGATCAACAACAACACAAGCAGAAGTTCCTTTGCTCTTTGTTTTATCATCACGCGACTCCTCGCCCGGCACTTCTGGCTAATGGGATTATTATAACCCCAATTTCTGCAACTGGAAACCTGAGTTATTGCTCCCCTATATATTAAACTCACTGGGGCTCAGGAAGTTGCAAAAAAATTGCGCTCCAGGGAGGCATTCCCACCACTTGCCTGCTTCCCGTTTGCCATGCCCTATAAATTAGAGGCGGTCAGCGGGGATTTGGATGCCCAATAATCTCGCTCGAGAGATTTTTGTGTGTCAGAAGAAAACCAGGAGGACTACCCGGGAGCGTGTGCATTTGCTGCTCAACTGTAGTAAAGTAGCCGATGGAAAAAGTTATCCAGACTGCCGGGAGGGAATATTGGCTTCACAAAAAATCTTGCTAGGGCAGGTATGGAAAAAAGACGGCACCGATGAAACCTACCTAATCACAAAGATTTATAGCGAAGTTTTTGCCACCTATGCAGTCCTGCTAAAAATCGGCGGGGAGGAGCGGTTGCGGATTAAAGTTCAAAAATCAGGCGACGCCAGGTTGCTGCCCGGGTTTACCAATACGCAGGATGCGCAGACCCTCTAGCTGCCCTCCTCTATGATTGCATCGATTCTCACCCTCCTCAGTTCCTTTATCATTTCCGTGATTTCCGCCATGGGCTACCCCGGAATCGTGTTGCTGATGGCCATTGAGAGCGCCTGCATTCCCCTGCCCTCCGAGGTGATCCTTCCCTTTTCCGGCTATTTGGTTTCGACCGGGCGCTTCAATCTCTGGTGGGTAGCCACAATGGGAGCGCTGGGATGCAACGTCGGCTCTATTGTCGCCTACTATGCGGGAGCGCGCGGAGGCCGTCCCCTGCTACTTCGCTATGGGAAATACTTTCTGATCTCCCGCCGGGAGATTGAGTGGGCCGACCGGTGGTTTGAAAAATACGGCGAATGGACGGTCTTCTTCAGCCGCCTGCTGCCGGTGATCCGGACGTTCATCGCGCTGCCGGCCGGCATAGTCCGAATGAACTTCTGGAAATTCAACATATATACCTTCCTGGGATCCTTCCCCTGGTGCCTGGGACTTGCCTATGCAGGCTACAAGATGGGCGAACACTGGCCGACGCTGCGTGTGTACTTCCACCGGTTCGATTATCTCATCGGAGTGCTGCTGCTAATGGGAATAGCAGCCTATCTTTGGCTGCACTGGAAGCATCGGGCCCGGGAAGAGGACGAAAACACGCCTGCCGGTTAAGTCCGGGAATACGACCAGTCCCGCACCTTCATTCCGCCAGAGGGCTCTGAAACACCTTGAGATCCTCCAGCGAGCCCGGCTGCAAACCCGCGAATTCTTTCTGGGGCACCTTCAAGTATTTCCAGGTCGTTTTCGTTAGGGCAGTTGCGTTTTCGCACCACTGGCTGGCAGCCCGGTCTTTATGCAATACCTCCGCGCTCTCCTGCCCTTTGGTTTCTAAAATCCAATGGGTGCCGTCCTCTGCCTCCGCCACGAAATCGGGATAGTAGGCTCGGAGATTCGCTGCCCCGTCCGTGTACTCAATGGCAAATCCAAAGGTCTGAGGCAACTTGGAGAAAGCCTTTACATCGGGCGCACCATCCAGGAATTTTGCAAACTCCCGCTCAAAATCGTTGTCGCACGCCACTAGGTTAAATATGCAACGTCGGCCCTCCCACACTGGCCGTGACCACGGGAAAGGCTGAGTGGTGGAAAGCATCCGGGCCGGTTCCAGCAATTGCGGCTCTTGTTCTGCTATGCTCACCTCCCGCAATGCCTTGGAAAACACGTCCACACAAACGTAGTGGGCAACAGGGGTGCTCATTGCCTTGATCGTTAAAGGGTCCTCTAAATCCACTAGCCGACCGAATGCCTTGTGCTCGAAGAATTCCCTGACTTTAGGAGCCAACACAGCAAACTGTGAGGGCAGCTTAACTGCTTCGGCAATTCGCCGGGCGTAATAGCCAATTATTTCTTGGGCTGTCTGGGGTTCCGGCACCTGATATTCGCGTTCAATCAACTTTTCCAGGGTGATGAGATCGTAACCCTCATACCGGAATGTGTTAGCCGCCCGGTCTTTCTCCGTAAATGGCAAGACAATAGTAGAGAAGGCCATTACGTTCAATTCAGCGATTTCTTCTGCAAGGCTCTTTTTCCTGACAAGCGTCGGGGACAGCAGGGGAAGCCCAATGTCGAATTCCTTCCGCTCTTCGAGCGGCATGACTGTAACAATTTGAAGCTTCTCCTTGCCCAGTTCAAAGGTGTCCAGCTTCAAGTCTTCCAGCTTTTCCAGGTCCTCAACAAAATTCAAGAACGCCTGATTGCCGATGATGTCCACTCGTTCGGTATATCCCACCATCATGTCCCGAAACATGAGGCGTAGGCCCCTGCCTATGGTCTGTTCCGGCAATATGTTCGCCTTGGCCGTGTAAGGGCGCAACCCCACTACTACGGTCACGTTTTGCACGTCCCAGCCTTCTCGCAGCATTAGGACGCTGACGATGGCATTGATAGTGCTTGCTTGTTGGTCCACCTTCCGCACCGCATCGCGTGCCTTATCTAAATCCTTTTTGCTAACCTCGCCCGACTTATCGGTATGGATGATTTGCGTTTTTTCGCCCCCAAAATCTTCCGGATATGTTTCCCTCAACCAAGCCCCCACGTCCTCTGCCTCGTCTGTGCTGTTCAGCATAAGAAACAGGATGGGATTCTTTTTCAATGCCGCCATTTGTTTTCGGTATTCTCGCCATCGTTCTACGGCAGCCGCAAGATAGGGGCGGTATCTCACACTTGCGATAGTGGACTTGGCCTCATTGATTCTGGCAATACCCTTTACGGGGCGCTTTACGATGCCGTCAACTATTGCCTGCTTGAGTGGGTAGTCGAAAATCGTCCAGGGAAAGATTGCGCCTTTCTGATACCGGGGAGTCGCCGAGAAATCCAGTTGGGCGCAGAGCGCCGTTTGCTGGTGAAGGTCACGGATCACCTTGTTCCATTCGTTTTTTTCGTCGTGTGTATGGTGCGCTTCGTCGTTAATAACCATCAAGTGTCCGGCACGGAGCGCGATCCGGTCAGTAAAATCGGTGAGCTGTAGCTTTTTGGCAGGCGGCTTTGATCCCAAAACCGCCGTCATCTCTTCCGGCTCTCCGTCCGCGGAGCGGTCCGGGCGGTCATACAATTGCTGAATGTTCGTGAGAAACAAGGTGCCTTCGGCATGCGCTCTTTCGCCCGCTCCGCGCAATACGCAATCAAAATCCCAAAAGATTTCCAAATGTTTGGGAATTACAGGATCGGCGCGAAAAATGTGCCCCCCGTCAAAATCTGACTTCAGTCGCTCGAAAACAATCACATTGGGGGCTATGAGCAAAATTGTCTTGGCGTAATCTTTGGAGATTTCCTCTGGCTCCCGCTGGGCATTCAAGAATTGCCACGCCACAGCCAGGGCCATTACCTTGGTCTTACCGCTGCCCGTTGCCATCTTTATGCAATAGCGGGAGAATTCATCATAAGGCGGCAAACGCACACCCTTCAGGCTTTGGGCATAGCGTTCGAGCAACCCTTTGCGGGTTCGGACCTTTTCAAATTCCCAGACGAATATCAGGGTTTCAATAGCTTCCTGCTGGGATTTGTGATATTTGAACACCGTCCCGCTCGGCAAACGATGGTCTGTGCGGAACCAATAATTCAAAAGCTCTCGCGTTGTGTCCGTAGTCCCCTTGTAGCCGCCTGCCTGCCATGCTTTCACGGCTTCCCGCAAGGCAGGGACACAAGGCCCGGTCCGCAAACGGGACGTTACGTCCAAAAGTTCGGTTTGGGCGGGTGAATCCGCTTGTTTTCTTCTGCGGGGCATGTTTTATCGAACTGCGACTTCCAGCGTTTTTGTCGTGTCGTTTCCTAACAGATCAATCACCTTCACTACTACCATATACTTGCCCGGTTCCGGGTAAGTGTAAGAGGCTTCCAGTTCCAGGCGGTTGGGTTCTTTTCGCGTGCGGTAGCTCTGCCACTGGTTGTGGAAGGTGTCCTCCTTGTAATCCCAGTCCACAGCCCAATAGTCAATCATCTGGCTCCAATGCTTGATGGCCTTTCGCGCCTCTTCCGGCACGTCATCCAGAGGAATTACAAAATCCTTGAGCTTGAGTTTGACGGTCCGGCCAGATCGCTTTACGTCCACGGTGAGCGCGCCCAACTCGAAGAATTGAACGTCGCCTTGCTCCACGGCTTTCTTTTCCAGGACCTCACGCGGGATTTTCTTGAAAGCTACCGCCACGCGGGATTCGGCAGCCAATTGCTTGCCGGGTTCGTTTACCTCGAAAGCAAACTCCCAGCCCAGGATGTCCACGGCAGCCTTGCTCGGCGAGTCTTTGCCGGTGCCTACGGCTTTCCAGACTTCGGCAGCAATTGCCTTTACGTCGGCCAATGTGACGGGAGCATCTACCGCCCCCACATGCACCATCCGCCCGGCCTTGGTGCCGTGTAACCAAGTTTTGCCCGTGATCGGTGTGGCGTGGTAGAGGTCCAAGATGAACTTGCGGTAGGCAGAATCGCGTTCTCGTTGCTCTTCGATCCGGTCTTTGCCATTTGCCGGAAATTCAGCTACCTGCCACGTCTGCCGCTCGTATTTTCCGAGATTCTGGACGACAAACGGTTTCACGTTAGGGATGCCTAGCAGCCGCTTGCGTGTAGTGTGGATTGCGAACCGGCCTAAGTCACAAGCAATCCAGCGGCGGTTCAATTTTTCAGCAACCGCCACCGTTGTGCCGCTCCCGATAAAACAGTCGAGAACGAGGTCCTTTTGATTAGAAGAGGCTCTTAAAATTCGTTCAAGCAAGGCTTCCGGCTTTTGGGTGTTGTAATTGAGACGTTCGAACGACTGAGAGTTAACGGGCTTAATGTCGGTCCAGAGGGTGTGAACTGTGCTTCCCTCCAACTCATCAAGGTAGCGTTTCACGGCGGGCATCCCCGTCTTCGTGAACACAATACGCCCCTCCTCTAACATTCTGTCGATATTTTCTTGCTTGAATCGCCACATCGAACCGGGTGGTGGTGACAAAAGCTTTCCCGCGAACTTAAGAGGCTTACCCGACTTTCCGTGTGCAGGTGCAGTGACGTTATCTAACCGATAAATCCGGTCATCAGGGTCGCGTCCCGTAAAGTGGCTTTTGATGTAGGCGTCTTTGAAGGAAATAGTCTGTTTGTTAAATACGTAATTCTCGGTCTTTGAATAGAAGTAAATTGTTTCATGGACGATACCGAAACGCTGTGCATCAGCGTGGAAATTGAATCGCTGCCAGATTATTTCATTTCGGAATTGTTCGCTCCCGAAGACCTCATCCAGGATCGTCTTCGCGTAATGTCCGACGTGCCAATCGAGGTGCACGTAAATACTCCCACTCTCGGCCAACATTTCTCGCAACAAAACTGCCGTTTCATAAAACCATTCCAAGTAAGAATCAAGACCCCGCCCCCAAGTGTCCCGATACGCTTTTTGCTCCAGGATGGAAGCTTCTTTCACAAAAGGAGTGGTTTCGTCATCAGTAGTTTCCGGGAGGTCTGGAACCGTTGCGGTGAATGAAAAGTCCGCTCCGGTATCAAAGGGGGGTCAATGTAGATTAGGTTTACTTTCCCGGCAAACTCCGGGAGCAAGCTGGGCAGGACGTATTTCTTGTCGCCCCAGATGAGCCGGTTGCGCCACTCGGTCTCCCGGCCCGTGGCAAATAGTTCCAGCGACCTCTGCCGGTCCTGTGCGCTCTCATTAACCGTTTCAATGGTCTGAAACGGCAACGCAATCCGCACCGGCGCGACTTTCTGCTTTCCCTGCGGCGTCTCCCGATACTTCCCATCCCAAATAAGTTCTGTCATGAATTTGCCAGCAATTCTTGCCGACCTTGGGCAATCTCGTCAATAGGCGAATTTCAAGACTGCCGTCCGGCCTGCAAGCGCTTGAGAAACTGGCGGGGATCGATTCGGTATTTGAACGCTTTTTTCCCGTGGATAAAGACGACGGGCACTTCCTCGTTGTAGCGTTGCCGCAGTTCCGTATCCTGGTCGATATCGACTTCCTGGTACTGAAAGCGAGCTTGTTCTTGCAACTCGCGCAGTTGTTGCTTGGCTTGGTCGCAGAGGCAGCATTGAGAGCGCGTGTACAACAAAACTTCTGCGGCAGCGGGGTCCACTATGCTCCTGTGGAAGCGCGTGCAGGACGGCCACTGCGCGCCCAAAGCATCAAAGGGACGCCCGCCAGAAAGCCGCCGATGTGCGCAAACCATGCTACCCCGCCCCCCATTTGGCCCTCCGGCCCCAGCGAGACTACTCCGAAAAAAAACTGGTACGCGAACCAGCCGAAAAGAAACAGGAAGGCGGGAATCTCTACCGTGGTAATAAAGAAGAAGATGGGTATCAGGGTCAGCACCTTCGCGCGAGGATAGGTGATGAGGTAAGCGCCCAGCACTCCGGCAATGGCTCCGCTGGCGCCCACGGTCGGGACGCTGGATGCAGGGCTGGAAAGCATGTGAGCCAGTGAGCCCGCGAATCCGCAACATAGATAAAGCAACACAAAGCGCATATGCCCGACGCGATCTTCGACGTTATCCCCGAAAATCCAGAGAAACCACATGTTGCCGATCAGATGCATCCAACCGCCATGCAGGAACATGGAGGTAAGAAACGGAGCCAGCGCCTGCGAGACCGTCACCGGCCCCCCCGAAAAAAAAGCCACCGTGCGGGAGGGAATCAGCCCAAGATTGCCAATCATCAGGCTTGTGCTCGCCTCATCGAGAGTCAATTCCCGCAAAAATACCAGGCTGTTGGCGACAATGAGCGCGATGGTAACCATCGGCATGGTTTGGCGTGGATTGTTATCCCGGAGAGGAATCATGCCAATTCAACTTTTCCAGAACGCATTTATGGGGACGCATCACTTGCTCTGCCTGCCTTACTGTAACCGCAGAGTAACAGAAATGCAATGCAAGTATATACAGCCTGAGTGCTGCGGATACCAGAGGTTATGCTTATAATGGTTCGTGATAGAATGCCCCTTCACCGGGCGCGTTTGCAGAGTGGCCAGCTTGCGCCGGATTGAATTTCCTCCCTACGGCTGGAGGGAAGACGGACGCTGAATGAGGTGATCTATGCTGCTGGGTGCTGAACGAAAAGCCCGTATCCGCCAGCGTCTTGAACCCATCCTGAAGGAGTACAACCCCGAACTCCAATTTGTGGGGGTGTTTGTGGACTCCAGCCGCCAATTCCTGGGGGTAGTGGCCCAGCTTGTCGAACGGCCTCTGATCCTGAAATTCCACTGGGTTACTTTTGTCAGCAACCCCGACAGTTCCTTGCGGGCGGAGGTCTTCGCGCAACTGGAGCAGAAGCTGAGCGCGAATTAGCCTCCACGCCTCCGGTTGCGCTGTAGCACGCCATTGCTATTCGTTCCATCGTTTTTCGATTCTCTCCAGGAGTGCCCAGGGATACAATGAAACTTGTGCGCAAGTCGCATTTCCCTGGCGAGTAAACTCAAACAAACTGCGGCACCCGAATGTCTTCTGTCCAGGACCCGATTGATCGCTATTTTGAGCTTTCGCTATTTTTCCTGCTGGCCGTGGGCTTTTTGACGCTCTCCGGCACGGGGAAAATGGACTTTTTCACTGTCTCCATGATGGGGGCGGCCCTTGCCCTCCGAGCTGTCCTGCTTTGGCGGCAAAGCAGCTTCCGGCTGTCGCCGCAGTTTGTCTCCCGAATTACCGCGGTCTACATTCCGTTCTATTTTTTTGATTTCTGGTTCCTGCTGAGCGCGATCGACAGCATTCTGGAGCGTTTGCTCCTGGCCACGATACACCTCATCTTCTTCGCCGCTGTCATCAAGATGTTCTCCGCGAGCCTCCCCAGGGATTATGTTTACCTGGCCGTGCTGGCGTTTGCGCAGATGCTGGCCGCCGCCACCCTGACCGTCCAGACATCGTTTCTGTTCTTCTTTGGGGTATTTCTCCTGCTGGCTATCTCCACCTTCACGAGCTTTGAAATCAAGCGTGCCCGCGACCGCGCCGCCAGTGCAGGCGCCTCCGCCGCGCAGGCCCAGCCGGGAGCCCTATTTGTATCGTCACTCGGCAGCACCTCGCTCGTCATTTGCTGCGGAACGGTGGTGCTGTCGGCCATCTTGTTTTTCGTCATTCCCCGGTGGAGCGGGGGGTATCTCGGTTCTCTGGCGCGCCGCACCGATTTCATCTCAGGGTTTTCCAATAACGTGGAACTGGGAGAGATCGGACAGATCAAACGCCTCACCTCCGTCGTGATGCACATTGAAGCGCCGGGGCTTTCCCCGTTCGACGCCGTCAAATGGCGCGGCGTCGGCCTGAGCACCTTTGACGGCAGGCGCTGGTCCAATCGCAATGTTGCCGCCGACTTTATTTCCGGCCGAAGGAAGTATCGCTCGCAGAGCGATTACTCCTACCGTTTTGAGCAGCCGGTTGCCTACCCCGGCCAGCGTCCAGCGCAATTGTCCTATACAGTGATCCTGCAACCTCTTGCGAGTGATGCCGTTTTCCTGGCCGCTGAACCGCTTTCGCTGGATGGCCCCTTTCGGAGAGTTTGGCGGGATGAATCCGATTCCGTCTTTGCGCGCTATCGCCGCCGCGACCTGGTGCGCTACGACGCCGTCTCCGACATTGCCACACCGCATCCTGATTTGCTGCGCACGGATTCCTTTGACTTCCCTGCTTCCGTGCGCGAAGTCTATCTGCAATTGCCTCCCACCGACCCGCGGATAGTAGAGATGGCCCGCGAGGTCACACAGGCGGAGCCTTCCGTGTATGACAAGGCGAAGGCAATCGAGAGCTATCTGCAGGAAAACTACGGTTACACGCTGGACCTTCCTGCAGCAATGCCAGCGGACCCGATGGCCTATTTCCTGTTTGAGGCCCGCCGGGGACATTGCGAGTTCTTTGCCTCCTCCATGGCCGTTATGCTCCGAACTCTGGAGATTCCAGCCCGCCTGGTGAACGGATTCTTGCAGGGTGGATTCAACGACGTCTCCGGAAAATACACGGTCCGGGCCAGCGACGCCCATACCTGGGTCGAAGTCTATTTTCCGAGTTACGGCTGGGTGAGCTTCGATCCAACCCCGCCCGAAGGCCGGTCCACCCGCACGCTGTGGCTCGGACGGCTTGGTTTCTATCTGGACGCCTTCCAAACCTTCTGGGAAGAATGGATCATCAACTACGATTTCTGGAACCATCAAGTGCCCCTGGCGCAGCAAATGGCGCGCACCACCCGTCAGGCAACTACCGACACCCGCTCTTACCTCCGCGAACGCTACCGCTCTCTGGTGGGATGGGTCCGGCAGGCCACGGAACGCTCCCTCCCGCACGGAGGGATGATCCTGCTCCTGTGCGGACTGGGAACGCTCGGAGTGCTGGCCATCCACAGGAGAGCAGAGCTGTCGCGATGGGTGCGGGAGCGGAGGATGCTCTGGCGATCCCAGCGAGGCAAGTCGCGCCCGGAGGATGCCACGCTTGCCTACCTGCGCTTGCTCCGTATCCTGGATCGCAGGGGACAGCGAAAAGCTCCGGCCCAGACTCCCAATGAATTTGCTGCTTCTGTAGCGGGACCGGCGGCCCCCCTGGTTTGCGACTTCACACGGCTTTACCTGGAAACCCGCTTTGGAAGACTTCTTCACCTGCTGCCGCGCATGAATGTGCTACTGGGAGAAATCCAATCCCAAGCGCGTTCTAAATCGGAGACGGCCTGAGCTTGCGGATTGGGCTGTGCCTGGGCGCGGTTTTCTCTCAACAGTAGTACAATTGTCCGCTGGCCGTAAGGAGCACGCAACCCTAGGAGCCTGCAACCATGAAGTGTGACAATATTCTGCAAGCGATCGGCAGAACGCCTCTCATCCGGCTGAACAAAATCACAAAAGGCATCTCGGCTTCCGTTTACGTAAAGGCCGACAACCTGAACCCCGGCGGAAGCGTGAAGGACCGGATCGCCGTCCAGATGATCGCAGACGCCGAACGCCGCGGGTTGTTGAAACCGGGCGGAACCATTATTGAGGCGACATCCGGCAATACGGGAATGGGCCTGGCACTGGTGGCTGCGGTCAAAGGCTACAAAGTCATCTTCACCATAAACGACAAACAATCGCAGGAGAAGATGGACGTGCTCCGCGCCTTGGGAGCCGAAGTGATCGTCTGTCCCACTGCGGTCGAACCGGAAGACTCTCGGAGTTACTACTCCGTAGCTAAGAAATTATTCCGGGAAATCCCCAACTCGTACTATCCCAACCAATACGGCAACCCGCAGAATCCCCAGGCTCACGTGGAAACGACCGGACCGGAGATATGGGAGGATTCCGAGGGGAAAGTAACCCATTTCATCGCAACCATGGGTACCGGAGGGACGATCAGCGGTGTGGGGAGCTATTTGAAACAGCAGAATCCAGCCATCCAAGTGATCGGAGTCGATCCGGTCGGCTCGCTTTACTACGAATACGTCAAGAAGGGGACGGTGGGCAAAGCCGAGCCTTATGTAGTGGAGGGCATTGGAGAAGACTTTTTTCCCACGACCATGGATTTTACAGTCCTGGATGACATCTACCAAGTTACAGACCAGGAGTGCTTCGTCTGGGCTCGCAAGCTGGCCCGCATGGAAGGGATATTCGCGGGCGGCTCCTCGGGCGGCGCCATCTCGGTGGCTCTGCGAGTGGCGCGGGAGCTGACGGCAAATGACATGCTGATCGCGTTTATTCCCGACGGGGGAGACCGTTACTTGAGCAAAGTTTACAACGACGCATGGATGAGCCGCCATCAGTATTGGGAAGCTCAGTTGAGCGTCACGGCCGGAGAGGTCGTGCGGCTCAAGCAACAGCACCATCCCGGCAGCCGCCTGATCTACGCCAAGGTGGGAGAAACGGCCCATCAGGCATTGCGTCTGATGCAGGACAAGGAAATCTCGCAACTGCCCGTGTTCGAGGATCACGTCTCGATTGGAACGGTCCGCGAAGATGATATTCTGAACCTGGCGCTGCGAGGCGTGGACTTGGACGGGTTGGTCCTGCGGGAGTGCATGAAGGATCCCCTGCCCGTGCTCGATCCTCAGGCGCCCATCGACCGTGTTACGTTCCTTTTGACCAATGAAAGTCCCGCCGTCCTTGTGGATATGGGAGACAACCAGTTCGAGATTCTGACGAAGTATGATCTGATTAATATGGTCGCGACGCTGGCGGACTCCGCCGCCGCCTCGCACAGGCCCTCCAGTTAGCTTCGTCACCGGCGCTTGCCGTTGGTCGAAGCGCATTCCGCGTGCTAAAATCGCTAGCGGAAGCGAATCTGGTCTGGTGACTGGCCTGGACTTCAAATCCAGTGGTCCTTCTCTTTCGAGGGGGGCGATGGGTTCGATTCCCATACGCTTCCGCCATCGGTCCAGTCGCCAATGCCCCGCAAAAAAACGAAAAAATTCAGCGCAACGAAGGAAGTCCGCAGACGAGCCCGCGCTGCGCTCGGCGTCCCGCCTCCCTCCAGGCGCGTGGAGGACCGCCGCCGGAAGTCGCCGAAACACAAGAAAAAATTAGAGGAAGAGGCGCTTTCCTAATCGGAACCGCTCCGGCTGCTTGCTTCCGCCTTGCAGGGAGGATATTGACATCTTCACCCAATTAGCGTATATACACTAATATGTTCTCCTGGGACACCCGTAAGGGTCTGTGAGAAAACCATCCGAGCCGCGACAGTAATGGAGCGGTCCCAAGCGCACGGTGAATTCTCGAACGTGTTTGACCGCTTGCTCACGCGCGCGGCTCTGATGGCTTTGCCTTCTCCGTAGTTTTCACACAGACTCGCAAGGCCTTGAAGAACTACGCGGAGGTTCGGAAATGGCACGAAAACAATTCGTATCATCAGCGCCCGGCAAGCGAGCCGCAAAGAGCGGAAAGCATATGCAGGATAGCCGCCCAGACAGTCAAATTGACTTCTCCGATATTCCGGAATCGACCGATAAAGAACTACAGCGTGCCCGTCGCGTCGGACGGCCCAGGACGGGGCGTGCCAAGCAGCTCATCGCCATTCGCATTGACCCACGGCTGCTGACCCAACTCCGCCGCCTCGCTGCCAAGCAATCCAAGCCCTACCAAACCCTCATCCACGAACTGCTGGAGCAAGCCGCTAAAGGTACGGCCGCGTAATTTCAAAGAGTACCTTTTTCAACCATGCCCGAAAGCAGTTTTACGGCTTTGTGACAATCTTCCGTCAAGCTTCGGAAGTGCTGCTTCAGACTTCCGTGCTTCCTAATGAGTTGTGTGCGAATCCGCCCTTTTTCTTGTTCTGAAGCGGCGTGTCCTCTCATTTTCGTTCGAAGACGGTGCAGCTCCCGCAATGGTTCAAGGATAGCGTCGGCCTGGAGCTCGTCCATGTGTGATGCCTTTAAGCATTCTTCGATCAACTTAATTGACCGCCACTCAGAATCTGGCTTCGATCCCATGTTCTCAAGTTTGGTCTTAAAGTAGTTGTGCTTTAAGCCTTCGACTAGGAGCTGATCAAGCGCCAGTAATTCATCGGCCCATTCCTTCGCCGAGTCGGTCACGGGGTAGTGGACCTGTTCAATTAGCTGAGGAGATGTCATCATCCACCATTTTGCGTCCCCTTCTCTTAGCTCATTCAACTTTCTCTTGAGGTCACGTAGAGGGTCTGGTGATTCGTCCCATTTACCCAGGAAATCGGTCGTGAACGCCCTCTTTGAAATCGGGCCTATTGGTCCTTCCGGGGACCCTTTTGGTTGTTCGTTGAACGATTTCCAGTACAGTTGTTCTTTGTACGGAAGTCTGCTCAGATAAATGAGATATGTGTGCACTTGGCCCGCTTTGTTGATGTCGTAAGTTTGCAGATGCCAAGCGTTCCGGCATGAAATTGAACGATGACCGAGTCGGTGTTTGTCTGGATCGTTCTTGTATTTTATAAGGACTTGGGGATTGAAGAATGCTGGTGTAGTTTGAAACGGCAAATCGACACGATGTCAACATCCTCGACGAGATCGTTCCGGAAGCGGGCGCGTTCTACGTTGATCGCGGCAAACGGATCCTTGAAGTAGCTAGAGAGACACTTTGGATCACAAGACACCTCACAGATGACCTTATTTTTCCAATCGTAGGTAATGAATGTTCACTCGCATCTGTACTCCTTTTTCGCGGGTTCACTAACACCCACGATCCTCTTTAGCGATTCCTCGCGGGGTTGAGTGTGCGTCAGAATTTGAAATCCCCTAACGTAGCTTCCAACACGTGGTTTGATTCCCATTCGATAAAAGAGCTGTTCACCCACGTTCTGTAGCTTTAACCACCTCCTCCGAATGGCCATTCCAGCCACCAAAATTGTACGGATCACATCGCGTCGAGTCGAAAACCTGCACGAGCGCGGCATTTGTCAAAGCCAGGTGCAAATCGAGCACCTCTCTTCGTATGGTGACAACTGTACCAACATCCCGGCTGTGGTTGCTCAGGCACACGATGCGGATGATGTCTTCGATGTCTCCCTCTTCGTTGAACCGGCAAAATGCCTTTCGTTCAGGTACATAGTGGAGATTGTGGATGTGGGCGAGCTTGGTCTCTATCTCAAAATAGCACTGATCTTCATTTCGCCCGTCAAACTGTCTGTAAAAAACAAGCTGTTCCCCTTTGTCGAGCGTCTTGGAGCTAGTGTGGTCCAGAGGCGGAGTAATCGAAACTTTAGACGGAAGTCCGCTGTGGGGAAACGTGTATGCTACACTCCAGGACCCAAATGGAGCGCAATCATTCCAATTCAATAAATCATCGATGTCTAGTGGTTCTAGGGCGTCAGCAGGAACCAATACACCATGGATGAAGGTGTGCGGCGCGCCTGCGTAGAGAATGGCCTCTTCGTCCTGCGCCTGTTCACGGAGGAAGGAGAGAAAGTCATTCTGGGTAAGCCAAAGGTTGTAATCTGCTGTCCCAAATGTAGGGACTTCACAAAATCTTCTGACAGCTTCTGGTAGCATTGTTGCGGGTGCGCGAAACTACAATCAAGATATCCGAGTCCACCAGAACAGCCTTCAAGACGCGATTCTCCTGAGCCGCCTTCCAGATGGCCTCGTCCAAATATAGCTGTGTGCGTTTCATGATGTATATTATACATCAAAGCATCAAGTAGCGACAGGCGTCCACGCCTGTCGTTGTTGTACAGGCCTGGAGGCCTGTCGCTACTTAGTGGATGGTCCGGGTCTTATTCTGCATGTAGTCCATCAGCAGATACTGTCCCAGGTTGTAGGGAGTGGTGAAATAGGCCTTCCCGCGGCATAGTTCCGTCACCTTCTGAACGAATTGCACCAGGCCGTAGTCGCTGGCCAGCATGAAGGTGTTAATCAGAATGCCGGCCCGCTTGCACTTCGACACTTCCTCGAGCGTTTTGCTGACTACGAGCGGGTCGAGCCCGAAGGCGTTCTTGTAGATGCGTCCGTCTTCCAGGGTCAGCGCCGATGGTTTTCCGTCGGTGATCATGATGATCTGCCGCATGTCTTTCTGCTGCCGTGACAAGATGCGCTGCGCCAAGCGCAATCCCTCGCGCGTGTTGGTGTAATAGGGTCCGACCTGCACGCGGGCCAGATGGCTCAGCGGCACTTCTTCGGCGGAATCGTGGAACAGAATCAGGTGCAGCGTGTCGCCGGGATACTGGGCGCGAATTAAGTGCGACAGGGCCAGCGCCACACGCTTGGCTGGGGTGAAGCGGTCCTCTCCGTAGAGAATCATGCTGTGGCTGCAATCCAGCATCAGGACGGTCGCGCAGGAGCTTTGGTATTCGGACTGGTGCACGAGCAGATCGTTATAGTCAATCTCCAAAGGCAGCTTCAGCCCTTGCCGCTTGATCGCCGCAGAAAGCGTCCCGCTGATGTCCAGATTCAGGTTGTCACCAAACTCATACTTTTTGGATGCGCCGGAGGATTCAATTCCCGTGGCCAAGTCCCGTGTGTCGTGCCGCCCAAAGCTGCTCTTGCCGAGCGAGCCCAGCAGGTCTTTAAGAGTTTTGAAGCCCAGGAAATCCAGGCTTTTATCGGTCAACTCGAACTGCGCGCGGCTCTCCGGTCCCAAGCCACCCTCCCCGCGACGGGGCTGGTCTTGCTGCATGGAGGGGTCCGGCGGCTCTGTAATGCTGACATAGCCCTCCTGCTCCATGCGTTCAATCAACTGGTTGACCAATTGTTCCTGCTGCTCCGGGGACATGTTCTGCAACTGCTCCATCATCTGCTGCATTTGGTCCTCGGGAAACAGATCGCCTTCCATCAAAGCATTCCGGATGGCCTGACGCAACTGGTCCAGGGTGCGGTCCCCATCCATCTCGTAAAAATCGTAGAATTGCGATTGGTATCCGCTTTGGAGGAGAAAATCAGCCAGCCGGTTGAGCAGATCATCCATGTCGATGGAATCCCAATCACCGCCCTCGAATTTTTTGTAGGTAATAAATTTCATCAGAGATTCAACCCGCCAGCGAATGCGCCCCCTGGCCCGCGCGATTTCTAGTTATAGGGCCGCCTGTGAGGCCGGAACTCTTCCTGAAGCGCGGGCGTCTGCTTTCTTTCACCTGCAATGAAACCCCTCTCCTCGGAACGGCTGATGCGCCGCTGCGCGTAGAGTCCCTCCAGGATGAACTCAGCAGCTGAGACTACCAGTGCCGCATTATTTTTATCTTTCGGACGGATGCCGAGAGCCCCCGTCTTATCCACAAGGCCTTGAATCTTCCGCAAAGCTGCCAGCACCTCCACCGCCGGCATCGACTCGGAAAGTTTCAGAGAGCCTCCCAGCTCGAACCATTGCACAACCTGCTGCAAGTCCACGTTGTCATAGTGCTTCTTAAAAACCTTTCCAATGGCGCCACGAATCAGTTCCTTTGCGACAGTGTCGGCTCCTTTCAGCTCACCCTCATACTCCAACTCAAATTTGCCGGTCATTGCGGGCAATGCCCCATACAAGTCCATGATTCGCGGAACTCCTACCTCCTCTTTGTTGCGAATCGCCCGCCGCTCGGCGTTCGATGCCACGTTTTCTATGCAGGTAATGGGCATGCGCTGGCTCACCCCGGACCGCTTGTCAATCTTTTTATCTGCGCGCGCCAGAAAAGCAATCTGCTCCACCACCTCGCGGATAAACCCCGGCACGACCAGCCGCCGGCCGTCGCGAGCCAGCCACGCTTCCTGCTGCGTGATTGCAATCCCTTCCTCCAAGTCCGCCGGATAGTGCGTGCGAATCTCCGAGCCGATGCGGTCTTTCAAAGGAGTGATAATCTTTCCGCGCGCCGTGTAGTCCTCCGGGTTCGCCGTAAAAACCAGCGCCACGTCCAGAGGCAGACGGATCGGGAAACCCTTAATTTGGACATCGCCTTCCTGCATGATGTTGAACAGTCCCACCTGAATTTTCCCGGCCAAGTCCGGCAGCTCATTGATGGCAAAAATGCCGCGATTGGCCCTGGGAAGCAGGCCAAAGTGAATGTTCAATTCATCGGAAAGCTGGTGCCCGCCTCGCGCCGCTTTGATGGGATCGATGTCCCCAATCATATCGGCGATGGTTACGTCCGGAGTAGCCAGTTTCTCCACATAACGAAACTCCCGGGGAAGAAAAGCCACCGGCGCAGCGTCGCCTTTCTCTTCCAGCAGCAAGCGGCAGGCACGGCAGATAGGCGCATAGGGATTGTCGTTAATCTCACACCCCGTCAGCACAGGCAGTCCAGCAGCAAGCGGCAGGCACGGCAGATAGGCGCATAGGGATTGTCGTTAATCTCACACCCCGTCAGCACAGGCAGTTGCTCATCGAGCAAACCAGCGAGGGCCCGCAGAATGCGGCTCTTGGCTTGCCCGCGCAGCCCCAGCAAGATGAAGTTGTGGCGAGAGAGGACGGCGTTGACAATCTGCGGAATCACCGTATCGTCGTATCCGACGATTCCGGGAAAAAGAGCGTCGGATTGCTCCAGGTGGCAGATCAAATTCTGCCGCATCTCGTCCTTCACCGAACGGCGCTTGTAGTTCTCCTCCGAGAATTCGCTCTGGCGAAGTTCTCCCAAAGTTTTTGGCTTGGATTTCATTGTTTTGCTTACCCCGAAAAGATTGCACCCGTCAGCGAGGATTCATTATAGCAGAAGCCGCCCGGCTAGCGGCAGTGCCCGTTACTGCCTGCTTTGGCGCGCGTGTTTGCGACCCGGGTCAGATGTCCCAGCAGCTTCTTCAGGTAGGAAATCGTCTCCGCCAGGCGCTGCTCTTCCGAGCGCATTTGCAACAGAGCTTGCTTCCACTCAAGGTCAGCCGGCAACCGCGACATCAGCTGAAAGGAAAGCTCTGGAGCAGACCAATTCGGCTGCTGCCCGGCAGCAAGAGGCTCATGCTGTGGAAGCATTTCTACCGCCTGCTTGTAGAGACGGATGGCTTCCCGCCTTCGCGTACCCTCTCCCTCCGCCTCCGCTGCAGCCGTTCCATTCGCCAGCACCGACGCTTCCTCATCCCCAACAAATTGGCAGCTCGCTCGAAGATAAGCTTTCTCCCGGTTCAGGAGCAGAATCTCAAAACGGCGGACTCCACGGACGCGGATATCCATCTGCCCCTCGTCATATTTGCGGACGACCTCGGAGATCGACGCGGTACAGCCGGTGTTTTCGAGCGACTCTTCGCGAACCAGCACCACTCCAAACTCCCATTGATTTTCCAGACATTCGCCGATCATCTGTTTGTAGCGGTCTTCAAAGATGTGCAAGAACAGGATGGTCTCCGGAAACAGGACCACCTGCAAAGGAAAAAGCGGCAGCAGCAATTCCTCCATGGAGCTATTATACTCGGCGGCGGGAATGCGGAGAACTTGGCATATCGCTAAATCTGATGTGCAGGGAGAAATGCCTTGAGGAAACTAGAAAACAAAGTTGTCATCATTACCGGCGCCTCCAGCGGCATCGGGGCCGCGACCGCTCGGCTCTTCGCCGCTGAGGGAGCCAGCCTGGCGCTGGCGTCCCGTGCCATCCACAAGCTGCAAGCCCTGGCAGACTCCCTGGGTCCCCAGGCTATTGCGATTGAAACCGACATCACCGACCCCGTCCAGGTCCAGGAGATGGTCCGCCGGTGCGCTGAGCGATTCGGCCGAATCGACATGCTCATCAACAACGCGGGGGTTGGGATGTACGGCAGCATTGTAAAAGCACCACTCGCGCAGTTGAATCAGCTGGTCACAACAAACTGTCTGGGGCCCGTCTGCGCCATTCAGGCCGTCGTTCCTTATATGCAGCGCCAGGGTGGCGGCCAGATTATCAATGTCTCCTCGGTTGTCGGCAAGGTTGTTATTCCCTGGATCACAGCCTATTCCAGCACCAAGTTCGCTCTCAATGCCCTCTCCGACGGCCTGCGCATGGAGTTGAAGCGTGATCATATCCATGTCATCAGTGTCTGTCCAGGACGAGTCCGTACACCTTTTCCCGAAAACGCATTGAAGGACCCCAATTTCCGAAGTTTCCACCCGGGAGGAATTTCCCCGGAACGGGTGGCCCGTGCCATTTTGCGGGCTTCCCTGCGCGGGTCCAGAGAAATCATCGTGCCGGCGTCCAACTGGTGCTTCGTGTGGCTGCACGAATTGTCTCCCCGGCTCCTCGACTGGATGATGGCCCGGTTCCTGCGCCAGCGCATGCAAAAGACCTGAGCGTTGATTCTTGATAAGAGGTGCGACTCCCTACTGAATCTGGTATTCCTCTTGACTCCCCTCATCCGTCAGGAGCAGAATCTGCGCATACCGCCTCGTTCAAGCGCAAGTTCCAGCGACGAAGGTCCGACGCAGCTGCGCCGCAGGCGGTCTTCATTTACTCACAGAAGGAACTGATCACGGCGTATGCACAAAAGGGGAAGTTGAAACCGGAAATTCCCGTTAGAAATACACCTTGCAGGTGATGTTTGCTTGATGGGAGTGAGGTTGTGGTGGCGCAAAACTTCCGTCGGCAAAGCAGGCTTCTTCCGTTGGCCCTTCCGCTGCTTTGTGCACTACTTTCCTCGTCCGGACACGCCCAGTTCACTGAGCGGACCGTAACAGAAACACACGGGGAAAAAACCATCACAGCGACGCGGACTGAATCGCCGTTGGTCATAGACGGAACCCTCGACGAACCGAGTTGGCAGAAGGCCCCGGTTTCCCAGGGGTTTGTGCAAAAAGACCCGAACGAGGGTGAACCCTCGACGGAAAAGACCGAGTTCCGCGTCCTCTACAACGCGACTACCTTATACATTGGAGTCGTCTCCTCCGACCGCCGTGCCGATCGGATACTGGCCACCGAGCAGCGGCGGGACGACAGGCTGGAAAGCGACGACACTGTCACCATCGTGCTCGACACCTTTCACGACCATCGCAATGCGTTTCTCTTTCGGACCAATCCCCTGGGCACCCAATATGACGCCCTGATCACCGACGAAGGGACTAATGAGGCTCTGAGCACCGATGAAGGAAACATCGACGCTCTGAGCACCGACGAAACGAACGACGATGGGAACAATGACGAAGGGAACAATGTAAACGAAAGCTGGGACGAGAAGTGGGATGTGGCGTCTCAGGTGAGCCCGGAGGGTTGGACGGCGGAGTTTGCCATCCCGTTCAAGAGCCTGCGGATGGGTGGGAATGACAAGCAAGGGTGGGGGTTAGACCTGGAACGAGTTATCCGGCGAAAGAATGAGCTAACGTATTGGAACGGTTTCGAGCGCGGCTTCAATCTGGAACATGTCTCCCAGGCCGGGCATCTGGAGGGGCTGGAAGACACCGAAATGGGGATGCGGTTGCGGGTGAAGCCCTCTGTGGTGGGGGGATTTTCACAATCGTCTGACCGGTCCGGGAGCAAGTTTCGCAACGCCTCCGACTTCGGGATGGAAGTAATGAAATACAGGATCACGCCCAGCCTGACCGCCGACATAACATGGAATACCGATTTTATCGAGGGCGAAATAGATCGCTTAAAGATAAACCTGACCCGTTTCCCGAATTTCTTTCCCGAAAAAAGAGAGTTCTTCCAGGAAGGAGCAGGGGCCTTCCAGTTCGGCAATGCGAAACGGGGAAAAACTCGCGAATTGCTGCTGTTCCACAGTCGACGGATCGGTTTGTCTCCCAGCAGAAGAGCCACAGTGCCTATTACGGCCGGGGGGCGAATCGCCGGGAAGCTCCAGGGATTCACGCTGGGAATGTTGAACATCCAGACCGAGGGCCTGCCGTCGGAAGGCATTCCCGCCAGCAACTACGGGGTGCTGCGAGTGAAACGGGATGTGTTGTCGCGATCCACGGTGGGGGCCTTTCTGGTTAGCCGTGAGAAAGCGGGAAGCAGCGACTTCAACCGCGTTTACGGGATGGACGGCAAATTTGTCTTCCGTAAACATTTCGCGATCGACGGCTTCTTGGCCAAGTCCGCTGAGCCCGGCGGAGTGGAAGAGAACTGGGTAGCCAGCGCCAATGCGAAATGGGACAGCGATTTTCTGCTGGTGGGGATGGAATATCTGTCGATCGATCCGAATTTCCGGGACGACCTGGGCTATATCCGTCGCAGAGACATCCGCCGGTTCACTCCCTCTTTAGAATTCCGCCCTCGGCCTGGCATCCGGTGGATCCGCCAGATAAAATTCTCCGGGCGTTGGGATTACCTTGTGAACCAGAAGAACCGTCTGGCGGAACGGATCGACAACTACGAATTCCAATTAACCTTCCAGAGCGGTGACGTTCTCCGTATTGTCCCGCTCCAGCGCTTTTTTGACAGAGTGGATAGACGGTCCAGGATTAAGGGTATCCGGATTCCCGCAGGAGACTACGCTTGGAACAGTTATACTGTCCGATTCCAGGGGTTTCGCAAACGCAAGCTCGCGGGCAGCGTGTCCTTCACTCACAGTTATGGTTACTATGAGGGGGATTTGTATAAATGGTCTATTTCGCCAGTGCTGAAGTTGAATAAGAGCCTCTCGGTTAACGTCAGCTACAAGATCAGTGATCTTACGCTTCCCGGAGGAGCTTCCGCCAACCACACCGTGGATACAGGCATCAATTATGCGTTCAACAAGCAATGGCTCACCAGCACTATCCTCCAGTATGACAAAAGTAAATCTTTTGCAGGACTCCATTTCCGCCTGAATTACATCTTCCGACCCGGTGACGATTTTTTCCTGATTTACAACGAAGGCCGCCGAGTGGGGGGGAGTCAGCGTGGCCAGAAGGACCGCACCCTCCAGGCCAAGTTCACCTACTCCTTTGACTTCTAGAGCGGTTCTCCAGTTGTTATAGACCGTGTCCAAGCCGCGACAGTGATGGAGCGGTTCCAAAAATGGCTCAATCGACCAGCGTTTCGTGACCGCTTGCTTACGGTCGCGGCTCGGAATGGGCGTGCTGATTGGGCTGCACTTGCCGAGCCGCGCGCGTCCGTCCCGCTTGCCCTGCCTGCCCTGAGCGAAGCCGAAGGGAGCATAGCCGAAGGGAGCGAAGCCGAGGGGATAGCAGCAAGCGGACCCTTACACCAGTTTTTCAACAACCGGCTAAACGCTTCTTGCGCTGCCAGCAGGCTTCCGTTACTCTAACGAACACCGGCGTTTTGCGCCGGTCCTTTTCGTCCCGCAGGGTTTGGCGTTTCCTTAGCTTATGTGCCGGAAGGTGATCTAATGCAAAAACTGATACAGGTCGACCCGCGCCGTCCGTTCCCGAGAAAGTTCGTACCCAAAGCCGCCGACATGGGCGACTGGAGCCAGATCGCGCCGCTGTTTGGTGAACTGCTTCAACGCAACGCATCGTCCACGGAAGAACTGGAGCAGTGGCTCCTGGACTACTCCGAATTCAGCGCCGCGCTCAACGAGGAGAAAGCCGTACGCTACATCGCGATGACTACGCAGACCGACGACCCTGTCAGGGAAACCGCCTACCAGAACTTTGTCGAACAGATTGATCCCAAGAGCAAGCCGCTCATCCAATCCCTGGAAAAAGCCTACCTGCAAAATCCGCATCGCAAGTCGCTGCCCTCGGATCGCTACGCGGTGATGGACCGAATGATCGAAAACAAAGTCGCCCTGTTCCGGGAAGAGAATGTGCCGCTGGAAATGCAGGAGGCGTTGCAAACCAAAGAATACCAAAAGCTGTCGGGCGCGATGACGGTGATGGTTGACGGAGAAGAGCGCACGTTGCAGCAGGCTGCCAAATCCCTGGAAGACCCGGACCGCCGCGTGCGCCAGCAGGTGTGGGAAGCCATAGCTGACCGCCGCCTGCAGGAGAAAGAACCGCTGGAAGGGCTTTATGAGCAACTGTTCGCTCTCCGCAAACAGATCGCCGCCAACGCCGGTTTTGCCGACTACCGAGCTTACTCCTTCCAGCAGCACCAGCGGTTTGACTACGGACCGGAAGAATGCTTCCAGTTTCACGATGCCGTAGAGCGGGCAGTTCTGCCGCTTGTCCAGAAGATCCACACAGAGCGGCGGAAGCTGTTGCAGGTGGAGACCTTGCGACCATGGGACCTGGGAACCGACCCACTGAACCGTCCGCCGCTGCGGCCGTTTGCCACCACCGATGAACTGGTGCAGGGCACGCGGGAAATTTTCACTCGCGTCGATCCGGCCCTGGGCGAGCAGTTTGGGTTTATGGCCGAACAGCAACTGCTGGAACTGGAAAGCCGCAAGGGCAAGGCTCCGGGAGGCTACCAGGAGACATTGCAGGAACGGCGCTGGCCGTTCATCTTTATGAACGCCGTGGGCCGCGACCTGGACATCCGCACATTGCTCCACGAGGGCGGACATGCCTTCCACATGCTGGCCGCGCGCGAGGAGCCCCTCATCCAATACCGCCATGCGCCGACGGAGTTCTGCGAGGTGGCTTCGATGAGCATGGAACTGCTCGCCACTCCCCATCTCGATGTGTTCTACAAGAATCCGGAAGACCGCAACCGGGCTTATCGTGCAAAGCTCGAAGACTTCGTCTTGATCTTTCCCTGGATCGCTACGATCGACGCCTTTCAACATTGGGTCTATACACACCCCGACCAAACTCGCGAGGAACGCGCACAGGCGTGGCGGCAAATCCATAGCCGGTTCTCTGCGGTGGTCGACTGGTCCGGGTACGAGGAGCATCGCACCTACCTGTGGCACCGCCAGCTCCACCTGTATGAGGTCCCCTTCTATTACATCGAGTACGGAATCGCCTTGACCGGCGCGCTACAGGTTTGGATGCGCAGCCGGACCGATTACCGGGACGCCGTGGAGCGGTACTGGAAGGCGCTGGCGCTGGGAGGAACTCGCCCGCTGCCCGAACTGTTTGAAGCGGCTGGCGCTCGGTTCAGCTTTGGCTACGAAACGCTGCAACCGCTGATGGACACAGTGGGCGAGGAACTTTCCCGCATCGAGAACTGACCTGCACGACCTTGCCCTGACGAGACCGTAATATGGAATACACAAACTGTGGAACTGCGCTAGTTCGTCAACCGCCGCTGGACGCCGCGGCGCGCCAATACCACCAACAGGATTGACATGCCCAGCAGGTAGGCGAGGTCCCACAGGACAACTAAAGAAGCCTCGCCTCGAAAGGCGGCCCGCGCCAGGCGAACCGGATGGAGCAGCGGCAGGATTTCCGCGACCCACAGCCAGCCCTCCGACAGGCGCTCCTCCAGCGGAAAGAAGACTCCGGAAAGCAGAAACAGCGGTGTCAGGAACAGCGTGAAGTAGTAGCTAAACAGATCGATGCTTGGAATTCGCAACGAGAAGGCCATCCCGATGAGGGCAAACAACAGCCCCGTCAGAGGAACCAGCGGCAAAACCAGGAGCGCGGAAGGCAGCGGGGCAAGCCCGGCCAGAGCGATCACAATAAAAAAGACCCCGCCATAGATGGAGGAGCGCGTGACCGCCCAGAGCACCTCGCCGGCCAGGATGTCGTCGGGTTCGATGGGCGTCGTCAGCATGGCGTCGTAAGTCTTCTCGAAAGTGAGCCGCACATAGACGTTGTAGGTCACCTCAAAGCTGGCGCCGTGCATCGCGGCGACGCAGACCAAAGCCGGAGCCAGGAAGCTGATGTAGGAGGTGCCGCCCATCTCCGTAATGTATGCGCCGACGCCGACGCCGATGGCAACCAGGTAAAAAATCGGCTCGAAGAAGTTGGGCAGGATATTCCACAGCCATGTGCGCTTGTAGATCGCCGCATTCCGCCGCCACACGGCGATAGCATGGGGAACCGATACACTCATAGGTCGTTCTCCAGGCTGGTCCCCGTCAGCGACAGGAAGAGGTCCTCAAGGTTCGTGGGCCGGACCACAAGGGCGCGGCGGTCTCCCTGGTCCCATTGCCGGATCATGTCAATGTGGGCGGTCACGTCGTCCAGGTAGAGCATGATCCGCCTGCCAACGCGCAGGTGCCGCAGGGCCGTCCCCTTGCCGCCAAGCAGCGCCGACTCTTCTTCGGGATCGCAATCGAACTCCACGGTTTCTCGCGCCAGGCGGCTCGAGATGAGTTCCGCTGGCGCCCCTTCACCGATGATCTTCCCGCCGGACACGATGGCAACACGGTCGCACAGTCGTTGCGCCTCGTCCATGTAATGCGTGGTGAGCAGCACGGTTGTGCCCGCAGCTTGCAGAGTTCGTATGCGAGACCACAGGGCCAGGCGCACGGCCGGGTCCAGGCCGGTTGTCGGCTCGTCGAAAATCACCAGCTCGGGCCGGTTGATGAGAGAAAGCGCAATGGCCAGCCGCCGCTTGAATCCGCCCGATAAGTTTTTAACGGGGACCTGCGCGTGTGATCGCAGCTCGAATAAATCAATGAGTTCCTCGATGCGACTCGACAGGTCAGCATGCCGCAGAAGATAGTAACGCCCGAAGACCCGCAGGTTCTCTACAGGCGAGAGTTGCTCGATGAGAACGTTATGCTGGAGGGTCACTCCCAGCCGGGAGCGCACGGCGCGCAGATGGCGGGCGATGTCGGACCCAAAAACCAGGATCGTGCCGCTGCTAGGCTTTGTGACGCCGTAGATCATGCGCAGCGTCGTCGTCTTCCCCGCTCCGTTTGGGCCGAGGAGACCAAAGCAGGTTCCGGCTGGAACCTGAAGGTTCAACTGATCCACCACCAGCCGGTTTCCAAAGCGTTTCGAAATGGAGCGGGCATCAACAATCATGAGAAGAGAAGGCCGAGGCCTTGCCGGTCGAGTTGCTGAATTCGCATTGTTGGAAAACCTTTTCTGCCAACTTCCTTGCCCTCAGAGTTCTTCCAGGGCTGCTTCCATTTCGCTTTTGGTGTGAAGATCTCCGCTGCGGCCGGCGGCCTCAATCCCTTTGTGGAGAACCTGCCGGGCTTCTTCCGTCTCCCCCGTCTTGGCCAGCACTTGCGCGGCCTGAAAATAGGCCGCCGAGTAGTCCGGAAACAACTCCCAGAGCTTTCGGTAATGCTCCATTGCCTTGCCGTACTCTTCCTGCTTGGCGTATTCCATCGCCAGGCCATAGCGGGCAAAGGAATCTTTCGGATTTTTTTCCAGCATCTGCGTCAGAATCTCAAACCGGTTATTTTCCAATAGTCTTTCTCCTTGTTTGCTTGGTGTTTGCTTGGTGGGCGCGTCCATCTGGCTCCAGGCGTGAAAAATGCGGAGCGCTTGCCTCCCCTGAGCGCCTCCGGTATGATAGCAAATGTTTCCTGAAACTTCGTACTATAGAAAAGAAGGAGGTTCCGCATGCAAGTAAAACGGGCCCTGCTAGTAGTTCTGTGCGCCCTGGCGGGAGTCGCCGGAACAAAGGGACAGCAATCTCCGCCGCAAGCATTCGACCCTTCCGGCTCCGACGCGCGCGCCATGCAGGTGGCCGATGAACTGGCGCAATCTCTGGGCGGCATGGACGCCTGGAATCGCGCACGATTCCTGCGCTACGACTACGTCACCGAGCGGGAGGGCAATATCGGCCGCCAGGTGCAGCATCTTTGGGACAAGCACACCGGGCGATACCGCGTGGACACCATGAACGAAGAAAAGCTGCTGACGGTGCTCTTCAACGTGAATTCCAAAGAAGGCTCCGCCTACATGGATGGACAGCCGGTTGCCGCCGAAGAAAACCAGAAATGGGTGGACTTCGGCTACCAGCGCTATATCAACGACGGCTACTGGTTTTACATGCCATTCAAGTGGAAAGACCCCGGCGTCAGCTTGAAATATGAAGGTGAGGAAGAGATTGACGGGAAGGCCTACGACGTGGTCCGGCTGACCTACGACAACGTCGGCCTGACCCCCGACGACATCTTCTGGGGCTACGTCAACAAGCAGACCCACATGATGGACCAATGGGGTTATGTGCTGAAAGGAAGGAAAGTGCCCCGCACATACAGAAAATGGTCCGATTGGCAGGAATTTGGCGGCATCCGGCTTGCCTTGGAGAAAGTCGCTTCCGATGATCCAACCCGCAAGACTATGTTCCGCAACGTGGGCATCTACACGGATGTGCCAGACCGCTATTTCACCGCGCCCGAGGCGATTCTGTCGGAGTTCCAGGCGGGACCTTAGTCCGTTTCCCTTTGCCGGGATGGGATCGGAGCACCTGTTTGCAGCGCGCAGGATGGCAGCAATCATGATTGAAGCGACCCTTGCTGAATTTCGCAAACTCAAAAATTGGGCTGACCGGGCCATCGCCCAGGTGCGCGACGAGGACCTGTTCACATCCCTCGACCCGGAGTCGAACAGCCTCGCCGTCATCATGAAGCACCTCGCCGGCAATATGCGGTCGCGGTGGTCCGACTTCCTCTCCTCGGACGGCGAAAAGCCGGACCGAAATCGTGACATGGAGTTCCTCACCGAACCCGGCGATACGCGGGAAAGCCGAATGGAGCATTGGGAGGCCGGGTGTCGATGTGTCTTTGAAACGCTTGAGAGCCTCACTCCGGACGATCTTCACAAAACCGTCTTCATTCGCGCCCAGCCCCAGCCTGCCTTGGAAGCAATCCAGCAGCAGATGAGGCATTGCGCTTACCATGTGGGACAGATCGCGTTCCTGGCAAAACACTTTGCTGGAAACAATTGGCAGACATTGACCATTCCTCGCGGCAAATCACAGCCGTCCGATACTGCCATGCGCCAGAAGAGAAAATAACCACCGGCAGTAAGCCAGGTTGTGCCCGTTCACGGAGGTTCGCATGTCGAAAAAGACGCTTCCGCTCCGCAAGACTGTTCGCCAGTCTCAATCCGAGCTCACCCAGGTGGTGCTGCCCAATGACGCAAATCCCCTGGGCACCATCCTGGGCGGAAAAGTGATGCATCTGGTGGACATCGCGGCTGCCATTGCCGCACACCGGCATTCGAGCAGTTTTGTGGTCACCGCAGCGGTCGATCACATGGACTTCCGCTGTCCCATCCGTGTGGGCGAGGTGATTGTATTGAAATCCTCGATAAACCGCGTCTTTCACTGTTCCCTGGAGGTGGGGGTTAAGGTGTTTCGGGAGGAGCAGTTCACCAGCCGAAGGCGGCACACCAGTTCGGCTTACCTCACATTCGTGGCCATTGATGAAAACGGAAAACCGAAACCGGTGCCTCAAATATTTCCTGAAACCAGAACTGAAAAAAGGCGTTATCGCGAGGCTGGAAACAGGAGACGCCGACGAATACAGCAACTGCGCAGCAAATCAGCCAGAGTGAACTGAACGATTTTTTCTGACAGGGGATATTCCGGATCGTATTCGGCAGCCGCAGATCCAGCCAACGGCTTTAGCTTTTTGCGGCCTGAGAACAGGGCACTCGCAACGTCCGCACTAAACGGAATGAGTGCCGGCGGGTTTAGTTTTCTTTCTCGTTACCTTTGTAAAGATATTTGATGCAGGGTTTATAGATCAGCAGATTCGGTTCCGCCACGCGGTTCACCTTGATGCAATTCTGGTCATACCATTCGATCACCCCGCGAATCTGCTCACCATCTTGCAAGACGATCACCATGGGAGTCTTCGCCTGCATCTGCTTCACGTAATAAAAATTTTCGGCGTTCGTCTGGTCCGGCGGGGCCGGCTTTTTTCGCTGCTGCCGGGGGCCCATCTGATCTTTTAGATCCGTCAAGGACGGGCGAATCAATTTACGGTTCACTTTCTTCTCCTCACCTTCTTCTTTTCATCCAGTGCGGCCAGGAAGCGCCGCCGCTCCCACTCGCAATATCACGGCAGGGACTAGGAAGGATTTTTTTCGGGTCGATCCGTTCTTCCAGGCCGTTTCTACACCACTTGCATTACTCTTCGCCCGGAAATGGGCATTCTTTAGTGGTTTATTTCCATTCCTGCCTGCCGTGTTTCCACCGTTGTTCTGGCGATGCAAAACCGCTCGTGGAGTAAGCAGGCTTACCGATAATCCTCAGGCCGGGGCAATGGGGCCGAATTATCTCGATCCTCAAACAGAGATCCGGCGAGCCGGAACCATGCTGACGGCAAAGGCATCCAGGGCGATCTGCGTCGGAACGTTGCGCCGCAGGTTTGCCTCCAGATTGCAGAGAGCCTGAGAGGCGCGCATGACCTCTCCTATACCCACAGAACGCGCCATCTGCGACAAAACCGATGCCCGATCCACATTTCGGAGTGGCTCCTTGCTGGCCCTTGCCTCTATATGGAGGATATCTTGAAGGAGACTATATAGGACGTCTAGTAAATTTTCAAGGTTTTCTTTTTCGCTGGCGAATTTTTGAGTCTGGAGGAATAATTCGGCAAAGTTTTTCCGCTCTATGCCCGACCGCAGGATCGCAAGCAGTCCGTCCCGGAGACGGCAATAATGCTCCATGTCGATTCGCCGGGCCAGGCCGGGACAGCCCCGGGAAACAGCGGCCCGCAAGTTGCGCTCCTGTTCGTCGCGCCCCACGCCGGCCCTTTCCAGAAAGGCCGCAACCTGCTCTCGTGGCAGCGAACACAGCGGGATGGTGACGCAACGGGAGCGGATGGTGGGCAAAAGCGCCATCTCGTTCGGGGTGGTCAGCAGCAGCAGCGCGTAGGGCGGAGGCTCTTCGAGCGACTTCAGCAGCGAGTTGGCTGCCGCCCGGTCCATTCGTTCCGCTTCCGGCAATAAGAAAATCTTTTTTCCGCCGCCGGCAGGCAAAAAAGTGAGCGCCTGCTTCAGGTGCCGGGCCTGCTCAATTTGGAACAGGCGCAGCGGCCCGTTGGGCGGCAACAACAGAACGTCAGGATGGTTTTGGAGCAAAAGAGGAACTTCGCGGGGGCGCTTGGTGAGCTTTTCCCTGTCCTCCTCGGCCTGCTCCACCGCCGCTCGCCGGTCATCGGTCAGACCAATCGACTGGCAACTTTGACACTCGCCGCAAAAATCATTCTGCCGTTCCGTGCAATGCAGAGCCTTGGCCAGCATCTGCGCCAAAGTGTATTTGCCTACTCCGGTCGGGCCGGAAAAAATCAACGCATGGGGCATCCTGCCCCTGGTCATCATGCCCTGGATCAGCTCCAACGCGGCCAGATTACCGCAGAAATCCTCAAATCCCACCTGCGCCTCCGCTGCCGCCAGCCTTCAGCAACTCATCGACGACCTTGCGGACATGATTGTGAACTTCATGGTGAACATCGTCTACGCTGCCCTTCCCGTCGATGATCTGTATCCTTTTCGGCTCCTGCCTGGCGATTTCTTCATAACCCTTCCGCACACGCCGGAAAAATTCCAACCCTTCCTCCTCGAAGCGGGTTTCTTTCTCCTGCGCCGCTCGATTGCGCGCCCGCGCGCGGGTCATTCCTGTTTCCGGGTCAATATCCAGAATGATCGTTAAATCCGGACGGAGGCCGTGGCAGAACAAATCCTCCAGGGTTTGGATCGCATCCGGCGGTATCCCCCGTCCATAACCCTGATAGGCAACCGAGGAGTCCGTGAAACGGTCGCAAAGGACGATATTCTCTGCATGGAGCGCCGGCAAGATGATCTCTTCGATATGCTGGGAGCGCGCGGCGAACATCAAGGCCAGCTCGGTTGAGGCCGAAAGCGGGTGTGCGCTGGCATGGAGGACAATTTCGCGGATTTTCCGGCCCGTGGCCGTTCCGCCCGGCTCTTGAGTTGTCACAACAGCACAACCCTCCTGCCGGAGGCGCGAGGCTTCCCGTTCCAGTTGCGTGCTCTTGCCGCAACCGTCCAGCCCTTCCAAGGTGATAAATTTTCCTGAATGCTTCATTAGACGCTTCCGGGGACGCTTCCAGGGGTTGGCTCTCGTTGGGAATTGCAGAGTATCATAGCATTTCTGCATCTTCGCATTTCTGCATTTCTCTGTACTTCTCTAGTGGACTGTCGCACTCGCGCAGGGCCGTTCCTGAGCACCTCCCGGCCAGCATGTTAGAATCTTTATGGAAAGGCTCTTCTGTGACCTCTGCCGTTGACATCGCCACGAACGCCGCCCAGGTGCTGGAGCGGATGGCTCGCGCCGCCTCTCGTGCAGAGCGAAAATCCGTATCGGTTCGCCTCGTGGCGGTCACGAAAACTTTCCCGGCAGAGAGCATCATCAAAGCCTACGAGTGCGGCTTGCGCGATTTTGGTGAAAATCGCGTGCAGGAGTTCCAACAGAAACTCCCTCACCTGGAACTGCCGGAAGCCACTTTTCATTTTATCGGCCATCTGCAATCGAACAAGGTTCAGCCGGCAATGGTCTTCGACTGGGTGCAGACGGTCGATAGCGAACGGCTGGCGCGCCGCTTGAATGACGCCGCGGCGGCGGCGAACAAGACACTCCCAGTGCTGATCGAGGTGAAGCTGGGTGAAGAGGAGGCTAAAACCGGCGTTACGGAGCAGGAAGTGGAGCGGCTGGCTGGCTTCATCAGCTCCCAGGACAAGCTGGAGTTGCAGGGATTGATGACCATGCCTCCCTTCACGGACGACCCGGAAAAGGCGCGGCCCTATTTTCGCCGCCTGCGCCAGTTACGGGACCGCCTGCAAGAGGCCGGGTTCCAGCATGTGCGGGAACTCTCCATGGGGATGACTCATGATTTTGAGGTCGCCATCGAGGAGGGCTCCACCATCGTGCGCGTCGGCACAGCTATCTTCGGACCGAGAACAACCAAGCCATTCCCGCCGACTTGAACGGTTATGAAGATAAAAATCCGCGTGCAGCCTCGGGCAAAACGGAACCGGCTGGCCGGACAGCTTCAAGATGAGTGGAAGCTGCAACTGACTGCGCCGCCGGTCGATGGCAAGGCCAACCAAGCCTGTATCGAGTTTTTTGCGCGGGGCCTGGGAATCCCCCGCTCCCGTGTGCGACTGTTGTCGGGAAAAAAATCGCAGCACAAACTGCTGGAACTGGAGGAGGTCACCGAAGCGGAGTTTTTGCGATTTGCAGCGGGACATTAGAGTGTATCTAAAGAGTGTATCTGTGCCGCGACAGTAATGGAGCGGTCCCAACCGCACGGTGAATTCTCGAACTTGTGGAACCGCTCCCTCACGGTCGCGGCTCGGATTGTTGTCCTCGGGCGCAGTGCAGACTTCTCATCTTACGGGCTGGTGTATACTGTAAGATTACGAGCAGATAGCGCTTCATAATGGCGACTGCTTGCCCGGAAGCAGATCAATGGATTTGGAACTCCTTCAACAAGCTCTTCGGGAACGTGGCATTGAGGCGTGGCTGTTTTACGATTTTGAGCACCGCGACCCGATTGCCTGCCGCGTGCTGGGCCTCCCCGAAACGGCGATATCAACCAGACGGTGGTATTACTTGGTGCCCGCGCAGGGTTCTCCTTTGAAGCTGGTCCACAGAATTGAGAGCGCGCAACTGGACTCTCTTCCCGGCGAGAAGCGGCTTTACACAGCATGGCAGGAGCAGCGCCAGCGCCTGCAAGAGATGCTCACGCCGTTCGGCAGCTTGGCGATGCAATACTCGCCCGACAATCAAATCCCCTACATCTCCAGGGTGGACGCGGGGACGGTGGAGCTGATCCGGAGCTTTGGTAAAAAGGTGGTCAGCTCAGCCGATCTGGTGCAATTGTTTGAAGCGCGATGGACACCAGCGGCGCTCGAATCTCACATGGAGGCGGGCAAGCGAATTGATAGAATTATCTCGGAAGCATTTGAAGCGATGGGCGAGAGAGTGAGCGAGGACGGCGAAACGAACGAAGCCGTGATCCAGGACTTTATCCTGGAGCAGTTCAAAAACAATGGCCTGATTACCAGCGACCCGCCCATCGTCGCCGTCAACGACAACTCCGGCAACCCGCACCACGCAGTGAGCCGGGAGCGGCCCTCGCCGATTCGCGCGGGTGATTTCGTGCTGCTCGACGTCTGGGCCAAACAAAACAAGCCGGGGTCCGTATATTATGACGTGACATGGACCGGCTTTCTCGGCGACGATCCGCCGGAGAAAATCCAGCAGATTTTCGACATCGTGCGCACAGCCAGGGACAGGGCGGTCGAGACGGTGCAGACAGCCGTTCGGCAGGGACGGAAACTCTGCGGCTGGGAAGTTGACCGCGTGGCGCGAGACTTTATCGAGCAAAGCGGGTATGGTAATTGCTTCCTGCATCGCACCGGCCATTCCATTGGCGAGACGGTTCATGGAAACGGTGCTAATATCGACAATTTGGAGACGCGGGACGAACGGGAGATTATTCCGCTGACGGCTTTTTCCATCGAGCCCGGCATCTACCTTCCCGAGTTTGGCGTGCGGAGCGAGGTGAATGTATTTGTTGGAGAGCGGGAAGCCCGCGTCACCGGCTCGGTGCAGAACGAGTTGATTCGGATCAGAACCCGGTCCCACGCTTCCGGAGCAAGCAATGGCATCTAAACAAGCGGCAACCAGTAATGCGCTCGCAGGCAACCTGCCGGTTGCACCGGTCCTGGCCGCATGGCTGATCCCCGGCGGAGGGCACCTGTGGCAGCGGCGATGGGGCCGCGGAGGTCTGCTTCTTTTCTCGGTGGGTTCCATGTTCGCTTTGGGCATGGCGATGCAAGGCCGTTTCTTTGCTCTGACACCATCGAATCTCGTCGAAACGCTTGGCTTCCTGGGCGATTTAGGCACGGGCCTGCTGTTCCTGGGCGCCAAGTTCTTCGGATATCATCAGGACGTGATGCCCTCTCCCATGGCCGATTACGGGACCAAATTTCTGCTGGTGGCTGGATTGTTGAACATCCTTTGCATGCTGGATGCCTACGACATCGCCACCGGCAAAAAGAGTTAGCAAACGTCGCTGTGTTGCGCCCTGCGGGGCAATAACAACCTGAATTTAAGATGAGCATCTCGCACTTCGTCGCCGCTTTTCTGTTCGCCCTCTTTACTTCCGTCGTATTTGCCGTCACGAGCAGGGACACCAATCACGAGCGGCTTCTTTACGGCCTTTGGATCTTTGGAATCTTTGCGGTGGTGAGCTTCGGAATGGCCTGGCTGATGTTCCTCGGACACGGCTAACATCGCCGTGCGCTTAGTGCGTGAAGAAAAAGCAGCCAACCGCCGGGCTGGCGGGTGGATCGGGGGGCATGGGAAAAGGTCGTTGGGACGGCTCGCCCACCAGAAGCTCCGGTTCGGGCGGCGAGGTTTCGATCTTCCGAATGGTTATGCCGGAAATCATCCGCGAAGACGCCGCCCTTCCCTGTTTTGCAACGTCGAGTTGCAGAAAACCGATCAAGCCGTTTCGGATCGCGCGGCTTCCGGCTGAAAACGTCGTTTCGATCACGGTCTGCCGAGTGCGTTTCCCCTCGACATCTTTGCTTTCTTCATTTCGTTTCTTGGCCGAGACCTTCAAGCGGGAATCTTTTGCAAGCAACACTCGGTCGAATTCATAATGGCCTTCCGGCACAACGATCTCAGCGCGAATGCTTCCAACCGTTTCCCCTTCCGCTGCGGTGAAGTGCATCGGCAAGGACATCTTCCGGCCAGCAGATTGACTGGTCTTTCCCATCTCTATCTTTGATTCAGAACTCCGCGCTTCGGATGCGGTCCCTTCCGCTTGCAGCTCCGCCGGAGGAAAAAGGGCGACTGCCAGTGCAGCTTGCGGACCCGGCACGACCGCCATCGTCATGAGGGTCAGCAACGTCAGCGGATCGAACTTGGAGCAGCATTTTCTGAAAATCATGCAAGTGTCCATTTCTTCCCGCCAAGTTCAACGCCCGCCAACCATCTTACTCTTTCAAGATTCCGTTGGAAACCAGCTGCGCAAAACCCTCCTGTGTAAAACCATGAACGGATTCGCAAAGGTCGACCATGAATGTCCGGGGGAAACAGAGCTGTACTTTGGCCAGAAAGGGGGAGAACGTTATGGATACCACGATTGTTTTCGCCCTGATTGTGGTTGCGATCACGTGGAGCATCGCCTTTGGAATCGTCCGCCGCTGGGGCCCTCGAATTTTCCGTCGCACGCTGCTCTGTCCTGAAAAACAAGCTCCAGCCCGTGTGAGGTTCCAACGCCGCGAAGGATCCTTCGGCAGCCTGAAAGCGGCCGACGTGCAGGAGTGCTCCCTGTTCCCGAATGCGCCTGTTACCTGCGACAAGCACTGCCTGGGATGACATTCATTCCTGTTAGGGGATTGTTGAAAAACTGGTGTAAGGGTCCGCTTGCTAATCCCTCGGTTTCGCTCCCTTCGGCCATGCTCAGGGCAGGCGGGACAGGCGCGCGCGGCTCGGCAAGTGTAGCCCAATCAGCACGCCCATTCCGAGCCGCGACCGCCCTGCGGTCCAGAGCCCATCGGGTGGCGGGCCGTGAGGGAGAGGGAGCGGACAAATGGCGTTTTTCAACAACCGGTTAGACCTGTTCCAAAATTTACGTATTCCATATTACCCTCTCGTCAAGGCACGGTTAAAACCAGGCCCTGACGGGATACACAATTCGTAAAACCAATCTAGTGAAAATCAAAGTTTTCTATGTGGAGAGACGCATCATTCCGGACGATGACATCCTTGTTGATGAGTTCCTCGATCTCCTGCAGGAAGCTGTTGTCGCGCGACTTCAGGACCTTGGCAACTTCCGGATTCACCCGCAGGGTGACCTGCTTGCGGTCCAGTTGCGAAGCCAGCTTCTTGGCCTCGGCGAGAATCTCATGGCAGACCGTCGCGGGAGATTTGACCAGCCCGGAATTGTTGCAATACGGACACGGCTGGCAAAGCGTTCGTTCCAGCGACTGCCGGACTCTTTTGCGGGTGATGGCAACCAGGCCGAATTCGTTGAAGGGCAACACCTTGGAGGGGGCCTTGTCCGCCCTCAAAGCATCTTCGAGCGCTGTCATTACTTTCTGCCGGTTTTTCCGCTCATCCATGTCAATAAAATCAATCACGATGATGCCGCCCAGATCCCGCAAACGAATCTGCCGCACGATCTCCTGGATAGCTTCCACGTTGGTTTTAACAATCGTGTCCTCCAGGCGGTTCGACTTGCCCACAAATTTCCCGGTGTTCACGTCGATGGCCACCAGAGCCTCTGTCTGATTGATGACAATATAGCCGCCGGACTTCAGCCAAACTTTCGGCTTGAGGGCTTTGTTAATCTCTTCCTGAATGCCGAGTTCCTCGAACAAGGGAACTTCCTTCGTGTAGAGTTTGACACGATTGACCAGCGCAGGCTGGAATTTACTGACCAGGCTCACGATCCGCTCGTATTCCTGCTCGTTGTCCACCCAGATCTTGGAAAATTCCTCGGAGAGTTGATCCCGCAGCGTTCGCAGCACAAGATTCCAATCGTGATGCAGGAGAACGGGAGCCGGCGACTTCTCCGCCTGGAGTTTGATCTCAGCCCAAAGGTTGGAGAGGAAAAGGATGTCTTGCCGCAAGTCTTCTTCGCTGCGGCCTTCCGCCGCCGTGCGGGCAATGAATCCGCCCGCAATGTTTCGGTTATTAGACAGGATGATGCGCTTCAACCGCTGCCGCTCCTGCTCGGAAGGAATTCTTCGGGAGATTCCCACGTGATTCACCGTCGGCATGAAAACCAGGTACCGGCCGGGCAGAGCGATATGGGAAGTAATTCGGGCTCCTTTTTTGCCGAGAGGTTCCTTTGCAATCTGTACGATGATCTCCTGGCCTTCTTTGAGCAGATCGGCAATCAAGGGCTTGGGAGTTTCCGGTTCTTTCGCGCGGCCGCCGCTACGGACTGTGCCGCCCCGGCCTTCCCTGCGCCCTCCCCAGCGGGACCTTCGCTGATAGCGGGGATTCCGCTGCCCCTCGCGGACGGTAGCCTGCTGCGGCATCCGCGTCTCTTCTTCCCCTCCCTCCACTTCCTTGCTTGCTTCCTCCTCCTCGCTTTTCGGAACAACCGGCAGTGGATGGCCTTCTTCGGAAGTCTCCGGAGCATTGGGCTCAGCAACAGCAGATTCTGCAGAAATCATTTTGGCCTGGGAAGTAACAGATTCCGTTTGCGGTTCTTCCATCCCATCGGGTTCAGCGGCGAGGCTCTGATCGGCTTGCTGCTTCACCTCGTTACCTTCTGCTGCAACAGGTTCTTCCGCCAAGTGGATTTCCGGGGCGGGAGTTTCATTCGCCATCCGTTCTTCTTCGAGAGCTTTCTCCACGGGTTGAATATCTACAGGAGCCTGGGGCGGAGACAGTATCGCCTGATTTTCCTGCCCGGCTTGTGGCTCTTTCAAGAAGTCGCTTGGGGGCGCGACTATCTCGGCGGCAGACGCGTCGGAAGAAACTTGCGGCCTTTCTTCTTGTACTGTAAGAGTTTCTGTCGAACCTCCGCTGTTCTGTTCAATCGGGGGCAACCCTGGCGCATCTTCTACGCCTTTATACTTGGCCAGAGATTCACCTGGCAAAATAGTCGGAGTGGGAATCGAGGGCGAATCGCCAGCCGGAGAGGCCGAACCGGGCTGGCTGGCATACTTGGAATCAGGAAACCCTTTGTTCCGGGGCGGGCGTCGCCGGGAACGCCGCGAGAAGTGGCGGGAGCGTCCGCCGGAGTGGTGGGCCTTCGCCTGGGTTGCATCCTCGGGAGCACTTCGGGCGGAAGCTTCCTCCGTCGGCCTGGACGCATTATTGGATTCAGCTTTGCCTTCTCCAACCGGCGCTGCAACCCCAGCCTGTGGAATGCGCTCGCTGGACTCTGAGCGGGATGCATCACCGAGTTCTGCATTGGCCACATCTCGGGGGGACACACCTTGTGGGGACATACCCTGGGTCTGCTCCTCCACCTGCGCAACTGGGCGGACAATCGGCTCCTCCGCTTCAGTTGTAGCAACCGTCTCGTATTCTTCCAAATCTTCAAAAAAGTCAGAGACATACAGAAAGGCGTCCCGGTCTAATCCGACGTTGACAAAGGCCGATTGCATGCCCGGCAGAACACGCATGACCCTGCCTTTATAAATACTGCCTGCCAAGCTGTACTCCTTTTGCCGTTCAAAGTACACCTCGGCGACCTGCTCATCTTCCAGCATGGCAATCTTGGTTTCGTGGCTGGAAGTAACCACAATCATCTCTTTTAACATGAGAACTCCTTGGGCAGGACGCTGAAGGCGGGATGAGAGGAAGCAGATGCAAGGAACCTCAGGTCAAGCTACAGGTTCCAACAGGGGTTTGCCAAAACTAGATTTAGAATACTGCTCCGGACGGGCCGCACCACTGCGGCGATAAAACCCCTTCGCGCCTATTCAAAATAGGCCGGGGCATGGACGGACTCGCCGATGCGAAGGATGCAATCCAGCAAAAGCTGCTTCCCCTTTTTCTAAAGGGGCGTTTCGTCTCCCCAGGCATTTTTCCTGGGGGGAGCAGGATGTCCTCCGCTTCCGGCTTTGACCGGAGCCTATCCATTCTCTAACGAACTTGTTGAGAGCCACCCCTGGCTCTTCCGGCATCTCGTTTTGCGTTCTGCAATTCTTTTACTTCTTCAAAATTGTCGAGGGATGCCCGGTCTCATTCCCACTGGCATCTCCTCATCCGCCTCAGCCTTCGCCTCGAAAACTCCGCCTTGGGTCAACAGCCTGGGGTCAACAACCTGGCCAGCGGACTGATTCCACGCCGCTGGAATAAACCAGGCATTCCCCACAAGAGTGCTTGGCGTTCCCCCCGAGGTCTCCAACTGCCGGGCGGGCACCTTTCATTGGATGGAATGGAGCCGGCATCCACCGGGAGTCTCCACTCCAGAAACAAATCCTTTCTTCAGTTAACAAAACGGCGAACTCGAACGCTATTCACCAATCCCATCGACAGGAAGATAAACAGGGCGGAGGAGCCGCCGTAACTCATCAGGGGCAGAGGAATCCCGGTAACCGGCGCATAGCCGACCACCATTCCGATGTTCACCAGAATCTGAAAACTCAAAACTGCGACAACCCCTCCAATGATGAACATTCCCCCTGCATCGGGCGCATTTTTTGCGTTGTGAACTAAACGCATCAACGCGAGCAGATAAAGGAGCAAAGCGAATAACACGCCAAAAAAACCCTGCTCCTCTGCGTAAGCCGCGAAGATAAAGTCGGTGTGCGACTCAGGCAAAAACCATAATTGTGTTTGCGTCCCTTGGGCGGTTCCCTTGCCCCACAGTTGTCCGGAACCAACCGCGATTTTGGATTGAAGAAGCTGATAACCAGCTTTTTGAGGATCTTGCTCCGGATGCATGAAGGTGGCGATTCTGGCTTTCTGATACGGCTTCAGATAATGCAAGCCAACCGGCAAGATCATCAGTCCGGCCAGCAGCATCATCCCGAAATAACGCCATTTTAAGCCCGCGAGAAACAAAGTAACTATCACAATGGGCACCAGGGTAAGCGCTGTGCCCAAATCAGGTTGCATGGCGACAAGCACCCCGGGAACCCCTACAGCCAGAAACACCATTGCTAACTCAGGCAAGGAGACTCTCTCTTCGTGTGATTCGCTAAAAAAGCGCGCCAACAACAAAATTATAACCAACTTCACGGCTTCCGACACTTGAAAACTGAAGCCGCCAACCCGAATCCAGCGGCGCGCACCGGAAATGTCACTGCCCAGGAGGAGCAGAGCTACCAGGGCCACGAGAGTCAGAATATAAATCAGGGGTATGTGATTCAATAAGTCATGGTAATCATAGCGACAGACCAGGAACATAAGACTCACACCCAGCAAAATCCAGTAAATTTGCTTGACGTGGGCTCCGGCAAACTTGGTGTGTGCCGTGGTGCTGTAGATCTCGACCACTCCCAGGGCGGATATGAGGAGCAGAAGAACCAACAATAACCAATCGAAATCTTTTAACGATACATACTTGCCCATAAAATCACATGATCCAATTTAACTGCGCCACGCGATTTACCTGCGTGGCAACCCGCCTTCCGGCTACTGCGTCGCCGCCCTGATTAACCTCCCGGCTCGGGAACAAACTGCCCGGCGGCTATGTCCTCGCTGGGGCCGGGCTTTTGCGCATACTGGAACTCGGAGTCCTCTTTTTTGTCGAAATAGGCTTTGATCACCTCACGCACAACCGGCGCTGCCAGATAACCGTGCTCACCGCCCTCGTAGAGCGCAACCACCACAATCTCCGGATTCCGTCGCGGCGCCAATCCCACAAACCATGCATTATCTTTCAGAGTGTCATCAGCTTCGGAGGCCTTAATGCTGGCCACCTGCGCCGTGCCGGTTTTGCCGCCTACGTCCAAGCCTTGAATCCGCCCCCGCCTGCCTGTGCCCCCCCCTTCATTAACCACGCCATACAAGCCGTCGGTAACCAAGGCAACGGTTTGTTCGCGTAGAGGGACTCGGAACTCGGTCGGCAAAGGGATTTCCTGGCCGAGGGCTTCCATATCTTTCCAGGCAATCAGGTGCGGCCTGGCGAAATAACCTCCGGAAGCAATTCCCCCGATGCTGAAGGCCAATTGTAGAGGCGTTGTTGTCAGCGCGCCCTGCCCGATCGCCAGGGAAATGGTCTCGCCCGGGTACCATCTCTCGTGGAAGACCTTTTGTTTCCATTCTGAAGAGGGCATGAGACCGGGCTGTTCGCCTGGCAGATCGATGCCGGTCTTTCGTCCCAGCCCCAGGCGAGTGGAATATTCGTGCATGCGGTCGATGCCGAGGTCTTTTCCCAGATTGTAGAAAAACACGTCGCACGATTGAACAATGGCCCGGTGAATCCCGATACGACCGTGGCCGCCCTTTTTCCAACACCGGAAGTAACGCCCGTAAAAGGTGCCCCCGCCCGAACAATAGTGCGTAGTGGTCTCGTCAACGGCGCCAGCTTCCAAACCGGCTGTGGCCTGCATTATCTTATAGATGGAGCCGGGAGCGAGCTGCGCCTGAATGGCGCGATTCAAAAGAGGATTCTGCGGGTCCGCCATCAATCCTCGCCACTCCTCCATAGGAATGCCTCTGGCAAACGAATTGAGATCAAAGGTAGGCCGGCTCACCAGCGCCAGTATCTCGCCCGTGCGCGGGTCCAGGGCCACCAGCGCGCCCTTATCCCCGCGGAACTTTTGCTCGGCAACTTCCTGTAAGTCATAGTCAATCGTCAGGCGCAAATCGCGTCCCGCTGTAGCAAACTCCTCGTCCAAAGGGTCCACTTCCCCGCCCCGGCTGTTGACAATCATCCGGAGCACTCCAGTTTGCCCCTGCAACACGCCGTTGTATTGCCGTTCGATCCCGGATTTGCCGATTAGATCACGGGGTTTCAACAATTCCATTCCGGGAAGCTCCAGCTCTCTTTCCGAGATTTCGCCGACGTAGCCAAACAAGTGGGCGGCAAATCCCGCGCGGGGATAGAGCCGCCGTGGTTCACTGACCAAATCCAGTTCGGGATATTCAATGCGGTGGGACTCCACAAAGGCGATATCCCGGAGGGTGGCGTTTTCCTGGACCACAATAGCCTGACGAGGAACCCGCGCCCGCGCGGTTTTCACCCGTTCGGCCAGTTGCTCCGGGTTTTGCTCCAAGCCTGTGGCTATCGCCGGCAGGTGAGCCTGCAAGCTTTGCCCAACTTCCCATTGCGCCACGATGCTGAAAGATGGGTAGTTGTCCACCAGCACCCGGTTGTATCTGTCCAAAATGCGTCCGCGAGGAGCCGGCATTCGCAGGTTTTTGATGTGGTTCCGTTCTGCCAGGCGGGAGTAATAAGCAGGATTGAAAATTTGAAGCTGCCAGAAACCGCTGATCAGGACCAGGAATGCGACGGCAATGCCCCACTGCAAAAAAGTGAGTCTACCCTCCGAGCGACGATTATCCGTGTGAGCGAACCGCATGGGGGCGGATGCTCCCTATCATGCAACTTTTAGAAAATAAAGGACCCATCCGGCCAGCGCTCTTATGCTGACTCACGGAACCGGTCCAGCAATCTAAAGAGTAACACGCCGACAATGGCATTGACAAGCGCCCTCATCAGGGCGCTGCCCGGAGCCATCTCCACGGGCCGTTGCAGCAAAAGCGACTCAAACAGAAATACATGAATAAAATGAAGGCAATAGAAGGCAAAGATGGTGAGAAAGCGCACGCCCAGGCTCTCCGTATCCACGCGTGTGCTGACCGAGGAGGTTACATATCCGACAACAGTCTTGGCGGTCCCGAACAAACCAATCGGTCCCCTCGACAAACTGTCCTGCGCCATTCCAATCAAAGCTCCCGCCAGCAATCCAAAGACTTGGCTCCGGCGCGTCAGCGCAAAATAGAGAATCACCAGCAGGGGCAGGTCCAGGAGGACCACAAAATTTAGATACAAGGGGAGGAACGTTTGCAGAATCAGGGCAAAAAAGGGGACCAGGATAATTGCCGGAAGTTTCAGGCGATAAACTTCCACCTCACGCGACTGTGTGTAGAGCAAGGCCATTTAGTTCCCTTCGGCACAAAAAAAGAAGTCAGAAGGACCGCTCCCTCACGGCCCGCCGCCCGTAGGGGCTTTGGACCGCAGGGCGGTCGCGGCTCGGATTACTTTCCCCATGCACAAGCACCTAATGGCCTTACGAACTGATTCGCAGCAACTGGACTGCGTTGCCGCCGAGGATCGCTTCCCGTTCAGCGTCGCTCAGGCCGGGCTGGTTCAGGACGTGGTCCACTGCCTCCTCAGTCCAGCCATAGGGGTAATCCGTGCCGAGAATGATCTGGCTGGCGCCGGCTTCCGCGATCAAATGCCGCAGGCCCTCATCGGTAAAGACCATCGAATCGAAATAGAGCTGCCGGAGATATTCACTGGGACGCTTGTTGACGGGCCTGCAGCGGTCCGGAGACAGGTTCACACAATAATCCGAACGGGCCATGTAGGACGGAAGGTAGCCGCCGCCATGGGCCGCGCAGATTTTCAGTCCCGGATAACGGTCCAGCGTCCCCTCGAAGATCAAATGGGAGAGCGCTACGGTAGTTTCCAAAGGATTGCCGATTACATTTGTCAGCATCCCATTGCCTTGGAACCGCGAATCCCCTAATGGAAATCCTTGAGGATGGATGAAAACCACGCACCCTAACTCCTCGGCCTTGGCCCAGAATGGGTTAAACCTGGGGCTGGCCAGTTCTTTTCCGTTGACGCTGCCGCCTACCAGGCAGCCCCGCATCCCCAGACGCTTGACCCCATCCTCCAACTGCTCGGCGGCCAGGTAGGGATACTGCAACGCGACGGTTCCCAGCCCGACGAAGCGATCCGGATGGGAGGCGCACAACTCCGCAATTTTTTCATTCTGGAGCTTGATAATCGCAACGGCCAAATCCCGCTCTGCTGAGTACCAGAAGGGATTGATGCTGACGGCCTGAACATCAAATCCCTGCTCGTCCATCCACTGCAAACGGTTTTGCACATTGCCAAGGTTCAGCCCCGGCCCCCGGGGGCCGTCGAGTTGCCGCCGGAGGGACTGGCCGAGATCGTAGTCCTTGATGAGGTCCCAAACATCGGGAACTTGGCAGTGACAGTGGATATCCACTGTCTTCACCCTGCGGCCGTTTATCGCCACCTCCCGGCGCGAAGTTGTACCGCTGGATTGCAGAGCGGCTGCCGCAGCGTCCATCAGGCCGCAACCTACAAAAAATACTCCAGCCGTTGCTCCGGCAAAGTCTTTCACGAACTCCCTGCGATTACGCATGCAGCCTCCTTTTGGTCAATCTTCTGGTCCATGGTCTAATCCAGCTTTCACTCAATACTCCAATCCCGTCTTGCGTTGCGGACCTTATACCCTCAGGCCATCCGCACCTAAGGCGCTGATGATTTCGCAAGCGCCAAGACGGGTGCCCGGTGAAACCGTCACGTTATTACCACTGCCGGATTGGAAGTCTTCCAGGGAGATTATACGAGGTTACGGCGGCAAAGCAATTATTGGCCAGGAACGAACGGGATGGAAAAACTTTCACACCGGCGAGTGCGCTTCGAGACCGGCTGTCTGCACTACGGGCAGCGAGGACAATTAGGGAGAGCTACGGGGAAAAGAAGCGGTTGCTTTCCGGAACTTCAGCCGGCAATTCCGCAACCTTATCTGCTGCCGCCGACGGTTCCACGTCCACTTTCTTGACCAGCACCAGAACCTCTTCCAGACGATTCAATTTGGCAAAGGGCCGCACCATAATTTCCTGGAAGGTCTCGCCCCGGCGAGCCTCCACCACCACGCCCACCGGCAAGCCTTTCGGGTAGACACGATCCTCGCCGGAGGTGAACAATCTATCCCCAACCGAAACTTTCTCATCATTGGAGACATACTGCAGCACGCCAAGCTCTGGATTTCTGCCCTTCAGCACCCCATGGACGCGAGAGTTCTCCAGCAGCACGGCAACACCGCTCTCGGTGTCGGAAAGCAGCAAAACCTGGGCCGCAGAGGGAAAGACGTACAGAACTTTACCGACGATCCCTTCCGGAACAATCACCGGCATATCGGGACGCAGCCCTGCGTCGCGCCCCCGGTCGATGATCAGCAAGTGGGCATTCTGGCTGGCTCCGAAACTGATGACCTGGGCGGCAATTGATTCCGAGGGCGTCTCTCCCTTTAACTCCAGCAGCACTTGCAAGCGTTTGGCCTGCTCGGCCTCGTTCTGGAGCCGGAGATGCTCGAGCCGAAGATGATCCAACTCGCGGCTCAATTCCTGATTCTCCCTGCGCGCGCTGCGCAGGTCCACGTATCCGTACCAAAATCCGGCGACGCCATCGAAAACAAAGTTGAAGGTCTTTTGAACCGGAGTAACCAGAAAGACGGTCCACCGGCGGATCAGCGGAACGTCCTGATCCTGGCGCGCTTGGTAGGCCACCAGCAAGAGTTGGAGAAAAAGAACCGCAGCCAGGATGATCCGTTTGCGATGGCGGGAAAACAAGGTCCTGCACCTCTAACAACAATTACTGCGAAGGAAAGCCTGCCCAGCGCCCTATCGAGGAGAACTCTGGGGCGTCTTTCCCATCCCCGGGCTGCTCCTATTCCAGTGACACCTTGCGGAGCAGCTTGAAGTCACTCAGCATTTTGCCCGTGCCCAGCACGACCGACAGCAAAGGTTCATCGGCGATGGAAACCGGCAGGCCGGTCTCTTCCCGAATGCGTCTATCCAGGTTCTTCAGCAGCGCTCCTCCTCCTGTCAGAACGATTCCTCTGTCGCTGATGTCTGCCGACAGCTCCGGCGGAGTCCATTCCAGGGCCACCCGGATGGCATTCATGATGGTTGCTACACACTCGGAGAGCGCCTCCTGAATCTCTTCGTTCCCCACGATGATCGTTTTGGGCAAGCCTTCAAGCAAATTGCGGCCCTTGATCTCCATGGTGAGCGGCTTGTCCAGCGCGTACGCCGAGCCCAATTCGATTTTAATCTGCTCCGCCGTCCGCTCTCCGATCAACAGGTTATATTTCCGTTTCAAATAATGCATGATGGCGTCGTCCATTTCGTTGCCCGCCACGCCCACCGAACGCGAGTACACAATGCCGGAGAGCGAAATGACCGCAATATCGGTGGTTCCGCCGCCGATATCCACCACCATGTTCCCGGAGGGCTCGGTAATGGGCAGCCCGGCGCCGATGGCCGCCACCATGGCCTGTTCCACCAAGTGCACTTCGCTGGCCTTGGCCCGGTACGCGGAGTCCTGCACGGCGCGCTTTTCCACCGGGGTGATCTCGGAAGGCACGCCGATCAGAATGCGCGGACGCACCAGCATCTTGCGGTTGTGCGCCTTATGGATGAAGTAGTTCAGCATCTTCTCGGTCACCTTGAAGTCTGCAATAACTCCATCCTTCATGGGCCGAATCGCCACGATGTTGCCCGGCGTGCGCCCGAGCATCTCCTTGGCTTCTTTGCCGACCGCTTGCACTTCATTGGTTAGCTTGTTGATGGCGACGATCGAAGGTTCATTGACCACGATCCCTTTGCCGCGGGCGAACACAAGCGTGTTGGCAGTCCCGAGATCAATTGCTAAATCGCTGGAGAAAAGGCTAAAAAACGAATGCATGTTAATGGACGCCCCAATGCTTTCCTGCTTCTATAAGCTGGACCTTCCTCGCGCAGTACTGGCAGCGGTATTTTATTGGATTGTAATCGTCTTCCGGAGTGTGGCTATTTTCCCTTCCCGGTTCTGCGCAGTAATCGTGATCTGGTTGGGCCCCGTATCGGGCAACGGAGAGGTGAAGTGCTGGAACGAGCCGTCCTGACCTACGGTAAAAACAGGCTGATTATTGACCAACACCGTTGCGCCCGGCTCTGTCCGGCCTATGATTTCAATCACCTTGCCGTGCTGAATATATCTTTCCACCATCAGCAGAATCTCCCCTTCGTTTTCCTGCCGGATCACCGAGAATCGGTAGGCCTCGCTCGGCTGGCTTTCTCCCCGCCCCTCGTCAATGGAAGCCACCGTCCAATAGTAATCACCCTCTTTAAGCGCAGGCACGCGAGCTGAAGTGGACCGGAATTGCCGGTTGAATACCAAGTCAGAAAGAAGAGGAGAGGAAGAGACTCTCAGCCGGTAAGCCCGCACCTCGGGCACTTCAGTCCATGTAAATTCCACGTCCGTGGCCTGCGCGCCGGCGGTCACTACCGGAGCCATATCGGTCGGCGTCAGCAAGATCGGCGGGGCTAGGATTTTTTCCGTGACGATGGGGCTGTCAGGCCCACCGAAAGAAGCCTGAGTATATTCCGTCAATGTCACCTGCTCCCCGCCCCGGCGTAGATTAGCTCCTCCGCGGGTCATGGTAATCTGGTGCGTGTTGGTCTCCGGATCGCTGGTGACCAGCGCCCTGCTCTCCTGGTAAATTCGAGCCTCTGCATCAGCGAACAAAATACGGGATTCACCCGTCAGCCGGGATGTCGAGAGATCGACCACGCCGGAAGTAACCTGTATCGTCACATTCATGGCCGACTGGTCACCCAGAAGAACGTTTTCCTCAATCACAATCAGCGTTTCCGGCTTGATCACGTAAAGCGTGCCGTCGGCGAAGGCAATGCGCGCCACTCCGCCAGCACCTGTTTGGATCATGTCGCCTGCGTCCAGTGCCATGGAAAGCTCGGCGGGAGTCCACTGTACTTGATTGGCCTTCCGCACGCGGACTCCCCCGTCCAGGTTCGTGAAGCGGGCCTGCGGAACAGAAAGGTTCTCACCCGCCGTTTGGCCATCCCCGCCGGCGCCAAAAAACAAGCCGGCTAGCAAGCCCCTCCACTGTGGGAAAACAATCAGCAGAACCACAACCAGCAGAACCAACACTCCCCCGGACCATATGCCGAGAGCACGATAACTTACTGTGCGCCAACGCACGACTGGTTCGTCGGGCTGGTGGCCGCTTTCTTTCGGGGTCAACGAATCTGGAATTTCCGGCATAGCGGCGCTTCCTTGTCAACTCATTTGAAATCTAACACATCGCCCAAAACGTTTGCAATCACTTCTGAATCACTTCTGGATGATAAGCCCCAGTGTGCTTTTTCGCAAAACACGGACAGAAATCGCAAACCAGCGGCCATTTCGTTCGGCGCAGCTTCGCTAATCTTTAGTTGGATATACTTGCCGGGAAAGGGTCTATGGGGCTATGCGCAATGCACAAGGTTTCTGGCAGCGGTTGACAGTCCTGCTTTCGCAGTGAGGATGGGATATTTTGTTCCAATTAGGATACAGCGTTGGATACATAGTACGGGGAGAGGTTGATTGGATGACTAGGCGAAGTCTGATCCTCATCTCTATCTCTCGCTATCCGCCAAAATTCTACTGGGAGGCGAAAGCAACTCTATCTGAGACGGGACCTGCCCATTCAATGCCCTGCTGGCCCGGAATAGTAATCAGATTCGCCAATTCCCCGGCCAGCGACTTGGCTCTGCCTGCGAGAGGAACAACCTGGAGCGATTGCTCCAGCGTTGCTCTGGAATTTTTTACCAGTAGCAGCGCACAAAACAGCATCATGTAGGAAACTCGTTCTTCTTTCATTTTTTCATCTCATCTTCCAGGGGGAGGTTGTCGGAAACCCGCGCTTATCTATTTCCTCCCTCACAATGGGTACTATGAGTCCCATGTGAAATTAGGTCAATGGCAAGCAGGTCTCAAATCTTCTAGGACTCTAGTCCATCTTGCCGGATGGTTCGCTCACCCGAACCCAGCTTACTCTAGTGCCGATTTCTCAGGCGCATCCATCTTGCCAATGGTTCTGTGCTCACCACCAACCAACTGTGCCAAAGCAAGTTATAATTATTTACAGACAAGAAGACTTGTCGGCAATGGGAAAGAACCTTGGTCCGCTTCGCCATAATCGCATCGGCAGGCGCAGTTGTTATCGCGTGCCAATGGTGAAGTGAGCTTGCGCCGATGGAGCGGCTGGCGTAGAATCTTCTTTCCCGAGCAAATTTGAAGCGCACCCTGTTGACTGAATCGATGTTCTAACAGCCTGCTCGGGAGTATCGGGCGTTTCTCACACCTCACGCGCCAGGAACCTTCCTTGATGGCTTGATAGCGGAATCACCTCGCAGAAGAAGGAACAAGCTCTTTTGCATTGGAGGCTGTGTGGACTCCGCAGGGGCGGAAGCCTATACCAAGATGTCCGGACCAGGATGTACAGGATGACCGGACCCGAAAGAATAAAGAATAAGGAATAAGGCATAGTTAATGGAATCAACCGCAGGACAAGCTCCTCGCCGGTCTGAAGAAAAACACCTGCTGAGGTCTAGGCTCGTCCTCAAACTGCGCAATGGGTTAAATCCGGCCAACGCCGATATACGGAACCACATAATCGACTTCCATGCCATCCACACCGCCTTTACGGAAGACTTGGTTGCCGATCTGCAGACAACGGCGGGAAAATCGAGCTATGAAATCCTGCTGGGCTCTGTGCCGCAGCTTCGTGACAAACGGATACTGGATCTCGCCTGTGGGAGCGGCCCCCTCACAAAGATTGCCGCGAGCCGCGTTGGCCCGCGAGGCCAAGTGATCGCCATGGATCTGAGTTTGCACGAACTCCAGCGCGCCCAGGCCGCCATCGGCGCCCGGAACGCGCACTTCGCGCGTGCCACCGCTGTGCACTTGCCTTTGCGGTCTGCATCGGTTGATGCGGTTTTTTCTCATCTCGCCTTGATGGTGATGCCCTCGCTGGAGGCAGTCCTCTCGGAAGTGAGCCGGGTTCTCCGCCCCGGCGGAACCTTCGCAGCCGTCATCGAGGGGATCGGAAAACATAACGCCGCCTACGATCGGTTTTCCGTCACGGTGGAAGCAAAGGTTCGGCAAGAAATGCCTTCCTATCCCAAGGGAGGATTCGCCGACGGCAGGCTTCACTCCATGAATGCGCTGACTGCCCTGCTCTCGGAACACCTTGGATCCGGCATTTCCATCGCACGAAAAGATTTTGACGTTCACTTCGCGGGCCAGGCGGATGAAGTCGCCGACCGCGCTCTTCGTTTCTTCTATTCCTCCTATCTGCTGACCGAAGACGGCAGACAGTCGGTTAAACATGCGGCGGAGGCAATTGTTCGCGCCTCCCACCCACAGAACAGCGAGGCGGTCTTCTCCACGCCTCATACCCTCATTACCGTTCGGAAAGAATAACTCCACGCCTCATACCCTCATTACCGTTCGGAAAGAATAACTATTGAGGTTTACATAATATAGTGACACTTAGATTCGCTGGGCGGCCTTCTGTAGTGTAGCCTGTGGAAATGTCACTATATTATGAAATGTTCAATAGCTCACCGGCGGCCTACAACACTGGATTGAGGAAGCACTGACGAAACGAGCCGCACTACTACCGCAAAGAGGCGGAGCCCGGACGATTTGCGCTTGACTCGGCAGGACAGGAGGCATAGATTTTTTGGTTAAGGGGAAGCGTAAAATGAAAATCCCAGTTTATCATCAAGTAGTTATGTCGGTCATCCGCTCTTTTGGGTGACCAATATCAATGACCAGATCGATTAACGTTACCCTACAGGAACAGATGGAGACAGATAGAGAGTGATGCGGGTGGCCTCGTTTCGATTTCGTGCGCAATTCGCCCGACAGTCAAGTTTCAGGCGCCGGGTGAAATCATCCCTGTCACTCGACCCGCCACCCAATTCGTAAGGAGAATGGAGAATGAGCAACATCACATTGCAGGTGAACGGCAGAACGCACACCTTGGATATCGACCCTTCGACTCCGCTGCTCTATATCCTGCGCAATGATCTCGACTTGCAAGGTCCGCGGTTTGGTTGCGGACTGGGGCAGTGCGGAGCGTGCACGGTGATCATAAAGGGCGCGGCGGTTCGGTCGTGCATCACGCCGACTTCCACCGTGCAAGGCTCCGAGATCACCACGCTCGAAGGACTAGCCCAAGACGGCAAGCTGCATCCCGTACAGCAGGCCTGGATTGACGAGCAGGTCCCGCAGTGCGGCTTCTGCCAGAACGGGCAGATCATGACTACCAAGGCGCTGCTGGACCGGAATCCGGACCCGACCGATGCGGAGATCCGGGAGGGGATGGCTGGGACTCTGTGCCGCTGCATGACGTATTACCGCATCCAGGCCGCCATCAAGCGCGCCGCGAACGTAATAGCGGCTTCCCGATCGGCTTCGGGCAAGGAGGTAGTGGGATGACAGTCTTCACAAAGATTCCGAAACAGGTCGAAGAAGTGATGGAGAAGATGCAGAAGATGCAGAAAAGGAACGGGAGCACCTCCCGCCGGGACTTCCTCAAGGGCTCGGGCCTGCTCGTCGTAAGCCTCAGCGCCGCGGCGATGGCCAACGCCAGTCTGCTTAGCCCTGCGTCAAGCGCCCAAGCCGCCACGGCGGCCCAGGCTGCGGGTCCGTATCCCGACCCCGACTTTAGACAAATTGATTCGTGGATCGTCATTCATGAAGACAGTACGGCGACCTTCTACGTCGGGAAGACGGACGGCGGCCAGGGCACCGGAACGGCCTTCCGGCAGATGATGGCCGATGAACTGGACATCGCATTCAACAAAACCGACCTCATCATGGGCCGCACCGATATCACCGTGGATCAGGGTGGATCGGGCGGTTCTGATGGTATCGAGAGGGATGGCCAGGCCATGCGGCGCGTGGCTGCTGAGGCCCGGCGAGTCCTGCTGGAGATGGCATCCGCGCGGCTTGGGGCGCCCGTCGATCAACTCGCCGTCAGCGAGGGCGTGATCACCGTCCAAGCAGATCCTTCCAAGAAAGTCGCCTACGGAGAACTGATCGGCGGAAGCCGGTTCAATGTCACGCTGACGGGTAACAACATCAATGCTACCGCCGGTGTGGCAAAGGTGAAGGCGGTAGGGGACCTCAAGATCGTCGGCCAGCCGCATCAGCGCTATGACATCCCTCCCAAGGTGGACGGTTCCTTGAAATGGGCCGTGGACGCCAAGGTTCCCGGCATGGTTCATGCGCGTAACGTGAGGCCGCCGGCGGCTGGCGCCAAGCTGATCAGCATAGACGAGTCTTCCGTCCGAGGCATCCCCGGATTCGTCAAGGTGGTGAGCAGTGGCAACTACGTCGCGGTTGTATGCGAGCGGGAAGAGCAGGCGATCAAGGCGTCCAGACAGCTCAAGGTCGAGTGGGAGAAACCGGCGACACAGTCCTTCCCGACATCGGAGGACCTGTACAAGTACATGCGCGACGCCACGCCCACCTCCGTCACACGCTCCCGAAGCGGTGATCCGGACGTGATGGGGGACCCCGACGCGGCGCTGGCGGGCGCGGCGAAGGTCATCGAAGCCGAATACGATTTCCCGTTCCAGGGGCACACGGCCATCGGTCCGGCCCATGCCATGGCCGATCCGTCGAACGGTCAGATGACGATTTGGTCCAATGACATGAAAGCCTATGGTCTGCGAATAGGCGTCGCTGATTTTCTTGGGATGCCGCGCGACCATGTGCGCGTCATCTGGCAGGACGGACCCCAACTCTACGGCCGCACGGCCGCCGATGACGCGGGCTTCGAGGCCGCCTTCCTGGCCAAAGAACTTGGCCGGCCGGTTCGCATGCAGTGGATGAGGCATGAGGAGACGGCTTGGGATACCAAGGGCCCGGCATTTACCTTCCAGTTGCGCGGAGGGCTGGATGCCCAGGGCAACCTCATCGCATTGGAATACAAGGCCCGAACCGCGGACTATAATCACATTGGTTATAACGATCCCGATACCGTGCTGATCGCGCAGCTCATGGGAAGGCGGCCCTCCGCGCCTGCCAGCGGTGGCGCGTCCCCGCCTTCGGAGATGTACGCCATCCCACACCGGCGCCGGACCACCGAGGTCGTGGCACTGCCCCTCGTTTGGGAGACGCCGCTTCGCCTCGGGAACTTGCGGGATCCCAATGGCCCGCAAATCACCTTCGCCGGCGAATCGTTCATCGATGAGCTGGCGGCGGCGGCGAACGCCGACCCGGTCGAGTTCCGCTTGCGGCTCCTCACCGCCAGCACCGACGACGACAACCAGTACAAGCGGGCCCGCTCCATCGCCGCCCTCAAGGCGGCAGCAGCGGCTTATGGTTGGGACACCCGTCCATCGCCGAAACCGCTCGGCGCGGGAACCATTCTCACCGGGCGCGGTATCTCGTACTGCTACCGCAGCCAAACGCTCGTCGTGGAGATCGCTGAGGTCGAGGTGAATCGCGAAACCGGCCACGTTTGGGTGAAGCGGCTCGTCTGCGCGCACGACTGCGGATTGGTCATCAACCCGGAAGGGCTGCGCCGCACCGTCGAGGGCAACCTGCTCTACGGCCTGAGCCGTGCGCTCCACGAGGAAGTACAGTTCGACACCGAGAAGGTGACCAGCGTGGATTGGATCTCACATCCCACCCTCAAGCACACCGACACGCCGGCCAGAATTGACGTCTTGCTGGTGAACGGAGATCCCAATCCGAATCGGCCCGATCTTCCTGCCTATGGAGCGGGCGAGGCGGCATGCAAACCGATGGTTGCGGCGGTTGCCAACGCGATCTACGACGCGACCGGCGTTCGTATCCGTCGGGTTCCATTCAGAGACAAGCGCGTGCTGGCAGCGCTCCAGACTGCACGCGTGTAACTAAGGAAGTAGCTTTTAGCCCGGATTGACCAGACCAATTTTTTGTGCCACCCGCAGTAAGAATCTACATCACAGCCTTGGACTGGGACTGTGAAACTGGTTTTCTGTCCCTGAGATAGGCTCTTGACCCCCGGCATATGCGGCTGATAGCCAGCGCCTGCTACAGCGGTTTCACAAAAGGTGTATAGGACTCGCCAGTCAAAGAAGCCACCCACCCGCTTGCACTCCTGGCTCGGCTTTCGATTCCCCTTTCAGTCCGAATCCGAGGGTGTCCCGACTAGTTGAAGGTTGAACGGCGGTTCGGCCCGAATCGAATAGAATCGGGCCAAGCCTAAATCCTATAGAAGGAGAACCGCCGAATGAAGGGAAAATATCACGTTTTGGAACTGGGTTCCAAGGGAGCCGAAGAAACCATCCAGAAGTTTTGCCAAACCAACGGACAGATGCTGTTGCCGGTGGTGGATCTGATCACGGAGGCGCGTCTGGCGGTGGATGAGGTGATTGATCGGGCCGGGCGAGGTTTGATTGAAACGATTCTGAGCATGAGCGCAGACAAATCGCGGGGCCAAAGAGTCCCGGGAAGGCGAGCGGAGAGGTGCGCTGGCATGGCCGGCAATTGGGGAGGGTGAAACTGGCCGATCGCCAGCTGCGGGTGGAGCGGCCCCGGCTGCGCCGGAAGGGCGGAGGGGAAGAAGCGGTGCCGGCCTACGAAGCGCTGCGGAAAAGCGAGAAGACGGGCGAGGAGATGTTCGAGGCACTGTTGAGGGGTTTCGACGCGGAACTACCGCGAGGTGATCCCGGAGATGGCCAACAGCGCTGGGGTGTCGAAGTCTCACCGGGAAGCGGCCGAGCAAGGAGCCGGCGGCTGGAAGAACTGTTGGCGCGGCGCTGGGAGGAGGTCTTCTGGTGATTTACCTGGCGGAATGCGGTTCGGCTCCCACCACGTCATCAGCGCCGTGGGCGTGGACAGCGAGGGCCGCAAGCATGTGCTGGGGATTCAACTGGGCGCGACCGAAAACGCCGCTGCGGTGAAAGACCTTCTCACCCGCCTGCGCCAGAAGGTCCGCACGGATCAGCGCTATCTGTTTGTGATCGACGGCGCCAAAGCGCTCCGCGCGGGGATCGAGGAAGTATTCGGCAGCAATCAGCTGGTGCAGCGTTGCCGTACCATAAGCTGCGCAACGTGGCTGAGCGGTTACCAAAGGGCGACACAATGCTGGCGAATCAGGTGCGGTTGATGCGCGCCGCCACGCGATTGCCCCAAGACACCTGCATAAAGAAGCTCGCTGGGATGATCGAGTGCGATCATCCGGCATTTAAGCCGCCAGCTTGCGCGAAGGGTTGGAGGAGACCTTTACGATCAATCGAGCCGACGTTCCTCCCAGCCTCCACCGCTGCCTGGCAACCACGAACCTCATCGAGAGCCCGCAGTCGGGCGTGCGGAAAAAGACTGGCAATGTTTGCCGCTGGCGCGACGGCGAGATGACGTTGCGCTGGGTGGCAGGAGCGTTTCTGCTGGGAAGAATTTCCGGAAGATCATGGGTTATACACGATCTCTGGGCTTTGGCACTCGATTCTCGGCCGAAGTCCAAACGCTGCTTCCTCAAGGAGAAAGTGTAATATGAACTCAACCCGCCGTCGAACCTGCAACTGAGTTTGGGACACCTTCCGGGGTGCACAGTCCTCGCGGATGACCGACCTGCAAAAAGGAAACCAGTCTCGGTCGGCAGAGGCTGATCGGAACCGGGAGGATTTTGTGGCCAACGCGAGGCGTTCGGAGATAACATTCCGGAGGCGAAATTGCGCGACATTTGGGTGAAGCAGTGGAAGTCGTTACACAACCCGGAAGGGCTGCAGGCAACGTTTACTGCCGGGACGAAATACAGTTCAATAGCGTTTTCGACACGCCTGGCCACGACGTCTAGGGAGGTCATCCGACCGAATGGCACTTCCTGCAAGGGTTTTATCCAGGTGGTTGATCAGCCTAAACAAGATCCGTGCGGTGATATGGAGCGGCTACTGCGACGCGGTGGAACTCGATCTACGGAAGTAGCTCGTTGCGCCATTCAGAGACAAGCAGCGTGGGACTGCACGGACCAAGCAAGTAGCGCCAACCCACCCGCAGTAAGAATCTACATCACAGCCTTGGACTGGGTGTGAAACTGGTTTTCTGTCCCTGAGTTCTTGACCCCCGGCATATGCGGCTGATAGATACAAAAGGTGTATAGGACTCGCCAGTCAAAGAAGCCACCCACCCGCTTGCTCCTGGTCGGCTTTCGATTGCCCTTTCAGTCCGAATCCGGCCGCGACTGTCAAGGAGCGGGTTTGTGGACCGCCGGCGTTCTCTACATCTGAGCTGAACTCTAGTGGTTGGTTAGTCGGCTAACCGGGAGACCGCCCTTGAAACTTGGCCTACTGTTTAGAAATGGTCAGACCGCCGGATCGGTAAACACAACAACATTACTCACGATCTATCGGACACCTGGCACGCAATTTAAGAATGTGCCTTTGGGAGTTGGTGGTGATACCTCGACGGTATATACTCGCGCTTTGAACCGCGATGGGCGAGGGGTGCACAGTCCTCTTGACCGACTGCAAAAAGGGGTCTCGGTCGAGAGCCGGAGGATTTTGTGGACCGAGGCGTTCGCATAACATTCCGGAGGCAAATTGCCGCATGCAGTGGAAGTCGTTACACAGCAGGCGTTTACTGCCGGGACGAGGCAATAGCGTTTTCGCGTTAGGCCGACCGGAAGGGTTTTATCCAGGTCAGCCTAAACAAGATTTATATGGCAAGGCTGTGACCAAGCATTAAGTTTGATAGAAAGAAGGAGAATGTTGTGAGAAATCTCGCTATCTTGACTTTTCTTACCCTTGACGGCGTGATGCAAGCGCCAAGTGATCCAGGCGAAGATTCTTCGGGCGGATTTATGCACGGAGGCTGGGCGCGAGAGTGCTGGGACGAGGTGATGGAACAGGTAATGCGTGAGGCGATGTCCGCTCCTTACGACCTCCTTCTCGGACGAACGACTTACGATGTATTTGAAGCAGGTTTTGCCAGTTCCAGCGTCAACAATCCGGTCGCCGAAAAACTCAACGCTGCTACAAAATTCGTTGTGACGTCCAGTTCAAAGAACCTTAAATGGCAAAACTCTCAACGAATATCAGGGAACATTGCAGCAGAGATCTCTCGGCTCAAGGGACAAGACGGTCCGCTACTACAAGTTCATGGCAGTTGGCAACTGATCCAGACCCTGCTATCTCAAGGGCTGATTGATGAATTCCGGCTTTGGACGTTTCCCGTCGTTGTTGGCACTGGAAAACGCCTTTTTAGTCAAGGGACTGTTCCGACAAAACTGAAGCTAATTAAGGCTGTTAATTGCCCCTGTGGCGCGTTTATGAGCATCTATAGGCGTATCAATTAAAATGCCATATAACATGCCCATGCAGCCGACCCATTGTCCACTACGCCTTTGGCTTCGCTCCAAATGCGCGGCTGATGGGCGACGTTATACCGTTTTCACAAATGGTGTAGACCGTCAGAGCCGCGACAGTTATGGAGCGGCCATCCAGCGATGATCGGCTAACCAACGTTTCGTGGTCGCTCCTTTACAGTCGCGGCTCTGATTTCGGACCGTGCGAGTCTACACCATTTGTGAAAACGGTATAGAGAGCAAACAATGCTGGAATTAACCGCTGTCTCCAAAACCTACGACGGAACGCAAGTCTTGCAGCCTATCGACATGACGGTCGATCAGGGCCGGACCACGGTGCTGATCGGCCCGAGCGGCTGCGGGAAGTCCACTCTGATACGGACGATGATGGGTCTCATATGGCCCGATAGCGGGACGGTTCGTTTCGAGGGCACCGAGGTCACGCCCACCAATGCCCTGCTCCTGCGGCGGCGCATGGGATATGTGATCCAGGACGGCGGCCTGTTCCCTCACCTCAACGCCCGAGGCAACGTCTCCCTCATGGCTCGCTATCTTGGCTGGAGCCAGGAAAGGGTCGAATCGCGCCTGGCCGAGCTTGCCTCGCTGACGCAGTTTCCCCGCGAGGGTTTGGACCGCTACCCCGTGCAGCTCTCCGGCGGCCAGAGACAACGCGTGGCCCTGATGCGTGCTCTGATGCTGGACCCGGACGTGCTCTTGCTGGACGAACCGCTGGGCGCGCTGGACCCCATGATTCGCTCCGAATTGCAAGCCGACCTCCGGAAGATTTTCCAGACGCTGGGCAAGACGGTGGTGATGGTGACCCACGACATGGGCGAGGCTGGATTTTTCGGCGACACCATCGTGCTGCTGCGCGACGGCCAAATCGTCCAGCAAGGCACCCTGAAGGAGATGGTCCAGTCGCCCGCCACCCCGTTCGTCCAGCAGTTCATCAACGCACAGCGCAGTCCGCTGGAGTCTTTGCGGGGAGATTCCGTATGAGGGCACTTCATATACTTCCAGCCTTGTTGGCAGCAGCGGTGACGTTGCTATCGCCCGTCGCCGGGTTTGCCCAGCAGGCCTCTGCGGAAAGGGAAATCACATTCGGCTCGAAGATATTTACAGAATCGGTGATCCTGGGAGAGATGGCTGTTCATCTGGCGCAGAGCGCGGGAGCACGGACGCTGCATCGGAGCGAGCTGGGCGGCACTCAGGTGCTTTGGAGCGCGCTGCTGCGGGGCGATATTGACGTTTATCCGGAATACACCGGCACGCTCAGCCAGGAAATCCTGGCAGGCAGCGGCGTGAGCGGAGAGGAGGCCATTCGGCAGGCGCTGGCGGAGCGTGGCATCCGGATGAGCCAAATCCTGGGCTTCAACAATACCTACGTCATCGGCATGAAAGAGGAGGTCGCCGAACGGCTGGGAATCCGGACCATCTCCGACCTGCGTCGCCACCCGGATCTGAAATTCGGCTTCAACAACGAGTTCATGGACCGCGGCGACGGCTGGCCAATGCTCCGAGCACGCTACAACCTGCCGCAGCAGGACGTGCGCGGACTGAATCACGACCTGGCCTACAGAGGTCTGGAAGACGGCTCGATTCATGCAATGGACCTCTATTCCACAGACGCCGAGATTCAGTACTACAACCTGCGAACCCTCGAGGACGACCTCGGCGTTTTCCCCACATATCATGCGGTGCTGCTCTACCGGGATGATTTGGCCGCACGCGCTCCGGAAGTCGTGGCAACTCTGTTACAGATGGAGGGGCTCATCTCCGAGGCGGAAATGGTGGCGATGAATTCGCGCGCCAAGCTGGATGGAATGGAGGAAAGCGTCGTCTCCGCCGATTTCCTGGTTGCGAAGCAGATCATCGACGACCCCCAGGTGGAAGTAGAAAGCGCTGTCGGGCGCCTTCTGCGAAACACCCGTGCCCACCTGTATTTGGTGTCGATCTCACTGATGGCGGCAATCCTGATTGCGGTGCCGCTGGGCATTCTGTCGGCACGGCAGCCGCGGATCGGGCAGGTGATCCTGGGAACGACGGGTGTCATCCAGACGATTCCCTCCCTGGCATTGCTTGTGTTTATGATTCCGCTGCTCGGCATCGGCGAGCCGCCGGCCATTATGGCGGTGTTCCTTTACAGCCTGCTTCCAATCGTGCGGAACACATACACGGGGCTGCACGATATTCCGCCCGGCATCCGGGAATCAGCGGCAGCGCTGGGGCTGCCGTCGGGCGCGACCCTTCGTTTGGTGGATCTGCCGATGGCCTCCCGCGCGATCCTGGCAGGGATTAAGATATCAGCGGTAATCAACGTGGGGACCGCCACGCTCGGCGCGCTGATCGGGGCGGGCGGTTACGGCCAGCCGATTCTGACCGGCATCCGGCGGGACGATATCGGGCTGATCCTTGAGGGCGCCGTGCCCGCGGCAGCGCTGGCCCTTGTGGTACAGGGACTGTTCGAGTTGATAGAGCGGGTGCTGGTCCCGAAGGGCCTTCGCCTGAAGAGGTGACCCTCTATCCTAATTGTCTTGGCTGCCCGAAGAACTCCCTGTCCTGTACAAGATTTGCGCAGAAAACTTTCCGTCAATCACCGAAGTGAACTATTCCCGATAACATCATTATGGAAAAACTAGTCAGGACTATGGAATGCTGAGCGGATATACTGTATACTGTTGTCTCTGCCGGGAGGACTACCCATGCTGCAACTGAAACAGGTGATGCTATCTTGTGTCAACTGCGGCACGCGCAAACAATTCAGCCTGACTTCCGAACAGCTTGGAAAATTGGCTGAGGATAAGCCGCAGCCATTCTACTGCAACTATTGCAGGGCCCAGAGCCTCTGGAAGGCTGCAGAGCCCCTGAAGCTTACCCCGGAGGAGTCCGCAGACGACGCCGAAACAAAAAATATCCTTTTGGTCGATGACGATGATTTGACCCTGCAGCTACTGGAGAAAGTGCTGGAGGCGGAAAACGTTCACATTGAAACGGCGGGCGACGGCAAGGAAGCCCTCGCGAAACTCGCCGCAATGAAGTTCCATCTCGTCATTTGTGATATCCAGATGCCGGAAATCAGCGGCGAGCAACTCTTTCGGCATGTCCGGGAGAATGACTTGCTGGCCTCGCGCCAAATTATTTTTCTGACTGCCGACAAGAGCGATGCGGTAAAGAAGTTCCTGGAAAGCAGCGGGTGCTCTTACGTCTACAAACCGTTCGCGATGCTCCAATTCGCGCAACAGGTAGAAGCTGCGCTCGAACAATAGAAGTCTCTGAAACGAACCTGCCAGGTTCCATGCGAATGGAACAGCGCCTCCTCGATCTCATATCTTTAGCGAGTTCATACGCTTGTTGCCATGACCAGCCACGTTGCTACTTCCCTATCTACGGAGACAGGCTGAGCCTCGCTCACCGCTTTTTTGATTTGCCGCCCCTCGGCCTCCAGTTTGCTTGAGATCGCCTGGTAGGCTTCCTGTTCGCGCGGGGGCATATCTGCCGGGAGTTCGCACGTTTGCAGGAAGACTCGGAATCGTCCTAGCTTCTTCCCGTAATACATCTGCCTGAATTTCTCCATCGCGTCATTCGGGAAGCGGCTGGAAATGTTTTTTATCTCTTCCTCTACTACGCCCAGCATTTGTTCTGCCGGGAAATTCGCAAGGGAAACGACAAAATCTGGAAAATCGAATTTCTTCTGGCTGCTTGTCGACATCGAAATTACCTCCTGTTAGGCCAAAAGCTCTTCCGCTAAACATTTGGCGTTCCCGGCAAGGGGAGCAACTCGAACCGATTGCTCCAGCGTGGCCTTGGAATTCCTCACCAGCAGCAGCGCACAAAACAGCATTATGTAAGAAGTTTTTTGGTTATTCGCCTGGCTCTCGAGGGGTTGAAGCTTTGTCATGGGTTCACGCCTTTTTGTTCTAAAATTTGAGATTCCATCTCACCTAACAATTAGAACTGTGAGGCCTGGGTCTAATAGGGGCAATGGTGGGAAAGTACCTTTTTTAATAGGACTAATGTCTCATTACAAACCTTGCTTTACAGACCTTACTATTCAAAGGCCCCCTGTCGCCACGAAATACCGCAGGGCAGGCGTTCTCCAGAGGGTTATCACAGCGCGAGGGCGGCCTCTCGGGCTTGCAGCATCAAGAGGTCACCAGATGCTCAACCACTCAACGTTCTGCAAATCAAAGTTCTGCGTGTGAAGAAACTCCGCCATTCGTCTCTGGTTCGAGAATCACGACCGGGATCTTCCGTTTAGTCCTTTGCTGATAGGTTTGGTAGCCAGAATGCATTTTTACGAATCGAGGCCATAGATCGCGCTTCTCGCTCTCAGAAGCCTCCCTGGCACGCACCCGCTGCAGGGCCCGTCTGACCTGGATTGTGGCAACAGGGTTTGCCTTCAGATTAAGCCACCAAGCAGGGTGGCGGACATCTCCGCCATTCGAGGCTACAACTGCCCAACCGGAATCATTGGCGCGGTAGAGCAAGGGTATCGTGCGGGATTTGCCACTCTTTCTCCCCGCTGTGGTAAGGAGCAATACCTTTGCCCCAAAGCCGCCAACGAAACCGCCCGAGGCCCGGTATAAAACTCGGTGGGCCAGAGAAAATACCCGGATCAAGAAACGAACATTGGCCAAGGCTTCACCACCTAAGAGGTTATTGAAAAACTGGCGTATGGGTCCGCTTGCTGATCAGCCGGAGCGTGCGCTGCAACCCGTTTTTGCTGTAAGATATGGAAGCGCACCGAGAAGGTGTCCCAAACTCAGTTGCAGGTTGGGACGGCGGGTTGAGTTCATATTACGCCACTTCCTCCTTGTGAGAGGAAGCAGCGTTTGGACTTCGGCCGAGAATCGATGCCAAAGCCCAGAGATCGTGATAACCCATGATCTTCCGGAAATTCTTCTCGGTCAGCAGAAACGCTCCTGCCACCCAGCGCAACGTCATCTCGCCGTCGCGCCAGCGGCAAACATTGCCAGTCTTTTTCCGCACGCCCGACTGCGGGCTCTCGATGAGGTTCGTGGTTGCCAGGCAGCGGTGGAGGCTGGGAGGAACGTCGGCTCGATTGATCGTAAAGGTCTCCTCCAACCCTTCGCGCAAGCTGGCGGCTGCTGCCGGATGATCGCACTCGATCATCCCAGCGAGCTTTTTTATGCGCACGATGCCTTCCTCGGCTTGGGGCAATCGCCAGGCGGCGCGCATCAGCGACCGCACCTGATTCGCCAGCATTTTGTCGCCCTTTGGTAACCGCTCAGCCACGTTGCGCAGCTTATGAGTACGGCAACGCTGCACCAGCTGATTGCTGCCGAATACTTCCTCGATCCCCGCGCGGAGCGCTTTGGCGCCGTCGATCACAAACAGATAGCGCTGATCCGTGCGCAAACCTTGCTGGCGCAGGCGGGTGAGAAGGTCTTTCACCGCAGCGGCGTTTTCGGTCGCGCCCAGTTGAATCCCCAGCACATGCTTGCGGCCCTCGATGTCCACGCCCACGGCGCTGATGACGTGGTGGGAGCCGAACCGCATTCCGTCCAGGTAAATCACCAGAATCTCGACCTCCTCCCAGCGCCGCGCCAACAGTTCTTCCAGCCGCCGCGCTCCTTGCTCGGCCGCTTCCCGGCTCACCTGAGACTTCGACACCCCAGCGCTGTTGGCCATCTCCGGGATCACCTCGCGGTAGTTCCGCGTCGAAACCCCTTTCAACAGTGCCTCGAACATCTCCTCGCCCGTCTTCTCGCTTTTCCGCAGTGCTTCGTAGGCCGGCACCGCTTCTTCCCCTCCGCCCTTCCGGCGCAGCCGGGGCCGCTCCACCCGCAGCTGGCGATCGGCCAGTTTCACCCTCCCCAATTGCCGGCCATGCCAGCGCACCTCTCCGCTCGCCTTCCCGGGACTCTTTGGCCCCGCGATTTGCTCTGCGCTCATGCTCAGAATCGTTTCAATCAAACCTCGCCCGGCCCGATCAATCACCTCATCCAACGCCAGACGCGCCTCCGTGATCAGATCCACCACCGGCAACAGCATCTGTCCGTTGGTTTGGCAAAACTTCTGGATGGTTTCTTCGGCTCCCTTGGAACCCAGTTCCAAAACGTGATATTTTCCCTTCATTCGGCGGTTCTCCTTCTATAGGATTTAGGCTTGGCCCGATTCTATTCGATTCGGGCCGAACCGCCGTTCAACCTTCAACTATGTATGGGACACCCTCCGCACCGAAGGGCACGTAGCTCAACTGGCAGAGCAGGCGACTCTTAATCCTTTCGATGGCTTTTGTGACCAGACCGATCTTTGGTACCAGACCATTTTTATAGATAGTGTCTAGTGATGTCTGGCGATACACTATCTATAAAAATGGTCTAGTGAGGGGTTGCGACATTCGCCCGGACCGGCGGGATCCAGTCTAGCTTCAACAGCTCGTCCGGGTCCCCGTACTTGGAAGCGATCTGGCGGATCTCCGGATCGTCCAACACCAGCAAGCGCCCATCCTCAACGATCTTTCTTCCGTCGGCTGTATAGGTGGCATGGTACAGCTCGGCGTCCATATGCTGAACAATCAAATCCTTCTCCTTCAGGAAATCCAACAAGTCATTGCTGAGCGATTGCTCTTCGACGAACTGCGCGGTGGGAGTGCCAAAAGAAACGTGGACGACGCCGGCCCGCTTTCTGCCTTCCGCGAAGCCGAAAAAGCGCGGCGCGCCGGCCAGATCCTCCACCGGCGCCCGGCTGGCCTTGGGCTGCGTCCCGATGGAAATTTCCATAAAGAAATCGGCGCCTGGACCGGGCGCCCCCGGCAAGGTCACATCCTTATACTGGTGCTGCACGTCCCGAAGATATTCGGCAAAGCTGCCCTCCCCGGATACCTCGGCATAGCGGCTGTCGCGGATGAGGACCGAGGTCTCTGGAATGTGCCCGCCATGCAGCGTGTCGCTGACCAGTTTCCCGGAAGCCTTTTCTCGGGAGAAGAACGGCACGATCATGATGTGTCCGGGCCAGATGACACCGGCCTCGTCAGTTAAGAAGTTTTTATAAGCATTTTTCTTCCGGTCCCAGTAGCCCGGATCCAGCCGAATCGTAATATCCGTCCCCAGAGGATCGGTCACCCGGATCACCCGGGCGCCGTAAACCTGACTCCATACTTTTCTGCTGATGGCTTCAAACAACTCGTCGGGATAATTCACTCCCGACAGCAACATCATTTCCGGGGTGTAATACGGAAACCGGATCATCCGGATATCCCGGTCGGCAAACCACTTTCGAATTTCCGCAGTGGTGGTGTGGACCTCCAGCCCGTAGCCCACCGCCACGATGTTCACCTGCTCTATAGCCTGCCAAATCCAGTCCGGCCACATCTGATCGACGCGCTGGTTGACGTAGGTGACTTCGGTTTCCACCGGGTCGGTGATCTCGGGATATCCGTGCAGCTCGATGACGTTGAATTCAGCGCCCACCTCCAGCGCCGCATTCCGAATGGCCGCGATCACCAGCGGGTCGGTGGTAATTTCCGTGATGAGCAGAATCTTGTCTCCCGCTTTCGCTCCCAGACTGGGCTTCATGAGGCTTACCATCCCCCGGTACTGTGTGGTCACGTAATAACGAGCATAGGGCATCAGCTCATCCACAGAGGTGACCTTTCTGATTTCCGGAGAGCGGGGAACTTCCGGCCTTTGCTGGGCTCCTAGCGCAGTGGGAAAAATCAAAACCAGAATAAAGGCACTTGTCCAGGCACTGTTTCTTGAGAAGGTCATAGCAAATTTCCTTTCGAGAGCGTTTCCATTTGAATAACCAAGGAGGCGCTTGGGTTTATTTGCCCTTGCCGTTCACTTCTTGGACCAGAGCAATAGGAAAATAGCAGAATCAAGAACACAATCCCGACCCATTTCATCGACGTTTTCTCCTTAGTATATAAAAATGCAGTTCGGCAAGCCGATTTTACGCCATTTGACTCGCCTGGAGGAAAGATATAAAAGCCGAGTAACGAACCAGCGACCTACTTATATGTGACGAGCAAAAGAGTATTATTTAAGTCAGGATCAGAGGAGCCTTGGGATGGTGTCAACACCAGGATAGAGTAAACTCCTGGATTTGCTGTCATCGCATCCGGTATTTTCGCCCGCAATTCTGTGACATTAACGAATTCTGTAGGCAAGTTCACCCCATTTGCGCGAGCTATTGTTGTCCTCAGAAAGTATTTGCCCTTGATAGTGATCGTAACTCCCTTGGAACCTTCCACCACAGTCGTTGGCAAGATGCTCGAAAGAGTCGGTGTAATTATCGGAACTTCTTGAAAAAGCACAATGTTGTTTTCAGGCCTCGGGAAAGGGTTTCTATAATATGCATGATAGGCGGTATCCATGATTTCCCCGTCTTTCATCAGAAGATGGACTTTCCTTAAATTTCGGATGTCTTGCAACGGATCCGCATCGACAATTAGGATGTCGGCAAGCTTGCCCGCCTCGAGCGTTCCAATCAAGTGATCTTTCTTCATGTATTCCGCGTTATTCTTGGTGGTCGCTGAGATCACCTGCATCGGAGTGAGCCCGGCATCAATCAATAACTCCATTTCCTGATGAAGTCCTAAACCGGGGACTCCTGAGTGCACTGGATCCGAACCGTTGATGATCTTCCCTCCCGCCTGGACAAACTTCCGAAGAAAACGCAGATACTTCTCATAGCCCTCCCTCATCAGTCGCTTTTCCTCGCCGGTCATCTGATCACAGGCGGCTGAACCATGATCTAACCAGCGGTCCATATTTTCGCGGGGAATATAGACGAGATTGGGATCGCGGACGAACTCCAAAATGTCACGCTCAAATTCGGCCCAACGTCCATGGGCACAATTCCAACCAAAAACCATCGTGGGGTTTATGAAGACACTTTTTGAGGTTAAATGCTTAATGGTCTCGTCGAAGTTCTCTTCCTCCATCAGATAGTGGGGCTCATTGGAAGGGTCCCCAGCCCAGAGGTAGTGTGGGAACGTGCCATCTGGCAACGGAGGGAAGGTTTCCTCCCGGTACCGTTTCCTCTTGGCGGGATCCTTAATAGTCGCCAACCCGATGCCGGTTCCGTGCACCAGCGCATCCACTCCAGCATCGGCCAGTTCGTTGGCATCCGATGGCACTTTGTGAATTCCCACCCGCAGTCCGTGATTGTGGGCTTCATCCGTGGCAGCTCGGAGAACTTCTAGGCTCACCGTGTTGTAAAACTTGATTCCATCGACCCCCCTTGCCGCTAAGCGTCGTATCTCTTCTCGCACAAGTTCCGGATCTTCAAATCCATGCAGAGATCCCTCAATCGACCCGGGGCCTTCGTTCGGAATCCCATTCAACATCGGTCCCACCGCAAAAATGCGCGGACCATAGATCCTTCCCTTTTCCGTCCCATCTTTGTATGCGAGTATCCATTCCTCCAAATTCCCAAAATCATACGCAGTAGTAATCCCGTAATGAAGCAGAGGTTCGACGACCCAGGCGTGATAATGAATGTGCATCTCGATCAAGCCGGGGAGAATATACTTGCCGGTCGCGTCAATCACCTGTGCCCCGGGAGGATATTGCAACGCCCCCCTCTGGGCAATAGTCGTGATTCTATTCTCTTCGATAACAAGGACTGCGCTGGGGATCGGCGCGCCTCCGGTGCCATCGATTAATGTGCCACCCTCAATGACCTTGACCGCTTGCGCCAAACAAGGCAGATTCCCAACCAAGGCAAGGAGCCACACAACGAACGCTGCGCTGACTGAGGCTTTTCTTCCCAGGAATCGGTTGCTTCTTGGCTTCATTTGAGACCTCCCGCTCAGGTGATTCTTCCGGATCAATGACTGCCGCCCCCAGGTATCAGAACAGAAGTTTGAGGGCGAACTGTATTTGACGCGAGGTGGTTGCTGTCTACGAAATAACCCCGAAGTTTGACAGCGGCACCCCACTTTCATCGCCGAAAACAGGGCACTGTCAAGTTAACGGAACCAAGCCGAGATTCCTGACTGATGATTTCAAGTGGAAAGCGATGCTCTCGGGAAAGTGATTCCATCTGTCAATGCTACCTGACTCTGCCTTAACTTGACAATGCCAGTGGGACCCTCTGGGAGAAAACCCCGTGCCTGGAGGGCTCTACAAGAGGCAAACGGGTGCATACTCGCAACCGCCGGAGGGTCAAAAAACTAATTCCGGTAGAAACGGGGCTCGACCGTGGAAAGGGAGCCTGCAGCCGGTCGCAGCATTAAGCACGGTAAGAGGTTGACGAGAAGAGCGGGACATGATGTACAATTTCCCGACTGGAGAATTTAGAACTAAAATAGCAGCGAGGAAGACCGCTTGGAGGAGAACCATGATCTTACGTATAAATAATGAAGCACCCGATTTCACTGCCGAGACCACACAAGGGAAGATCAACTTCCATGAATGGATCGGGGACGGCTGGGCGATCCTGTTTTCCCACCCGAAGGACTTTACCCCCGTGTGCACCACTGAACTCGGTTATATGGCGGGGCTGCAGCCCGAGTTTCAGAAGCGAAACTGCAAGGTTATTGGGTTGAGCGTGGACCCAGTGACCAGTCATAGTAAGTGGTCGGCGGATATCGAAGAGACGCAGGGCCACAAGGTGACCTACCCGATGATCGGCGACCCGGAGCTCAAGGTTGCCAAGCTTTATGGCATGCTGCCAGGCGAAGCCGGGGAGTCGTGCGAGGGCCGGACGGCGGCGGACAATGCCACCGTGCGCAACGTATTCGTGATTGGTCCGGACAAGAAGATCAAGCTGATGCTCGTCTACCCCATGAGCACAGGCCGGAACTTTGATGAAGTCTTGCGGGTTGTAGATTCTATGCAGCTTACGGCTAAGCACAAAGTTGCCACGCCAGCGAATTGGAAGCAAGGCGGGGATGTCATCATCCTGCCGGCGGTATCGGACGAAGAAGCGAAACAAAAATATCCCGGCGGGTGGAAGACTCTTAAACCCTATCTTCGCGTCGTCGCCCAGCCCAAGTAGGTTCGCAGACGAGACGCGGCACTCGTAGAAAACGGTCAACCGTGCATAGAAGATAAGCCTTTTAGGGTCTCGCTTCGGTCCACGCGAATGGGAGAGAAAGTGAACTCAAGAGCCAGCAATTACTGATGAATCATCCCTTGGAGCGGGAAGGTGCCCTGACCCCCAGCCCCAGTCGTCCTCGACTGGTTTGAAAAACTGAAGCGTCGGGAACCCTCAGGTATGAACTGATGAGCGGCTGATGTATGCTATTGGGCGAAGCGGAAGCTCAAATCGGAAATTCCGGGTAGAGCCCCGAAACCTTTGTTGAGGAGGATAGGATGTTGAACTACAGAAGCTGGATGGTGTTCTTTTTATTGTTGCCCATCGTTTTCTTCATGGGATGTGGGCCAACAGAGCAGCCAGCCGAGCAAGCGGAAGCGCCGGCCCAACCGATGGCGAGAACCGCTGAGGCGAGCCTGCAACCTACCGAAGGCAATACCGTAGAAGGCACGGTACATTTTGAGGAAGTCAGTGGAGAAACCCACGTTGAAATCAACTTAACGGAACTGACTCCTGGCAGGCATGGGTTCCACATTCACGCAACAGGTGATTGCAGTGCCCCTGACGCAAGCAGCGCGGGGGGGCATTTTAACCCCGATGACAAACCTCATGGCGCGCCGGATGCTGCCGAACACCACATCGGTGATCTGGGAAACGTGGAAGCCAATGCCGAGGGTCAAGTCATGGCGGACTTGCATTTTGAATTTCTTAGCCTGGAAGGATCGAACTCGATTCGCGGCAAGGCGGTCGTGGTCCACGCTGGGGAAGACGATGTTCAAAGCCAGCCCTCGGGCGATGCAGGTGCCCGCGTCGCCTGCGGTGTGATCCAATAAAAGCTTGCATCACTTAGAATGTCTATGTAGAAAATTAGGGGGCCGGGCTTCGGCGCTTCCGCAATCTAGTGTTGTTAGTGCATCCCTATCTCCAACAAACAGAGTGGCTGATTCTATATTTGCCACACTGCAGAACTGCTAAGACGATTTCTGCCACCAACATATTGAACATTTTAGAGTTATGCTGATCCCACCAACAGTCGATTGCGGAAGCACCCAAAGTCCAGTAGCTTCGTGCCCGCCTTGGTCAGCATGGTCTTTCCGGCTTTAGGTCCCGCTGCGTAATGGCGGGTGGCAGGATCGTAGCTAGATGGGATGCCTCTGGTTAGAAAAACCGATCACTCAGCGGGATATACTCTGGGTTTTGCTACTACTCGTAGTCGGCGAGGACCCCTTTGACGGGATAACGGGCAGCAGTAGATAGGATGCGCGGTCGCCGCGGGTGTAAATGCTATTGGTCTCCTGCTTCAAACTTTCGGGCACGAGGACTCGATACCCAGCGCCAGTAGGTCGAACGTCCAACTGGATCCGATGCCCTTTCTTGGACACGGTACCCGTCGGCCAGATTTCCACCTCGACCTTCACTACTTCCCCTGGTATGAGTTTTTGCTCTTCGTCGTGCGTGTGGTAGGGCCGATCGGGGGTTGAAAGTTTCGGGTCCAATTTCCGATGGGAAACCTTGAGCCAACCTACGGCTGCATGTGAGCGACTGCGGGTTGGTGTTATCGGGGGATACATTACTTCCTTGCCATTTGGATCGATATTTTTCAGTGTCGCAAAGATGTACATGTCGTCAGTGGAGGACGACACCAACATCACTAGGTTGACTGGGCCAATCACCTCCGTGTCCTCGGCCATAGGTTCTGTTACGAACGTCACCCCCTTCGGATCAGGACCGCTACGGTATGCACTCTGGCTCGCATACGTGGCCACGCCTTCAGTAGTCGGGACATCTTTGCTCAACGTGCCCTGAGCGTCTTTGCTAGCGCCAGCGTCTGGGGCACCCAAATAGAACTTGGTCCACCGGGTGTTGTCAAATGGCCATCGACTGTTGTAGCGCCATTCGCACGAATCTGCGTCGGTGCGGAGGCAAACTTTGACGGGTGGTTCTGACATAATGCTTGTGTCGATTCCCTTCAGCCACTGATCGAAGAAGCGCAGCTGGTCCATCTTGCCTTCCTCTGAGTAAAAGGGGTGAAAATGGGTGCCCGAGTGAATCCGCAACTTCTTGTTCCTTGAAGCTGCCCGGACAAAGGCTTCCGTGTTCCCCCGCAAGTGCAACATCGTGTGGCTCCAATTACCCACGCTGTAGAACGGCACCACGATCTTGTCCCACTCCGCTTGCACACCTTCATAAAAGCCCGTATCCAGGCGGTTCCGCATGATTTCCCATATCCAGTTTAGAGCCATGGCGTCCGGATTGTAGACTTGGGCCGGGCCGTGAAGGTGATTGAACATGAGACCCAAATACCAAGTCTGCATGAAATTGTTAAATATGCCCCCGTGGTAAGCGGCATCACGGTACAGGTCTGCGGCCCCCTCCCATGGGATCATTGCCTTCAGGTGGGGTGGTTGGAGGCTGGCGACCCACCATTGATTCATCGCCATGTAGGAAATCCCCAGCAGCCCAACGTTCCCATTGCTCCACGGCTGGACGCCCGCCCATTCAATAGCGTCGTAGAAATCAAGGACCTCTTGCTTCGACCAGGGCTCAGCAAAACCCGGTGACTTTCCACTTCCCCGGCTGTCTACCCGAACAAGAATATAACCCCGCGGACACCACCATTCTGGGTTTCCTGTCTCCCAGGTCATATACTGGTTGGGCTTCTCCTCCAGATCCGGCGGTGGGACCCAGAGTAAGTCCTTCTGGTACGCCGTCATGTCCATGATGATGGGAAATTTGTCCGGGGATACGGGACGAAACACATCCGCCTTCAGGATGGCCCCATCCCGCATCGGAATCTTCACGTCTTTCTCTACGATCCATTTGAATCTCGGCTGAGAAACTTCCTGCTGACCAAGCATGGCATTCGGCGCGAAAAAAACAAAAAAGAGCAAGGTCAATACTTTCTCTACAAATCCTGTATACGGTTGCCAAAGAATTTTATTGCCAAGGCTTGTCATAATTTCCTCCTGTTACTCATGCCGGACTGGCATCTAGTCTTTTAAGAAACGGTACTTTTCAGCCCCGATAGTGCAAGTCGCAATCTTTCACTCGATTGAGGGCGTATTCTAGCAGACGGCGGAATCGGCGAACTAGCATTGTGGCGCGCGTATTTGTACCGAAATTTCCTTTTTGGCGTTCACACCGAGAGTATATACCTCACTGCGTCCAACCGAGACCTCCATAAACGATTTTTTCTCCGAGACGGCTTCGGCAGTGACCGGCCCCCGGTTTTTTGAGCCAAGTTGAGAGTGAGTTTTGCGGCAGAATCTATGACCAGAAGAAGGGGGGAGAAGCCGTGAAACGGAAGCGATTTTCTGTGGAGCAGATCGTGGGAGTGTTGAAGCAGGCAGAAGTGGGGGTGCCGGTGGGGGAACTGATCCGGAAGGTAGGGATCTCGGAGCAAACGTTCTACCGGTGGAAGAAACAGTACGTGGGGCTGGAGATCGACCAGGTCCGGCAGCTGAAGCAGATGCAGGAAGAGAACCAACGGCTGAAGCGGTTGGTGGCCGATCTAACTTTGGACAAAACGATGTTGCAGGACGTTTTGGCAAAAAAATTCTGAAGCCCTCGCGACGCCGCCCGGTAGCGGGATACCTGTGCGGGGGCTATCGGGTAAGCGAGCAGCGGGCGTGTGCGGGAGAAGAGGTCCCATGGCTGGCACGTATTTCGCCATACGGCTTCCACCCTGATTTACCGGGAAACCCGCGACCTGAAGGCGGCAAGAATGTATCTAGGGCATACCAACTCGAAAACGACTGAACTCTACACGCACGTCAACAAGGCCACTCCAGAAGCTGCTCGTGCCTTGGAACAAAAGTTGTTCGGAGATTTCTTACAAACTGTTACAAAAACAGCCCCTGACGGGCAACTAGTCCGCCCAATTTAAGCCCATGACTTCCCTGCCCCATTTCCGCAAGCTCATTGCCAGGAAACAACTTGGTGAAAAATCACGCTTAAGGTATACTGCCTTTGCGGGGTGGAGCAGTCTGGTAGCTCGTTGGGCTCATAACCCAAAGGTCGTCGGTTCAAATCCGACCCCCGCAACCAAAGAATCAATGGGTTAGGGCTGATCGCTCTAGCCCTTTAGTTGTCTCATCTAACAGCCATCTAACGATTCGGCGGGCAACGATTTAAAAGGGGTGTGGTGGCTTACTTTACTGGCTCGGCACTTTTTCTTTTAAGGAACCGCAGCCACAGCCTGCCAGCGGTGAGATTGCTTCTTGGTTATTCCGACTAAAACCACTTTCACTTTATTCTTGCGGGTTCTATTGGGCGTTCTTTTCCCGGATGGCCTGGGCGCGGGCTTCCAGTCTTGCTGCCTCGTCATTGCGCCCCATTTTGTGTAGAAGGGCTGCGTAGTTTTCCAGGCTCTCGGCCACGTTTGGATGCTCTGGCCCCAGGGCTTTCTCCACAATCGCCAGGGCCCGCTGATGGAGCGGCTCGGCCTCCACGTACTTGCCCTGGGCGTTATAAAGCACCGCCAGATTATTGAGGCTGGTGGCCAAGCGGGGGTCTTCAGGACCGAATTTTTCCGCTTCCTGGAGCGCAGCCGACAACTGCTTTTCCACCTCGGCATAATTGGCTTGCTGATACGCCTCAGTTGCGGCTTTCATGTATGTCTCCCAGAGATTTTCTTGAGCGGGTGCTTGTGTAGCTACCAACTTGCGATTCCTGATCTCCTGGCGGATGCTCTGCTGCACCTCCGGGTCTTCCAGCTCGCGCTGGCCCGGCTCCCGTTTTCCGAGGAGCTTCAGGATCATGTATCCGTCCGTCACCCGAATCACAGGGGTGATCTCGCCCACCTCAAGCGCCAGGAGGGATATCTTCAAATCCGGCCCCAGGGGGTCGAGTGCCGAGGCGGGATGGTAGCCGAAGTCGCCGCCCGTCTGGGCTGCCCCCGGGTGCTCGGAGTATTCCCGCGCCACTTGCTGAAATTCCTCTCCGGCCTCCAATTTTCTCGCCAGAAGCTGGATTTTCTTGCTAGCCTGATCTTCGTTTCTTGCCTTGTCATTTTTCAAATTGGCGAAAGGCGCGTCGGGATTGGGGCTGACGGCAATCTGGCCGATGCGGTACTGGGTTTCCTTGATATTGAACGACTCCTTGTTTGCTTCGTAAAAGCTGCTCACCTCCGCATCGGTGACCTCGATCCTGCCATTGACCTGATTTTCCTCCAGATTTTGGATGCTCAGGTTCTGGCTAATCTCCTTGCGGAGGTCCTGCTCGCTAAACCCGCGCCGCTCCAGGTCCGCTTGAAATTCCTCCGGCGCGCTGCGAGCCTTCGGCGAGTCAGCAGACTGTCCCCACGCAATGAACGGGGCAGTTATCAGCATCACGCACAAAACTCCAACCCGCGGCAAACGTGTCTGCCTGTTCATTTGGCCTCCTTGGCCCCGGCCTTCTTGAGGATTTCAACCACTTCGGTGTGCACCCTATCCTGAGCCCACATCAAGGCCGTCCATCCCTCATCGTCTTTGGCATTGACGTCTGCGCCGGCTTCGAGCAAGGTTTGAACAGTATCAGTGTGGCCATTGTCTGCCGTCACCATCAAGACGGTCACTTTAGTCGGTTCTTTGGAATTGACGTCTGCGCCCGCTTCAAGCAAGGCTTGCACGGTAGCGGTGTGGCCATGCAATGCCGCCCTCATCAAGGCCGTCCATCCGTCCTCGTTTTTGGCATCGACATTTGCCCCTGCAGCGAGCAAGGCCCGCACGGCAACGGTGTTGTTCATCCATGCTGCCAAACTCAGCGCCTCGTGTGCAGCCCTTGTGCAGGCTAGATGCGGGATCAGAAAGGCAAGAAGCAGGAATCCTTTGCAGGCGTGTCGCATAATGCCTCCAAAATTGCCATGTAGGCGGGTTAGCGTTGGCTGGATTGTACTCCCATAGCAAGTTTCCATGGGGATGGTTCTACTGGGCGTTCTTTTCCCGGATAGCCTGGGCGCGGGCTTCCATTTCCACCGCCTCGGCCTCCCGGTTCATCTTTCGTAGCAGCAAAGCGTAGTTCTCCAGGACCAGGGCCACATTGGGATGCTCCGGGCCTAGGGCTTTCTCCACGATCGCTAACGCCCTCATAAACTGCCGCTCAGCCTCGGCATATTTCCCCTGGGTACGGTATAGCTCTGCCAGGTTGTTGAGGGTTGTGGCCACGGCAGGATGCTCCGGGCCCAGGGCTTTCTCCACAATTGCCAATGCCCGCTGGTATAGCGGCTCGGCCTCGGCATATTTCCCCTGGGTGTCGTACAGCGCCGCCAGGTTGTTGAGGTCTGTTGCTACGTCCGGATGGTCTCTTCCCAGGGCTTTTTCGTCAATTGCCAATGCCCGCTGGTATAGTGGCTCGGCCTCGGCATATTTCCCCTGGGTGTCGTACAGCAACGCCAGGTTGTTGAGGGTTGTGGCCACGTTGGGATGCTCCGGGCCTAGGGCTTTCTCCACGATCGCTAACGCCCTCATAAACTGCCGCTCAGCCTCGGCATATTTCCCCTGGGTACGGTATAGCTCTGCCAGGTTGTTGAGGCTCTGACCCACATCGGGCTGCTCCGGTCCCAAGGTCTTCTCACGGATCGCCAGCGCCCGCCGGTAGAGCGGCTCGGCCTCCGCGTACTTGCCCTGGGCGTTATAAAGCACCGCCAGATTATTGAGGCTGGTGGCCAGTCGGGGTTCTTCAGGACCAAACTTTTCCGCTTCCTGGAGGGCAGCCAAGAACTGCTTCTCCGCCTCGGGATAATCCCCTTGCTGATAGGCCTCCACTCCCGCCTGGTTATAAGGATCACTTGGTCCCTACTGTGCAGAGCATACCCTGGAAAATTGGGCTTGATCGGCCATTCCAAATGCGAAAGCACCGGCGGTTCGAGCCGCGAAGATCTGGAGTGGGTAGTTTTGACGAGAAGATTAGACAGTGCGAAAATGGAAAAACTTTCTGGGCTCAATGCCCGATGACAGGGAAAGGGGATTCCTTTGATGTCCGTGTCCATTGAATGCGAACTTAACGATCAAAACTTCGAAGAAGAACTTTCTGCGGTCGTGCACCGGATTTTCGATGATCGGCGAGAGGCGTGGCACATAACGGCTCGCAATGCGGGAACCTCTATAAATATCCTTGTTGAGACGAGAGATTTCAATCGAGCAGCGAATCTGGCGGCGCGGTCTCAGCAGGTCGTGCCGTATATCGAAAGCCTGTTTCTGCAGTGGGTCGGGGAGTTGGGAAAGTAGGCCGATTTGTTGAATCGGACATGGCTTCATGACAAGCAAGGGAATTACAGCTTCGATTGTTATTGGTCTGCAGTGGACTTCCTGGCGGACAGCAGAGTCCTCAACTTGGAGGTTTCCTCCTTGTGACAGAGCGAGCAAAGCGTTACGAGGTTGGCCAAATCGTGCTTGCCACCCTCCACAACTGAAATCAGGTGATGGCACTCAGGCACGAATCCCTTATCAACTCGACTCCGACCGCATTTCCGGCAGGTATACTTATCGCGCCGGAAGACCGCTTCACGAATCAACTTCCAGTCATTTTGTAGCCGTGCGGCCGTGACGCAATTATTAGAACACCAATATAGTCGACCTCTTGGCACCACCACGCCACAAAACCGGCAAAGATTTTGAGATTCATGGTTGCTGGCATATCGGAAAGCTTCTCGCATCTTTGGAAATCGTGGATTACTCACCGGGCGCTCCGTTTAGTAGATTTCGCTTCCCCACCTCCGACACGCCAATCCAGAGACTCGACAGGTTGCCGGACACTCTCAGGATACCGCTTTCTAATCCGGCGGGCAGGATTACTCTACCCTTCGCCGTTACACGGGAGTAATCGTGGAGGCGAAGTTCTTGCACTTCGATTTTGCGTCGACCAAGGGCATTTCAATGGTTAGGACGAAATACTTCAACTAACGCACGGCCATGGTTACGCCGGATTGACTTGTCGAACTGCCGATAGTCAGTAGAACCTCGACGTCATCCATAGCAGCGACGTCGTTGGGAACACGGGCGTTGACTTGCAAAAGGCCTGCAAAGCCAGGGGCGGCGCCCGCGTAGAGGACCTCAGCCGTGAGCCCGCCGATCCGTAGAGATACAGGAAGCTGCGGCTTCGGCAGTGGATCAGCAGAAAGCATCCCGTCTATCCCTGGCGGGTCCGTCTGCCCTTCGCCTGTGGCAAACATCGTCACGATAGAACCTTTCGTCGCTGGGCTTGAGGGGGAATTGAAGCTCCCGTTCTCATTCAGCATCGCGGCCTGGCCTATCCCCCCAGCCACGGTAAAGATTCCCGGGACCGCATCCGCAACCGATAGTGCAATAGGATTGGATTTCACCCCCAGATACTCCATCTCCAGCTGCGTAGTAGTTCTCCCTGCAACTGAATAGGGAACAATTGCATTGACTTGACCGCCTTGCACGTAGACCAAAGGGGCAGGAATGCCGTCAAAGAGGACCTTGGTGTCTCCGACAAACGAATCTACACCACCGGCAAAATCAAGCCTGCCACCAGCAGCGGTGCTCGGTCCGACACCGGAGCCGAAGACGGAAACGATTTGGCCTGGAGCAACCGGCCCCGTTATAAAACTGGCAGCATGGACGACACCTGCGGATGTAACCTGTGGGGTCGGCGGCGGGGCCGTCACCAGGGTGGTTGACATGGTGGCGCGGCCGCCCGTGGCCTTCCTGAAATACTCTTCCCATTGCAGACGGATCTCCTCCACTTTATTCAAATCCTCGCCTGTCGGTTGTGTCCCATTCGGCACAAGCAGAATGAAAGCTGTGGAGAAACTTTTCTGGGAGTCCGTAGCCGAGGGAAGACGCGGTCCCATGGCTGCAATGACCTGGTCGATTGAAATTACCTTTTTTTCTGCCCGCACAGTCCGCCGGGGATTGACGGCGTTGGACTCCGAGATATTCTCGAGCAGGAAAAAGTCCGGAACCTCTTCCGGTCGCATCAGACCCATCGCATAAAGATCCAGAAATCCGTACCCTGAGGGTGAGCTTTGGATGTAGTCTGTGAAAGTGCCATCGTTATTTTCCACCCAAAAGGGCCCCCCCTGCATGGGCGAGGCTTCATAAGTTTCTTTGAAAGTTACAGCAGACTGAATAGGTACATTGCCGAGCCAATGGCCAAACACATCGTGCAGAGGGCGGCTAACACCGCTGTCGTCAATGAAATCCAGAAACGCAAGCCAGCGGTGGCCTATTTCGTGTGAGATAAAAGCCATAGCCCTAGCATAGTTGTCAAAGGAACCGAGAGCGTCTTCACCCGCCCGATCGTAAAGAAAAGGACCGTTAACCCAGCTCGGATGTATCCCCCCCTGAAGTCGGCCTGCACTCCCAAAATTGGCAGCTCCGTCGTACCCAACGCCGATTCCGCTTATGGAAGTATTCTGAGCGCCCCAGCCACCCGCGCCGAGCTCTTGCTTGTCAAAACGCATACTTGTGAGTAGAGCCAAAAAATCAACGGAATCCGGAAATGTCTGATAAAAAAGTTTCGCAAGCGATTCACCGCTGGCAAGCAGAACGGGGTAGTGAAAGGATTCAAAGATCGCACCGGAACCCACAATCCGGAGGAGGCTGGCAGAAAACGAAATTTCCCGATTTCCTCCAAAGTCAGTGGGGGACGCAACCACTGTCGGAATTTGGTCGAAATTACAGCATCTCGAGCCGAAGAAATCGACCGCATCGCCGAACCATTTAAATTGCTGTGGAAAGCCAATGACACTCAGAGGCAGCAGTGCAGATACCTGATTGTTTTGTATGACAAATGAGGTTTCGCCTCGGCAGTGAGTGGCTTGCCAGCCGCTCGGCGAGCCGTTCACGGTGACGACACAGTCGGCTGCGTCGAAGTTGATACCGCCAGCAACGAACGGGGGATCGATATCGATGTCAAAGCGATACGTCAAGCCCTCACGGGGCGGCGGAATCACGCCCCGTAGATCGTACGTGAATCGCAAGTTCAACTCATCGACCTGCTCCACTCGACCGCTCACGATATCTAGGTGTGCAGGAGTTTCCAAATCTTGGGGGTCTTGATTCGTCGAAATGGGGATTGATCGACTTAATACCGGGGAAGACGCCTGTGATCCCATCCAACGTTGAAATGCCATTGTAGGACAGCAGAATCTCGCCGGAGCTTAGCAAGACTGCCTGAAACAGATTTTCATTGGCTGTTCTGGAGAAAGAAAATGAGTTGCCAAAGATCTCTGTGACATCCCAGGTAATGACGACCCTGTCCTGCATCTCTTTAAAAAAGGTCCGGCTGGGATCGAAAGAAAACCTGTGCCATAGGGGTGCAATCATGAGTGCTCCGCTACCTGCCAAGATCGCGGAAAAGTCATCGAAAATGAACTCCCTGGGGCGGCCCTCTTGGCTTTCGTTATAGCCGAAAGCGATGCTTCCTGTGCTGTTTATGAACAGGGAGTTCCAACTCGTTCCACCGAAAGGGAAGAACATGGATTCAAACTGGACTTCTCGAGAGTCGATGCTGTATTGAGTTTCGTAGCTGATGGGCGTGCCGGGGTCGTCGTCCCAAACCAGAGGTATTTTTTCTACGAAGTAACCGCCTTCCGGACGAGGCGTGAAGCGCAGCGTGCTTTGGTCGAGATTGAACAGGTTCTGATGCCCCACCAGCGACCCATCATCTTGGATGACGGCAACGTTACCTATGCCTGTAACGGTCACGGTCGCGGCAGGTGCTTCCTCCCGCAGTGGCCGCACTCCTGTCCCGGTTTGAGCGAGAGCAGCAATTTCGATGAGCAACCCGAAGGTTATAACCACACTCAGCCAGACAAGAGTTCGTTTCATTGTGTCGATTTTCCCTGGCGGCGAAAGTCTTGAAGCCGACTCATGACAGAGGGGACAGCAACAAAACCGTTATGTATGGCAACTGTTCGGTCCAGGTGCTTGTCCCTGGCCTTGTAGACCTCGCCCATGCCGCCCGCACTAATCAGCTCGCGGACCTCGTACTGGTCTAGCCTAGTTCCGGCGTTGGTGCATGAATCAGCCTCGGCTCCCATGCTAGCATTGGCTGGGTGTCCCGATCCATCATGGAGATCAAGGGGGGCAACGTCATGGCCGCAGGGAAGTCGAGCCGAGTCAACCGCAAGTACAAGACGAAGTACAGAATCCGGAACTGGAGGGAATACGAACTTGGCCTCAGGAGCCGCGGCGACGTCACGATCTGGCTGAGCGAGGAGGCGATCGCCGCGTGGACACCGCCGAAGAACGGTCTCTGCGGAGGCCAGCGGCGGTACTCGAACCTCGCGATCTTGACCGCGTTGACGCTGCGGGTCGTCTTCCGCCTGCCGCTTCGCCAGACCGAGGGTTTCCTGGACTCGCTGCTCAGCTGGATGGGCCTCGCCCTCAAGGCCCCGGACCACACCACACTCTCGCGCCGGAACCAAATCGTTGAGCTGCCGCCCCTAACCCGAGCCCAGGACGGCCCGATCCACCTGATCGTCGATTCCACGGGGCTCAAGATCCTGGGTTGCGGCGAGTGGAACACGCACAAGTACAAGGCATCCAAGAAACGCCGGGACTGGCGAAAGCTGCACATCGGAGTGGATGACGAGGGGTTCATTGTGGCGGCCGAACTCACGACGAGCAGCGGGGACGACGCCTCCGCCCTGCCGGATCTGCTCGACCAGATCGAGGCTCCCATCCGGCGTTTCACGGCGGACGGGGCCTACGACCACAGGTCGATCTACGATCAGGTCGGCGCGGCCGGTACAGAGGACGTCGTGATCGTGATCCCCCCTCGTCGCTGTGCGGTGGACGCGGGGCCCACCGACGGCCCGTGGGCGCAACGAGAAGCGGCTCTTCAGAGGATTCGTAAGATCGGACGACGAGAGTGGCAGAAGGAGTCGGGCTACCGACAGCAGGCGCGCGTTGAGAACGGGTTCTTCCGATACAAGTCAGTGCTCGGAGGAAGCCTGCAGGCGAGGAACAGCAACGCGCAGAGGAGAGAGGCCACGATCGGGTGTCACATCCTCAACCGGATGGCCGAGCTCGGCAGGCCGAAGTCCTACGCCGTGCTGTCATGAACGAGGCGTTGGAAAAGCGGCCTGACTCGCGCCAAGGTTGAATCGTGCAACAGCGCCTAAGCTATCTCTAAGAGGCACAGAGAAACTTCGCCTGAGGAGAGACCTAATCGGTAGCTAACCCTCATCACTGGGATTGATACAGAATATCGGCCTGGTCAATCCCTGCTAAGGAGACGGAATGGTGATCGCGCAGCCCGTGGCCGTATTCTCCAATTTTCCTTCAAAGAGGTGGTCACAAGAATAATGGATAAGCTAGGCAGGAGACGCGTCCCCTTTCTCAGAACCATCGGCATCGCAGTCGTGGGCCTGGTGCTGGCCGCCCAGCCAGCGGCACCGCAAACTGGTACCAGCGCTCCAGCACGGAGCATAAAGATCGGCATCATTGGATCGGGAAGAATGGGGGGCACGCTGGGCGAGCTCTGGGCAAAAGCGGGCCACGAGATTATGTTTTCGTCACGCCATCCAGATCAGCTTAAGGAGCTCGTCGAGCGAGTGGGCCCTCGTGCTCGAGCCGGAATGCCCCGGGAGGCGGCCGCCTTTGGCGAAGTCATTTTGATCGCGATCCCCTACGGAGCGCTCCCCCAGGTCGGTCGCGATCTGGCGGGCGAGCTCGCCGGCAAGGTAGTGCTCGATGTCGGCAACCCGTATCCCGAACGCGACGGCCCAATGGCGGAGGAGGCATTGACGAAGGGGACAGGAGTCGCCTCCGCCGAGTTCCTACCCGGCGTGCGGCTCGTCCGCGCATTCAACGCCATCAACTATAAAGTTCTCAGCAGCGAGGCGCATCGTGCCGGAGAACGAGTTGGGATCCCGCTTGCGGGCGACGACCAAGCTGCACTGGCGGTCGCCTCCCGCTTGGTTGAGGACGCCGGCTGCGAACCGGTAGTGGTGGGCCCGCTGGCTCGGGCCAAAGACTTCGACCGTGGCAGCTCTGTCTACGTGAAGGTACTCACGGCGCGCGAACTCCGGCAGCGCCTCGGGCTCAAACCGGCCCTCGAGCCCTGAATGGTGCTGCGGCCGGTCAGGACAGGAATCCCTTGATCTGTGCCTGGATGACTGCCGAAGCTCAGGCTTTTCAGTTGTTCCCCGTCGGCACCCGCTGCTTCAACTCTTCAAACCAGTTATTCCAGTCTGCGTCCCAACGAGGCTATTGCACGGCGACAGTGACGGTGTTTGAGGGTACACCGTTTTGGAACAAGACAAGCGGCACTTCTGGCCCCGGCGTCACCCCTGCTGGAATCTGCACGTTTACCTGGTAGAGGCCCACAAAGCCGGGTGCTAGTCCAGCGAAATGCACTGTCGCCGAATGCCCGCCAATCTGTGCCTGCACTGGAACCAGCACCCGTGCCAACGGTTCTTGGCTTGGCGCTAGCTGGCCTGAGGGCACACTAGGGTCCGTGTTGCCAAGCCCAGTGGAGAATACTTGAATCACATTGCCCACCGCTTCCGGGTTCTCTGCCGAGTTGGGCGAGAAGTCCTGGTTCAGGATCGCTCCTTGTCCGGTGCCTTGCTGGTTAGTGGTAAAGATCGCGGGCCGCGCTTCCGCTATCGTGATCGTCTCCGGCACGCTAATGGCTTCCGCGCCGCCTTCCCGCTGGACCCGCACCACCATCTGCGGGCGGCTATTCGGCGTCAGATCAAAAGGAAGCTGGGCATTTATCTGCCCGCCGCTAGAGAAGAACAATGGCTGTTCCAGGCCTCCGACGATTAGCGTAGTTCCGCCCAGCGTATTCCCCAGCGGCACCTGTTCCGCAAGATTCACTCCCTGTGCCAGGTTGCTCCCAAACACCGAGACGATGCTGCCCGGCGCCAAGGCTTCACCGGGAGCAAAACTGGCCGCGTTGACGATACCTCCGGTAAACAGGGCAGGAGCAGCTGCGGTATTACCCGTCACCTGACCGTCCACCCGCACCTCGTCCGGAACCAGCGAGGCCCGCTCGGCGCGCACGTTGATTCTCACCGAGCCGGCGTTTACCGGTCGCCAAGTGTTTTCGTAGAGCCCATTGCCTAAGCCCACCAGCGCCAGCAGCGGGTCACCGTTCGAGAAGCGGGCAACTACGGTGGCATTGTGAACCGTGTTGTCGCAGTCATCCTTGACCTGTGCCGCAATCCGACTAGGCCAAGCTACCCGCGAGGCGAAATTGTTCCCCAGGCTGCGGCCTGTGACAAACAGGCGCTGGGCCACGCACTCCTGCTGGGCGGCACGGCCGTTTCCATCCAATGTGCGAACCCCGGCAGGCGCTGCCCCAGCAGGAGTCACCACGAACAGCACATTCACATTCTGGGAACTGCGGTCGCTCAGGAAGCCCAAGGTCAACGCCCCAAAGTATTCCCCTGGGGGCAATGAGCCCAGCGTGGGTTGTACGACGATGTTTCGCGGCTCGTCCGGGGAAAACACCAAGTTGGAAGGTAGCGCTTCCAGCCATTCGCCTCCTTGAAAGGTGATTGGTCTGGCCACAGCCTCCTGACCGCCGGGGGCCGCTGTGGCCAACCGCACCGTCTGCGAGCCCGGCGAGGAACTCCCGGCTTGCCGGACGAAGATCAACCCGGTTGGCCGCACCACCACCGGTGGAATGCTACCCGCCGGCAACACGTTCAGGGTCACGGTCACAAACTGCGGGGAATTGTTTGCCGTCTGCGCGCTGACACGAATCTGACCGCTGTACTGCCCGGCACCGAGCCCGCCGACGTTCAGTCCCACATCCACTAGTGGAACCTCTAGCGAGCCTGCCGTGCTGCTGCCGCTCTCTGGGGACACGGTCAGCCAGTTACCTCCTCCGAGAGTACTGGCTCCCACCGTCCAGTTCATGGTGCCCGGTTTCGTGTTCAAAATCCCAAAGGTCTGCGAAGGAACGATTCTGCCGCCCTCTACCCCCGTGAACAACAGCGCGCTCTGGCTTACTAGAATGGTAGCCGTCACCTCGGAGACGAGCAAAGTCACGGCCACAGTCTTCGGGTCACTTTCCGGGCTCTCAACCACAATCGAGCCTGAATACACGGCAGGCGCAAGACCAATCAAATTGGCGGCGACCTGGACTTCCGTCGGGGAGGCGGCGGAGGCCGGGCCGGAAGACTGAGACACGCTCAGCCAGTTGCCGCCGGTAACTGTGCTGGCCTGCGCCGTCCAGTCGAGCGTCCCGCCGCCGGCATTGCTGATGCGCAGCGTCTCTATTGGGAGGCTGCCATCCCCAAATAAGCCTTCCAAGGTGAGCGAGGACGGCTCGACCGCAAGCTCGGCAGGCAAGGCGGGCGTAACCGTCAACTCAACGCTTACGGCTTGGGTCGGAGGAGAAGCCCCAGGCACATCGACCGTCACCGTGCCCTGGTAAATCCCTGCCGACAGACTGGCGACATCCACTCTCACGTCAATGGTGCTCGGGGCCGTTCCAGCCGACGGCGAAACAGACAGCCAATTGCCGCCGGTTTGGGTGGAAGCCAGCGTGCTCCACCTGAGGCCAGCAACGGCGCTGGAGACGGTGATGCGCTGCGCTGCGACCGCAGGGGCGCCTGTCTGGGCCGAGAAGTTCAGATTCTGCGGGAAGACGGTGAAGGATAACGGAGTTGCCAGGACCTTGCGAATGCGGTCGTTACTTTTATCGGCGATGTAGAGGTTCCCAACCGCGTCCACCGCCACATCCTCGGGAAAATTCAGCGAAGCATTGGTCGCCGGGCCGCCATCGCCAGAAAAGCCAGATTGCCCATTCCCTGCCACAGTAGTAATTATCCCGTCGGGGCTGACCTTGCGGATGCGGTTACTATTGGTGTCAGCGATGTAGAGGCTGCCAAGAGCATCCACCGCTATTCCACCACCACAGCAACCCGGATTTATCAAGGCATTGATGGCCGGACCGTCGTCGCCGGAAAAGCATCCGTTGTTCTGACCCACCGCGCCGCTACCGGCCACGGTGTTGATAATCCCGTCGGGAGTAACCTTCCGAATGCGGTTGTTCCAAGTGTCGCTGATGTAAAGGTTGCCGGCTGAGTCTACCGCCACACCTTTGGGTGAATTCAATGAGGCGCTGATTGCCGGACCGCCATCGCCCAAAAAGCAATCTTCCAGGAGCGGCTCACAACCATTGCCGCCGGCTATGGTGGTGATAATGCCGTCGGGGCTGACCTTGCGGATGCGGTTATTATTGGCGGCGATGTAAAGGTTGCCGGCCGCGTCCACTGCCACAGCAGCTGGGAGAGCAATTTGAGCGGTGGTAGCTAGTTCGCCGTCTCGGATAGAGAAAGAGGATGTCCCATTGCCTGCCACGGTAGTGATAATGCCGTCGGGGCTGACTTTGCGGATGCGGCGGTTGGAATCATCAGCGATATAGAGGTTCCCAACCGCATCCAGTGCCACACCATGGGGACGATTGAGTAAAGCGCTGGTGGCTGGGCCGCCATCACCGGAGAAACCACGAATTCCATTGCCCGCAACGGTGGTAATTATGCCGCTCGGGCTTACCCTGCGAACTCGAAAGTTGTCGCCATCAGCGATATAAAGGTTGCCCGCCGCATCCACCGTCACACCAACACCACAGCAACGCAAGTTTAACGAGGCACTGGTGGCCGGCCCGCTGTCACCCGCGAATCTGAACTGTCCGTTACCGGCCACCGTGTTGATAATGCCGTCGGGGCTGACCTTGCGGATGCGGTGGCTGAAAGTACCAGCGATATAAAGGTCGCCCGCCCTATTGACTGCGACTCCGGAAATGATTTGCATTGAGGCGCTAGTGGCCGGTCCCCCGTCGCCAGAGAATGAGTTTGTCCCATTGCCCGCCACGGTGGTGATAATGCCGTCGGGGTTGACTTTGCGGATGCGGAGGTTGCTACTATCAGCAATATAGAGGTTGCCAACCGCATCCACTGCCATGCCCTCAGGGCTCCTTAGTGAGGCGCTGGTGGCCGGACCGCCATCGCCGGAAAAGCCGAAATTCCCGTTGCCAGCTACTGTGGAAATCATCCCGTCGAGGCTTACCTTTCGGATGCGGTTATTACTGTCGGCGATGTAGAGGTTTCCGTCCACATCGGAGGCAACATCAAAGGGAAGATTTAACAAGGCGCTGGTGGCCGGCCCACTATCGCCAGAAAAGCCTCCGTTTCCAAACCCGGTGGGACCGCTCCCGGCTACGGTAGAGATAATCCCATCGAGGCCGACTTTGCGGATGCGGTTATTGTAGGCGTCGGCTATGTAGAGGTTCCCAACCGCATCCACCGCCAGGCCCCTAGGGCTCCTTAGTGAGGCGCTAGTGGCCGGGCCGCCATCACCAGAAAAGCCTCGGCTCCCATTGCCTGCCACGGTGGTGATAGTCCCGTCCGGGTTGACTTTGCGGATGCGGTCTACGCTAGAGTCGGCGATGTAAATGTTGCCGACCGCATCCACCGCCACACCTTGGATAAAAAAAAAGCTGGCACTGGTGGCTGGGCCTCCGTCGCCAGAAAAGCCGCTAAGTCCGTTACCGGCCACCACGGTCAGAATGCCAGTGGCGGAAATCTTCACCACGCGGTGATTGTCGCCAGAAAAGCCGCTAAGTCCGTTACCGGCCACCACGGTCAGAATGCCAGTGGCGGAAATCTTCACCACGCGGTGATTCACTATCAGCCGCGAACACATTGCCAATGGAGTCCACTACAACTCCTTCGAGCCTTCCCAGCGGCGCATCAATCGCCGGGCCGCCGTCGCCGCGAAAAACCCAGGAGCTGCCCGCCACCGTGGTGATGACGCTTTGGGGAGTGACTCCCTGGGCGGATGAAAGAGCGGGAGCCAGAAGCCAGAAGCCAAGAGTCGGAATCAGAGCCATGACCGCAATGGAGCGGTGTGTGGGAATCGGAACGCCATCACTACAGCTTCCCGAGGACAGAGTTGCGAGTGGGCGCATCGTGGCTTCTTTTCCGCTGCAGATATAGGGCCGACGAGGCATCGGGCTGAGTGTAGGGAGCGCAGAAAAGCTCGTCAGCCGGACTTGGGTTTTCGGCCTCCGACGGGTGCAAGTATACATCCGTTTGCCTCCAACAGAGGGATCTCTCGGCTGAGAGATTGTCACCCTTCCGAGGTCATCCGCCGCAGTTCTGATTGACCTGCCCCCCCATAAATCGGTCCAGTTGATAAGTTAGAGTTTAGGGTTTGGACTGGACATGGAAAGGGGGGAGGAATGCCGAAGAAGAGATACGCAGCCGAACAGATCATCCGACATCTACGGGAGGCGGAAGTGGAACTGGCTAAGCAACTCCCCAGCCCTTCGCTCAGCCCTCAGTTTGATTTCCGCGCACTGGTTCTGCATCTCGCGGTCTTGCCCTTCCACGATGGAAGCAGGTTGGCTTGCTGCTGAAGAACTTGCTGAAGAAAGCCCACGAGGTCCTCCGAATCCAACCCGCCATCTAACGATTACGAATGAGCCGCGCGCGTTCACAGTTGGGCGCGCGTCGGTTCCATTCGATGGTTAGCCAGCACGCCCCGCTGAGCGGATTCGTTGTCCTCATGAAAGCTGTGCATTTCAAGCGAGATGCTCACGTTTTGCACAGACCCTTCGGCGTCCAATCGTGTGCCGGACTGCCCGGGGGCTGCAAAGAATCGTGAAGGATCAGCACGAGTGAACGTCGCACCTCGGTGCCAGTGGCGGTAAGTTCCATGGGCGTCTCGCCTGGTACAATGACGTGCTGGCCACCGGTGCGTCCCACGTTGGTTCCCTCAGGGGTTTCCAGGCAGATTTCACCGGTCAGTGTGTACCAAGCCTCCGGTCCAGGGTGCCGATGCACAGACGACTTCATCTCCGGTCGAAAGATCGCTTCCATGTACTGCGCCGTGTACCCTACACCCGTAGCGACTGGCAGAGGACCAATCTCTATGACATGCTCGCCGCTGGGTGGCCGCCACCCGGGATCTGCGATGGCGAACAGCCACACGCTTCCGAGAGACTCCACCACTGTACCGCCAGGCCGCTGAGCTGCCTCCGCGGCGGCACGCGTCGGATAGCGGTTCAGATGCCAGTAGACTGGCGCTTGACCCAGTTGGCCCACGACTTGATTCGCAATGACAAAGCAGCCGAACTGTCGTCCGGCCCGCTCGCTGACTGGGATACAACCCACGGGTCCCTCGATCTGGCAGCCAAGTGTGAGACTTCCGACCACGAGCAGCGCGATCCACAATATTCGCGGCTTCATTTATCCTCCTGCGGCCTAACTATCGTTTAAGCTGACCTACATTCAACCGGTCCTGGTCGGCCGATCACAATGCCGCCGATTAGACCACGGTTCATCCTCCGAGGCAAGGATGCCGAGCGGAAATGGCGGGAGTGACCAGGTATGTCAAACGGCCAGAAAGTCGGTGGTTGGTCAGTTTACATCGGAAGCGATTCGTCCAATCTTCTTGAATGGACGTTGATCGACCACTGGCTGAAGATTAGTAAACACTAGGCGACAAGGCAGGACCTATCCGGGGAAACGCGGCCAAACTCCATTCAAACCAAGTGCTTGCAGCAGCCTTTCCCTCGCCGAAACCCAATTGACTTATCGTCCCGTTATCGAAAACGCCTCGGCCAATCGTCTCCCCCGTTCCGCAGCTCTCCGCACCGAGGCGCTCCCAATCAACGCTAACTACTAATCAGGGGTTATTTCTCACAACGCCGTTTATGTCCAACTTCCGTGTGAGAGACCATCCTAGAATTGAGCCGGTGGGTATTTCGCACACACTCCGTCGAAGGCTCAGAAGGAGAGCCGTAGGGCGAACTGTATCTGCCGGGGGGTAGTGGCTGTGGACCTCAATCTACCGGCACTGGGGTTGACTATCCCACCCGCACCGCGGAAGACGCTCGCGCTTCCCCTCTGCGGTGGCCGGAAGTTTGTGTGGTTGGGAAGATTGAAGAACTCCGCCCGGAATTGAAGCCTGCGCTGGGAATCAATCGCAAATTCCTTTTGCAGGGAAAGGTCCATGTTCACCACGCGAGGTCCGATCAGGATGAGGCGGCCGGCGTTCCCGATGAATCCCGGTTCGGGAGGCTCGAAGACGCAAGGGTCAAAATATAGGTCCGGCCCTCCCAGCTCTTGGCCAGCCTCGACCCCCTCGCAACCGGCAGTTACGCCCTTGGTAGGGTTGTTGCTGTGCCCCGGTTTCAGATCCGGCCGCTGCGAGACAAACAGAAAGCCCTCTGCGGGGATGCTGTACCGCACATCGGCCGTCTGGCCGGTGCGCGTCCTCAGAATGCCTCCCACCCGCCAGCCCCCGAGAAGGTGCGCCAGCCAGCCCGAGTCCAACCATCGCCGGCCGGAACCGAACGGGAGGCTGTAGAAGTACCGCAGAGAGAAACGGTGGCGAATATCAAAAGAGGAAAGGGCTCGGTCCAACTTCCGGTCCAGGCCGTACTGCTGCGGTGCTCCACCGAGGCCGCCGCCGACCGAAGAGGCATCGTCCACGCTCTTGGAGTAAGTGTAGTTCGCACCCAAGGTCAGGCCCCTCCAGGGACGACGGTTTACGGAGACCACAAAGGAATTGTAGAAAGATTGCGCATCGGTCAGAACTTTCTGGATGCTGCCAAAAGCCGGGTTCATCGAATTGTCCGGTCCCAGCCTCGGGTCCGGGTCCGGGTCCTTCGGGAAAAACAGCCTCCCATCCGGCTGGCGCTCAGGGAAGGGGAACTGGTTGGTTTCAATCGTCCGCAGCAAGTGGTTGCCCCGAGCCCCGACATAAGTGGCCCCCACCCGCAAACCAGGAAATAGTTCCTTTTCCAGGGACAAGCTGTACCGATAGACGGTGGGCGTTTTGGGGTCGTTGTATTCAAAGATGCGGAGCTGCGAAGCCTTTGCGTCCCCGGCAACGGCCACGGCATCCGGAAATGCCGGGGAATTTGGAATTCTCCCGGAGGTGTCCGTATTGGGAAGGACCACCACATTATAGAAGGGAGCCGTGTTCCGAAGTCCGTCCACCGAGTATTCAATGATCTGATTGTGGAAAATGCCGACCCCGGCCCGGATCACCATGCTGGGATCGTTCCCCGGAGACCAACTCAGACCGATGCGGGGTGCGAAATTAAGCAGGGAGGGGTTGCGCTTCATCGGCGGGCCTACCTGCGGCTCCGAATCCCGCAACTCATCTACCAGGTGCACGGTTCGCCCCTGCCTATCATGAATCATCGTAGTGAATTCATACCGCAGGCCCAGATTCAAGGTCAGCTCCGGAAGGACCTTGTAGTCGTCCTGCAAATAAAAACCGAGCAGTGTCTGCCGGAAATGCCGGTAGGAGTCCGACCCAGGAAGGGCCACGAGCAAGGCGGTGCCCTCAGGACCCCCTTGCAGGAAGTCATCCAGGCTGCTAAAGGCCCAGCGCGCTCCCTTGGACATACTGTCGAACACGTTCCACTGAAAGCGTTCCATCAACATCCCGGCCTTCCAGGTATGGGCCCCGTGGCTGTAAATAACATCCTCGCCAACCTGATAGGAATTCAAGACCCGGGCCCAGGGAGCTTGGGGATTCGGACCCAAAATCGTCAATCCGGGGACCAGAAGATTGCCAATTTGCGGAGAGCTGGGCACGTAAAACAGCGAGCGGGGTATCTCAACAGCGGGTTCCATGCGAAACTGCGTCACGGGCCGGGTGTAACTGAGCCGCGCGGTGCTGATCAGGGCCGGAGAAAAGAAATGCGTCTCCGTCAGGGTCACATATTGCTGTCGGCTCTCGGTCACCGTGGGAAACATAGGTGAAGTACCAACGCTGGTTTGAGTGGCATCATCAAAGGTATAGCGGGCGAACAAGGCATCTCGGTCCCCGAGTTGCCGGTCTACCCGGGCCACGAAAAAGTACTCATCTGTTGGCTGGGTCGCCGGCGAACGGTTCTCCGCCACACCGGTGGGTTTCCCCTCTCTCAGAACCGGGAACTGCGCGGGCAGATAGAGGTTCGCATAGGGCGCCACGCTGGGCACGGCCCTGAGACGTGCCTCGTTGTCGGGGACGAAGAGCACAATAGTTTCCGTCAACCGGTTGAGCAGGGTTTCGAAGCTCGCCATAAAAAAGGTTTTGTCCTGGACAATGGGTCCCGTAACGGTCGCTCCGAACTGGTTTCGCTTGAACGGCGGGGGCTCTGACGGATCAAAAAAATTGCGCGCGTCCAGCTTGCTGTTGCGGAAAAATTCGAACAAGCCCCCATGCCATTCGTTGCTCCCCGAGCGGGTAATTGCATTCATCACCCCACCGGCAGCACGCCCGTACTGTGCCCCGTAGTTGGCGGAGAATATCTGCACCTGCAGCACGGCGTCGGCTCCCAACTGCCCTCCAGCGGCACTGCGCGGCACTCGATTGTCCGTGCCGTTGATGTCCGTCCCGTCCATCAAAAAACTATTCCACTCCCCGCGCCCGCCGGAGACCGTAATGCTGCTGCCCGTGCCCCCCTGCCTGCCTCCGCCCGTCGGGTCGCTCACCCCCGCTACCAGCGTCGCCAGTTGCGTATAGCTACGCCCGTTCATCGGCAGCCCCACCAGTTGCGATTCATCTATCACCCCGGCCGGCGCACTCCCCGCTGTCGGCGCCTCCGGCGCGGAGGCCTCTCCGGTTGGCTCCAGCAGAAAGTTCGCCTCTGCCACCTGGCCCGTCGCCAGTTCCACCCCTTCCCGGACTTGTGTGAAGAAACCGGAAAGCGAAACCGTCACTCGATAGTTGCCGGGTGGGAGACCCGGTGCATGGTAATGGCCTTCCGAATCGGTCTGGAGAGTCCGGCGGACGCCCGAGGCGGGATCATCGACGAGAACACTCACTAGCCCCAGCCGCGCTCCCGATTGCGACCGGACGGTCCCGGCGAGGCGAGCGTCGTTGTCCTGCGCCGAAGTTTGCAGGCTTAGACAGAGCAAAAGCCCCATTGCCCAACCCGCCCGGCAACTCCATCTTTTGGCCATGATCTCCTCCGCAGTTCATTTTGTTGTTTTGGATGTTGGACAGATTACCTAGTATATGCGGAATATCCTTTTGAGCTTCCGCTCACCCGAAAACCTATGCCGCCTGCCCTGCCGGGTCAAGCGCAAATCGCCCGGGCTAATTTGGTGTGGTATGGCGGTCCAAAGGAAGCTTTTTACCCTGGGAAACTGCCGCATTTTTGCCCCCGCTCGGATGGAAATATCAGCGAGAGATTACACGAGGTGGGACAGTAAAGCAATTGTTAGTAGGGGTTTGCTGAGCCTGTAGCCGGGCTCCGAGTGCGGGCGAGGAAGGCAAGTCCCGGATTACTTCCCATAAGTCTAGTTCTGGGAAGTTAGGGGCGAACGGCACTCGCCGGGATAGATCGCGATAAACGGCGAAGGATTTACCTATCTGGTAATTTGTTCCAGCGAGGAAGATTTCCCGAAGAGGGTTATTCCCCAGAATGTGGCGGAAGGAATGTCACCGAAAAGCTGTCGAATGGAGTCTTTTGGAGTCACGACCCTGGGGGTGGGCCGTAAGTGTATGAAAGTTGGAGCGGGAGATGGGACTCGAACCCACGACGTCCAGCTTGGGAAAACGCTCCCACTTCATTTCCTCAACGACATAGCACACAATAGCGTTCACCAAAGCCCGCCAAGTTCACAAGTTTTCTCCATCAAACCACGCGAATGGAGTCACAACGGAGTCAAGGAAGAAGCCCTTTAGGACCACAGCGCCTCACCTTTTCGGGACACCATTTAGCCGCACGACGGCGCCCGTAATGTTGTCGGTGCCGATCGACAAGTACAGCTCGTGGTCGGTGACTGTCAGGCTGAAGGCGACGCGCCGCTCCAGGCGCGCGACGAGCGCACTGACCATCGCACGATCGATCGCGTACAGCTCCAGCGCCTCGGCGCGGTGAATTCTTTCACCGGCGAGCTGTTTTAGGAACTGCGTCGGGTCCTTGTGCGTGTATACGGCGACGCGGTCTGCGGCTTTCGACGCTTTGTGCAGCCTCGCCGCATCAGGCGTGCCGATGTCAATCCACGCCTTGATCCCTCCGGTCAGATCTCGGACCGCGATCGTCGGCTCTTCAGGGTCCGACAGGCCATGCGAAAACTCGATGCCCTCCGCGAACTCCAGTAGGTACGCGAGCAGGCGCGCCACCAGATACTCTTCGGTTTCGGAGGGATGACGCGCGACCCGCAGCGCGAGCGACTCGTAGACGTGGCGGTCGGTGTCTGCGAGTTCGATGTCGAAGTTGTAAATGGTTGCGGTGAGCGTCATACAGTTCATCTATTGCGCGACTGCGGATCTTAGGTAGATTTCAGGGGGTAAATTCTGCCCAAACGACGGTGTGGTCGGATGGTTCCGGGCGCTTTCGTGGTGCGAGGTCTACGTCTGCTGCTGTGCAGGTTGCCGCGAGTGGTTTTGTCGCTAGGATGTGGTCGATCCGCCAGCCCCGGTTGTTCGTGAACGCGTTTCTGAAGTAGTCCCAGTAGGTGTATTGGATTCGTTCGGGGTGCAGTTGTCGAAAAACGTCGCCCCATCCCCAGGACACAACGTTTTTATAGGCGTTGCGTGCATCGATGTGGAAGTCTGGGTCGCTGACTCGGCTGTCCGGATCATGGACATCAATGGCTTCTGGGGCAACATTGAGGTCCCCGACCCATATTGCCGGGCTGTCGGGATGGAGATACGTTTCTAAATACTGACGGAAAAGTCTGAACCACTCCAGCTTGAATGCATACTTGTCGGAGCCGACGCTGGAGCCTTGCGGAACATAAGAGTTTACGATAGGGATTCCGTTAATGACGGTCTGCAAGATCCTGGCGTCCTCGCTATCGGGGCGGTCATCGAGTCCATAGATCACCCTGTCCGGTTCCCGCAGGCTCAGGGTCGCGACGCCGTTGTAGCTCTTCATCCCCCAATAGGATACGTGATACCCAGCATCCTTGAGCGCTGCAAAGGGGAAATCCTGATCCTGGACCTTGGTTTCCTGTAGGCACAGCACATCGGGTTCATGCAGCTTGAGCCATTCCAAGACAATGGGCATGCGTTTGCGAATGGAGTTGACGTTATAGGTCGCAATCTTCATACACAGCACGGCGCCTGCCGTAACGAACGCGGCGGAGCTCAGCGGAGAGGCGGATTCCCAGGACCCCAAGGACGTCCCCCGACTCAAAGAATAGCACGGCAATAATTCCCCTTTCTCTGTTCCTCACCCGCTTCCCCCCGACGACAAGATTATTGCCTCCATTCAGGGTGTGGTCCGCGGAACCGTCTGAGAGAAAGCGGCGCGGGGTCTTCCCCGCCTCGCCGGGTGTCCATCCCGGGCCAAGAGGCCTCATAATAATTTGCGGCTCTGCTATGACAACCCATCAACCAGCTCAGTCGAGCTCCGACCAAATCATGGGCCTCGTCGAACGCGTCACTTTTTTCAGTGAAGAGACCGGCTTCTGCGTGCTTCGGGTCAAAGCCAAGGACCACCGCGATCTGGTGACCGTGGTCGGCTCAGTGCCCGCTGTTACCCCTGGCGAATGGGTCACCGCTGAAGGAAATTGGGTCATCGATAAAGAGCACGGGCGACAACTCAAAGCGACCCAACTCAAGTGCATTCCTCCGACCACGCGAGAGGGAATCGAGAAATACCTCGGCGGTGGAATGGTCAAAGGGATCGGGCCGGTGTATGCGAAAAAGCTGGTAAAGGCATTCGGGGAAGACATCTTTGATGTGATTGAAAATCGCCCGAAAAACTTGGAAAGGGTTAAGGGAATTGGTCCGGGACGACGGGTAAAAATCACCAACGCCTGGGCGGAGCAGAAGGTCATTCGCGGAATCATGTTGTTCTTGCATTCGCACGGGGTGAGCACCAGCCGCGCAGTCCGGATTTATAAGACCTACGGAGCCGACGCTATCGAGCAGGTTCGTAGCAACCCCTACACGCTCGCCAAGGATATCCTTGGCATTGGCTTCAAGTCCGCAGACCAGATTGCTCAGAACGTGGGCATTTCCAAGGATTCTCCCATCCGTGCGCGCGCCGGGCTGAGCCATGTGTTGTGGGAAGCAACCAACGAGGGCCACTGCGCACTCCCGCTGAAAGTACTGCAATCCAAGGCAGTTGAGATGTTGGGCGTGGATAAAGGTATTGTCGAACAGGCGCTCGGATGGATGGTGACCAAGGGCGAGCTGATCCTTGAACAAATCAATGACAAGGACCTGATCTTTTTGCCTTATCTATTGAGGGCAGAAGAGGAAATTGCTGTAACGATCAGGCGCCTGGCGGAAAACCCAGTGACCTATCCCAAAGTTGACTTTGAGAGTGCGGTCTCCTGGTGTCAGGCAAAGACTGGGAAGACCCTGGCCGAGAGCCAGGTCACGGCTCTGCGCCAAGTGCTCAGCCATCGGGCCGTGGTAATCACAGGAGGACCGGGGGTCGGGAAGACAACCCTGATCAATTCCATCCTGATGATCCTCCGGGCCAAGAAAGTGAAATGCCTGCTTTGCGCCCCGACGGGCAGAGCAGCAAAAAGGCTTACGGAGACGACGGGGCTAGAAGCAAAGACGATTCATCGATTGCTCGAAGTCCAACCGAGATCCTCACGATTCGCTCGAAATGAAAAGAATCCCCTCGAATGCAATCTGCTGGTGGTCGACGAATCTTCCATGTTGGACGTTCTGCTGATGAGTGACCTTCTGCGGGCGCTCCCAAGGGACGCGGGGTTAATACTTGTGGGAGATGTGGACCAACTGCCGTCCGTCGGACCCGGCATGGTCCTGAGCCACATCATTCAAAGTGGCATAATTCCCGTGGTGACACTGACCGAAGTCTTTCGACAGGCCCAGAACAGCCAGATCGTAATATCGGCGCACAGCATCAAAAACGGAGTGATGCCGGCCGAAAAGGCAGATTCGAACTCCGACTTTTACTTCATCGAACGGGCAGATTCGGAGCAGACTTCCAAAACGTTGCTGGAACTCGTCCAAACTCGTATTCCAGAAAAGTTCAAGTTCGACCCGATCCGGGATATCCAGGTGCTTTGCCCTATGAATCGTGGTCTGCTCGGCATTCGGGAGTTGAATGGACGCTTGCAGGCAGCCCTCAATCCTCCGAGCGCGGAGAAAACCGAGATAGAGAAGTTTGGTTGGATATTTCGGGCCCAGGACAAGGTCATCCAGACCGAAAACGATTACGAGAAAGAGGTTTTCAACGGCGACATCGGCCAGATCCACACCATCGATCTGATCGAGCGCGAAGTTGTCGTTCGATTCGACAACCGTGCTGTCGTCTATGACTATGGAGAACTGGATGAGATCTCTCCGGCTTACGCCATCACGATCCACAAATCGCAGGGATCGGAATTTCCCGCCGTTGTAATCCCTCTGGCCATGGAGCAGTACATGTTGCTTCAACGCAACATGATCTACACAGGGATAACCCGGGGCAAGAAGTTGGTCGTTACCGTGGGACAAAGGAAGGCATTCAGGATGGCGGTTAAGAATAACAGGACCGAGCGTCGGTACTCCGGGCTTCTCCATCGGCTGAAACCGATCGCCACTGTAGCGGACTCATGAGCCGTGGCGATGCAGATCGCGGCTCACCTTTTCGGTATGCCGATTAGGCCAGGCGGCCGCTGCGTCAGAGGAGGAGCCGCAAGGCACTGGGATTTTTTCCGAGTTGGCGACCATACTCCCGGAATGGGTTGTTGAGGGAGCACTCGGGAACTATGCGTCGCTGAGGTTCCTAGCTTCATTAATGGTCAGCGGTCATGGAGGGCCGCTTGCCATAAAGAAGAACCGGTCACCAAGAAAAAAAGGGAAGGTGCCGTATGCAATGCTTCGGCTGCCTGACCGATCCGAGAATTTCTATACCATCGATAAGGGCGAAGGCGGTGTCAAGGCAAAAGATCTCCTAAGAACTGCGCCGGGCTGCTTGCAAGAGCCAGGAGTTTGGAGACGGCAGCCTCGCGCGGACAATCTCTGGATCAATCGCCCCCATTTCCGAAGTTGGCTCCCCAGCAGAATCACCCTCAGTGGACCTGTCTGCGGAGATAGGTAATGAGTAACGGCGTAGTGGCGACCTATCCTGCGAGCCGGATAGGTAAACGCTAGGCGACTAGTGAGGACCTATCCGGCGAAACACGACCGAATCCCATTCAAACCAAGTAGTTGCACTAGCAATGCACTGCACCGAGGCGCTCCTGATCAACGCTCCCCGACGGGCCCGCAAACCCCCTTGCGCAGTTCCACGACCTCGCGCTCCCAGAGTCGGAGTAGGGCGGCCGGCTCGAAGTCACCCAGAGAAAAATGAATATTCGTGAGGACGTTCCGCACGTCCCAAGGATTCATCTGGTATCGAGAAGCGATCTCGGCATGGAACGCCGGAACCGCTTTTCGACCATTCGTGTAACGGATTGCTTCCTGCAAGCTGGATAAGTAAGCCCGCACTGTCGCCGGATGCACCGTCCGCAGGTTGACCGCCACGTGCATCTCGGTGGAGCCGAGAAGGCCCTGCCGAATGGGAAAAAGCGGCACCGACCGTCCGAGAGCCCGGGAGACCTGGCTTACGGATGGCTCCGAGCCAAACATCCCTTGAATCCCTCCCGCCTGGAGTGCCCGACAGCAGTGTTTCACCGTCTCCAGACTCAGAGGCGTAGGCAGGCGAATTCCCCACGTCCGGGTGAGATGCTCCAGTCGCATCCCAAATGCGGAACCTTTCAAGTACCCGAAGGTTTTGCCCTGCAGGTCCGACACGGATTCAATCCGCACACGCGCAACGCCGGTGATGTAAACTTTCGACAAAGAGCAGACCCGCAGGCAATCGGGCCCCAATTGAGTCAGCAGGTCCGTGGAGCCCAGGGCGATCTCCGCCCGGGCCTTGGCGAGCAACTCGAAAGCATCACCCCCGCTCCGTGTTTTCTCTTCTGCCGTGGCAAGTCCGTATCGCTTTTGCAGCAGCCCATAAGGCTTGCGCAGTTGCGCTTCCCAACTGAGCATTGCAGAAGGAAGTACTGACAAGCTATGCGGCTCCGCGATGCGAAGCCGCGCGGGAGGCAAGCGGGCATTCAGAATCTGGACCGCCAGAGACGACCGGGCGGATGGACGTTCCATCCATCGGGATAGGGTGGCGCGATGCAGTTGTTCAAACCCTGTATGGACGCGCAAGGCTTCCGCCATCTCTTCCAAGGAAGTAAAGCGTTCGCGGAGAATCGCCAGTTCCTTCTGAGCTCGTTGGTCGGCGCGAGAGGCCATATGGCTATGCAATTCGTCCTACATCCTTATCGTTCCAGAATACAAGACAGATCATGAGAATGCAACATAATACAACAATTTTTATGTTGCATTAATTCTTATTGGCTCCTAGCATGGACTTGGCGGGAACTCCAGGAACTCAACAACAGGGGGTAAGATGAAACTCGCTGCTGCCTTGACCGTCACGCTTGCAATCCCACTATTTCTCATCGCCCAACAGGATCCGCAGTTGCCAGAAGGCTGGAAGTACATCGGCTCCGGCTATATGCGGGGCCCGAACGGACATCCCAACTGCTCTAAAGGAGAATCAACATGGGAAACAAACACAAGATAACGATCGGTTCGTTTGCACTGGCAGTCGCGGTTCTCTGGAATGGAGCCGTGTCCGCAAACGCGCAGCAAGTAGGCTGGAGCAGTCCCCCGCCCCAGTTGAACTTGCCGGCCGGCTCTTGGATTTCGATTCGAGTGAATCAGCCAATTTCGAGCGACCACAATCTGCCGGGCGATTACTTCATCGGCTCGCTGGCGCAGCCGCTGGTGGCCAACGGGTTCGTCATCGCCCACCGTGGCCAGACCGTGGAGGGACGCATCGTCGTGGCGCAGAAAGCCGGGCGGCGATCCGGAACGTCGAGTCTGGGTCTGGAGCTGACCGAGATCAGCCTCGTCGACGGCACGCAACTGCTCGTGGTTACAGAATGGATCGAGCATGCGGGGCCGACTTCTGTCGGGAATGACGTAGTCGCGATCGGCACCGCCACGGGAATCGGAGCGGCGATCGGCGCAGCCGTAGACGGCGGGATTGGCGCAGGCATGGGAGCGATCGCGGGAGCGGCGGCCTCGACCATCGGGGTTCTGGCCACCCGTGGCAAGCCCACAGAAGTCTATCCCGAGTCTACGCTCACCTTCCGCACACTGTCGCCGCTCACGGTCGAGACGGCCTCCTCGGCAGCAGCCTTCCAGCTCGTCCGGCAGGAAGACTACGAGCCGGTGGCGCTCCAGCGGCGCGGTCGCACGCATCGGGCCGTTCCCGCGCGCCGGCATTACAAGAGCCGACCCTCCATCCATTTCTCTTACGGATATCCCTACGGATACTACGGATATCCCTACGGATACTACGATCCGTATCCCCGCCACGTGTACGGACCCACCGTCGTGATTCGTCCGTCCCCGCGCATCTATCGCCCGCACATCCATCGCCCGCACACCTACCGCCCCCGATTCATCAGCCCTCGAATCGTCATCGGGGGAGGTCATGCGAGGAGGGGGCGAGGCCAGATCAGGAGTGGCGACCCTCGCCGGGATTCCAATCGGGGCCGGGACTCGATTCGGGGACCGAACTCGAACCGGGGACCGAACTCGATTCGGGGACCGAACTCGAACCGGGGATCGAACTCGATTCGGGGACCGAACTCGAACCGGGGACCGAACTCGAACCGGGGACCGAACTCGATTCGGGGATCGAACTCGAACCGGGGACCGAACTCGATTCGGGGATCGAACTCGATTCGGGGACCGAACTCGAACCGGGGCCGCGGGCGCAGGCCCTAGACTCACGGGTGTATCATTGCCACTGCCGGGAGGCCATAATGGGAATTCCATTTCAGAAGCATCCCATGCGAAAAAGACCATCTGTCTCCTTGGCGGTGCTATTGTTCGGGCTTCTCTTTTTTTTGTTGGCCGGGACGGTGCAGGGTCTAGCTCGGCCCGAAAACCAGGAGCAGAGCCAGCCACCCAGTTCCACGGAAAGGTCTAGGCCTGCTGCCGTGCCGCAGAGCGGCCCAAACCGAAACGTGGCCGAAACCGTAGTGGTTCCCCGTCGGCGGCCCAGCCGACCCTCCGACCGACAACAACAGAGGGTCAGTGAACGTGCCAGCCGGGATGCGCCCGTCCGCTTTGCCACCGAAGTGGACCGCGATTGTGCTGATCTCGAGCGGCTTGGACACCTTCAGCAAGACGCTCTACGAACAGGCTCTTAAGGCGGCGCAAGGCTCGGACACGGCCATCTACCCCATCGCGATCCGGCACGCTCTTCGGACGGGGCTGGGATCGGAGACGAACTGTACGACCGTCAGCAATATCACCCTGTTGCAAGCCGACAACCAGCTCCGCAGCTTCGCCCGGCTCTCCGGGGGACGTGCTTACTTCCCGCAGTTTGAAGCTGAGTTTCCGGGGATTTATCGCGATATCTCCGCCGCGCTGCGCAACGAATACCAGATCAGCTACGGCCCGACAAACTCGGCAAAAGACGGAAAATTCCGGAAAATCAAGGTGGAGATGGTAGTACCGGACGGCCACGCGCTGATGGTCACGGATCCGAAGGGTAAGGAAATCAAGTACGCAGTACGGCACCGCGATGGTTACTACGCGGCGCGGCCCGTGGAATAGGAACGAGCCGCTGGGACGTTCGGGGATCGCTCTTTCCAGGTTATAGGCTTTTTCGCTGTTAAACAGCCACCCTCCTCACCTAAGTTAACTTAACTACTCGGATTCTTGCAACAAGAATGCCGGCTAAAGGGAGTCAGATAGGCTCAGGTGCTCGCGGTCTCTTTGCGACATCCGCCGCCGCTCGCGCCTCAGCAGAATTGCTGAACCGAGTCTCAGGGTATCCGGTCGTTGAGTGAACGGCACTCCCGGAATAGATCACGATAAACGGCGTTGTGTTTACCTATCCTGCGTTCTACTGGATGCAATGTTGGCTAATTGGAAATAGACGCTCTTGGGAAGGCCCTTCGCACGGTTCCTTCACCAATCCCTAACTGTTTCGCAATCATGGCCCATGCAAGTCCCTGATCGCGGAGATGGACAATCTTGAAGCGGTCCACATACACGCGGGGTCTTCCCAGCCTCACTCCCTTGGTTTTGGCGTGGGCGAGACCAGACTTCACGCGATTCCGAATCAATTCCCGCTCGAATTCCGCGATGCTGCCGAAGATCCCGAACACAAGCCGGCCGTTGGGCGTGCTGGTGTCCACCCCCTCATGCAAGCTGATGAAGTCGATCCCCAAGGCTCGAAATTCTTCCAACGCGTTCACAAGTTGGCGCAGGCTCCGGGCAAAGCGGTCATAGCGGTACACCACAACCGCATCCACCATCCTACGTCGGCAATCGGCAAGCAGACGGTCCAAATGCGGGCGGCGCTCCTTCGCGCCACTCACACCGTTGTCCACGTACTCCCCGGCGATCTCCAATCCTCTGCGCTCACAGTAGGAGCGCAGTTCGTTAAGTTGCATCTCCGGGTTCTGGCCATTTTGGGTGCTCACCCGTGCGTAGAGGGCGGCCTTTTTCATGGAAGCTGTAGCGGGACTCGGAATCGGCTGGAATTGTTCGGTGGGTGATACGATACTTGCAGCCATTGCGACCTCCTTGCAGGTTGCTGTGGTTAGCTCTGCGTTCGGTGTGTCTGCACCGGGCGCGGAGCGTTTGTTATCGTTTGGCCTTCGGCTTCGGCCCTTCCGCCTTCGGCTTTGGGCCTCGGCCCTTCCAGTACGTCTTCTTTTTGTGCCGCCTCACTCGCTCAATATCTTGGTCGGTCCAGAGGCGGAACACCTTTTGCCCTACACGGAGCGGCTTCGGAGCTTTAATTTTGCCCTGGGCCAACCACCTTTCCAGCGTCGCCTTGCTAACCCCGCCCTTCTTTGCCGCTTCAAGTGTCGAAATAGGGCTCATAGGCACTATGATATTCTAGGGTCTCATAATGTCAAGCTCTTTTTCGGCCTGGGCTAATTTTTCTGGCTGGCAGTAATAGGCCGGTGACGTGGTAGTCTCTCGGCAAATCCCGTCAACAATCAAGCCGCGCCGGCAGTGAGGCTGGCAGTAAGAGAATGGAGGTAGTTATGACGTTTTGGGGAAATGGCTCTTGCGGTGTTTCTTGGCACGCTCCCTGTATTATGGGCAATCCGTCGCGCTACCGAAATATTGGAAATGAGGATTGTGACGTTGCCTCAAGCTTTTGAAGATGCGGACGAAGGAAGAAAGAACAGGCTGAGAGAAGAATTGGAAATTGACCACTAACCTCACCAAAGCCGCGGAGCTGATTAAGAAGGAGCACGACAAGGAGCCGAATGCGAAGAAGCGCGGGAAGCTCAGAGCGGGCTTCGGAAGCCGGAATGAGCTATTGCCGTGGTAGACTCTGGCGTATCTCCAGCCAATAAGCGTGGCGACCTGACATGAAACACGCCGCAGTTCCTTTTCTCTTGTTGCTTGTACTGGCCTGCACGACTAGGCGAGAGCCCACCGAGCTTTACCAAGTCTTGAGCCATCAAGCGTCTTCAGGTGAATGGACCCTCATCCGTGTAAACAACGAAGAGCACACTCGCGTTCAGATTACGGCAACGTGCGACTTCTACAAGTCGGGCGAGCATGAGCCCGTCGAAGGACCGAAAAGCTGCAACCTCTTTGTTGGCCGAACCTTGGTTCCGAATCGACTGGGAACACGCCCTGGGGATTTTTTGGACGTGCGGCAACTTGGCGACACGCTGTTTATCACGCAAGGGCAAGGGTCGAGTCGGGTCCATCAGCAATTCACTGTCCGATCAGAGAAGGTCATAGAGCAGTAACTCCGAACTTCCGGCCTGCCTTCCAGGTGGCGGTGTTCCTGACTGCGGTGGAAGGGCTCTATGGGAGGCAACCTCCCCGCCTCTTCCCACCTCATCCCCCTAAAAGTCCCAACTTGAGAACTGGAGGAACTCTCCCCTGGGCTCAACGACCCGAGCCGCGTTTCTACCGAACGCTTGCCGCGTGGACTTCCACCGGCGTTCAAACTACATGCCTTCGTTTTGAAGCGTCCCAGGGCTGCGGTCAGTTTAGGTGTTAGCGGAGAGTATCCCGTACGGCTTGGCAAATTCGGTCCTTATTGGGCAGGACATACTTTTCCAGAGGCTCACTGTAGGGAATGGGAACATCCAGTCGAGTAACCCGCTTGATAGGAGCCTTCAGGAAACCGAAGCCCTCGTCGGCCACCCCGGCGGCTATTTCGGCGGCAGCACCGCAGGTGCGGTGCGAGTCGTCTGCAATCACCAACCGTCCGGTCTTGGCTACGGAGTCCAAGATGGTCCTGCGATCTAAGGGAACCAGTGTACGCGGGTCAATGACCTCAACAGAAACCCCCTCCTGTTCCAGTATCTGCGCCGCCTCCAAGGCCGCGTCGACTAAGTGAAGTAGCGCTACGACCGTGACGTCCGTGCCTTCTTTCCGCAACGTGGCTTGGCCGAAAGGGACTGTGTAGTCACCTTCCGGCACTGAACCCTGTTTCCCCAGCAGGTTGATACTTTCCAAAACCAACACGGGGTCATTGTCTCGGATGGCTTGCTTGAGCAGACCTTTCATATCAAAAGGAGTGGATGGTAAGACAATCTTGAGTCCAGGATTGTTCATGAACATGGGATACGGTTGGTCGGAGTGCTGCGGTCCATTATGGCCGGACGCTCCAGTCAAGAAGCGAAATGTGACGGGCACCTGTATCTGACTGCCAAAGGTGTAACGGCCCTCCATTCGTGCGCCCTCCATCAAAATCTGCTCCATCGCCAGGTAGGCGAAGCTCGAGAGCATGAGTTCCACCACCGGCCGCAGGCCGTTCATGGCGGCTCCGACAGCGGCACCGCAAAAACCGTTTTCGGAGATGGGCGTATCCAAAACCCGCGTCTCCCCAAACTCCTGAACCAAACCTTTGGTTTGCCCGAAGGCCCCTTGGCGAATGTCTTCCCCTAGTACGAACACTCGGGGGTCTCGCCTCATCTCTTCTCTCAATGCTTCGTTGATTGCCTGTATATACCGTATCTCTCGCATGCTTTTTCTACCTACTCCGGCCAACGCCAGAGAAAATTATGGTCCATTTCAAAGTAGCAATCCTCTAACGCTTCCAAGGGTTGCGGGGGCGGACTCTGCCGGGCAAACTCCAGCGCTTCTTCGATCTCTTCGCGGATACCCTTTTCTAACATTTTCTTTTCTGAACTGGACCAACCGAACCGGTCCTTCAAGATGATCTCGGCACGCTCTAGAGGGTCCTGTTTCTTCCACCTCGCAATTTCCTCCGCGGTGCGGTAGTTCCACCCGATCCGGTCCTCTGCGGCGAAGTGGCCTCCATAACGGTAGGTCAGGCACTCCAGAAGCGTTGGTTCTCCCCGCAACGCTCGGGTAGCTGCTTCCTTGGTTGCCTGGTAAACCGCTTCCACATCATTTCCGTCAATCGTCAAGCCTTTGATCGCATAGCCGTCGGCGCGTTTGGCGATATGATCTACAGCGGTACTGGTCTTCAGGGGGGTTGAGGCAGCATAGAGGTTATTCTCACAGACGAAGATCACGGGCACTCTCCAGATAAATGCCAGGTTCAAACTTTCGTGGAAGCTCCCCTGGTTAGATGCCCCATCCCCAAAGAAACACGCAACCAGTTGATCTTTGCCTAACATCTTAGCCGCCAGAGCCAATCCCACTGCGATCGGGATGCTGGCACCGACGATGGCATAAGCACCCATGACTCCTTTGTCAAAAGCAGCTAGGTGTTTAGCGCCACCCTTGCCTTTGCAGCAACCGGTCTTCCTTCCATAAAGCTCCGCGAAGATAGGCTTCAAGTCGGCACCCTTGGCTACCATGTGTCCCATCCCGCGGTATGTTCCTGTGATCAAATCCTGCGGGCGCAAGGCGGCGCACACTCCCACCGGCACTGCTTCTTGGCCTGCACAAGGATAGAGGTCAGGAACTTCGCCTTCCATTAATAACTGAAGGACTTTCTCCTCCAGCAGGCGAATCGTGAGCATTTTTTGATACATGCCTGCCAGAAAATCCTTATCTGAAGTGAACGCAGCAGTGGTACTCATCTCATCGCCTCACTTGTTTGGGTACTCTCAATCTCCGCGATTACCGTTCCCACCGGAACGTTATTGTCAATCTCTGCAAGGATCTTCAGGAGAGTCCCGTTGAAAGCGGACTCGACCACCGTGTCCACCTTTTCCGTCTGAATCTCCACCAGCGGTTCTCCCTTCTTTATCTGCTGGCCCTCGGACTTCAGCCATTGCAGAATGACTGCACTTTGCATGCTCATCCCTAGCTTGGGCATCTTAATCTTAATCTTCACGTTTAGACCTCAAGAACCTTCTGGGCCGGAATGACCTTTGTCGTAAACATTCGCCAACTCTCCCTCAGCCAAACGGGTTGCCTTTGCCATCACCACATTCGCCAAACGGCTTCACATTGTGTCCTCAGACGAACTCGTATTTCCTCGGGTCCGGTTTCCACTAGCTCGCGTCAGCGGGTCCACAACTTATAATCCAAGCAACCGGACAGCGTTGCCTTCGAACATCTTCCTTTTTTCATCTGCCGAAAACCGTGCGGCCTCCAGCGCGACAATCGTTTCCTCGGTAAAATGCTTTCCCCCCTCGAGATCAAAAGGCATGTCTGTGCCGAACAGGACATGATCCGGCCCAAAAAAATCGATTCCCGCTTCCATAACGCTAGCAATGCCCTGGCTCGCGCCGCCCTGTACGGCCGTGTCGGCGTAGAACATCCGAAAATACTCGTACGGCTGCTGCTTTAACCTCTGGAGGGCAGGGCCTGGAACGAAATTTTCGATTCTCCCCCGAAAGTACGGAATCATGGCCCCCAGATGGTGAATGATAACTTTTAGATCCGGATTCCGGTCGAAAATACCGGTAAAGACCAGGCGAAACATGAACAGTGTGGTGTCATAGGGCCAACCCATCTTGAGCGTGAACTCGTAAAGGGACTCCTTCCCGCGAGGGTAGTCCGGATAAAGATGGTCGGGTAGGGCATTAACGCGCCATGGGTGCATCCATACGGGAAGGTCATAACGAGCCATCTGGTCGAAGATTTCTAGATATTCCGGCCGATCGAGAGGCTGGCCGTTGATGTTAGTATAAAGCTGGACGCCTTTCATACCCAGTTGCTCGATTGCTCGTTCTAATTCTAGACTGGCAGCTTTGAGGTTATTCATCGGCAAACAAGCCACCGCGCCCACGAAGCGCTGGGGATACCGGGAAACCAGTTCCGTCATCTCATCATTCGCCAGTTGCGCCAGCTCAGCGCTATCCTGCGGCCCAAGGCATTCTTCAACCGGAGGGGAGGCAAGAGTCAGCACCTGGAAGTAATTCTCAAACTGATCCATGGTGCGGAATCGGCGATCTAGATCGGATAGAGTCGGAAAGGCCTTGTTCAGTCTATCCAAGTTGCAGCCGACTGTCTTCCTCCGATAACGGTCAAAGAATTTCTTCGGCCAGATGTGAGGAAAAACGTCAATTCTGCGAAAAGAGCTTTGGGCGGGCAGCAATTTTGCCATGGGGAAGACCGAGAAACCGGCCATCCCAAGAGTTAACCATCCCAGCTCTTTGAGGAAGTTCCTTCGGGGAGTTGTCATCCATTTCGCCTCGGACATATGTTCCGAGTGACCGATCCGCATAGATACTTTTGGGCCAACCGAATCCGGAGCACATAAGCGGTCCGACTTTCACCAAATGACCATGAATAATGGCCTGCGCTGCTGCGACGGTCTATCACCCGCTCGGTCTAGTCTGAGCTAAGCCTTCTTTCGAAGAGCCTGTGTGGCTTCACGGTCAATCTGCAGGGTGCCCGGTTTGAAAACGACCTTGAAAACATCCCGCGCCTTTTCGGTCGAGAAGAATTCATTAAGGACATCCTCGCGGACTTTTTCCGGATCACGCTCGGCGGGGTTACCCACCCCGGCACCGCCTCCGGCCAGTTTGGCAACGATATCGCCTTTCTTGAGGGAGTGCATACGATGGCCCAGGGCAACCCGTTTCTCCCCATTGTGGATGATGTGGCACTGGTTGAGCGGACCGTCACCGCCGCCCTGCACTCCGGAGGGATTGCATCCAGGATGTTCCCCGTCCGCACTGCCGGTGGCCATCCCAGAATCTCCACCTTCGTTGATCATTTCCCAGCGTACGCCGGAAGCCCCACGCCACTTACCGACCCCGGCCGTATCCGTGGCGAATTCGTAGTGCAGCATCCGCCAGGGCACCCGGATCTCCACCTCCTCCGTATTGGACCGGTTGACCTCGGCCAGCGTGGCTAGGGTGGCAGCTCCCTCGAATCCGTCATAACCGCTCATAGCCCCAGCGCCTCCGTCGGAGTCAAAGGTCGTCTGCACATATTGCACACCGGTCCGCGGATCGACTCCGAAGATGTAGTGGGAGTAGTGTCGTGCCCATGGGGCAACGGCGTGGTTCGGCATCGCCTTGGATAAGGCCAACAACACCGCTTCCATCGTGTGAGTCCCCATCGCGACGGGGGAGGCCCCGACGGTGGCAGGATAGCGCGCATTCAACACGGACCCTTCCGGAGCGATTATGCTAATCGGCGCCATGCTTCCTTCGTTGTGAAAGTCCGCCAATTCGGGATCGAAAAAAATCAGAGTCGCCGCCATGGCGTTACTGTATGTGGAGGCATAGATGCTGTTCACAAACCCCCTGCGTTGCCCGTCACTGCGTGAAAAGTCCAGGATCATCTCCTCACCGCGGACCGTCAGGTCCAACCGTACCGTGACTGGCACGTCTAGCTCAGTCCCGTCATCGTCGGTCGAGGATTCGGAAGAGTACGTGCCGTCAGGAATTTTGGTAACCTCCGCCCGCACCGCTTTCTCCGTGCGACGGAGCATCTCGTCAACGCACTCCTTGACGACTTCCTTCCCGTATTTCTTCATTAACCCCACCAGTCGTTTCTCGCAGACCTTCGTGGCGGCGATCATAGCGTAGTTGTCTACCCGAACTCCTTCCGGCCAGCGGGTGTTGTTCCATACCAGTTGAAAAATATCTTTGCGCTCCACCCCGCGCTCGAAGACCTTAACCGGGGGGATACAGATCCCCTCGGCATGTATGTCGTATGCATTCGGAAAATAGCCGCCTGGGAAGGAGCCACCAGTATCATACTGGTGGGCCCTCGCCATCGTAAAGAACACCATCTCGTCTTCAAAAAAGATCGGGCGAATGAAGGCCCAATCCGGCAGATGGCAACTCGCGCCATGGTAGGGATCATTAGTGAGAAACACGTCGCCTGGGTAGATTTCGTCTCCGAACTGTTCCAGGATGTAGCGCATCGTGTACTTGCCACCCATAAATTGAACCGGCAACCCAGTGGGAATAGCGATGGTGTGCCGACCCTGGCCATCCCAGATGCCGACCGAGATGTCGTGCAGCAGCGCAATCAGGAAGCACTGAGCCGTCCGATCGATGACGTGCCGCATCTCATGGCAAATCGTCTGCATAGAATGCCAGACTGTGGCGACAGTTACAGGATGCAGTTTTGTTGGGGATTCGACCGTGTTCATGAATTCCTCCTCAAAATATAATTCTTAGACCGATCCACAACGCAGCGGAAGGTGCTGGGAATCACCACAACCGTGGTCCCTTCCTCAATCAAGGCGGGGCCGGGAATCTCGTTCCCCGCACGAAGACGGGGCCCCTCATAAACCGAAGTTTTGACGAATCTTCCTTGATCAGAGAAGAAACATTCACGAGTGCCCTTAAACGCCGGGCCCGGATCGGCTCCGCCTTCTTCTATCTTGCTCATTTCGATGGGGGGGTTGGGGGTGCTGGCCTTCACGCGCAAGGCCAGAATCTCAACAGCGCGGAAAGGCATGTTAAAGGTATAGAGTTCCTCATGTCGGCGGTGAAAGCGCTCCAAGATTCCATCCAGATCTTTGGCCTCAAGGACAGCCTGCGGGATGTTGGCAATCTCGACTTGGTGGTACTGGCCCGCATAGCGTAGTTCCATCAGGCGCGAAAGCTTCACCTGTTCCGGCTTGATCTGGAACGAGGCGAAGGCTTGTAAAGCCTCGGATTCCAGCTCGCGGTAAATAGAATTTATGGCTGAAAGATCGGCCCGGGAGGCCATAGAAATGTACGCGCGCACGTACTCCCGGCCCACCTCCGACGTGAACATTCCAAATGCGCTAAAAGAGGCTGGGAACCCGGGCACCAACACGACGGGTATTTCCAAAATGTCCGCCAAACCGGCTGCATGCACGGGACCGGCTCCCCCACCGGACACGATCGCAAAATCCCGAACATCATAGCCCCGTTTGGTGGAGATCTCGGTGATCTGGTCTGCCATGAAGGAGTTTACGGTATGAAAAATCGCCTGTGCGGTGGCCATTGAGTCGGTGCCCAACTTCTTCCCCAACGCGGAGATGGCTTTTTGGGATAGGTCGGAATCGAGCTTCATCTCGCCCCTGAGAAAATTGTCCGCAGCAATGTAGCCCAACAGTACGTCTGCATCGGTAACAGTTGCCTCCGTGCCGCCGCGTTGATAACAGGCTGGCCCAGGATCTGCGCCAGCGCTCTGGGGACCCACTCGCATTAGGCCCAGGCTGTCGATCCAGGCTATGCTGCCTCCTCCCGCTCCGGCGGTACGCACATCCACCATCTTAATCGCCACGCGCTCGTCGCCCTTCCAGGATTCGTGAGTTGTGGGAATATCACCCTCCCGAATCAGGCAAACGTCAAAACTTGTGCCTCCCATGTCGATCGAAATCAGGTCCTTGAACCCCGTTTGTAAGCCACAATAAATGGCAGCGCTGGGGCCAGCCGCCGGCCCCGATTCCACCATATAAACTGCCTTCCTCTTCGATTCGGCTATAGATTGCACCAAGCCATCTGCCTGCACCAACAAGAAGTTAGCCTTGCACCCCGCCTTGTTCAGCCGGCTTTCCAAATTGTCAAGGTAAGAGGACAAGAGCGGTCCAACGTAGGCTCCGACCACCGTTGTGCTGAACCGTTCGTATTCTCCTCCAACGGGGAGCACCTCATGGGAAGCTGTCAAATAGACGCCATTGAAGACCTTCTTACAAGTCTCCAGGGCCTTTACCTCGTTCTCAGAGTTCCCATAGCTGTGCAAGAAACACACGGCCACCGCCTCGACGTTCTGCTCTTTCAGTTTTTGCGCGGCCTCTTCTGTCTCCTTCTCATTCAACGGAACCAAAACTTTTCCAGAATACATTATCCGTTCTTCCACTCCCAATCGCCGGTGGCGGGGAACCAATGGTTGGTAGGGAGGAATAAAAACATTGAACATTGTCGTGCGAATATTCTTATACCCGCGCCGGATCTCCAATACGTCACGAAATCCCTTCGTGGTAATGAGCCCCACCTTCGCCCCCTTGCCTGTGAGCAAAGCGTTAGTTGCCAGGGTCGTTCCGTGAATAATCCGGTCTATTCCCTTTGTGAAAACCTGAAAACGCTCTCCTCTCGATGCCGCTGCCTTCTCTAGGGAATTCATCACAGCCAAACTGGGATCCTGCGGAGTAGAGAGAACCTTGTATTCCTTCAGTTCCCCACTTTCGTCCAGCACCAGACAGTCGGTAAACGTGCCGCCCACATCAATACAACAAATGACTCCCATGAATACCTCCTGGAAATCTCCTCGTAGATATAACTCGCTCATTCTGGGGAACCCGGTTCAAGATAACACTGGAAAACGTGAGCTTAATTTAGACCAGAACGGTCCGCCAGCCGATCCATCATGATTCAGGCGCCCTTCGGCACCCCACAGACCCTCCTATCAAACACCATTCGGAGCGGGTTCAGCTTCCTCATCCAGCACCTCAAACATCGCTGCGATGTCCTGCGAGCCGCGACCGAGATCGAGCATTTTACGGTAATATTGTTTGGCGGCAGTAAGCAACGGTGCTGACAAACCGAGATCGGCTGCGTGGGTCGAGATGATCTCGATAGAATCCCACAATAATGTTGTGGGCGCGGTTGGCTCTGTGAAGGCTCTCTTCGCCATCAGCGGGGCGCGGATGTCGAACTGCTTAGAGGTGGCGGCGCTCGCTTTGATGACTTGAGCCATGAGATGCGGATCGAATCCGGACCTCGTGCCCAGTACCATGGCCTCGGCCGCTGCCATGTTGTGCACGGCGACCAGGAAATTCGCGACAAGCTTCATCTTCAGCCCGCGACCGAACTCACCTAGATAAAAATTTTTCGGAGCGAAGGCCTCGAAAACCGGCTTGCACCGTTCGACAACATCTGTTTCACCGCTGATGAAAAGAACGGCAGTTCTTGCTTCGGCCATCGCGGGGACACCGCTGATGGGACAATCGAGCATGGTTGCTCCGACCGTTTCCAGGGAGGTCTTCTGCGCCAGCTTAACCTGCAGCGGAATGGTGCTGAGTTCTATGACGTCCAAGCCTTCGTGCGCGCCGGTCGTCAGACCCTGAGGCCCAGACACCGCTTGAACGAGGGACTGGTTAGTCGGCAGGCAGGTTATGACAATGTCTGAGTTTTCGGCAACCTCGCGACACGCACTGGCAGCTATGCCCCCGGCCGCCACAAAGTCGGACATCGCTGACCTGCGGTATCCCCTGACTTGGAAACCTGCCTTGAGGAGGTTTACTGCGACGGGCAGGCCCATCTGCCCGAGTCCGATGACTCCGACTCTTGTGGGCACCTCATTTCCCTTCCGGTGTTCGTTAGGCATATCCCAGTCAGCATTGGCGCCAAGGATTGCTAGATTTCACTCAATCGAATAGCTGCCGTTAGAAAAATTTACGGTCACGTTAAGCCGCCCCTCATTGACCTGCCATTCCTTTACCTCGAAGTTCCTTAGCCCGGCTTTATGAAAGGGGTCCTCTGCTGCGATAGCCATTGCCTGTTCCGACGAAGACGCTCGAAGAATCATCATCCCTTCACCAGACAATTTGCCTTCGGCCTCGAGGAAAGGGCCCGAGGCAAATAGGACACCCCGGTTCTCGAGGCCTATCATGTACTCAAGATGCTCCGGTAAGATCGGCAGCATGTTGTCCATTGTTTTCAGTGGGACAAGGTGCACGACAAAGAACCGCTTCTGTAGCATTTTTGAAACAAGCTGATTAATTTTCGCAGATAGTTCCGCCACCAAAACCCTCCTTCTGTCGCAGCCTCACGTAGTGCTAATCTCTCAGGAGCTTGCTAACCCATTCGGCCAGCTAAAAATGGGGTCTTTGAAAACTACCTTGCCTACGATCGCAGTCATCAGGGTCTTGACATCGAGAATTTCCATTTCAACCTGGTCGCGTAAATTATACACCCAACACCTTATGTAGGGGGTTTGCCACCCAATAACGAGTCCCGAACTGAAAGGCAGTTCACTGTGCGGTGAAGGAAGCCGTGGCCGAAGCGACTGTAATCCCACCGACTGTCACCGTGAGCACAACCCGATAAGGGGTACACTGAATGCAAAGAGGCCAAAGGGAATGCCCACGTTATCGCCGGAGCCAGAGCCTTCTTCGCACACTACTTCCAGTAAAGGAAGCAGGGAGGGGGGAACGTCCACGAAGCTGGAAGTGAAAGTCAGTTTCCCCGCCTGCCCACTGAAGGTAAATAACTTATTCCATTCTCCTCCTGTCCCATATCACGTAAGGTCAGACCTAAACTGAAATCCCTGTTTTTGGCTCTCACCAATGGGTTTACACCTCTGGAAGGTTGACGCTCGAACTCCCATCAATATTAACGTTGGACAGAAGGTTGCCGACGAAACTTCCATAAAGGAAGCAGGGAGGGGGGAACGTCCAAAAAGGAAATCCGGGATAGTGCCCGAGTGCGTCGGCAACAGACCCATTCCGGGATATTATGGTCGGCGACTCGGAAACTGGAAAACGGCGTTGTGGGAAATAACCCCCTGACTAGTAGTTAGCGTTGATCGGGAGCGCCTTGCAAAGAATTGCCGAGACGATTGGCCGAATAACGGGACGATCAATTGGGTTTCGGCGAAGGAAAGGCTGCTGCAAGCACTTGGTTTGAATGGAGTTTGGCCGCTTTTCCCCGGATAGGTCCTGTGTAGTCGCCAAGTGGCGGCCGAGGTGAGTCCTTGTCCTGCGATTTGCGCGAAACAAGGGCACTTGTGGTTGGCCGTTTAACTTGAGGGTGTCCCATACATAGTTGAAGGTTGAACGGCGGTTCGGCCCGAATCGAATAGAATCGGGCCAAGCCTAAATCCTATAGAAGGAGAACCGCCGAATGAAGGGAAAATATCACGTTTTGGAACTGGGTTCCAAGGGAGCCGAAGAAACCATCCAGAAGTTTTGCCAAACCAACGGACAGATGCTGTTGCCGGTGGTGGATCTGATCACGGAGGCGCGTCTGGCGGTGGATGAGGTGATTGATCGGGCCGGGCGAGGTTTGATTGAAACGATTCTGAGCATGAGCGCAGAGCAAATCGCGGGGCCAAAGAGTCCCGGGAAGGCGAGCGGAGAGGTGCGCTGGCATGGCCGGCAATTGATGAAACTGGCCGATCGCCAGCTGCTCGGCCCCGGTGCGCCGGAAGGGCGGAGGGGAAGAAGCGGTGCCGGCCTAAAGCGCGGAAAAGCGAGAAGACGGGCGAGGAGATGTTCGAGGCACTGTTGGGGGTTTCGACGCGGAACTACCGCGAGGTGATCCCGGAGATGGCCAACAGTTGGGGTGTCGAAGTCTCAGGTGAGCCGGGAAGCGGCCGAGCAAGGAGCGCGGCGGCTGGAAGAACTGTTGGCGCGGCGCTGGGAGGAGGTCGAGATTCTGGCGAAGGAAATGCGGTTCGGCTCCCACCACGTCATCAGCGCCGTGGGCGTGGACAGCAGGGCCGCAAGCATTGCTGGGGATTCAACTGGGCGCGACCGAAAACGCCGCTGCGGAAAGACCTTCTCACCCGCCTGCGCCGCAAGGTCTGCGCACGGATCAGCGCTATCTGTTTGATCGACGGCGCCAAAGCGCCCCGCGGATCGAGGAAGTAGGCAGCAATCAGTGGTGCAGCGTTGCCGTACTCATAAGCTGCGCAACGTGGCTCGGTTACCAAAGGGCGACAAAATGCGGCGACAGGTGCGGTCGCTGATCCGGCCGCCTGGCGATTGCCCCAACCGAGGAAGGCATCGTGCGCATAAAAAAGCTCGCTGGGATGATCGAGTGCGATCATCCGGCAGCAGCCGCCAGCTTGCGCGAAGGGTTGGAGGAGACCTTTACGATCAATCGGCCGAGTTCCTCCCAGCCTCCACCGCTGCCTGTCATCGAGAGGTGACGTCCTTGTCGCTGCGATTTGCGCGAAACAAGGGCACTTGTCCGGTTGGCCGTTTAACTTCTCGAAGTAACTACTGCACGGCGACAGTGACGGTATTGGAGGGCACGCCGTTCTGGAACAAGACCAGCGGCACTTCCGGTCCCGGTTCCACTCCTGACGGAATCTGCACGTTCACCTGATACAGCCCCACAAAGCCCGGCGCCAGCCCGGAGAATATCACCGTCGCCGGAACGCCGTCAATCGTTACGCTCGGTGCCGCCATGGTCTCCGACAGCGGATCGCCTGCCGCCGCGGCTCCGCTCGCCGGCGGGTTCGTTACCGCTCCCAGTCCGGTGCAGAAGATCGAAAGAAACTCCCCGCGGTTGGCCGGCCGCGCCGCCCGCCCCGGTATGCTTCCAACCGGAGCCGCGATCACGTCCGAATTCGCCAGCAGAACGGCCCCCTGCCCCGTGCCCGCCGCATTCAGCGCAAAGATGCCCGGCCGCGCCACCGCGATCGTGATCGGCTCCGGCACCCCGATCACTTCCGCTCCGCCTCCCCGCTGCGTCCGCACCACCACCTGCGGCCGGCTGTTCGGCGTCAGATCAAACGGCAGTTGCGCGTTGATCTGTCCTTCGCTCGAGAAAAACAGCGGTTGCTCGATCCCGCCCACCACCAGCGTCGCCCCGCCCAACCTTTTGCTCAGCGGCAACTCGGTCGCCAGGTTCAGCCCCTCGGCCAAGTTTCGCCCAAACACCGAGACGATGCTGCCCGGCGCCAGCGCTTCGTTCGGAGCAAAACTCGCCGCATTCACGATTCCACCCGCAAACAGCGCCGGAGCCGCCGGATTGTCCGTCACCTGACCGTCCAGCACCGCCTCCGCCGCCGTCAGCGCCGTCCGCTCGGCACGCACCGTGATTCGTACCGAACCGTTTTGCGCCGGACGCCACGTGCCTTCATACAGTCCCCGGCCCAGGGGAACCAGCCCCAGCGGCGGATCGCCGTTGGAAAAACTGACCACCACCGCCGCATCCGATACCAGGTTGTCGCAGTCATCCTTCACCTGCGCCTCGATCCGGCTCGGCCACGCCACCGGCGAGGCAAAATTGCTTCCCAGACTTCTCCCCGTCGTAAACAGCCGCTGCGCCACGCAATGCTGCTGCGCCGCGCCGTCAAGCGAGCGCAACGGTTCGACTTCCGACAGTGTCGTCGTTGCCGGCGTCACCACAAACAACACGTTCACCGTCTGCGACGTCCTGTCGCTGAACAGCAGCGTCAACGCCCCGAAGTATTCCCCCGCAGCCAGCGTCCCCAGCTTCGGTTGCACCGTGATCGTCCTCGGCTGCCCCGCAGCGAACGTCACGTTCCGCGGCACCGCCTCCAGCCAGTTCCCGCCCTGGAATGTGGACGGGTTTGCCACCACTTCCAGGCTGCCCGCAGCCGCCGTCGCCACCTGCACCGTTTGCGAGCCCGGCGAGGAAGTCCCCGCCTGCCGCACGAAGATCAATCCCCTCGGCCTCGCCTGAATCCCCGGATTGCTCCCCGCCGCCAGCACGTTCAGCGTCACGCTCACAAACCGCGGCGCGTTGTTCGCTCCCGGCGCGTCGATCTGAATCAGCCCGCCGTACTGCCCCGCGCTCAGCCCGCTGGCGTTCGCTCTGACCTCCACGCGCGGCACCTCCGCCGTCCCTGCCACGCTGCTGCCGCTCATCGGGGAAACCGTCAGCCAGTTGCCTCCCGAGATTGTCGTCGCTTGCGCCGTCCAGTTCATCGTGCCCTGTTCCGCGTTCGCAATCCCGAAGGTTTGCACCGGCGACACTCCTCCGCCTTCCACTCCCGTGAACAGCAGCCCGCTCTGGCTGAGCTGGATCGTCTGTGTCGCCTGGGTCAGCAGCAATGTCACCGCCACCGTCTTCGTCCCGCTGCTTCCTCCGTCCACCACGATCGAGCCGGAATACACCGCAGGCGCTGCCAGCCCGGCTACATTGGCGCTGATCGCTACCATAGCCGGCGAGCCAGCCGAGGCTGTCCCGGACGTTGCCGACACATTCAGCCAGTTGCCGCCCGCGACCGTCGAGGCCTGCGCCGTCCAGTTGAGCGTCCCGCCGCCGGCGTTGCCGATGCGCAACTCCTGCACAGCCGGGTTGCCGAACCCGGAAGCGGCCTCAAACGTCATCGCCGCAGGCTCCACAGCCAGTTGTGCCGCCGCCGCCGCCGTCACCGTTAGCTCCACCGCCACGGCTTGAGTCGAGGGAGAAGCTCCCGGCGCTTCCACCGTCACCGCGCCGGCGTAGGTCCCCGGAGTCAAGCTGGCCGCGTTCACGAAAACGTCTATAATGCCCGGCGCCGAGCCGGAGGCAGGAGAAAGGGCTAGCCAACCGCCGCCGGTTACCGTCGATTCCTGCGCGCTCCACAGCAGACCGAAGGCGCTGCTGGAAACGGTAATCTGTTGAGGAGAGAGTATCTGCGTACCGGCTGGTGCCGTGAAACTCAGAATTGCGGGAGCAACCGAGAAAGGAGGAGCGATGGCCAAAACCTTGCGAATCCGGTCGCCGCCGGCGTCGGCGATGTATAGGTTGTTTGAGCCATCAACCGTAACATCAAAGGGAAAATCGAGCACGGCGCTGGTAGCTGGCCCCCCATCCCCAAAATCCTCTCCGCCTCCGGCCACGGTGGTGATCATCCCACTGGAATCGACCTTGCGGATCCGGAAGTTATAAGTGTCATTGATAAACAGGTTGCCCGCTGCATCCACGGCCACCCCGGAGGGCAAATCTATAGAGGCGTCGGTAGCGGGTCCGCTATCTCCGGAAAAGGAGTCAACTCCGTTGCCAGCCACGGTGGTGATGATCCCGCCCGAATCGACCTTGCGAATGCGATGGTTATCGGTGTCAGCAATGTACAGGTTTCCAGCCGCGTCTACCGCTACATCAACGGGAAAATCCAGTTGGGCACTGGTGGCCGGACCGCCGTCCCCGGAAAAGCCGAACGTCCCGTTGCCAGCTACTGTGGTGATGATCCCTACAAAACTAACTTTGCGAATCCGGGCGCTGCCACGTTCGGCAATGTAGAGATTGCCGGCCGTATCCACGGCTACACCGACGGCAGAATCCAGACTGGCGCTGGTGGCCGGCCCGCCATCGCCATTGCCGGGAAAAATCTCTCCCCCGCCAGCCACGGTGTTGATGATTCCGTCGGGACTGACCTTGCGGATGCGGGCGTTGTCCGTGTCGGCGATATAAAGGTTCCCGGCTGCATCCAGAGCCACACCCTTCGGGCTATCCAGCCTGGCACTGGTAGCCGACCCGCCATCGCCGGAGAAGCCGAACATCCCCTCGCCAGCTACCGTGGTGATGATCCCGCCGGGGCTGACCTTGCGGATGCGGTTGTTAAACTCGTCTGCGATATACAGGTACCCGGACGAATCCACCGCCACACTGCTGGGGTTGTTCAAGGAGGCGCTGGTGGCTGGACCATCGTCGCCCGCGAATTTGAACTGACCGCTGCCAGCCACGGTGCTAATGGTCCCGTCGGAAGAACTTACCTTGCGGATGCGAAGGTTCCGCGTGTCCGCAATATAGAGGTTGCCGGACGCATCCACCGCCACACCCTCCGGGTCTCCCAGCGAGGCGCTGGCAGCCGGCCCCCCATCCCCGGAAAAGGAGAAGCTCCCATCCCATTACCGGCCAGGGTGGTGATATCCCCTAGAAAGCTGACCTTGCGGATGCGGTTGTGGAAGGTGTCGGCGATATACAGGTTGCCCGCCGAATCCACCGCCACGCCGGCGGGATTGTACAAAGAGGCGCTGCTGGCTGGGCCGCCGTCACCGGCAAAATCTAAATCTCCATTGCCCGCTACCGTTGAGGTAATCCCCTCGGTGCTGACCATGCGGATTCGGTGGTTCTCCGTGTCGGCGATGTAGAGGTTGCCGGCCGCATCGACCGCCACGTCCTCTGGAAGATTGAGCGAGGCGTTGATGGCCAGGCCCCCGTCGCCCGCATACCGCCCGTTCCCGAAACTGTCCGTAAACCCATCCCCGGCCACGGTGGTGAGAATGCCGTCGGGGCTGACCTTGCGGATGCGGTGGTTCTCAGTGTCAGCGATGTAGAGATTGCCGGCCGCGTCCACCGCTACAGCCCGGGGAAAATTCAGGGAGGCACTGGTGGCCGGGCCGCCATCCCCGGAAAAATCGTATTCCCCGTTGCCCGCCACGGTGGTGATAATCCCGTCGGGGCTGACCTTGCGGATGCGACTGTTGCCGGAGTCTGCGATGTACAAGTTGCCTGCGGCGTCCATTGCAACGTCGTTCGGCTCACCCAGTGAGGCACTGCGGGCCGGCCCGCCATCTCCGGAAAAGTCATAGAATCCGTTTCCCGCCACTACGGTGAGAATGCCCGTGGGAGAAATCTTCACCACCAGGTGGTTGCCAGAATCCGCCACGAACAGATTACCGGACGGGTCCACCGCGACTCCCCCAACCCGTCCCAGCGGCGCATCGATCGCCGGACCGCCGTCGCCCCGGAAGATCCATGTCGTACCCGCTACAGTCGTGATGGCATTGTCAAGTTAACGTCCGTCGGCGACAATCGACCGATGGAATCACAATATCGAGGGCATCGCTTTCCACCTGAAATTATCAGCCACGCCGTCTGGCTGTACCATCGGTTCACGCTCAGCTTTCGAGACGTCGAGGAAATGCTTGCTGAGCGAGGCATCATTGTTTCTTACGAGGGAATTCGGTTTTGGTGTCTGAAGTTCGGTCCGGCCTATACGCGCAATCTGCGGAGGAAGCAGGGGCGGCTCGGCGATATCTGGCACGTCGATGAACTCTTCATCACTATCCAAGGGCAGTACCTCTATTTATGGCGAGCCGTCGATCAGGATGGAGACGTGATCGATATTCTGGTTACCAAGCGTAGAGATCGTCGAGCCGCTACGCGCTTCTTTCGTAAAATGTTGAAACATCAGAGACAAGCACCCTGGCAACTGATCACCGACAAGTTGCGGAGTTATGGGGCTGCACATCGGGAGATATTCCCTTCCGTTGTTCATCGCACCGGTCAATACGAGAACAACCGGGCTGAAGTTTCTCATCAGCCAACGCGTCAGCAAGAACGCCAGATGAGACGATTCAAATCAATAGTACAGGCCCAACGTTTTCTCTCAGTTCACGGTCCCATTCAAAACCTGTTCCGAGTCGGTCGTCATCATCTTAAGGCCGCTCATCACCGACTCCTTCGGGACCGGGCTTTTTCCGATTGGAGAGAGGTGACGTGCGTCTGCTGAGAGATTGTGGACTCCGGTCGTTTTGGGGAGAATCTCGCCTTCGTTCCGTTAACTTGACAGTGCCTTTCCGAGTCATCTCCACTGCTTGCGAAACTTTGGCAATCAAGTCGGCCTTTGTCATAGGAGTATTCGGTCTCCTTTGGAAGAAATGAATCTGCTGCAAGATGAGTAGTGGCTGCCGGATTTCAGACTCATCAGTTCCCCGTTGGTACACGCTGCTTCAGCTCTTCAAAACCAGTTCAGGACGACGTTGATTTGGATACTAGCGCCTTCTTGCTCAATAGGCTGAATCATCAGGAACCGCTGTCCATCGGGTACGAGGTCATAGTTGGCAACCCGGTGCACGTCACAGTCGAAAGGTTGGTACGCTGTTAATTTACCAGTTTCTTCTCATCCGCCAACCACTTGGCCATCACCCTCAGCGAAACACTGTTTGAGGTTCCGCCATCTGGAGGACCATTAAACACAGTAATCCTCACTGTACGATCGCCGTAAATTCCTACTCGCTGAGAAGCTCCAGCCGGGGTGAACCGGTTCGGTATGGCGCTCGCAACAGCATTCGCTGGTATCTTGGCCTTCAGGGTGCGGAGGTTGACAAAGGTCGTGGGGACTGCCACACCATCCACTTGGACGACGGAGTCTAGCACAAAACCTACGCCCTCCACCAGCATCTCGAATTCCGGAGACCCTTCCGCAACCGTATGGGGCGCAATAGCGCTGATCTCGGGCTCTGGGGTAGGAAAAACGGCTACGAGCGGCCCCATCATCCCTAATGCGGATGAGGAAGGTCGATCCAAAGCCTCATGCAACTCAACCGAGGCAAACATCCCCGTGCTGATCACATAGTCCAGGATTTGCTTGTTTTGCTGGGCCTCGGTCACCCCCGTTGTAAAGTAAGGCGTGTAGCCTAACCTCACAAACTGCCCGCCTTTCATCACCCGCTCGATCTTTTTTGTGTTTTCGATATTGTCCAATGGGTTAGCTGTAAGAACGACCAGGTCGGCATAAGTTCCAGGCCCAACCCATCCCACCATGGGCTTCGTGGGAGTTTTTCGTCTCGCGGTGAGATATTCCGCATTCCAGAGGGTTTGAGCCTGTAGCGCTTGCATCGGTGTCAGCCCAGACTCCACAAGCATTGCCATTTCCCAGTGGTTACTGAGCCCTGCGGTTCCTGTTTGGGGATCATCGACCCCACCCATGACTTTCCCCCCCAATTCGACCCACCTCTTCACAAATGCGCCGTGTAGGCGGTAGGCCTCTTTAAGCTCCTGCCAATCCTTGTCGCTAAGGTGTTTGATGGCAACCTGCGCCGGGTATTTCGTCGAATACTGTTGGACGGATCTTAATTTCTGAAGCAATCCCAGGGCAAGATTCTGCGAGTAGTAGGTCATCAGCGCAGGGTCTCTATAGAGGTTGTAGGCTTCCAGCTCGTGTTTGTGGGCCAAAGGGGAGAAACCAGCGAAAACGTAAACCAGGGTAGGATTGATATAGGCTCCTAGTTGAACCATCTCTTTGATCATCTGGTCGATTTTCGTCTGACCTTTCAAGAACGAACCCCAATGCAGATACTCGCCCTTTTGGAAGCCTTCCAGCTCTTGCGGAGTCATCAGATGCTGAGCGCATCCCCACAAATGCTCAATAATGTCCAGCCCCGCTCGGACAGAATCCAGACAATCCTCCGTGTGTCCTAATGTGACCAGTCCCGCCTCATGAATTTCCTCCGCCGCCCATTGGATCACTTGCTGATTACTCTCGGCAAGGGAGGGCCCCTCTCCCAACACTTCCGGCCATGGGACCACGTCCTTATTACCACCTTTGGTAAGGGTTGGCAGCTGGGCACTATCCGGATTCGTCTTCAGCCAATCGCGAACGGCCAATCTAAGCTGTTCGCGGTTCATGGAAGCAGACAATGTTAACCAGTGGCCCCCATGGTCATAAATTCTCGGTGTTCTGACGCTACTCTGCTGCGAAGCTCGATAGGCCTCCTCGCCAATGCCATTGGAGTTTCTCGCGCCCTGGAAAATAATCGTTGTCACACCGTGATTGAGATACAATTCCGCACTCCATGGCCGATAGTGAGTATGACCGTCGACAAACCCGGGAATCACAAATTTCCCTGAGAGATCCAAGACTGTGGCGTCGGATGGGTAAGTGGTTCCCTTTCCACCGACGGCTTTGAATTTATCCCCCTCGATTACAATCACCGCCTCCGGGAGCGGTGGTCCTCCAGTGCCGTCAATTAAGGTTGCGCCTTTCAAGACCATCAGCCCCCCTTCAGGTCGTTGCTGAGACAAGCCAATCTGGTGGGCGGCCATAAAGGCAAGCAACAAAACAAAAGTATGGATTCTTCGCCGTCTCGGAAGGATCATGTTAAGAAAAACCTCCTCACTCGGAAACAGGGACCAAAGGATGATTTGTTGGTAAGGTCTCTCAGCCAAGAATCTTCACCTAAGAAACCACTTCCGCATTCAGCCAAATTTGTCCCCGCCTGAATCGGACTTCGTTCGCTACAAGATATTGATGCGATGCCTTTGTCCCGTTAGTAATGTAATTCACGGAAGCCAGCAGGCGCGCCTCACGCTCGAACCGCGACAGCCGATCGGGGTCCTGCGCGAGGGCATCCGGCAAAACCTTAATGGCGACTTCGCGCCCCAGCCCGCTGTCGCGTGCGTGATAGACCTCTCCCATCCCACCCGCACCTAGCGGGCTGAGGACCTCGTATGAGCCAAGACGGGCACCTGGGGATATGGGCACGCTTTAACCCCGCCAGATTGAATAGATCGGGAAAAGATTACACGAGTGAAGAGGGAAAAGCAATTGGTGGTCGGGCGATTTGGCAGCCTTCACAGACCCTGTAGTGGGTGTAGTGACTTTGCCCACTACCACCATTTATCTGCATTTTCCTCCTTGCTCACGCCACCGGGAATGGATAAACTTTGCCATACCAGATCCCTTCTCTGCGGGCGACTTAAATTCACGCAGGGAATTCGCACATTCAGGAGTTGGCCATGATTTCTCTGAACGTCAATGGAAAGCAACGCGAAGTGGACGTCAGCCCGGACACCCCTTTGCTGTGGGTCATCCGGGAGACGCTGGGAATGACCGGAACGAAGTTCGGCTGCGGCATAGCGCAGTGCGGCGCCTGCACCGTGCATCTGGATGGCACTCCAGTCCGCTCTTGCAGCACTCTAGTCTCGACGGCTGCCGGGAAGAAGATTACGACCATCGAAGGCCTCTCGGTCGATTCCACGCACGCCCTGCAACTGGCATGGATCACCGAGCAGGTGCCCCAGTGCGGCTATTGCCAGTCTGGACAGATCATGTCGGCAGCTTTCTTGCTGGTCCGCAACCCCAACCCCACCGACGAGGACATCAACAACGCCATGTCGGGCAACATCTGCCGGTGCGGGACCTACCAGCGCATCCGCCGTGCCATTCACCGCGCGGCGCAAACGATCCGAGCGGAGGCGTAACATGGGCACAGCAACGAATCTCACAAGACGAACCTTCCTCAAGGTAGGAGCCGCGGCGGGCGGTGGTTTGGTGATCGGCCTTTATCTTCCTGGCTTGTTGAAACCGGCCAAAGGCCAAGTCGGCGTCTTCGCGCCGAACATCTGGCTGCGCATTGCCCCGGACGACAGCGTGACAGTCCTACTGACGCAGATCGAAATGGGGCAAGGCGTGATGACCGCCATGCCGATGCTGGTGGCCGAGGATCTCGACGCCGACTGGAACAAGGTGAAACTGGAATGGGTGGGAGCCGACAAGGCCTATGGCAACGTCAACATGGACGGAGATCAGACGACCGCTGCCAGCCAAAGTGTGCGAGGGTACTGGAAGCCGATGCGCGAGGCCGGCGCTGCGGCGCGCGCCATGCTTGTGACTGCCGCTGCGCAGACCTGGGGAGTCCCCGAAGAGAGTCTCTCGACCGAAAAGGGAGTGGTCACCCACACGGCCAGCGGCCGCCATCTTCGATACGGAGAACTCGTAGAAAAGGCAGCCACCCTGCCAGTCCCCGAGCAGGTCTCCCTCAAGGATCCGAACAATTTCCGGCTCCTCGGCCAGCCGCGGGCCCGCCGCGATATTCCGGCAAAGGTCAATGGAAGCGCGACCTTCGGAATGGACGTCAAAGTCCCCAATATGCTCATCGCCAGGATCCTGCGTTGTCCCGTCTTCGGCGGGAGGGTAGCCAGTTTTAGCGCCGAGAAGACTAGGACCATTCCGGGCGTGCGACACGTGATGGAGATTCAATCCTCTCCTTCAGGTGCTGGCGTTGCGGTCGTTGCCGACACGTTTTGGGCGGCCACGAAGGGCCTGGAAGTTTTGGACGTGAACTGGGATGAGGGTTCCCTCGCCACACTGAATTCGGAGGGCATTCGCCGAGAGATGGCCGAGGCGACTCGGCAACCCGGCCGCGTGGCGCAAAACGAAGGCGACTTCGACAGAGTATTTGCCGGCGCAGCCAGACAACTCGAGGTCGCATACGAACTCCCCTATCTGGCCCACGCCACGATGGAACCGATGAACTGCACCGCGGATGTGCGCGAAGACGGTTGCGATGTCTGGGCGCCCACGCAGTCGCAGACGAGCGCCCATCATGCCGCCGTGAGGATCACAGGACTGCCTGAATCCCGGGTGAAGATACACCCGCAGTATGTTGGCGGCGGCTTCGGACGGCGAGGCGAAGCAGACTATGTTGCTGAAGCGGTCGAAATTTCCAAAGCGGTTGGCCGTCCGGTCAAAGTTATCTGGACGCGGGAAGATGACATGCAGCACGACTATTACCGCCCTGTGACGTATGTTCGGTATTGGGCCGCGCTGGATGAATCCGGAATGCCCATCGGCTGGAAGGCGCGCATAATGCAACCTTCCATTTTCTCCCGGGTTGCACCGGTTGTCGTGGAGAGGATGGGCGTGGATCCGATATCCGTCGGTGGGATACGGTCGATGCCTTACGACATTCCCAACCGGCGCACCGAATACATCAACTATCTTCCAGGTATTCCGGTCGGTTTTTGGCGTGCCCCGGGCGGTTCGGTCGCCGGCTACGTCACAGAATCGTTTATTGACGAGCTCGCCGCCGCCGCCGGAAAAGACCCTTATGAATTCCGGCGCCAGTTGCTGGACAAAGAGCCTCGCCTGCGAGGCGTTTTAGATGTCGCAGCCGAAAAAGCCGGTTGGGGCACGCCGCTGCCCCGGGGGCGTTTTCGGGGCATCTCTGTTCTAGAGGAGATTGGGAGTTATGTCGCCCAGGTCGCGGAGGTCTCGGTGGCGCCGGACGGCAAGGTGCGGGTGCACCGCGTCGTTTGCGCCGTGGATTGCGGATGGATTATCAATCCCGACACCATTGAGGCGCAGGTGGAGGGCGGGATCGTCTTTGGTCTCACGGCAGCTCTCCACGGGGAGATCACCATCACGAACGGTCGGGTCGCCCAAAGCAATTTCCACGACTACCCGATGCTGCGCATAAACGAAGTGCCCGAGGTGGAGGTGCACATCCTGCCGAGCACGGAAAGTCCAGGCGGGGCTGGCGAGGTGTCCACCCCACCCATTGCCTCGGCCGTAGTCAACGCGATCTTCGCGGCTACGGGCAAGCGCATCCGTCGCTTGCCCATCCGTGCAGAAGACTTGCGTACTGCTTGACGTTTTGGAAGAAAATTTGGAAGCACCGTTTCGTTCGCCCCTAACTTCCCAGAAGCCGTGCCAGCTCAACCGGTCGATGCAACACATGAGATAAATGTCTCAGCCGGAGTTGCGAACTCCAGCGTCTGACGGGGCCGTTCGTTGAGTTTCCGTGCGATCTTGTCCAGATACTCCTGTGAGTATAGGGACAAGTCCGTCCCTTTAGGAAAGTACTGTCGGAGCAGACCATTCGTGTTTTCGTTCGAACCCCGTTGCCATGGACTTTTCGGATCGCAGAAGTACACAGCAATGTCTGTCGCCAGGGTGAACCGCTTGTGATCGGCCATTTCCAAACCCCGATCCCACGTCAGCGATTTATAGAGTTCCGTCGGTAGTTGTCTGGCGTGCTCGATGAGCGCGGACACGACCGTTTCGGTTTCCTTGTTGGGCACCTTCGCCAGCATCACATAACGCGAGTGACGTTCCACCAGAGTCGCAATGTAGGTGTTCTTCGATCCGGCAATCAGGTCACCTTCCCAGTGACCGGGTACCGCCCGGCCTTCCACTGAAACCGGACGCTCACGGATGGATATGAGGTCCGGGATCTGCCCGCCACCACGGCCTTTGCGGGTCGCATGCCGGGACCGGCGAATCGTGCGTCTGGTACGCAGATACTGTGAGAGTCCTTTCTTCAGAGCCCCGCGGGCCTGAATGAAAAGACTGCGATAGATCGTCTCGTGTGACACGTGAACCGACTCGTCTTCCGAGTAGGTGCGTTTTAGCCAGCCCGCAATCTGTTGAGGGGAGCAGTCCTCCCGGAGCTTCTCTTCAACAAGCTGGCGTACCCGGGAACAGCGGGCCAGCCGACAGGGCTTCGGGCGACGTGCCCGCTCCCATGTCTACTCATCTGCAGTCGACGCCCGATACTTATCATAGCCGCCGTTACGACAGATCTCCCGGCTCACTGTCGATGGTGAGCGTCCGAGCAACACGGCAATCGATCGGATCGACTGCTTCGCCGCCACGCCTCTGGACATCTCCTCACGCTCGGCTAACCTCAGCGCCAGGCGTGAGCGCAATCGGGGACGGGGACGGATACCACCGTGGCGCAAAAGCACGGAGTACACAGACGACCCTCTCCCAAGCACACGTGCGATCAATTTGGAAGACTCTCCTCGCTGCCACCGATCCCACACCTCGGCCAGCTCCGTCGCTGTGAAACCTCGCCGCTTCCTCTTTTGTTTCTTTCGCATACACTTCACCTTTTCCTTTCGCGTAAAGTGTTGCATCCACCAGTTGAGATCACCCGACTTATGGGGAGTAATCCGGGACTTGCTTCCTAGACCACACTCGGCGCTCGGTCGTAGACTGAGCAAGTCCCTGTCCCCAATTGATTTACCCTCTCCCCTCGTGTAATCTTTGCCCAACAGTTCCAAACAAGTGGGAGGCAACGGCGTGGCCATTTCCCCAGGCAAAAACTTAGGTCCTTACAAGATATTCGCACCTATTGGTGGGGGCGGCATGAGGGAGGTGTATATCATTGGGGGCATGGTATTTCTGGAAGCGCCTTTTTGCTTGGGAAGATTTTTGCGGAGGAGATAAGTGAGATGAAGAAAACATTGACTATAGCTTTTGCAGCAGTTCTATGCGGCGTGTGGGGGTGGGCTCAGGGAGTGGATGTGGCTGCCAAGTTGGGCTATCCCCAGATGATTGTCTACAACGGCAAGATCGTGACGATGGATGATGCCTCGTTTGAGTCGAGGGTGGGGACAATCGTGCAGGCGATGGCGGTCCGGGACGGGAAAATCCTGGAGATGGGGACAAATGCGGAGGTGCGGGCATTGGCAGGGCCGCAGACCCAGACGATTGACCTGAAGGGCAGGACGGTGCTGCCGAGCTTCATCATGTCGCACGAGCATCCGACGGATTGGATGTGGACAGAGCCTCGAGCTTTCCGGCAAGTGTTCCCTAACGATGATGTGATCATTTCTCGCTGGTTGCCAAGCCTTCCTGCGAGGGAACAGTTGGCGCTGTTTGAGCCAACGATGCGGGAGGCTGTGGCGAAGGCAAAACCGGGTCAGTGGATCCGGGTGATTCCCAACTGGGGTCCGGACTACGAGTGGGCGGAAGAATTTAGGGGGCCACGTGGCGGATTCTGGAACGACTCCATCACGAAAGAATACCTCGATGTATTGTCGCCCAACAACCCGGTCTGCATCAGTAATGGCTTTACAAGCGCTTGCATGTCCAATACGAAGGGTGTGGAAGAATATCGCAGTGTGCATCCGGATTTGACTAATGCTTACAATCTTCGCAATGCAGGCATTGATGAGACCCGACGCGATCCGGAGATTGTTAGTAGGATTGCCCGATCAGGTAGATTAGAACGTCCGGTAGGTTCCGATGTCATGCTCAAGGGGAAGCTGCCACTCTTGGCTGATTTACTCAAGGCAGAAATGGAGATATGGTCCAGCTACGGAATTACGTCCATTGGTTCGGGACCTTATACTACTTCTAACCTGCGAGCCCTTCATCTTTTGGATCAGAAGGGAGAGATGCCATCTCGGTTTGCGTGGTCTTATGACGGACCGAGTTGGAGCTTAGAAGCGTTGCATGTTCTGGCTGGCATTATGGGGCATGGGACAGATCATGTGTGGAACATGGGAGCTAGAGGTTCTGATGGTGGCTGCTTCTCGGTTTCTGAAAGACCTCAATGGAGGGCGGCGTTAGGAGGCAGTCCACGGGAGGAAAAGTGCAGTAATGCTCCTGGCACGACTGGGTATGAAAGGAATGCGAGAATCGCCCAATCCGGCGGCCGCATTGCAGCAATGCATTCAGGAGGAGACAAAGGGATTGACTACGTCATGGATGCAATTGAGGAAGGAAGTAGACGGGCTGGGATGACGCTGGAAATGATTCGCGCCAAGCGGCATGCTTTTGATCATGGCGCGGGAGCGCCTCGACCGCAGCAAATCCCTAGGATTAAGAACCTGGGGATGATGACGAGCATGCTCAATACGATTTTGTGGGAGACTCATCGGGGGGCCTCAGTGATTGCGAAGCAGTATGGGCTCGAGTACACGAACTGGGTAGTGCCGCGAAAAAGTGTGACGGACGCCGGGATCATGAACACCTTTGAGATAGACCGGCCGTTGCCCCACAAGGTGTTCTTCTTCATCACCAAGGGGATGAACCGGTACAACGACCGGGACCAGAGGGTCTATGGGCCGAGGGAGAGAACCGACCGGATCACTCAGTTGAAGGCCCTGACGGTGTGGGGCGGCTATTACGTGCTGCGGGAGAACCTCCTAGGAACGCTGGAGCCGGGGAAGTTCGCGGATTTCATCGTGCTCGATCGGGACTTCCTGGCCATACCAGAAGCGGAAATCCCACAGACCCAGGTGTTGATGACTGTGGTCGGTGGCAAAACGATCCACTTGGGTGCTACGCTGGCCAGGGAGTTCGGGATGCAGCAGGTGGGGCCAACCACCTGGGCGGAACCCATCCCCACGGGGTGGGAACCAAAGGCGTACTGAGCCGCAAAACTCGGGCGCGATGACGGTGTATCCAGGGTGAGCCACGATCTTTGCGACGACCAAGAAGAAGTTTTTTGACTCAGTCTCTGTCTGTGGTGACCAGACCGATATCTTGTACCACCAGTGTGCGAATGTGAAACCACAAGGGGAAGTTTTGCCAAACCAACTCAAGGACAGATGCTGTTGCCGGTGGTGGATCTGAATCACAGCCTGGGGCTATGAAACTGATTTTGGTGGAAGAAATGGCTACAGGGCAACGCCGAGTTCGGTCGAGGAGGCAAGTCCCGGATTACTCCCCAAGCTAAGTCGCCAAGTGTTTACCTATCCGGCGGGCAGGATAGGTCGCCACTACGCCGTTACTCAGGAGTAGATCGCGAGCACCAAGGCCGTGAGGACCGAGAGTCCGCTGGAGGAATAGCCGACGACTATCCGAGCACGCGATTTACGGATCAGGGGACTCCCAGGCCATCCACGCTTTCAGTCGGTGTGCGGAAAACGACTCAATTGCTGGCCACGGCGAGTTCGACGATGCGCCCAAACGGCGTATCCGCCTCCGTCTCCGGGCCTTGCGATCGCGCCGGAGAAGACTCAACCCGTCTCCCAACCTGCAACTGTTTGGTGACCCTTCGACCGATGTATCACCAGTGTGCGAATGTACATCACAGCCTGGGGCATGAAACTGATTTTGGTGGAAGAAATGGCCAGGGCAACGCCGAGTTCGGTCGAGGAGGCAAGTCCCGGATTACTCCCCATAAGTCGCCAAGTGTTTACCTATCCGGCGGGCAGGATAGGTCGCCACTACGCCGTTACTCAGGAGTAGATCGCGAGCACCAAGGCCGTGAGGACCGAGAGTCCGCTGGAGGAATAGCCGACGACTATCCGAGCACGCGATTCAGGTACGCTTTCAGTCGCTGCCACGCGCCCAGCGCCGCCTCCGTCCGCGCCGGGACCTGATCAACCCACAGCCAGAAGCCATGGTTGACGTCGTCATAGATGTGCACATCGTTCTCGATGCCTGCCGTCCGCAGCGCTTCGACGAACCTTTCGACGTCGGCGGGCGGAATGCCTGTGTCTTCCGACGCGAAAGTGCCGTAAATCGGGTGGTTCAGCTTCGCGAGTTGTTCAGGATCCTGCACGAGCCGACCGTAAAACATCGCGGTTCCGTCGTGCTCCTCGCCGTCGAGACCGTAGCTCAAGGCTACGCCACCTCCGAAGCACCACCCCATGACAGCAATCCGGCCGCTCACAGCGGGGTGATTGCGAAGCGTCGCCGCAGCCGCATTCAGGTTTTGGATAACCCTCTGCGGCTGGGCCATCGTTTCATTGACGAGGGCCATGTTCTCCTCCGGGTTGCTACCCGTCCGGCCTTGATAGAGGTCTGCCGCCAGCGCCACGTAACCTTCGGCTGCGAACGCGTCAGCGACCTGCCGGACGCGATCGTTGAGCCCGTCCCACTCGTGCACCAGAATTAGGGCGGGATGCGAACCTTCGCCAGCGGGCAGCGCGAGATAGCCATTCGTCGAAGGGTCGTCCTCCAAGTACTGGAGGTTTGTTCCTTGTGGTGCCGGCGCTTGCCCGAGAATCGCTGGCGGCAGCTCATCCTCTGCTGTCGGCGCATAGGCGATATGTCCCGCTTCGGGCGGGGTTGCTACGGTGCCTGGGTTGGGCTCGGCTGGCCCGGAGCAACTTGATATCAACCCAACGCTGAGAGCTAACATACCCACCGTGATGCGGCTCCTCCACAAGTGCGTCACAGTCTTCATGCCTGGTGCCTCCTTAGAGTCCTGAATCGGTTTCCAATTATACACGCTCAATTGGTTCCTTTACTGGATCAAGGCTTGATTTCGTCACAATCCCATTCGAGGGACTGCATTAGCACAAGAGGCAAGCGTTTCGGCGACAGGAAACGAAGAGTCGCCTAGGGGCGGGCTATTCCGCCCCGTTTGGCCGGTAGCCTATCGCGATCAACAGAAACCCTCTGGTTCAATCCCCATCTTGTCGTTGACAGCGCAATGAAGCCTCTGTTTGCAACCCAAGTATCTTTCCGTGGTCTGTATTGAAACGTGCCCGAGAAGGAATTGAATCTGATCCAGTTCACCACCCGCCAGATGGCAGAACCGGGCACACGTGCGTCTCAGGTCATGCGGAGCGAGCTTTTCTATCCCTGCCCGACTTGCCGCTTCTCGAACAATCTCCCAGAGTACTTTCTCGGTCATGCCGTTACCCCAGATTTTGCTAGCCTTATTGATGGACCGGAATACACGCCCATCCCGGATTCCGCTGGACTCCGTCCAGGCATCGATTGCCACTTTGACCCAGGTTGGGATTGGCACCGTGCGAATGTGGCCTCCTTTTCCGATCAAGTCCGCAATGACCCAGTGTTCCTCCCGTTGCTGAATCGAGTCCAGATTCAAGGCCAACAGTTCGCCGCGTCGGAGACCGCACCCGATGAGCATCGCTAGCATGGCGTAATTCCTCTTGCCACGCTGGTGATCATGGGATGATCCCTGTAACAGGCGCTTGCCCTGTTCAGCAGTAAGCCAGTTTCCGACACGGATACCGAGCCGCCTAACTCCTTTGACCCGGCGGATGCCTGCGGCCAACTCCGGGCTGAGTAGGCCCGAATCGGCAGCCTCATACGCAACACGCCGGATTGCAGCGAGGCGCAGGTTGACTGTTGACGGAGCGTACTGTTTCTGTTCGAGATGGATTCGATAACGCAGGACGACGGTGCGATTGAAAGCCAGGCGTGGTTCTGAGCAATACCACCCGACAAACTCGTCGATGGCATGGTTGTATGTTCGTTGACCACTCTTTGACGTTAGGCTGTTTAGGACCGCTGACTTTGATTGTTCCAGATCAGGCAGCGCCAGGACCCGCTTCGGCGATTTCCGCTTCTTCCTAGATTTTGGCATTGGCGACGGCCTCCTTTGCCGTCGCCGCCAAGAATGCCGCCGAAACTCTTCCCTGCGCCGTTACTCAAGATCTATCCTGGCGACTGCCGTCCTCCCACACTTCCCATAACCGGACTTATGGGGAGTAATCCGGGACTTGTCCGCCCCGTACTGCCGTTCAGCTTATCCCTCTTCCAGCAATTGCTTTCCCCTCTCCCCTCGTGTAATCTTTTCCCATTAAATTCAATCATCGGGGGGGGGTAAAACTTGCCCATATCCCCAGGTGCCCGTCTTGGCTCGTATGAGATCCTCAGCCCACTAGGTGCGGGTGGTATGGGGGCCCCATGCCATGACGATCACGCTTGACACGACAGGGTAGGCGGCATAGGTTTTCGGGTGAAGATGAAGCTCAAAATGGAAATTCCGGCTAAGAGCTCCAGCCGGCTGGTTCGTTCCTGGCTCCAATCTTGTGCCACACGCCGGGTACTTCGAGGTAAGCAGCCAGAGGTAATCGAATTTGGGATAAGTATGAGGAGGGAATAATGAAGAAGAGATGTTGGTCGGCGGTGCTAATGATGTTTTGGTGTGTTGGTGGATGGGCTCAGCAAGCAGATATCATGGCCAAGCTGGGCTATCCGCCGATGATTATTTACAACGGCAAGATTGTTACGGTGGATGATGCCTCGTTTGAGTCTCGGGTAGGAACCATTGTTCAGGCAATGGCGATTCGGGACGGGAAGATTCTGGCGACGGGAAGCGACGCCGAGATTCGGCCGCTGGCGGGGCCCCAGACCAGGGTGATTGACCTGAAGGGCAGGACGGTGCTCCCGGGGTTCCTGATGACGCATGAGCACCCTACCGATTGGGCCTTTTCGACACCACGAGCCATGACTCATGCGTTGCCCAATGATGATGTCATTGTCCACCGCTGGCTGCGGGGCGGTCCCGCGAGGGATCAGTTGATACAATTTGAGCCGACCCTGAAAGAGGCGGTGGCGAAGGCAAGACCAGGGCAATGGATTCTAATTGGCTTCTCCCGGGGACCAAATTATGAATGGATAGATGAAGTGTCCGAGCTATTTCGCACCAGCATCAAAAAGGAGTGGCTCGATACATTAGCGCCGAACAACCCGGTGAAGATAAAAAATGGATTTGTTGGCGGCGTAGCCAACCAGAGCGCCATTGACGAGACGCTCAAGGTTCATCCGGACATCTCGATTTTTTCCCCCACTCCGGTGTTCATCATGGCCCCCGAAGAGTTTTTTAAGACAGGGAGTGGCTTCAGCCGGGCGATAGAACCGGATGTTATGCTCCAGGGCAAGGTTCCGGTGCTCGCCGAGATTCTCAAAGCCGAAATGGAGGTGTGGGCGCGCTATGGGATTACTACCTTTGCTTCTGCTCCCTATGCGTATAACAACCTCGTAGCTCTGGACTACTTAGACAAGAAGGGAGAAATGCCAGCCCGCTTCGCTTGGGGCTATCTCGGTCCTGACTTTAGCATGGATACCCTGCGCCAAATAGCGGCTATGACGGGACATGGCACTGACCATCTATGGCTTACGGGTGCCTGGGCGGAAATCGGCTCCGAATGTATGAGCATTCCCTTACGGGCCGGTCAGGAAGACGCGAGGGCGGCGCAAGGCTGCAATTTCGCACCAGGTGCACAAGGCAGGGAGATTCTGGAACGGATCATAGCAACTGGCAATCGAGTGGCAACGATGCATACTGGAGGGGACAAGGATATCGACTATTACATGGATATGATCGAGCAAGCCAGCCAGAGGGCGGGCCTAACTCTCGAGGAAATCCGCGCAAAACGCCATACCTTTGACCACGGTGGCGGCGCCCCGCGCCCAGATCAAATTCTCCGGATGAAAAATTTGGGAATGATGGCCAGCCAGAACAACACCTATTTGTGGAGTGACACGGCAAAGCTGAAAGCCGAGAGGTATGGGATTGAATACGCCAATTGGGTTGTCCCGCGGAGGAGCATGGCGGATGCGGGCGTGATGACCGGCGCCGAGATTGATCGGGGATTACAGGAGAAAGTGTTCCTGTTCATTCACAAAGGAATGACTCGAGTCAACAAAGATGATGGACAAGTCTATGGACCGCGGGAGAGGACGGATCGGATCATCCAGTTGAAGGCGCACACCCGGTGGGGTGCCTACTATTTGATGCGGGAGAACCTATTGGGAACGCTGGAGCCGGGCAAGTTTGCGGACTTCATGGTGCTGGATCGGGACTTTCTGGCGATTCCGGATGATGACATTCCAAACATTCAAGTACTGATGACGGTAGTCGGCGGCAAGACGGTGCACTTGGGGGACGCGTTGGCCCGGGAGGTTGGGATGCAGCCGGTGGGGCCGACGACGTGGAGGGAGCAGATTCCACCGGGCTGGCACTCAGGCTGGCACTCCGTGTCACAGTAAAGCAGAAGAGAACCGATTGGGGAAGGAGGCGAAGACAGGACTGAAGTCGAGTTCCCCAATCGGGAACCGCTTCCAGGAAGGGGCAGGAACCTCACGGGTGCGTTTGTCAGAGCAAGTGGTGGCTACTCGAAATAATAAGGAATGGCGCTTCCGCACCTCGATACGGCGATCGTGAAGGGAATCATAGAGCGACGCCCCTTCCTGAGCATGACGGAACTGCATTCGTTCCTCATTCAGTCGCTCAACAAGGAACAACTGTCTGAGCTGTACGCAAGGATGTTCGTCCATATCAACCTCAACACTGCGATGCAGGAGGAGATCCTGATGATCCCTGGCGAGGGGAACCGGATGCTGCGCGAGTTTCTCGAGTACAGGCCGTACAAAACGCTCGCGCAGTTCCGCAGGGAGATCGGCAAGTACGTGGACGAGGCGGAAGTGGCTCGCCTTGAGCAGTACATCTTCGTGCCGATCAACCTCAATACTGCGAGCGACGAAGACATCCTGAGTATCCCCGGTGTGGGTGCCCGGATGCTGCGCGAGTTTAAGGAGTACCGCCCGTACCGGAATATCGATCAATTCCGGCGCGAGATTGGCAAGTATGTGAACGAGAACGAAGTCGCCAGGTTAGAGCGCTACGTCACGCTGAATTGAGAACGCCCGAAGACTTGATTTCGAGTAGCTACCAACCAGCGATAGTCTCATAGATCCCAGCCTCGAAGCTTTGCTTCCCGCCAACAGTTTACTTCTCTCCAAACCAACCAAAGTCTACGCGGGATGCGTCGGAGCCTTCGCCCCTATCCAATCACCTGAATTGAGAGAAAATCTCCTATATAGGGCTTTAAAGTATTTTACCAGAATGGCCATTACAGCGGAAGAAATGGCCGAACCGACCAATTATTCTCCTGTGTTCAACGTCGTTTCCAAGTCGGTGCCGGTTTCGGTTCGGGTGGAGAAGGTGGATAAGAAAGAAACCGCTGTAGCGAGCTAGACCTTCCCATCAGGAAGACAAAGGTCTCCGCTTGTGAGTCCCGGTGGCTGGCCTCTCAGAAAGCGGCCAGCCACCGGAATCAAAAATGCGGTTGGATGAAGATAAAGAAGGTCCAGTTTTAACGCACAATGAGCGGCCCAGGAAATTAGTAATTCTCCAGGGGTTTTGTGCTCCACGTGACCGGGCCCGCCGGTTGCATCCCGTTCTCCGCCGCCAGAGAAGGCATCAAGTGCATCGTCTTGCCACCGACCACTGTCATCAAGACTTTGGTATTGGGAATATCGTCTTCCGGAATGGTCAGATAGTCCCGGTCCAGCACAATGAAATCGGCGTACTTGCCGCGCTCCAGCGTTCCCAATAGATTTTCCCGCAGCACGTAATAGCCTCCCCACACCGTTAACGCCTTCAACTGGATGATCCGGTCGGTCCTTTCCCGGGGCCCGTAGACTGCGCCGTCTTGATCGCTGTATCGGGTGATGCCTTTGTGAATCATGGTGAACACCAGGTGCGGCAGCGGACGATCGATCTCAAAGGTGTTCATGATTCCCGCGTCTGTCACGCTCTTTCGGGGCACCGACAGGTTGGCATACTCGATTCCATAATCGCGCACACGGCTGGAAGTATCGTAAGTGCGGTGGGTTTCCCACAACATGGTGTTGATCATGCTGACCATCATCCCCAAATTCTTAACGCGTGGAATCTGGTCCGGTCGGGGGGCGCCAGAAGCGTGATCAAAGGCGTGGCGCTTGGCCCGAATCTCTTCCAAGGAGATGCCTGCCTCTCTGCTGACTTGCTCAATAGCGTCCATGAAATAGTCGATATCCTTGTCTCCCTGGGTGTGCATGGTGGCCACCCGGCCGTCGGTCCGGATGATATCATCGAGAACCTTTCTACCCGGGCTCCCTGGAGCAAAGTTGCAGCTCTCGCGGGCCTTGATTTCGGGCGTGCGAGCGTTGAGCGTCGTACAGCTACCCCCGGACGCATCCCAGGCACCCACGTTCCAAAGATACGGGCTGCCACTTCCCACCAATCCCGCAACGTAACGCAATGTCTCGATGTGAAAATCGGGGCCGGTGTAGCCCCAGGCGAAACGAGCAGGCATCTCTCCTCTTCGATCCAGATACGCCAATGCCTGGAAGTTGTTATAGGCATAAGGAGAGGAGCCAAATGTCGTGATGCCTTGAGCCACCCACAGCTCCATTTCGGCCTTAAGCACATCCGCCAAGACCTCGGTCCAGCCCTGGAAGATCACATTAGGCTCGTACAGGCGGTTCGCTCCCGCACTAGCTTCCGGATGGACTTTCTTCAACTCTTCCACAGCCTTGGTGTTGTTCGCCGACATTAGCGGCCAGCTATTCTTAACCCTGACAGGATTGTTCGGCGCAAGCTGGTCGAGGCGCTCCTGGGTGACCACACGGGGAAATTGTTGCCAAAGTTCATCTGCATGCTCATAATTTGTTCCCCAGAAAAAACTCAGCCAGATCCACTGGCCCGGGCTGGCTGCGGCGACGGCTTCTCTCAGCACGGTCTCCCATTGATCCAGTTGTTGCTGTGCGGTCCCTTCCAGCCACCGCATGACCATGACATCACTATCCGCAGGCAGGGCGTGCTTCAGAGCCTCAGGCTCGGCGAAGGCCCAGTCGGTGGGGTGCTCGTGAGTCATGATGAAGCTCGGCAGCACGGTGCGGCCTTTTAGGTCCATCTGCCGGGTTTGCGGCCCGGCCAGCGCGCGAATCTCCGAGTTGGATCCGACGGCCAATACCTTGTCCCCGCGCAGCGCCATCGCTTGCCCGATGGTGCCTACCCTCGACTCGAACGTGGCATCGTCCATGGTCACAATCTTGGCATTGTGAACGATGAGGTCCGGGTAGCCCAGCAGGGCCGCTACATTGGACTGTCCCCAAGCACTTGGGGAGATGAAAAACAGCAAAAAGGAGAAAACTAGGAATTTTCTGCGCATCAATAATAATTTTGCCAGGTTCATTCAGTCGGGCCCTCCGGTTTCAAAAGTCAAAACTCCGGTTCAGTAAAACGTCTCTCGCTTGATAATTCCTTTTCGTATTAGCCAGGATTTCCATTTTGCTTTCCCGGCCACCAGCCAGCATACACAATAATCAGAGTCGGAGCCCCCGATAATTTCCCATCAGCAGCTTCCCGTAACGGCCTCCCAGATGATTCACCCCCTGTTCAGATACGACTCCCTAGCAGAATAGCCCTCAGCGGACACATTTGCCACGTTTACCTGCGAGTGACGCCGTAGTGTAGTTGGACATAAACGGCGTTCTGGGAAATAGATCCTGCCTTGTCGCGTAGTATTTACCTATCCGGCGGGCAGGATAGGTCGCTACTGCGCCGTTACTCGCGATCTATCCCAGAGAGTGCCGTTCGCCCCTAACTTCCCATAACCGGACTTCTGGGGCGCTTGGCGAACTTTTGGTCGAGTTTCGGGCCGGATCAGCGGACCATACATTCCGAGTACGCCGTCACTCGGGCGGAACCAGTGTTACGCTTCCGCCGGGCCTCCTCGCAGGTAGTGCCCTAGTGGGCCATGATCGAGGCACAGATCATTTCCTTTTGCCTTGACACTGCTTTCGTCCTTATCGTGGTGGCTTCCAGCGTTTTTTTTAGAGCCAAGTGTGCCGCACGGCCGTGTCCACCACAAGGGCGGTGCCACTCATTGCTAGTTCCTTTGGTAGCCGACTGGGCTCATTCCGTTTTCGGTCGCAAAGTCCCGACCCGCATACACGAACTTCCCGCCTACCATCGTTGCCAGCACCTGAATCTTGCCAACCTCCTCTTCTGGAATTGTCAGGTAATCCCGGTCAATGATGATCATGTCTGCCAGCTTTCCGGGTTCGAGCGATCCTAACAATTTCTCTCTGATTAAGTAGTAAGCTCCCCAGGTCGTCATTGATTTCAATACCCGTTCACGATCCATTTGCATATTGGGTGAATGCACCTTCCCATCCATGGACCGGCGCGTCAACTCGACGAGATTCCCATCCATGGACCGGCGCGTCAACTCGACGACGGCCACTTCGAAGATCGTGCCCTCATGCTGACTAAGTGGAGTATCTGTCTCTAATGAACTCATAATCCCGGCATCGACCTGGTTTTTCCTCGGATCGATCCAAGCTGTGTATTCTTCACCGTAATCTTTGGCTACGTCAGGGGCCGTGTTGTACACGTACATGGGGTTCCCGCTGGTCATCATTCCCAACTTTTTGAGCCGATCCAGTTGCCCCGGACGAGGAGCAAGACTTAGATGGTCAAAAGTGTGGCGCTTCGCGCGGATTTCATCCAGGGTCATACCAGCATCCGCACTCGCCTTTTCTATAATGTCCATGTACTGGTCAATGTCCTTGTCGCCTCCTGAGTGCATCGTAGCCACTCGCAGCCCACTCTTGATGATGTCGTACATCTGCTGATAGCCGGTTTCCTTGAAGTCTTCAGAACCTGGAGGTGAAAAGTTGCAATTTTCCCTCGCCTTGACTTCCGGCTTCGCATTGATAGTGGTGCAAGAACCTCCGTTTTTCACCGCCCAAGCACCCACCAGCCACATGTAATCCGTTCCGGTGCCCACCAGGCTGGCCATGGTTTCCAATGTTCCTTGCGAATAATCGGGGCCCAGATAACCCCACCCCGTGCGAATGGACATCTCTCCCCGTTCGTCCAGGTGTACGTCGTCAGATAATGTTGGACACAGAGCATAAAAAGATAAGGTGGCGTTCAGGCTCCTCTGGGTTGATGTTAGGCTGCCCTTCTTTTGAAGTGCAACCGTTTTCTTAAGATCATAGTTTTCTCTTTGATGCGATCCCGTTTTTGCAGGATGGCACTGCCTTGGCCTGTAAAAACGTCATACGGTGTCAGGTTGTTCAGGCTTTCATGGTATCGGTTGGTGTTGTAGTGGTTGACGAAGGCATCGATCTGCCGCTCCAGCTCTTCTGGCAGGTAATAGTTGTTGAGCAGGATGCGGTCTTTCAGAGTTCGGTGCCAGCGTTCGATCTTGCCCTGCGTCATGGGGTGATAGGGCTTGCCGCGAGTATGCGGCACGCTGTTTTCTGCCAGCCATGATTGCAGTTCGGAAGAGACGTAGCACGGCCCGTTGTCGCTCAGGAGGCGAGGTCTGTGCCGGGCGCCCACGCGGTCGAGGCCGGTGGCTTGCAAAGCATCCCGCAACGTGGCCGAGACGTCACTTGCGCTCATGGTTTTGCACAGCCGCCAGGCGATGATATAGCGCGAGAAGTCGTCCAGCACCGTGGACAGGTAGAACCAGCCCCAACCGATGACTTTCAGGTAGGTGAAGTCGGTCTGCCAGAGCTGGTTGACCGCCGTGGTCGGGTTGGCGAACCGTTCCGCCGCTTTCAGGACAATAAAGGCTGGCGCGGTAATCAGGTCATGGCTTTTCAGGACGCGGTAAACCGTCGATTCAGAAAGGTAATACCGCCTTTCCTCGGTAAAACGCACCGCCAGCTCGCGTGACGACAGATCGGGCTCGGCCAGGGCTAACGTCACCAACTGCTGAGTTATCTCCTCCGGCACCTTGTTCCAGACAGGGCCAGGATCGGGTTTTTTGTCTTCCAGCCCATCAAAGCCTTCCGACACATAGCGGTCGTACCAGTTGTAAAACGTCGATCTGGGAATGCCAACCTGCTGCAGCGTCCGGCGCACCCCCAGGGCAGATTGCTCCACCGTGCAGATGATCTCCAGCTTCTCCGAGGCAGGGTATCTCATGTATGTTCCTCCCCATCCCCGATCACGCTTTTTTTTAGCAGGCGATTTTCCAGCATAGCCTCGGCCAGGGCCTCTTTCAGCTGTACGGCCTGCTCCCGCAGAGTCTTGACTTCGCCACTGGTTGCCTCACGGTCTATGTCGCCCGCCAGCCGCTTGCGGCCAGCCTCCAGAAACTCCTTGCTCCAGCGGTAATACTGGTTCTGGTGCAGCCCCTCGCGGCGGCACAGCTCCGCGATGCTGTCCTCGCCGCGAAGTCCCTGCAATACAATGCGGATTTTGTCTTCCGGGCTGAACCTGCGCCGCGTCCTGCGTTTGATCTCCCGGACGGCCTTCTCGACCGCCCCCCTGTCGTCTTGTTTTTGTCTCATCTTCGTTCCTTTCAGTCTCTACGATGAGCCAAAAACATCACCTTAACTATTACCCTCTACCTGTCCAACAAGCCCTGACGGGGCACACAACTGGTACGACCGCTATGTGTCGGAAGGCTTTGATGGGCTGGAAGACAAAAAACCAGATCCTGGCCCTGTCTGGAACAAGGTGCCGGAGGAGATAACTCAGCAGTTGGTGACGTTAGCCCTGGCCGAGCCCGATCTGTCGTCACGCGAGCTGGCGGTGCGTTTTACCGAGGAAAGGCGGTATTACCTTTCTGAATCGACGGTTTACCGCGTCCTGAAAAGCCATGACCTGATTACCGCGCCAGCCTTTATTGTCCTGAAAGCGGCGGAACGGTTCGCCAACCCGACCACGGCGGTCAACCAGCTCTGGCAGACCGACTTCACCTACCTGAAAGTCATCGGTTGGGGCTGGTTCTACCTGTCCACGGTGCTGGACGACTTCTCGCGCTATATCATCGCCTGGCGGCTGTGCAAAACCATGAGCGCAAGTGACGTCTCGGCCACGTTGCGGGATGCTTTGCAAGCCACCGGCCTCGACCGCGTGGGCGCCCGGCACAGACCTCGCCTCCTGAGCGACAACGGGCCGTGCTACGTCTCTTCCGAACTGCAATCATGGCTGGCAGAAAACAGCGTGCCGCATACTCGCGGCAAGCCCTATCACCCCATGACGCAGGGCAAGATCGAACGCTGGCACCGAACTCTGAAAGACCGCATCCTGCTCAACAACTATTACCTGCCAGAAGAGCTGGAGCGGCAGATCGATGCCTTCGTCAACCACTACAACACCAACCGATACCATGAAAGCCTGAACAACCTGACACCGTATGACGTTTTTACAGGCCAAGGCAGTGCCATCCTGCAAAAACGGGATCGCATCAAAGAGAAAACTATGATCTTAAGAAAACGGTTGCACTTCAAAAGAAGGGCAGCCTAACATCAACCCAGAGGAGCCTGAACGCCACCTTATCTTTTTATGCTCTGTGTCCAACATTATCTGACGACGTACAGTTCACAACTCCGCCGGCACCTGCGATAACCACGATGGGGTTATTGGGCGCTAAATTATCCAGGATACTCTTTGATATAACGGGGCGCATCGCGGCACTCACTGCTCCCATGTTTACCCGGAGATAGCCCCAATCCGAATAGATCCGGATCCATTGCCCGGGCTTTGCCGCTCTAACCGCCTCTACGATGGTTGGCTGCAACTTGGCGGCTTGCTCCTTTGGAGTTCCTGTTAAATATCGACTAACAGCATCATTGTCAGTAACCACTGTTCCGTAGGCTCTCGGATTCATGTACGCCCAATCGGGAATATGCTCGTGGGTGGAAATCAGGCCCGGCAATACGGTTCGACCTTTCAGATCGATGCTCTTGGTCTGTGGTCCGGCAAGAATTTGAATCTGTGCATTGGACCCGACAGCGAGAATCTTTCCCTGCCGGACGGAAACTGCCTGAGTAATCGTACCAAGATTTGTGGTGGTGTCCGGATTATCTACCGTAACCACCTTTCCGTTGTAAAGAATGTACTCTGGATAGCTGACGAGCAGCGCCGGTGTTTGGGCGTTAGACATCACAACCCACGCGAAGATCGAAACAATCAGCGCGAGGACCTTTCGTCCTTGCATCATAAGTCTCCTCCTGCTGTTGGCTGTATCGGTATTGTTAACACTTCTATGGTTTCATACCTTAGCCAGGATTTCCATTTTGCCTTCCCGGCGAACTGCCAGCATACACCCAAGCGCCTCCGTTGGGACCGTATTTTCATCCTTTCCATCCCGAACGACTCCGGCGGCCTACGAAGGGGCCATCCCTGCCTCTTCCGGGTATGGGAAAACTAGAAATCGCCTCATTTTCATGCGATTTCCCAGACACTACTCCGTCCCTTACATCTTTAGTTGATGGATTTTTCTGCCTGCCGGGCGGTTTCGGCTACCCTGCAGGCATCGACAACGCCCCGATTCGCCCCACCATCGCTCCAAACAGCCGCCGCGTCAGATGACTCTCCGCCACCAGCAACCAATTGTACCGGGCGTGTTTCACCAGCCGCTGCTGCAAACTCGTCAACGACCAGTTCTCGATTCTCTGTGGCAGCACCAGTCGCCGCCACAGGTTGCCGAGATTATAGGCAATAATGGTGACCCTAGCCTGCCCTTGCCTGAATCGGGGGTATATGGGGCCGAGATGGCTAAGGACGATGCAACAGAGGGCAAGGCAAGGGTCCTAATAGTAGAAGGACAGGAAATCTTTTGGCCGGCTTGCAACCATCCACTCGATTTCCGTTCCCACAAAAAACGGCAGAGGGGGTCGCCCACGGGTCACTTGCTTTGCGAATGGGGGTCCCCGCCACTGGGCTTTTGCGAATGGGGGTATGGGTCTTGGCCAGGGCCGTCGTTGTACTGCTGGAAAATCTGCCGTAGTTTTAAATAAAAGAGGATTCGGGCCTACTTCCTCGATGTGACCATAGTATTCAAATTGAATGTCCGAATTAGGTTCGCAAGCTACTTTCAGAAGCAGACGAGCATGACGAATCATTTCTTGCGCTAATGAATCGGGTGTTAGGTGCCGCAGAAAGTTTCCTGGACGATTTCTTCTGGTCGCGGTGGCGATTCCAGATCCGCGTATTCGAGTTGATCAGCGTAGGGCGCAGCTAGGGCATCGACGAGACGGTGGAATTGGGCAAAATCACCATCATAGGCGCTTTGGATGGCTTGCTCGACGCGGTGATTGCGCGGGATTAGGATCGGGTTGGCAGCTCGCATCTCGGCGAGGTGCTTGGCGGGGTTGGCTTCTCTATCCCATTTAGTGAACCATTTTCCAAAAGGCTCACTTCTAGAAAACATCGCATCAAGCGTTTTAGTATCCTCTCCGCTGGCGACACGTGTGAGATTACGGAAAAAGAGTGTGAAGTCGACCGATTGGTCATCGAGTAGGTCGAGACACTCCTGAATGAGCGCGACCGGTGCCTCAGATGGGAGGCCCAATTTAGCGCGGAAGCGGGCGATATATTGGCTACTAAATCGCTCAGGATATCCGGATAGTGCGGCTTCGGCGATCTTGATCGCCTCGTTAGGGTCTTCAGAAAACAATGGCAGCAGGGTTTCTGCGAAACGGGTGCCGTTCCAAAGCCCAATGTCGGGCTGGTTGCCCCAGGCATAGCGGCCACTGGAGTCAATGGAACTGAAGACACGCTGCGAGTGGAAGGCGTCCATGAACGCGCACGGGCCATAGTCGATCGTCTCCCCAGAGATGGCGGAGTTGTCCGTGTTCATCACACCGTGAATGAAACCTAGAGACATCCAATGGGCGATCATATCCGCTTGGCCAGCCGCGACCGACTCTAACAAAGCCACATAAGAATTTGGCGCTTCAGCGGCGTCCGGATAGTGCCGGGCAATGACATAATCGGCGAGCAGTCGCAGCGCATCGATATCGTTTCGTGCTAAAAAATACTGAAAAGTTCCAACGCGAATGTGACTTGCAGCAACACGGGTGAAGACAGCGCCCAGGAGCGGCCCTTCTTGACGCATTACTCTTTCGCCGGTGGTAACTGCGGCGAGTGCCCGGGTCGTGGGAACCCCGAGCGCTGCCATGGCCTCGCTGACAATGTATTCGCGGATCACCGGGCCGAGTGCAGATTTGCCATCGCCGCCTCGCGAGAATGGCGTACGCCCTGAGCCTTTTAACTGTAGATCGTGCCGTGCGCCGTCGATGTCGACAACTTCACCGAGAAGGAGCGCGCGACCGTCGCCGAGTTGTGGGGAGAATCCTCCAAACTGATGGCCAGCGTAGGCTTGTGCAATCGGCTCGGCACCCTTGGGAATTGCATTCCCCGCGAGCATTGCCACGCCGTCAACTGATTTCAGCCAGTCAGCGTCGATCGCGAGCTTTGCCGCTAGTTCCAAGTTGAGACGGATGAGCTTCGGTTCCGGAACACGGGCGGGTTCCTGTTTCGCAAAGAAACGTTCCGGCAGTTGGGCATAGGTGTTGTCGAAGAGAACGGTCATTTTTGAAATCCAGTGATTAGCCGACTTCTGAGTGATCGAATAGTCGGAGAAATTAAATAGACGAACCGATTGTGTGAACTACCTTCAGAAGCAGAGTCAGAGACTACTTCACCGGCACTTCCTTCATTAACCCGGAATTAGTTTTTTGACCTTTCGGCGGTTGACAGTATACCCCCTTTGCCCCCAGTAGAGCCTCTGGGCACGGGGTTTTCTCCCAGATGGTCCCACCGGCTCCCAGTCGCACTTCCCTCACAAACGCTCTTGAATTCAACAGCCAGGAGGTTTATAAGCGTGGCAAGACTTGCTAATCATGTCCTCCAGGGGTTGGGAAGTTCGAGCGTTGAAATAGAGGGAGGCCTAATGAGCACCCAGATTCGTTTGTCGCTGCTTGGTGTTTTGTGCTTGATGCTGGTCTCTGAACAAGCATCCGCCCAAGATACGCTATGGGAAAGATACTTCACCGCTGGGAGGAAGGCTTATCGGCAAGGCCGTAACGACGAGGCTGAGAAGCAGTTGCTGGCCGCGCTCCAGGAAGCGGAAAAGTTCGTGCCAGAAGACCCTCGCCTAGTAAGGAACCTCAACAGTCTAGCGACGCTGTACATTAAGTTGGGCAATTACGCCGAGTCCGTGTCGTTCATCCAGAGGTCGCTGGTAATCCAGGAGAAAGTTCCCGGGCCAGCGCATCCGAACCTGGCCACGACCCTCAATAACTTGGCGACGCTCTACCGTTTCCAGGGGAAGTACGCCGAGGCCGAGCCTCTGTATATACGTTCACTGGCGATCCGTGAAAAGACCTTGGGCCTGGAGCATCTGAACGTGGCTATTAGCCTGGAGAACTACGCCGACCTCCTTCGGAAGACGAACAGGGAAAGCGAAGCTGCAAAGATGGAAGCCCGTGCAAAGGCGATCCGGGAAAAGAACGCTCAAGTGAATCCGCAGGAATGACAGACAGTCAAGGCGTATGTTTTGAGGAAAAGGGGAAGCTCAAAATGGAAATACCGGTTGGAAAGGAGATAGCAAAATGGTGATATGGCGTTACGTTAGTATATATTCCGTTGCCTTGCTAGTCGTCGCAGTCCTGACGGGATGCACGCGGCCTGATAGTGGCGAACAAACCGCAGAGACCCAGCAATCTTTCCAGGGCGTTCATACCTTCGAGGGCGTTATCTCTGACGCTTCCTGCGGCATGATGCACAAGACCGATGACCCTAAGCAGTGCACCATTGCCTGCGTAGAGAATGGCTCCGACTACGTCCTGCTCATTGAGGGCGTCATCCATAACCTCCGAGGCGACGCCGAGGAGTTGAGGAGATTCGCCGGGGAGCAGGTCGCGGTCAGCGCGTCTCTGGATGGGAACACACTGGAGATCGTGCGAATCGGGCCAGTCCCTTGAAATGCAGAACCGCTGATCGGAAATCAAGCTGCGGGCCGAGCACCTCTCAACCGATTACGTGTTTGTAGTGACTGTAGTGGGTATATAGGGGGGCACTGCTGTCCGGCTAAAATTTCAGAACAGCCAACAAGTCTCAAATGAGAGCAAAAGGTTCCAACGGGCACCTTGGAGCATTTTATCGATTTGAAATTCCTCTTTTCGAGGGCGAAAAATGGCTTTGCAACGTAAAGACTGGGGTAGGCGACAGAATCAGTGCATGAAGCATCGGTCGCACCGTTTTCGCTCAGCTTATCATGGATCACGTGCCCTCATGTACGAGTTTCACAAATGCGTCACGCGCATACCGTGGAGAGACGCGATGGCACCTGCGAAGCGTTGCCTGCTTGCTGGGACCAGTTTCTGGCCTGATGGGCGCTCAATGGTGACTTACCGCGAGCCCAGCTCTCCGCGACATCGAGGCGTGTCATGCGTTCCAGACGTTAGCAAACTCTTTGACGCGGACTATCGGATTGCGCGGCAACGTGGCGCGAAGACTCGACCGGGACTGGCCGATGCCAACGAGTCGCACTGGTAGAGACTGGCGCATCCGACGGTCGGACTTCGCCCTGGAGGGTTGGTATCGGCATCACGGCCCGTGGGCGTGGATGCGCGCGATGTGCGGGGATCGGGAAGCGTCGACTGGGTCAGAGCCTCCGCTGGACTCCAGCCACCATTTGCGACCTCTGCGCTGTTTCCGTGGGCCACGATCTCCGAGGAAGTATTCCAACAATCAGCTGGTAAGGCTGCCGTCAGCGCATACGCTGCTGAGACCTGCAGGGCAAAAATCCCGAATCACGTTTCTCCGCCGTGAGCACGGCCGGTGCCGTGCACGATGTCAACATCCTCGGACGAGGTTCCGGAGCGGGCGCGTTCTACGGTTGGATTTACGATCAATCGAGCGGTACATCCGCTTCGAGCGACTCTTTGTCTTCACAACTCTGCGAGAGCCGCATTTTTCGGGACGTGCGGAAAAGAGAACGTCTTGCTCCAACTGCCGCGTATTCTCATCCACGCAGACAGAACCAGCGTTTCTTGCGATCCGATTTCATACCGTGAAGAAACCATGGGAACGCCTCGGCCAGGGCATACTTCCCGATCCGCTACGGCGCGTTACTCGTCACTTCGAATGCAGAACCGCTGATCGGAAATCAAGCTGCGGGCCGAGCACCTCTCAACCGATTACGTGTTTGTAGTGACTGTAGTGGGTATATAGGGGGGGTATATGAGGAGGACTCAGGCCAACTCCTCTCCGACTTTTCCCGCATACCCCCTCACAAGTCACTACACCCACTACAGGGTCTGCGGAGACGGCCATTCTCGCCGACCGGCTGAACCCCTTGGACAATTGTTGCGCCCGCCGCTCCAGGGCAGAGCTAGCCCTCCCACATCCCGCACCAAATCCACTTTCTCAACCCTAGGCAGTGATGTAAACTCTGTCAGTCACGCTGGTACAAAAGATCGGTCTGGTCCTGGGACGCAGCTATATCACCATTGAGCCGCTGGTCCGCCGAGTTCCACCTGGGCTCCAGTGGGTTGCATTCCCCACTCCCGCGCTAGGGACGGAACCAGATGCACCGGTTTGCCGCCCACCATCGTCATGAGGACTCGGATCGTCAGAATATCATCCACAGGGATCGTCAAATAGTCTTTGTTCAGAATCACCAAGTCCGCCCACTTGCCCGGCTCCAGGGAACCGAGGACATCTTCCCGCTTAGTGCCATACGCCCCCCAAAGCGTCGCCGACTTCAACATCGCTTCTCGGCTCACTGCCTGCTGCGGGGCGGTCACATTCCCGTCCCAATCCTTCCGGGTAATGCCGGCATAAAACACATGGAAGTAAGTCAGGTCGGTGTATCCAAAAGGCCGATCAATTTCGACACTGTTCATGATACCAGCGTCATAGAGACTCTTGCGAGGAACCACCTGCATCGCGCCCCGCTCGCCATAATCCCGCAGAGTCTCCTGCCCGCTTCCATCCCAAACGTAAAAGTCCAAACCGCTGGTCATAATACCTAGCTCTTTAAACCGCGGGATTTGGTCCGGTCGAGGATACATACGCATGTGTTCAGTGACATGGCGCTTGGCCTGGATCTCCTTCAACGTCATGCCGGCATCCTTGCTTGCCCTCTCGATAGTATCCAGGACGATATCAATGCCCTTATCTCCCGTCATGTGATCCCCGGTCAGCCGCCCTCCCGCCTTAACGTATTCATAAAGAGCCTCCACAGCCCGATTCACCGGCTTGTCAAATCTGCATTCAGGTTCCCGTTCCTTGACCTCTGGCGAAGTGCCGGGCAACTCGCTGCAACCCGTGCCCATCATCGAAGTCATGCCCGCATTCCAGAAATAATCCGAGCCTGTGCCCTCCCGGCTGACGGCGGCTTGAATAAAATAGGGATCCGAAAAGAAGTCATTCCGGTATGGCCAGTAGTAACCCCAGGGAAGGCGAATGGCCATCTGACCCCGGCGATCCAAGATATTATAGGCCCGAATCGCACCCCCGGTGTACAGCGACGTTGCGTTGAGGGTAACCCCATACCCCCCCATCCAGGACAGCCCCAGACGGTACATCTCCCGCAACACATCGGGTGGGTAGAGTGCGTCCTGTTCTACGTAACGATAGCAGACGCTACAGACTCCTCTCTCCTCAAAATTTGTAGGAGCACCACCCTGGTCTCCCAGCGGTGGGTAGAGAAACTTGTTCCATTGATCCCCGTAGAACTTTTTTACTTTGTCAATCGCTTGTTGGTTCACCAACATTCCGGTAAACCCCCCGCGAACCTCCACAGGGTTATTGGGAGCTGCCAGATCCAGCATCTCCTTGTTAATCTGCCGCCCCAAAAACGCTGAAATCTCTCTCCTCCACCGAAATTCTTTCCCATACAGTAAACTGATCCGAATCCATTGGCCGGGCTTGGCCTTCTGGACCGCTTCCTCTAGAACCTGGGGAAACTTTTGTAGCACCTCATCCGCAGGAACATTCAAAAAACGCTCAATGTGCATATCGTCGGTCACCACTTTTCTTACGATATACGGATTCAGCGGGTCCCAGTCCGCCGGATGATCGTGCGTGGCCCCAAAACCCGGAGTTACCAGTCTCCCCTTCAGGTCTAGGGATTGGGTGTTACTATCTGCCATGCGACGAACGTCAGCGTTGCTCCCCACCCTTACAATCTTTCCATCCCGGATCGCAATCGCCTGAGCGATGGTGCCTACATTCTCATTGACTTCATGATTGTCCACGGTCGCGATCTTCCCATTGTAGAGAATGGTATCCGGGGCTTGTTGAGCCCACAGGAGGCCCTGTCCAGCCCAGCTTACCCACATCAATATCGCCAATCCCAAAACCCATTGCCTTTTCATGATTTACCCCCTCAGCTCATGTTCGCAGGTTAATCCCGAAGCTCCGAGCACAAAGTATACGCTTCCTCGTTATCGGTTCCATCTCTTTTTGCCTCTATTGTTCCAACGGTCATGCTCCGGACACCAATTGCTTTCCCCTATCCCCTCGTGTAATCTTTCACAAATATATCCAACTCGATAGGTAGCCGATTCCGCGAAGGAGCTTCCATCAAGCCGCTCGGCGAATGTGTGACAGCGAATCCGGCTAAAAACGGTTCCTGGTGACAATCCAAGCATGGCCCCTATGGCCCGCCAGGATGTTCCTTGCGCCCGAAGGAGGGCCACCTTGTCAACATCCACTAACATTCTGGGTCGGCCCAACCGCTTGCCCTTAGCTCGGGCGTTGCGGAGGCCAGCCCGGACCCGCTCCACAATCAGGCTGCGCTCTAGCTCTGCTACGGCACCCAGGACAGTGAACACCATCTTACGGGTAGGGGTTGAGGTGTCCACCTGTTCCGAGAGGGAAACGAATTCGATGCCCAAAGCCCGGAACGTTTCCAGTGCACGCAGCAGGTGAGAAACCGAACGGGCAAAGCGGTCGAATCGCCAGACCACCACGGCATCCAATCGTCGGCGGTGGGCATCAGCCAAAAGACGGTCTAATTCCGGTCGCTTTTCCTTTGTACCGGAAATCCCCACATCCACATATTCCTTCGCGATTCCCCAGCCTCGGCGTTGACAATATTCCCGCAGTTCGCGAAGTTGCATCTCGGGGTCTTGGCCGCTTGTTGTGCTGACTCGGGAGTAGAGGGCAACACGGATTTCGTATTCGCTAGATGCGGCGGCCACTTTAGCATCTCCAGGAGGATGTTTTCGTCTGTTTCCAGCCATCACCGCTTCCTCCTGTTTCCTTTCCCTTGGCCGTAATGCAGCGCCTTGGCTTTCCTGAGCCGATGAAATGCTTCCTTGTTCCATAGCCTCACAGCCTTTCCGTTCCGAATCGTCAGCTTTGGAGGTCGCAGCTTGCCGGCGGCAATCCAACGCTGCAACGTCATTAGCGAAATCCCAGCCGAATTGGCTGCCTGTGCCGAGTTTAGAAGCTCAAAGCCCATAAGTGTTATATATATATCATATATCATTACGCGGGGTTTGTAAAGCACTTTCTTGCTTGATAATGATCTTGTCCGATGAAATGATATACTCTCAACTGCCCGAACCTCACCAATCTGAAGGAGTTCAAATATGCGTTTTCTGCTGACAGGTATTGTGATTGTGCTGTGTGCGATCGCCGCCAAGGCTGCTACAGAAGTGGAGCTAGTAGATTGCAACTTCACGCCCGAAGTGAAACGGGAACTTCAGCTCACCGCAGAGCAGCAACTAAAGGTTGAGAAGGTGATTACCGAACTTGGCCCGATGACAAGCAAGACCCTCGCGGCCCGTGCAAAGAGAGATAGCCTCCGAAAGGCCCATGCCCCCGCGAAGGAAATCGAGGCGGCACAGAAAGAGCTGATTGCGCTAGAGGATCAGTGCGGCGAACGCTCGCACGAGCTACTGAAGCCGATCCTAACCGAAGCGCAGTTTCAAAAAATCGAGGAGATGGAAATGGTGCACGGCCACAGTATCTCTGGCAGGGGAGATGCCGGGCACTCAATGTAAATTGGGCATCGCTTCTGCCAGTCTTTAGCGATGGAAATCACGCAGAAAAAGCAGGAGGTTCCGGCCTAGGGTTGCCCTGCCCGCCAGACCAACCCAGGAGCGCCGGGGGACTTCGGCACCGTTAAGAGTCCCTTGATCTTTCGCGTAGGGGCAGCTAGAACGTCTTGGAGGACCAGACTGAATTTCTCCGCGTACCCGCTACGTACCCTGGTTCGGCGTTTTGGGCTTTTTTAGCGTTTCTGGCGTGTTGTATAATCAATAACTTGCGGTGGATCAATTAGGGACGGTCCTATAGAAGGAAAGCTAGGGATATATGGATATTCCAGGACTTGCGACTCTTTACGCGATTCTGAAGCGCCACATCGATCGTGAAAATGACGTTTTCGCACAACGCAAGAAATTGGCTGATGATCTCATGGCCAACTGCCATAAGTGGGCTGCTGTCCTTTTGGAGACATTTGCGACGGCGGTCAAACGTTGGGAAATCGATGGGCGTGACGCAGCTGAAAAGGAAATCATTGAGCAAGAACAGGACTTCTTGAAGCTTGAATATGAGTCTCTTGAGAACGACAGTCCAATACTACTTTTTCTTAAGGAGGATCCTCGATTCGAAGAGTTCGCAAACAGTTGGCGCAGCCGGGGCCGCTGCCCTGTATTATAAGTCAGCGCTCTCTGTAAAGAGGCTCGTCTATGGCCAAATCGAAAGCCATCCAGGAACCTATGTCAGGGGACAGGATGTTGGCATCGTTAGAATGGTTGAGCTTTGGAGGAATGAGGTTGAAAAAATGCTCCAAAACGTAGCAACTCACCATAGGCGAGTACGTGTCCTCTTGCCAAAATGAAGTCTTCCGAGCCTTTTTTCTTGCAACGTCTATCACGATCCCGACTTAGATCCTCTGCTGGCGTGACCTGCCCCCGCAATTCGCTCAGTGAGCAATGGCCTGGGGTTCGATAAGGGTTCGATAAGGATTGCCGAGCCTTCCTGAACCTTCCTGAACCTTCCTGAACGTTGCTATGCGTACCGCAAAATGAACAACTTAGCCAAAAGGGGTTAAACTCATAACCCAAAGGTCGTCGGTTCAAATCCGACCCCCGCAACCAAGCTTATTCTTCCCAAAGCCACCTTGAAGGTGGCTTTTTTATTGGGGTTGCGAGGATGAGCACTCATGATTTTCTTCTCTAACTAACCGCCAAATTACGGTTCCTGTTCCCGATTTTGGGAACAACTGGGAACAGATCTGCCAAAAACTGCTTGCTCCACAGCCACTGCCGCCTCGCGCTCAACCTCGATCGAGGTATGCGTGTAGATGTCGGCTGTCGTGCTCAGGTTGGAATGTCCGAGGAGCTTCTGTGCCAGTTTGAGGTTGCCGGTCTTGGCGTTGATGATGCTTGCAGCCGAATGCCGGAAAGTGTGGAAACCGGCTGCCCTCGCAGGTCGCGGGATACCCAGCCGGTCGAGCACTGGATAGAGCACGTCCCTTCGCAGCACGTCTGGGTGTGGTGGAGAGCCGTCCGGCTTACAGAACACAAAATCGTCCGGACCGATATGCAGCGAGCTTTGCAAATGTTGAGTCAAAACCCCGGACAGGATTTCACCAAAAGCGATCGATCGAGTACTCCTCTTGGTCTTTGGCGTCACGATCTGACCCTGCCAAAGACTCTGCTCGATCCTGAGTGTCCTTGATTCAAAATCCACGTGCTTCCACTTCAACCCCAGCAGTTCTCTCAACCGGACACCGATTATCGCCACGCACGTAAACAATCCACGATATACCTGTGGTGCCGCAGCGATAATTCCCCTCATCTGATCCTCTGTCCATACGGGCTTCTCTTGTCGTTGAACAACGGGCTTATGCCTGTTCCGAATCGGAGATCGCGAAATCAGGTCGTTGTCTTCCGTAAGTGAAAAGATGCCCTGAAGGAGCCCGAGCAAGTTCCGGTTTGTCTTCGGAGATAACACACTGCGCATCTTGTCTTGCAGGAATTGTTCCATATGCAATGGTGCAATATCCTTCAAAAGCAGCTCTCCGAAGTTTGGAAAGCTGAATCGTTTCTGTTTTACGGCATATCCCCCTTCTTTAAGTCCTCGATTCTGCCGCAAAACTCACTCTCAACTTGGCTCAAAAAACCGGGGGCCGGTCACTGTGACGTACACTCGCACTACGAGTGGTACAAAAGATCGGTCTGGTCAATTTGCTTAGAACGAGAATCGTAAGGCGAACTGGACTTGCCGGGAAGTAGTAGAAGTTCCTGAAATTCTCCCGACTGAGGGATTAACACGATCTCGATCCCCGCTGAACACCGAAGCACCAGAGCCTCTGGGAGCGCTGAAATTGGTGCGGTTTAGCGAGTTGAAAACATCCATTCGAAGCTGCAAACGCCGATCCCCGCCCAACGGAAATTCCCGCTGTAAGGAAACATCGGTATTAAATAAGCCCGGTGCCGTAATGGTGTTGCGTCCGGCATTCCCCAGGGTCCCAAATTCTGGAAAGGCGTAGATACAGGGATCAAAGTACCGCTCCGGCGTGCCCAACTTTTCCTCTGCCTTTATGGTGTCGTTTCCACAGCCAACGGTGGCTCCCTTGACCGCAGGAGTATTGCTTTGGCCAGGCCCTAAGTTGGGACGCCCCGTCTCAAATAGATAACCAGGCCTTCGAACGTTATTGCCCGGAGAGAAAGCTGTCCCGGTGCGAAAGCGGACAATTCCCCCGATTCGCCATCCCCCGAGAAGATTCGCCAGGAGGTTGGAGTTCAGCCAGCGCTGGCCGCGGCCGAAAGGAAGCCTATAGAAGTAATTCAAGTTTAGCTGATGGCGAGCGTCAAAATCTGAAAGAGCCCGATCCGACGTTCGGATATGCGGATATTCCTGATGCGAATCGTCGTCTACGGACTTGCTGAGCGTGTACCTAAATTGAAAAGAAGTCCCGGAAGAGAGTCTTTTATTCACAGCAATCCGAAACGAGTTGTAAAAGGATTGTCCATCGCTACCCATATAGTCCAACCCGCCTGCAAACGCAGGGTTCATCGGTCCGGCATAGGGACGGCAAAGTTCCAATTCCGAAGTTGGCGCGTCCGACGGGAGTTGGTCGCATTGCGGCGGGAAAAACAAGGTTCCATCGGAGCGGATTTCAGGGAATGGATATAAGTTGAATTCGTAGTGTCGGTCCAGACGGTTGCCTCTGGCCCCCACATAGGCGAGCTGACTGCTCCACCTCCCGGGCAATTCCTGTTGAATCACCAGGTCGTAGCGGAGCACCATGGGGTTCTTGAAATTCCGGTCCAAGACCCCAGCCTGCAAGGGCATGCCCTGCAAGGGGGCTACGGCATCGGGGAACGCATAAGGGAGGGAGGTTCCATCCGCTTCTTTCCCTGAGGCGTTAAAGTTGGTTCGCACAGTTCGCTTGTAAAAAGGCGCCCCAGTGCTCAAGTGGTCAGTCAAATAAGGAATCAATTGATCGTAATAGATTCCGAAGCCAGTTCGGATGGCTGTCTTCCCGCTAGTCCCAGGTGACCAGCTAATGCCCAGCCGTGGAGAAATATTGCGAAGAGAAGGATTATGATCCAGGTAGGGACCAATCAAAGGTTCCGTGTCCCGCAACGGATCGGCTATGAAAACGCTTTTCCCGTCCTTGTCGTGGATGACCGTGCTGAATTGATAGCGGAGACCGAGATCAAACCGGAGGTTCGCCCGCACCCGATACGCATTCTGAATATAGAAACCAAAGAGAGTCTGTCTCCAGGCCTGGCTGTCATCGGAGCCGGGCAAAACGCCGGTTAAAGTAGTCCCCTCAGGGCCTCCACGCAGGAAGCTTTCCAGACTGCTAAAAGACCACACCCCTCCCCTGCTGCTGTTCGTAAAGGTATCCGCGCGGGTGCGTTGGATTTGGACCCCAAACTTGATGGCGTGTAGCCCTCTTTGTAGTATCACATCATCAGCTAATTGAAAGGTGTTCAACACATCGCCAGAGGGTCCTCCCCTATGACCGAATCCGCTGACTCGCGGGATACTAAGCTGGCCAAAGTCCGGGGAGTCAGGGATAAAAAACATATCTCTGGGAATCTCAATTGCGGAGATGTTATCGCTCGTCTCCACAGGGCGAGTATATCCGAAACGAAAGGAACTGATCGCACTTGGACTGAAAATGTGAGTTTCCATAACAGTGAAATACTGCTGCCGGCTCCCCCGTTGGTTCTGGAACAAATAGGTAGTTCCTCCGCCGACGGAACGAGCATCATCAAAGGTATAGCGAACAAACAGGCTGTCCCGCGCCGAAATTTGATGGTCCACCCGAACAACAAAAAACTCTTCATCGCTTGGCTGGAACCGGGGATTCCGGCTTTCTCCCACTCCGCCTCCCAGGCGTTCAAAGTTGGGGAGAGGGAAAAGTTCCAGGTACGGTTTTACACTAGCGTGCACCTCCACGGTACGCATTACATTTCCATCACGGTCTGTTATCCTCCCTACTCGTGCATCCTCATCGGGAAAGGTGCTGACATCTGTACTGGTCAGACGATCCCGAAGCGCTTCAAAACTCGCCATAAAAAAAGTCCGCTCTGGGCGGATTGGTCCGCTAAGAGTGAAGCCAAATTGGTTGCGCTTAAAAGGAGGAGGCGATGGCCCCGGATCAAAGAAGTTGCGGGCGTCCAGTTTGCTGTTGCGCAGAAACTCAAAAAAGGTTCCGTGAAACTCCGGCGTCCCGGACCGGGTAATCGAGTTCAGCACGCCGCCGCTCCCCCGACCGTATTCGGCCGAGTAGTTGGTGCTGAACACTTGAACCTGCAAAGCGGCATCCGAGCCTAACTGTACGCCAGCCGCGCTTCGCGGGGGCCGATTCGCTATGCCCATGATGTTGGTCCCATCCAGCAGAAACACGTTGGCCGTGCCTCGCGCTCCGGACACGTTCAATCCCCCCCGAACGCCAACACCCCGAGAAGGGTCAACACGGCTATTGTCACTGACCCCAGCCTCCAGTGTTGCTAATTGGGTATAACTCCGACCCTGAAGAGGAAGCCCTGCCAGTTCCGCTTCGCTGATTTGCTGGGTCGCGGCGCGGGAAGATTGCCTCTCCTCGCTTGTTGTGCTCGGATCATCCTGTCCTTGTTGGCTGGAATCAGAGTCTGTGCCTCCCTGTGCCAGGGATCGGATACTCGATCCGAAGAATAAAAAAACAGCAATGAAAATCACCCATCGCTTCGAGAATGTTCGGGGCGGTTTTGGCTTGCGCCTATAGGGCACCAACATGAAAAGCAGCCCTCCTTCTTCATCCATTCAGCATTTGCTGCTTAACCGGAATGAGTTTTCTGGCCCTCCAGCAGTCAAGAGTATACACTCTCTGGCCTCCAACTGAGCCCGTCCAGTGCAGTATTTGCTGCCAGTGACTCCGAGTGGCTGTATTTGGCTCTCACCACCTCCGGAAGGCAATGTTGATGCTCGAACCCGCATCAATGATGTTTGAGGTTAGTCGAGGGTTGCTTCTACGAATTCAAACTGGGAATGCGGGTCAAAAGGACAATCGCAGGACGAACTGGATTTGCCGCGCTGTCGAGGATGTTTGGTCCAGTCTTCCTGCGTTGGGACTCGCCTTAGGATTGTCCGGGTCACCTGTAAAGACGATCACTGTACTGGACGTGGTCCGATTGAAGTTGGTGTGATTGGGAAGATTGAAAATCTCCGCCCGAAATTCCAGCCGCCGTTTGCTATCGATAGAGACCTCTTTTTGTAAAGAGATATCCATATTGAACTGACTGGGCCCTACCACCGTGTTCCGCCCAAGGTTACCCAGCGTGCCCTTCGGCGGGGCACTGAACGCAGTTGGATCAAAATACTTCAGGCGGTCGCCAATGATTGGGTTATTGCTTCGGCCCGGGACCAGATTGGGACGGGTGGCGGCAAACAGGTACCCCTCCTTCTTGAGCTTCACCTCAATGCTATGCGGCGTCCCAGTGCGAAACCTCATGATGCCTCCCACGCGCCATCCTCCGAAGATGCTGGAAAGAAAACCGGAGTTCAACCACATCCGTCCCGTTCCAAAGGGAGGGCTGTAAAAGTAGCTGAGCACGAAGCGGTGGCGGATATCAAAGTTGGAAAGGCCTCGGTCCAGCGTCCGCATTAAGCCGTATTGGCTCGAACTGGTGGCCTGAACGGCCCCCCTACCTGAGTCGGAGGAGGCATCGTCAATGGACTTACTGAGCGTGTAGCTGGCCTGCATAGAGTTCCCTTGGCTGTACCTTTTATTCACAGAAAGCTGCATCGAATTGTAAAAAGACTGGGCATCACTGCTGAGCATCGTAATGGCTCCGAAAGCAGGGTTCACTCGGTTGTCGGGGCCGTCCGGATCGAAGGGAGAAAAGAATAAAGACCCGTCCGGCTGGACTACCGGAATCGGGGCCAGGTTCATTTCGTAAGTTCGGAACAGATGGTTGCCACGTGCGCCCACATAGAATGCCCGAGCCCGCCAGCCGCTTGGAAACTGATGCTGGAGCGAGAAGTTGTACCGTAACACCATTGGGATGGTCAGATTTGAATAATCCAGCACTTGTGCCAAGTTAGAAGGCGTCGTGTCCGCTGCGGCGGCCACGGCATCAGGGAACGTATTGACGGAATTAAAGTTTTGTTTGACGACCACGTCGTAAAATGGAGCCGAATTTCTCCGCAGATCCACAGCATATTCCAGCAATGGATCATAGTAAATGCCAAAGCCGGTACTGATCACCGTGTTTCGGGCGGAGCCCGGTGCCCATGTGATCCCCAGACGAGGAGCCAAACTGCGTAGCGACGGGTTGTGATCCAAAAACGGCCCCTTTTGTATTTGGATATCCCGCATCGGATCGCGAAGGAAGGCGGTCCTTCCCAAGGTGTCGTGAATGAGTGTTGCAAACTCGTAGCGGAGCCCCATGTTGACCTGTAAGTTGGACCTCATGTTGTAGTTATCCTGCACATAGAAGCCCAGCAAGGTTTCTCGAAAGGCCCTGCTGTTATCGGAGCCAGGCAAAGCTACGGTCAAAGAAGTTCCGGTTGGACCTCCTTGCAAAAAGCTCTCCAGACTATTGAAAACCCAAGAACCCCCTTTATTCCAACTGGAGGACATGTCCCAACGGTAGCGATGTACTTCCAGTCCCGTTTTGATCGCATGTGCCCCTCTCTGCACCAGTACGTCTCCTGCGAATTGGAACGTGTTTGCAGTATTGGCCTTCGGGGCAACCGCATTGTGGCCGAAACCTGTCATGCCGGGTACACGGATACGACCGAAATTGGGAGCGTCGGGAACATAATACAGAGACTTTGGAATCTCAATGGAAGAAAGATTGTCGGTGGCTATCACAGGCCGGGTGTAGCCAAACCGCAAGGAAGTTAACAGGCTGGGGCTGAAAATGTGGGATTCCACCAGGGTAAGGTACTGCTGGCGACTATCGTTCAAGAGCGTGAAATCTACGGGGCCTTGTGCGGAAACGCTTGTAGCGTCATCAAACGTATAGCGGGCGAAAAAGCTATCCCGGTCGGTAATCTTGTGGTCTACGCGCACGGTGAAGAAATTTTCATCTGCCGGCAAAAACCGAACGCCCTCGTATTCGGCGATTCCTCTGCCCACAGGCGGACCCTTCGGAATAGGGATTACTTCCAAATACGGCACAACACTCGGGTTTACATCCACCTTGGTGATGCTTCCGTCTGATTCCGTAAGGATACCGAGCCGCGCCTGCTCATCCGGGTAGTAGTCAAGGTTGCTTTCTTTCAGCCGATTGTACGTCGTCAGATAATGTTGGACACAGAGCATAAAAAGATAAGGTGGCGTTCAGGCTCCTCTGGGTTGATGTTAGGCTGCCCTTCTTTTGAAGTGCAACCGTTTTCTTAAGATCATAGTTTTCTCTTTGATGCGATCCCGTTTTTGCAGGATGGCACTGCCTTGGCCTGTAAAAACGTCATACGGTGTCAGGTTGTTCAGGCTTTCATGGTATCGGTTGGTGTTGTAGTGGTTGACGAAGGCATCGATCTGCCGCTCCAGCTCTTCTGGCAGGTAATAGTTGTTGAGCAGGATGCGGTCTTTCAGAGTTCGGTGCCAGCGTTCGATCTTGCCCTGCGTCATGGGGTGATAGGGCTTGCCGCGAGTATGCGGCACGCTGTTTTCTGCCAGCCATGATTGCAGTTCGGAAGAGACGTAGCACGGCCCGTTGTCGCTCAGGAGGCGAGGTCTGTGCCGGGCGCCCACGCGGTCGAGGCCGGTGGCTTGCAAAGCATCCCGCAACGTGGCCGAGACGTCACTTGCGCTCATGGTTTTGCACAGCCGCCAGGCGATGATATAGCGCGAGAAGTCGTCCAGCACCGTGGACAGGTAGAACCAGCCCCAACCGATGACTTTCAGGTAGGTGAAGTCGGTCTGCCAGAGCTGGTTGACCGCCGTGGTCGGGTTGGCGAACCGTTCCGCCGCTTTCAGGACAATAAAGGCTGGCGCGGTAATCAGGTCATGGCTTTTCAGGACGCGGTAAACCGTCGATTCAGAAAGGTAATACCGCCTTTCCTCGGTAAAACGCACCGCCAGCTCGCGTGACGACAGATCGGGCTCGGCCAGGGCTAACGTCACCAACTGCTGAGTTATCTCCTCCGGCACCTTGTTCCAGACAGGGCCAGGATCGGGTTTTTTGTCTTCCAGCCCATCAAAGCCTTCCGACACATAGCGGTCGTACCAGTTGTAAAACGTCGATCTGGGAATGCCAACCTGCTGCAGCGTCCGGCGCACCCCCAGGGCAGATTGCTCCACCGTGCAGATGATCTCCAGCTTCTCCGAGGCAGGGTATCTCATGTATGTTCCTCCCCATCCCCGATCACGCTTTTTTTTAGCAGGCGATTTTCCAGCATAGCCTCGGCCAGGGCCTCTTTCAGCTGTACGGCCTGCTCCCGCAGAGTCTTGACTTCGCCACTGGTTGCCTCACGGTCTATGTCGCCCGCCAGCCGCTTGCGGCCAGCCTCCAGAAACTCCTTGCTCCAGCGGTAATACTGGTTCTGGTGCAGCCCCTCGCGGCGGCACAGCTCCGCGATGCTGTCCTCGCCGCGAAGTCCCTGCAATACAATGCGGATTTTGTCTTCCGGGCTGAACCTGCGCCGCGTCCTGCGTTTGATCTCCCGGACGGCCTTCTCGACCGCCCCCCTGTCGTCTTGTTTTTGTCTCATCTTCGTTCCTTTCAGTCTCTACGATGAGCCAAAAACATCACCTTAACTATTACCCTCTACCTGTCCAACAAGCCCTGACGGGGCACAGGCAGGGCCTGCTGAAAAGAGAATCAGCCCCGCGAGGAGCCATATGCAGTTCCTCGGCCGAAACACTACTCCGTTTTCATTCATTGGGCATGCCACCCCTTTGATTCGCAACACGAACGGACCGGAACGGCGTTTGAGGAAAAATTACACGAGTAGAGAGGGGAAGCAATTGGTTCAGCCCCGGGGACTTTGCATCCAAAGACGAAAAGAGATGGAACCGATAACGAGGGAGCGTATACTTTGTACTCGAAGCTTCTGGATTAACCTGCTAACAATAGTCGAGGGGGTGAATCATGAAAAGGCAATGGGTTTGGGGATTGGCGGTAATGATGTGGGTAAGCTGGGCTGGACAGGACTTCCTGTGGGCTCAACAAGGCCCTGATACCATTCTCTACAATGGGAAGATCGTCACAGTGGACAACCATGAGGTCAACTCGGAGTTAGGCACCATCGCTGAGGCGATTGCGATCCGGGATGGGAAGCTCGTCGAGGTTGGAAATAACGCGGATGTCCGCCGTCTAGCGGGGGCGAATACAAAATCAATCGACCTCAATGGCCGGACCGTCGTTCCTGGCTTTATCGTGACGCACGACCACCCGCAGGATTGGAACACATTAAATCCGAAAATTGTCCAGCATGTGGTCAACGACGACATGCACATCGAGCGCTTTCTGAATGTGTCTCCGGACGAGGTAATGGAACAGTTTCCGCAAGTGTTGGAAGAAGCTGTCCTGAAGGCAAAAGACACCCCAGGCAAGTGGGTGCGGATTTCTCTGCTGTATGGAAAAGACTACAACTCTGAGTGGCAAACTGGAATTTCCGCTTTGATTGGGAGACAGATTAACAAACAGATGCTGGACCTTGCGGCCCCCAACAATCCGGTGCATGTGCGCCTCGGATTTGTTGGATCGCTGTATAACCAAAGAGCTATTGATGAGATAGATGGAGTCTACGGCAAGGCAATGGAAAAGTTTCTTCCTGAGGCAACAAGAAATATTTATGGTTATCGGTATAGTGAATCTGGCGTGATGTATCCTTTTGAGGCAGTGACAGAGATCTACCGTCTGGGTCTATCGTGGTACACAGGTTATGGTCAGACGTTGAACGGTACGTCGTTGTACACTCCTGCGCAGATTCGAATTTACAGCACGCTGAACCGGCGAGGACAGCTGGCCATGCGGTTTGCCTGGAGCTGGTTCTGGTCATTTCGAAACGACTTCTTTGAGGACCCCTATTTTGTTCAGGCACTGGTGGCGTTCGAGGGAATGGGGTCGGATTATTTCTGGTTAGACGGAATGGACCCTGAGCATGGCGGAGGATGCACCAAGCTAACACCGATCACTCCTGAGGCGGAAGAAAGTAAGGCACGGGCCTGCTCAAATCCTCAGTATGCACGGCAAGGTGTGTCCAGAGCTCTCTACGAATACGTCAAGGCGGGCGGTAAAATGTCGGGAAATCATATGATTGGGGACCATGAAATTGATTTGCTGCTCGACATCATTGAGAAGGCCAGCAAGGATGGAGGTTTGACGCCGGAGGAGATTCGAGAAAAGCGCCATATAAGTAACCACATGGCGATGTATCCTCGCACGGACCAAATTCAGCGGTATAAGGACCTGGGCATGATGGCCAGCGGATGGGACATAACGTTCTATGACGGAGGTGCCCGAGAAATTATGCGGGACTACGGAGAGCGGGGCGTTATGCAGGTAGTGCCGCGGAAGGCTATGTTTGATGCGGGGGTGATGAATAATATGGAGAATGATCGGCCTATTGAATACACCGATTTGACCTTCTTTGACGTGCTTTACAGTGGCCTCTCGCATAAAGACCAAAATGGAACGGTCTATGCGCCTTCGACGGCGATAGACCGGCAATCGATGCTGAAGGTCGCGACTCTGTTTGGGGCTTATGCGGTGAAGCGAGAGAAAGTGCTGGGCTCGCTGGAGCCGGGTAAATGGGCAGACTTGGTCGTGATGGATAAGGATTACCTGACCGTCCCATTAGATGACATTCGCGAGATTCGCGCATTGATGACGATGGTAGGCGGGAAGATCGAACACTTGGTTCCCTCCTTGGCCCGTGAAATTGGCCTGCAACCCACTGGTGCTCAGGTGGAATTGGGTGGAAATCCCGCCCAGTGGTAAAAGAAGCGCCGAGTTTCGGCTTCCGTCGTGGGGTAGGCCGTCTGACAAATGGGGATCTGCTGGGACAAGTGATCAGCAATTTGAAAGCCTCGTCTCCGCAGACCCTGTAGTGGGTGTAGTGACTTGTGAGGGGGTATGCGGGAAAAGTCGGAGAGGAGTTGGCCTGAGTCCTCCTCATATACCCCCATATATACCCACTACAGTCACTACAAGCACGTAATCGAGTGTAGGAAGTCCTCGCATCCCGGAGCTGCGCGGATGACTGTTGGAACTCAGCAAATCAAACAACCGGGGGATGGGTTCTTAGGACCTGGAGCGAACCACTCTGAGCCCCCGGAGAGCAAACCTGCGCTGGAAGGGGCTAAGTTGGAGGTTGAGGGGTGTATACTCGCAACCGCCGGAGAACCAATAAATTAAGGGGCTGTCCTAGCTAAGCAGATTGCTTAGGGATAGGATGGCGATATGTACGAACGGCGTAGTCGGCTGAGCAAGGCGAAGCGGGATCGGTTGGTGGAGCACTTCGTTGCCGGGACGACGGCACGGGCGGCGGCTGAGCTTGTCGGGGTTCATCGGAACACGGCCGCTTCGTTCTATACACGGATTCGCACGGTGATTGCCGAAGACCCAGAAAGCCTCTTCGGTTTGCGGCGAAATCGAAGTGGACGAGAGTTACTTCGGTGGTCGCCGCAAGGGCAAACGCGGTCGTGGTGCTGGCGGGAAAGTCCCGGTTTTCGGGCTTTTGAAGCGTGGAGGAAGGGTCTACACGGTGATGATCCCCAATGCCCGTACGGACACGTTGATGCCGATCATGGAGCGCCTGATCCAGCCCGACAGCATCGTCTACACGGATGGCTTTTCGAGCTACGATGCTCTGGATGTGTCGGACTTCCACCATGTTCGGATCAACCACTCGGAACGGTTCGTCGACGAACGGAACCACATCAATGGGATCGAGAACTTCTGGAACCAGGCAAAGCGGCATCTTCGGCGCTTCAACGGGGTGCCCAAACAGAGTTTTCACCTCTTCCTGAAGGAGTGCTGGCGCTTCAATGGCGGTAACCACCGGACACTGCTTAACCAATTGAAGACATGGATCAAATCAGACAGAATCACCCTTAGCTAGGACAGCCCCTAAATTAATTCCGTTTTACTTCATGTCGCCTCCTCGATTTTTGACGCCACCACAATTGTTTCGGCGCACAGATATCCAAGCCCGGATTGTTCAGCAATTTCCTCCGGAAACGATGTATCTCATTCGTTTGCGGATTCCTCCGTGATCCTTGGCAAAGCGGATTAAATTGGGGGGCGATAGGCAGAAACAGGGGCAAGAATCTTTCCATCTCAGTCAGGACAGAAATTTCGTTACCGGATAACGTGCTCCGCGTTTGGCTACCAGCCACCTGAAAGATCGCGGAGATGATTTCTCGGGGCAGGCAAGAACGCACAGAAATAGGGAACCGGCAATGAGCAATTTAAGAAAATCCATTCGTTTTCTTCTGTGGACTACGGCTCTGCTCGTTCTATTTCCGGTAAGCTGTTCTGTTGTTTTCAAGTCCCTGGAACTAAGGATGAAGCAAGAGGTGGGGGCAGAGATTCCCCTGGGTTTCCCCATTCTGGTTATTACTCCAGTTGCCACTCCCGTGGAGGGAGAACAAAGGTATGACGCCCACATCGTCTATCAGGCAAATATAGACGATTTCCTGGAGAGCCATCGGGAATCCAGTTATCTCGTTCCAGCCGGAGAAGACGAGGCTCTGAATCAACTACTCCGGCGCAGGAAGGGAGCACCCGCCCCCTGGAGAGCAAGGGAAAGCTTCCAGGTGGAAAGCCGCTCCGTTGGAAGCCAGTCCTTGCGAGTGGAAACCTCCGTGAATGATGACCGGGTGATCCGGGGCTGGTACGTGGCGACCGAAAACGGCATTGTCCCCACTCACCACCAGGCTTACTTCGGCCCGGGACTTTTGGCAGGAGCATCGGTAATCACTGTTGTTTTATGGGCGATAGCTTCCATGCTTTATGGGACCACCCGCATTATCCGCTGGTGGCTGCGGAGGAGACGATCCGTAGAGTAATCGGTCTCGTAGCTTAGCGGTAGGTAGTCCACACAAAAGTTTCCCGCCAATATCTCAAGTAAGAAATGAATGCGTCTATATACCCACTACAGTCACTACAACCACATGACCCAGTGAAGGAAGTTCCCGCATCCGGGAGCTGCGCGGTCGGTGAGTTTGGCCGTGGGAAATAGTGGAAATCAGCCGAGGGGATGGTTTTATAGGACCTGGAGCGAACCACTCTGAGCCCCCGGAGAGCAAACCTGCGCTGGAATGGCGCAGTTGGAGGCGATTGGATGTATACTCGCAACCGTCGGCGGGTCAAAAAACTAATTCCGGTTGAGGTCCGCCTTATCGAGGAAATGAGAAACATGCACGCATACAAATCAGTAATGCAAGGTTTGGCTCTTTCGGCAGCGCTCCTGATCACGCTGCTTTTCTGGGCAAGGACAGGGGCGCTGGCACAGGGGAGCATGGCGACGCTGCGGGGTACGGTGCAGGATCAGTCAGGAGCGCCCCTCGCGGGGACGGCGGTGATGGCGAAGAATCTGGAGACGGGATTGAGCCGTACCGTCAGCAGCGACGCAGAAGGACAGTTTGAAATCCAACGATTGGTTCCCGGTACATACGAAGTCCAGGCTTCCCAGGCTGGCTTTGTCAGCCGGTTGCAGGAAGGGTTGCAACTGGGCGCGGAGCAGTTGGTGACTTTGGATTTGGTGTTGGAACGAGGTTCTGGAGATCAGGAACGAACTGCCGAGGGCCCGGGTGAGGGTACAGACGGAGAGTCCTCCGCCACTAATGCAGGCCAAATTAGTGAGAGCCAGCTGGCGGGGCTCCCTCTCAATGGCCGCAGCTATAGCCAACTGGCCACGCTGCAGGCCGGTGTCAGCGATCCTTCGGGTGGTTCAGCATCACGCGGAGGCGGCAGCGGGAATCTAACCGTAGCAGGAGGGCGGTCTACCTCCAACAATTTTTTGCTGGATGGGACCAATATCATGAATACCGCAAATCGGGTCCCGCGGAGCGCAGCAGGCGTGCAACTGGGTTCGGATGCGGTATTGCAGGTTCAGGTCATAACCAACGGTGGGGCCGAATATGGCCGGGGCAGCGGCGGTGTGTTGAACTCCATCACTCGCTCCGGGACTTCGGAGTTCCATGGCAGCTTCTTTGAGTTCTTTCGCAACAGCAAGCTGGATGCGCGTAAATCATTTGACGGCGCCGAGCCACCACCCTTCAAACGCAACCAGTTTGGCTTTACGCTCACGGGTCCGGTCCTGAAAGATAGAACCTTTTTTATGGGCAGCTTTGAGGCGATGCGCGACCGGCTGACTGAGACTAAGGTCGACTTCTTTCCAGACGAGCTGACGCGGCAGGGGATTATCACGGACGCTGCCGGAGAAGTGATCCGGACTGTTCCCGTGAGCCCGAGCGTGCAACCGTACCTGGCGCTTTATCCTCCTTTACCCGACTCGGTCCCGTTTGGAGGAGGACTCCGCCGAAACGCCGCTCCCCTGTTCCTGCCCACTGATGAAAATTTCTTCACCATTCGTCTGGACCACCAGATTTCCGAACGGGACAGCCTCTTCACTCGCTACACCTTTGACGACGCCACCAGCCATTCCCCACAGGCCACTTTTCTCTTCAGGACGCTGAACAATAGTCGCCAGCAGTATTTCACCTTGGTGGAAAGCCATATTTTTAGCCCCAGCGTTTTGAATTCGTTCCGTATTGGGTACACCCGGCCGGTGGCAGCCAGAGAGACTCTTTCGTCTATTGAGATTCCTCCTCAGTTGTTCTTCGTTCCTGACGCTCCCCAGTTTGGGCAGATCCAAATTCCGGGTTTAGCTCCATTCGGCCCTAATAGGACCACACCGGAAGTCAATATTATGAATACTTTTCAATTTGCCGATGACGTGGTAGTTCAACGGGGAGCTCACGCGCTGAAGTTGGGATTTGAGGTTCATCGCTATCGCTGGGATGTGTTCTCCAGTTCGCGGAAAGGAGCTCATTGGTCTTTCAACAGCCTGGATAGCTTTCTGCAGGGAGGGCCGGAGGGAACCACACTGGAGGTTGCTCTGCCGGGCTCGGATAACAGAAAAGCTTTCCGCCAGACCCTCGCGAATTTCTATCTCCAGGATGGCTATACAGTCAGTTCCCGTCTCCAACTCAACCTGGGCCTCCGCTATGGATTTGCCACGCTCATCCACGACAGGGACGGCAAAACCGTTTTCCTCCCTGACCCGGTGCGGGACTCCGAGGTGCAAATCGGGCCTTTTCTAAAGAACAATCCCTCGTTGCGCAATTTTTCTCCACGCCTGGGCATTAGTTGGTCCCCCGGCAGCAGCAGCAATACGGTGCTGCGGGCAGGCTTCGGCATTTACTACGATCAGTTGCTGGAATACGTGGTGGACCAGAGAAAAAATACAGCTCCTTTTTTCAATATAGCAGTGAGAACCAACTTTTGTTCAGCGCCAGTCTGCCCCGATTCCGACGATCCCCCCACGCCATTTCCACACGCGGTGGCCGCCGCCACAGGAGCCGAAGCCGGAGTTCCTCTCCAGGCTCAAGTCCTGGATTACCAGAACACGACGAGCCCGATGGTGCTGCGCTACAACTTCTCCGTCCAACAGCAGCTTCCCGGAGGCTGGCGTGCCCAGGCATCCTATGTGGGAGCCAGGGGCAACCATCTGTTTCGCAGTTATGAAGCCAACTTGTTCCCGGTTCCCATCACGAGGGCGGATGGGTCTCTCTGTTTCCCCCCCGATGAGGCCAAGGTCAAGGATTCAGATGTGAACCCTACTTGCCTCCCAGTGCCAAGTCCCGCTGCGGGCCCCGTTAATCCTGCTTTCCAAGGAGGGATTAACATCCTGAGTAGTGATGCGCAATCCTTTTATAACTCTTTGCAGCTTTCCGCGAACAAGAGCCTTGGCCGAGGATTTTCTTTGCGAGCCAGCTATACTTTCAGCAAGTCTGTGGATGACGTCTCCTCTCACTCTGGTGATTCCCCCCAGTACGGGTTGCTTCGGACTCTCGACCGGGGCCTTTCGGATTTTGATATCCGCCATCGTCTGACGATCAACTACTTCTACGCTCTCCCCTTGGGGAGCGGCCAGCGCTGGTGGGACTCCGGCTTGCTTGCGCACGTGTTTGGAGGCTGGCGGCTGGGAGGCATTTTCCGGTTTCGTACCGGGACCCCTTCCACCCCGGAAGTCAATGTTCGTACCACGGGTTACCTGTTTGCAGCCACTCGGCCCAACTTGGTTCCTGGCCAGAACAATAACCCAACCGTAGGCGTTACTGCTGGCTGTGAGGGGGTAGAAGCCGGTCAAAAGCTGGGGGGGCCAGAACTGTATTTTGACCCCTGCGTGTATAGCGTGCCCCCACTAGGCACCCTCGGGAATGCCGGGCGCAACACCCTCATTGCCCCGAGCGTGTTAAATATGGATGTCTCTCTTCAGAGGGAATTTCTTCTGGATGCCAAGAGGCGGCTCCAATTTCGGGCGGAATTCTTCAACCTGCCGAACCATCCCAATTTCAATGGTAGTACCGGAGGCGCCCTTACTGTCTTCTCGGGTGCGTCCCGCCGACGAAATTCCCGTGCGGGAAGCATTAATAGGATCATCGGTACTGCCCGGCAGATTCAGTTTGCGTTGCGATTCTCGTTCTAAGCGAATTGACCAGCTTGATTTTTCTACCACTCGTAGCAAGAGTCTACAGCACAGCCTGTAGCTGTTAAAGGGGTAGGCTGGCACTGTTCTGGTGCGGAAGGCGTAGCAATTGTCCAGGTGTTCGGCCGGCAGCGAGTTGGGCCGTGCGATTTCAGCAAAAAACAGCCGGGGGGATGGATTGCGAGCTATTGAATAGCAAGCTCGGCGGTATTGTTTGAGGGTTGTTAGCAACGATTTCCCTTCGTCGCCAAAGAGGATGTCCGGACCCAGAAATCAGAAGGCCGTCCCTCACGGCCCGCCGCCCGGAGGGCTCTGAGGTCCGCAGTGGACTCTGGCAGGGTTCTGATTGCGGGCCATTCTGACTCCTGAAGACGCGCACCACTTAATCATTAAAGGTCCGCTCCTCCATCTCCTTGGGTCTCGGTGGACGCGGAATCTGGTCGATGAAATTTCCATCCAGGCGGGTATCTAAAATGCTCCCGTTTTGAATGACCATGTGAATTTTCGTCGTGTTCCGGATGTCCTCCAGCGGATTGGCATCGAGGATCAGAACATCCGCGTACTTTCCCGCTTCCACACTTCCTACTTCGTCCCATTTTCGGAACTTCTCGGCCGCATACCGGGTGGCCCCCAGAAGCGCCTGCATGGGAGTCAGCCCCGCCTCGACCAAAAGTTCCAGCTCCCGGTGGAGGCTGACGCCATACATCTCGTAGGGCGTCGTATCGGAACCGGCAACGATCTTCCCCCCCGCTTGGGCGAATTGCTTCAGGAATGCTTGCAGGTTCCGGTACCCCTGCTGATATTTTGGAGCCGCCTTGATCCGGCCAAACTCATCGTAGGCCCTGAAAATCCAGAGACGATCCAATTCGGGGACAAAGTCATATGCAGGGTCCGCCAAAAAAGCTCGGTCCTCCTCCTCATACCGGCTCGAAAACCCGTGGCCTCCCAGCCAGTAGCACACCAAAGTCGGCGTCACGGAAGTCCCCTTCTCCACCAACAGTTGGATCAAGTCCGCATACAGCCCGGGTTTCATATAATAGAAACTTTCCGGGAGCGTGACATGGTCCACCAGGTAGTTCAGATCGGTATATCTTTTTTCTTCGATCTCCTTCAGCTTTTCCCGATCCGTCATCGTGGCGATGGGAATTCCGCTGGCGTGCTCGAGCGAGTCAATCCCCATCAAGACGGCCTCCCTGGCGTCGAGCGCAAGATGACCGATTACGGGAATCCCATTGAGGTGCGCTTCTTCGATAACCGCCCGGAGCAGGTTCGGCCGCAGTTTTTTATAAACCTTGATCGCATCCACGCCTCGTGTTACCTGACTTCTGACAGCGGCTCTTGCCGAATCCACCGACTCGACGGGGATGCCGTGATCATAGGTCAGTGGGGGACTATCAATGTGAGACGCCGCGGTGTAAATCCTCGGTCCGGGAATCAGTTGCTGTTCGATGGCCCATCTCTGAGCGAGAATCCACGCGGTTATGTTTCCTGCATCAATAACCGTTGTGATTCCGTAGTGAAGGTAGAGTGGTGCGGCATAGCCCGCGTAGTGTGTGTGTCCATCGATCAGGCCGGGAAGCAGGTATTTACCCCCCGCATCAATCAAACGAGCTCCCGGAGGTAATGGCTGGCTCGTGTCTTGAGAGACGCTCAGTATCCTGTTGCCGCGAACAACAACCGTCGCGTTTTCCACAGGATCGGCCCCTGTACCATCGATGAGCGTTCCCCCTCGAATGACCAAGGATGGGCCTCCGTCTCTTTCCTCTGCCCTCTGTGCGAAAGATGCTGAGCAGTTTAGAAAGATCAGAACGCAGAACAAAGCAGTGAAGTACTTCATAGCGGTCTTCTCCCCTTTCGCTGAAAACGGCTTCCGGGCAGGTTATGGCGCTCGTTCCAGGAGCGTATCCCAGGCACGATAGACCTTCCCCATGCATCCTGAACCTGCGGGCTGAGGGCTTCCAAAAGGCCCAGGTGTTTATCCGCGGAATGTTGTTGCCCTCCGCACAATTGGAACTGTTGGGGAAAGATTACACCAGGGGAGAGGGGAAAGCAATTGGGGACAGGGAACTTCCGCGGCCTACAGCCGAGCGCCGAGTTCGCAAGCTCACGGTCTACGTTCACTCCGTAGCCACTGTCCGAGTTCTGTCGGAAAGCTGCAGCCATAAGGCTACAACTCAGGCCAAAAGCAGCCTGTGACTTAGCTAGATTTTTCTTGGAGTTTGGTTGGTGTGAGTTGTTTGTTGTTACTGCCTGGAACGCAATTGTTTTCCGCTGATTCCGCCCAGGAACAAGCCGTAAATAGCGTGTGAAAGCAAGCTCTCTACGGCGGCGGTCGGCCCGAGGTTCTGCATCAGCAGGCCCGGGTCCTGCATCATTCCGCCTGTAATCTGAGGATGCGCCGCCGCCAGGATAGTCATTCCCAAAAACGCCCATAGCGCCCACAGCGTCACTCCCCAAAGCCCCCCGCGAATGGCCGCCGGTCCCGGCAGCCACCGGGCAATGAGTGCAACATAAAAAATGGGGAGAACCACAACTCCCATTACAAGGTGCATAGTCAGGCCCAGCCAGCAGGCCGCATTCGGGTCGAGAACGAACAGGCCTCCGAGCGTTACCGGAACATTCATGCCATAAAGACCCATCTGGGGGGCGAGATACGTAAAAGCCATCATCGCCGCCATAGCCACGGCTCCCGCCAAAATGCCCCTTTTGAAGTTCATCCGCAATCACCTCCCATTCGTTTACTCCGCCACATGGACCGTCACTGTGTTGCTGGCATTACCTCCGGCTGTGAGGACGAGCGGGACGGCCTTGCCCGGAAAAGATTCGTAACGAACTTCGCGGCTGGCAAAAAAATCTTACTGTCAGACGGTGATTTTTGCAAGCCGCCACACCATTACATACCTCTTCCTGTACATACCTCTTCCTGCGACTCACTTCTGCCTGTCACTTGCTTCCGGCCGCGACTTGCTTCTGCCGCTTGGGTTCTGTATGATGGCGTTTGTCCCCGATATTCAGGCATTTCCGTCTATGCAGCTCCGTGAAAAAGCGCAGATCATGACCGCGTCGGAGATTGACCGCACTCTGGTTCATCTGGCACACGAGATCGTGGAGAAGACGCGCGGCCTGGAAGGCCTGGCGCTGGTCGGCATTCGCCGGCGGGGCGTTCATTTGGCGGAACGCTTGGCGCAAAAAATCCAGCAGCTCTGCTCTCTCCAGATTCCCGTGGGCACCCTGGACATCCACCTGTACCGCGACGACCTCTCCCCGGTGGACACCAAGCCGGTTGTCCAGCCCACACAGATTCCGTTCCCAGTGGCGGGAAAAGATGTCATCCTGGTGGACGATGTCCTCTATACGGGCCGGTCGAGCCGTGCTGCCCTGGATGCGCTGTTTGATCATGGCCGCCCCCGGCGGGTGCGGCTCTGTACTCTAATCGACCGGGGCCACCGAGAACTGCCGATTGAAGCCTCTTTTATCGGGAAACGCATCCAAACAGCCGATGATGAGATCATCGAGGTAAAGCTCCAGGAAGAAGATAATATGGAGAAGGTTTTGGTCCTGGAAAAAGTGACACCGGGAGCGCCTTCTTGAAAAAAGCAGGGGAAAAAGCTCACCAAAGGGAGAGAATGCACCGGCGCGGCTTGCTCGGAATTGAAATGTTGACGCGCGAGGAGATCCAGGAAATCCTGGACCGGGCCAAGTTCTACCAGCCGCTTGAGGCCCGCACCGGGAAAAAACTGGATGTGCTGCGGGACAAAACGGTCATTCACCTATTTTTCGAATCCTCTACGCGGACCCGCACCTCGTTTGAGATTGCAGCCAAACGTCTGGGCGCGGATACGATCAGCATCAGCGCCCAGGGGTCGAGCGCCGACAAGGGCGAGTCGTTGCTCGATACGCTGAACACCCTGGCGGCGATGCGGCCCAATGCCATCGTGATGCGGCACTCGGCTTCCGGAGCGCCCCACTTTATGGCAAGGATGCTGGAGACGCCGATCATCAATGCGGGAGACGGCACCCACGAGCATCCCACACAGGCGCTGCTCGATGCCTTGACAATCCTGGATCACAAACCCACGCTGGCGGGGCTGCGTGTGGCGATCATCGGGGACATAGTTCACAGCCGGGTGGCGCGGTCGAACCTTCACCTTTTGACCAAGTTCGGCGCTCAAGTGCAGTTGTGCGGGCCGCCGCCCATGTTGCCCCGGGAGTTCGAGTGTTTCTCGCCCACCGTGACCCGCACCTTTCGAATTGAAGAGGCCATCGCTGATGCCGACGTCATTATGATGCTCCGCGTACAGCTTGAAAGGCAGAACGCTTCCCTGAGCTCTTCGGCCAGCGAGTATTTTCGTTTCTACGGCTTGCAATTGGAACACCTCAAGGCGGCGCGCCCCGATGCCATCGTAATGCACCCGGGGCCCGTCAACCGAGGCAAGGAGATCAGCTCGGAGGTTGCGGATTTTCCCCGCTCCGTGATCCTGAACCAGGTGGAAAACGGCATTGCCGTGCGCATGGCGGTGCTGGATTTGCTCCTGGGCGGAGTGGAATACAAACAGACTGAAAGTACGACACCAAATTGACGTTCCCCATTTGGTCTCCTTCCAAGGACTGAAGCAATGCCGGATTCCAATCGAGACTTACTGATTCAGAAGGGCCGCATCGTCGATCCCTCGCAAGCAATGGACAGCTCCGCCGACCTGCTGGTGCGGGAGGGGCGAGTGGCCGCGATCGGACAGAACCTCCAGGCCAACAGCGAGGACGCGCAGCGCCTGGATGCCTCCGGGCTGGTGGTCGCTCCCGGCTTGATTGATCTGCATACGCATCTTCGCGAGCCCGGGCGCGAGCATGCCGAGACCATCGAGAGCGGCGGACGCGCAGCGGCTGCCGGAGGGTTCACTTCCGTTCTGGCCATGCCCAACACCCGCCCCGTCAATGACAATGCCGCCGTGACCCATTTCATCATTCAGACGGCCCAGCAGCAGTCGCCGGTGAACGTCTATCCGGTGGGGGCGATCTCGGAGGGCTCCCGCGGGCAACGGCTGGCTCCCCTGGGAGAAATGCGCGAGGCGGGCATCGCAGCCCTCTCCGACGACGGGATGCCCGTGATGAACAGCAACCTGATGCGCGAGGCCATGTCCTACGCCTGTGGTCTCGGTATAACGGTGATCGACCATTGCGAGGACCTCGACCTCAGCGCGGACGGGCTGATGCACGAGGGGTACGCGGCGCTGCGCTCCGGCCTGCGCGGCATCAGCTCCTCCTCCGAAGATGTCATGGTGGCACGCGACATTTTGCTGGCAGCCCAAACCGGAGCGCATTTCCACGTGGCACACCTCTCCACCGCCGCCTCTCTCGAGATGGTCCGCCAGGCTAAGCTTCGCGGTTTGCCGGTCACCTGCGAGGTGACGCCCCATCACTTTACGCTGACCGACGAGGATGTGAAGGACTACGACACCAACTACAAGATGAAGCCTCCGTTGCGCAGCCGCCAAGATCGCGAGGCATTGCTCCAAGGCCTTGCCGACGGCACCGTGGATGCAATCGCCACCGATCATGCGCCGCATGCCGGCAGCGAAAAAATGCAGGAGTTCGAGATGGCTCCTTTCGGGATCACGGGGCTTGAAACCGCGCTGGGCCTGGCATTGGATCGTCTGCTGCACGGCGGGCACATCGGCCTGACGAGGCTGGTAGAATTGTTCTCGGTCAACCCGGCCCGGATCGCGGGTCTGGACCGGGGCACCTTACAGACGGGCGCCGTGGCCGACATCACCCTGTTTGACCCCGAGCGGCGCTGGGGATTTGACGTCAACCAGAGTTGCTCTCGCAGCCGCAATACACCTTTCCACGGATACTCCCTGCGCGGCGGTCCCGTGGCAACCATCGTGGCGGGACGGATTGTCTGGCAGGCTGGGGCGTGAAAAGTTCCAACCAGAAATAGGGCGGCCTGAATTCAGCTCCGCAGGAACAGCGATTTTTGAAGAGTTGCACGGGAGGGTTCAGGCGGCAGTCTGCGTGCTATGGCTATAAACTCCGCTCCTACACTCGCCACGAAACCCGTTGGAGTCTTCTGGCGCATGTTCCAGGCCCTTCGCTACCGCGATTTTCGCCTGATGTGGGCCGGGGCCTTCGTTTCCACAGCCGGCACCTGGATGCAGAAGGTGGCGGAGTCCTGGCTGGTGCTGGAGATGACCGGCTCGGCCTTTTATCTGGGACTGATTGCTTTCCTGGGCGATTTGCCGATCCTGCTGTTTTCGCTGGTCGGGGGAGTGGTGGCCGACCGCATCGACCGCAGGAAATTGCTGCTGGGATCGCAGTACGTACAGATGAGCTGCGCCATTATCCTTACCGCGCTGGTGCTGCTCGGCTGGCTGCGCGTCTGGCACATGCTGGCGCTGGTGTTTGTGGTCGGAACCGGGCAATCGTTCGGCGGGCCCGCCTATATGGCGCTGATACCGGGCTTGGTCAAGCGCGAGGACGTCCCCAACGCCATCGCCCTGAACTCCATTCAATTCAACTTGGCGCGCACGATCGGACCGTTGCTGGCGGGCATCACGCTGGCCGCGGCGGGAGCCGCTTTTTGTTTTGCGCTCAATGGCCTTTCGTTTCTTGCGGTCATCGTCAGCCTGTATCTGATCCGCGCCACCTTCACTCCCCAAAAGACGGAAGAATCGGTCCTGACGGGAATGCGCAACGGATTTTCTTTTGTCCGGAGCCGCGGTTCGCTCTGGCAACTGAGCGTGCTGGGCTTCATCAGCACGTTCTGCGGGATTCCCCTGATGACGCTGCTGCCGGTTTTCGCCAGGGACATTTTCGGCATGGGCGCCCTCGGCTATTCCAGCATGATGGCCACCTCCGGAGCCGGCGCCATCACCGGCGCTCTGCTGTATGCAGGAATGTCGCACAGGCTGGGACACGGACGGCTGGCCCTGCGGGTGCAAATCGCCTTTGCCGTGCTGCTCGCCACCTTCGCCCTTTCACGGAACCTGGCGCTGAGTTATGCGGCATTGTTTCTCGGAGGCGTCTGCCTGATTACCCTGTTCGCCTCCATCACTTCCCTGGTGCAAATGGCTACCACGGAGGAGATGCGCGGCCGGGTGATGAGCATTTTCATGCTGGCATTCCGCGGCGGGATGCCTCTGGGCAGTTTGGCGATCGGTTTTCTGGCGACACGCATCGGCCCGACGTGGGCGCTGGTGGCGGGAAGTGTAGTGCTGGGATCTACGGGGATTGGCTTTTTGCTGTCGAACAGCGGGATCAAGAAGCTTTAGGGATCGTAAATATGAAGAACGACCGTGCCTTGCGCCAGCATCTTCTGAGCCTGCTCGGCAGCCGCGACGCCCATCTTGACTTCGATACAGTGATCGGCGGATGGCCCGTCAGGCTGCGGGGGAGAAGACCATCCGGGATGCCGCATACAGCCTGGCAACTGCTGGAGCACATGCGGATCGCCCAGTGGGACATCCTCGAGTTCAGCCGCAACAGCAAGCACGTTTCCCCCCAATTTCCGGAGGGCCTTTGGCCTCCAGGCGACGCCCCTCCTGACAAGAACGCTTGGGAGAGAAGCATCAAAGCCTTTCGCAGAGACCTCAAGGCCATCGAGAAGCTCGTCATGAACCCGTCAACCAACTTGCTTGCCCCCATCCCGCACGGCGAGGGACAGACCATCCTCCGGGAAGTCCTGCTGGTAGCCGATCACAATGCCTATCACCTGGGACAACTCTTCCTGCTGCGCCGTCCGCTCGGTGCCTAGCCTGCTGATGTGTTATGGATGGAAAAGCGAGAAGCGACACAACGATCTTGCGAGAAAGGGCTACGCCTGAACAGGCATAGCCCTGGAATCTTGCAGGGAACAAACCGATAGCACGAAGAGTCCGTTCTATCGATAACCAACTACCAGCGCGGTTCGCGCTTGAAGCGCCCGCCGCCGCCACCACCACCACGGCCTCCCCCGCCTCCCCCTTCGCCGAACGACCTGCTGCGCTCCGGCCGGGGACGCGCTTCATTTACCTTCAGGGCGCGGCCGCCTACCTCTTTTCCGTCCAGCGCCATCGTGCGCATGGCCTGGGTTGCTTCCTCGTCATTGGTCATCTCCACGAAAGCAAAACCGCGGGGCCGGCCCGTGTCACGGTCTGTGATCACCTGGATGCGCGTAATCTCTCCAAAGGGTTCAAATAACGCTCGCAGTTCGCCTTCCGTTGTGTCAAAACTCATGTTGCCGACAAACAAATTTTTCATTCTCATTTTCTCCTTGAAGTTGCCACAACGCCAAGGCGGAGTGGACTAGCCAGCCGACGAAAAACAAACTGCATCGATACGGCGTTTGGGAATTTGCCGGAGTCGTGTAGGGCAGAAAGAAAACTGGAGCAGCACGGATTCAAGCAAACCGACCCTTCAAAACGCTTCGAGTATAGCAGGATATCCAGGAGGAAACGGAACAATTTTACAGCCTCGCAGAGGCAGCAATAACTCAAAGTTGCACCTAAACGCCTTATTTACCCTGCTGCGTACTTGCCTTTCTGGATGACCCGCGTTGCGATTTGGCGGCGCAGAGCGATGGTGTCCACCATCTCGTGCCTTGTAACTTGTTGCAGGGTAGATAGTTGCTGGCGGAGCGCATCTCCCGCACTAACCCCAGCCAAGACGGTGCGGGCACGCTGTTCCACCCAGTCCATCCGGGAGTGCAGAAAAAGACGTGTCATGGCCAGGACATGGGCAGTCTTGTCATCTACCGTTTGGGGACTTTCATCGAGACCCGAACCAGACCTCTTAGGGGAGACCGGCTGGGCGCCGGACCGGGCGGCCATCTTCCCGGCCCGCAGCAAGGCAGATTCGGTGGCGAAGGCTTCCATCACGATGTCGGAGATAGCCGCTGTGATTTCCTGTTGATCGGCCAGTGAGTCTGCAAACTTCTGATACGCTACTCCGGCCACCAGCAAGGCTGTCTTTTTAATCGCCGCCACCACGCGTTTCTCTTCTGCCAGCAGGCCGACACCGTCGGTGCATTTCTCTGCGGCGCTTCGTTCCGGGTCGGACGGCTCCCGAAGCAGGCCCTCGATGGCTGCGTGTAACCCCAGCCGCCCGCTTGCAGCCCGTTTCAGCAACATGCCGGTGATCAGCAGCCGGTTGATCTCGCTCGTGCCTTCGAAAATGCGGTTGATGCGCGCGTCACGATAGGCGCGCTCGGCCGGGTAGTCCTGATGGTAGCCGTAACCGCCGTAAATCTGCACGCACTCATCGGTCACGTAATCCAGAATCTCGCTGCAATAGACCTTGTCGATGGAGCACTCCACGGCATACTCCTCGATGGCTTGCCGGACCTCGGCACCGTACTGGGGGGAATCCGGGCTGGCCGCAGCGAGCAGCGGATCGATGAGGCCTGCTGTGCGGTAGATCATGCATTCTCCGGCATAGATGCGCGTGGCCATCTCCGCCAGTTTTTCCTGAATGAGGCCGAATTGCGCGATAGCCTTCCCGAACGCCCGGCGCTGGCTGGCGTATCCGGCGGCGTGCTGCAAGGCCTGCTTGGCCCCGCCGATGCAACCGGTAGCCAGCCGAAAGCGGCCCACGTTGAGAATGTTGAAGGCGACCACGTGTCCCCGGCCAACCTCTCCGAGGAGGTTTTCCGCCGGGACCTGCGCGTCCTCCAAAATCACGGCGCGGGTGGAGGAACCTTTGATCCCCAGCTTCTTTTCTTCCGCCCCGGTCGCAACACCCGGGAAGTCTTTCTCGACGATGAAGCAACTGAATTTTTCCCCGTCCACCTTGGCGAAAACAATAAACAGATCAGCGAAGCCGGCGTTGGTGATCCACATCTTTTCGCCGTTGAGCAGGTAGTGTTTCCCGTCCGGGGAAAGCGCGGCGCGGGCGCGGATGGAAAGCGCGTCCGAGCCCGCCTCCGCCTCGCTGAGGCAATACGCGGCGATCATCTCGCCTGTGGCCAGGCGCGGCAAATACTTTTTCTTCTGCTCCTCGTTTCCGAAAAAGACGATGGGCAGCGTGCCAATCACGGAGTGGGCGCCATGCGAGGCGAGGAAGGAAGCGTACTGCGCGAATCGCTCGACCACGATGGCCGAGGAAACCTTGTCCATCTCCGTGCCGCCGTACCGCTCCGGGATGTCGATGGAGAGCAGGCCCAGCTCGCCGGCTTGGCGTAAAAGTTCGGGGGTCAGCCCTGGTTCCTGGCGCTCGATCCGCTCCCACCGCGGCAGGACTTCGTTGCGCATGAACTGCTCTGCGGTCTCGGCAATGAGGCGGTGTTGCTCGGTGAAATCCTCAGGAGTGAATATCTCCTCCGGAAGGCGTTCTTCGATCAGGAAGCTGCCGCCCGGAATTTGTGTCTTAGAAGCTATTTCCAACCCCCTCTCCGTGGGTTTGATTTAGCCATTGCCGGAAGACCCCCTTATGATTCCGAATGAGTTAGTGGCTTTTTTGGCTTTGTTTTGCATAAAATTTATTTTGCTTTTACAACGCACCGTCCTTTTTCCTCCCCCCGCGCAGGCTTCTACAAGTCGATTTTTCTCCAGGCAAAGCGGTGAGGCAATCATATTCTTCCGATTCTTGCGAAGATTCCGATGCTTCGGCCCCTAATTCAAATTCTCCCTAATTCAAATTCTCAAAGACGCCCGCAGCCCCCATGCCGCCGCCGATGCACATGGTCACCATGCCGTAGCGGGAACCTCTCCGCTTCATCTCCGCCAGCAAGGTGGCGGTGAGTTTCGCGCCGGTGCAACCCAGCGGATGTCCCAGAGCCACGGCCCCTCCGTTCACGTTTACCTTGGCAGGATCGAGCCCGGCTTCTTGAATCACGGCGAGCGACTGCGCCGCGAAGGCCTCGTTCAACTCAACCAGATCGATGTCAGCCAACTTCACCCCGGCCAGGCGCAACGCCTTGGGAATTGCTACGACCGGCCCGATCCCCATGACCTCCGGCGGAACGCCACCGGTTGCGAATGCCAGGAAGCGGGCCAGGGGTTTTAATCCCAGCGTCTTGGCTCGCTCCCCGGACATCACCACGGCGGCGGCGGCTCCGTCGCTCATCTGCGAGGAATTGCCAGCCGTCACGGTCCCCCGTGCATGGAAAACCGGCCTGAGTTTTACAAGCGCCTCCAGGGAGGCATCCAAACGCGGGCACTCGTCCATTGCAAAGGTTCTCTTTTTGATTTCCGTATTAGCGCCGTTGCCGTCCTGTCCGCTGGAGACAACGGTAGTGGTCACATCCAAAGGAACAATCTCGCCGGTGAATTTGCCGTCGCGGATGGCTGCCGCCGCCTTCTGGTGGCTGGCCAGAGCAAACGCGTCGGCGTCCTCGCGCGTGATGCTGTACTTGCGGGCCAGGTTTTCCGCCGTGAGCCCCATATTGATATAAACATCCGGATAGCAATCGGCCAGGTAGGGATTGGGAGCCAGCTTGTGCCCGGTCATAGGAACCATGCTCATGGACTCGGCTCCCCCGGCTATGATCACATCGGCAAAACCGGCCAGGATGCGCTCGGCCGCCATAGCGATGGATTGCAGCCCGGAAGAACAAAACCGGTTGATGGTCATCGCCGAAACCGTCGGGGGCAGGCCGGCACGCAGGGTGGCGATGCGTGCCATGTTATGGCCCTGCTCTCCCTCGGGAATGGCGCAGCCGAGAATCACGTCTTCGATCTCCTCAGCCTGGAGGCCAGGCGTGCGCCGCAGCGCCTCCGACAGAACGGTGGCGGCCATGTCGTCGGGCCGCGTGTAGCGCAGCGTCCCCCGGGGCGCTTTGCCGATCGCAGTGCGAAGACTTGTTACGATGACGGCTTCTTTCATAGCCAACCTCCGTTTCCTTTTTCCTGCAACTTTTTGATCCGGCACCCGCTCTTTAATAGATGAACCAAACGGCGAATCAGTTTCGCAGCGGCTTGCCTGCCCGGAGCATATGCTCGATGCGGGCCTGTGTTTTGGGCTCGCCGTAGAGGCTCAACGAAGCCTCCCGCTCCATGTCCAGCAGATACTGTTCGCTGACGGCAGCCGGGCCGGTCAGCTTGCCCCCGCACAGCACGTGGGCAATCTTTCCTGCGATGAGGGCGTCATGGCCGCTGATGAAGCCGCCGCTCCGGAACAAGTGGATGCTGATCTTCAGCTCCGCCAGGCCTCCCTCCCCCAGCACGCGAACATCGGTGCGCGGGACCGGATGAGCGCGTTTCCAGTTATTGCGCGCCATTTCCAGGGCAGTTTGTTTGGCGTCGGCGGCCAGGCGGTCCGGGTTCAGCGTAATTCCATCGGCAGGCCCCAGGAACCGCAGTTGCCGCGCCTCCTCCGCGCTGCCGGAGACCTTGGCGTTGGTAATCGTCTGGAACACTTCGCGGATGGCCGGAAGCAACTCGGACCCGGCGGGGAGAGAGTCCGCCGCCCGCAGCGCCATCTCTTTTGTGCCGCCTGCGCCGGGCAACAAGCCCACGCCCGTCTCCACCAATCCCATGTAGGTTTCCGCCGACGCCTGCACGCGCGAAGCCGCGAGCGCCATCTCGCAGCCACCGCCCAGCGTGAACCGGAAGGGAGCCACCACAACCGGTTTCGGCGAGTATTTAACCGCCATGTTCATTTGCTGGAAGCTGCGGAGCATCCGGTCCAGCGCCTCCCAATGCTCCGCCCGAATTTCCTCCAGCAGCAACTGCAGATTGGCGCCCGCTGAAAAATTGGTCCCCTGGTTGGCAATCACCAAAGCGTCAAAATTCGCGGATAGCTCCCGGAGGCCGCTCTCCACCATGGCAATGGTTCCGGCACCGATAGCGTTCCCCTTGCTGTGGAACTCCACGCACGCCACCCCATCGCCGAGATCGAGCAGGCTGGCATCGTCATTTTTTTCGATGACGGGATGGGAGCCCTGTACACCGAGCAGCAGGACGCCCGGCGGCTGTTCTACCAGCCGGTAGTTGCCCCGGCCGAAATCGAAGTACAACAACCCCAGTTCCGCATTCTCATAGAAACTCTTACGCCCCGACGAAAGCATTTGCCGAATGATCTCCGGCATCTTGCTTCCTTCCCCTTCCATCCTCTGGACGGAATCCTCCAACCCGATTGCGTCCCATAGTTCAAACGGACCCAGTTTCCAGCCGAATCCCCACCGCATGGCCCGGTCGATTTCGACAATCCGGTCGGCAATCTCCGGGATGCGCCGGGCGGCGTATAGAAACGTCCGGCTCAAGGCCTTCCACAGGAAGCGTCCGGCACGGTCATCCGACACGGCGAGCATCCGGACACGCTCCCGGATGTCCTCGATGCCCCTGCCGGTCTCTAGAGAAGCAAACTGAGCTTTTTTCTGCGGGCGATACTCCAGAGTTTTTGGATCGATTACGAGAGTGTCACCGCTTCCGGAAGCCTGTTTCACGCGCTTGTAGAAGCCTGCTCCCGTCTTGGCGCCGAGCAGGCCCTGCGAGAGCATCTTTTCCATGAAGGCTGGAAGACGGAAGAGTTCCCTGCTCTCGTCTCCCGGAACATTCTCCAGCAGGTTGCGTGTGACGCTGGCTAGAACGTCCAGACCTACCAGGTCGATTGTGCCGAACGTGGCGGTCTTGGGCCATCCCAAGGCGGGGCCGGTGAGCTGATCGACCTCTTCAATGGTAAAGCTTTCTTCGGCAAACTTTTCTTCGGCAAGGCCCTCCTCTTCCATTTCCATTTCCATGACGCGGAAAATGTTACAGGCAAAAAACGCTCCGATCCGGTTGGCGATGAAGTTGGGCGTGTCCCGAGCGGGCACCACGCCCTTGCCGAGGCGCATGTCTGCGAAGCCGGCGACGGCCTCCACGACCTCGGGCAAAGTGTCCGGACCTGGGATCAGCTCGCACAGATGCAAATACCGGGGAGGGTTAAAAAAATGGACGCCCAGCCAGTGGCGGCGAAACTCCTCCGGAAAACCGGCTGCCATGCGTCCCAACGGCAATCCGCTGGTGTTGGAGCTGACCACTGTTCCCGGCTTGCGGAATGCCAAGACGCGCTCCAAAAGTCCGCGCTTGACCTCCAGGTTCTCCGACACCGCCTCGATAATCCAGTCGGCCTCAGCCACCGAGGAAAGATTGTCCTCAAAATTTCCAGGAGTAATCCAGGAGGCCCTCTCCGGCAGAAAGAAGGCCGGCGGTTTGGTTTTCCGGGCAGATTCTATGCCAGCCTTTGCAAGCCGGTTGCGCACCAGGGGCGAACTTAGGCTAAGACCCTTCTTCTTTTCCTCCGGCGTCAGTTGCTCGGGCACCATGTCCAGCAAGCGTGTGGGAATACCGCAATTGGCGAGGTGGGCTGCAATCTGAGCGCCCATCGTGCCTGCGCCCAGAACCACCGCTCGTTCGACATTCCACTTCATGAGCACCTTCACGCGCGCAAGGATGGCGACCCAAGAGGATCAAAAAGGCATTATAGGGGAGGATTGGGTATTGTGTAAGAGGCTGGCGGGGATTCCCAAGCGGGCTTAAAGACTTTTCAGCCACGGAGACACAGAGAACGCAGAGCGGCAACCAAAAAAGAGAAGTCAGAAGAAAAACGCCGAATCCGAGCCGCGAGAGCCTGCCCCGCCTGCCCTGCCTGCCCTGAGCGAAGTCGAAGGGAGCGAAGTCGAAGGGTGAGGGAGCGGGGTTTTGTCAGGCCCACCCAATCCGCAAGAATATGTCCCAGCACCTTGCCGCAACCCGCTCCTTTACAGTCGCGGCTCGGATGGTTTGCGTGCAGCCTCTCATTGGCGTACGACTTCCAGATTCGCCTGGGGAATCATAATCCGGTGAATCCTTGCATCCGGCGAGGCCCAAATCTCCATGGTGATCTGATCGGTCACCACCTGATAATGATTCAAGTCTGCGGTGACGCCCCCTGCGGTTTGATCTTCCCTGCCCTGGAACGACAGGCTGATCGTGCCCGGCGCCGCCTCTTGAGGGATAAAAACGTTGAAGTGCTGCGGACCGGGTTTGGAATCGTCGTACAGGCGCAGCAGAAAAGCGTAGTGGTGAAAGAAATTCGTGTCTAATACGACCAGATCGGTATCGGGAAGATAGAAGATGCGGTTCTGAGACCCCTCCTCCGTCTCGGAAACCAGCATCGTTTCGGGTGATCCGAAACGCGCCGTGACGCTTCCCTGTTGCGGGGCTTTCTGTCGCCTGTCGTATGAGACCGGCTGCAGGTTCGAGTCCACCCGCAAAGTGGAGCCTTCCGACAGGCTGGAACCTCCAGGGACGGCCAGAGATATTTCGCCGGTTGCTTCGTAGCCGGAAGCGGAGGAAACAATCTGGAATGTCTCCGTGCCGATTTTGCGGTTTCCCGCAAGAATGGAAAACACGCCTTGCTCGGTGGCGTTGGAGGTGGCGATGGAGATAGAGGTAGCGGTAGAGCTAGAGGCATCTTGAGCCGCATGGGCGACCGGCATCCTGCCTGCCGCCAGGGTCGCGAGCCAGAGCAGCAGCAATGGAAACGAGCAACTAACAGCCCGAAGTTCCGTCGAAGGCCGTGGATGGTCTCCCGAAATCGTGCGCCAACCTTTTCCAGACGGGCTAATTTCCAACGGGCTTTTTCTGAACAAGACGTGCTTCAACCTCGGCATACCACTCCCTTCAAGGCGGGCGCAGCCAGGATCTGGCTCACTACCTCCTCGGGGCCCGCTTGCCCGGCGTGAACCGTGCAGGTCGCTCGCTGATAGAAAGGCAACCGCTCCTGGTACAGTTGTCGGAAGCTGGCCTCGTCACGGAATAAAGGGCGATGGGTCATCAAGGCGCAACGCAACAACAACACTTCCACCGGGCATTCCAGCCAGATGGTCGTCGCTCCCCAGCGTTCGAGCATTTCAAAGTTTTGCGGCTGGGCAAACGTCCCTCCGCCCAGCGCCACTACGCGGCCGCTCGCCTGCGCAGTTTCCTGCAAGATTCTCCCCAGAGCTTCTCGCTCCTTTTTGCGAAAGGCGGCTTCGCCCGCCCGCGCGAAAATTTCGGCAATGGTCGCGCCTTCAGCTTGCTCGATCTGTTCATCCAAATCAATGAATTTCCAGGCAAGCTTCCGTGACAGAAGCAAACCGACCGTGGTCTTCCCGCAGCCCATGAAGCCAGCCAAAAAGACTCCGTTTTGCGCAATCGATGAAGGAGAAGAAAGAGAAGTCATTCCCTGTTTGGATGGAGCGGCACTCCCGCTATTCGCCGCCTGGCAAGTCTCTGGAAACAGCAACTCCTGCGGGATGCAGAAGCGCTCTCCGGCAGACGCCAGCCGCTCACCGAGGACGGTGCAGCCGAATTGTACCACTAAACGAGGTGATCGTGACGGTAGACTCGCCACTATTGATGCGGCCCTGAATGAATTTGCGAGGAGACAAGCGGCGGAAGGGGGTGGCGAGCGGAGTGGGACTGAAAGAGAGATCGCTCTCGATGACCCCTTCCACCGCCCGGGCCTTCAAATCAAAACTGGACTGGCGGGAGGGCTGGATGCGGATCCAAGAGCTGTGGTTGTTCAAAATGTAATTGCCGCCGGAGCCGAAATCTCCTTCGTAGCTGATGGTGCCGGAATTGGTGTTGCCGACCAACTGGGAGCCATTGACCCCGACAAACTCCAAGTCCCCGCTGATGGACCGGGCTTCAATGTGGCCGTCGGAATCGCGTATGAAGATGGGGGCGTCCATTGTGCGGACGGCGATACTTCCCTGAATCCGGGACAATTCCACACGCCCGCTGACCGCCTCAATGAAAACGTCTCCTTGCAGGTCTTCCACGGAGATGAGGCTTCCGCTCTCGCAATCGAGCCGCACCGTGGCCTGACGGGGCACACGAATCTGAAAGTCCACCCTGAGTTCCTGCGGCGGCACTCCCTCCCGCTTGGGGTGTGTCTGCACGCTCACCTTCTCCGATCCACCCTCGATCATGACCTCCACGTCATCGGAGAAGCTCTCACCTCGGATTTCTATTTCGTTTTGCTCCCAGCTTTTCACCGAGATGCTGCCGGTATGGTTATGCAAGAGAAAAGAAGGAGTAGCGGAGGTGGGAAAGTTCTTTTGGATCTGCTCAGCCTGGATTGCCGGAATGCCCCAGCAGAGCACAGCGGCTGCCACGACGGCAACAGGCATCCGCATTCGCAGCGTTTGCCCCGTATGCGGCATTTGCATGGCGGGCGCCAAAACCGCCCGGCTTAGAACTCTTCCCAATTGACCAAGGTATTCCATAGCCGTTCCTTTTGCTGATAGGCATTCAAAAGCTGTTCGCGAGCAAACCAGTCCTCCGGATGCTCCGCCAGGAAGGCATTCAACTGGTGGATCGAAGTGTTTACCCGGTTGAGGTTCGTCGCGTAGGTGGCGCGCTTCTCCAGGGGAGCCTTCTCAATGAGATGCAAAAGGGGCTCGTCACTCTCCTCGGAAAGGCTCTGTTCCACCGGAATGGCTGGAACTGTAGCTACTGTGATTGGAGGCTCCCGGAACAAATCCGGCGTAGCCGTGCCCACACTGTACAGATAGACCACGCCCAGCCCCACCAGGAACATGGCAGCGTAGGCCATGCCCATCTGCACGCGCGGGAACCACCCCATCCTTATCCTTGCCGCCGGAGAAAACGGGAGGGGTGCGGGGGCCTGGATCAGGCCCTCCTGCCGCAATTGCTGATGAATCCGCTGCCACACCTGCACGGAGGGCTCTGCCTCCGGAAGCAGACGGGCCTGCCGCCTGATGTCGGCAAAATCGCCGATCAGGCTCGCGCAGTCAGCGCAATCCTGGCGGTGCGCTTCCATCCCGGCAGATGAGGATAGAGACGGGGGGGATAGATCGACTTCTTGTAACTGTTGTTCAAATTCCGCGCAGTTCATAACGCAGCTCTCTCGCCCCGCTGAAACAGCAGCTTCACCGAGGGCTCTTGGGAGTTGGAGAGGGTTTCCCCTGTAACAGCTCGCGCAGCCTCATCCTGGCTTTGTGCAGTTGCGACTTGGAATTGCCGACCGAGCATCCGACCATGCTGGAAATTTCCTGATGCTCGTACCCTTCCACGTCGTGAAGCTGGAAGATCAGCCGATAGCCGGCCGGCAAGGCCTGCATCGCCCTTTCCAGGTTGAGGCGATCCACCGACCCGGCCAGCACCGGATCGGCCGCTCCCGGATCGTAGCTGGAAACGTTCTCTGTATCCCGGCCGGATATATCCTCCAGCGATGCGGTCACGAGCTTTTTCTTGCGGAGCCGCATCAACACCATATTGACGGTCAAACGATGGACCCAGGTGGAAAACGCCGCCTCGGCCCGGAAGGTGCCGATCTTCCGGAACAACTGGAGAAACACTTCCTGTGTTAGATCCTCGGCTTCGGCCGTATTCCCTATCATCCGTAAACAAAGCGAATAAACCCTGCGCTTGTGGGCATTATAAAGAAGCTCAAAGGCGTCGGCATTTCCATTCTTGGCCTGCTCAATCGCCTCAGCTTCCGAGCTTTTGGGAATATCGTAGGGGCTCGAATTCAAATCGCTCTACGAATCGCACCTGCTCTCATTAGCTCAGATGCGGGAAATATTCCCTGAAGTTGCATGGGAATCGCAATTAACTGCAATAACTGCAAAAAAATCAACAGGCCGCGCCTCGGGAACACTCCAATCAGGAAGCTCCTCCATGAGGCTGCCCTTCAGTAAATTTATTTTATTCAAAATAAACAACTTACTGCTCGCCCCCGGCATTGCTGGCAGGCAACAGAGCCTTACCCACCCCAACGTTACCGGCCGAATCGTAGACCCGCAAGGTAATCAAATGCTCCCCGGCCGCCATGTCGTCGATCTCCACTAGGAACGTTTCTTGTTTGGAATCGACAATTCCATCGCCGGAGAATAAGGGCCGCGGCGGCTCGGCATCCACAGCATACTCGGCCCGTGTAAGAACGCTTGCCTGGTCCAGGGCACGAAACCGGGCGGTTGCAGAATGGCCTGTGCGGGAGGTCTGCTGAACCTGCACCTGGGGCGGCGTGCCATCCACCAGAAAGGGAGAACTGATCCGCTCCGCCGTCTTTGCCATCCCCTGCGGATTCACTCCGGCATCGGAAGCCTTCACCTTGAGCCGGTACTTGCCGTCCGGAAGAGCATCTTTCTGCAGTTGAAAGTAATTCTGTTTTAAGTCCTTTGCCAGCGGCTTCCACTCTGCTTCTCCCTCGCCTCGGAAGTACAGTTCATAGGCAAGCTCATCGCGGTCCGGGTCATTCGCCAGCCATGTCATGTTCAATCCCTGTTGCCCCGAAGCCCGCCGGGAGGAAGTACTGGGCGAAGAAGCCGCCCGGCCAGATGTCAGGTTCTGAATGGACCTGGCCGCAGCTAAATTGGCCGGCGTGGGTCTTGACGGGGCACTGCCGCCACGAGGGATTACCTTCACCTCGGTCATTACCGGAGCCCGGTTCTGGGGCAAATAGGCCAGGGTTACTTCCGAGAGAACAGGGGCACGGCTGGCTGCAGCGCGGAACACGGCCTTCCATTGCATATATCGTGCTGGGGGACTGCTTATCTTTTCCCCCTCTGCCTGCCGGTAAGACTGCGACCAATCGCTCCAAGTGGAGTCGGGCTTGAGGGAATTGCCGCTCCGGGTGAGCAGCTCCAGCGACGATCCCGGAGGCAGCTCGGCGCTCCAACTGATCTGGCCCCAACGGGCGATGCTGCCTGCATCCCGGACTTCGGACTCGAATGAACCGGTGGCGGCTGGTTTTGTCCCCAGCCGAAACACTTTCCCCAGATTGGCGGTGGTCACCAGCACAAAATCTTTGTAGGGAATCAAACGAGTGGTCTGCTCCTGGTCGGTCTGCGCCAAAAGGGAAAGCTGCCGGTCCAGTGTCAGCTCATAGATACGCCCTTTTTGATCGGTGGAAAACAGGAGCTTTTCTCCGGCGGGCAACAAGTCAAAGATATTTTCGCGCCGCGAATCCCAGAGCGTATCCACACCGCCGCCCGGCAGAACCCGGTACAGAGCGCTTCGGGTAGTTCGCCGGTTTTGCGCCCGGGGAAGGCCGCCCGTCGTACGAACCGCGGTCTGCCCCGGCAGTTGATTTCCCGGCCTGCTAGGATCTCCCGGCTGGCCCGGTCCTTCTTCCGCCCCGCCTGGGGGAAGTCCCGGCTCGTCGGCAGCTCGGACGGTGATGGTTGTTGCAGTTCGCACCGGAGTTTGCCCGCCCCGAACGGGAGCGCCAAGCTGGCGTAAGCCGCCCCGGCCGGGACGTCCCATGGCCGAGGCAAATATGTCGCCATCGGGGGAAACCGCGACGCTGTGAATCTCCGTAATAGGAGAGTCATAGAGCACAAAAGCTTTCCCCGGCCCCGACACCCGGTAGAGCAGGCCGTTCGGTTCTGTGCCGGCGATCAATTCGTTGTCCGGAGTCACGGCCAAGCTCATGATGTGATTCTGCTGGGTGTCATAATACAGCTCGCCCTCGCCGCTGGCGGGGACGCGATAGATCTTTCCGCGGTCTCCCGTACCCACGTACAGCGCGCCATCGGCGGCAAACGCGAGAGACCAAATATATTTGGACTCCGGGTCAAAAAACTCCCGTCCCTCGCCGGAGGAGTCTACCTGGTAGACCTTGCCGTCCGGGGATGTCCCCACATACAGCCGCCCGTCGTTGTCCACAGCCATCGCAAAGATATCCGGCTCGGGAGCGTCGTAGAACAGAGAACCCTCCAGCTCCGGGCCCATCCGAAAGACTTTGCCGCTGTGCCCTGTGCCCAGATAAACATTTCCCTGTTTGTCCTGCGCCACCGCCCAGATCATTGCCTGATCCGTGCTGAACAGCTCCTCCAGTTTGGGGGCCAGCGTCATGCGGCCCTCCCGGCTCAGGGAAACTCCGTCCAGATTGCCGCGCTCAAAATCTTCAAAGGTCGCGCTCGACCAGAATTGCGTATTGACGGCCCACGCCCAGGAGCTAACTAGCAACGCTAGGATAACCGCATTCAAGACAACCGCATTCCTGAGCATCCTGGCCGTCTCTTGGGCCGTCTCTCGGGCCGTCTCGGCTGACCTCGCTACGAACTGTGCTACTAACTTTGCCGCGTCACGCCCTGCCTGCCGCCGGAAGAAAAGACTGCCCATCCGTCTGCGGCGGGTGGAAACGCGGTCCGGATATTTGCTGGGGAACATCATAAAAATCACTGCAATCGTTCAATCATTCAATCGTTATTCAATTTGTTACGGTCACTGCAATTCTCTTGTACCCGGTTAAGACGGAGGGCAAGGAATCGAGCTCATAGTCGGCCACAGTGGACAGGCCGGTCGGGGCGATGGTTGTGCCGAGTGAAGGATCGGTGGAAAAAACGCGCACGACCGAGGGCGGAGGGGAAGGAAAGGTCTCCCCTTGGAGAACAAACCCTGTCTCGCGCCGCTCCAGACGCACATACAGCCGGTTGTTCCGGCGTGACTTGTTAATGGCCCGGACCAGTTGCTCCGGATTTTTAGGCAGAACCCGCCTGCCTCCCCGCAACGCCTCCCGCCGGTCCAGGGAACTTCCATCGGCCACGGTAATGGTCAGCGGGCCCGGCGTCAGGCTGGCCGGAACTTCCACCCACGCCTTTTGCACCGTCTCCTCCCCATTCTGGGAGTGGAGCAGAGCGGTCACTTCCATCTTCTCGCCTGCCTTGACCTCCCGCCGGTCCACCCAAACCTGATCCAGCGTCTGAGTCATCTGGCGGTCCGTGGAGGTAACCCGGAGGTGGACCTTCTGGATATCCGTTTTCCCCAATCCGCTCTGCATCAGATAGACCAGCGGAGCGGTGGCAGATTGGGCGGCCCGGATGGCGCCGTTGGCAATGCCGCTGAAATAATTTTCGAGCTTCACATCCGGAAGCCCGTCGAGCGAGATGGTCTGCTCCACCTGGAATGTGGATTCGCCCACCATGCGTTCCGTGGAGCCGATGGCCGAGAATATGGTCATGTTCATCAGCAACGGCAGCAGAAAGCGGTCGTTGACCACTTCAAACCGGTAGGAGCGCGTGGTTCGGTTGCCCGAAACCATCTCGAACTCAATGGGGATCATGCGGGCTGTTTCCCCCAAGCGGCCGAAAATTCCGGAACTGCGGTCTTGCCGGATGACGCCGAGCAACCGGCCCGGCGTGGAGAGCTTCATGGAGATGGCGTAACCCGCCAGCGGGGTGATGACTCGCGACTCCGAGAAAGGAATTTCGATGGGACCCGCCGCCAGCAGCCGGTGCCCGAAGGCGTACACGCGGTCTTGCTCCACGTGCGTGACGGTGCCGTCGGCGTTCACGCCCATGTCGCCGCGCACCAATTGCACGCTGATCATGGAGCCGGGCTGCAAGCGGGAAAGGTCGCCCATGGCGCTGTCGTCTTGTGACCCGCCGCTGCCCCCCTGCGTGGGAATCAGCCCCAGAGAGCGGAGTTGCGGCTGGAAGTGCTCCATGGCCTCTGCGGTGAATCCGGAGAGCATCAGCGGCGTGGCGATGTGCACCATCGATGTTTCCGCCCCGCCCCAGAAGACACGGCTCGGCTCGCTTCGGAAGGGCGGCATCCAGTCCGGCTCGCCTGAGGGAATCAAGCGAAGATCGTCGCCTCTCTCGATGCCGGGCTCAAAGGTCCATGCGATCTGCCCGGCTTCTGCGATCTGTGTTGTCTCTTGCTGCGGTGCTTCAGAAACACCCTCGAAGGCATCGAACATCTGCTCCATGGGAGTGATGCCGGCAATCGGCTCCTTGGAAAACTGAAAGCCGGATGCGACCGCGCCCACCAACTTCCCGTCGATATAAACCGGGCTGCCGCTCATGCCGGCCATGACGCCGGTTCTTTCGAGCGGCCCTCCCGACAGGCGTGCGAGAATCATGCTCTGTCGCGGGGCCACGTTCTTGAGGACTCCCAGGATTTCCACTTGGAACTCCTCGACTTTGTAGCCTAAGAAAACGGTTTTGCCGATTCCCCTCATGCCGGGCCGAATATCGGCAAGGGGAAATATGGAAGTCTGCGGAGCGTTATCTTTGGAAACTTCTGCGGCGACCGGGGCGGCGACTTGCGCCCGTACCGGCTGAGACTGGCTCGATACCAGGAGGAGAGTCGTCAAGAAAGACAGCCACAAAGCGACTTTCCATCTGGACCATCCGGGCCATCCGAAAACATTGCTTCTCAACAGAGAACCCCCTTCATGACCGCTATTTAACGATAATAGCCCAGCGCGAAGAGCGGCGTCAAGGAAACTCACCTAATTCTGGCACGAGAGCCGTTACTGCAGTAACTCTGCTTCCATGAGATGAAGACCGAGCGGGCGTGCATCGCCGCTTTCTCCGGTTTCCAACGTGGACACCGGCTTGTCTACCAAAAACGTAATGGCAATGATTGGGTCATCCGTGTCACAGGTGCCGATCGGTATCACGAGGTTCTCGGTATTGGGTTCGCTGTAGTGGCGGATCACTGGTTCACCACCGTTGGCCGATAGAGTGACCGTCTGCCCTTCGTGCCCGACGAATGGGAGAATTTTTACGCGCAGGCTTGTAGCGTCCGCACAGGATGGCAGGCGAAAGAAGAGTTCCGACTGGTAACCGAGAGACCACACCCCGCTCCTTTCCATGTAGCTCCAGCCGATGCCAAGGAAGTCGGCCAGCTCTAACGCGCTGAACCGCGTCGTATCGGAAGGCCAGAGAGCGAGTCCGCTGTCCTGGGCAAGCGGCGGCAGGTTTAGCTCGGCGCGCTGGAGCGTGCAGAGGGTGCGTCCCTCCAACTGGCTGCAAAATTTCTTCAGTTCCGGTCGCTGGCGAAAGGAGCGTAATGCTTTGGTGTCGACGAGGTAGAGCACGCCGGGCCGGAAGCCATTGTCGAGCACATCTTTATTCAACGCGCGGCAAGATTCAAGTGAAGCCATATTATAACGCCCGGCCCAAACGCTGTGGAAGGCGACCCCGGATTCGGCTGCAATGCGGCCGATTTCTGTATATTGGTTGCGAGAGCCCCCACATTGGGTTGGCGGCAGCAGCACGACCAACTGATGCACACTGAGGATAGGGTTCCATCTCTCTTCGGCAACCGGGCGCTCCTCGCCGACGTTGGCAACCTGTCGCAGGCCATTGCGCATCGACCCGGTGTCAGCCAATTGCAATCCCACAGCGGCTATTACCAGAACCGCAGCCGCCCAGCGCCGCCGGACGCTTAGGCCACTACAAACCGCTAGTGCCATTACCGCATAGGACACCACCCAGAAGAATCGGCCGCTGCTGCGAAACTGGTCGGCAAGGGAGAACAACGGTCCCGGCAAATCGAAGGACAGTATCCGCTGGTGTCCTAAGTAAACTTGATTTGATAGAGCAAAGAGGGTAAGAGCCAGCAAGCCGAGCGTCAGCGGCCACAACCGGCGGTTGAGCAGCATGCGGCAGTTCTTCAACAAAACAGGCATTCCTGCACACAGCAACAGGATAATGCCGATACCCCAATAGTTGAATCCATCGAATTGCCCCCCAGTAGCATCCAGGCTTCTGTAATAGAGAAAGCTGTGATGGGGTGACGCCACAGGCGCCAATAGGTTCATCGAATAATGGCCGAAGCCCAACGAGGCCGTTAGGTACATCGACTGTGACACGTGACCGGCAACCAGAATTGTGGCAGCCACTGCCGCAGCCGTTCCCAGGATACCGACGCCGAGGTCACGCCACGAGCGGCCAGGATGGATCGCCGCGTTTACCACGGCACAGCAGTAAATGGCCGCCACCATGGCGAAGAGATATACATGAATCAGCAGTGCGACGGCCAACAAGAGCGTGAATAAAACGAAGGTACGGCGCTGTTTTTGCCCGTCAGCGACTTTGAAGTACAGGAGTAACGCATAAACAACCAGAAATTGGCCGCACAGGGCTGCGTGCGGCCGCAGCAGGCGTTCCATAAAAAACGGCGTCATGACCGCGAACAGCCCACTTGCAAGGGCGGCAATCAAGCTGCGATGGCCAAAGTGATACAACAAAGAGCTGAAAGCATGGGCGAGCAGGAGGTAACAGACGAAAATCCATAGACCGAACGGATGGAATCCATCCGGGATGATCGGCGCCAGAATTTTGAAGAGGAGCGCTAAAAGAGGAATACTGTCGGTAAAAATAATGTTTGTGCCGTGCGGATATCCCAGGGTTTGTGTTTGGAACAGAGGGAAGCGCCACTCGTCCCGGACGAAATGGAGGAAGCCGACTAAATGCTGGCCCGCATCACCACGGTTCGATAACCAATAGTTCCCTTTTGTGATGAATGCAAGATCAAAGATTGAAAAAAAGTAGACGACAGCAATCAGGAAGACAACCGCAAAGAACGGCCAGCGATTTAGGTCATCAAAAACAATCCTGTCCCAGAAACGACGCATGGCTTCTCCACTCATGTAAACCAAATTTTCGATTCCTATTTTACCCTCTCCCGAAAGGATCCTCCTTATACCAACTGAACCGCCGTCCGGCGGCTGCGGTCTTGCGCCGGTTTGATTTCTGCTATACTGCTTTTTGCTTCCGACGAGAGAAAAATATGCAGGTCCGGTCAACCACCATCTTGTGCGTCAGGCGGAACGATAAAGTCGTCATGGGAGGCGACGGCCAGGTGACGCTGGGCGAAAACGTGATTAAACACACGGCCAAAAAAATCCGCCGCCTCTATAACAACAAAATCATGGCCGGCTTCGCCGGGTCCACCGCCGACGCCTTCTCCCTGTTCTCGCGTTTCGAGACCAAGCTCGAGCAGTTCAACGGAAACCTGAGCCGCGCCGCCGTAGAGCTGGCCAAGGACTGGCGCACCGACCGCGCTTTGCGGCATTTGGAAGCCCTGCTCCTGGTGTCGGATGAAAAAAATATGTTCCTGCTCAGCGGGCAGGGCGACTTGATCGAGCCGGACGACGGGATGACCGCTATCGGCTCCGGGGGGCCGGTGGCGCTGGCTGCGGCCCGCGCCCTGATGCTTCATACGCAGTTTTCCGCCCGGGAAGTCGTGGCCGAGGCGATGGCGATAGCCGGAAAATCCTGCATTTTTACTAACGACAGCGTTACTATTGAAGAGTTATAAGTGAAGAGTTATCAGTGAAGAGCCCTGAGCGCCGCGCTATGAACGGATTTCTTCCAGAGGAAGTATGGTGATCTACCTTCCCGGCAGCATAGAAGAGGCAGCAACGCTTGACCAGATGACGCCGCGCGAGATCGTCGTGGAGTTGGACAAGCACGTGGTGGGACAGAAGGCCGCCAAGCGGGCCGTGGCCATCGCCCTGCGCAACCGCATCCGGCGGCAGAAGCTTCCGGCGGAGATGGCCGAAGAGATCATGCCCAAGAACATCATCATGATCGGGGCGACCGGCGTAGGCAAAACAGAGATCGCGCGGCGGCTGGCCCGGCTGGCCAACTCGCCCTTTCTGAAGGTGGAGGCCTCCAAATTCACCGAAGTGGGCTACGTGGGGAGAGATGTCGAATCCATGATCCGCGACCTGGTGGAGATCTCCATCGACATGGTGCGGGAGGAAAAACTCGAAGAGGTGGCCGACAAGGCCGAGGCCAACGCGGAAGAGCGCCTGCTGGATTTGCTGCTGCCTCGTCCAGTTGGGGGTCCAGTCGGGGGCCCGGTCGGAGTCCCAGCCGGAGGCGACGCCGCGCCCGCTGCCAGCCAGCCGGAGCGGCCCAGCGAGAACTTCACGCGCAGCCGCGAGAAAATCCGCCAGCAGCTCCGCGAAGGCAGGCTCGACGACCGCACAGTCGAGATCGACGTGCGCGAGCGGAGCTTTCCGGCCTTTGAAGTCATCAGCAACACCGGCATTGAGGAGATGGACATCAACATCAAAGATGTCCTGCCCGGCTTTTTCGGCCCCAAGACCAAACAGCGCAAGATGCGCGTGGCCGAGGCCGTCGACTTTCTGATCCAGGAAGAGGAACAAAAACTGCTGGACATGGACCAAGTGACACGGACGGCCGTGGAGCGTGCGGAACAGTCCGGCATCATTTTCCTGGACGAGCTCGACAAGATCGCCGGGCGGGAAACGGGCCACGGACCCGACGTCAGCCGGGAGGGAGTGCAGCGCGACATCCTGCCGATTGTCGAGGGCACAACCGTAAACAGCCGCTACGGGATGGTCCGGACCGACCACATCCTGTTTATCGCCGCCGGAGCGTTCCACGTCAGCAAACCCTCGGACCTGATCCCGGAGCTGCAGGGCCGTTTTCCCATCCGCGTGGAGCTGAGTCCCCTGACCGTGGACGACTTCGTTAAAATTTTGCAGGAGCCTAAAAACGCCCTGCTCAAGCAATACATTGCGCTGCTGGAGACCGAAGGCATCGAGCTGTTTTTCACCGACGAGGCGGTTCTGGAGGTGGCGAAATTCGCCGCCATGGTGAACGAACAGACAGAAAACATCGGGGCCCGGCGGCTCCACACCATCATGGAGCGTCTGCTGGACGAGATCTCCTTCGAGGGACCCGATCTGAAAAAGAAGAACGTGAAAATAGATTCGGCGTACGTGCAAAAGCAGCTCGCCGAGATCGTCAAAGATCAAGACCTCAGCCGTTACATTCTATAAAAGATTCCCATTTCTTTGCTTTCTTCAGCGTTCATGCTGTCACCTCCCCGGACCGAAACCTCCGAACAGGAGAGCCCTCTCGGTCGCCGCAGGAAAAAACAGATGAGACCGGACCAAGCAAAGGGAAGTCTGCGGCGGGTCCTGCCGGCGGCCTTCTGGATAGCAACGGTGCTGTTCGCGGGTTGCGGAGTTCCCGGCGAGCCGCTTCCTCCATTGCTGGAAATTCCGGAACGGGCCACCGACCTTTCCGCCACGCAGGTGGGCTCCCGCCTCCATCTCGCATGGTCTCCTCCCCGCCTCACCACCGAGGGCACGCGCGTGCGCCGGCTGGCGCGGCTGGAACTCTACGGAGTTTTTCTCCCGCCAGGCACGGCCCTGGGAGATTTCCCGGAACGTGCGCGGCTGCTCGCCACGCTGGGCACGGATGCAATCGCCGCGGGGCGGGAAAGAGTGCTGTACGAACTTCCTCTGGCCGTCGGCCAACTGCGGCAGACAGCGTTTTTTGCCGTCAAAGCCATCAACGACAAAGATAAGGATGCAGGCTTCTCGAACCTGGTCCAGGTGGAGATCGTCGACCTGCCTGAAGCGCCCCTCGATCTCCAAGCTACGCTCACCGAAAGCGCTATTCATCTGGCATGGAAAGCTCCGCCCTTATCGGCCTTCGGCGGAACAGCCCCGCAGCCGGACGGCTACCAGGTCTATCGCGCCGAGGCTGGCTCGCCACAAGCAGCCAGACAGACAGATAGCCAGCCAGCAACTCAAACCGTAATCATGCTCGGCGCCACCAGCTCTGCCGCCTATCAGGACAGCACCTTCGAGTTTGGGCATAGCTATGTGTACTCGGTCCGAGCTTTTGTGGGGCAGGGAGAATCCACCGCCCTGACGCCTCCGTCCCATTCGGCAGAGGTGGCCGCCGTGGACCGCTTCCCGCCCGCCAGCCCGCTGAACGTCCGGGCCGTCGCGGTTCCAGGGGCCGTCGACCTGGCGTGGAGCCCGAATTCAGAAGCAGACTTGGCGGGATACAACGTATACCGGCGCGACGGGGATGCCCTGCTCAAGTTGAACATGGGATTATTGCCGGCACCGCTTTTCCGCGATCCAAGCCCCACGCCGGGCGCTCGGTATCTGTATCGCGTGACGGCCCTTGATGGAAACGGAAACGAGAGCGCCGCTTCGGAAGACGCTGTAGTAACGGCAGAGTAAACCTTCCCGATTGCCGTTGCGAACCAGGGAAAGTGATTGTAAGCTGGGAGCCGCTTCGGGCACTGCGCCGGAAAGAGGATAGACACCATAAAGCCATGAGCCTGTCCATGATGATAGCCCTTCTGGCAACTTCCGGCGTCGCAGCAGGAGCCGGACTCTGGCTGCTGCTGCGGAGACGGCGCAAGTCCGCCTCCGAGCTGGAGCGGGAACGCCGCCTGGCCGTAAATGCTGTGGGCCGCATGACGGACGGCACGCTGCTCGATGCCCCGGACTCTATCGGCGAACCGGGAAACTCCCGGCTGCTGTTTTACCGGTATTCCGTGGCAGGAGTGGAATATTCCGCCGCGCAGGAGATTTACGGTCTGCGCCACGTGGTTCGTCCGGCGACATGCTCTCCCGGCGCGGCGGCAACTGTGAAGTACGCTCCCCAGAACCCTTACAATTCCATCGTCGTTTGCGAGCTATGGAACGGTCTGGGCTCCAATGGCAGGTGAGAAACTTCCGGGTGGGTTCGCGGGATCGATGACCAATGACCGATGGCTGAGGACTAAGGCTGAGAACTAAGGACTGTCACCTATGGCACAGACGATTCAGGAAAAGCTGGCGGAACTCCGCCGGCGCAACCAAGCCGCCGAAGCAGGCGGCGGAGCAAAGCGCACCGAGCGGCAGCACAAGGAGGGCAAGCTCTCGGCGCGCGAGCGCGTGGAGTTGCTGCTGGACGAGGGAACCTTCGAGGAGTTTGACAAGCTCGTCACCCACCGCTGCACCGATTTCGACATGGCTTCGCAGCAGGTGCCCGGCGACGGCGTGGTCAGCGGCTATGGCCGGGTCGAGGGGCGCACGGTCTTCGTCTTCGCCCAGGACTTCACCGTTTTCGGCGGATCGCTGGCGGAGAGCAACGCCGCCAAAATCTGCAAGGTAATGGACCGGGCCATGCAAGTGGGCGCGCCGGTGATCGGCATAAATGACTCCGGCGGGGCGCGCATCCAGGAGGGAGTGGTATCGCTCGCCGGTTATGCCGACATCTTTCTCCGCAACACCATGGCCAGCGGAGTGGTTCCGCAGATCTCCGCCGTCATGGGACCTTGCGCCGGAGGAGCGGTCTACTCCCCCGCCATTACAGATTTCATCGTAATGGTCCAGGACACCAGCTACATGTTCGTCACCGGGCCGGACGTGCTCCGCACCGTAACGCACGAAGAGGTGAGCATGCAAGAGCTCGGCGGCTCCGTAACACACAACACCATCAGCGGCGTCGCGCACTTTATCGCCCGCGACGATCCCGACTGCCTGTCGCTCATCCGGGAGATGCTCTCGTTTCTGCCCTCCAACTGCATGGAAGACCCGCCGGTAAAGGCTTCGGCGGACCCAATCGACCGCGAGGAGGAAAAGCTTGACACCATCGTGCCCGCCGAACCGGACCTGCCTTACGAGATGCGGGACCTGATCCACCATGTTGTCGATGACGGTTATTTTTTTGAAGTGCAGGAACTCTTCGCCCAGAACCTGGTCGTAGGCTTCGCGCGCCTGGGCGGCCAGCCGGTCGGGATCGTGGCCAATCAGCCGGCGGTGCTGGCCGGGACGCTCGACATCAACGCCTCGCTGAAGGGCGCGCGCTTTGTCCGCTTCTGCGACTGTTTCAACCTGCCGCTGATTACTTTCGAGGACGTTCCCGGCTTCCTTCCCGGCACGCAGCAGGAGTACGGCGGGATCATCAAGCACGGCGCAAAACTCCTGTACGCCTTCGCCGAGGCCACCGTGCCCAAGCTGACCGTCATCACGCGCAAGGCTTACGGCGGGGCCTACTGCGTCATGTCCTCCAAGCATATCCGCACCGACGTGAACTACGCTTTTCCCACCGCCGAAATCGCCGTGATGGGGCCGGAAGGCGCGGTCAACATCATCTACCGCCGCGAGCTGGCCGGCGCGAAAAACGGAGAGAAGGTGCGCACCGCCAAGGTGGAGGAGTTCAAGCGCCTCTTCGCAAACCCCTATATCGCCGCCGAAAAAGGGTATGTGGATGAGGTGATTCAGCCGCGCCAGACGCGCCGCAAGCTGATTCGGGCGCTGCGCATGCTCGCCAACAAACGCGACACCATGCCGCCCAAAAAGCACGGCAACATCCCGCTGTGAGGGTATCCCGCTAACTCATGTCCCAGAAGATGTTCCACAAGATTTTAATCGCTAACCGGGGCGAGATTGCGGTGCGGGTCATCCGCGCCTGTCAGGAGATGGGCATACGCACCGTCGCCGTCTTTTCCGATGTGGACCGCACAGCCCTGCATGTCCTGCGCGCCGACGAAGCTTATCCCATCGGTCCGGCGCCGGCGGTCGAGAGCTATCTCCGGGTGGATAAAATCCTGGATGTCGCGCGCCGGTCAGGGGCCGAGGCCATCCATCCCGGCTACGGTTTTCTGGCGGAGAACCCGGCATTGGCGACAGCCTGCGAACAAGCCGGGATCACTCTGATCGGTCCCAGCTCGGCCGCCATGGAGTTGATGGGTTCCAAGACCCGCGCGCGGCAGGCCATGCAGGCGGCGGGCGTCCCCGTGGTTCCGGGGACCGACTCCGGGATAGCGGATATCCAGGAAGCGCATCGCCTCGCGGATTCCATTGGTTATCCAGTCCTGGTCAAAGCGGCGGCAGGCGGCGGCGGCAAAGGCATGCGTCTGGTTGCCTCATCCGGGGAGTTGCCTTCAGCCTACCGCGACGCGCGGTCGGAGGCGGAAAACGCCTTCAGCGATTCCGAGGTCTACATAGAAAAGTATCTGGAGACTCCCCGCCACATTGAGATTCAGGTGCTCGGCGACCGCCACGGGAACATGGTTTATCTGGGGGAGCGCGAATGCAGCATCCAGCGGCGGTATCAGAAGATCGTGGAGGAATCCCCTTCGCCGCTCGTGGATTCCGCCATGCGGCAGCGTATGGGAGAGACCGCCGTGCGGGCGGCTCGCGCCGCCGGATATTACAATGCAGGCACCGTGGAATTCCTGGTCGACGCGAGCAAGACTTTTTACTTTCTGGAGATGAACACGCGCTTGCAGGTGGAGCACCCGGTCACGGAGATGGTCACGGGGCTCGATCTGGTGAAGCAGCAGATCCGGGTGGCGGCAGGCGAGAAGCTCTCGTTTGGACAGAAAGATGTCTTGCTGCGGGGGGCGGCGCTGGAGTGCCGCATTTACGCGGAGGACCCCGAGAACTCCTTCTTCCCCTCGCCCGGCCTGATCCGGGCCCTGGAGGTCCCCGCCGGTCCGGGCGTTCGGGACGACAGCGGAGTGTACGCGGGATGGACGGTCCCGGTGGAATACGATCCTCTCATCTCCAAATTGGTCACCTGGGGCGCCACGCGCCGGGAAGCGATCGACCGGATGCGGAGGGCGCTCGGGGAATACTATGTGGAAGGCATCCAGACCAATCTCGGATTGTTTCAGAGCATCCTCCGCTTCCCGGATTTTCTGGAGGGAAAGCTCGACACAGGATTGCTTGACCGGCTACTGGAGCATAAAAGGCTGGAGCACAAAAAAATCGGCAACGACGCGGGCACTCTGTTGCACGAGAGCCCGGAGGACGCGGATCGGCGTCGGGCGGCAGCTTTGGCGGCAGCTTTGTATGAAGAGGCACAAGCCAGGAATGCACACCCGGACAGCGGGAATTCCCGGCCCTCTCACAACCGCTGGAAGCTCGAAGGCCGCCGCTCGCTTCTGCGGCCTCCCCTTCCCGCTCACCGGCGTTAAAACATGCTCCTGTCACCGCTGTTTTGCACCGTTCTTTTGCTATGAAATTTTCCATCACCCTCGACGGACGGGATCACACGCTGGAGCTAACCCGCCAGAACGGCCTCTCCTGCCTGCTCGATGGGGATCGGTTCGAGGCCGAGGCGGCTGAGGTCCGTCCGGGCGTTTACTCGCTTCTGCTGGGCGGTAAAAGCTTCCATGTACAAGTGTCGCCCCGCGCAGCCGCCTGGTCCGGCTCTCCCGGCTCCGGCACGGGCGATTACAGCGTGCAGGTTGACGGAATTCACTACGCGGTCTCCATTCGGGACTCGCGCCGGCGGTCCCGTGGCGGCCCGGGGATGACGCTTGCAGGAAAGCAAAATGTTACCGCGCCGATGCCTGGAAAAGTGGTTCGAATCCTGGTCTCAGAAGGCCAGCAGGTCCAGAGCGGTCAGGGACTGATTGTGATAGAAGCCATGAAGATGCAGAACGAGATCAAAGGTTCCACATCCGGCAAGGTGCAGAAAGTTTCGGTTCGGGAGGGGCAGGCCGTAAACGCAGGAGAAACTCTGCTGGTAATGGAATGAAAATGGGCCAGTGATGGAATATGAAATGACGATGGGGTCCGCCGCCGGCAACTCGCTCAGGAGCGGGCCCTGTAGGTCATCACGCCCCAGAGCCAATCCACCTTGAACCGCCGTGCCGATTCAATCTGAAAACCCGTCTGGGTGAGCATCTGCTCGCACTGCTTCATGCTGTAGCACTGGTGGAGACCGTACACCCGAAGGCGGGCTTTGTCCCGCAACCCGATGGACCAGCGGGAAACCTTGCAGGCCAAATAATCGTCGCACCAATCGGTCAGCACCAAACAGCCGCCGGGCCGCAATACCCTCCGAAATTCCCGCAACACTTGCAGGGGCCCGCGGTAATAGTGAAAGCTGTTGGCACAGACGACAGCGTCAAAACATTCGCTGGGAAAAGGCAAGTGTTCCGCCACCGCGTTGCTCCAGCTCGCTTGATAGGTGCCGTTCACCTTTTTTTGCGCCAGCTGCAACATGGCCAGCGAGAGATCGACGCCGACCACGCGAATCTGCGGATGGAGCTTCCTCTGCCCCGCCTCCTCCAGCAATCCTCCCGTGCCGCAGCCCACATCGAGCACACGCTGCAACCTGTTCCAGGGGACCGCTTCCACGGTGGCCCGAAGCGTCGCGCGGCCATAATGGAGGTTCCAGCGGCGGTCGTAACTCGATGCCTGGCGGGTGTATTTTTCCTTTAAGGAGGTATAAGCTTTCAATTCGCAGTTCCTTTCACAGTTCCTTTCCCTTTGCGGAGCAGTGGCAATGGGCACAAGCCGATGAAACTACCACAAATGGAGCAGCTCTTCCAGACTTTTAATCGTTGCTTCCAATGGGACATCTGAAATATCCGGAACGGGAAATTGTTTGCGGTTCAAGTGGACAACCCGCAGCCCGGCCGAATGGGCCGGCTGCAAGTCGTAGCCGGCGCCGAAAGCAACGTGCACGACCTGTTCGGGAGGACACCTGAGCAGCACCAGAGCGCGGTTGAAAATCTCCGGATTCGGCTTGTAGGCACGGGCGTCCTCGGCGGTAATCAGCGCGTCAAAGCGCACCGGAAAGTGCCGCAGGGTTTGCCCGAGAAGATCGCGATCGACGTTGGAAATAATGGCCAGCTTGTGCCGGTGCGACAGCCTGTTCAGCACGGAAGGGACATCCGGAAAGGGCTCCCACCGGGCGAGAGAATCGACAAAGGCTTCCCCGGCATAGCTGGCACAACGGTAGCCGAACTCTTCGGCGGCCTGGCGGAAACTCGACCGGAGTATCTCCGCATAGGGCGCGTAGGGCTCCTGAATTTTCTCCCATTGGATTTTCTCCCAGGCCAGGAATATCTCCTCTTCTTCCTCTTCGCGGACGCGCACCAGTTCGCGGAAGGCGCGGCGAATGCCGCTCTCCCAGTCGATCAACGTGCCGTAACAGTCAAAGCTCACCCAGCGAGGCGCTTTGGGCGAGGCTGCGGGCGTTGGGCTGGGTGGCTTTCCCATGCAAGGGGCTTCGGAGGTTGCCGGCTAGGGAGTTTCTTCTGGGGTTGCCTGGTGCTCGGCCCAAATCTCCTGGGCGAGAAAGTTTTCCACGCGGGACTCGTTGCGGAGCTGCTCGGTAAAGACGGCGTTCAGCAGTTGCCGCTTGCGATTCCCAAGCTCCTGGCGGATGCTCAACTGCACCTCCGGGTCCTCCAACTCGCGCTGGCCGGGCTCCTGTTTTCCGAGCAGCTTCAGGATGATGTACCCGTCCGGCGCCCGAATTACAGAGGTGACCCCGCCCACCTGCAGCCGCAGGAGAGACTGCTTCAATTGCGGCCCGAGCCGGTCGAGTGTCGAGGCGGGATGGTAACCGAGGTCGCCTCCCAGCCGGGCCGTTTGCAGGTCCTCGGAGTATTCCCGGGCCACCTGCAGAAAATCCTCTCCGCCCTCCAATTTGCTTGCCAGCAGTTGGATTTTTTTGCTGGCCTGATCTTCGTTTCTTGCCTTGTCATTATTCAAATTGGCGAAAGGCGCGTCGGGATCGGGGCTGACGGCAATCTGGCCGATGCGGTACTGGGTTTCTTGGATATTGAAGGTATCCTTGTTCGTTTCGTAGAAGCTGCTCACTTCCACTTCGGTGATTTCAATTTTGGAGTTGACCTGATTCTCCACCAGCTTTTGGATGCTCAGGTTCCGGCTGATCTCCTTGCGGAGGTCCTGCTCGCTGAATCCGCGCTGCTCCAGGTCCGCTTGAAATTCCTCCGGAGTGATGCGAGCCTTCAATGACGCAAGGCTCTCCTCCACCTCTGACTCAGTCGCCAGCAGCTTCAACTGTTCGGCGCGCTGCACCATGATTTCACTTTCGATCAGCTCGCGAATAATCTCCATTCGCAGCATCTTCGCCAGCTCGCCGCCGGGCTTCTCTGCGGCGTTTTGGGCGCGAAAGTTGTAGTACTTCTCCACCTCGACTCGCAGGATGTCCTTGCCGTTGACCCGTGCGGCTACCTGCGGGTTGGGGGTCGACTGTTGACAGCCCAGAGCACCGGCCGTCACCAGCAAAATCGCCGCCATAATGCATTTAGCCTTGTCCATGAAATCTCCGTCCATGAAATCTCCAATCGAACAAAGTCATCTCGGGCAGATCACCCGATGGTTCCAGGCGCAAATTCAGAGGGAGCGCAAATAGCCGCACAAATCCTCCAGATTCTGCGCCTGCTGAAACATCCGAATTCCGGCAACCCCAGCCGCACCCGCTTGAATACAGTCTTTGGCATTCTCCCGGCCGACGCCGCCCAGAGCAAAGACCGGAACCGGGAAGCGCCGGCAAATGTCCGCCAAAGCCGCTAGGCCCAGCGGAGTAGCGCCCGGTTTCGAGGGTGTTTCAAAAACCGGCCCCAGCAACACATAGCAAGCGCCGGCCTGGGCTGCCTTTTCCGCTTCCTCTCCGCCGTGGCAAGAGACCCCCCATATCAGATCATCGCCGTCAAACGCCCGCAGAGCAGAAAGCGGCAGTAAGTCGGAGGACAGATGAACGCCATCGGCCCCGCACGAGGCCGCCACGTCCAGGCGCTCGTTCACCAGCAACCGTGTCCCTTGCTTCTCGCGGCGGGCCCGTAAATCCTCCACCAAAAAAGCCAGCCGGCGCGAGGCCATGTCATTCTCCCGCAATTGCACGTAATCCACTGGGGCGCAAAAAGCGGAGCGCACGGTTTCCTTGAGCGCGTCCTCCAGCGCGTCTTCTGAACCATTCTTGCCGGACAACGGGTCCAGTTGCTTTCGTGCCGTAATGTAATAACTGACAGCCACCTTGACCAGGGCGCGGAAAAATTGCGAAAAAATTATAGGGGCGAGACGGGAATCACAACGCTGCCACGTCTCGCGCCGGCGAGGCCTGACCTCGCGTCCCCTCAGAGGCTCTGCCGTCCACCCGGCCAAACAGTTTATTCAACTAATCTATTCATCTAATCTATCCATTTAGCGAAGCCCCGTTGCCACCGGCGTATCCTCCGCGGCGCTCCATTCCATGAAAGAGCCATCGTACATGCGCACATCGTAGCCGAGATACTTCGCCGTGAAATAGGTGTGGGAAGACTGCATGCCCGTGCGGCAATAGGACACCATCAGACCCTCCGGGTCCATGCCTGCTTCTTTATACATCGCCCGGAGCTCTGCTTCGGGACGCAGAACCGGGTTGTCGGCGCTGACCACGTTCCGCTGCCAGTACACGTTGGCAGCCCCCGGAATATGCCCCGGGCGGGGGACCGCCGGGCTGCCTTCTTCTCCTGTGTAGTTGACCTCGGGTCTGGAATCCACAATAGCGACCCGCGACGCGGATCGGTTCGCCGCCGACGCCAGCTCGCGCATGCCCTGAAAAAAAACCAGCGCCTCGGGGCGAACCTGCGGCACAAAAGAAGACGGCGTGACTTCCGGCACGGCGGCAGACACAGGACGCCCCTCGGACTGCCACTTTTTCTGGTGCCCATCCAGAAGGGCGGTGCGATCGCCGAGACCCGCATAATCGAAGGCCCAATAGGCGCGCGCCTCCTCCAGTCCTGCTCCCTCGTCATAAAGAATTACGCGGTCGTCCTCGTCGATCCCCAGACGGCGAACCAGCGCCGTCAACTCCTCCACCGGCGGCAACTCGTTCAGCAGCCCATCGCGGGTTTTGCCGACATCGCTCCGGCTGAGAAAGCGCGCGCCGGGAATATGGCCGGTCTCGTAACCTTCGCGCGTCCTTTCCACATGCACCACAACCACGCTGGGGCTATCCAGATGGCTTTCCAGCCACTCGGTCGTCACCAGCATCTCTGACCGAACACCGGGCAGTTTCCCTGCGGGCGCCCCGGCAGAGGCGGGAGTTTCCTCGCAGGCTGGGCTGATCCCCACGGCCAGCACGAGCAGCGTGATCTTGCAAAGCTGAAGGAATATTTTTTCCTGCCTCATATTTTCCCGGCACATCTTTATTCCGCCACCTCAGCGTGCAAATAGATTCTCAAAACGGCTGCCGATGCTCACCTGCCAGCGGCCCCGCGCACCGCCGATAACCGAAAACTCCAGGCATGGGAAACGCCCAGCCAAAGGTTGATCACTCCCAAGCCGCTCACGGCGCCGCGCACATAATGGTTCACATACAGGGGGCGCAACAAGGGGAAATATGCCATCAGCGGCGTTTTCGGTCGCGCCCAGAGGTTGCTCTCCCAAACTTCCGACCAGGGAACAACCAGCAAAAACATCCCGATTTCGACACAATAAAGAATGTAGAGCACCAGCGCGAACTGTCTCCCCGCGCCTTCCCGGCCAGTGGCGCGGAGAGAAAGATCACTGGGCTTGCTGGAGAGCGCTGATTCGGTCGGTGACATCGCGGTAGTCGATATTGAGGGCATATACTTCTTTGAAACGCTTCAAAGCTGACTCCCGGTCTCCGGCAACCTCATAGGCTGCCGCCATCTCATACAGCAGCCCCAGCCGGTTACCGGCATCCAAGCTTGGCGCGTCCAAAGCCGTTTGATACCACTTCACGGCCAGTTCCGGAAGCCCCTTCTCCAGGAAGCACACCGCCAGCAACGAACAACACTGCAACAGGTAGGAAGTATCCTTCAACTGTTCGGCCAACTGGTGGACCTTTTGGAACTCCCCAATCGCCTCCTCGTAAAGCGCCATTTCTTTGAAGGCAACGCCCATGTTGTAGTGAGTTTCCAGATCTCCGCCGGTAGCCGGCTCCTCGACCTCATCTTTAAATTCCGCGAGGATATCTCCCAGGAGATTCTCCCGGGGCTGGCCGGCGCCGGAAGGAGCGGTCGGGGGCACAAATCCCTCCCCCAGCTCTCCTGCCAGCCCGGCGAGCGGATCCTGCAGATGGCCGGCCCCTCCCTTTTCCTGCGCTGGGGCTTCTTCGAGAGACAGTTCAAAGGCCGGAGCGTGCGGGTCATGTTCCTGTGAAGCCAGAACTTCTTCGAGCATCAATTCCGGATGCCCATCGCCGGCAACGGGCTGTTCGGTTTCTTCCCCGGCAGCAGCCGGGACCAATTCGGCCTCCGGCTCAGGCGTTTCCGCCTCAGGCAATGCAGCTTCCATCAGAGGCTCCGGAGTTGCCGTGACGCTTTCTTCAACGGGCGTCTCAACATTTCCCTCTACAGGCACTTCGGCGGGCGCCTCAGCGGGCTCTTCGCTGACCTCCATTGCCGGGCTGGTTTCGATGGCTGAGAGGGGCTCGGCAGCAGCTTGTTCGGGAACAGGAGATGCTTCGGCCTCTGCTGTTTCGACTCCCGCTGTTTCGCCCCCTATGGCGGCGATCTTTTCCTCCAACGACTCGATCGCAGGGTGCGAAGGAGCTTGTTCCCGCAGGCGCTCCAGCGCCGCCTTCGCTTCGTCCACCAGCCCCGCCTGGAGATAAAATTCGGCCTCTTCCACCACCCCGTCCTGCTGCGTGCTTTCGGCAGGCGGCGCCTCCGCGCTGCTGAGGGAAGTCCACTCCACCGACAGGTCCACTTCCCGCACCTGCGAAGCTTCCGAAGCGGCCTCTTCCGGAGCGGCGGTCTCGGAAACCGCTGCCTGTTCCGCCTCGGCCTCCACGGCCGGGGCTGGGCTCTCCGGGGCTTTCGCCCGATAGCTGGCGGTCAACTCTCCATAGCGGGAAGCGCGCTCCCCGTCTCCGGCTTTCCCATAGACCCCCGCCAGCACCTCCGAGCAGTCTGCCGCCTTCTGATACTGCTGTAATTGCTCATAAAGCGTGAGCAGTTGTTCGTTCAGCTTGAGGTTGCCGGGAAGCTTGGGCAGGCAGGCTTCGAGGATTTCAATCGCCTTGCTGTTTTGGTGATAGGTGATGTAGATTTCACTCTCGGTCAGGCAGGTCTGGAGGATCTCCTGGTCGCGGGGTGAAAGTCGCTCCGCTCCTTCTGCTCCCGGTTCCGTGACATCCTGAAGTTCGGCAGCCATCGCCGCGGTCGGTTCGGAAGCGGCGGGGGCAGCGTCAGCTATGGGAGAACCATGGAGCTTCGCCTCCACTTGCTGCAGCAACCGCTGGCTCCCGCGATTTTCCGGCTCCAAACCCAGCAGCTTGACACATACTTCGCGGGCTTTTTCCAGATCCTCTCGCTCTACATGACTGTTAGCCAGTAATTCCAGACTCTCCCGCAGCTCCCCGCGCCTTCCGGTCTTCTCATAAATGTCGCACTGCAAACGGAGAGCGCCGGGATGGGCCGGAACCGCGGCCAGGATTTTTTGCAGCCCCCCAATCAGCCCGGAAACATCCTGTTGGTCGGAGAGTTTTTGTGCCGCACCCTGATAAACCTCCAACGCCTGGTCGCACTCTCCCTGCTCAACCTTCTCTTCCGCAACCATGGCCAGGCCGGCGAAGTCTTCATGCAGATCAAACAGTTTCTGGGCAATTTCCCTGCCTTTGTCCGCATCGCCCAGTTTTCTGTAGGCGTGGAACAGCAAGTTTAACGGCGCCTTGAGATTTTCCAGTTGCGGGATTGCCTGGAGCGTCTCCACCGCCTTCTGCAAATCTCCCTGCTCCATGTAGGCCCGGCCCAGCACCGCTTTTCCGTCCGCATTTTCCGGGTCCAGCCGAAAGAGCGCTTCCAGCGCCGCCGCGGCCTCCGCAGGCTGATTCCCATCCAGAAAACGCTCTCCAGCCCCCAGATAGGTGGCAATCGCCTCTTCCCTCTTTCCCGTCTCCGCATACAGCTCCGCCATGCGGAATTGGAGCTTGGGGTTTTCCATGTCCAGCAGCAGGATTTTTTCGAACTCATCCCGCGCTTTTTCTTTATCGTTCCGCCGCAAAAAATAATCGACCGCCTGGAGATAGTGCGACCGGGAATCTCTCATCAATCCCTGCGATGCATACAGCTCTCCGAGCTTCAGGATCGCCTGGATCGACTCCGAATCCATCTTGGTGATCCGCTTATAGACGGCTATCCCACGCAGCGCAAAACCTTTTTCGAGGAAGTTTTCTGCCAGCTCATAGAAACACTTGACGGCTTCATCCTTGTTGTCCAGCCGGACGTACAGATCGCCCACCGTATTCAGGATCGTCAGATCCTTCGGGTCCTTTGCCAGTATCTTGCGGTATTCCGCGATGGCGGCGGGGAACTTCCCCTTGTCGACGAATTTCATCGCCGCTTCTAACGTCTTGGCTTTATTAAATCTAAGTCCAAATGCCATTCAGATGAACTCCAGAGTGTTTCTCAAGAGTGCTACTCGCTTGAGACATGGAACCCCGCGCGCCGGGCAGGCCCCTTTTCCCCGCAGGCTGAGCCTCCGCTTGAGCCGACTCCGAGAGGAACCGGCGGCAATCGAAAGGTTTAGGATAGGCACAACGCAGCGCAATTGCAAGGGCGAAGGATAACTGCTTGAAACCGCACGACAGTTTTCCTATTGACCTGGGAGGAAGGGTGAAGTATAAATATTCGTTGGTATGCATAAATATTCACAACCTGCCCCTCCAGCCGGAGGCCGGGAAATCCGTGCCGGAATTCTGGGGCATACCGGCTACAGCGGCTCGGAGCTGGCCGGATTGCTCCAGCGGCATCCCGCTGTGACGCCGGTTTTGCTGGATCACCGCAAGGTGGAGGGTCCATCGCAAGACCGCCTCCCCGCCGCCTGCTCCGGGAACAAAAACCAGCCGCCTGCCCGCCTGCCCTGGAGTGCCGGTGCGGTTTCCGATAACGGCCTGGATATTGTGTTCACGGCCACTCCGCCCGAGGTTTCCATTGAGGTAGCGCCGGAGGTGCTGGCACAGGGCGCGCGGGTCATTGATCTGAGCGGGGCCTTCCGGCTTTCCACGGCGGAACAATATCAGCGATGGTACGGGGCCACGCATGGCTGTCCGGAGCTTTTGCAGCAAGCCGTCTATGGCCTGCCGGAACTCTATAGAGAGTCCCTGCGAACGGCCTGCTTGGTGGCCAATCCCGGCTGCTACCCTACGGCCGCGATCTGCGCGCTTTGGCCGCTGTTGCAAAAAGGCATAGTGGACCGGACAGCGGGCATTGTCTGCGACGCGAAATCCGGGGTAAGCGGCGCTGGCAAGACGCCCTCGCCGAAAACACACTTTGTCCAGGTGTCTGAAAACTTCTCGGCCTACGCCATCCTGAAACACCGCCACGTGCCGGAGATGCTGAATAACCTGGGCTTGCAGGAGAACGAGTTTTCCTTCACCGCCCACTTGCTGCCGGTCCAGCGGGGGATCCTGGCCACCCACTACCTGCGGCTCACCCATGCCGCCCGGCTGGAGGAGCTGTGGGAGGTCTACCGCTCCGCTTATCAAAGTTCCTTGTTCATCCGCCTGTATGCGGACGCCAGCACGCCCCAACTGCGGCTTGTCAACGGCTCGAACTTTTGCGACATCCATTGCACGCTCGGCTCCGATCGCCGGCAATTGGTTGTGGTCAGTTGTATCGACAACCTGATAAAAGGCGCTGCGGGGCAGGCGGTGCAGAATCTAAACGTCATGTTCGGACTCGATGAGGCTGCCGGGTTGCCGGCAGGCGCGGCCCTCGGCGCCTGAGGATTGCTGATGAAGTTGGTTGTCAAAATCGGCGGGACCCTGATTGAACACGCATCCGGCCGGCAAAAAATCGCCCGGCGCATTGCCCGGATAGTCCGGGACGGCCACCAAGCGCTGATCGTACACGGCGGCGGCAAGCAACTGAGCGAGTATCTGAAACAGTCCGGCATCGCCAGCCGCTTCGTCGACGGGCTGCGCCTCACCACGGCGGAGACCCTGGACGGGGTGGTCAAAGTGTTTGCCGGGACGGTGAACCATCAATTGCTGGCGGCCCTGCATCAGGCCGGGGTTCCCGCCGCTGGCATCTCCGGGGTGGACGGCGGTTGCCTGGTGGCGGAAAAACTGACGGGCGAGAACGGCCGGGACTGGGGTTTTGTGGGACGGATCACAAAGGCCAACCCTCGCATCTGGGAAGTTCTGCTGGAGGGAGGCGTTCTGCCTGTGATGGCCTCACTGGCCGTTGGAGAGGACGGGCAGATTTACAACGTCAATGCAGATCAGGCGGCGGTCGCCTGCGCGGTCCATCTCGGGGCGGATGCCCTGATTTTATTGACCGATGTCGACGGAGTGCGCAACGCGCAGGGCCGCATCATCCGGTGTCTGGAGGCAGAGGAAATCCCCTCTCTGATCGAGTCCGGGACGGCGACCGGCGGAATGCTGGCCAAGCTGAACGCCGTCCGCGAGGCCCTGGCCGGGGATGTGGAACGGGTGCACATTGTGAACGGCCACAGTGACGACGCCCTGGAGACTATTTTTACTGATGAGAAGGGCTCGGCAAAGGAAGCGGCCACTGCGGGAACCGTCGTAGTTCGGTCGCCGGCCGCTTTGAAGAGAGCTTGAGTTCCGAGCCGCGACGCTTACAACAGGAGGACGTAGTGCGCAATTTTCCAGGACAGTCCGTAGAAACAGAGCCGGTCCCGGCGTCCGCCATCACCGCGACGCTTACGATTCGCCAGGCCCAGTTGACCGACGTCCCGTCGATGCTGAGTCTGATCAATGACCATGCCTCACGCTCGGTGATGCTGCCGCGAACGGAACTGGAAATCTGCGAAAGTCTGAGGGACTTCCTAGTGGCGGTTCAGGACGGTGAACTGCTGGGCTGCGGGGCGCTTCACTTCTACACGCAACACATGGCCGAGCTGCGCTCGCTGGCCGTGGCGCGGGAACATACGAGGAGCGGACTGGGACAGAAGCTTGCCGCGGAATTGCTGGAGCAGGCGCGGAAGTATGGAGTGGATGTAGTCTTCCTGTTCACCTACGTGCCCGGCTTTTTTGAGAAACTGGACTTTCAGACGGTCGACCGGGACGCGCTGCCGCTGAAAGCCTGGAAAGATTGTCTGCGCTGCCCCATGTTCAATGCCTGCGATGAAACCGCCATGGCCTATATGGTGAATCCCGGCGCGGAGGTCTACATGTCGGCAGCCCCGCCCGCCGAGCCAGCGGAGCAAGGCCCTCTGCAGATTCCGATACTCGGCCCCCGGCGCATCCTCGATGAGAAGTAGGATGAGAAGTAGGATGAGAAGTTAGGATGAGAAGTAGCTGGGATAAAGCGTAGCCGGAGGAGTACAGGGGTCAGAAGGCCTTCGCGACCAACGTTTGAACGCATCCATTCAACACCCTCCTTGGGAAAAATTCTTCTGAGCGATACAACGGAGCTGATGAGAACGCATAGGCTATGAAAGTATGGAAGATCAGATGAGGAGGACTAAGTGATGAAGCTGCTCTCTGTAAACGTCTCCCTTCCGAAAGAGATACCGTTTAAGGGAAAGACTGTTCGAACTGGCATCTTTAAGGAGCCTGTCGTGGGACGGGTAAAGGTTAAGACTCTCAATATCGAGGCGGACGGTCAAGCTGACCTGCTTGGTCACGGCGGACCTTTCAGGGCAGTATATGTTTATTCTTTCCATCATTATGCCTACTGGGAGCGTGAACTCACCAGGACGGATTTCACATTCGGTCAATTCGGTGAAAACTTCACTGTCGAGGGTATGCTGGATGAAGACGTTCATATTGGCGATATTTTCCGGATAGGAACGGCGCTTTTCCAAGTAACTCAACCGCGAGTCCCGTGCTACAAGCTGGCTATCAAAATGGGGGTGGAGGGGTTTTATAACCAGATTCTTAAAAGCGGGCGACTGGGCTTTTACTTTCGAGTGCTCGAAGAAGGCGATGTGGGCGCGGGCGACACGATCGAAAGAATCAAAGTTGACCCCATCGGCATGCCGATTCTTGAGGTCAACAAGCTTATGTACTATGACAAGGATAACCTGGATGGCGCCAGAAAGTCTCTCCGTGTGGAAGCGCTTTCCCCGGGTTGGCGAAGCACCTTTGAAGGACGCCTGGCTAAGGCCAAGCTCTCAACTCCTGTCCAAGAGAAACTCAGAACCTTCGTTGTGAACCGCAAGGTGCCGGAAAGTGAAACGGTCACGTCATTTTACCTGGTGCCGGAGGACGACAAGCCTTTAGCACATTTTTTGCCGGGCCAGTTTTTGCCCTTGAAATTGGAGATACCCGGGCAGTACAAACCGGTTCTGCGAACCTATTCATTATCCGACAGCCCCAACAGAGACTACTATCGACTGAGCATCAAGAGAGAACTCGCACCGCCTGATCGGCCAGACCTCTACCCGGGAGTTTCCTCCAATTACTTCCACGATGCGGTGGAGCCAGGCTCCAAGCTGTTCGCCATGTCTCCTACAGGAAAATTCTTCCTCGACCCTCATGGCGAAACTCCCGTGGTGCTGCTCAGTGCGGGTGTTGGGCTTACCCCCTTGGTCAGCATGTTGAACGCAATCGTGGATACGGGTTCAGACCGGGCAACATGGTTTATTCACGGCAGCCGAAACGGACGCGAGCACGCCCTGGGCGCGCACGTACGGCGGGTGGCGGAAGAATACAGCAACGTCCAGCTTCACATTCGATACAGCAGACCTTTGCCGGAAGACAGCGCCGGGCGCGGCTACGAGGACGAGGGGCATGTGGATATCGAACTCGTAAAACGCCTTCTACCCGACAAAGATTTCGATTTCTATCTTTGCGGTCCCACAGCCTTTCTGAAATCGTTGTTTAACGGCTTACTAGCCTGGGGTGTCTCCGAGTCGCGGATTCATTATGAGTTTTTCGGTCCGGCTTCTGCTCTGCAAGAGAGGGCAAAGGTTGCTACAGCAAAACGTGCCGCAGAAGTTTCCCAGTGCTGCGAGGATATCGAGGTTAATTTTTCCAAGTCGGCTGTAAAGGCAAATTGGAACCCGTCTTTTGAAAGCATCCTGGACCTGGCTGAGGCAAATGGTTTGAGCCCGGACTACAGCTGCCGGTCGGGTATCTGTCATACCTGCATTTGTCCGCTTGAGGCAGGCGAGGTGGAGTACGTTTTAGAGCCGCTGGAGCCGCCCGAGCAGGGATCGGTACTGATCTGCTGTTCCAAACCCAAGAGCAGCGTGGTGGTCAATGTGTAAACAATGTGTAACCCCGGCACAGGTCCGCCCCGTTTTGGACAGACCCCGCATTCTGGATAAAAGGCAGCCGGAGGAGCACTGAAGTTACAAGCCAGAAGGCCCTCGCGACCAACGGTCTTGATTATGGCAGGCCGAAAGGGTTTTCTGTCTCCTGCCTTCCCGCCTACTCTTCCCGCACCAGCCGCTTGAACATCTCCCCCCGCTCCCGGAAATCCCGGAACAGGCCCACGCTGGGGGAGGCCGGGGAGTGAAGGCAGATTTTTCCCTCGGACGTGTGCCGCTTGGCGAGTGTGACGGCTTGCTCCATGCTCTCTACAAAAAAATGCTGCGGACGGGAGGATTGCGCCGGGCTTTGTTCGCACAAGGCCCGCCAGATGCGTTCACCGGTCGGCGGAAAGAGAATGAGGGTTTTCACCGCGCTTTGGAGCAACCGCTTCGCCAGTTGTGAAAAATCAAGCCGCCGGTCCGTCCCACCCAGCAGCACCGTCTCTACGTCGCCGCCCGCCGCATCCATCCCATCCAGTGCATCCAACGCCGCGATGGTCGCTTCGGGCACGGTGGCAATGGCGTCGTTGTAATAAGTCACGCCGCCGTAGTCGCCCACCCGCTCCAGCCGATGCTCCAGCGGCCGAAATTCGCGGATAGCCTGGGCGATCTCGCTTCCGGGAACACCTGCCAGCATGGCGGCGGCCACCGCCGCTAGGACATTCCGCAAATTGAACGTTCCCAGCAACGGGACATCCGCGATCGCAATCACCTTCTCCACCTTCTCCTTCTCCTGGCCTGCTGCCGAGCGGTAAACAATCCACTCTCCGGAAAGGAAACATCCCGCCGGCGGCTGTTTTGCAAGCGAGCAGGAAACCGTTTGCGCTTGGGAGCGGGAGGCGATCTCGCTGGGCAAGGAATAGTCCGCATCATAGACAAGCAAGTCATCGGCGCTCTGGTAGCGGGTGATGTTCTGCTTGGCATCCACATATTGTTCAAAGCTCTCGTAATAGTCCAGATGCTCGGGCACTACGTTGAGCAGCACGGCTATATGCGGGCTTTCGCGGAGACCTTCCAGTTGATGGCTGGAAAGCTCATAGACGCATACATTCTTCGGAGTGGTTTCCGGAAGCAGGTCGAGCGCGGGAATGCCGATGTTGCCCGCCAGCCAGACGCCCGGAAAGAAGCGGTCGAGCATCCCGTACAGAAGCGCCGCCGTGGTGCTCTTGCCCTTTGTCCCGGTAATCCCAACGACGGTGCCCGGAAAGTTTGAAAAAAACAGCGCCGTGTGGGAAGTGATCTGGATGCCCGTCCGAACAGCTTCCCGGTAGGCAGGAAGCGTGACCGGGATGCCCGGCGATTTCACGATCACCTCATATTCGGGAAGGCTCGCCAGATAATCCTCGCCGAGATGGAGGCGAAGGCGAGGGTCCTGTGCGATCCTCTCCGCGATTTCGGTGGACAACTTTTCTCGCGGCAGTTGGTCGGCCAGCCCCAAGGTCTTTTCCGGAAAGGCGGCCCGCAGGTATTGCCAACTGCTGCGGCCCTCCCGGCCCATGCCCAGGAGCAGGATCGATCTGTTTTTCAATTCGGAAAGTTTCATGGAACGCAGGGGCCCGCTGCCAATCCACAGATTACGCAGATGGCGCAGAGAGAACAAAGCGCCGATATTCCAAAGCTTTGGCGCCGAAGTTCAGGAGCAGCCCCACCTCTTTGCCGGTGGCCTTCAGGTAGTTGATGACCTGGGCCTCTTCCACCCCACTTCAGTGATCTAATGCCTTGACTTCGACAATCACCGAATCGTAACAAATAAAATCAGCCCGATAGTGTTTGTAGAGTCTCCGGCCTTTGTAAGCTACCGGCAATTCTACCTCGCGCCGATACGGCATACTTTGCGCGGCCAGTTCCAACGCTAACGCTTCCTGGCACGCCGGCTCCAGAAATCCGCAACCCAACTGTCGATGAACCTCTATTGCAGCACCGATAATGGCATACGTCCTCGGATCTCTCTTCTCTTTCTGCGTAATCTGCCTCATCTGCGGATTACCTTTTGCCGTAAGGCTTCAGCCAAATCGGGCGGCAGGTGATGCTCGTCGGTCCAGGCGGTCAAGATGCGCTCGGCCAATGCCGGCAGATCGGACCCGGCAGATAGTGATAAAGACGACAAAACCGTTTTCTCGACGGTACGCAAGGCGGGCGGGAGAGTCGTTCCCTCTCCCCGCGCCTTTTCGACGCACAAATAAATTGCCGCCAGCGTCTCCTCTTTTGTGCCCACGCACTCGAACGGCTTGTCCCTGTCCATGCCCAACAGCGCCCGCAGACCCTCCGCAGCCCCTTCCCAGGCGAACAGGTCCTCGCCCCGGTCCTCTCCCCGGGCCTCTCCAAAGATGCCGTCCAACTGCTGCTTCTCGAGAAACGGATAGAGAACTGTAAATACAAACAGACACTTCGGGCAGCGGCAGCACCACGCGTTGCGGTCCACGGCGCGATTGCAGCTTCGGAACAGAGGAAAGTATTGCGGATAGGAAGAGAACAGTCTGGCGATCTGAAGCTCATAGAGCGGCCGCAACAGGCTGAAATATTCCACTCCCGGAGCCAGATAGTTTTGCGAATACCGGCGGAAGCCGCGCTCGAAGTGAAATGTTTTGCTGTACTGATGATTCACCTCGCCCTCCGGCAACTGGAGGGTCGCCTGCTCGGCGCTGCGCTCGTTCGAGACGATGACCCGCCGATATCCGCCCAGGACGGCGGCGGCGACGCCGAGTATCGCCAGCAGGGCGGAGAACGGCGTGTGCCCGTTCAAGTAACCGGCCGCGTTGAGCTCCAGCAGACGGGGGTCGAGCGTACGGCGAACCACCACCGCGCGGCCGCATCCCGCCTGACGAACAACAGCACGTGCCGCCTCGGCGGGGTTCAGCAACAGGCAGTCGAATTCCCTGCCCGCTTCGCGCAAAAGCTCCAGCGTCACTGCCGAATCCTTGCCGCCGCTGGTCAGCACCAAGTCCCGATTGACGCTCTCCCGTCGCTCCCCCTTGTTGTCATCCCTACCCTGAGCTTGCCGAAGGGGAGGGATCTGCTTTTCGCTCTTCGGCTTTCCTTCCCGGTCGGCTGTAATCTTAACCAAGTCCGTCCGTTGAAAATCGATTTGGTTCACATAGAAATACTCGCCCATGCCGCGATGGATCAGCTCTGTCCACCATGCCTGCTGTTCGGAATTAAGCGCCCCGGCCTGCACTACTATCTCCGGCGAACAGGCCGCTTTCCAGTAGCTCAGCATCTCGATCAGGCCGAGATGAAAAACCAGGTTTTCGAGCGCCGCCTTCGGGATCGCCTCCACCTTGCGCCGGTCGATCCGCTCGAAGGTGATCTCCGGCGCGAACTCGATGCCGGGCTCGATCCGGAAATGGAACCTTGCCTGCAACCCCTCCCCCGCGGTTTCCAAAGAAAAACTTTCATAGACGAACCGGGGATGCCGGGCGCGCAGGGCCTTCCACTTTTGTTGCGATGCAACTGGATCGATGGCTGTCGGTATTGGCTGTCGTGACATCATGCTTTAGATTCGCTTGCTGGATTCTTTCTCCCAGATTTTCTCATTTGATTCTCTCATTATGCATTCTCTCATTGCGGATTCTCTCATTGCAGCACCGCCGCCGAAAGCTGAAATGTCGCGTGACTACGGGAAGTTCCTAATCCATAACCGGCGGGTTTGGCGTCCAAATGGCAGAACCCGGCACGGAAATTGTTGGAACCAAACCAATCAATGGAACCGCTGGGACTCCGCTCCCGCCCGCGCTGCTTCTGCAAGAAATCAAAGCGGTTTCCAGTCCCATGAAAGGGTCCGCCCTTGCAATTTTCATACCACAATATATTGATTATTCCTCTTGACAAGCCACAATATCTTGTCTAAATTCGGCTTCACGTTCAATAGAAGGAAACCGCCGGAGACCTTGGGATTAGGTGTAACATGGGGGTCTCCCAGCGGCTAAAATATATGGAGGAAGTGTTCATGGGAGAGACCTCAGTTCATGTGAATGGCAGCGAGACCGACACTAATACGAACAACGAAACGAGCAATGTAATGCTGAAGACCACGGCACCGTCCGGCACCCGCAAGGGGATTTCTTTTCCCCGTTTTTTTACTAAACAGAATATCTCTCCTTATGAACAGGTCGAGTGGGAGCTGCGCACAGCCTCCATTGCGAATGAGAAAGGCAAGGTCATCTTCGAGCAACGCAACGTGGAGGTGCCCAAGAGCTGGTCGCAGACCGCCACCAACATTGTGTCCAGCAAATACCTGCACGGGAAGCTGGGAACGCCGGAGCGCGAGTCGAGCGCCCGGCAACTGGTGAGCCGCGTAGTGGACAGCATCGCCGAGTGGGGGCTCGTGGGCGGCTACTTCGCCACCGCCGACGACGCGGCGAACTTCCGCGACGAGCTGGCCCACTTGATGCTGCAGCAGAAGGCCAGCTTCAACTCGCCCGTCTGGTTCAACTGCGGCGTGGAGCGTTGCGAGCCCGACACCAATTTTCTCAACTGGCATTGGAGCAAAACCGAGCAAAAGCCGGTCTATGAGGGCACCGGATATCGCCATCCGCAATGTTCGGCCTGCTTCATCAATTCGGTTCACGATACGCTGGACTCCATTCTCACCCTGGCCAAAACGGAGGGGATGCTGTTCAAGTGGGGCTCCGGCACCGGCTCCAATCTGTCTCCGTTGCGCTCGGCGGAAGAATCTCTTTCCGGCGGCGGAAGCGCCAGCGGGCCCATCAGCTTCATGCGCGGCTACGACGCCTTTGCCGGCGTCATCAAGTCCGGCGGAAAGACGCGCCGCGCCGCCAAGATGGTGATCCTGAACATCGATCATCCCGACATAGTGGAGTTCATCGAATGCAAGGCCAAGGAGGAGCGCAAGGCGTGGACCCTGGTGGATGCGGGATATGACTCGTCGCTGGACGGGGAAGCCTACAGCTCCATTTTTTTCCAGAACGCCAACAACAGCGTCCGCGTCACCGACGAGTTCATGAACGCGGTCCTGGAGGACGGCCCCTGGACTACGCGGGAAGTGACCACCGGCAATGCGGCGGAGCTCCACAAAGCGAGGGAGCTGATGCAGCGGATCGCCCGGGCGGCGCACCAGTGCGGCGACCCCGGCATGCAGTTTGACACCACCATCAACCGCTGGCACACCTCCAAGGCCAGCGGCCGCATCAACGCCAGCAACCCCTGCTCGGAATATATGTTCCTGGACGATACGGCCTGCAATCTGTCCTCGCTGAACCTGCTGAAGTTCCTTTCGCCGGCCGGCCATTTCGAGGTGGAAGCCTTTCGCCACGCCGTCGACACCATGATCGTGGCCCAGGAAATCCTGGTGGACCACGCCAGCTATCCGACCGAGAAGATCGGGATGAATTCGCATAACTACCGGCCTCTGGGGCTCGGCTATGCCAACCTGGGCGCGATGCTGATGGCCTGCGGGCTGCCCTACGACAGCGCGGCGGGCCGCGACTTTGCCGGCAACGTTACAGCCCTGATGCACGGGCAGGCCTACCTGACCAGTTCGCGGCTGGCGGAGGCCTTGGGGCCCTTCCCGCACTACGCGCAGAATCGCGAGCCCATGTTGGAGGTCATCGCCATGCACCGGGCATCGCTCGACCGCATCGATCCGCAGAAGCTCCCCACCACTGCTTTGTTTGAGGCGGCCGGGCAAGTCTGGAAAGATTGCTACGACCAGGGCATCCGGCACGGCTATCGCAACTCGCAGGTGACGGTGCTGGCCCCCACGGGCACGATCGGCTTTATGATGGACTGCGACACCACCGGCGTGGAGCCGGACCTGGCCCTGATAAAGTTCAAGAAGCTCGTGGGCGGCGGCGTCATCAAGGTGGTCAACAACACCGTGCCCACGGCGCTGCTGCGGATGGGATACAACCCGAAACAGGTGGATGAGATCGTGGACTTCATCGACCGTAGCGGCGCCATCGAGGGCGCTCCTTACCTGAAGCCGGAGCACCTGCCGGTCTTTGACTGTTCCTTCCGGCCCGCCGGCGGCAAACGCTCGATCCATTACATGGGCCACCTGCGCATGATGGAGGCCGTGCAGCCATTCCTCTCCGGCGCCATCTCCAAAACCGTCAACCTGCCCGAGGACGCCACCGTGGATGATGTTATGGAAACCTACATCGCCGCCTGGAAAATGGGGCTGAAGGCGGTGGCGGTCTACCGGGACGGCTCCAAGCGCGTCCAGCCGCTGAGCGCGGGCAAAGGCGAGCAGAGCCGCGTGAGCCTGTCCCGAGCGAAGCCGAGGGATCAGGGCACGGCTTCAGCCGTGCCGATACTGCCCACCCAAGAAGGGGCTTTAGCCCCTGAGGGAACGTCCCCTGAGGTCCGCAAGGCCGTCCGGCGCAAGCTGCCCGAAGAGCGCAAGGCCATCACCCACAAGTTCTCCATCGGCGGGCACGAGGGCTACATCACGGTGGGCATGTACGTGGACGGGCTGCCGGGCGAGATCTTCATCGTCATGGCCAAAGAGGGTTCGAGCGTGAGCGGACTGATGGACAGCTTCGCCACCGCCATCTCGCTGGCCTTGCAGTACGGCGTGCCGATGAAGGTCTTGGTGGACAAGTTCGCGCACACCCGCTTTGAACCCTCCGGCTGGACCGGCAACCAGGATATCCCCTACGCCAAGTCCATCATGGATTACATCTTCCGCTGGCTGGCCCTGAAGTTTATCCCCGGCTACCAGGCAGGCATCGGCCTCGGAGATGGCGACCTCCTGGAGGCTGCCCCGGCAGCCCCGTCTCCGGGTGGCGTGCGAGAGCAAACAAATGCCGCTGCCGCCATGACCGACGCCCCTGCCTGCGCCGATTGCGGCTCCATCATGACCCGCAACGGAAGCTGCTATAAGTGCGAGAACTGCGGCAGCACGAGTGGGTGCTCGTAAAAGGCAAGGCGGTTAGAGGTTATGCAAATAGCTGTTCTTGGTTGGGGTTCTCTGATTTGGTGCCCAGGGTCGCTTCGGATCAAATCCCGTTGGTATCGTGACGGCCCAAGACTGCCAATTGAGTTCGCGCGTATCTCAAGCGACAGGCGACTCACCCTTGTAATCCATGCCGCGTCGCCAAAGAAAAAAACCTACTGGGCAATAAGCGAATTCGGGTACCTGAAACAAGCGTGCGAGAACTTAAGAACTCGTGAGGAAACCAGCGAGGAGAATATCCATTGGATTAAAGCTAATCCGTACGAGTGCGGTCCGAAAGTTCAAAAGAAAAATGAGACGGTTGTTCAAAAGTGGATGCAGTCTCAACGAGGCAAGGTTGATGCGGTCATCTGGACTGGTCTAGAAAGTAACTGGGCAACCGAGAGAAAGAAGCAATTTACTGTTAAGGACGCAGTGGCTTACTTGTCAGAACTGGAAATGAAAGAAAGAGAGGCAAAGAATGTCCTCAAACATGCCAAGGAATATCTAACTAATACTCCTTCTCAGATTCAAACTAAAGTCCGCGACAAGATGAAGAAAAAAAGATGGATAGATAACCAACTTTCGAAATCGCTCTTCGAAAACTAACTGGTAGCCATCACGGCGAGCGATTTTCCTCCCCGTGGGTATATTGCTCGTCTACAAACCCACGGCAAATTGAAACCGCCAATTTACCGTGGCTACCAAAAACAAATCCGAGCCACGACCGTTAGGGAGTGGACAAAATCTGTTATACGCACCTGCTGCCGCGCTAAGTATTCGGATTGTCCGCTTGCTTACGCGCGCGGCTCGGACTGAATTTGCAAACGCACGGCAAATTGAGATGGCCAATTTACCGTGGCTACCAAAAACAAATCAGAGCCGCGACTGTGAAGGAGCGGTCAGACATGGCCGGGAATGCACCGTGCGGTTGTGACCGCTCCCTGGCGGTCGCGGCTCGGATGGTTTTCACGCAAGCTCTAAAGCTGTGTCTGACGTAGAAATTGATTCACATACCGTCCCACAACACCGCTTGACAGAATCTCGACTTTTCGACGAAAATACAACATGTACATAAGCTTCCTTATTTTGTACATATAGAGGAATACTATGCCGCCGCTAAAAAGTCTGCAACCACGGACCCGCAAAGTGAACCGGTCTGCTCTCCGCCAGGAACAAAGCGCCGTTCTCCGCATGGCCAAGGGAAAAACGGTCGTGGTGGTGGCGGCTCGCGGAAAAGCCAATGAAAAGTTCATCCTGGACAAGCCGTATTTTGAGGAGCTGGTTTCCGGTCTGCGGTCGGCCATTGAAACTCTCGAAATCACCGCCGACCGGAAGCTCTACGCCCGGCTGCTGAAAACCGCCGAGTCCGTAGAAGAAGACGCCCGCCGGGGAAAACTCCATTCATTCGAGGACGTGTTTGCGGAGAACTAAAGGTGTACCGGATACTGTTTACCCCGGAGGGGAAACAGGATGTCGATGCCCTTCCGAAGAAGTTCAAAAACTCCCTGAAGAAGGGAATCCAGAAGCTCGCCGCCGATCCTCACGGAACTTCCATGCCGCTTCGTGAACCGCTCGAAGCTTGGCGCAGTTATCATTGGCGGAACTATCGAATCATCTTTATGCTATGGGAGGACACGGAAACCATAGCCGTTGCCGCCGTCGGCAAGCGCCTTCCCCAATCGAAGCTGGATGTTTACCGGAAGCTGGAAAGGCTGGCGCGCGAGGGGAAGCTGGCGCAAAAGATTCTGGCCGCAATCCGGGGGTTCCCTCGATAGTTCGGACCGCTCCTTGACCGCCGCAATCGGTATATAATTCCTGGATGCATCGCCATAGCTACTCCGAGAGCTACTGCGGGAGGCACTGATGAACGCGCTTGATTCTGCCAGCACCCTGATCGTCAGCCAGAAAAAAGAGTGGGGAGAAATCCTGAGCGGGTTTGAGACCAAGAACCGCTACGTGGTGCTCTCCGAGATGGGCAATGAACTTTACTACGCGGCGGAGAAAAGTTCCGTTCTTCTGAGGCTGTTTCTGAAAGCGCTGCGGCCCTTCGAAATCATCGTGGCGCGGGCCGACGGTTCCACCGTCCTGAACCTGGAGCGGCCCTTCCGTTTCTACTTTCATAAACTGGATGTGCGGGACGCGCAGGGGAAACTGCTGGGAACGATTGAGCGGGAATTCTCCGTGTTGCGGCGGCTCTACCGGATTTCCAACTCCATGGGAATGGAGATTTGCCGGCTGTACGGGCCTCTGCTCCACCCCTGGACCTTCGAGATTCGGGAGAACGACCGGCAGGTGGGAAAGATCACCAAGAAGTGGAGCGGCCTGACGAAGGAGGCGTTTACCGACGCGGACAACTTCGCCGTCGAGATGCCCCCGGGCAAGGACGGCGAAACCAAGAGCATCCTGCTCGGGGCGGTCTTTTTGATCGACTTCGTCCACTTTGAGAGGACGAACTAGGCGCGAACGAACCAGAGACCTTGCGAACAGCCGTAGCGTTTACTTTTGAATGGCGCGCCGGCTGCGGTCAATAAACTCTATGGCCTCATCGGCCATCTCTTTGCCGCGTTCGTAGAGGCCCTTGCCGCGCTCCAGCACTTCCTGGCCGCTCTCGGCCAGCCGCTCGCGTCCGTCCTCGGCCATGCGAGAGACGTAGCAGCGGGCCTTTTTCCCCGACTTGGACGTAAACAGATAAGTGACCCCTGCTCCCAGGCCCAGGCCAGCTACCAGCCAGACAAATCCGTATCCTTTGTGTCTACCCATTTTAGAACCCCTCCTCTCACAATTCACTGTCTTCGCTTGCAAGACGCATGCCATAACGCATTACCCCTCATTCATATTAGATATGGGAAAAGAGCCGCCGCGTTGCCTGGTGCGTTAAATCTTTCCGGCGGCGAACCGGTTCAATTTGAGGGGTTGGGCGAAACGTGGGGGCAAGAACCTGCTCAGCGGCTGTGGTCCAGGACTGCCTGTCGATAATCGTTGGCTTCGATTTTCACTACCTCGCACATTTCATAAAGCCGTGAGCGCACTCTCTTGCCGATGCGGTCCTCCAGCGTGTCACCTATGCGGTATTTGCCACTGGGACTGCGTCCCGGGACCTCTTCTGAGGTATCGGGCAAATTCGAGGTCAGCAGCGTCATCTTTCGCTCGTTGTAGCGGTGATTCAGGATATAAGTTATGGTGTCCTCCACCCAATCGGAGACGCGATTCGCCCCCAGGTCGTCAATGACCACTACGTCCGTATGCAAAACCGGCTGCAGGACCTGCGACTCCGTGCTCAGCGAGACAGGATCGTAGCTATCGCGGATTTGCTTCAACAGCTCCTGGTAAGGACAGAAAAGGCACTCGACCCCTTTTTGCTCCATTAACTGTTTCAAGATGGCAACAGTCAGGTGAGTCTTGCCCACACCCGGGTTTCCCAGGAATAAAAGGCCTTTCTCGACGAGGGGATAATCTTCCACAAAGCGGCGCGCTTTGCCCACCGCAAAGTACAGGCTTTCTTGCTCCCTCAAGACGTTAAGGCCGTCAAAGTCGCACTGGCTATAGCGGCGGGGAATCCGGGCGCGTTCGAGCAATCGCCGGTCCCGCTGCTGGCGGCGGCAGTCGCAAATCTCCACGGCGCGCAGGCCGTCCTTTTCAAGGGGACGCCAGCCGGTGCCGCCGCAGGTGGGGCAATTTTTACTTGTCTGACCTTTCATCATCTAGTAGAAATTCATTCCAGCAGGCAAGCGATCCTGAGGGCAATGCAGCGAAACTGCTCACTTTCTAAAAAAGAGCGCCTCTAAACCAGCAATCCCTGGTTGGCTACGGCAATGTTGTTGCGGGAGTGCTTCTTCACCAGGTACATGGCCTCGTCGGCCAGCCGGATCAACTCCTCGCGGGTTTGCCCGTCGCCGGGGAACGAGGAGACCCCAAAACTGGCGGTGATCGAGATGTTGATCTCTTCCTGCTGGAGAAAGGTGTGTTGAGCAATCAACTGATGGAGGCGGCGGGCTACGTTCAGCGCGCTGCGCTGCGGGGTTTGCGGAAGCAGCACCACGAACTCGTCCCCGCCATAGCGGAAACCGTAATCAATCAGCCGCAAGTATCGTTTGATGAGCTGGCCCAGTTGGGCGAGCAGCTTGCTTCCCGCCAGGTGGCCGTAGCGGTCATTGACTCTCTTAAAGTAGTCCAGGTCGATAAAGATCAGCGAAAACTCGTATTGATACCGAAGCGAGCGGTAGATTTCCGCTTCCAGGACGGAATGCAGATGCCGGCTGTTGTAGAGCTTGGTGCAATCGTCGGTGATGGTCAGCTCGTGAATCCGCTGGACGAACCGGGCGTTGTCAATGGCGATGGCGGCATAATCGGCCAGCGCCTGGAGCCGGAACAACTCGTCCTCATCCAGCTTCATCTCCGACACGCAATTGATGAGCTGAATCACCCCCAAAACGCGGTCCCGGCTGCGCACTGGAACGCAAACAACCGAGCGGGTCTGAATTTTGGTCAACTCATCCAGCCGGGGGGCAAAGCGTTTGTCCTCATAGGCATTCGATATCATCAAAGGCTCGCCATGCAGGGCCACCCATCCGGCAATGCCTTCTCCCGGCTTGAGCCGTACCTGCTTGAGAGACTCGGCTGCCTCGCCGATGGCGATTTCAAAGTAGAGTTCGCCGGTCTCCTCATCAACCAGCAGCAGGGACCAAGTGTCCGGGCGGAAGAAGCTGCTGATCTTCTCCATGATCGTTTGCAGGACTTGGTTCAGGTCGAGGGTGGAAGTCAGGGTCCTTCCCACCTCGTGAAACACGGAGAGTTCCTTGATCCTTTTCTCTAAATCTAAAAGCTTCTCGTTATCTTCCATAATGAAAGCAGGGGCGGATTTCAGAGACTCGGCACAAAGTAAAACCCCTCACATTATAATCACAGATGGGACTCAGAAAAAGCCTCAATTAATGTTTGACAGTTTTTAGGCTCCCCCACTATCATAAACCGCATTCTTATTTAGCTATCCATAAGAAACCATATGGGTTCCGCCGGTGAAAACTTGAGGGTCGAACGGGAAGCGCGGGGAATTTCCCTCCGCGATATCTCCGAGCACACTAAGATCAGCGTGCGCTTCCTCAAAGCAATTGAGGAAGAAAAGATGGATCTGCTCCCCGGTGGCATTTTCAACAAGAGTTTTGTGCGCCATTACGCCGGCTATTTAGGGCTGGACCAGGAACGGACGGTTGCAGAATATTTTGAGGAGGTAAATGCAGGCCTGGACGATACAAACCGGCAGACGGCGGCTCCGCCGAGCGACGCGATGGCGCCGTCCATGACTGGGTACATCCCTCTGGTTTTGACAGCTATCGCATTGGGTGCAATCGTCATCGGGATCGCTTACGCCATCTACCGGTTCACCGACCGGGAACCGGCCTCTGATTCCCCGGCAGCAATGGCCTCTGCCGCTCCCGGAAACCTTTCCTCCAGGACGTCCTCGCGGACGGAGACCGCCACCGGCGCTTCTTCCGCCCCCCCTGCGCAGACCCAACTGGAAAAGGCTCCGGCGCTGGCGGCTGCCATGCAAGAGACACGGCAGGGACGGGTGAACAGTCCTGAACCTGTGGCTGGATCGTTTTTGTTGCAGATCGACAGTCGCCGTGAAGTCTGGCTCTCGATCATCGCGGACGGCGAAGCGGAGTGGGAAGGCTTCCTGCAGCCGCAGCAAACACGCCGGGTTCGTGCAAACGAGGCCATCCAAATGCACGTCGGGGATGCGGGCGGTGTGACCCTCTCCCTGAACGGAAACCCGTTGCCGCCTGCAGGTAACGACGGGGAAGTGAAACGGTTTACCATCTCCGCCAGCGGACTTTCTGAACTTGCTCCGTGAGGTTTGCATCATGTTACCGCAGCAATTGTTATCCGGGGAACTGTCGCGCGAAGAAAAACTCCAGGTTGCCCGTGGAGAAATGGGGGGAGCAGAGGTTCCCGCCCCCCAGCTACTGAATATGTTGGTTGTGCTCGCCGCCGACACCGACGCGGAGGTAAGCGGCGCGGCCCAGGAAACACTCCAACATCTTCCCGACGAACAATGTGTCCCGGCGCTGGCGGCGCCCACTCTGCCGGAACCCGTCGCCCGCTATTTTCTCGATCCTTCCCACGCCCGTCCGGCCCTGCTGCCGACTCTTTTGGCCAATCCCGCCTCTCCACAGGACGCCATCATCGTTCTGGCCGCGAAGTCGACCCGGGAAGTGCTGGAAATGCTTCTGGAAATATTGGACCTGTTGAAGCCGCCTGTGCTGGCAGCTTTGAAAAACAATCCGCTCCACGAAGGTTGGCGGAAAGAACCGTCTGCCGAAACCGTTGAATTGGCCCCAGAAGAAAAACTCCAGGCGGCTCGCGGCGAAATGGAGATTCCGGCCGATCAGCTACTCAACGTTTTGGTTTCGCTCACAGCAGACGCCGACCCGGAAGTATGCCGTGCCGCCCATCAGACTCTAAGCCGCCTCCAGGACGAACAATGCGTCGCGGAACTGGCGTCTTGGACGTTACCCGAATCCGTCGCCCGCTACTTTCTCGATCTCGCCCACGTCCGTCCGGTGCTGTTGCCGGCTCTTCTGGCCAATCCCGCCTCGCCGCTGGATGCCATTACAGTCCTGGCCGCGAATGCGGGTCCGGAAGTATTGCAAGTGCTTTTGGAAGAACTGGATCTGCTGCAGACCCCGGCGCTGATAGCTCTGAAGGACAATCCGACCCACGAGCGCTGGCAGAAAGACCCGCCTGCCGAAGGCCTTGTATTGGAAGTAGATTTGCTTGATATGCTGATTGAGGAGATGCAGTCGGAAACTCCCCCGCCTCCCCCGACCGCAGAGGAAGAAACAGCGGCGGCCCCCGCCGATCCTTCCAAACCAGAGGGCCTAGTCAGCAAAATCGCCAGGATGACCGTCGCGCAGCGCCTGAAGCTGGCCTTGCTGGGTACCAAAGAAGAACGGGGTTTTCTAATTCGTGACGGAAGTAAAGTGATCCAACGGGGCGTGTTGAGTTCTCCCAAGCTAACCGACGGCGAAGCGGAGAATTTCGCCGCCCTGAAGAACGTGAGCCAGGACGTGTTGCGCCTCATTTCCATGAACCGCAAGTTCATGAAAAACTATGTAGTATTAAAGAATCTGGTCAATAATCCCCGTCTGCCCATTGATGTAGGTCTGCCGCTGCTCAACCGCCTCATTGTGACCGATCTCCGCTCCCTCTCGACTAACAAGAACGTCCCCGACACGGTCCGCAAGATGGCAGAAAAAATGTTCAAAACCAAGAAAACCTAGCCTATAATTCGAGGTTATCTGCCTGTACCTTGTTTTTGGGTGGACCGGAGACTTGGATTGTATTGCAAGATGATTTATTCTTATGGACGCTCCATAGTCAGTTTGAAGACGGGTAAATCAAGAGGACAGAGCCGGCTTCCCGGCTGTGCTGCCTGCGGGTAGTATCCATCGCTTTTCTAAAACTCGTAGAAAGGGCTGTGGTCATGAAACACGCTTTTTCCCTGTCGGGTCTTTTTCTGCTGCTTATTTTTGGAGGAAATGCTTCGCTCCTGCGCCCAGCTTGGAGCGCCGACCCCGCTTCCCCCGATGACGTGCTGGCCCAGGCGCTGTCTTCGGAAGAATCCGGCCAGATGGCCCAGGCCAGGACGCTCCTTTCCGAAGGATTACAACTGTATCCCGAGGACCCGGAGATCGCACGCGCCTTTGCTCAGCTGTTAGACCGCTATGGCCAATCCGGACGGAAGCAAGCTTACGAGCAGTGGTTGAAACTGCTGTCGCAGGGCGAGCGCATGGCCGAACAGATGGAACAACCCGGCGGGCATGCGGCCGTGACGCGGCGGCTGGTGGAATTGGAACTTCTGGAAGGGAACCGGGAAAAGGCAGGGGAATACCTGGCACTTTACCGCGAAAAAGGAGGCAAAGACCTGCCCGATCTGGAGAAGGCGCTGGAACAGACCATGCCGTCTGGATTCCCCGCCACTACAATCATACCCGGCCCGCTGCGTTCTTTCTTGCGGATGGCTGCCATCAGCCAGAAGGCTCCGGCAAGGGACGTGCTGTCTTTCCTGGCCCGCAACGTGGTGGTGGAAGGATATCACTTCTGGAGCGGCAAGAAATCCGGCAAACCCACCGAGTATCTGAAGCTGTTAATAAATTACACGGAACAGGCCAGAGATCTGCGCGAACTGGCGGGCCTGGACGGGGTCCTGCGAGTATCCGGTTGCAGCGACGTCCAGCCGCTGCTCACGATTCTTGGTTATCGTTTCCGGGAATCCTGCGGCCCCAACGCTGTGTTGCAGACCACCGATCCGGAAAGGGCTTTCCTCACCATTGATTCCGGATTCCCGCTGGTGGAGCTGGAGGAAGCGCTTCGAACTGGCCAGCCGTTCGCCCAATCCTACGCCAGTTCCCAGGTGCCGGCGCTGTTTAATCCAAACGATTGGGTGGAGGGCGAGGAAGATGTCGTCGACACTCTCATGCAAAGCCCGCAACTGTCCCGCCTCTACTGGGCCTTATCCCGGCTGGACGAAGAAACCCGAACGGCCCTGCGGCGGGACCCTGGAATGAAGACACTGGTCCCGCTGGCACCCGTTCTGGACTTTTATGGCAGCCATATTGCAATCCGGTCCGGGCGAGTCCTCGTTCCCGGAGGAGCCCGTTCGGAATCGGCCTGGAAAAGCTTGGTGGGCGCCGACCCGGGCTCACCCGGAGAATTTGTAATGCGGTTGCTCGAAAAAGATACGGGCTGGGTGGCAGTTTATTTTGATGCGCTCTCTCGCGTCAGCCGGGCCCAGCAGGCGTACTTCACCGAACCTCGCCGGTTGAGTCGCCTCTATGAAGCGCTGCGGGGGAAGAGCAACAAAAACCTTCCCAATCCCGCCCGGCCCGTTTTTCGGCCCAATGCAGGGCTCCTGCTGCTCGTCAGCCGTCTCTATCTGGAGCCGGACGGCGAACCGCACGTCCCGGGCAATTTAGAAGTGTGGAAGGAGATATTCCGCAGGAAAAGCGATTCCAAATTAGTCCGGGAGTTGGCCAAGCGCTCAAACGGCTGGGACAAGCCCGAAGAATTACTGGAAGCCTTGGTTTCCCTTTCCCGCGACCCGGGGAAAGATGGGCCGCTGCAAACCTATCTGGCATTGATCGAAATCGACCGCTACCGCACTCCTGCCGGGCGGCTGAGCCCGCAGACGGTCCGGTTGCTGGCGGAGAAGTTCTCGCGCCTCCAAAATCAGTACTTGCTGTTCTCCGAGTGGAGCAGCCTGGACAATGATTCGATCAGCCGCTTCCTGCACGCAGCCGAGAGCATCGACCACATTCGCAAACACCTGGTGCGGGCCGATGCGATGGGCCTGTTTCAGGCGAACGTCGGACTTTGGCAGATACTGGCAAGACAAGAACAAATTCCGGAAAACATGCTGAATTATTCCTTCCAGAAGGTGGTCCATCCCTTCTCCGGTATCAGCTCCCCGGTTGAGATCTTTGAAGCCGCCCAGGCCTCCTTGCAAGGAATGCTGGAATTCGTCAGGGGCACACCGAAACTTTCCCAGGATGAAATCGTGGCGCTATTGGCTGGCCCCTCCCAGGCGAGTCCGGAAGGACAGCAAGCGCGGCAGGAACTGGCTGAAAGAATCCACGGAATATTGGATGCGCAGCGTCTGGTCCCCCTGGATACCTTGCTGGGGCTGCGCGCCGGCATGGATGAAATGGCGCCAGGGGGAGCTGCTTCGGAGTCCTTGGTTCGTCTAGCGGGACAGCTCCGGGAGTTCGAGATGCCCCTGCCCATTTTTAGCCGCAGAGAACGAAGCGAATGGGCCTCCGGACTCATCAATAACCCGCATACCGCCCTGCAGGCGCGCACCGATTTGACCAAGGAGATTCAATCAGCCAATTCGCCGCGTAAGATGGATGAGGTTCGCGGCCTGCTCACTCCGTTCCTGCGGGACACCCTGGTCGGCTTGAACTATGCATACTACGAGCCGCCGGGCGCTCAAATCCTCCACAACAATTCGCTCTTCGTCCGTTCCCATGATTTTTCCGGGCGGATGACCACAACGGGAGAAGAAGCATGGCAGACACCGCGCCTGTTCGGCAGGGGTTGGACGGCGAGCGGCGGGGCCTACCTGGCGGGTTCGCTCGCCAACCTGCCTTACGTGCTCGCACAAATAGAACAGGACTTCCTCGTTCCGGAAAACACTCAATCGTTGATCTGGGCGGATCTGGCGCCGACGATTTTGGCGAGCGCCGTCCTGCCCCGCTGGTGGGGGGTTACCCGGAACGAGATGCACGCCGTGGCTCTCTACCAGAGCCTGGGAGAAGACCTCCTGGCGGCTGCCGCGGGTGATGAGGCCACGCGGCGCAGAGTCTCGGATATCCTGTTCGACCGCATGCTCCCGAGGCGCCTGGAGAAAGTAGAAAAGGCCCTGGGCACGGCGCATCTGGAGGAAGCTCTTTTCCAGTTGATGCCGGCGGAGCTTTTTTACCTGGCAGCCGAGTTTCGGAAAAAATATCCCGGCCAGGCCGCAGAGTGGAGCGTGGCCGGAGACGAACTGAAAACTCTCGAGCAGCGCTACCCGGAGGAGGTCAGCTGGGAGCGCATCTCCCGCGATTTCGGCGTACCCCACCCTGCCCTGGCCAACACCCACGCGCGAGAATTGTTGCCGGGGAAACCGTTTCCCACCTTCTTGGGCTATTCCAGCCGTTTGCTGGCCGAGAGCTGGGACTCTCACAATCTGTACTGGGCACGGCTGGCAGACGAAGCAGGCTATGCGCCGGCCATGCTGCACCGCATGATTCCCGAGCTGACCCGCCGAATGATCGAGAAGATTTTCGCCACTCACCTGGAGGACTGGTCGGCTGTGCTCCGCGCCTTGCGGGAAACCGGAGAGGAGTTTCGCAGCGGGCAGGTAACCTCTTTGCCGAAGCCTCCGGCTGCCGGCCAAGGTTGAAATTTCCCGCTGCATGCGGGACGGACAAAAGCAGTTCTGTTACGGAAAGCAGTGGAATTTCGCAACCGAGGGGAGATGGATCTATGAACAGGCAATGTTTCTTTCTGCTTCTGATGCTGCTCGGTATTTTCCCCGGCAGCCTAATCCCCGGCACGGCGCAGGAAGCCGAGCCCGGCACGGCCGTCTTCCGGGTCGAAGTCGACATGGTGCTGTTGAATGTGGCCGTGACAGACAAGAAGGGCAACTATATAACAGCCCTGTATCCCTGGGACTTTGAACTGTACGAGGATGGCATTCAGCAGAAGGTGGCTACCTTCGCCGAAGGCAGCGCCGCCCCGCGCCGGTTGGGAGAGTTTTTACCGGGGCAGAGCCAGCCACGGGTGGTGCGGCCGTTTTACTCCCGCGGGCCTGCCCGGCTTCGCAACGGGAATCCGCAGGAATTCCCGCAGGCCACGCCGGAGAGCGTTGCTTCTCTGGTGGCCGGAGCCAATGTTTTCATTTTGTTCGACACCAGCAACTACATGTACCGGGGATTTGTGTTTGCGCAGGACGCCATTTCCGAATTCGTCCGCTCTTTAGATGCCGCCGACCGGGTCGCGCTGTATTCCTACAGCCGCAACTTTTCGCGGCCCGCTGCGCTCACCTCCGACCGCGTGGAGGTTTTGCGCGGCGTGCGCTCCACTGTCGCCGGGGATGACGCGGCTCTTTATAACGGCCTCTTGATGACCCTCAAAGACGCGGCGGATCTCTCCGGAAGAAAAGTCGTGGTTGTTTTCTCCAATGGTCCGGACAACGCCAGCGTGGTTTCTCCCGAGGCGGTTCGGGAGCTGGCTCAAGCGGCGGGCATCCCCATTTACATGATCAGCACGCGCGAGGCGAAACACGATCCGGTCTCGACCGCCGTATTTGAGCGGATTACCGTCAGCACGGGGGGCAAAGCGTATTTTGCCAAAAACTGGAGAGATCAGCAGAAGGCCTTTTCCTTAATCCGGGATGACCTGTCACATCTTTATGCGCTCAGCTACTATCCGCAACCGAATCCGAACCGCGGCTGGCGGGACATTACTGTGAAACTGGTGGGAGATCACGTGAAAGATTTCCGCATCCGGGCTCGGAGCGGCTACCGTCCCAGAGCCGCTCGTCTTTCCCGATAGGGATGGGTGGGCTTGGAGCGGAGACGGCTATCGTGTGGCTGTGGTTTCCTTGGCCAGGGCAGATGCCAGAGGCCGGCAGGACTGCTTTTATTGAATAGCAGCAAGCGGCAAACGGCGTTTACAGCCTCTACCCCGATTGGTATCCTCCCACCGCCCAAGGCTCCCTTCCCTTGACTGGAAATTTTCTGTTCTGCTATAAGTGAATAGAATGCTATGAATTAGCCGCTGATGCCCCAATGACTCAAGGCGTCGTGCCCTAGGAGGCGGTTCTGGAATGAAGAAACCTATTTCTAAAAAGACACTATCAGCTAAAAAGAACCGGCCAGCTAAAAAGAAACGGCCTGCCGGAACCGCGCGCTTGGCTGCGTCCAAAAAGGCCCAGGGCTCTGCCTCTAAGAATTTGAAAGCAAAAGGGAAGAAATCTTCCAAGTCCAAGGCGGCTCCCGTCTTCCGGCGGAAGTTAACTCCGGAAGAAATCCAATATAGGAACTCTGTGACGCAATTTGAAAATGGAGTGAAGCAGTTCAACCGGCATGGGTTTGCAAAGGCCCGCCCCATTTTTGAACGCCTGGCGAACCTCCCCACTCGGGACTTAGCCGAACGGGCTCAAGTCTATCTGAACATTTGTAATCAGCGTCTCAGTCATCTCAGTCCGCGCCTGAAAACCACCGAGGACTTTTACAACTATGGTGTGAGCATGGCAAACGAGGGGAACCAGCAGGAAGCGGAGCGTTACCTGGCTAAGGCGCTGAAACTCGCCCCGAAGTCTGACTACATCTATTATGCTCTGGCCTCCACGTTTGCCCTCCAGGAGCATGTTGAGGCTGCGCTGGAGCATCTGCAAAAAGCAATCCAACTCAATGAGCGGAACCGGTATATGGCACGGAACGATTCGGATTTTTCCAAACTCGAAGAGGACCCCCGCTTCACCGAGTTGATCTATCCGGAAAAGCCGATCATATAAAGGCATCAGGAATGCATACTGGCAGGGGTTGGGGGGCATGAAAATTGTCGCGATGGGCGGCGGAACCGGACTTTCTGCCCTGCTGCACGGCCTGAAGAAGCATGTTCGGGATGAGTGGGTCACTGAGTGGAACGACGAGCGGGACAACGCGACGCCGTTTTCCGATGCGCTCTCCCGGACGGATCCCGCCCGCTTGAGCGATCTCACCGCGGTCGTCACGGTTTCCGACGATGGCGGCAGCTCCGGACGTCTGCGGCGGGAGTTCCAGGTTCTGCCCCCCGGCGACATCCGCAACTGCATGGTAGCGCTCTCGGAAGACGAAGGACTGCTTTCCCGGCTCTTTCAATTCCGTTTTACCAGCGGAAGGGGGCTGAAGGGGCACAGCTTTGGCAATCTTTTTTTGACCGCGCTGACCGGCATCACCGGAGATTTCCAGGATGCGGTTAAAGTCACCAGCGAAGTGCTCGCCATTCGGGGCCGCATCCTTCCCTCCACAGTTTCCAACGTCACTCTGGAAGCCTTGATGCAGAACGGCCGCATCGTTCGGGGCGAGACGCTCATCTCCCGGAGCCGCGCCCGGATCGCCCGCATCCGCCTGGTGCCTTCCAGATGCCATCCGCTGCCGCAGACGCTGGAGGCCATCGACGAGGCCGACGCCATCACCGTGGGACCCGGCTCGCTGTTTACCAGCTTGATTCCGAACCTGCTGGTGCAGGACGTGGCGGAACGAATGGCGCGCGCTCCCGCCGCCAGAATATTTATCTGCAACCTGATGTCCCAGCCCGGAGAGACCGCCGGTTACTCCGCCGCCGACCACATCCGGGCAATCTACGATCATTGCGGCTTGCCCGTCTTTGATTATGCTTTATTGAACACCAAACCGGCTTCGCCCGGGTTGCGGAGGCGGTATCTATCCCAAAGATCGAAACCCGTGGAGGTGGACGCCGCCGAGCTGGAGAAATTGGGAGTGCGCCTGGTAACCGGCAATCTGTTGTCGGAGGAGCGAACGGGGGCATCGACCGCGCAGAAGGTGCGGCATCATTCCGACCGCCTGGCAAAGAAGGTTCTTGAAATCGCCACCCGCCATCGCAATTTGGCTCGCAAGGCAGGCGGAGTTCCGTCACGGCTTGGCGCCGGCAGGCTCCTCAAGAAACGCCGCCTCGCCAGGACCTGAGCTGCATTGTCCGTGCGAGAACGGAAGAAGCGGCCACCATACACACTGTTCCTGTAGATCAGGATAATAGAGTAATGAGGATAACCAGATGAAAGATCAGATCGCCATCGCCATTCTGGGCGCGGGCCTGGGAACGCGGTTGAAGTCCAAGCTCGCCAAGGTGCTGCACTCGGTGGCGGGCCGGACGCTGATTGAACACGCCGTGCGCACGGCGAGAGAGGTTTCTGAGGGGAATATTATTGTTATCGTCGGCCACCAGGCCGAAGCGGTGACCGGCGCTTTGAAGGGTTTGCCTCAACAGGGGCTGTACTTTGTCCGGCAGGAGCAGCAGTTGGGCACGGGCCACGCCTTGCAGTGCGCCCGCCGGGAATTGGAAACAGCGGGTCAGCACCTTTTGGTCTACTGCGGAGATACACCTCTCATCACGGCCCAAACCCTGCGACGGTTTATCGACTCCCACCTAGGCTCCGGCGCGGCGGCCAGCGTGATGACGGCCGAGATGGAGGACCCCACCGGCTATGGACGCATCCTGCGCGGGCCGGATGGCGGCGTAGCCTCCATCGTCGAGCAAAAATCGGCTTCCCCCGACGAGCGCCGCATTCGCGAGATTAATACCGCGATCTACTGCTTCGAGACCCGGCACCTGCTCGCCGAACTGGACCGCATTCCCCGTGACGGTATCTCGGGAGAATACTATCTGACCGACGTCATCGGCCTGCTTACCCACGGGGGAAAGAAGGTGCATCCCTGCCGGATGGACGACGCCTCCGAGGTCATCGGCATCAACAACCGCGCGGAGCTGGCCGAGGTGGACGCTCTGCTGCGAGGACGAAAAGCTCGGGCGCTGATGCTGGCAGGCGTCACCATCCTGCGGCCGGAAACCGTGATGATCGACATGGACGTGGAGGTGGGGCCGGACACGGTGATCGAACCCGGCGTCACGCTGGCCGGCAAGACCCGCGTGGGGGAGAATTGCCGGATCGGTTCCTTTTCCGTCATCACCGAATCCGAGCTGGCCGATGATGTCACCGTCAAGCAGTTCTGTGTGATCGCCGAAGCACGGATCGCAAACGGGGCCAGCGTCGGGCCGTTCTCGCACTTCCGGCCCGGCAACGAGATCGGCCCCGGAGCGAAGATCGGTAATTTCGTCGAGGTCAAAAAGACCCGCATCGGACGCGGGAGCAAGGCGCAGCATCTGACCTATCTGGGCGACACCGTGGTCGGGGAGAATGTGAACGTCGGGGCGGGCACCATCACCTGCAACTACGACGGAGAAAAAAAGCACACCACCGTGATTGAAGACAACGTCTTCATCGGCAGCGGGACGCAGATGGTTGCCCCGGTTCGCGTGGGTAAAAACGCCTATGTCGCCGCCGGCTCCACCATCACCGAGGAGGTCCCTCCAGACTCGCTCGGCATCGCCCGCTCGCGCCAGACCAACAAGCTCGGCTGGGTCACGGAGCGAAAAAGCAAAGCAAGCAAGAAGTCACAGGAAGAGAACAAGGTGAAAGTTCTCGAGCCCGCGCTGCGCGAGAGGAAGAAAAAACCGGCCGAAAAGTAGGAAGCCGCGAAACAGTTAGAATAATTTCAGCATGGATGCCACCCACGCTGCTGCGAGATTCCGAGCCCCTTCGCGGTCATCCTGAGGAACGGCGCGGGCGCTTCGCCGTCGTCATTTCACTTCAGGGAGAAATAAGTAAAAGATGTCGGAACTGGAAAAGTTAGGTTTTATCGGCTTGGGGATCATGGGCCTTCCCATGGCGGAGAGTCTCTTGAAGGCTGGTTATTCCGTTGCTGTTTTCAACCGCAACCGGCAGAAGTCGGAGGAACTGGCGAGCCGTGGCGCAAAAGTCGCCGGTTCGCCAGCCGAGGTTGCCCGCCTGTCGCAAGTCATCTTCCTCTGTGTCGGGGGGTCAGACTCCGTCTGTCAGGTGACCGAGAGCCTGCTCGAAGGCGTACAGCCGGGTTCGGTGGTGGTCGATTGCACTACGATTTCTCCTTCGGTCAGCCGCAGAGTGGCGGAGCAGTTTCGCAGCCGCGGAGCCGGCTTTCTGGACGCTCCTTGCAGCGGAAGCAAGCAGGGCGCTATCAACGGCGCGCTGACCTTCATGGTCGGGGGCGACAAAAAAGTTTTCCAGCGCGTCGAGCCGTATCTCGCGGTCATGGCGGAAAAAATCTTTTACATCGGCGCGCAGGGCATGGGCCTGCAACTCAAGCTGACGCAGAACCTGATCGGGGCGCTTACCTGCCAGGCCATGGCCGAGGGTTTTGTGCTGGCGCAGAAGGCCGGGCTTTCTCCTTCTTTGGTTCTCGAGGTCCTGCAGGCCAGCGTGGCCAGCAATCCCATGATCGGCGCCAAGCTGCCGCAGGTGCTGAAGCGAAGCTTTGAACCGAACTTTTCCTTGAAGTGGATGCACAAGGACCTGGGACTCATGCTGGAGTCCGGTCACGAGCTGAACGTCCCGCTCCCGGCGACCGCCCTGGTCCACGAGCTGTTTGGGGCCTCGGTGGCGATGGGGCATGGCGAGGAGGATTTCGCCGCTGCCATCACGCTGCTTGAAACCCTTGCCGGGGTGGAGGTGACCGAGCAATGAACAAGCCGCGCAAAAATTGAGCGCCCGGCTCTCCCTTCCCCGCCCTGCTACGGCGAGTGGATGTGAAGAGCGACCCCACCACGCGGCACTGTCTTTGTTTGACACCTCCCACTGCTCTCCCTTAGAATCGGGACAATGCGACGCTTCCTGGCTATTCATTTATCGCTGGCCATAATCCTGGCCATGATCCTGGCGCTGTACCAGGCTCCGCTTCTCCACCGGCATGACCGTCATGACGGCGGCCCCGGCGGCCATGACAAGCCGGACCAGCGGCACAGCCACGCTGACGCTCCGTTCGTTCATGCGCATGGGATTGATTCTCCCGCACGGGCGCCACTGCAAGGCGGCAGCGGGCCGGCCATCCGGGAGGCGGATCACGACGGCAAGTCGCTGGATGTCTTCCGGCTCATCAAGCAAAACCATCTGGTTCAGGCTTTTGTTCTCGCACAAAATATAGCTGTCACTGCCGAGCCCTATTCCGGCTATGCGAACCGGGAATCGGCGCCGAGGACACACGATCCACCCGTCCTCGGTGCGTTCAGTCCGCGAGCCCCTCCTCGGTAAGCCCTCCGTTGGCGTGCGCCTGCATGGCGCAGCTATTGGCGTAATTCCCGTAACAATAGTTCAAATTGCGAGTTCAAGCCGAGAAGTTCCTTTTGAGGTGAAGCATCATGTTTGTGTGCATGGGGAGAACATTCTTCCTGATTTTTGCTCTGCTGGGAGCCGCAGTGTCCGGAGCGGTTGCCGAGGAGCTGACGGAAACGGAAGCGCTCCGGCGTTTTTCCGAAGGCAGCCCGCGCGCGCGCGAAGCGCGCTCCCGCGTGCCGGTCGTCCGCGCCGAAACCCGCGCTTGGAGCTTGGTTCCAAACCCGACGGTCACAGGTCTCCGGGAAAGCGTCAATCGCAACAGCGATGACTTTTTCACAGTGGCACAAAGAATTCCTCTGTCGGGACGGCGCGGTCTGTTGCGCAGCGCAGGGGATGCTGCGGTCGATGCGGCCCGGGAGCAATCGGAGTACCTTATATTCCAACTGCGGGCTGATCTGCGCCTGGCCTTTTATTCCTTGCTGGCAGCGCAGGAACGAAGAGACGTTTTGCGCAACGGCCTCGGCGAATTGCAAGAAGTGGTGCGCATCCTTCAAGAGAGGGAACGGGAGGGGGAAGGTTCAACATTTGACCGCCTGCGCGCTGAGCGGGAGCTGGCGAATACCGTGACGGCACGCATTCAAGCCGACGGTCAGGTCGCACAGGTACAAGCCCAACTGGCGGCGTTTTTCCGCCTGGGCACCGAGCCGGGCAGCTTGACGGCGAGAGGCCGGCTTACGCATCAGGGCCCGCTACCGTCTCTCGATGAACTTCTGGAGCAAACCTTCCACAACCGGAGTGATTACAAGGCGGAGCAACGGCGGCTGGAGCGACTGCAACTCGAACGCAGGGCAGCCGAGCGCCTTCGTATCCCGGAACCATCGGTATCTGCAGGAACAAAGACTTTCCGCTCCTCCGGATTTTCAGACGTGGGCTACACCATCGGTGTCAGCGTGCCTTTGCCGATATTCAATCGCGGCCAGGCAGAAGTAGCGCGGCTGCGAGCGAGCACCCAACAAACCGAATCGCTGCTTCAGGGACTGCGCGTCGAAATTGAGGCCGAGACCAAAGCCGCCTACGCCGCCGTCCAGTTCCAGCGCCGCATGGCGGAGCAGCATACCAGCCAGTCGGGCGCCCGAACTCAACAATTGGCCGACATTGCGCAGCTTGCTTATCATGAGGGTGAGATGGGGATTCTGGAGCTGCTGGACGCCTATCGGGTTGGCTTGCTCGCGCGCCTGAGATCCGTTGAGTTGCTCGAGGCCGTCAGGAAGGCCGGAATTGAACTGGATCGGGCAGTGGGGAAGGAGATGATTCCATGAGGAAAATATGGATAGCAGCGGCGCTGTTGCTTGGTTTGGCAACGGGCTGCCAGAGAGAACTCCCCGCGACCTTGGAATCTGAAGCGGAGCCGGAAATCCCAACCATTAACGTCACCCGCTGGAGCGAAAAGACGGAACTGTTTCTGGAGTACCCGTCTCTCGCCGCCGGACGGACGTCACGCTTTGCGATCCACCTGACCGATCTCGCCACGTTCCGGCCTCTGACCACGGGACAGGCCACAGTGGAGCTGCGCCGGGACGGAACCGCAGGGGAGCAATTCCGAGCCGAGTCGCCTTCGCGCCCGGGAATTTTCGGCGTGGACATCGTTCCCCGACGGGCGGGCACATACACCATGTCCATCCGAGTTCTCTCGGGAGAGCTGGAGGATGTTCATATTTTGGAGTCGGTCACTGTCTCCGCCGGTTCCCAACAAGTGGCGCTTCCGGAAGAGGAAGCGGAGGAAGGAATCTCCTTCCTCAAGGAGCAGCAGTGGACGCTCGATTTTCGCACTGAGAAGGTCACCGAGCAATCCCTGCGAGAGAGCATTCAGGTGCCTGGGGAAGTGCGTCCGCGTACGGGAGGCGAAGCGGAGGTCGTCGCGCCTTTTGGAGGACGCTTGGCGGCGACGGCGGCTTTGCCGACCCTTGGAACAACGGTTGATGAGGGACAGGTGCTGGCTTCTCTCGTCCCCAAGACCAGCAGCCCTTCCGAGCGCGCCGCCCTGGAGTTCGCGGTGGCTGAGGCGGAGGCGGAATTGTCCCTGGCCCGCAAGAACGCGCAACGGCTGGGTCGCCTCCTGGAGGCGGGCGCGGTGCCGGCCCGGCGGCTCGACGAAGCCCGGACCCGGGAAACGACGCTGGAGGCAAAGCGGAAAGCCGCGCAGGCACGGCTGGCCCAGTTGGAGTCATGGCAACGCGCCGACGGAACCTCCACCGACAATTCCCCGTTTCTTGGCGCTTCATTCCTTCTTCGGGCTCCGATCTCCGGCGTTGTGGCCGAGGCACACGCCACCGTCGGAGCGAACGTGGAGCAGGGCCAGAACCTGTTCCGAATTGTATCCCTGCACCCTGTTCATGTTTTCGCAGCCGTTCCGGAGGCGAACGCACCGCAACTGCGCAGCCTCTCCGGCGCAGAGATTGAGGCGCCTGGCATGGAGACCCGTTTTTCTCCCAGCCGCCTGATCTCAGTGGGCCGCATTGTGGACCCCGTTTCGCGCACTCTGAACGTGATCTACGAAGTACAGAACCCTGCCAGACTGCTGGCCGTGGGGCAAGCCGTTTCCTTACGCCTGTTCACTTCAAAACGAGTCCAAGCTCCGGCTGTGCCGGACTCCGCCGTGGTGGATGACGGAGGCCGGCCCGTTGTTTTCGTGCAGACCACGGGAGAATCCTTCGCTCGCCGGCCGGTCCGGCTGGGTGTGCGGGAAGCCGGGTACGTTCACGTGCTGGAGGGATTGGAGCTGGGGGAGCGCGTGGTAACGCTCGGCGCTTATCTGGTCCGTCTGGCTGCACTTTCTACACAGATCCCGGCACACGGTCACGTGCACTGTTCCCATTCCTGAGAGGTTCCCATGATTGACGCCTTGATTCGCTGGTCGCTCGGCAACCGGATATTTGTTCTGGGGCTTGCCGCCGCTTTGCTTGCATGGGGTGGATACTTCGTTTCGACGGCTCCGGTGGACGTGTTTCCAGATCTGACGGCCCCCACCGTCACTGTTCTGGTGGAAGGACAGGGCATGGCACCCACCGAGATGGAATCCTTGGTGACGTTTCCGATCGAGGCGGCGTTGAATGGAGCCGCAGGAATCCGCCGTGTCCGGTCGGCCACCGCGGTAGGCATCGCTGTCATCTGGGCGGAGTTCGATTGGGGAGAGGACATCTACCGGGCCAGACAGACCGTCACGGAAAAACTGAGCCGGGTTGCTGGTTCTCTCCCGCCGGAGGTCGGCCAACCGTATCTGGCTCCCATTTCTTCGATCATGGGAGAAATTCTGTTCCTCGCTATTGAATCGGACCGGCATTCACCTCTCGAAGTGCGGGCCGTGGCCGACACCGTGCTCCGGCGCAGGTTGCTGGCTGTCCCTGGCGTGTCGCAAGTAATCGCAATTGGAGGCGGCCGCAAGCAGTATCAAGTAATTGTCGATCCGCAGCGGCTGAAAGCCTACCGCGTCTCGATGGCTCAGGTGGAGGAAGTGGTGCGTCGGGGCAGCCAGAATACCTCGGCGGGTTTCCGTATCGCCGGCGGCCAGGAGTATCTGATTCAAGGGATCGGCCGCGCGCAAAGCGTACAGGAGATTGCCCAAACGGTAGTCGTCTCACGGGATGCCCGCCCCGTGCTGGTGCGGGATTTGGCGGAGGTGCGCATCGGGGAAGCCATCAAGCGCGGCGAAGGCTCGCACAACGGCAATCCTGCGGTCGTACTGGGGATTCAAAAGCAGCCCAGCACAAACACATTGGAGCTGACGCGCCGTGTGGACGCTGTTCTCGACGAGATCCAGCAGTCGCTGCCGCCGGGAATGGAGATTCACAAGAACATCTTCCGGCAGGCAGACTTCATTGAAGCAGCGACACGGAACTTGCTGGACGCTTTGCGCGACGGGGGTATCCTGGTAGTAATCATCGTAATCCTCTTCCTCGCCAACCTGCGCGCATCGGTCATCACGCTGGTAGCCATTCCACTTTCTTTGGGGGCCACCTTCATCGGGATGAAACTGGCAGGCGCGACGATCAACAGTATGACGCTCGGCGGTCTTGTGATCGCCATCGGAGCGTTGGTGGACGACGCCATTATCGATGTGGAGAATGTGTTTCGAAGGCTTCGCGAGAACGCACGCAAGCCTCAGGAACAACGGCTGCCGACACTGGAGATGGTCTACCGGGGAAGCAGCGAGATTGCTAATCCCATTGTGTTTGCTACGCTGATCGTAATGCTGGTCTTTCTGCCCATCTTCTTTTTGAGCGGAGTGGAAGGGAGGTTGCTGAGGCCGCTTGGCTTCGCATACATCACGGCATTGTTTGCTTCTCTGGTGGTGGCGCTTACGGTGACACCGGTTCTGTGTTCCTTTCTGCTGCCGCGCGCCAAAGCGGTGCTGCGAGGACAAGAGCCTAGTTGGATTCGCTGGTTGAGGCGCTGGTACGAGAAGTTCCTGAACTGGACACTGGATCGTACGGGATTCGTCTTGGTGGCCGCGGCTTTGCTTCTGATTGCCTCCTTGGCCGGCTTTGCTCGTATGGGCCGCGCATTTTTGCCGGAATTCAACGAAGGGACTCTGACGATCAGCGCGGTGACGGTTCCCGGGACCAGCCTGGCGGAATCCGACCAGCTCGGAAGAAATCTGGAACAGATATTGCATACCATTCCGGAGGTGAGCGCCACCGCCCGTCGCACCGGGCGGGCGGAACTGGACGAGCACGTTCAAGGCGTGGAATCGGCTGAAATCGACGTCGGTTTGAGGATGGGAGACCGCTCCAAGGAAGAGATGCTGGCGGAAATGCGGGACCGGTTGACGCTCCTGCCCGGCATGAACGTCGTGATCGGCCAGCCGATCTCCCATCGGATCGATCACATGCTTTCCGGAACACGCGCCAGCATTGCCGTGAAAATATTCGGCGATGACCTTTACGCCCTTCGCAGCCTCGCCCAGCAGGTCGAAGCTGCCATGCGAGACGTGCCGGGAGTAGTCGATCTATCCACGGAACAGCAGACCGACATCCCCACTGTCCGTGTGCGTTTTGACCGCGCCGCGCTGGCCCGCTATGGGCTGCCGGCCGGTTCGGCAGCCGAGGCGTTGCAAACGGCCTTTGTCGGCAAGGAGGTCGGCCGGGTTTTCGAAGGACAGTTGGCGTTCCCCGTCGTGGTGCGCTACCCGAATGAGAATCGAGCTGACCTGGAAGTGATTCGCCAGACGATGATCGACACCCCTTCGGGGGCCCTCGTCCCTCTCTCCAGTGTGGCCGACATTCGGGAGGACCGGGGAGCGAACTTTATCAGTCGCGAGAACGGACAGCGCAAGATTGTCGTGATGTGCAACGTGGCCGGCAGGGACTTGCGTGGCGTGGTCAACGAAATCCAACAGCGGGTGGGAGCTGCTGTTCCGATGCCTGCAGGGTACCGCATCGAGTATGGAGGGCAGTTTGAGAGCGAGGCGGCAGCGTCCAGTCTTCTGCTGTGGCTGGGGATTGCCGCCATTCTGGGGATCCTGATGATCCTCGTCACTGCGTTTCGCTCATTCGCGGAAGCCATGATCATCATGTGCAACTTGCCGCTCGCCCTGATCGGAGGCGTGGCTGGAGTGTTTATCTCCGGTGGCATCCTCTCTGTCGCCTCGATGATTGGGTTCATTACTTTGTTCGGGGTCGCCACCCGCAACGGCATCATGCTGATCTCGCACATTAAGCATTTGAGGACGGAGGAAGGCGTGCGTGATTTCCGTCATGCGATCCTGCGGGGCGCTTCCGAACGCCTGACGCCGATTTTGATGACCGCGCTCACCACTGGCCTGGCGCTGATTCCAATCACTCTCCAGGCGGGACAGGCGGGGAGCGAAATTCAAGCGCCGATGGCCATGGTGATCCTGTGCGGATTGTTTTCCTCGACTGCATTGAACATGGTGGTGATTCCAGCGGTTTACTGGCGATTCGCTCCGAACAACGCTGCCGCATCCCTCTCCAACCCATTGTCCACGCAGGGGAATCCAGGACAAGCTATTAGCTAGATCGTGGGACTTGGAGCCGCCTGCGCACTGTCTCTCTCGCCGATTATCGCTCATTACTCATCGGTCATTTCGCACCGGTCATCGGTCCCCCAGACCTGATCATGCGTTCATTCAATCGGAATTAAGCTTGTTCTCATGCAGGCAGCTAAAGCAACCGCTATGTTATTGCCGATAGTATGACTCGAAAGCGGAGGAAGATACCTGCCGGTGTGCGAAAGCTCGTCTCCCCGGCTGGCTGAGGGGACAGAAGAAGACTTCTCCTCCCTCTGTAAGGAAAGGAAGGCCAGGATGAGCGAAATGATGAGCCAAGAAAACCACTCCGAGGCATTGACCGGGGAAAGCTTGCTAAAAGCAAACCTCCACCTGCGAATCTTTGCAGCCGTAATCATTGCAGTTCTTTCGACGGGAATAGTTGCAATTGTCTATGGCCAACTGCGGCAAGGAGGTCCCCTGGCGGACGCAGTCGAAAACACATCTGAATTGCTGCGCGCTTTTGCCTTCCTCATGCTGCTGGCGGCGGGTTACCTGGTGGGCAAGATCAGGACAACCAGCCGCTTGCAACGCGGGCTCCTGGATCGTCTGCTGGAGAAAGAATTCTCCGCCCGCGTGCAGCGGCTCAACCCCGTCACGCAATTCCACCACCCCGACGTCTGCCGCGATATCCTGCTTCGCCAAGCCAGCCAGGCCAAACGCCAGCAGGTTCCTCTCTCGATTGTGGAGATAACTCTTCACAATCTGGCGCAACTTCCCCAGGATATGCCCAGCCAGTTAATCCCCGCAAAGCTAGTCGAAAACCGGTGGGTCGAACTGATCGGACAACTCAAGCGACTCTGCCGTCCATTGGACTCTCTGTTGCGGTGGTCACCGGATTCCTTTCTTCTCGTGCTCTCGGATATCTCCCCGGACGAACTCCCCACCATCCAGCACCGTGTCCAGCAGGAACTGGAAAAATGGCTAGAGAACCGCTTTGAGGCAACTTCCCGGCCGGAGCTCATTTTGCATAGCTTCAGCTCCTTCAGCCTGGATACGGCCAGCGACATTCTGAAGCAAATCCAACATCTACTGGATGACGGAAGCAACCCTCTCCATTCCGCTTCCGACGATTGGAGCGAGTGGAAAGCAGCTAGTTGACGGACGTTGCGCCAACCCGCCGGACGTTCGTGTAGTCCGCTGCGAGTCAGGTAGAAGCGGAAACATCCATTCCGGAAACGGGGTTCTTCTTCACGGTTTCCTTCCTCCATCATCAATCAAGCAACTACTGAGGAGTCTTGCTTGGATGAATGACGTCAGTCTCTCTTGACGATTACTTTCAGAATTAAATCCAACAACGCCGGGAGCAAGGCGTCAGTGCCCCGTACCTCTTCGGCTTCTAACATCGCGCAGGAGCGCCGACGATCTTGACCGCTGGGCCGCCGTCGGATATAATACAAGTGTAAGACATACACTATCGTTGTAGTCCTGCCCCGAAGCCCCAACAGGAGCCATTCTGCCATGCGGAGCGCGCTAAAATGATCTCTTCTCCCCTGGATCGTCTGGGATTACTCACCGACCTCTATGAACTGACCATGGCGGCTGCCTACTTTGAAAGCGGCAGGTCTCAAGACGTGGCGACTTTTGAGCTGAGCGTACGGACCCTGCCGCCGCAACGTTCTTTTTTGCTGTCCGCAGGGCTGGAGCAGGCGGTGGAATACTTGCAAGGACTCTCGTTTCAAGCAGACGAGATTGACTTTCTCCGGAAGCATCCAGCCTTTGAGGGAGCCAGCCCGGCGTTTTTTAAATTCTTGGCCCAGCTTCGCTTTACGGGCACGCTGTGGGCGGCGCCCGAAGGCACGGTGGTGTTTGCCGAGGAGCCTTTGCTGCGGGTGACAGCGCCTATCGTCGAAGCGCAGATCGCCGAAACGTACCTGCTCGCCATGCTGACCTACCAGACCACCGTGGCGACCAAGACCGCGCGCATTGTGCAGGCGGCCACCGGCCGGGGGGTTGTGGAATTCGGCACGCGCCGCGCTCACGGCCCCCAAGCCGGCTTGCTGGCTGCGCGGGCCAGCTACATTGGAGGGTGCCTGGGGACCTCGAACACGCTCGCCGGATTCGAGCTTGGCATTCCCATCTACGGCACCACGGCACATTCCTGGACCATGTCGTTTGAAGAGGAAGAAGAGTCCTTCCGCCGATTCGCCGAAATCTACGGCCCGAAGACGGTGTTGTTGATCGACACCTACGACCCGGCAGAGGGTGCGCGCAAGGCGCTTCATCTGGGACTGCCCTTTCGTGGCGTGCGCCTGGACAGCGGCGACTTTTTAGAAAACAGCCGCCAGGTAAGGAAAATACTGGACGAAGGAGGCCGCCCGGACGCCCAGATCCTGGCCAGCAGCGACCTGAATGAATATGCCATCCAAACACTGGTCGATAATAATGCGCCTATCGATCTGTTCGGAGTCGGCACGGAATTGGTCACTTCCCGCGACGCCCCCGCGCTGAGTGGCGTCTACAAGCTCACCGAGATCGAAAGCGGCGGACGGGTGCGCTATACCGCCAAGTTCAGCGAATCCAAAATCAGCTATCCCGGCAAAAAGCAGGTCTACCGATTCTCAGGACCGGAAGGAGAATACACGCGGGACGTGCTGGGTTTGGCCTCTGAGGATTTTCCCGAAGCGGAGGGCCTGCTGACACCCGTGCTCGAAAACGGGAAGCGCGTGTCTCCACCACACGCTCTGGACCAGATCCGGGATCGTGCGGCGAAGAACCTGTCCCGATTGCCGGAAAATTTTCGCCGCCTGGAAGGCAGCGACACGTTTCCGGTGGAGAAGTCCTCTGCTTTACAAAACCTACTGGAGGAGGTGCGCAGCCGTTATACGCTCTTGCCAACAGGAGCAGGCAGCAAGGGGAAATCTTCCTAACGGCCAACCCTCCTTCAGGGCGTCCCAAGATGTATAGAGAAAGCGCCATGCCAGAGCACAATATGGTTTTTGTAGACGTGGACACACAGGCGGACTTTATGCTGCCCACGGGAAGTCTGTACGTGACGGGAGCGGTGCGGATTATTCCCAACCTGGCGCGGCTGGTGGAATTTGCCCGCGACCACGATGTGCCGGTCATCTCCAGCGTGGATGCGCATTCGCTCTCAGACGATGAATTTCAGCAGTTTCCTCCTCACTGCGTGAAAGGGACCGCCGGACAAAAAAAGCTTCCCGAAACCCTCCTGGCGCAATGGGCGGTCTTGCCAAACGAGCGGCAACCGGAACCGGCGGCGGCGGAGATTTCCCGCTGCCGGCAATGGATCTTGGAAAAACAGAAGTTTGACCTGTTCACCAATGTCCATGCGGCTTTCTTGTTTGAAAAAATTGACGCCGGGCAGTATGTCGTCTTTGGAGTGGCCACCGAATATTGCGTGCGGGAGGCTGTGCTGGGGTTGTTGCGGCAAGGTCGTCCGGTCACGGTAGTGGAGGACGCCGTCCGGGAAATTGAGGCGGGCAGCGGCCAAGCCGCTTTGCAAGAGATGCAAAACGCCGGCGCCCGGCTTCTGCGAACACAAGAGGTTCTCCGGCAGACAGTGCCAGCGGCCAGTTAGCGGAGAAGGCGGAAGAGCTGCGTCAACGAGAACAAAGCCTGGCAGCGCGCCGCCGGGAGGAAAACCGAGATGGCAGCCTTTCGCAAACCTGTTCCGGACAAACGCGGGGAGGAACATCTCTCCAGGGTCTCGCTGGAGCTGGTGATTCTCCGGGTTGAGGCCGAGCAGCTCCAAGTCTGGCTGGAACCCAAGGCGGGGCCGCCGTCTGTCACGGGAAGATGGAAGCTGCCCGGCAGCCTCATTAGCCCGGTGCCCGCGCTCGATGCAGAGGCGCGACGGAAGCTGAAACAGTGGTCCGGCAGCCGGGGGTTGTACATGGAGCAGCTATATACCTTCACAAGAAAGGCTCTTCGGAGACATCCCTCCACTATCGCAGTGACCTACCTGGTGCTGGTTGGTCCTGGAGCAGGCATTGGCGGGGAACGGGGCCGTTGGTTCCTGCCGGTCAAGCTCCCCGCTCTATCTCCGGGAACGGCTGAGACAGTCGGCTACGCTCTGGAGCGGTTGCGCAACAAGATTCAGTACACACCCGCTGTCTTTCACCTTTTGCCCCCGCAGTTCTCCCTGTCGGAACTCCAGATGACCTATGAGCGGATACTGGGCCGTTCGCTCGACAAACGCAATTTTCGCAAGAAATTTTTATCGCTGAACATTCTGACTAGCAACGGGCAAACTGCCTCCGGGCGCGGGCGGCGTCCTGCCCGCTTGTACTCCTACCTTTCAAACCGAGAGACCACAGCCGGGGCGGGACGGGAAAAGAGCTTCCTGCTTTCTTTCGCATCTGCTTAGTTTCAAAGTTGGGGTAAAGTCCGTTGCCGGTGAATCCACTCTAGCGGCGCCAGTTTAGCTCAAAGTGATAGCGGTCATCGCCGCGCCTTTCATCCAAAACCCGGATCACCGCCGTAAAACCGTTATCGGGACTGGGCTGTTCCAGCAACTCCACCAGACCTCGTCCGTCGCGCTTTCGCAACTGGAAACCCGTTAGCGGCTGGCTCGGAATGGGCTGCGAAAACTGGAACCTCTCTACACGGACAGGGCCTCCTTGAATCGCTTCCACCGCGACCGCATCGCCGCGAATGTGGAAAACCGCTTCGCCGTCAATCCGGCCGCGAAACTCAAAGTTTCCGGAGCGATTGTTGATGTTGTAGCGTCTGGGATCGTTTTCGTTGGAAGACAACCGCTGGCCGGGCAAAGGTGGCGGTCCCTGGACAGCGCGGAGCATTTCCTCATCCACTTGCAGATGATTCTCCACCTCCTGAGCCATCACCCCCAGACGCACAATCGATTCGGCTAGCCGCCGCTCCAACTGGCTGCCGACCACTCCCTCGAGGATGACCTTCCCGTTATCGACGACAATGTGAAGCGGTGGAAGCGTCCGGCTGGCGTAACGCACAAATCGCGGGTCCCCATAGATGGACCGCGCTGCGGAAATTCGCAGATGATCGTCATACGCAGAGGCTGGGAGGACCTCGATCAAGTTGTCCACTCCGCGAACACCTACAATCCGTTCCGCAAGACTCTGATAATCATTTTTGCGCCACGGTTCCCTCACCCACCCTTTCAAGGCAACCATGCCGTTCCGAACCTCACCCTCGATCCAGTCGAAGACGTCATAGAACACAAAGCCCCGGATTTCCCCGGCGAGATCATCGGCGATCTGCTGGTCGGAACGGTCGGTTGTCTCGATGAACAGATCATTCCGCACGCCGGAAACATCGTCAATCCCGAGGGCCGACCATTCCGCCCGTTTCTTCTCCGCCACGTTGCGCACGGTTCCTTCCAGGGTGACGGCGCCATCTCGCACCAAAACCTGAATGTTGTCGTTGCGCAGCACCATCTGGTCCATCAGCCGGTGCTCCAGCATGGTTCGGATCATCGCATCCGATAGACGGGGATGCGATTGCTGTGCTCTGCCTGGGACGCTCCCAATCCCCAGAACAAAAATAAGGGAAAGGAGCGTCGCCTTCACATTGATTGTCTGTTTCATCTTACCTCCTGTTTTGCTTCTCCCCTTGCAGCACGGGTTTTGGCCGACTTTCGCGAGGCAGCCGGGCCTCCGGCGAGGGATGGTAGCTAAAATCCCAAACGAAAAGGTTCAATTCGCCGCTCTCGATAAACTCGACTACAGCATACTCGCCCTCGCTGAGCGGCTCGCGAGGTGAAAGGCGAATGACGGCAGGGCCTCTGCCGGTTGGGCCTGCCTGCACTTCCTGCAAGTCGGACGGCACCACGTTTTGCGATTGGGAAGAATTTCGTGTAAGAGGATTCACCAGAATTTCGCCCACGGCGCGGCTGTCTTTTTTCTGCTCGAGCCGTACCAGCCCGAACCCCGCCGGGGAAGGCTGCCTGATCTGCAAATAAAAGACAGGATGGGAAGCGGTAATGGAGATTGCTGCGGCGGGGCCTTCCAGTTCCACCTTGGACTTGGCCTTGATCGCCGGGATCGGAATAATCGCGCCCAGGATGGATCTCTTCCGGTCGTTCCGGACCGTCGCCTGGGATTGCACCAAGCTTCTTAGAATTCCGCCGCCATAAACGAAGACGCCTTCCCCTTCGGGCAAATGGACACCAGGCGCAACGGCAAATCGCTCGGGAGCGGCTGGCTCCGGTTCCAGCGCGACCTCGGGGATTTTTTCCATCTCCCTCCTGGCATCCTCGGTCGCTTCCCAATCCACGAGCGAAGCCGGAATCTCTTCCCACTGCTGGCGTTCGGTGCTGAAGTAGCGAACACGGTCGCCTTTCCGCTCGTAGGAACGGACCAGTTGGTCGCTGCCATCTTGCAGCACCAGCTTTTGATCTGCTGCTCCGGCGAAGCCTGCCAGAAAGAAAACCGCTCCCAACACCGTAATTACGCAATATCTCCGCAGCCCGAGCCTGTTTGCCTGTCGTGATAACCGCATGACGTCCGTGGCAACCCCTTTTCTTCTTCCCATAGTAGACTCCTTTCCTCTCCCCCGGCAATGACAACGGAAAGCAGCGGGTGACTCCCTTGCCACACGCCCCCCAAACCAAGATGCCAGCCGGAGGACCTGCCCGCGACAGCCGTTTCAAGCTATACTGCCTCTCTGAAAAATTTCCTGCCGGGGAGCCATTTTCATGAGCATGCCTGTGGAGACCTATATTGAAAAAAACAAGGACCGTTTTCTTGAAGAGTTGAAGGCTTTCCTGGCAATCCCCAGTGTCAGCACCCTGCCCCAGCACAAGCCGGACATCGAACGGGCCAGCGAATTCGTAGCGGAAAAGTTGCGGGAGGCCGGCCTCAAGAAGGTAAAGCGGATTCCGACCGAGGGGCACCCCTTGGTGTACGGGGAATGGATGGGCGCTCCCGGAAAGCCGACCGTGCTTTGCTACGGCCATTACGACGTGCAGCCGCCGGACCCGCTGGAGGAATGGATCACGCCGCCTTTTGAGCCCTCCCTGCGCGACGGCAATATCTATGCGCGGGGAGCCGCCGATGACAAGGGCCAGATGTATATCCACCTCAAAGCGGCGGAGTCGTTTTTCAAGACGCGCGGCGCGCCGCCGGTCAATCTCAAATTCCTAATTGAAGGAGAGGAAGAGGTCGGCGGAGAAGCGATCGACCGTTATGTCCGGGAGAATCCCGGCCCGTTGCGCTCTGACGTGGTGCTCGTCTCCGACACCGAGATGTTTGCGCCGGGGCTGCCGACCCTCTGCATCGGGCTGCGAGGGCTTGTCTACACCGAACTGGTGGCCACGGGCGCGGCCCAGGACCTGCACTCCGGCGTCTACGGTGGAGCCGCGCCGAATCCCCTGACGGGGCTCATCCGGATCATCTCCCAATTAGTCTCCCCGGAACACCGGATTTTGGTGCCGGGTTTCTACGATGAGGTCGAGGCTCCCTCCCCGGAAGAAAAAGCCTCCTGGTCGCGGCTTCCTTTTGACGAAAAGGAATTTCTCCGGGAAGAGGTCGGGTCAACCAGCCTGATTGGGGAAAAAGATTTTGCCGTCCTGGAGCGGCTCTGGGCGAGACCCACGCTGGAGGTGCACGGAATCGCGGGAGGCTTTACGGGCGAAGGAGCCAAGACGGTGATTCCGGCCAGGGCTTCGGCCAAGGTGAGCATGCGCCTGGTGCCGCGCCAGGACCCGAAGAAAATTTTCGCTTCCTTTCAGAAGGAAGTGGAAAGACTCACTCCTCCCGGCCTTCGCATCGAGGTCCGCAACCTCAGCAGCGCGGAGCCGGTCGCGATGGAGGCCACTCATCCGCTGGTCAAGGCCGCAGCGAAAGCTCTGAGCGAGACCTTCCGCAAGCCGACCGTCTATATCCGCTCCGGCGGTTCCATTCCCATCGTGGCGCGCTGTGAAGAAACGCTGCAGGTCCCCGTGGTCTTGATGGGCTTCAGCCTGCCGGATGACCGCCTGCATTCTCCCAATGAAAAATTCCACCTGCAAAATTTCTTTGACGGAGTCCGCGCGGTCGCGAAGTTTTGGGAATACGCCGCGGACATCCCGGCGCGAAGAGAGAATTAAGATGCCGCCGGTGAAGGTCCTTTTTCTTTGTACGGGCAATTCCTGCCGCTCGCAAATGGCCGAGGGGCTGCTGCGCCATCTGGGGCAGGCCGCGGTGGAAGTCGCCAGCGCCGGGACGAGGCCGTCACAGGTCCATCCAGACGCCATCGGGAGCATGAGCGAAATCGGCGTGGATATCTCCTCCCAGCGCTCGAAGCCGCTCGACCCGTTTTTGGGGCAACCGTTCGACTACCTCATCACACTCTGCGATGATGCCAAGGAATCCTGCCCCGCCTTCCCCGACGCATCCCAAAATATCCATTGGAGCATTCCCGATCCCGCAGCGGCCCGGGGCACCGAGGAGCAAAGAATGGCGGTCTTCCGCAGGGTGCGGGAGGACTTGGCAGCGCGTATCCGCCTGCTGCTCGAAGACATTTCGAAAAAAAACTGAATGGCTGGCAGAGAGTTTACTTCTCGGAACTCTTGACGAGGTCCAGGAAGGCACGGGCGGCGTGCGAGACGTGCCGATGAGCAGGATGGACCAGACGGATTTTCCGCGCCACCGGGAGCTCCCGCACGGGAACTTCCGCCAATTCGCCGGCTGTCAGCTCCGTCTGCACGCACATGCGGGGCACGAAGGCCACGCCCATCTTGTTCTGCACCATTTTCTTGATGGTCTCAACGGTGGGCATCTCAATATCCATGTGCAGGGGAACTTGATGCTTTTGAAATGCGTCCAGCACGATTTGGCGGTAGGGAGAGGCGATGTTGTGGGCGATGATGGTTTCCGCGCCCAGGTCGCGAATGGATATCTGCTTTCGCCCGGCAAAGCGGTGCTGGGGATGCACGATGAAAGCGACCGCGTCATGATAGATCACCAGGGAGTGCAGATTCTTGTTTCCCGGCTTGTAGCTGACCACGCCCAGGTCCATCGAATTGTCCAGCACCTCGCTCGGAATATTGCGGGACAAGGAGCGGCGCACCTCCACCTTCACTCGCGGGTAGAGATGGCGGAACGAATAGATAAAGGTCAGCAGGTAGAGGGCGCCGTTTTCGTTCGCGCCGATGGTGAGCTTGCCCGTTTGTTTATCCCGCAATTCGGTTAAGGCATTCGCCATCTCGCGGCGGATGTTTTCAATTCGCAGGGCATATTCGGAAACAATCTTCCCGGCGTCGGTCAGAGTGCCGTCCTTCAAAGAACGGTCCAGAAGCTTTTCCCCCAGCTCAGCCTCCAAACGTTGCACGGCCAGGCTGATGGCCGGCTGCGTCCGCTCCAGCTTCTGCGCCGCGCGGGAGAAGCTTTTTTCTGACGCCACCGTCAAAAATATGCTCAATTGGGAGAGTTCCATGCTTTTTGTCCGCCCCCCGTGGCTAGCGGTTCGGTGATTTATGGTTCAGTAATTTACGGATATCTGATATTAACAGGATTGATATAACCTTCTAAACTATAAATTTGCCTTGCATGCAAGCCGTTTGCTATACTTCCGAATAATTGCATGCTTCCATCGGAGGCGGGACTTGGGAGCAACCAAGCCGGGAGAATAGCCCGATTTTTTTACCGGCATCGGGAATCCCGGCGGGAGGTGAGCGGTGAGCGAAGACAGAGTAAAGATTTTTGATACCACTCTTCGCGACGGCGAGCAGTCCCCCGGCTGCAGCATGAATACGGCGGAAAAGATAACGATGGCCCGGCAGTTGGAAGAGCTTGGCGTGGATATCATCGAAGCCGGGTTTCCAATTGCCTCCGCGGGGGACTTTGAAGCTGTCCGCCAAGTGGCCGCCACGGCTGGCCCGTCTGTGACGATTGCCGCCCTGGCACGCGCCGCGCCAGCCGACATCGAACGAGCCGCGGCGGCGCTGGAGCCCGCCCGCCATCCCCGCATCCATGTATTCCTGGCTACCTCCGACATTCATTTGGAGCACAAACTGCGGCTGAAGCCGGAACAGGCGATGGAGCAGATTGCAGAGTCGGTGCGCTTGGCGCGCAGCTTTGTAGATGACGTGGAGTTTTCCTGCGAGGACGCCACCCGAACCAAGCGGACCTATCTGTGCGAATGCTTCCGCGCGGCGGTGGAGGCCGGAGCCACGACGCTGAACATCCCCGACACGGTGGGCTACACCATGCCCCGCGAGTACGCCGAGATTATCCGGGACGTGCGGCAGGCGGTGGGCGAAGGGCCCACGCTCAGCGTGCACTGCCACGACGATCTGGGACTGGCCGTAGCCAATTCGCTGGCGGCTGTCGAGAGCGGCGCGCGGCAGGTGGAGTGCACCATCAATGGAATTGGCGAACGGGCCGGAAACGCTGCTTTGGAGGAGATCGTCATGGCGCTGCGCGTCCGGCATGACTTGGTTCCGCATGTTACCGGCGTGCGCTCCGAGTTGCTCTACCCCACCAGCCAGCTTCTAAGCCAGACCATCGATGTTCCCGTGCAGCCCAACAAGGCGATTGTGGGCCGCAACGCGTTTGCTCACGAAGCCGGCATTCATCAGGACGGAGTGATAAAACACGCCCTCACCTACGAAATCATGACCCCGCAGTCGGTCGGCGTGCCCGCCAACCGTCTGGTGCTGGGAAAACACAGCGGGCGGCACGCGCTGCAGCGGCGCTGTGAGGAGCTTGGGGTCCATTTGGATGCCGGGCAGTTGGGCGAACTCTACCGGCGTTTTACCGAACTGGCCGACCGCAAGAAAATGATCCTCGACGAAGACTTGATCCGGATGGTCCATCACATGGAGCAGTCTCTTCCGAGCGTCATCTGAATTCTTGTTTTTGACCCCAATTTCTATGTTAAAACCGCCGTGGTTTGCGCCAAGTCGGGAGTTTCCATCGGCTGTGGCACTTTTTTTCCACGGAACCCTCTCGGCGGCGGGTTCCCCGAACCAATGACTGTGCCCTTGAGACACAGAGACGCAGGGACAGGCACAGAGAAAATACGGGCTGTCGACCGCGCGGTTCTGAGCCAGCGCTTCGGGCGAAAAGCATGAGCCGTTTCGATCCTGAACCACCCCGGCATTTGTCCCCTCACAGTAATGCTCGTCGCGAAATTTGACCGAAGGAGGCAACCGAAAAGATGCTAAAGAATGGCAGAAAAGGCAGCCTTTCCTCGAGTGGGATTCGCTGTCGCTCTTTGCTTTTTTCTGTTCCCGCATTGCCACTCGCGCTGATGTTCGCGGGGGGCGCTCTGCCGGGCGCCGCCAGCGATGCGAAACCCAAAATCGCTGTGTTCTCGGGGCCAACGGCCACCATACAAAACAACGCACCTCTGATCACCAGCAACAAGGCGAGGGCAAAGTATGGACTTCCGCTCCTGACCAACCCAGACGGCACTCCCCTGCGGTTTGGCGCCCTTCGGCCCCAACGTCTGGCGGCGCCGGTGACGGTGTACGTTCAAGCTCTCACTGCCCATCCATTGGAGCAAGACGTGAGCGAGCTTTACGCACGGCCGGACGGGTACATCAACTCCGGAACCGCAGCTTTCAGCAAGCAACGTCAGTCGCCGGACGACATCCCGGTTTACGAAGTCACTCTGCGCCCAGAGGACGGACTGTACTTGCTGCCTTATATGGCTCGGCAGGCCGGCGGGGAAGCCTGGGAGGGAAGTTGCGCTTCCCCGGAGGCGCCTCCTGAAAAGTGTCGCGTGCCGTTTTACCCGGATGCATTCCGGATCTTCGAGGAGATCGATCGCTTCGGGCTCGGCGGCGGGGCGACCAACAATTTGCTGAGTTCCAAAGCCGATTTCCATTTTTACCGGCCTGCTCCGTCGGGTGGATACAGAAAAGGCCTGCCGGCCGGCCAGCGCACGGATGTAGGAGAGGGCGACATCCGGAAAGAAACCTGGGGGGAAGACTTCTTTACCTATACACCTTTCCGACAGGAACCCACGATGTCCACTTTGGCTCGACTCACCAATATGGTGCAGCGGGCCATGGCACAGGGAGAGTATGCGGGGGCCATTTGGCTGGAGGGAAGTCCGACGACGGAGGAATCGGTGTACTGGCTCAACCTGCTGATCGACACCACCGTGCCGATCGTGGGCAACGCCTCGCAGCGAATGCACGGCATGCTGAGCAACGATGGGGACCGCAACATCGTGGACTCGGTCGACTACATCGTCTCCGGCATCTGGAAGGACGCGAACGGATTGGACCAAGTCGGCGCAATCATGATTCAGGAAGAACAGCTCTTCACATCTCGTGACGTCCAGAAGGGAGACGATCGGCCAGGCGGCTACGTTGCGACCGGCGGGCACGGAGGCATTATCGGCGGCCTCAATCCGATTGCCCTTACTTTTTTGCCGACGAAGAAACACACCTATTCTTCCGAATTCAACATGAAGAGGCTGCCCACCACCGTCCAGGGCGTGAAGCGAGCCGGGGATGGGGTCGCAACCGTGCGGGTCTCCATCAAGGATGCGAAGGGAGATCTGCTCCCGACAGCTATTCCCAAGATAAGCTTCGTTAAATATTCAAGATATGCCTCTCATAGCTATTCTGACGAGGCCGTGAGCGAGGTGGAAATTCTGTCCCGCATTGAAAAAAATCTGCAGGCGTTCCCCCTTTCCGGCTTTGTGCTCGAGGGTAACGCGCCATACGGCTTTCTGAACGAGCCGTCAGAGGCGGCCCTGACGCTGGCAGTCCTGAAGGGGATGCCTGTAGTCCGTGTGGGCCGGGGCAACCACGGGGGGATTACGCCTACCGATCCCGGCGATCTCTTTATCGAGGGGAACAATCTCACCCCTACCAAGGCCCGCCTCCTCCTGATGGCTTGCCTGATGAAGTTCGGCAGCCTCCCGGCGGCGGTTGATCCTGACAATCCGACCCAACCCGAATTGGACGGGATTCGGGCCAAGATAGCTCAGTATCAGGCGGCCTTTGACACGCACTGACCGATGCGGCAAAAACGGCTGCCGGCACGAGGGCAGTGCCGTCGCGGGCGCGGGGAAACCAACCCGGTAACGGCGTTGGCGATCTTCATTGCTGTTCACTAAAGGGAAATTTATCCCTAAGAATCTCTCTCCCATGTGGCCTCTGTTAAACCTTCTGAAGCTTGCTACAATGACGGCTCGTTGACACTCTGATATCTCACGCGCGCCCCGGTATTGCCGGGGCCCTCCAAAGGAGACCGCTTCCGATGAAACTGTGCATCGCATTGCTGGCAGGTGATGGAATTGGACCGGAAGTCACGGCGCAGGCTGTTGCCGTCCTGGAGGCGGTCTGCCGAAATCATTCGCATCAACTGGAGATCGCTTCCGGGCTGATCGGCGCTGCGGCCATCCGTGCCGCCGGCGACCCGCTGCCGCCCGAGACGCTGACGCTGGCCAAGTCCTCCGGCGCGGTCCTTCTGGGAGCGGTGGGACACCCGGAGTTCGATGCCCTGCCTCCGGAGAAGCGGCCGGAAAAAGGATTGCTGCGTCTGCGCAAAGAGCTTCATGTCTTTGCCAATTTGCGTCCCGCCATCTGCTTCCAGGCGCTCGAGAGCTTTTCTCCTCTTCGTCCGGAGATCGTGCATGGAACCAACCTGCTCTTGGTGCGGGAACTAACCGGAGGACTTTACTACGGCACTCCTCGCGGCGTCAGCCAGGAGAGCGGAGAGCCGAGAGCTGTGAACACAATGGCCTATAGCCGTTCTGAGATCGAGCGGATTGCCCGCATGGCCTTCAAGCTGGCTCGCGGCAGAAAAAAGCGCGTTGTGAGTGTAGATAAGGCCAACGTGCTCGAAAATTCCCAGCTCTGGCGAGCAACGGTCACCCAACTGGGGGCCGCGGAATTTCCGGATGTTCAACTCGAACATATGCTCGTAGATTCCTGCGCCATGCAGATTGTCCAAAATCCGCGGCGCTTCGACGTAGTGGTCACCGAAAACCTGTTTGGCGACATCCTCAGTGACGAGGCCGCTGTGCTGACCGGCTCCATCGGAATGCTGCCCTCGGCATCCCTGGGCGAGCATACCGGCTTGTATGAGCCGGTCCACGGCTCCGCACCCGACATTGCCGGGAAAGGAATCGCCAATCCTCTGGGAACCATCCTTTCTGCGGCCATGATGTTGCGGCACAGCTTCGGCCTGGAACAAGAGGCGGCTGCGGTGGAAGCCGCTGTGATAAAGGTGATCGACTCCGGGCTGCGCCCGCAAGACCTGAAGGGCACTGCCTCCACAGATGAATTGGGCAAGGCTGTTCTCCAAGCTCTTTGATCTCCAGTCTCTGCCTGCCGGTCGCTTCTATATCCAACGCTATTTCCCTTTTATCATTTCCCTTTTATCCTGGAGCGCGGAAGAGCGGCGAGGAATCTCCCCCGGCTGGTAGTGGGTCAGCTTTCGTTATGCACAGAGGTTAAAACCGTGCCCTGACGCGGAAACTGACTCACGACCCTCCGACTCAGGCTGTGGCTTAGAAAGAAGGGTATAATAGAAGTTTACGGCACCTGTCCATTTCCACAATCTTCGCCGACCCGGCTGAAACGGAACCGGGAAGCCGAACTCGAAGCAGTCGTGGATGGGTCCTTGTGGGACCAAATGAGGGAGCGAGGAATTGTCCTGACGCGGTTCAGTGATCTTCCCTGGGAACCAGGGCGCAGGGCACAGAAGCCCTTGGCGGCCGTCCCTGTGTCAGCCGGTGGAGAGTAAAATGAAAAAAGAAAAGTCTCCGGTTTACTCGATTGTGATTCCCACGCACAACGAAGAGGAGAACCTCATCCCGCTGTTTGCCAAGATTGTGGAAACCATGGAGACGCTGAATTGGGATTTTGAAATCATCTTTGTGGATGACGCCAGCACGGACGGTTCGTTCGGCTTGTTGGAACAGATCGCCGCGCTGGACTCGCGCGTCGTGGTGGTCCGGCTGCGCCGCAACTTCGGCCAGAACGCGGCGCTGGCCGCAGGATTTGATTACGCCCGCGGCGAAGTGATTGTCGCGATGGATGGCGACTTCCAGCACGATCCGGCGGACCTGCCGCTGCTGATTGAAAAAATTCATCAGGGGTACGATATCGCCAGCGGATGGAGAAAACAGCGGGTAGATAATTTCATCACCCGCCGTTTTCCTTCGGCGGTGGCCAACTGGGTCATGCGCCTTCTGTCGGGGGTTCCGCTGCACGACTTCGGAACCACCTTCAAGGCCTACCGCCGCGAGACCATCCGCAGCGTGAACCTTTACGGAGAACTGCACCGTTTTATCCCCGCCCTGGCCAGCTTGCAGGGAGCGCGCATCGCGGAAGTTCCCATTCGGAACACGGTTCGCACCGCCGGACAATCCCACTACGGGCTGGGCCGCACGCTGCGCGTTTTCTTTGACCTGCTGACCGTCCGCTTTCTGCTTCGTTACTTGACGCGCCCTCTGCATCTTTTTGGCAAGCTGGGCCTCGGCTGTTTTGCGGCGGGCTTTGCGGCTCTGGCATACCTGCTTTACGAAAAACTGCGCGGACATGCCATCTTCCTGGAACACGGACCGCTTTTGCTGGCAGCGGTCGTTTTTGTGCTGGCGGGAATTCAACTGGTCTCCACCGGCTTGATCGGAGAGGTTCTCACGCGAATCTACTTCGAGGGTCAGCAGCGGCGCATCTACGCAGTCTCGCAGGTGATCGGGCGTTCCCGAAAAGCCGGCATCCTGTAACGCGGTCCCGGCCACCTTCCATCCACGATTCAAAGGCATTGAACCCATGCCGGTCCGCCGCATGAAAACTTACTCCGGAGACAGCGGCGTCGTTTATCAGTATTACTTTTTACAGTCGCGCACCCGGCGCCGTCTTCTCGGACGGAGCAGCAGCAGTTTTTTGTTTAGCGTTTCCAGCGACCGGAAAACTTCTTTTGTGGTGGAAGTGGTGGTGGAAGAATCAGCCGTGGCTCGGTGGGAGAAAAGCCACGACCGTCCGCTCGGGGACACGGAAAAATACGCCGCTGCGAAGATGCGGCTGTTCAGCGCGTTCGATGAAAGCAGCCGGCCGGAAGAACTGGCCCGCATCCGCGTCAGCGCCTCCAATATCGAGTCCCTGCTGGCGCCCCTGCATTTGGACGAGTAACCCTCGCGAGCAAAATCAGCGGAGTCTCCAGAAAAACAAAAAGGGGGACGAATTTTCGTCCCCCCTCAATCCCGGAAGCTCCGCCGTCACTATCTCTTTTTCTTTTTGGCCTTGGCGGCGGGTTTCTTCTTAGCTTTCTTAGTTGCGCATTTCATCGTTTCCATTCTCCCTTTCGTATCAAATTTTCTTTCACGGCGAACGTTTCGTCTACCTCGCCGCTTGTTGATTCTTAATGTATACGGATTGGGAAAATAAATGTCAAGAAAAAAATCTTTGTGAGCGACGGCGAAAAGTTTTCATTTTGCGAACAGGTCGCCGTCACAGTCGCGATCAATGCGCGACGCTTGTGATACGCGGGCACCGGCCTTCCGAAAAGCGCCGGAGCCCCGCATTTCTCAGTATCAATCTCGATACCTTGCCCGGCGCGTTGCGCCGAACGACTAGCGTGCGCAGCAATGCTTTGCTTTCTTTTATAAGCATTGTCCCGGCAGATTTTCATGCTGAATACTGCAACAGCGAGAAAACATCCACGCCATCCAGCTTGGATCGCCCGCGCAAAAATTCCAGCTCCACAACTACGGCCACGCCGGCCACCTCGGCTCCCAGTTCTCGCGCCAGCCGTACGCAAGCGCTTCCGGTTCCTCCCGTCGCCAGCAGGTCGTCCACAATCAGCACGCGCTGTCCGGGCTGGATCGCATCGCGGTGCATCTCCAGAGAGTCGGTTCCATACTCCAACTCATAGGTGACGCTCGCCGTCTCCGCCGGCAGCTTGCCCGGCTTGCGGACCGGCGCAAATCCCGCTCCCAGCCGGCAGGCCAGCGCCGGAGCGAAGATGAAGCCGCGCGCTTCGATGCCCAGCACCAGATCGATCTGCTGGCCGGAATACTGTGCCGCGAGCGCATCGATGAGCTGTTTCAAGCCGGCTTTGTCCTTGAGCAGTGTGGTGATGTCGTAAAAAAGAATTCCCCTCTTAGGCCAATCCGGAACTTCGCGAATTAATTTTTTCAGTTCTTCCACAGTATTTCCTCGTGTGCGCTTCACCGGAACATGCCCGGAAGCATTATTGGATCGAAAAATTTTTGTATTGCCTGAATGGAGCTGCCTGCTCTTGCAATCTCTCCACCCGGCCGGCCCGGGGACCGGCCTCCAACCGCTCCCGCAATTGCGCCAGCGCCTCCTCCTTCCCGGCGGCGTACACCTCCACGCGGCCGTCTGCACAGTTTCGCACGTACCCTTTCAGTCCCAATTCCGCAGCGGCTCTTTCCACAAAAAAGCGGAAACCTACGCCTTGCACTCGTCCTTCCACAAAATACAATTTGGCTGTTGTCATTGCAGATTCCGGCAGGATTCCGCAGATGAAGGATTACTCACGAAAATCAGTGGTGCCGTGGTGCGGGTGTTCGCAGGTTGCCGGCAACAGGCTCACTTTTGCTGCGGATATCGCGGCGCTTTCAATCCGGACAGCAACCGGCAGTCCTTCACTGGATTCCCCAAAATTCGGTTGCGTCGCCATCCTGGTATGCCACCGCGACATTCCAGGCTGACCCGGCGGGCGAAGGTTTTGACCAAACGATTTTAAACAGGCCGTTCTGCAAATTCTTGGTATTGTGAATCATGACCTCCGCTCCCGGTTCAAACTTGGACCGTGCTTTCAAGAGAGCGCCGTGGTTGTTCACCTCCACGGTCTCGGCTGCCTGGCCCACCGCCGAGGATCCCCCTGCATCCCGATCACCTGGATGGTAATCATTGCTGCATCCCGATCACCTGGATGGTAATCATTTGCGCGATTCGTTTACTCCGTCGTTTTTCGTCCACGCGTTCCTCCCTGCCGTCGAGCTTGCTCCGCGATATCATCATCCCACACCTGCGCCCCGTATGGGGCTCCATACCGGCCGCCGATTGAAAGCGAAGCCTCATTTTAGAGAATCTTCATACGCCCGGCAAGAAGATTTGGCAATTTCCTTTTTTGCCATTTGCCGGGTTGGAAAGACCAGCACAACGGGCAGCTCTGGTGTCTATGCGCGTTTCGGCTACAATAAGGACAATCGCAGCGCGGATGGTGGATGGTGGATGAAAGATGTCTCCGGTCACAATTCTCCACATAGGCAAGCAAACCTGACAGCTATGGGGAGAACGGGAGAACGAAAGAGGAGGAAGGAAAATGAAAGTGCCCGCCGTGATCTATAAAGGAATTGCAGGGGTGTTGCTCCTGCTCGCGCCAGCTCTCGCGCCGGCGCAAAGCCTCAAGGTGACGCTGCTCGGCACAGGCAGCCCCACCCCGGTGATGGACCGGTTCGGGCCGAGCATCCTGGTGGAAGCCGGAACAGAAAAACTTTTGTTTGATTGCGGCCGGGGGGCCGTTCAACGAATCTACCAGTTAAAAATACCGTTGGGAGCGGTGCATGCCCTTTTTCTTACACACCTGCATTCAGATCATGTGGTTGGAATTCCGGATCTGTGGCTGACCGGGTGGGTCACGGCCGGGCGGCGGGAGGTTCCGTTTCGTGTTTGGGGGCCGAGGGGAACTGTGGAGATGATGTCACACCTCGATCAGGCGTACCGGTTCGATATCCGAATCCGGCTGTATGACACAAGACCGCCGCCCCAGGGTGTGCTCTTTCTCGCAAACGACATCACCGAAGGCGTGGTGTATGAGCAAAACGGGGTGAAGGTGACAGCATTCGACGTGGACCATCGTCCGATCAAGCCTGCGCTCGGATACCGTATCGACTATGCGGGGCGGTCTGTGGTGCTCTCCGGAGATACCCGTCCCTCGGAAAATTTGATTCGGTTCGCGCAGGGAGCAGATTTGTTAATCCACGAGGTGGCCGCTGGAGAAGATCGGTTCCTATCCCTCGGGTATCCCCTGGAGCGGGCGCGAACCATCATCGCGCATCACACCACGCCGGAGCAGGCGGGAGAAATTTTCGCGCGCGTAAAACCGAAGTTGGCGGTATATTCCCACATTGTTCCTGCCGCAGCACAGACGGAAGATTTTATTATTCCCACACGGATAACTTACAGCGGGCCCTTAGCGGTAGGAGAGGATTTGATGAGCTTCGAGGTGGGAGACGAGATCGTGGTACGCCGGTATAAACAATGAAAACCCCCTCAATGGAAGACAAAAAAGAAGAAGCTATCCATCCGGCCCCGGTCCGAATCCTGGGCATTGAGACCTCTTGCGATGAGACCGCGGCGGCCGTCGTGGAAAGCGGTGCGCGAATTGCTTCGAGCGTGGTGGCTTCGCAGATGGCGACGCACGGGAAGTACGGCGGCGTCGTGCCGGAACTGGCATGCCGGGAGCACCTGCGCAACATCGTTCCGGTTGTGCGGGAGGCGGTCGAGCAGGCGGGCCTGGAGTACCCGCAATTGGACGCCATCGCCGTCACGCAGGGGCCGGGACTGGTAGGCGCTCTGCTGGTGGGCCTCACCTACGCCAAGTCACTGGCGCTTTCTCTGGGCAAACCGCTGGTCGCGGTCAATCATCTGGAAGGCCATATTTACGCGGTGTTGCTGGAAGAGCATCTCCAGCAACACGAGGAACCCGAGTTCCCCGCCCTCTCCCTGGTGGTCAGCGGGGGACATACACTGCTCGCTGTCACTCAGCAGGTTGCGCAGAAGGTTACGAAAAAAATCTCCAGCCCGGCCACCGAAGCTCGCCCGCTTGCTCCTCTGTTTTCCCACCGCATTGTCGGACGAACCCGAGATGACGCCGCCGGCGAGGCATTCGACAAAGTAGCCAAACTGCTGGGACTGGGATATCCGGGCGGGCCTGTGCTCGACCAGCTTGCACGGCATGGCAACCCCGATGCAGTTGCCTTTACCAAAGCAAAAATGAAGGGCAACTCGCTGGATTTCAGCTTCAGCGGCATCAAGACCGCCGTGCTCCGCTACGTGCAAACCCACGGACTGGGCGCGGAGAGCGCCGAACGGGCTGCCTTCCGGAAACAGCACCCCGAAGCGGGAATTACAGAACTGCTTTCTCATACTTCCCCGAAAACTCTGGACCTGCTGGCCAGCTTCCAGAAAACGGTCGTGGAGGAATTGTTGCAGCATTGTTTGGCGGCAGCGGAAACCGAAGATGTTAATTCCGTTTTCGTCGCCGGCGGAGTGGCGGCAAATTCCCTGTTGCGGGAACGGTTCCGGGGAATTGCGGGCCGGCTGCCGCCGGTGTTTTTCCCTCGCCCCGGCCTCTCCACCGACAACGCCGCCATGATTGCAGCCGCCGCCTTCCCTAAATTCCAGGCCGGGCAGTTTGCCACCTGGGAAACACAGGCTGACGCCCGGCTGGCGCTAGGGGAGTAGGAAGCTACATCCGAGCCGCGACCTCTTCGACAGGCTCTGGCAGGCTGTGAGGGAGCGGTCAATTGCCCGCCTGCTTACACACGCGGCTTCGACTGCTGCCCACCGAACAGACCGAGGGGCGTGGTAGTGGGTTCGTAAATCCAAAAAAAGTCCACGGCGACAAATAGCGCTCGGAGGGACTACCCGCTGCGCCCTCACTTCAGACTCTGTAGGCGCTTCTTATTATCATGAATGTAGTTCATGTTTCTGACGAAACCGAAGCCGCAGTATGAGCAGATGAGCGAAACGACGCCAGAAGGATTGGGGTTACCGAAGACGACATGTCCCGAAGGGAAGTTTTCGAGCTTCTGCCACCCGCAGGAAGGACATCGTGTGGCCACCTCTTCGAGCGGCGGATAACCTCGCTCAACCACGTATCGTACTTCCTCCAGCAGATTCAATAAGGAGACTGTAGTCTGAAACCGGTCACCTGGGTTGGCCCGTATGGTCTTCTCGAACACTAGAGTCAGATGCCAATGGTAGGCTGTGTCGGAAACAACTGGCACATCGACCTGCTACCGAACGCTGGCTCCTCTCGGCTGAACGCTCTCTGGGATGTAACCGCCGACCACAAGACTTTGGCAGCGGAGTACAGGTCGGAATGGACTCCGATTTGGGCGTCATTCCCGGCCTCGCACTCCGGAGCGGCGTAGTTCCGAGCGCCAACGTCCTCATCAACGAGAGTCACGATCTGTCCGTCCTGGAACTGGCAGACGCCGAAGTCAATCACGCGAAGAGTACCGTCAGGTAGGAGCAGGATGTTCTTGGGGTTGATGTCTCGATGAATGACCTGCGGTGAGGCTTGTTCGCAAGCACGGATGGCAAGCACGATCTGCTCGAACAGGTAGAGGCATTTTATCGCCTTTCCACGATACGGATTCAAGTCGGAGAAAATGACACTGGCGAGCGTTTTGGCCCCCTCATAATATTCCATCACGTAGAACTGGAAGGGATCGTCTGGCTCTGATTGATCAATGATATTGGCGATGGCCGGATGATCAAGGTGCTTCACAGCCTCGATCTCTCGCCGAAAGCGCTCTCTCGCCTGGCGCGATTGCACATTTCGAAGCGCTTTCAGGGCGTACCGTGCGCCTTCCGGCTGGTCGCGTCGGGTGACAAGGTGGACATCGCCCTGCCCCCCACTGCCGAGGGTCCTGCCCGTGGAACGCCAAGGAACGGAGTCGGGAATCTTCATGTCGGTGATCCTTAGGCTCAGCTAACTTCTGTTTAGGGTGACTTGGATAAACCGACAGCCGGTCATCCTAAAGTGAAACCGCCGGTCTGCCGCAGTCACGCCCTCACGGTCGTAATTATACATGGACATCGCCGGTTGCTCCCGGTCTAGGTCGCAACGTGTTTTGGCTCGATCCGCCTGACCTTGATGTGTCCGGCTTTCTTTTCCGCCCGCGCCAGATCGTATTCCATCTGTATCCCGAGCCATACTTCGGGGCTGCTGCCGAAGGCCTTGGAAAGCCGGATGGCCATCTCCGGGGAAACCCCGGCCTTGCCATTCACGAGGTTGTTAAGGGCCTGTCGGGTCACGCCCAAAGCGCGTGCGGCCTGGGTAACGGTAAGCCCCAGCGGCTCGACGCACTCCTGCCGCACAATCCGGCCCGGGTGGGGTGGGTTCTTCATGCGCATCGCGGTTCCTCCTCAATGGTAGTCCACTAAATCAACGTCGTAAGCCTCTCCGTTTTCGAAACGGAAGGTCACGCGCCAATTGGCCCGTACTGTAATGCTCCAGAAACCTTTCCGGTCGCCTTTGAGCCGATGCAGTCGAAAGCCTGGCAGGTTCATGACCGCCGGTACTCGCGCACGGTTCAGCACGGCGAGGATGTTCTCTACCTTCTCCACTAGATCAGCCCGGATTCCCTGCGACTCGCCGTTCGCAAACAGCCGTCTGAGCCCTTTGTGCCGGAAGTTCTGGATCACGAACCGATGGTAGCGTGGTTACTGACAATTGTCAATTGTCTCCTAGCTGTCTCAGCTCTGCGAGCCGCGATTAGATCGCTGACGCACCCTTCGGCAAAGCCTGGCCAAGCAGCACGGCTCGGACTGGCGACTGTCCAGCGCATCAGTTGAGTTACCTCTGAGGGACCGTTTTCCTATGCTATAGTGAAAGAAATTTTTCAGACGTCCAGACTTTTTCTCGTCCTCTGGCGTCTTTCCTATTGGGAGTCGGGTGTTGTTTCTTCGCAAGGAGCCGGATGCCCGTTTGGTGGCAAGAGCACGCGACGGCAATGTAGAGGCGTTCAACGCGCTGGTCACGCGCTGGGAAAAGCGTCTCTACAATTATCTGCTTCGCCTGCTCGGCAACCGGGAGGATTCCCTGGATCTCTGCCAGGAAGCGTTCCTGAAAGCGTACCGCAGTCTCGGTACCCTGGCAGATTCAGAAAAGTTTCCGCAGTGGCTCTTTCGAATCGCCCACAATCTGGCCAATTCGCACTTCCGGAGCAGGACCCCTTTGGAGCGTGCGGAAAGCTGGCCGGAAGAAGATGGGGAAGGCGCTTTTTTCCAATCGAAGACCTCCGCGATTCCAATCGGCCCGGCAAGGTCGGTGGCCGGATTGGAACTGGAGCTCACGGTGAGGAAGGCTTTGGAAACTCTGACACCGGAACAGCGGGAAGCGATCGTGCTGAAGGTATATCACGGGTTCCGGTTTGCCGAAATCGCAGAGATCCTCGCCTGCCCGGTGAGCACGGTAAAATCCAGAATTTACGCGGGGTTTGCGCAACTCAAGACCGTGCTGACACCCCATCGAACAACACCTGCTGTTTTCGAGCGCCGGCGGTAAGACTCCCCAGTTGATTCGAACGGTTAACCGGAACGTAAGCAATCCGGGGAAACAGGGCAAAACTTTTTTGCTCTCGCAGGAAATTCCCCGTCCGCTGCGTTCTCAAAGGAGTTCCAGATGAACTGCGAGCAAGCCAAATTAGTTTTGGTGGAATACCTGCTGGAGGAAACCTCCGGCAAGGACCGGGAAGAAATCGGACGCCATTTGCAGGACTGCGGCGCCTGCGCGGAAGAGTTTGCCCAGCTCAAGCAGACAATGGCTCTGCTGGTTCGCGGGGAAGCTTCCGAGGCGATTCCCCAAAAGATTGCCGTGGTGGCGGAGCCCGTCAGCCGGTGGGGGGCGTTCTGGCCTGCCGGGGCCCGGCTGGCAATGGCCGGAGGAGGGCTTCTGTGCATCGCCATCGCGCTGCTGGCGCTGTTCCGGACCACCATTTCCTACGAAGAGGGAAGTTTCCAAATTGCTTTCGGCGTTCCGGCAGCCGTCACTTCCCCGGAGACCTCGGCTAATGAAACTCCGGCGACGGCAGACTCTCGCGCTCTTTCGCGTGCTGAAGCTCTCGAACTGATCGCCGAGGCCGTGGCCGCCAGCGAAACCAGCCAACAGAACAACGCCACCCTGCTCGTGGAAGCGGCTGCACAACAAGCCGAACAGCAGCGGCGTCGCGACCTCCGGGAGATGGCCGAGAGCGTCCGTTATTTCCAGGCCACCCAAACCATGATGTGGAAAGAACAGGTGCAGAGCCAATACATGATGGGAGCATTGGTGCGCCAAGCCGGGTCGGCGCTGCCCGTACAGCAATAAACAGACTACCGGCGCATCTTTGGATACGCTCCGGGGGTGCGCTTCGGGGAGGGATCGGATGAAAAAGAATCTGCGAATTTTCGGTTTTCTTTTCGCTGCGAGCTTGTGGGTAAACTCACTTTCGTTCGCACAAATGGAAAGTGGAAGCAACGCTCTGATGCCGCGCAGCAGCCGGAACGCTTCCTCCGGCCAGGCGGGCGGAAGTGCGTCTCTCCCAGCAGAGATGGACCGGCACGCCTTGAAAAATCAAATGCAAATCTTTCAGGATGTCCTCAACCGCAGCATCCAACAGACCTTTGAACGGCCTTTTTCTCTGCTGCAGGATGCCAAAGGAATAGTTCTGCCGGGTTTTGGCGTGGCCTTCCACCTGGAAGTCAACCTGCACCCGATGCGGCTGATCTCGCCTTTCGACCTCCGGCCCTACACGCCGGAGGAACTGCAAAAAGTGCAGGAATCGAAGGAAGAACGGATTCAGCAACTCAAAAATACCCTGAGCGATCTGGTGCTGGGGTATGGCGGAAGCTTGAACGCGATGCGCCCCGAAGACAACCTCGCGGTCGTGGTTCACCTCTTCAATCTTCCGGTAGAAGAGAACGAAGGCTTGCCGATGCAGGTGGGAATCACGATCCGCCGCCAAAAATTGCTCGATTATCAGGCACGCCGCCTGACAGCCGAAGACTTTCGGCAAAAGGAATCCTTTCTGGAGTTCTAGCTCTGGAGTATTAAAGATTCCCGGAGAAAGAAACAGCACACGCTATGGCTTCCCGAAAACGGCTCGGTGAAATGTTGATGGAGCGAAACCTGCTTCAGGCGGACGAACTGGAGAAGTCGCTGGCCCTCCAGCGCGAGCGGCAGGAAAAACTGGGACGCATTGTGGTGGACATGGGGTTTGTCTCCTCGCGCGACGTTCTGGCAACGCTCTCCGAGCAACTGGAAATTCCACTGACGACTGCCCGGGACTTCCCTGCCGTCGCTCCCGAGCCGGGCGGCATTTCCTTGCGGTTTATGCGCCAATTTCATTTTGTGCCGGTTCGGGTGGAAGACTCAGAGATTACCCTGGCCATGTCGGACCCGCTCGATTTCGAGACGATCGCGGCCGTACGCCTCTCCACTCAAATGGAGGTGAAGGCGCTGCTCTGCTCCGAACAGGAAATCCTGGCGGCGATCGAGCGATACTATCCCGAAACAGAAACGGAAACGCCTCGCACTGCCACGGCAGAGACACCCCCCCAGTCCGAGGAAGACATCGAGCATCTGCGGGATATGGCCAGCGAGGTTCCCGTCATTCGTTTGGTCAACAACTTGATTGCCCATGCGGTGGAGCGGCGCGCCAGCGACATCCATCTGGAACCGCTCGAGAAACAATTTCAGGTCCGTTACCGCCTGGACGGAGTGCTGCATCCGGTGGAGGCGCCTCCCCGCCCCTTGCAATCGGCGGTGTTATCCCGCGTCAAGCTGATGGCCAAGCTGAACATTGCCGAGCACCGCCTGCCACAGGACGGCCGCATTCAACTGAAGATTCTGGGCCGGGACGTGGATTTGCGCGTCTCCACGCTGCCCACTCTTCACGGTGAGGGCGTGGTCATGCGCCTGCTCGACCGCAGCGAAAGCGACCGTTACGAGCTGGGGCGTTTAGGCTTTCCCGACGCCTTGCTGGCGCGCATGGAGCATTTTTCCTCCCGCCCGTATGGAATTTTTTTGGTGACGGGTCCCACCGGCAGCGGCAAATCCACAACCCTCTACAGCGCGTTGAAGGGGATCAACACCCTCGACCGGAAAATCATTACCATCGAGGACCCGGTCGAATACCAGATGGACGGGATCAACCAGATTCACGTCAACACCCAGATCGGGCTCACCTTCGCCTCCGGCTTGCGGCACATCGTGCGCCAGGACCCGGATGTCATCATGGTGGGGGAAATCCGTGACCGCGAGACGGCGGAAATCGCTATCCGCGCCGCCCTGACCGGGCACCTGGTCTTCAGCACCCTGCACACCAACGACGCCCCCAGCGCCATTACCCGCTTGACGGATATGGGAGTAGAAAGCTACCTGCTCACTTCGTCGCTGGTCGCCGTTCTGGCGCAGCGGCTGGTCCGGGTGAACTGCCCGGAATGCAAACAGGAAGAGACTGTCGCGGGAGACTGGCTGCGCTCGCTGGGTTTTGATGCCCCGGAGGGTGAATATCGGGTTTGCCGCGGCGCAGGGTGCGAAGCCTGTTCGCACACAGGCTTTCGATCTCGCGTGGGAATTTTCGAAATGATGGAACTCAACGAGGAAATCCGCAAGATGATCCTGGCTAACTCCGACGCCGGCACTCTGGCCCGCGCCGCGCGCGCCCAAGGCATGCGCACCCTGCGCGAGGACGGGCAGCAGAAGGTGGCCGCCGGAATCACCACTCCTGAAGAGATCTTGCGGGTGACACAGGAGTTCTAGCGAAGCTGGGCAGGCAACCCGTTTGCATTCCGGGCGGAAGAACAGAACAATTATGGCTACCTATTATTATCGGGCTGTAACCTCCGCCGGCCGTATGGAACAAGGAGTGCAGGATGGCGCCTCAGAAAAAGGTGTTGCCCGGGAACTGCAAGCTCTGGGGCTTGTGCCTGTGTACGTTGGCCTGTCGCAAGGGGATTCCGCCACACGGAGCGAGAGCTGGCTGAGTTCCTTTCTGAATTCCATCGGGACCAAATCCTGGAGCAACCTGGTTGGCAGGCGCGTAACAAGCCATGACCGCCTCCGCTTCACGCAAGAACTTTCCACCTTGCTGAACGCCGGCGTCCCGCTGGATCGCGCTTTGTCGATCTGTTTAGAACTCACCGAAAGCAAGGCCTTCCGGGAGATCATCTCCGGCGTGCTGCGCGAGGTGAAGTCGGGCAAGTCGCTAGCCGATGCCTTGGCGGCGCAGGGCAGAGTCTTCTCCAAGCTATACGTCAACATGGTGCGCGCGGGGCAGGCCAGCGGCGCATTGCATCTGGTTTTTGAGCGGCTGGCGGAGTTTGAATCATCGGCGGCGGAATGGCGCGGCCATTTGATCTCGTCGATGATCTATCCCGCGATGCTGAGCCTGGTGGCGATCGGTTCCATTCTGGTGCTGATGAACTTTGTGATTCCCCGCTTCGCCCAGGTTTTTGAATCCACCGGATTGCCGATGCCGCTGCCTACTTACCTGCTGCTGCGAGCGAGCGAGATGCTCCAGCGATATGGCGTTGTAGCTCTCCTGGCTGCCGTCGCAGGGATTTTTTTCTTTCGCCGCGCAATCCGCACGCCGGCTGGCCGCGAGCGCTGGGACCGCTTCCAGCTCCGCCTTCCCGTGGTGGGCGAGCTGCTTCGGAAGGCGGAAACGGCCCGCTTCGCCAGGACTATGTCCACGCTGGTGGCTAACAGTGTTCCCCTGGTGCAATCGCTCGGCATTGTGAAGGAGATGATTGCCAATACCGTGATCGCGCGGTCGCTCGGCAGTGTGGCTCAGGCTGTGAAACGCGGCGAGGGCATCGCGGCTCCGGTTGGCAAGTCCGGCGCCTTTCCTCCGCTGGCGGGACACCTGCTGCGGGTGGGCGAAGAAACCGGACACCTGGACAGCATGTTCGAAAGATTGGCAACGATCTATGAGAATGAAACGCGCGTCGCCATCCGGCGGCTCACCGCGTTGTTTGAACCGGTAGTGATTTTGGGCATGGGACTCACGGTCGGAGTGATCGTGCTTTCCCTGTTGCTGGCCATCACCAGCATCAATGATGTTCCGTTCTAGGATGTTCCGTTCCAGGACGTCCCATTCTAGGATGTCCCATTCAAGTGTGAGGTGCACGATGCAAAGCGCAAGTCGCAAAGCGGAAAAAAGACAACCTGTTACCCCATGGAGAGGCCGCAATCGCGAAGCAGGCGTGACCCTCATTGAACTGCTCGTCGTGGTGACCATCATTGCGCTGTTCGCATCGCTGGTGGGTCCGCGCCTCTTCCGGCAGGTGGGCAGGTCACGGGCCACGGCGGCGCGTGCGCAGATCAGTTCCTTCCAAACCGCGCTGGGCATTTACAAGCTGGACACCAGCCGTTTTCCCACAACCGAACAAGGGCTGGAGGCATTGAGGACCTCGCCGGAGGAAGTAAATCGATGGGACGGCCCTTACCTGCCGCAGGAGATTCCCCTGGACCCTTGGGGCAATGAATACGTTTACCAGTTCCCAGGCGAACACGGCGATGAGCCGGACATCATTTCTCTGGGAGCGGATGGGCGAACGGGCGGCGAAGAAGAAGATGCCGACATCGTAAGCTGGAGCACTCGATAGGAAGCGGCGGCGGCAAGCGGGAGTTTTCACAAACACAATGGTTATACCGGTGAACAACAAGAAAACCCCACAGCGCGGGATTACTTTGCTGGAGTTGCTGGTGGTCGCTGCACTAGCCTCCATTTTACTGGCCGTGGTGTTTCCTTCCGTTCGTTCCGGGCTCAGCACGCTGGAGCTGCGCTCCTCGGCACGGCGGCTGGCTGCCGCAGCCAAGTACGCCCGCGATCAGGCCATCTACCGTCAAAGCTTTTTTCAACTGGAGATCGATACGGAAACCGGGACGATCTCCGTCATGGATATGGATATGGACGATACCACCAATACCGGCCAAAGCGGCGGTGCCAGTCGCCGAAGCTTTGAGCTTCCGGCAGCGATCCGTATCGGGGAGATTCTCCCCGACGAGGAGGATGCTCCTTCACGGATTCGGCGGTTTCTGTTTTCGCCCGACGGAGGCTCGGAGCCATTCCAAGTCGTGCTGGAAAACCCTCGCCGGAAGGTGCAGGTATCAACCGACCCCTTGACCGGCTTCCCGAAAGTAACCGGCCTATGAAACTCACGGACCGAAAAAATCCGTCGCCGTTGTTGGAGAAGGGCTTCACATTGCTCGAAGTCCTGGTTGCCACCGCGATCCTGGGAACCGCCGTTGCGGCTTTGTTCGGGCTGCTTTCCGGCGCGCTCGGCAACCTCAGCCGGCTCCAAGCGCCGGAACAGGCGTTGCTGCTCGGCCCGAGCAAGCTGAATGAACTGCTGGCAGCGGGTTTTGAAACCGATGACGGGGTCATGGCAGAAACACCGCTAGATGAAAAGATTCAAGGGCGCTGGGACGAGCGGTTCCGCTGGGAATCACGCAGCACCCGCTTCCGCTCCTCTACGGAACCGGCGCCAGGAGAGACCATCCTGGTGCGCGTCGAGCTGGACGTGCTCTGGGAGTCCGGCCCGGAAAATGAAGAGAAGAAGCTGTCGTTTGAGACCTATCAGCTTCGCAGGGAACCGCAGAGAACGCTACGATGACAAAAAACCTCTCACTGAGAACCCGACGGGCCGGGGGCTTTACGTTGCTCGAACTTCTCATCTCGATCACCATCGTCTCCCTGCTGGCGACGATCATCCTGTTCGGATGGAGGATCGCTACCTCGGCGTGGCAAAGGGCGAACAGCCGCCTTTCCCAGGACCGGAAGGTCCTGGCGACCCATCATCTCTTGCAGCAACAGATGGCCTCCATGGTCCCCTACCGGGCACGCACCCGGCAGGGCGGCCAGGAATTCTTTTTTCAAGGGGAGCCGCAGGCAGCCCGCTTTCTTAGCCGTTACTCTCTGACAAGCCGTGCGCGTTCGGGTCTTTACCGCATCGAGTATCAGATAACGGAGCAAGCGGGAGGAACCAAGCAATTGTTGCTGAATGAATTTCCGGTAAACAGCAAAGAAGAGTTGGGAGCCCTCATTGCGGGGGCAGAGGTAAACCCCAGGGGAAGAATCCTGCAGTTTGCGCCGTTCGAGCGCGGACCTCAAACAGTGGTGCTGCTCGATGATCTGGAGGAATGCCACTTTGAATATTACAGCTATCGTTCGTCGGAACCCGGAGTTTGGACGGATCAGTGGACAAGCTTCAACGAGGAATTGCCGAGGAGCATGGCCATCCGCGCCGTAGCCTCCTCGGATTCCAGCGAGCTGACGCCGGTGTCTATTACCTCCGCTATCCGGGATTTTTCTCTGAGGCCGGAATGAAGAGATCACTCGGGGTAAAGAAAATAAACGGAGCGAAGAAGCAGCGGGGAGTAGCGCTGCTCGCAGTCCTCTGGCTGACCATTGCTCTGAGTTTTATGGGCATGACCACCTCCTATCTGGTTCGCACCGAGGTGGAGGCCGTCAGCAACCAGATCGAATCCCAGCGCAGCTACTATCTGGCGCGGGGAGGCATCGAAGCCGCCATTTATTCCATTGTCCGCTCCGCTGTGGCTCCAGCCACGGGTCGTGCGGCTGACGACGGGTCGGTTGACTATCGCCCCGGGCAAAGATGGCTGGACTATCAATTTCCAAGCGAGGAATTCCCCAGCGGATTCTCCCGAGTGGAAGTCGTGCCGGAAAATGCCAAGTTGAATGTCAATCTGGCTTCCGCCGAGCAATTGGCCGCATTATTTTTTTCGCTGGGTCTGCCAGTCAACCACAGTCTGGAAATGGCAGCCGCCATAGTGGACTGGCGCACGCCGCGCACTTCCGACGTGGGCAGTCTCTTTGACTCCCACTACGCCAACTTACCCCGGCCTTACCCGGCCCGGCATGCGCCCCTGGAGCGGCTGGCAGAGTTGCTGCCGGTAAAGGGTATGAGCCGGTCCTTGTTTTTTGGCCGCGTGGAATACAGCCCGGAAGACCGCTTGCTGAGAATGCCTCCGCTGGCAGACCTGCTGACGGCACAGAACATCGGTTTCGCTGTAAATCCAAACTTTGCCCCCTATGAAGTTCTGCGAGTGCTCCGCGGCTGGAACGATTCGATGGCGGCTGTTGTGGTGGAGGCCAGGACTGCCGCCCCGTTTCGCTCCTTGGAGGATCTGCATCTGGCCGTCCCGGAGACTTCGACCGTCACCGGCCTCGCGCCACTGACATTGGCCCAGGGCCCCATCTACACGCTGACGGCTACGGGAACTTTGCCGGAATCCGGCGTGCGCCGCTCGGTTCGCGCGCTTGTGCGGATTGGACCCGCCCTGCCGCTCTATCACCAGGTGCTGGCTTGGTGGGACAACTGGCCTTTCGAGAGCGGCTCGCACCAAACGGAACGGAGCGATCCCGGAACAAGGAGTGGAATTCGCCGATGAATTGGTCCATGCCCCGAAGCGGAATCGGAATCGATTTTTCTGAAGGAAGCCTTCAGGCCACCTGCGTCAAGCTGCAATGGAATCGCATTCATGTGGCAGACCGCCTGGAAATTCCCCAATACAAGCAGTTGGGACCTCAGGACTGCGGCAGACTGTATCGCGAGTTTCTGCGAAAAAACAGGTTGGAAGTTCCCTGGACGGTGGTTGCCCTGCCCCGCTCCGCAGTGCTGCTTCGCTCGCTGCGTCTTCCGCAGGCTGCGGAGAAGGACTTGGCGAATGCCGTGGGATATCAACTGGACGCGCTGCATCCCTTCGAGGAGGAGAGCGTCTGTTGGGATTACTCCGTGTGGAAGCCGGAGGAGAAGACCCTGTGGGGCGGCATAGCAGCGCAGGAAGGGGCAACAGGATTGGGGCACCTGGAAGTGAGGCTGGCCATTACGGAAAAGAAGGTTGTGGAAGAACTGGCATCCTGGTTTGAAGAAGCGAGAATTGCCGTGTCGCAGTTCACCGTCACCACCGCCGCATTGTTCGCGGCACTCTGGCCGCGTCTGGAAACCGAAGCCGGGAAACGCCGAGGGCTCTTTATTCTGAAGGGAGGCGCTGAAAGCTTCGAGCTGATCGGTTACTCACCGGGCATGGCGCTGGTCTCCAGGGAGATTGCCATGCCGGGCGGCGGAGCCGAACAGGACCGGGACCTTCAGCTTGCCGTAACACGAGAGATGGAACTGGCGCGCTCGGAACTGCGCCTGGAGCCGGAGGAGCGCCTGCCTTTGGTTCTTTGCGGAAAAACCTTGCCGCCCATCGCGGAAGATCTGCGATTCAACGTAACCCCAGTCGAGCAGCTTTTCCCTTCCCTGAACGCGGGGACAACGAACTTCCGGCTGCGGGAACACATCACCGGGTTGGCAGCGGCCTTCGCGGCGCTCGACCGCCGGCCTCCTCTTTCCTTTAACCTGCTGCCGGAAGAAAAACGGGCGTACCGGTCTCCGATGGTTCGCTTCCCCACTTACGCCCTTTCCGGACTTGTGGTGTTGCTGGCGGTGATGACAGGCATGCGGGGAACCATCCAGGACGGGTTGTTGAACCGTTACATGGAGCGGGAAATCCTGACCCTGCAGCCGCAATTGCAGGAGGTGGAAACAGCCCGAAACAGAAGCCAGCGAATCGCTGCGCGGCTGGAGCTTCTCGATGGCGCGAGCAACACCGCCGCCTTGCCCCTGGAGATCCTCGGCGAGCTGACACGGCTTCTGCCGGACGACGTGTGGCTGCAGCAGATGCGATACGCAGGAGATTCTCTGACCCTGACCGGAAACGCGGCGTCGGCTTACGGGCTGTTACAGATTCTGGCGCGCTCCGAGTATTTTGAAAGCCCGCAATTTTTGTCGGCCATCACCAGAACACCGGATGGGACGGAGATTTTCCGAATTGGGGTCGGGCTCCGAACAGGAACCCGTTAGAAAGAGCGAGAAGAGAGCGACCAGGAACATTTTGGGAACAATTATGGAGATCAACCAAAGAGACAAAAGGGCATTGTGGGCGGTGGGAGCGGCCCTGGCTTTGTTTGTGTTATTCCGGTTCGGAATATTCCCGGCCTGGGACCTTTTGCAAGAAGCCAGTGCAAATCTGCCGGACCGGCAAAAAACGTTGGAAAAGTACAGAGAAGTGATTCAGGAGGCAGAGGTCCGGAGGGCGGAAATCTCCTCGCTCGAAGCGCAGCTGCGGGAAGCGGAAGCGGGCCTGCTTGCGAGCGAGACAGCCGCGCTCGCCTCTGCGGAGATGCAGGAATTGGTGAAGCAGCTTATGGCGGCGCAATCGATTGAAATTCGTTCGAGCGCCTTCCTTCTGGCGAGACCGCTCGGCGACGACTATTTGCAAGTGCCTCTCGGATTACAGTTCCACTGCAGCCTGGACCAATTGGCGAGATTTTTGGAAGAGATCGTACGAGGTCCGAAGCGTCTGGCTATTTCCAGTTTAGCGCTGCAGACGGCTAACGCCAGGAAAAAACTGATTAGCGTCAATATGAACGTCGCCGGAATCATGCGGCCTGCTGCCACTGACGAACAGAGGCCGGAATGACAGATGGCAAATGACAGATGAGAGTTGAGAGCTGAGGGCTCTGCACGCTGAGGAGGTTTTCGTGAATCGCCGGCAACTATTGCTCGTCAACGTTGTACTGTCCATCGCCGCCGCCCTGCTGATCTTCCGGCTGGCGGGAGAATGGAGAAGCGCGAATCTGCGTTATGCGGCTCTGGAACGGCAAACGGAGGATGCTCCGGCGTATTTGCCGCCGGTCAGCGGAGCGCGCCCTGTTCCAGCCACCCGGGTGATTGTTGAGAAGAACCTGTTCAGCGCTGACAGAAACAGCATGCTGATCCAAGCGGAGGAAACCGCGCAGCCGGCATCGCTCCAGGTTCCCGTGGTCTTTGGGACCATCCATCTGGGCGAAACCTATGAAGCCCTGATGGCGGAAAGAAGCGAGGCGGCAACCCGCAAGTTCCAGCGCGTGAAAACGGGCCAGCGCTTGGGAGCATACACGGTGGTAGAGATTCAAGACGAAAAGGTAGTGATTGAGCTGCAGGGACAAAGGACGACACTGGACGTATATCAGTCTGCCAACAGCGTTGCCCGGCAGAAGGCGCGCAGCGCCGAGCCTGCCGCTCCGGTAGTGGAGACGGCAGGAAGCGGAGCGAGGCCTGCGCCCTCCAGGCAGCGGAGCACGGCGCAGCGGCCTGCTTCTCGCGCAACACCTGCCCAGCAAAGTTCCGACCCCGGGGTTCGGGTCACCATAGAGGGAAACCGCAGGAGGCTGGAGCGCCAGACTCCGTTTGGCCCGCAGGTGTGGTACGAGAACATCGAACAATAAACAATGAATACTGCATACGAAACAATGCACCGCGATATTCAAATACGGCCGGGAGCAATCAGCAGGACGGCCTGATGACTCCGCGCCATACAGCATGCAATGACAGGGGGTGGAACCGTTGAAAGGCAAATGGATCAAAACGCGAATCAGAAAGTGGATCAGAACATGGTCCAGCATATGGACGACCGGGATCGTCATTTTCTATCTGCTCTCGCCAGCCGGCCTCGCCGCCTGGCAGCAAGAAGGGGAAGCCGCTGAACAGGAGACCAGGGAAAACGCTTCACCCCAGCCAGAGGAAGAATTTGTCGAGGTCGAAAAACAGACACCATTTGGGATCCAACGATACCGTATTCCCCGAAGCTCGCTACCACAGCGGCAAGAGCAGTCTTCCGAACCACAGCCTGCTTCAGAGGAGAACGTCCCGCCGGTTGCCGTCCCTGCTCCTCCTGCCGCCCCTGTGGAGGCTGCGCAACAGCCCGCTGCCTTGTCAGAGCAGCAGGAAACGCCTCCCGCCCCAACGCCTGCGCCCCAGGCGCCGCAAGCCTCGCCAGCAGTTCCCATCGCCCTGCATCTGGAAAACGCCGAACTCCTGCAGGTAATCGGCATTATCGCCGCGGAACTCCAAATGAACTATGTGGTGGACCCGCAGGTGCAAGGCACGGTGAACATCAATACCCTCGGCCAGTTGCAACGCGAGGACCTGTTCCCTCTGCTGCAGATGATCCTGCGGATCAACGGCGCCACCGCCATCGAAACCGGAAATTTTTTCCGGATCGTTCCTTTGCAGGACGTGCAGAGGCTGCCGCTGGCGCCTCTGGTCGACCCGGCCGCAGCCGGCCTGCCGGTGGATGACCGGATGGTCATGAACATCGTCCCGCTGCAGTACGTCTCGGCGGCGGATATGACGCGGATTCTGACGCCTTTCCTCTCGGAAGGAGGACATCTGTTCAGCCAGGAGCAAGGCAACATCCTGATGATCACCGACAGCAGCCGCAGCATGAGAAGAGTGCTGGAACTGGTCGGCATGTTTGACACCGAGGTTTTCACAGGCCAGCGGGCCAGGCTCTACCCCGTAACGAACAGCGAAGCGGGAAGGCTGGCAGAAGAGTTGGACGAAGTTTTCTCCGCCTACGCGCTCTCGGAGGCAGCCTCACCCATCCGCTTCGTTCCTATCGAACGAATCAACTCCATCCTGGCGGTGACAGGAAATCCTGGACTGTATCCCGAAGTGCAAAAATGGATGGAGCGACTGGACCAGCCTTTTCCTTTTCAGGAGGCGGGGATCAGAAACTTTATATATAAGGTTGAGAATGGCAAGGCCGAAGACCTGGCAAGTATTTTGTCCCAACTGCATGGAAGCATTCCTTACCCCCAGGTTGGGCTCGCCGGCACAGGAGCAGTTCCCGGAACAGCATCCCTTTTCCAGGGAGGGGCGATGCAACCGCAATTGACCATCCCTGGAGGGAATTTCCCGGGCATGGGCTTTGCAGCGGAAGACTCTGCAGCGCTTTCTCACATCCGCATTGTTCCGGACCCGGTGAACAATCAATTGGTAATCCAGGCGACGGCCCAGGAGTACGAGCAGATCCGGCAGACCCTCCGGGATTTGGACATCATTCCCCGGCAGGTGATGATCGAAGCCAAAGTGTATGAGGTGGACCTCAGCGGGGCCTTGTCGGCTGGAGTCAGCGCATTCTTGCAAAACCGCACGGATGCCGAGCGGAAGCCGCTTGCCAGCTTTGCGACGGCGCTGGATGTTTCCGTGGGAACGCTGATCGGCAAAACGCGGGAACTGCTGCTGTTTCTCAATGCCGCCGAGGTCCGCAGCCAGGCGCGGGTGATCTCCGCTCCATCACTTCTCGTCATTGACAACGTTGCGGCGAGCATCAGTGTAGGCACCGAAATCCCCATCCTCACTTCGCAGGCTCTAGTGGGAGGAGGCCAGGTAGGGGGCACGAGCCTGTTTACCAATACCATCCAAAATCGCGACACCGGAGTGCTGCTCAACATCACCCCTCGGATCAACTCCTCCGGCCTGGTGAACCTGCAAATCCAGCAGGAAGTCAGCGCGCCGCTGGCTCCCTTCGCGGGTGGCATCCAGTCGCCCAGCATTCAGAAGCGGTCCATTTCCACGCAGGTGGTGGTCGAAGACGGCGAGACCATCGCTCTCGGCGGAATCATCCAGGAAACCCGCGCCCTGTCCACAAACCGCATTCCCCTGTTAGGGCGCATTCCTTACCTGGGGCTGCTGTTCGGAAACACCTCCCTCTCCAGCCAGAAGACTGAGTTGATTATCCTGCTGACGCCGACCGTCATCCGCAACTCTTTGGAGGCGCAACGCGCCACAACGGAGCTGCGAGATAAGCTGAAAGAGTTGCAGAGGATTATGCAAGAGGAGAAGGACAAGGAAGAAGAAATGGAAAAAGAACAGCGGGAAGAAAATAGCGGCCAGCCGCAGCCTTCTGCCTCATAGGACCAAAACCAGGAGTAAAACAGGAACACTCGAGAAAAATTTTTTCCTCACTGCGGGACCCGGTCGGCCAGCTAGCTGGCTGTAGTATGCAAGAACTATAAAATAGAACGCGCGGCACCACGCTCGTGAGCCCTGCCTGCTCGTACGCTCATTGAGTGCCAGGCCCGGAGCTCTTGCCTCGGCTCGTCAGATCGTCCAATGCACGCCGAGCCCCTTGATTGCTCGGGTTGAGCGTCAATGCGATTTCGAAATGACGAGCAGCCTCCTCGATCTTTCCTTGATTCGCCAGGACAATCCCCAGATTGTTGTGCGCCGCCGCGGAGCCGGGCTGGAGGCGCAGAGCCTCGGTGTAGTGGCGGATCGCCTCGTCGAATCTCCCTTGTGCTGCCAAGACAAGGCCCAGGTTGTTGTGCGCCGCCGCGAAGCTGGGCTGGATGCGCAGAGCCTCGAAATAGTAGGGGATCGCTTCGTCGAATCTCCCTTGGGCCGCCGAGATAAGGCCCAGGTTGTTGTGCGCCGCCGCATAGTCGGGCTTGTTGCGCAGAGCCTCGGTGTAGTGCGCGATGGCCTCGCCAGCCCTGCCTTGGTCTGCCAGCACTCCCCCCAGGTTGTAGTGCGCTTCGGCATAGTCGGGCTTGCTGCGCAGGGCCTCGGTATAGTGCGCGATGGCCTCGCCGACCCTGCTTTGGTCTGCCAGCGCAACCCCCAAGTTGTTGTGCGCCTCGGCGAAATCGGGCTTGCTGCGCAGGGCCTCGGTGTAGTGCGCGATGGCCTCGTCGACTCTCCCTTGGTCTTTCAGAGCTCCCCCCAGGTTGTAGTGCGCCTCGGCGAAATCGGGCTTGCTGCGCAGGGCCTCGGTGTGATGCGCGATGGCTTCGTCGAATCTCCCTTGGTTCGCCAGAACCAACCCCAGGTTGTTGTGGGCGATATAGTTTTCTGCGGTTACTTCCAGCGCGTGTGCCCAGAGCGCGACACTACTTTTCCAATACTGGACCTGGCCCCATGCGGTGATCGTGCACGCCAAAATCACCAGCCCCGCCGCGGTGGGAAGCGCAATGCTCCGATACGGCCAGCGGGCGAGGAGGTCGGGAATCCCCCACGCCACCATGATGAACAACCCAATGAGCGGGACATAGGTGTAGCGATCCGCCATTGAGTGGCTTCCCACTTGAACCAGCCCGATGACCGGCACCAGTGTCCCCACATACCACAGCCATCCCACGGGAAGATAGGGGTGGCGCCGGGCCGCCCGAATCACAACGACGGAAACACCGATCAGACCCAGGATGCTTCCGACCACCCACCATGGTAGCGGCTGGAAATAGGGATAGAACGCCGCCAGCCGCGTGGGCCACAGCATCTTGCCGATGTAGGCGATGTACGACACCAGCGCGTTTGCCACGCGAAGGCTCAACGGAATCTCATCTAGTCCGGCTACAGCTCCCCCTCGCTGTTGGACCACAAAGGTCACGATGCTCGACGCGACGGTAAGGGCAAACAGGGGAAGTTTTTCCCACACCAGCCGGAGCCCGGCGAACCATTGATCCCTGGGAGGCGCCAATCTCGAATGGTCCGGGGGATCGGCTCCGAGCGACACACGGCCCAAGGGCCAAAAGTCCAGCAGCAGGAGCACAAAGGGAAGCGTTACCAGCATCGGCTTCGTGATCAATCCCAACGCAAAGGGCACGAGCACCACTAGATATCGACCCAGCCGAGGCTGCCGCACGTACCACACGTATCCCCAGAGGGTAAGCATCCAGAACAACGTGCTCAAGACGTCCTTGCGCTCCGCCACCCAGGCCACCGACTCCACGTGGAGGGGATGGACGGCAAACAACCCGGCCACGAACGCACTCCGTCCCAGCGCCCCCGTCATCCGATGCAGCAGCCCGAACAGCAAGAGGGTCGTGACGATGTGAAGGAGCATGTTGGTGAGATGGTGCAGAGGATGCCGCCGGCGTTCAAGCCGTAGACCTGAACGTCGAGCATGTGGGACAGCCAAGTCAGAGGATGCCAGTTGGAGAAGTGTCCGGTCGTAAATGCCCACGACACACCGTGCCACGTCAGTCCAGCGGAGACTTGTGGGTTCTCGCTAAGGTATTCGGGATCGTCATAATTTACGAAGTCGTGATGCCACACTGGGGCATACACGACCACGGTGACCGCAATCAGGGCCAGGGCGACCCACAGAGCCCGCCCGGAGAAGGCCGACTTTGCGATGGGAAGTTGAGAGCCGGATGGCGGGCTCGGAGTGGAGACCGAAGACGGGCCTCGGACGGAGCGGTGCTTGGACTGGTCCGCGGTTCGATTGGCCCGCCTCCCCTTGCGTGCTGCGCTCATCCACCACCCCTAGTGCGGCCCGAAATCATTGTAGCCATGGAGCCAGACATCCTGGTTGCCTGGGGCCCTCTGAAGCTTCGATAGGATTTAGGCTTGGCCCGATTCTATTCGATTCGGGCCGAACCGCCGTTCAACCTTCAACTATGTATGGGACAATTCCCAATTGAGCTCGCGGCCCACAGGTGTCTGTTCTGTCAGCGGCATTTTGACCTGCTCCCACCAAAATTATATCAACTCGGATGTTAGTTTAGCCACATGCCTGCCTCCAGATCGGGAGTCAGATGCCTCGGGATCGATGGCGGCAACCTTAATATTTCCGTGTGATGAACCTGTATTTTGGCGCACTTGAAAATGCAAGCGCGACGCCGGCAGTTGTGGAACGGAGTGTTCTTGGATCTTACGCACGGGGCACCCTGGCACGATCTGCCGAACCGCTACCCGGTCGTCCAGCAAGCCAGGGAATCTCAAGCCGTATCTTTTCAGGTACGAGGCTTTGGTTTGAGCCTGTCCTAAGGCATCAACTTTCACTCTCACGCTGTATGACGTTGGGGAAAACAGCCCTTTCCAAGCCCCCCGGGTCGAGCCCACCCCATACCCTCTGAACAATAGTATGTATATGGATGCGGGAAAACCGCTGGTCCCTCTTTGCCCACCTATTAAGACAAACACTCCCTCTGTTCAACAATCCACAGCTTTTCTCTTTGTAATCTGCAACTTAAAGTGATAGTGGGACAGGCAATTCAAGCCGCATCCTTAGGGCACTTTCGTGTTTTCTGTTTAGGGCGTTGCAGATGAATCCATCCGAGCCGCGACCGTGAGGGAGCGGTCAACTCAGCTTTTGTTGTCTGCTTGGCGTTCGGGGTCCGCTTGCTGGCGCGCGCGGCTCTGACTAGACAATAACTGTGGAAGTGCCCTAGAGAACCGCTCCCCCAGCCCGAGCCAACGGCAGGAAGGCAGGTCCTAAACAAGCACAAAAAAAACTTCAAAAAACTCTTGCATTCCAATTTTGGGCCGATTAATATTAAGAACGGTTATGGACCCCAATTGTCTGTCCGACTGTTTGAACCGCAGTGATTACGGGGAAGGCTTGAGCTGGAAGTGAAAAAGGTTGACTTGGCGAAACTTAAAGTGTTATTTTCCCTACTGTTCCCGGTAGATCCGCATAGAGCAAAGAGCACCCCAGCGCTGTTGGCCATCTCCGGGATCACCTCGCGGTTAAAGTGTTAAATTGACCCTGGAGTTTGTTGCAACACAGGTGATGGAAGCAGATAAGGTAGTGACAAGCATTTTTGCCTGTCCAGCAGAACAGAATTGATGTTGGAAGGTGTCCCAAACTCAGTTGCAGGTTGGGACGGCGGGTTGAGTTCATATTACGCCACTTTCTCCTTGTGAGAGGAAGCAGCGTTTGGACTTCGGCCGAGAATCGATGCCAAAGCCCAGAGATCGTGATAACCCATGATCTTCCGGAAATTCTTCTCGGTCAGCAGAAACGCTCCTGCCACCCAGCGCAACGTCATCTCGCCGTCGCGCCAGCGGCAAACATTGCCAGTCTTTTTCCGCACGCCCGACTGCGGGCTCTCGATGAGGTTCGTGGTTGCCAGGCAGCGGTGGAGGCTGGGAGGAACGTCGGCTCGATTGATCGTAAAGGTCTCCTCCAACCCTTCGCGCAAGCTGGCGGCTGCTGCCGGATGATCGCACTCGATCATCCCAGCGAGCTTTTTTATGCGCACGATGCCTTCCTCGGCTTGGGGCAATCGCCAGGCGGCGCGCATCAGCGACCGCACCTGATTCGCCAGCATTTTGTCGCCCTTTGGTAACCGCTCAGCCACGTTGCGCAGCTTATGAGTACGGCAACGCTGCACCAGCTGATTGCTGCCGAATACTTCCTCGATCCCCGCGCGGAGCGCTTTGGCGCCGTCGATCACAAACAGATAGCGCTGATCCGTGCGCAAACCTTGCTGGCGCAGGCGGGTGAGAAGGTCTTTCACCGCAGCGGCGTTTTCGGTCGCGCCCAGTTGAATCCCCAGCACATGCTTGCGGCCCTCGATGTCCACGCCCACGGCGCTGATGACGTGGTGGGAGCCGAACCGCATTCCGTCCAGGTAAATCACCAGAATCTCGACCTCCTCCCAGCGCCGCGCCAACAGTTCTTCCAGCCGCCGCGCTCCTTGCTCGGCCGCTTCCCGGCTCACCTGAGACTTCGACACCCCAGCGCTGTTGGCCATCTCCGGGATCACCTCGCGGTAGTTCCGCGTCGAAACCCCTTTCAACAGTGCCTCGAACATCTCCTCGCCCGTCTTCTCGCTTTTCCGCAGTGCTTCGTAGGCCGGCACCGCTTCTTCCCCTCCGCCCTTCCGGCGCAGCCGGGGCCGCTCCACCCGCAGCTGGCGATCGGCCAGTTTCACCCTCCCCAATTGCCGGCCATGCCAGCGCACCTCTCCGCTCGCCTTCCCGGGACTCTTTGGCCCCGCGATTTGCTCTGCGCTCATGCTCAGAATCGTTTCAATCAAACCTCGCCCGGCCCGATCAATCACCTCATCCACCGCCAGACGCGCCTCCGTGATCAGATCCACCACCGGCAACAGCATCTGTCCGTTGGTTTGGCAAAACTTCTGGATGGTTTCTTCGGCTCCCTTGGAACCCAGTTCCAAAACGTGATATTTTCCCTTCATTCGGCGGTTCTCCTTCTATAGGATTTAGGCTTGGCCCGATTCTATTCGATTCGGGCCGAACCGCCGTTCAACCTTCAACTATGTATGGGACACCCTCTGATGTTGCGCTCGCCAATCACAAGTGTTCTCTCGTGGGCACAGGCCTCCAGGCCTGTGCTGAGCAGACAGGCAGGAATGCCTGTCCCACAAGGGGTCATTTCCTCTCGTTCCCTCGCATTCCTAAAAGGTATCGAAAACTTTCATACCGAGGAGGTGGTGGCGAGCGCGACACTTGAGAAGCAACCATCCGGATCTACATTCGGGCGGCAGCAACCTTCGGGCGGCTCGGCCACGAAGTTTTTTTGCAGTTTAACGAAGCAGGCGCGCTCCTTACGGCGGCGCTTCAACCTCAACAATTCCACAGAAAGATTTTAAAGACTACGAAGGAGACCTAGATGAAACAACTTAAGAACATTTTCTTTGCACTTGCTCTGATTGCGGTTGGAGTGAGCGCCGCTTCTGCGCAAATACAGTTCTTTGTCAGCGCCAGCGGCGCGCGACCCCTACGGTCTGAAGGAACCACGGAAGCCGTCGGGCCGTAGCGTTCGCTGCCAACAGTACGGGAACCATCGTGCTGGCTTCGGAAATCACCTTGGATTATGGGACAGCCATCCTGGCTGGCTCGGCAACAGTCAACACAAGCTGTGATGAGAATAACGGCACCATCACTGCTGCTGCTAGTAAGAGCATCTCTGGGAACGTTTTGACCCTCATTGTCACAACCGCGGGTACTGATGAGGGTATGGTTTGCGCCGCTGGTGATTCGATCAGCGTTACCGCTGCCCGGGTTGACGCAAATGCTCTCGGGGCTGGAACCGACGTCCTTGTAGCCGTGGGAGCGTCGGTTCCTGCGGCGTCTCAAGCTACCAATGCAATTACGTTGATTTCAGTCGGCACGCTAACGGTAGGCAATGTGCAAGCGGCGCCCTCCACGGATACGACATTCAAAACCGTAACGTACCTGCTCTGCGATATCACCGAAGGCAGCGGTGGCCAGCTGACGGTGACGGTAACGGTGGAGGAAAAGTTTGCCGCGGCCTTTCTCAGCGCGAAGGACGAATCGCTTTTGAATGGCGCCGCCACAGTCACCACAGAACAGGATTTCAAGATCCGATTCTCCTTCACGAATCTCCCAATCGGTATAGCAATTAAAGCGGGTCCGACCCTCGCAGGATTTCTCGCTGCGACTACCACCACCGCCGCGCTGGGCACGCTGACAGATAATTTGACCTCTGACTTTGTATCGGCGTCGGGCGCCCAGGATGTGGACGTGGATGTCATAATCGACGACGCCGACGCAGGGACCGTCACTTCCAGCAAAGAAACGCTGACGGCAACTTTTATCTTTGAAGTGCCGGATGACACGAAACTCCAAACTACGGAGGGGACAGGCGTTTTGAAGGTTGCCCTGCGGGGTTCGACTACCACTGGGGAGGTGCCGGTCTTTGCCGCCAACGACCAAAAAACTGGGGACGTCGTCTTGTTGCAGGTTTGCGACTGCTTCCTGCTTTACACCTGGCTGCCCAACACGGGCGACGGCGCCTTTGACTCCGGCCTAACCGTTTCCAACACCACGGCCGACCCGCCGCAGATTGGCACCAGCGGCCAGACCGGAGATGTCACGATGTACTTCTGGAGGACGGACGGAACTCAACCTGCGGGAAACCCGTATACAATAGCCACTGCTTTGGGGCCGGGCGAAACGGCGACCGCGGTGATATCGACGATGCTAGGCGAGACCTTCCTGGGTTATGGGATCGTACGCGCTGAATTCCAGTTGTGCCACGGGTTCGCGTTCATCAACAACCCGCAACCGGGCACCGGTGGGGCGTTTGCTCAGGGTTACCTGCCTCAAATCATCGGCAACCCGCGGCTTACGGCCATAGATCCTACGATCGCGGAAAGCACTGGCCATTAACCCTGTTTGTTTTGCTATTACCTCAAGGCGGCCCATTGCGGGCCGCCTTTTTTTTGTGCAGTAGGAACAGGCAGGCTTGCCCTGAGCGAAGCCGAAGGGAATGCCTGCCCTGCCTGTACTCAAAACGACAGGTGTGGACGTCTATCGCTACCTAGAGCAATTCTCCAGTTGCTATCTACCGTGTCCGAGCCGCGACCGTGAGGGAGCGGTTCCAAAATAACTCAATCGACCAGCCTTTGTGACCGCTTGCTTACGCGCGCGGCTCGGATTGGCTCGGCTTCCGGTGAACCTTGGTCTACACTATCCCGAGAACCGCTCTAGTGCAAATTCATAGTTGCTGTATAGCTTTCCAGAACGCTCGTGAAGCCCCAGAGGGGCGCAAGACTTTAGCCCACGGCGCCAGCCGTGGGTGGGAAAGGCCACGCCGGATCAGCCCCGGAAGGGGCGAAAGAAGAAGGCCGGAGCGTCTTTCGCCCCTCTGGGGCTTGGGGTAATATCGGTCCTCGTTGTTGTCCCAGGGCTTACGCCCTGGGCTAGATTCTGCCGCCCTTGCAGGGCTGTGAAACACTCTATACAACTCTGAAATTGGTCTAGAAGACAGGCAAGAATGCCTGTCCTACCGACTATTCGTTGCTGAATATTACAGGCAGGTCCAAAAAGTACGTCGACGGAGCGAGGATGGCTTGAACACTGAGAGGGCTCTCTGTAGCGGGGTTCGTGGAGGGGTGATAGGTCAGCGTGAGGATACCCTTTCCATCCGGGCGAACCACTGTTTGATCCACCTGAGCTTGGAGACAAGAACAGTTAGTGCTCAAATCTTGAATCATCACCACGTTAGACGTCACATTTCGAAATGGGACTTTTACCACTGCTTCGGAGCCCGCTTCCGGATGTGGAATTCTCACAGGGTTTTGGTCAAACGTGAGCGGCGCCTTCAATACAGGAGGGTTTGACGGGGCTCCGCTCATTTTGAATATTTCCAACATGGAAGGCGGGGGCTTCAGCTTGATAACCCACTTGCCGTTCTGAAAGAGCCATTCGCTCTTCTGTGGCTGGTGGACGGGCGCGCCGGGGGCTTGCGGAATGCGGTAGGTGACCATCACGGTCACGTCGGCCCGTTCGCCGTCAGGTGCGACTTTTACCTCTTTGATCTCAAACGCGTCGATGGTGCTCTTAGCTTGAGCCAGCCAGATGTCTTGGGACTCCTCAGCGACGAAAGGTTCCACCGCTCGCCAGTCACCGGAAACAAACAATTGATAGAGCTGGTCCACGCGCTCGGTTAGTTGCCGTTCCAGAGCAGCTTGGTCCTGAGCCTGACCCGGCAGACCAAAGGCAACCAAGAAAACCAGCGGTAACAGCCGCCGGAGATTGCAAGTGAACCATGTCCTCATACCTTCTTCTCCTCCATATATACAGTAAATCCAGCTTACCAAATTAGAGGGGTTTTGGAAAAGGGGTGCTGTGACGTGGGATGATCCTCTGCGGGGTTCATCATCCGATTCGGACGGTGCTGCCAGCTAGGCGGAAGCTCCAGCGCGGATCACCCGGCGGCCCTCCACGCGCAGACAGCCGGAGAGCACCCGGCAGATGGCTTCCGAGTAGATGCGGTGCTCCTCTTCCAGGATTCGGGCCGAAAGACTTTCCACCGTATCGGCTTCGAGCACAGGCACAGCCGCCTGGAGAACGACGGGACCCGCGTCCAGGTTCTCATCGACAAAATGCACCGTACACCCCGTAATCTGAACGCCATGCTCCCAGGCCTGGCGCTGGGCCTCCAAACCCGGAAAGGCAGGCAGCAGCGAGGGGTGTATATTGAGAATGCGGCTGGGAAACTGTGAGACAAAGTAGGGACTGAGCAAGCGCATAAAGCCGGCCAGGCAAACCAGATCCACCTGTTTCTCCCGCAGCACCTCGACCACTTGGCGGTCGTATTGCTCCCGCTCCAAACCGCGCGAAGGAATCATGCGGGCGTCCAGGCCGCGCCGCTCGGCCTCCTTCAGGCCGGGCGCGCCGGGACGATTGCTGAGGACCACGGCGATTTCAGCGGGAATTTTGCCGGCTGCCACGTTGTCGGCAATCGCGATAAAATTGGAGCCGCGCCCGGACAGCAAAATCCCGAGGCGCTGGGTGAGTGGATGAGGTGGATGAGAAGATTCCATAGCTTTACCTCTGCACCGGTCCCTCAGTAAATTGCATTTGGATTTCCATGCTTCGAGATGGGAGTCTTTCTCGCAGCCGATTCCCGGAAGCATTCTGCAGGGCGCGAAGGACTGCGCCGGGAAGGGTTATCCTTGTCGCTTCCTCATTGCTGCTTCATCGGCGCTGCTTCATCATGGCTGCTACACCATTGCTGATTCATCATTGCTGCTTCATCGGCGGCTGCTGATTTCCGCCGGGATCGTTGCAAGCTTCGTGGGGTAATGGCCCGTATAGCAAGCCGTGCAAAACTCACCCTCGGAATCACCAACCGCCTGGCGCAACCCGTCCAGAGAGAGGTATGCCAGGCTGTCGGCTCCGAGGTATTGCCGGATATCTTCCACCGAATGGTTCCAGCCGATCAGCTCCTTCTGCGTGGGGGTGTCAATCCCGTAAAAACAGGGCGCAACCGTTGGGGGGCAACTGATGCGGACGTGCACCTCGCGAGCCCCTCCTTCTCGCACAATGCGGACAATTTTGCGGCTGGTGGTGCCCCGCACAATCGAATCGTCCACCAGAACCACCCGCTGCCCTTCCAAAAGGCTGCGCACCGGGTTCAGTTTCAGCTTGACTCCGAAGTCGCGGATGTTTTGCTCCGGCTCAATGAACGTCCGGCCCACATAATGGTTGCGGATGAGAGCAAACTTGAAGGGCAGCCCGGATTCAGCCGAATAGCCGATGGCAGCGGCCACGCCGGAATCCGGAACCGGAACGACGAGGTCCACATCGGCGGGAGCCTCCCGCGCCAGCCGTCTTCCCAGGCCCTCTCGCGAACGGTGGACAGAACGCCCAAAGACCTGGCTGTCAGGCCGGGCAAAGTAAACGTGCTCGAAAATGCAAAACGCGTGCGGGGCCTCGGCGGCAAAACGAGCCGTGTGGATGCCTTCCGAGTCCACGCGCACAATTTCGCCAGGATTCACCTCTCCCCAGTAGCGTGCGCCGATCAGGTCAAAAGCACACGTCTCGGAGGCAAAAACATAGGCCTCGTCTTTGCCGGAATGCGCGCCGGACGGAAGGCTCTCCGAACGAGGCAGAAGACCGATCGCCAAAGGGCGAAAACCGTGAGGGTCGCGAACCACGTAAAGTTGGTCGCCGTGCAACAGCACCAGCGAGTAGGCTCCCTCCACCTGCAAAAGGGCTTCCGCCAAAGCCTCCTGGAAATTCTTTTTGGCGGAACGGGCCAGGAGATGGACGACGACCTCGGTATCGCTGGTGGTTTGAAAAATGGAGCCGGTTTCTTCCAAACGCTTGCGCAGTTGCCGGGCGTTGGTGAGGTTTCCGTTGTGGGCGACCGAGATTAATCCTTTGTTGCAGCCCACCGTAAGCGGTTGCGCATTCAGCAGCACCGTATCACCGGCAGTGGAGTAGCGCGTATGACCGATCGCCAGCCATCCGCGAAGCCTCTTCAGGACGCCCTCTGTAAAGACCTCGCTGACGTGCCCCATGCCTTTATGGGGGTAAATCTTTCTGCCGTTGCCGGAGACGATCCCTGCGCTCTCCTGTCCCCGATGCTGCTGGGCGTACAGACCCAGGTAGGCAAGCTTGGCGGCTTCCGGGTGGCCGTAAATGGCGAAGACTCCACATTCGTCGTGAAATTTATCGTCCATTGATGCTATCCTTCCCTGTATCGGAACTGTCCGTTCCCGCCGGCGTTTTCTGATACGGCACAGCGGCTAAGCGGAGACTTTCTCCAAGGCTTGTTCGAGCGCCGTCTCGAAAGGATGGCGCATGAGAGAAAGAGAAGCTTCCCAGAGAACTTTTCCCTGTTCGCAAACTTTCAGTGCCGATCCACCGGTCGTCCCGATTGCTCCCGCGCTTACATCATATTCTGAGGCAATCCGGCTGACCTCCGCAAGCGATTTCACCGGAACGGAAACCACAATGCGGGAGGGGTCCTCCGCGAAAAGCAATTCCAGAGGGTTGCCGCCCGGCGGGAGGTTTACCGTGGCGCCGATGTTTCCCGACAGGCAACACTCCGCCATCGCCACTGCCAAGCCGCCCTCGCTGACATCATGGGCCGATTCCACCAACCCTTCCGCGATCAACCGGCGGCAACAGGCTTGCACCCGCCGCTCATAATCTAGGTCCACGGCCGGGGGCAGCCCCCACAGAGCGCCCAAGATCATCTGGGCATAGAGGGAGGAGCCAAAAACCGTTGCGAAATCGTCATGGGCAGCTTTGTTGTCCTGGGCACCTTGTGCATTGCCGAGGAGCCAGATTTCCCGGCCGGAGTTCTTAAAAGATAAGGTGGCATGGCGTTCCACATCCTGCAGAACGCCGACCACACCCAGCACCGGAGTGGGGTAGATGGGCTTGCCTTCCGTCTCGTTATAAAAGCTTACGTTGCCACCTGTGATGGGGATGGAGAGGGCCTCGCAGGCTTCGGCTATTCCCTCCACAACCTCCCGAAACTGCCACAAGATCGCCGGCTTTTCCGGGTTGCCGAAGTTTAAACAATTCGTAGCCGCAAGCGGTTGCGCTCCCGTGACGCTGACGTTGCGCGCGCTCTCGGCCACTGCCAGGCGGGCGCCGCGCCTCGGGTCCAGGAAACAATAGCGGCCATTGCCGTCGAGAGACATACTCAAGCCCTGGGAGGTCTCCTTGACCCGTATCAGAGCGGCATCGGCCCCCGGTCCGATCACCGTATTGGTGCGGACCATACTGTCGTATTGCTCCGTGATCCATCGCTTGGAAGCGGTGGCAGGCGATCCCAACAGCTTCATCAGATCTTCCCGGAGTTCATCTCCATTCCGGGAAGCCAACGGAACAGGCGGCTCCATGGGAACCCTGCGCTTCGGTTCGGCCCAGGGGCGATGATAAACGGGTGCATCGTCGGTCAACGGCCGGTTGGGAATCTCGGCAACAACCTCTCCATGTTGCTTCACCCGCAAAGTGGGCTGCTCCGTCACGGCGCCGATCTCAATCGCATCCAGGCCCCATTTCTGAAACACCTGAACCACTTCCTGCTCCCGCCCCCGCTGGGCCACCAGCAACATGCGCTCCTGAGATTCGCTGAGCAGAATCTCGTACGGCGACATGCCGGACTCGCGTTGAGGAACCTTGTCCAGCTCAATTTCCATGCCGGTGCCAGCCCGGCTTCCCGTTTCACAGGTGGAGCAGGTCAGCCCGGCCGCACCCATGTCCTGAATTCCCACGATGGCTCCGGTCTGCATCACCTCCAAGCAAGCTTCCAGCAGCAGTTTTTCCAAAAATGGGTCGCCGACCTGCACGTTCGGACGTTTCTGCTGGCCGTCGATTCCGGAAAACTCGGCGGACGCCAGCAAGGAGGCCCCGTGAATGCCATCTCTGCCGGTTTTGGCCCCCACATAAAGGACAGGGTTTCCCGGTCCGCTGGCGCGTCCGTAGAAAATCTGATCCTTTCTAGCCAGCCCCAGCGCAAAGACGTTGACCAGGGGATTGTTCTGGTAGCAAGGCTCAAACACAGCTTCGCCGCCCACCGTCGGCACGCCGAAACAATTCCCGTAATGGGCGATGCCGCTGACTACCCCGCGCAGAATGCGGCGATTCTGGTCCAAATGAATGCTTGCCGTGCCATCGGGAGAAAACTCCGGCGCCTCAGCCACCGGTCCAAAACGGAGAGAATCCATTACGGCGACAGGCCGGGCTCCCATGGTAAAGATGTCCCGCAGGATTCCACCCACGCCAGTGGCCGCGCCCTGAAAGGGTTCAACGAAACTGGGGTGATTATGAGACTCGATCTTAAAAACGCAGACCCAGTCATCGCCGATCTCCACCACCCCGGCGTTTTCTCCCGGACCTTGCAAAACGCCCTGCCCTTGGGTGGGAAATCGTTTCAGGTGCGGACGCGAGCTCTTGTAGCTGCAATGCTCGCTCCACATCACGCTGAAGATTCCCAGCTCGGTCATCGTGGGTTCCCGGCCCAGGATCTCCAAAATCTTCTCGTACTCTTCCCGAGTCAGTTGATGTTGTTCGATGAGTTGGGCAGTGATTTCAGGCAAGGAACCTATCCTGAAGCATCAACGGGGTTGCGTTGCCGCCATAGCCGGCCCGGAGGCGATCTGTCCTGCTCCCAGCCCGCGACGGAGGGATTGGACCAAAGACTGGAAAAGCAAACAGCCATCGGCGGAGCCCAGTAAAAGCTCGCTGGCCCGCTCCGGGTGAGGCATCATTCCCAAAACGTTTCCGCCCCGGTTGATGATTCCTGCAATGTTGTGAATGGACCCGTTGGGATTCGCGTCATCGGAAACCGCGCCGTCCGGCTGGCAGTAGCGAAACACCACCTGTCCGGCAGCTTCCAAAGCTTCCAGGGTCGCTGGATCGGCGTAGTAATTCCCGTCCATATGAGCGATGGGAAGGTTCAAAACCTGCCCGGGAGAGCAGGCATGGGTGAAAACCGTTTCCGCATTCTCCACCCGGAGGTGAACCGGGCGGCAAATAAACTTCAGCCCGCGGTTGCGGAGCATCGCGCCGGGCAGCAGACCTGCTTCCATCAGAGTCTGAAAACCATTGCAGATGCCCAGCACAAGACCGCCCCGGCCGGCAAACTTCTTCACAGCGCCGATGATGGGCGCAAAACGAGCTATGGCCCCTGTCCGCAGGTAATCGCCGTAGGAAAATCCGCCAGGAAGAATGACGACGTCACAGCCGTTGAGTTCTTCCGACTCATGCCACAGGAAGGCGGCCTGCTCTCCGAGGACGCGCTCTACAGCGTAAAAGGCATCGTGGTCACAGTTGCTGCCCGGAAAGACCACCACTCCGAATTTCATATGCACTCGATGGATTGCATTGTATTGAACAGTGACAGTATAGCATGGCCGCAGTGAAACTGCTGCAGCAGGCGCAGAACTGCGAGAGCGGTTCGCCGGGTTTGAAAAAAACCGTGCGCTCTGCAAGCAATAGGCAGAGGCTTATTTTGAGGTGTCAATTTCCAGAACGAGGTAAATTTCCTGGCGGCTGTCAAACAAACTGACGCTGCGTGTGAGGCTTGATCCTCCGTTGAATTCCGCATGCACCTCGTAGTCCACGTTCGGGTTCAGACCCCGGAAGCGGAAGTCACCCCGGTCATTGCTGATGTGCGTCGTTACCTCCTCACTCCTTTTGTTCTTGAGGTAAACGACGGCCCGGGCCAAGCTCTCCCCCTCCGTGTTGACCACTTGCCCCAATACGCTTTTCTGCCCGTTCCCGTCCTCTTCTCTTTCGGCCTTTGGGGAACGAGCCTGGAGCCGGGCAACCCGCAGCGCTCCCTGCTCCGCAAAGTCCTGGCCGGTTTGTGCAGCTAATCCCAGGCTAAATAGGATCGGTAGAAGTGCTGTCAGAACAGGAATGGACGGGCGGTTTGTGCGCAACGAAACCGGCGGCGGCTCTTGCTGTGACTTCCCGGCACGCCTATAGAAAGCCGAAAAGAATGTAAGGTGACTATTCCTCCTCATCATCCTCATCCTCATCCTCCTCCCTATCCTCTTCCTCTTCATCCAACTCCTCTTCTTCTTCCACCAACTCCACCTGCAGCGGGTTGGTGCTGACGATCTCCAAATCCACTCCGCACTCCGGGCAGCTTAGCAATTGACCCTCTTCCACTTCATCTTGATCAACATCCACCAGAGCATCACATTCTGGACAGTGCGGCATACAACCTCCTTTTGTCAGGCTGAACGAGTTCCCTGAAAATATGCGTTCAACCCACCCCAACGATTAAACCTCTACAGGAAAAACTATATTATCCCGGCTCACCTTGGCAAGGCAGAAATATCGGCCCGCGGCAGGAGGAGGCAATGCAGGCAACTCGCCGCAAGGATCATTTCCCCGACACTGCACGCCGATATTACTTTTGCTGCCCCGATTCCGAGCGCAACTTTTGATAGTATGGAATCTTCAGCGGAAGCGGCCGGCAGAAAATCCCTGCCTCGGAAACAGCCAAGGGTGAATGCAGCGGCTAGCTGGAGGCATTGCGAAGTGGCAACCCGTGAATATCCCGAACGGCCCATTGTCGGCGTCGGAGCCATCATCCTGGATCAAAATCCGGATCACAGCAACGTTCTATTGGTGCGGCGCGGCACAGAACCCAACCTGGGGGAATGGTCCCTTCCCGGCGGAGCGGTTCAGGCCGGCGAAAAATTGCAGGAAGCCGTTCGCCGGGAAATCCTGGAAGAGACCGGCCTGGCGGTTCGGGTGGAAGAAATCGTAGAAGTGTTGGACCGGATCGTACGCGACGAGCAGGGCCGGGTTCGCTTTCATTATGTCCTGGTGGATTTTCTCTGCCGGTCCGAAGGCGGGCGGCTGGAGGCCGCAACCGACGTCACCGAGACGCGCTGGGTAAGCCGTCCGGAGATCCCTCAGTACGGCCTGCGCCCGGAGACACTGCGAGTGATCGAAAAAGCGTTTCTTGTTTTGCAATCCCCGCCCGCTCCAGCCGCAGAATGAATCTCTCACCCCATGGAACGATCCAAATCCGGGCAATTTTTTTGTTCCTGAAAAAGAAAACGGGGAGCCATTCCGGCTCCCCCCGTTTTCGGCATGCTGTTGAGATTTGCCTGAGGCGGTCAACTCATGAGAGCAACACCTGCAGGTGGCGACATCGCAACACGAGCTGGGTTCCCCGCACGTTCCGGGAACACCCTGTTAGCTCAAGAGCCGAGCGCCTAAGCCTCAGCCACCTCACTCGGTCTATAATCTTCTGTCAAATTGGACACCTCCTTTCCAGTGATAAAAGCATCGTAAAGGGACAGCGGACGAGTTGTCAATCATAAGTTCCTTACCCGAACAGTTCCATCGATGAGCCGCCTCGTCAGGCGTCTGTGGCTCGCCAGCTTGCCATCGTTAAAAAATCTTGAATTGGATGGTAAGAAATTTTTTCGGGTTGCGCCGGAAATCGGCTATCAGAGTCCGGACCTCCTCGCTGGTGGAATTCAAGTTGCTGTAGAGGCTAGGGTCGTGTAGCAGGCGGCCAACCGACCCTTCGCCGTTTCGCAACCCGGTAAGGACCTCATCCAATCCCGCGACGGCGCTGTTCAGCCGCTGATAGAGTTCCTCTTCCCTCGCCAGCTTGCCCAAGGTGCCCTCTCCCTTGTTGACGTTGTCCATCATCAAAGAAGCGCGCGAGACCATCTGATCCGCATTCTGATAGAGCGATGGATCGTGGATCAGTTTCGCGAGAGTGCCCTCGCCGCTTTCAATTTTCTCAAGCACGTCCTCCAGCTTGGCCACAGCCGCAGTGGCGTTATCATAAAGCTCCTCGGAACTGAGCAGGCGTCCCAGGGTTCCCTTGCCGGACGTAACGCTGGAAAAAAGACCCTCCCCACCTCTTGCGATGGCGTCCAGGCGGTTATAGAAGCTGTCATCGTAGATCAGCTTTCCAATCGACCCTTCTCCCGATTCGACCGTTTCGATAATTGCGTTCAATTTGGCTATCAGCACATTCAGGTTATCCAGCAAATCTCGGCTGCCCCCCACCAGCTCGCTGAACTCGGGAGTCTCGCGAAACGGAATGATTCCGTCCGGCCCCACCGGGGGATTTTCGGGTCTGCCCGGGGAAATGTTGATATATCGCTGTCCCAGCAGGCCTTCAGCCGCCAAGGAAGCATCCGAATCGCTGCGGAGGTTGCCCTCGTACCTTTGGTTGATCTCCATGACGATCTCGATCGATTGGGACAAATCGGGGCTGCCAGTAAAGCTGATTTGGGTGACGTTTCCCACATCCACACCAGCCAGCCGGACCGGAGCTCCGCTCTTTAACCCGGCGGCATCCCGTAGATAGGTCCGAATTAACATCGTGCTCGCGAAGAATCCCGTCTGGCCAGTAATCAAAAAAATGGCGGCCGCGAGCACCACCAGGCTCGCCAGGGTCAAGATTCCTACCTTCAATTGGGACCAGCGAATTTCCTTTTGTCGCGGCATGTTACCTCCGGCAGATTGAATTCCTTTTCCGTCCCTTGTGGCAGCGGATGAGTCGCCTTCTACATGTGCGGCAGAAATTTGTGCAGGTAGGGATCTCGCTTCGCTCCTAATTCTTGCAGTTGGCCATGAAAGAGCACTTCACCGTCCCGCAAGACCAAAAAGCGAGTGTGTGTGTCCCGACCGGCGCTGTTCCCCCCGGCCGGCAACATCTTCTCCTGCTGATGATCGTAATAGAAATGCGCCATCCGAAAGGCATCTTGCATTCGATGCGTGACCAGCAACGAGCTGACCTTACTCACGTCCCGCTGCTTGAGAACAAGGGTCATAATGCGCTGGGCCGTGATAGGATCTAACCCCGCCGTGGGTGAATCGTAGAGCATAATCTCCGGCTGCCCCACGATGGCCCGTGCAATGGCCACCCTTCTTCGCATTCCTCCGGACAACTGGGAGGGAAACAGATCCAAGGTATGTTCCAGATCCACAAAGCACAGCGCCTCGCGCACCCGGCGGTTCGCCTCCTCCGGCGATACTTCCGGCAGCCGCTGGAAGACATAGCCCACGTTTTCGCCCACCGTCAGCGAATCGAACAGAGCGCCCTCCTGGAAAACCATCCCAATCTGCCGGCGGATTTGAAACAGCTCCGGCTCGCTGCGGTTCGTGATCTCCTCCCCCAATACGAAAATACGGCCTGAGTCCGGTTTCAACAACCCCATCGTCATCTTCAGCAAAATGGACTTGCCCGTTCCCGTCACCCCCAGCAACACCTTGGTTTCACCCCGCTCCAGGCGAAAAGAGACTTCGCGCAGCACGATATGCTCCTCAAAGCGAAGAGCTACGCGATCAAACTCCACCACGGCTTCCAGATTTTCCTGTTCTCCCATCGATTCACCCTAACCTTCCCAGGTGAGCAGTATCTTGGTCAGGAAAAAATCAAAGGCCAGGATCAGAACGGACGCGGCAACCACCGCCTGCGTCGTCGACCGCCCCACGCCCTGCGTTCCCCCGCGGGTGCTGAGCCCATAATAACAGCCTACCAGAGCCACGATGAAGGCGAACATAAACGGCTTGAGGAGCCCTTGAAACAGATCGTCAAATCCCAGGGCGCGGTAGGCGCTGGTCCAATATAGCGCCGGATTCAGTTGAATCATAAAGAAAGAGGTCGCAAAGCCCCCCCACAAACCCACGAAGTCCATCAGGATCGTCAGCAGGGGCAGCATAATAACCACAGCGATCAAGCGGGGCGTCACCAGTTTTTTGATGGGGTCGGTGCCGAGAGCCCGCATCGCCTCTATCTGTTCGCTCACCACCATGGAACCCAACTCGGAGGCGATGCCGGAACTGTTCCGGCCTGCGACCATCAAAGCAGTCAGAACGGGCCCCAGTTCCCGCACCAGAGAAACCGCCACCAACTGTCCCGTCAGGGATGTCTCCCCAAAGGTGGTGAGCGTATTGGCCATCTGGAGAGCGAGCACAGCGCCGGTAAAGAAACCGGTCAGTATCACAATCGGAAGGGAGCCGAAGCCGATAAAATCCATCTGCTGGACAATATCGGCAAAATAATGCGGCGGCCGGAAAATATTCCGGAATGCCCGGCCGGCCAGCAACGTAAACTCCTGGACCGCCAAAACTCGCTGCTTGGCAAAACCATCCAGCGCACCCAACTGGTTGTCGCCTCCCTTCGCCCCGTGCTTCCGGTTTCCTTCTCTTCCCAGAGTCCCGGTTCTGCCGGCGCTTTCTATCTGAAGTCAGGCCGGGCTCCTGCCCGAATCACCGAAATGCTGCCGCAAAAAAGCTGCGCAACTCTCAAATGTAAAGGAAACATGGCCGGGCACGGAAGGAATCTGCCATTTCCGGTGTCAATTGGAAGCTGTCAATCCGCCAGGAGCCGTTTTCCCGGACCGGGGGAAAAATCCAGCCCAGTAATCCCGACCGTGCCGAGGCATCCAAGAGATTCCCTCTTTGCACGGGATGCTTTTCCTTACTGGTTCTTCCACACCGGCTTCCTCTTCTCCACAATGGCGCGCAACCCTTCCTGGGAGTCGTCGAGGTCCATCAACTGATTCAAGTAAATATCCGACGATTTTTTGATAGCGTCCGGCAGGGGAATGCCGATGGTATCGTAGATCACCTTCTTGGCCATCTCCAGAACCGGAGCGCTCTGCTCAGTGATCTTACCCAGGATTTTCCCGACTTCCTGCTCCAGCACGTTCTCCGGCACCACGCGGTTTACCAGTCCCAGCCGAAGTGCTTCCTCCGCACTCAGAGGATCCCCGGTGAGGATCATTTCCAGGGCGCGCTTCGGTCCGATGACATGAGGCAAAATAATCGATGCCAAAGGCGGGAAGACGCCGAGCTTGATCTCCGGCTGCGCGAAGCGGGCCTTCGGGGTTGCAATAATCATATCGCCCAAGGCAGCCAACTCGCAGCCACCTCCAATCGCCGGGCCGTTCACCACCGTAACGACGGGTTTGGAGATCTCCAGCATATTGCGGAATACCGACTGGAAAGCCTCCAGCATCTGGAAGACGCGGTCTGACCGCGACTCCTCCACCGCAACGCCGGCCGAGAAAGCCGTGCAGGCGCCGGCGGCCTGGATCAAGATGGCTCGAATCTGCCGCTGGTCATGCAGCCCTTCGATCGCCTTGGCCAGCTCTTCCATCATGTCAACGGTAAGGACATTGTGGGGAGGGCGGTTCAGCGTCACGCGGGCTACATTGGCGCTGACGTCCAGTTGGATATATTTGTAAGCTAGTCCTTCGCCTGTGGTGCTCATCGACCTCCTCAGCCGGCTCCTCAGCCGGAAACAGCTTCCAGGGCCAGGGCCATTCCGAGCCCCCCGCTCACGCACAAAGTTGCCAATCCTCGCTTCACGGCGCGCTTCCGCATGGCGTGCAAAAGCGTTACCACAATGCGCGTGCCGCTGCATCCGATAGGATGACCCAGCGCGATGGCTCCTCCGTTGACGTTCAGTTTTTCCCGGTCAAAGTGCAACTCACGGTCGCAAGCCAGGACCTGAGCCGCGAATGCTTCATTCAACTCTACCAGATCGAACTGTTCCAGTTTCCAGCCGAGCTTTTCTAACAGTTTCCGCACAGCGGGAACCGGAGCGATACCCATAATCGAGGGATCGACCCCCGCCGAAGAGTAATTCAGAATCTTCGCCAGCGGCTTCAGCCCCCATTCTTCCACCTTATCCCCGGAAACCAGCAGGGTTGCGGCGGCGCCGTCGGTGATCCCGGAAGAATTCCCTGCCGTTACCGTGCCGGTCTTGGAAAAGACTGTGGGCAGCTTAGCGATCCCCTCCGGCGTTGCTCCAAACCGGATATGCTCATCGGCATTCATCATCCGCGTTCCCTTTTTCTCCTTCACTTCTACGGGCACAATCTCGTCTCGAAAGTTTCCTTGAGTGGTGGCAACCTCAGCGCGATGCTGGGTGGTCAATGCATAACAATCTTGCTCCTCCCGGCCGATCCCGTGCAACCCAGCCAGCTTTTCCGCCGTTTCACCCATTAACATCTCCGAGAGAGGGTCCATGAAGCCGTCCCGGTACATGGCATCCACCAGCGTTTGATGCCCCATTCGGTATCCCCACCGTGCATTATCAATCAGGTAGGGTAGGCGGCTCATCGATTCCGTCCCGCCGGCCAGAATACAGTGGGCATTTCCCAGCAGGATTTCTTGATACGCGAGCACGATGGACTTGATCCCGCTGGCGCAAGCCTTATTCACCGTGTATGCCGGGGAAGAGTCCGGCACGCCCGCCCGATGGCTGATCTGCCGGGCCACGTTGGGACCCCCTCCCGCTTGCCTCGCATTGCCGAAGATTGCTTCCTCCACCTGCGCCGGTGACACGGAAGTACGCTCCAATGCAGCCTTCGCCACGATCGTGCCCATGTCGGCCGAAGTCAAACCCGCCAGCGATCCGCCAAATTTTCCGATAGGTGTTCTCACAGCCGATACGATGTAAACTGACTGCAATCCTGCTCTCCCCTCCAAAGAATTCATACTAGCACACCGCCTTAAGGGTGGGTAGGGCGGCTTTTGGGCCGGGAGTTACTAACGGCCTGGCTTGCCGTCGCTGAAAGCTAATGCCGTCCCTGACGTAGAAGGCATTGCCCGCTGTTGTTTGTGCTTGGATTCCCAGGAACTCTGATTGGAATTTACTGTGAAGGCTGCGACGGAACTTGCTCTATCGAAGGGTGCCCCTCAGGCAGGGAACCACCCGCGCCAGGAGAGCTGGCGGAGGGCGGATGCGCGGACCGCTCTTGGCTCGGGCTCCCGCTCTCCACCTTCCATTGATTGCCTTCGTTGCGAAGTTGATAATGAAAAGCCATCATCGCAGATTGATCGGTTCGGCTGCGAAAAACTACCTCGGCTACGGCGGTATCGCCCTGGATTTGGACGTCCTGGACTTCCATTAACAAATTGTCGCTCGCCAAACCAGGGCGATTGGCTAGATGCTCCTCAATGGCCCGCTGAATGGCAGCATCGGAATCGCCTCCCAGCAGGCCTCCACAACCTGCCAGAAAACACACCAGGGTGAACATCGACAACGCGTACAGATGTGCCTTCATTAGGTTACACTCCATAGGTTACACTCCGTCTCCCGCCACCGACAGCCTATCGAAGTTTCCGCGATTAAGCAAGCTGAAGGGACTCGGCGAAATGTACAGCCCTAGTTCCAGCAGCCAGGTTCCAGCAGCCAAGTCCCAGCAGCTTGCGATCCTCCCGGAACCGTGCGTGTTGACCGCAAATCTGCCAAGCCCTATAATCAGTCATCCCTACAGTAGCTACTTTCTGGTGAGCGTAGCTCAGTTGGTAGAGCGCCGGACTGTGGCTCCGGTGGTCGAGGGTTCGAGCCCCTCCGCTCACCCCATCTTTTGTTCCTTTTCAAACAGGAGACCTGAAGGAATGCTCCAACAGGCCCTTCCTCTTTCTGAGAGTCCAGCCCCGCAGGCCAAGTCACCGCTTTGGAAATGCTAGCAGATAGGTAATTTCCCGCAGTGGTGCGTAATTTTACGCAGTTTTATGCCTCATTCTGGAAGGATTGTTGCTCATCTGCTTTGTTCCCTGCATGCCAAACCGACCAAGTTCTCTGGAATCCGACTTGCACTTAGGAGCACTGAAACCTCGTATATGGTGGAAGGATTGTTGCCAAGAGGAGGTGATTGTTGGTTTGGCCAACACCCGCCTGGTTACGGTCAACAGCCGTATCTGCTTTGTTCCCTGCATGCCAAACCGACCAAGTCCCGCACCTGCCTTGGAGGGCTTATTTTTCTTATTTTTGAAGCTCTGGAATCCGACTTGCACTTAGGAGCACTGAAACCTCGTATATGGTTTGTGCGAGGTTAGTGGTAAGCGGGCAATCAAGCAATGCAGCTATCAGAAGCAACAGTTAATGGAACAAATTGGTCGAATCGAAGCTATAACCTCACCACCGCCGGGTGAATAAAGTGGAGGTCCTTATGAAAGGCCGAAAGCTGATTCTCTGTCTTTTCTTATTGATTTTTGCAGGGGTTGGGATAATTGGCGCAAAGGATGGCAAGCAGTACCTTCGCTCCGAGAAGGCTTTCTATTTGACGGAGGCCGAGCTGATCTGGATTCGGCCGGGTCTTAACCTGGACATCCAATCTGGCGTTGGATGAGGTGATTGATCGGGCCGGGCGAGGTTTGATTGAAACGATTCTGAGCATGAGCGCAGAGCAAATCGCGGGGCGTGGAGGTCAGCGGCTCTACGGTCTCGGCTACCTTTCGCATATCCGATGACCAGGACCAGCCCTTGGACCGGTCGGGCATCGAGACGCCGGGGACTGTCTCCACCTCTTGGATTTTGGCTCGCATTAACCCGGGAGACACGCAGTACACCAGCTACACGACCCGGTTGCAAACCAGCACCATTACCGGGGATTCGGCGGAGCAGCCCGCCACCGATTCCGGTGGCAGCTATGCCGATTTGGGGAACGGCACGTACAAATACACCTTCGGAACTCAGCTACCCTCAGGTTTCCCGGCAGATGCGACACATACGGTGGGCGTTTATGCCACGCGGGATTTGCGCCAAATAGCGGAGGATTTGGGCCTGTTCCAACTGGTCAAAACCGGCCGCTATATCTCCAACGACACTTACAACTTCGTGCCCTCCGGCGGTGAGGTTACCGTTGTGCGAGATGTGGTGAGGACGGAAGCCTGTAACCAGTGCCACAACCCGCTGGCGCTGCACGGCGGTTCTCGCCAGATCACGCAGCTCTGTATCCTGTGCCATCAGCCCCAGAACATCGACCCGGACACCGGCAACACGCCCGACTTCAAGGTGATGATCCACAAGATTCACCGCGGAGCCAATTTGCCCAGCGTGCAGGCTGGAATTCCCTATCAGATTATCGGCTTCCGCAACAGTGTTCACGACTACTCCGAGGTGCATTGGCCGCAAGATGTGCGCAACTGCACCACCTGCCACCAAGGAGGCACCCAGTCGGACAACTACAAGACCAATCCTTCGCGAGTTGCTTGCGGTTCCTGCCACGACGACGTGAACTTCGCCACTGGCGAACACCATCCGGGCGGGATTCAAGTAGATGACAGCCTGTGCACCATCTGCCACGCACCCGACACCGGGTTGGAGTTTGACCTTTCTGTGGCTGGAGTGCATACGATCCCGACGAATTCCAAGCAGTTGGCGGGGATCAACCTGGAGATTTTGGAGGTGACCAACACGAACCCGGGCAACAACCCCACGGTTACCTTCACGGTGACCGACAACGCGGGAAATCCCTTGGATATCTCCAATTACGACCGCGCGAGGCTCACCCTGGGAGGGCCAACCAGCGACTATACCTTTGGTAAGCGAGAAAACGTGCAATCGGCCACGCCGGGACCCACCGGGTATACGTACACTTTCAACGCAGCAATTGCCGCTGATGCCAGCGGCACCTGGGCGGTGGGAGCCGAGGCATTCAACCAGACAACCATCCCCGGGCCGCTCTTGGGACAAAGCTTCTCCGTGCGGGAGGCTGCTCTTAGGAATCCCATATTCTATTTCGGAATCTCCGGGGGTCCTGTTGTGCCGCGCCGCCAAGTGGTGGATGTGAATAAGTGCAATGTATGCCACAACAAACTTGCCAGGCATGGCACCGCTCGGAGAGATACCGAATACTGCGTCATCTGCCACAACACGAAGAATAACGATGCCGCTGAACGTCCTCCTGAGGGGCCGTTTCCTCCTCAAACGCTCGACTTCCGCACGATGATTCACCGCATTCATACCGGGCACGATCTGGAGAACGACTTTACGATCTTCGCCCATGGCAGCCCGGACAATTTCAACGAGGTACATTTCCCGGGCGACCTGCGAGACTGCGAGACGTGCCATGTGAACGATTCCTACGAGTTGCCTTTACCCGATGGCTTGGTCAGCGTGGATACACCGCGGCACTTCTTTACGCCGACACCGCCGATTACCGCGGCCTGCTTGGGCTGCCATGATAGCGAGCATGCGGCTGCCCACGCCTACGTGATGATAGCGCCCTTCGGCGAATCCTGTACTGCCTGCCATGGGGAAGGCAGGGACTTCGCCGTCAGCAAGGTCCATGCGCGCTAACGTGGGACAAGGAATGCAATCCATGGATGCGTGGGGATGGAGGGTGGCGGCAAGAAAGCGCCACTCCCTCGAGGGGGGAGAGTGGATGGGGATGTCACTGCCTGCACACTCTTCCCCGGCCTTGGACTCGCTGGTAAGCTGGAGCGGCTCTCGCGATAGTGTAGACCCAAGTTTACCGGAAGCCAAGCCAATCCGAGCCGCGCGCGTAAGCAAGCGGACACCACACGCTGGTCGATGGAGTCATTTTTGGACCCGCTCCCTCACGGTCGCGGCTCGGACACGATCTATACCAACTGGAGAACCGCTCTAGAAGAAAGGAGAGCGCGCCAGAACGGCTCGGAGGCAAACAAGACATTGAAATTCGGTTGACCCCATTCCCAGGCCACCGAAGGAAAATTCATCATCCGGCGGTGAGACCAGAACAGCGTTTGAGGTGACCCTGTACAAAACGGCGGGGTTGGATGGGTTGGGTATCCTTCTCAGATTGTCGTTTATCGCGCTTCTTCTCCTTCCCGTTACAGCATGGGCGGCCCAGGAAACTTCCGCCGTCACGGACGACTACGTGGGAGCCGAAACTTGCGGCTTCTGTCATGAGGAGCACCTTGCACAATTCCAAAAGACCTACATGGCCGCTGTCCTGGCGGAAAAATATCCGCCGGAACAGCAAGGTTGTGAAGCCTGCCACGGTCCTGGCCGCGCCCATGTCGAAGCGATAGGTGAGGCATCCGATGAGGCGGAAACCGAAAGGGCGAAGACTCTGATTTACAGCTTTGCCCGCCACTCCCCGGAAGAGAATGCCGACCGTTGCCTCGCTTGCCATATCAAGAACGAAAACCAAAGCCTATTTCGGCGGTTCCGGCATCTGGCGGCAGGAGTTTTTTGTGGCGACTGCCACTCTGCCCACCTCCCCGAAGTAAATCAAGATTCGGGCCGGCCCGCCGCCGCCCTGGAGTCCCTTTTCTCGGCTCCGAAACGCGCTTTGGAGCAGGAGTGGCTGGACAATCGCTTGTTAAAGGAAAATCAGCCGAAGCTGTGCTATTCCTGCCATCGGGATGTAGAGGCCCAGTTTCAGTTGCCGGTTCGCCATCGCGTCAACGAAGGGCTGCTCAAGTGCACGGACTGTCACAACCCCCACGGCAGTGTAACCGCCCACGAGTTGCGAGCCGTTTCCGTGGAAGCTTGCTATGCCTGCCATGTGGAAAAACGAGGTCCTTTTGTTTTTGAACATGCGGCAGTCCGGGTGGAGGGATGCACCGCCTGCCACGTTCCCCACGGCACGGTGAATCCTTTCTGGCTGAAGAGGAGGGAGGTACGCCAAATTTGCCTGGAGTGCCACGCGCCTCCGGAAGCTACTGGGGTTCCGCACCCGCGCCTCGGTTTCCAGACCTCCGGGGAGTGTACTCGTTGTCATGTTGAGATTCATGGTTCCAATCACCAGAGGCAATTCTTGCAATAGGAAAGGGCCAGGATGAAAAGTAGCGCTGCCCGGACGTTGAGAATTCCGTGGATACATTTCTGCTTCCTGGCGTGGATTCTGGGATGTGTCCCCTTTGTGAGCGCCCAGGAGGAGACCCCCGTCGCGTCGGCAATTACAACTTCGCCGGAACCACCTCGTTCGGCTACCGCTTTTTGGACCTGAACGGAAACCATGCCAAATACAACCAGGTTCTGAACCTGCAAGAAGGTTTTCGTGTCTTCGATACGCATTTGAGTTTTCAATCGGCCGAGCGGAATCGCGGGTGGTTTGACCGTTTCTCCGTCACCACTCAAAACCTGGGCGGCGATCCTTTTCCCGTCATCCGAGTCCAACTGCGCAAGCACGGTCTTTATGAACTGCGGGCAGGCTACCGAGCCACCCAGTACTTCGTCAACTTGCCTCAAACCGAGTCGAGCTCGAACCGCGAATGGATCGACCGCCGCCGGTTTGCGGACTTGGACCTGCGATACACCCCCACCCGGAACCTGCGCTTCCGGTTTTTTTATAACCGGACGGAGCGGGATGGCAATCGATTCACCACGGGGCCGTTTTTCTTTCTCCCCACGGGACCGGACGTTTGGGGAGCCTTTGGCCGCGCCAACCAACTTCCTCTGGTGATTCCCCTCCGCGAAAAGGCGAACCTGTTCGGAGGAGGGATCGACTATCAACTGGGAAAAACGGATATTCATCTGGTACAGAGCTACCGTACCTACAACAACCCGGTCGACGAGCGGGAGTTCCCCAATCAGGCGATCCAACTGCGTGGCCCCGGGTCGCCCTCCCAAAACCTGGTCGTTGGGAAGTGGAACCAGTTTGCCAGTTTTAATATTCCGGTGACCAGCATCCGGCTGGAACACCAAGTGAACGAGCGTTTTCAACTACGCTCAGGGTACATTTACACCCATGCCAGCGGACCCAGCAGCCTGGAAGGCTCTGTTTCGCAAGGGTCCGCCTTCACTGTGGACTATACGGGGGCCGGCGCCACTGATTTGACCACCCATACGACCGATGTCGGCTTCACTTTGGATCTGCCGAAGGGGGTGGACTTGCTTACGGATTATCGCTACCAGAGCTATTCTGAGAAGGGAACTCGATTCCTGCGCGCAACCCGCGACGATTTGCCTGCCCCTGTTCCCCTGAGTCAGGATGAAAGCCTGCGCTGGGATTTCGGAATACACACTGTGGACGCTCTGCTGGCCTTTGTGCCCGATATCACGTTCAACATTCGAGGAGGGCTAAGGTTTTTCAAACGGGACATTGTCCGCAAGATCAACGGACGGACGGCGGAAGGCACCCGACGCACTAAATCCTACTCTCCCTTGGTTAACTTCTCCTGGCGACCCGGCCGGAACTTTGCGGTGCGCGGGCAGTTTCAAACCAGCACTGTGGTGGACCCCTATGTTCGCATCTCCGCGCAAGACACCATCGGCTCCACGATCCGGGTGCATTATAGCCCCAGCGATCGGTGGGTAATCGACAACACCTGGTCCTTCCGAAACTTGGAGACGGAAAACATCGGATTTCTGGTGCACTCCCGCGCAAATTTCACAAACCTGTCGTATCAGCCTTACTCCAGACTCGGTTTCCGGGCCGGCTTTGCATACAGCAGTTTCTACTCAGAAAACTCCATCGCTTTCGAGCGAGGAGTTCCTCCGCTGACCGGCCTGCTTTCCACGGACCAGACCATCGACCGGACCTATTCCTGGGGAGTAAAAGCCAGTCCGAAAGATAATCTCACTCTTTCCTTCACCGGCCAATTTATTCGCTCCGGCGGACTGGGAACAATTGCGAACGAGAGAGGCGCGTTCGGCTCTTTGACGTGGCCTGCGTGGACCGCCGAGCTCAGTTATTCCCTGCCGCAAGTCGGCCGGGTCGTCTTTGGCTGGCAACGGTCCTACTATTATGAAGACCTCTTTCGCGTAACCGACTACAGCGCCAACGGATTTACCGTGCGGTATGAGCGTTCCTTCTGATGACCCGCAGGTCGTCACAGCGCGCCCCCACCGGACATCTGAAAAACCTTAACGCCTTCCTGCACGCCTTCCCAACCCGTCGTTCGTCGTCCATCGTCCAGCAAAGTTTTCATGGTAAGCTTCTCTGATGGGGCAGGATTACGTTGCGGGACCGCTGTTTCGTCCTTACGAAAAACTGGTGGGGATCAAGATTCGGGGAAAGCAATTCTCCGTTCCCGAGAACAACATGCTGCTCCGCGCCTTCCAATTTCTTTGCCCGGACACTATTTCTTACGGGCGGTATTGCTGGAACGAAGAATGCCAGTACTGCCGGGTGAGCGTCACGCGAGCAGGCGGAGAGAAAGTGCAGCAAGCCCTTTCCTGCAAGCTGATGGTGGAAGAAGGAATGGAGATCAACGAGCTGTCGGCTGAATTAGCGTATAACCTGCTTCAACTGTTCCGCCCTGACCCGCCTGACTCTTCTGAACCCGCCGGCGCCGATGAAGCGCCCCCCGCCGCCGGTTCCTGAGAATTCCCCTAATTATTCCAAGGCTGCGAGCGGTCCCGCCCGAAAGCGTCCCAGACGAAGGCCTGGAAATCTCTAAGGGTGGAAAACTGCATCTTCTCGTAGAGGCGGAGCGCGCTGCTGTTGGCGGCCGTCACGGTCAGCGTAACCGTCCGGAACCGGCGCTGCTGCAATTTTTGCAGGCTCTCGCAGATCAGGTTGAAGCCGAGACCCGTGCCCTGCGACTCGGGATCGACACAGACTTGCGTGATGTGGCCGACGCGGTCTCTCACCACGGAGGTGAGCACCATCCCGCAAAGCCGGGACGTATCCCTCCGAAACGCCAGGAATGAGCAGCCGGCGTCAAAGCGGCCGCATCCGGGATAGTGGAGGATGTTGTCCAGGAAACGCATTGCCCCGGCGTGCGAGCGGTACTGGTCGTTGATGGTGCTATCGATGTGCCCGTGGTAGGCGCGCGTGATCAGATGGGCCGCCTCGGACGTCCAGCGCGGGTCCCAGGGAGCCAGCTCAATATCCCGATTGTGGCTGAGCGAGGAGAGGGGGCAATCGGCAAGCTCCCGAAATAAAAATTTTCGTCCGAAACTCTGGAAGTTCTGCGAATGGAAGCATTGGGAAATGGGCCGGTCGCCGAAGTTCATCAACTGGGTTTCGATCCGGCGAATACCCGGGGTCCCTTGCATGGTCTCGATCACGTTCCGGAGCAACTCGGATTCGGTGGCGCCGTCTTTTGAAGCGCCGCTGACGAACACGTCCCCAATTAAACCTTTGTAGTCCTCATAGACGTAAAAGCTGTAACCGACGGTCCGGCCGCCATCGACCGCGGCATATCCCGGCAGGGCGCGGGCATCGACAAAACGCTTGATCAACGCCGCCGACGCCGTGTAGTCCCATTGGAGATGCTTTTGCCAGAGTTGCTTTTCCTCCTCCAGCAAATGCTCCAGGTCCTGGGAGCGCATGTGTCGCAAATCCAGTATTTCCATAAGACGCGAAGAAACAAACCGATTATAACACCGCTGCGTTTTCTTCCATTTCAGTCTTTCCTGTGAAGCGGTTGTTTCACCATCGGCAAACCGGGAAGGATAAAAGGATAAAGGGATAAAAAGACGAAACAGCTTGTCGCCTTTATGATAGTTGCTTTGGGGGAAGGTCGTCATGGGATAGCGCGGCTCGTCGTGTGGAGAAATCTAGCCGGGAGGATGCAGTTTTAGCTTTCCCGTGTAGACGGCCATTCCCACCGCCGCGTCGATCTCCATCTGGGCCAGTGCCTCGACCTCTGCAGCGGTAGTGATGCCGCCCGCCGCCGTGATGGGAAGCTTGGTCGCCTTGCGCAGCCGGCGAAACCAGCGCAGGCTGGTCCCTTGCATCATGCCTTCTTTGTCCACGTAGGTGCACAGAAAACCGGAACAGTACGGCTCCAGCGCCGGGATCACATCTTCTGCACGAAGCCCGGTGCGCCCGCGCCATCCTCGTACTACGATTCGCCCGCGACTGCTGTCGAGAGCAATTGTCATGAACTGTTTTCCCGCCGCCTTTCGAGCGGCCGCCAGGAAGCTGCGGTTGACGCCGCCTTCGCGAAATGCTGCGGTTCCTATGATGATCTGCCGCGCTCCCAACTCGGCCAACTCTCGAACGCGCTCTGTGGTGCGAACTCCTCCTCCCACCCGGCAGGAAGCACGGCGGCAGAGCTGGGCGACCGTCTTGCGATTGTCCCCGCGTCCCATGGCGGCATCGAGGTCGATGACCTGGATGACGGGAAATCCACGGAATTTTTTGAGCATGTCCAGGGGATTCTCGACTTCGAGAGCTTTCTTCCTGCCGCGAATCAGTTGCACGGCTTTGCCATCCATCAGGTCGATGCAAGGGATAATCATGGGTGTTCAGCCGGGATCAGTTCAAGATCAGTTAGAAATTTATTTATTGACTGCGATGCCAGCGATTTGAGTTTCCACAGGACCCAGAGCATCCGGAAGGACAGCGCATCACATCCGAACGGGAATTCCTTGCGCCTTCAGATGCTCCTTCAAATCCCGGATCCTCACCTTGCCATAATGGAAAATCGAGGCGGCCAGCGCCGCGTCCGCCTCTCCTTCAGTGAGCACCTGCGCAAAGTGCTCGGCGGAGCCTGCGCCCCCGGAGGCAATGACCGGTATCTTCACGGCGCGAGAGATGGCCCGCGTCAGCTCGCAATCGAATCCCTTCTCCGTGCCGTCGCAATCCATCGAGGTCAGCAATATCTCCCCCGCCCCGAACGCCTCGCCTTCGATGGCCCACTCGACCGCCGACAGGTTCACAGGCTTTCTCCCGCCGTAGGTAAAGACGCGCCAGCCATCTCCCTCCCGGCGGGCATCGATGGCGAGCACCACGGCCTGTGAGCCGAACTCTTCCGACAGCGCGGTGATCAACTCCGGCTTCTCCACTGCCGCCGTGTTCACGGAAATCTTGTCCGCCCCGGAGGTAAGAATCCTTCTGGCGTCGCCGACCGACCGAATGCCTCCCCCGACCGCGAGCGGAATAAACACCTGCCGGGCCGTGCGCACCACCGTCTCCACAATCAGCCCGCGTTTCTCAGCCGAAGCCGTGATGTCCAGGAAAATAACCTCGTCCACGCCCTCGCGGTTGTAGGCCGCCGCCAACTCCGCAGGGTCTCCGGCATCCCGCAACTGGACGAATTGGGTTCCTTTGACCACCCGGCCTTCCTTCACGTCCAGACAGGCGATGATTCGTTTAGCCAACACGGCTGCCGCCTCGCGATGGAGATTTGATCTCTGCCCGTTCCTGGCTGAGCACGGCAAAATTGCGCAGGATCCGCAACCCGATCTCTCCGGATTTCTCCGGATGGAACTGTGTACCGAAGATGTTGTCCCTCTCCACGGCCGCCACAAAATTCGATCCGTAGTCGGCGAGAGCTGCCACCGGCGGCGACTCCCGGTCCCGGAAAGCTTTATCCTCATCCACAGGCAAGTAATAGGCGTGGGCAAAATACACGAACGGCCCGTCCTCCACGTCCTGAAAGAGCCGGGTGCCGGGCGTCACCTGCAATTGATTCCATCCCATCTGCGGCACTTTCAATCCCTGGGGAAAGCGCCGGATGCCGCCCTGCAAAACCCCCAGCCCCGGAAGGGCGGGAGCTTCTTCGCTTCCCTCATACAAAGCGTGCATGCCGAGACAGATTCCCAGGTAGGGCACATCTTTGCCAATGGCCTCGCGCAGCACCGGAAGCAACCCCAGCAGTTTGAGCGAACGCATCATGTGGCCGAAATGGCCGACGCCCGGCAATACAATCGCCGACGCCCGGCTCACCTCGCCAGCCTGGGAAGTGGTGGCAAAGGAGACCTTCAAATACCGCAACGCATTTTCAACCGAGCGCAGATTGCCTGCGCCGTAATCGACCACCGAGATCATAGTAATCCCTTCGTGCTGGGCAGCTCCTTTTTCAGCCGTGCATCGAACGAAACAGCCGTCTTCATGGCGCGGGCGAAGGTCTTGAACATCGCCTCCACGCCGTGGTGTGTGGATCGCCCGTAGAGGAGCTTCAAGTGCAGGTTCGCCCCGGCGTGAGTCACAAAGCCCTGGAAAAAATCCTCGATCAACTCCGTTTGCAGATCGCCCACCTTGGGCTGGGGAAAACGGGCGCGGCAAACCAGGTAAGGTCTTCCGGACAGATCCACCGCCGCCATCGCCAAGCTTTCATCCAGGGGCATCAGAAAATATCCGGCGCGGTTGATCCCTCGACGGTCCCCCAGAGCCTGACGAAAACATTGTCCCAGGACGATCCCCACATCTTCCACCGTATGATGCTGGTCCACGTCCAGATCGCCCTTGGCCCGCAACTCCAGATCAAAGCCGCCATGCTTGGCAAACAGCTCCAGCATGTGATCCAGAAACCGGATGCCGGTTTGAACCTTGTATTTCCCCTTCCCCTCCAGGGTCAGCCGGGCACGAATTTTGGTCTCCGTAGTGTTGCGCTCCACCCGCGCAACGCGGGGACGCACTGGTTTTTTTTTCATAGCAATACCCGCTCCAGTTCGTTGACGTCGGAGATCACAGCCTTGGCTCCCTCCTGCCGGAAAAGCCGCTCCAACTCCGCTCCCAAGGGATTTTCCGGTCCGACCACTCCAATGAAGGGCACATGGGCGGCGCTCGCGGCGCGGCAATCATCCATCGTATCGCCTGCGTAGAATACTTCCTTGGGTTTTATTTTATCCAGAATCTTCAGCAGACCCTCCGGATCGGGCTTTTCTCGCTCGACGTCCTCCATCCCCACAACCGGATCGAAGACGACATCCGGCGCAAATTTGGACAGCGTGAACAACGCCTCTCCGTGCTCTCTTCCGGTAAACAGCGCCAGCCGGAAACGGCGGGACAACCGCTCGAGCAATTGGCCCCGGGGCAGCCATTGCTCCCTGGCGATCAGGCCGTCATTGTTGTTGCCGCGATAGATCTGCTGGAAAATTCGGATCACTTCCTGGCGGGTTGGAGAACCACCCCGCTCGCGCACCAACTCCAGCGTCAGGTCCCAGTCGTTGTTGGCCCCTCCCCTGTTCTTGGCAACCTGGATCTCCTGGTTACTGATCTCTGTACCGGTGAAGTGCTTCACGGCTTCGATAATCGTCTGGCGATAGGGTAGTGGTGCAGTTTCATTTTAGGCCAACCCGATCTAGCATCTCTTCGATCTCCCAAGCGTGGTCCGAAACGTCAGCCGCCATAGCCGGTGTGATCCTCAGCGTTTTGTGAATCCGGGCAAAATTGTAATGCATGTAGTGGATCGCCACAGCATAGCCGTGATTCTCAACCTTTTTGGAGAACCCGTTAGTGAGGCGAGTGAACCGGCGCATAGACATGCGCATCGTAAGATTCTGCCTTTCTACGAAGCTCGTGGAAATATGAAACGGGTCTGGCCGACCGACGATCCGTTCCTGTTTGTAGCCGATGCACTCTCCTGGGCTGTACCTTGAACCCAGTTCTTGAGGGTTGCCGTAAATCTTGATTAGTTGCGAGAAGTTAATGTCGGCTCCGAACGCCTCTTCCACTGCTATCAGGTATGCTCTGTGGCCGTCCGTGGTTAGCTGGACGCGGTAACGGAGACGGCTTGCCAGGTCGCGCATGAGAAGCGAAGCGGAGTCAGCCGAACGATCCCCAATCACCCAGCACGGGACAAGCTTCGTATCGGCATCCAGAGCAACCCAAGTCCAGACATCGCCGTAACCGAACTGCCCCTTGCGGTCCTGGGGAACGTTCTTTTCCTTTGCATAGCAAAACTGCCAAATCTCATCGACCTGAATCCGGCGGCATTTAAGATTGCGGAGAGCGCGGTCCTGATATTGAACGCACGCGGGACCTAAATCAGCGAGGAGTTTTAGGATCGTGTGCTTTGCAATTCCGGCCATGCGCTCTATGCTGCGAATCGAGTTTCCTTCAACCAGAGCCGCTACTACTTGAGCTTGCCGTGTTCGATTCAGGCGGTTCATAAACTGAAGTATACGTAACCGCTCACGTATATGTCAAGAGAAATATGAGGGCGCGGGTAAATTACTTTTCTTGACATTCGAGACCGCTCACGTATAATTATCTTGTGGCAAGGAGACGCAAAAATCCGTATGCTGTAGCCTTAGGGCGCAGGGGCGGAAAGAAGGGTGGGCTAGCCAGGGCAGCGGCCATGACCCCAAAAGAGCGGAGCGAAAGTGCCAGAAGGGCAGTTCAAGCGAGATGGGCGAAAGCAAAAAATCAAAAAACTGATGTGGATTGAGATCGGAAGGAAAGCAATATGGGGACGCGAGTAATAGACCCAAGAAACCTCGCTGATAACGGCGAAAAGGTTGTCGAACAGCCAGGCCAAGCTCGTCCACCACGGGAACCAAGTTGCAAGCCAACGGGAGCCTATGAAGAGATTACAAATACACTATGGGCGATTTCGAAGATTAGGGAAAGGCCCCTTTTTGCTTTGATCTCGAAGGTGTCCCAAACTCAGTTGCAGGTTGGGACGGCGGGTTGAGTTCATATTACGCCACTTTCTCCTTGTGAGAGGAAGCAGCGTTTGGACTTCGGCCGAGAATCGATGCCAAAGCCCAGAGATCGTGATAACCCATGATCTTCCGGAAATTCTTCTCGGTCAGCAGAAACGCTCCTGCCACCCAGCGCAACGTCATCTCGCCGTCGCGCCAGCGGCAAACATTGCCAGTCTTTTTCCGCACGCCCGACTGCGGGCTCTCGATGAGGTTCGTGGTTGCCAGGCAGCGGTGGAGGCTGGGAGGAACGTCGGCTCGATTGATCGTAAAGGTCTCCTCCAACCCTTCGCGCAAGCTGGCGGCTGCTGCCGGATGATCGCACTCGATCATCCCAGCGAGCTTTTTTATGCGCACGATGCCTTCCTCGGCTTGGGGCAATCGCCAGGCGGCGCGCATCAGCGACCGCACCTGATTCGCCAGCATTTTGTCGCCCTTTGGTAACCGCTCAGCCACGTTGCGCAGCTTATGAGTACGGCAACGCTGCACCAGCTGATTGCTGCCGAATACTTCCTCGATCCCCGCGCGGAGCGCTTTGGCGCCGTCGATCACAAACAGATAGCGCTGATCCGTGCGCAAACCTTGCTGGCGCAGGCGGGTGAGAAGGTCTTTCACCGCAGCGGCGTTTTCGGTCGCGCCCAGTTGAATCCCCAGCACATGCTTGCGGCCCTCGATGTCCACGCCCACGGCGCTGATGACGTGGTGGGAGCCGAACCGCATTCCGTCCAGGTAAATCACCAGAATCTCGACCTCCTCCCAGCGCCGCGCCAACAGTTCTTCCAGCCGCCGCGCTCCTTGCTCGGCCGCTTCCCGGCTCACCTGAGACTTCGACACCCCAGCGCTGTTGGCCATCTCCGGGATCACCTCGCGGTAGTTCCGCGTCGAAACCCCTTTCAACAGTGCCTCGAACATCTCCTCGCCCGTCTTCTCGCTTTTCCGCAGTGCTTCGTAGGCCGGCACCGCTTCTTCCCCTCCGCCCTTCCGGCGCAGCCGGGGCCGCTCCACCCGCAGCTGGCGATCGGCCAGTTTCACCCTCCCCAATTGCCGGCCATGCCAGCGCACCTCTCCGCTCGCCTTCCCGGGACTCTTTGGCCCCGCGATTTGCTCTGCGCTCATGCTCAGAATCGTTTCAATCAAACCTCGCCCGGCCCGATCAATCACCTCATCCACCGCCAGACGCGCCTCCGTGATCAGATCCACCACCGGCAACAGCATCTGTCCGTTGGTTTGGCAAAACTTCTGGATGGTTTCTTCGGCTCCCTTGGAACCCAGTTCCAAAACGTGATATTTTCCCTTCATTCGGCGGTTCTCCTTCTATAGGATTTAGGCTTGGCCCGATTCTATTCGATTCGGGCCGAACCGCCGTTCAACCTTCAACTATGTATGGGACACCCTCTTGATCTCTGGGTTCATCGACAGCAACGTGCTTAACGAAGTCTATACTTGGAAGCGCGAGCTTCGGCGAGTTGGTGGAGACAATTCCCCGGATATTCTTATCCATTCTCCGGGGGGGCAACTGACCGCTTGTTACATGCTTGCACGACTATTTTCTCGAATCTCAAACAGTTGGGAAGCGCTGGTTCCAGAGCAGGCCGGAAGTGGGGCGACGCTTATCTGTCTGGGGTCTTCAAATATTGTGATGTCGGAAATAAGCGAACTCGGCCCACTTGATCCGCAGGTGGCCAGCAAACGCCAGGAAAAAATTTTTGCTTCTGAACGGCAATCCCCACTTGAGGCATTTGAAGCGGTTAAATATCTGCGAGAATTTGCCACTTCTTCAATGGATGCCCTTATGGAACTACTCATGGCAAGAGGCGTCGAACCAGAGAAGGCATTAGAAACGGCCAGCAGGCTTGCCGCAGGCTTGGTGAGACCAGTCCTTGAAAAAATTGATCCCTATGATTTGGGAGCCTTTTCTCTTGATAATAGGCTGGCCGTAACCTATTGCAAGGAAATTTCCAGGCCCGAAGACAAGGCCAAGAAAACGCAGCGAAAAGCGGCTTACCAATCTATAGTCGAATATTATCCATCCCATGAATTTTCCATTGATCTTGCAGAGGCCGAGTCGCTAGGGATAAAGGTATCTGAGCCGCCGTTTGAATTAGATGAATTGTTTGACCAGCTACGCCCCAAACTGGCCGGAATCACGACTTATGTTGGCTTGGTGCCACAGGCAGAGGGACAACCATCATGAGAACTCCTTACTTTATTCCTGCGAATCAAGGGGAAGAGGCGACACGGACGTCGAATATTCGGAAAATCCTCCGAGAGGCAGACGATAAAGCGCGGAAATTGTTTGAGCGCCATGATCCTAACCGCCCTAACAGTATCAAAAATCCGCGCGTTCCGCCTTCCAAAGAAAACCTTAATCGTTAGCGAGCCTACGACTCGCTTCTTCGGATCGTCTCTTGCACGGCTCGAAAGGCAGCCTGGTTGAAGTCCTCGCGGGGAGGGCGCTTGGCAGGCTTGCGCTTTAGTTTTGGTTTTGGCTTTGCCTTGCTCTTGCCCCTTGGCATGATCCAAGTGTGGCACGGGCGACCATCCCGATTCAAGGCCCAAGAAAATTCAAACTGCACCACTACCGGCGATAGGAGTTTGTGACGTCCACCAAAACTCCGTCCATGTCAAAAACCAGCAAGCTCTGAATTCGCAACTCTCCCTAAAGAAATATTTCACCCAAGACGCCGTCTTAAACGGCTGCGGCCACCTGACTTGGCCTCCCGCGCGGACTTCTCGATTGCAGGCCAGACACGGCGCAGGTTTTCAATGAGCTTTCGGGTCTGCGGAACGGTGCCGACCGTGATGCGCACGCATCCGGACAGTTCGTAGCTGCGGTCGCGGATCAGGATTCCCTGCTCCCACAACCGCCGGGATACGCTGGCGGCTGCTGGGCCGAAACGGACCAGCACAAAATTGGCATCGCTCGGAAAATACCTCAAACCCATCTCGTCGAACTCCTCGCAAAGCATCCGGCGGGCGCGCAGGACTTCTGCGACATAGCGCTTCACGAAGGAGGCGTCCCGAATCGCTTCCAGCGCCGAGGCGACCGCAACGGAATTGACGCTGTAGGGAGACTGTCCCTTCCGAATCGCCCGAATGTTGTCCGCTCCGGAAAACAAGCAGCCCAATCGCAGCGCCGCCAGACCGTACACTTTGGAGAAGGTTCGAGAGACAAACAGATTCGGGTAGCGCGAAATCCAGGGAATAACCGTCTGGCCGAAAAATTCAAAATACGCCTCATCGATCAAAACCGCAGCACGCGGCGCCGCTTTCAATAGCGATCTGAGTTGCGCCGGAGAAGCCGAGGTCCCCGTAGGGTTGTTGGGGTTGGCCAGGAAAACCGCCCGCGCGCCGGCGCTGACCGACTTCAGGAGCTTCTGTTCCGGAAAGCTCATGTCGGGAAGGTATTTTACTTCCTCGATGCGGGCGCCTGCCACCTGCGCGTAAAAGCGGTACATGGCATAGCTGGGCCGCAACACCACGACGCGATCCCCGGCATTGACGAATGTGTTGACAACCAATTGGATGGCCTCATCGGTGCCATTGGTTAATGTGAGCTGGCCGGCGCTCACCCCGAAATGCCGCGCGAATTTCGGCAAAGCCTTTTCATACTCGGGGTAGACCGCAAACCCGGCGGCAGGAATTTTCCTGAGCAGCCGCAGCACGCGCGCCGAGCAGCCCACAGTATTCTCGTTGAAATCCAGGCGAACCTTCCCGCCCCGCCCGCTGCTGGGAGGGCGGTACGAGTCCATACGCACAATGGAAGGGCGCGGCTGGAGCCGGTATCCGCTTTTCGTCATCTCTTTGTCATCGGGGTCTCAATGTCTAAACGTCTTAATGTCTCAATCGAATTTCCACCGACCGGGCATGGGCTTCCAGTCCCTCGCCGCGAGCCAGGGTCGTAATTGTGGGAGCCAGCCGCCGCAAGCCGGCCGGTTGCAGTTGCTGCACCGAAATGATCTTCACAAAGTCCAGCACGGAGAGTCCGCCGCGCAGGCGGGCGATGCCGCCGGTGGGCAGAACATGATTCGGTCCGGCGGCATAATCCCCAGCCGCTTCCGGACTGAACGGCCCCACAAAAACCCCGCCGGCGTTGTCGATGCGCCCCAAAGGAAAGCCCGCAGGCACCCAAAGATGTTCGGGCGCAAAACGATTGGCCAGCGAAATTGCCTCTTCCCGATCGCGAACGACCACAATCGCTCCGTTGCGTCGCAGCGCGCTGGCGGCGGGACTCCCAGTGGGCAAGGTTTTCAACTGCTGTCCGGCGGCCCGCGCAACGGCCTGGGCGAGTTTTGCCGACGGCGTCAGCAGAATCGCCGTGGCATCCTGGTCGTGTTCGGCCTGAGCCAGAAGGTCAGCCGCCAGCCATGCCGGGTTGCCATCCTCGGCGATGAGCAGCACCTCGGTCGGCCCGGCTACAAAGTCGATTGCCGTATCGCGCGCCACCAGCCGCTTGGCTGCCGCCACGTACGCATTCCCCGGCCCTACAATCTTCGAGACGGCAGCGATAGTCTTTGTGCCATAAGCCAGGGCGGCAATCGCCGGAGCCCCTCCCACGGTATAAATTTCTCGAATCCCGAGCACGTCTGCCGCAACTAAAATCTCCGGGGCAGGCCTCGGGGTAGTGACCACCACCCGCTTCACGCCGGCCACCTGCGCCGGAATCGCCGTCATGAGCAGCGTTGAGGCGAGCGGATACCGCCCGCCCGGGATATAACATCCCACGCTCTCCAGCGGCCGGATCAATTGCCCCACACGGACGCCGGAGCTCATGTTTCGCTGCCACTGCCGCGGCATTTGCCAGCGGCAGTAACGCCGAATGTTTTGTGCCGCCTTCCGCACCGCCGCAGAAAATCCCGGCGTCACGGCCCGTTTGGCGGCCGCTATCCGGCGGCGAGAGACGGCCAGTTCAGCCGGTTTTCCCTCAAAACCGTCCCACCTGCGGGCGTAGCGGACCAAGGCTCGGTCGCCTTCTTTGACCACGGCTCGAATCAGAGGGACCACTATCCGCTCAGCCTCCTCCAAACGCTGGGCGCGACGGGAGAAAATCCTCTGCAGATGCCCCCGGTTTCGGGCGGAAAGAATCGGAATGGGATATTGGGTTGTTGGCATGGTCATGCTGCCTGTTGGTGACAAAGCCCACGGTAAACGGAGGAATTGCCTACATGACGATTTTATTCAGAGGATATTCCACAAGGTTCTCCGCGCCTGCCTTTTTGAGTTTCGGAATAATCACCCGAACGAGTTTTTCCTCCAGAACCGTATTGATCGCCACCCAGCCAGTCTCGCTCAAATCCGAGATGGTGGGACGCTTCAACGCCGGCAACAGTTCCAGGACATCGGCGAGCTTTTCCTTGGGGATGTTCAGCATCAGGCCGACTTTGCCGTGGGCCAGCATGGCTCCTTCCAGCAGCATCTTGATATTGCCCAATTTCTCTTTGATCCATTCGTCCTTCCAGGAGGAACAATTGGCGATCAGCACGGTGTTGGACTCCATCACGGTGTCGACAATCTTCAGCTTGTTCGCTCGCAGCGAGGAGCCGGTCTCGGTGACTTCCACGATAGCGTCGGCCAGCTCGGGCGGCTTCACCTCCGTTGCGCCCCAGGAAAACTCCACCTTGGCGCGGACACCGTAGCCTGCCAGGTACTTTTCGGTCACCTTCACCAACTCCGTGGCAACCACCTTCCCGTTGAGGTCCCTGGGACCTTGAATGGGAGAGGACTCCGGAACGGCCAGCACCCAGCGAACCTTGCCGAAACTTTGCTTTGCATACACGAGGTCGGCCACCTCGACCACCTCCGCGTTGTTTTCGAGCACCCAGTCCCGGCCCGTCAGTCCAGCGTCCAGAACGCCGTCTTCTACGTAGCGGGCTATCTCCTGCGCCCGAATCAACACGCACTCCATCTCCTCGTCGTCCACCGAGGGAAAGTACGAGCGGGAACCTACCTGAATGAAGTACCCGGCACGCCGCAACAAATCGAAGGTGGCTTCCTGGAGGCTGCCTTTGGGAATGCCCAGCCGAAGTTTAGGCATCGCGATCACTCCTTGCGGTTGGATTTAGCCGGTCCTTCTGCCGGGGAAGGGCTGGCGGAGGAACTTCCGTAAACCTGGCGAGGATCAAAGGCAGGGCGCTCGGTCTCCACCAGCGCTCCGTCCTGAATCCGGCGATAAAAGCAAGAGCGGTAGCCCCTGTGGCAAGTTCCGGGGCCGAGCTGTTCCGCCATCACTACCAGCGCATCCTGATCGCAATCCACCTGGACTTCCCGGACCTTTAAGACGTGGCCCGAGCTTTCTCCCTTGACCCAGAGGGTGTTGCGAGAACGGCTGAAAAATGTAACGTAGCCGGATTCGAGCGTCTTTTGCAACGCCTCCGGGTTCATGTAGCCAAGCATCAAAACTCTTCCCGTTCCGGATTCCTGGATCACGGCGGGGAGCAGACCGTTCCCTTTGTCGAAATCGATTTGCATCGCAGCTTCTGCTGTCACGTTTTCTTCCTCGCTTTATGGAAAATAAAAAACCCACTGGGCGCGTGCCAGCGGGTCGGCCAAATCCAAACTAGAAAATAAATTCAGAAGGCACGGTTCAGCTGTCACGCATCGCAGCGATGGTGGTGTCGGTGGATGTGCAGCATCAGAACCATGATTTTTCAAAGCTACCGCATGGTCCCCGTTTTGTCAATTAAAAACGGGCTTGCCGCACAAACGCAGCCCAGAACTAGCGTTGTTCCCTCCGCTCGAACCCAATGTGGGCTCCCCTGCAACGAAAGGCCCGAACTCTCTCTAGTCGCGCCTCCCGCAGGAATTGCTCCAACTCTTCCAGCGTATAAGCCGCTCGCACGCTGTCCTCAAACAATTCTCTCATCAGCCCCCGGTAGCGCCTGCCGTGCCGCCACAGATGCCAGCCAAGAAATGGACGCAGGGGGCGCCGGAGGTCCCGCAAGAGCACCGCAGCGCCGGGTGCGGCAACCCGCGCCATCTCCCGCAACAACTGCACGGGCTGGCGGGCATGGTGCAACATGGAATTGCACAGCACGACGGAAAATGCACCATCCGGGAACGGCAGCGAATGGCCGTCGCCTGTAGAAAGGGTCAGCCGGTCTGCCACTCCTGCCCGTTCCGCATTCCGGCGGGCACGGGCCAGCATGTTCTGCGAACGGTCCAGGCCGATTAGTTTGAGGCCCGGAACCTTGGCCAGCACCTTGATGGGGATCTGTGCCGGTCCCGTGCCTACATCCAATCCCCACGCGAGGGCGCCGGGCGCTCTTCCCTGCGTTACGAACAGGCGGAGCAGATGCTCGACAAACGTATTGTCAATCGCGTCCAGATGCCGGGCGGTGGCCGCAGAGCTGTAGCTCTCCACCTGCTCTGCCTCATCCATTTCCTCCGGCTCCGGAACGCGGCTGAGATTCCAAAAGCCCATACCGAACCTCATCCAAGAATCCTTGAATCCTTGAATCCTCCGAGGGGTACCGGAAACCAGGCAAAGTGTCAAGCCGCATGAAATGAAAAGGGTCAATCATATCCTCAACCCTGTCAATTCGTTTACCGCCACCGCCAGAAAACCCTTGTCTCATTCGACTTCTCATCCCATAATAACCCCCGCAGATGGCCGAGGAGGCTATCGACTGCCAGTTTCCATCTAACTCCATCCGCACACTAAGGAGGCCCAATGGCGTCGAAGAAGAAAGCGGAAGCATCCCCCAGAACACGAGAGGTCTTTGCTTCCTTCGTCGCCAGTTTTTCTTCCTTTTGCCAATACATAAGGCTTACATAGAATATAACAAACGTTGAAGCAGGAAAAAAAAGGAGGTTGTAATTATGGCTACCCGTTCAAAGGTTGGACAAGGAACCAAGGTTAGCGAGGCACAAATTGCTGTCCACTGGAAGGAAGAGGAGTATGTGCATCCCGGTGCGAAGTTCATCGGGCAGGCGAATCTTGTGGATCCCGCCGTCGTGGAACGGTTCAAGGAGGAAAATTTCCCGGAATGCTTCAAAGAATATGCTGACATGCTGATCTGGGATCGGTACTGGTCCACCACGCTGGATACCAGCAACCCACCTTTTTGGAAATGGTTTGTGGGCGGAAAGCTCAATGCCTGTTACAACTGCGTGGATCGGCACATAGCGAAGTACAAGAATAAGGCCGCGCTCATTTTTGTCCCTGAACCGGAGGACGAGCCGGTTTACGCCCTCACCTACCAGGAACTGTTTGTTCGGGTGAACGAAGTGGCAGCGGTTCTGCGCGACTTCTGTGGGCTCAAGGCGGGCGACCGCGTCACGATTCACATGCCCATGATTCTGGAGTTGCCGATCACGATGTTGGCCTGCGCACGGCTGGGCGTCATCCACTCCGTGGTATTCGGAGGATTCAGCGGCGAATCCGCCGGCCTTCGCGCGGCCGACTCCGGAAGCCGCGTCATGATTTACGCCGATGGCTACTATCGGAACGGGAAGGTTGTAGATCACAAACCGAGCGCCGACGTCGCCGTGGAAACCGCTAAGAAGGAAGGGCAGAAAATTGACAAAATCCTCGTTTGGCGGCGCCGCCGAGGCGAGTATATGTCGGCGAAGCCCATGGTGGAAGGCCGCGATTATTTCATGGATGAGGTCTTGAAGGATTTCAAGAGCAAGAAAGTCGAGCCGGTTTCGATGGATGCGGAAGATCCCATTTTCCTGATGTACACGAGCGGGACAACCGGCAAGCCCAAGGGTTGCCAGCACCGGACCGGCGGCTACATGGCCTATGTCACGGGAACCTCCAAGTATTACCAGGACATTCATCCCGAGGACGTCTACTGGTGCATGGCGGATATCGGCTGGATCACGGGTCATTCTTACATCGTTTATGGCCCGCTGGCCTTGGCCGCCACCAGCGTCATCTATGAAGGTGTTCCCACCTATCCGGATGCGGGACGGTCTTGGCGAATCGCCGAGCAGCTGGATGTGAATATCTTCCATACCTCGCCGACGGCGATCCGCATGCTAAGGAAGGTCGGCCCGGATGAGCCCAAAAAGTACCAATACCATTTCAAGCACATGACCTCGGTCGGCGAGCCGATCGAACCCGAGACCTGGCGGTGGTATCACGATGTCGTCGGCAAGGGGGAAGCCGCTATTGTGGACACTTGGTGGCAGACGGAAACCGGCGGTTTCCTCTGTTCCACGAAACCCGCCCTCGATCCGATGAAGCCCGGCAGCACGGGACCGCCCGCTCTCGGTATCTTTCCGATCATTTATGACGAGCACGGCCACGAGGTCCCAACCGGTTCCAGCGGGGCGGGCAATATCTCCATTCGGAACCCCTGGCCCGGGATCATGCAGACCATTTGGAGGGACAACGACCGCTTTGTGCAACAGTACTATGCGAAGTACTGCAAAAACCGGGACAGCAAGGACTGGCGCGACTGGCCCTATTTTGCCTCGGACGCGTGCGTGCTCGCTCCGGACGGCTACTTTCGCATCTTGGGCCGGGTCGACGATGTAATCAACGTGGCCGGCCACCGCCTGGGCACCAAAGAGCTCGAGTCGGCTTGTCTCACGGTCCCGGAAGTGGCGGAGGCGGCAGTCGTCCCGATCGTCGACGAGATCAAAGGCCGGATGCCTGTGGTCTACGTTTCTCTGAAGCCGGACGCCGCGGACGAAAAGCAGGTTGCGGGGAAGATTGTTACCACCCTGGAATCTATGATTGGAAAGTTCGCTCGACCGAAGCAGGTTCATATCGTGCCGGACCTGCCGAAGACCCGGTCGGGAAAGATCATGCGTCGTGTGCTCGCCGCCATCTCAAACACCATGGACACGGGAGACGTCACGACCCTGGCGAACCCGGATGTCGTAGAAATAATTCGGAAGGAGGTTCAAGGAGAGGCCCCCGTCAAATTAAAAGAAGGTCCGGAAGACGTGAAACGGTTCGGCGAAAACGAGTAGAGGGTCCGGCTGATATAAAGATCCATTTGATTCCGAAGGCCGCGCGCTGGGAGACACCTCGACGCTGGCCGATCCGGCCGTCATCGCCAAATTGCGCGAGCAGAGCGAGAAAAGTTAGGTCCGGTTACCTGATTTCAGGGTGTTCACAACGAGCCCGGCTGAACCGGCCGGGCTTCCAGGTTGTTCCTCCGAGTGGAAGGGATTGGCCTGCTTGACACAAAGAAACTTTTCTAACTACAATCAGCGGTTAGTTTGAGAAAGCTCTAGTTAGGCAAATCCCTATGGGCACTCCGGGGCTGGTTCGCATGGATAAGAAGCGGATTGAACTTTATAAAAAGCGGCTGCTCGAAAGAAAACAGCAATTGCAAGAAACTGTTTCAAAGACCGAACAGGACGGACGCGAAGCCGACGAAGAGGTCGCACCGGATATCGCAGACAAAGCGACCAATTCCTACACAAAAGAATTTCTCTTTAAGCAAAGCAGCGAGGACCGATTTATTTTGCAATTGATCAATGAGGCCCTGGAGCGGTTCAATCGCAAGGAATTTGGCGCCTGCGTAGCGTGCGGCGGGGACATGCAAGTAAAGCGGCTGGAGGCCGTGCCTTGGGCTCGGCACTGCATCGAGTGCCAGGAAAAGCAAGAACGCGGCTTGCTCGAAACATAGTCGCTCCAACATTGGGTCTCAATCCATTGGGCGGAGAAATAATGAAACAGACGCCTCGCTTCCGCCCGGCAGCTTGTTTGCTCTGTGGAGGCTGATCTTCAAACCCACCTCAACTGCTTCTAGACCTAGCCGGTTCACAGCGCGGATTCAATCTTCGCGGGTGGTCTGGGACTCTCTCTTCTCTCTTGTATTTCCCGCCTCCTGCCGAGTTTGCCAGTCTTCCATCGAGGGTTTCACACGGGTTCCCGTCTGCGCAGCTTGCCTGCGCGCGGCTCGTCCTTATGCAGGATTGGAGTGCGCGGGGTGCGGGTTGTTCCTGCGCGGGGCCGCTGTCCTGCAGGAGACTCTTCATTGCGGGCTCTGCCTGCAAGGGGCGTTCGTCTTTGAACAGGCCCGCAGCTTCGGCCGGTATGAAGGCGTCCTGCGCAGCCTGATTCACCATCTCAAGTACGACGGTTTCCGGCCTCTGGCCAGACCTCTCGGAACGTATTTAGCCAATACCGTCCAGCGGCTCGACGCACCGTTTTTTGATCTGGTGTTGCCGGTCCCGCTTCACGCCAAGCGCCAGCGCCGCAGGGGTTTCAATCAGGCGGCGCTTCTGGCTGCTGCGCTATCCGCTGAACTATCCGAGGTTCGCGCCAAGGTTCGCGGCATTCGAGTCAGCGCGGAAGATTGTGTGCGCATGCGGGACACACGGCCCCAGACGGGCCTGAGGGCGCCGGAGCGGCGAAAAAATGTCGACGGAGCTTTTGAAGTCCCCCGGCCCGAGCGGGTGCACTCGCGCCGCCTGCTGCTGGTTGACGACGTAATCACCACAGGGGCGACTGTGAATGCCTGCGCTCAGGCCTTGCTCGACGCCGGGGCCCGGAGCGTTTCGGTGGTCACGCTGGCGCGAGCGCATCCAGAAGACGCGGATGTATTATAATTTACAGTGTGGGTTCGCCCCGCCGATGCCCGTTGGAGCCGGTGATGCCTGACCGAGTTTGCTGGGAAATGGGAACCATGCTGCACTCTCCCGTGCTGGTATTGAATGCCACCTATGAGCCGGTGAATGTCTGCGGGGCCCGCCGCGCCATCATTCTGATCCTCAAAGGGGCGGCTTCGGCAGAGGAGGAATCCAACGGGACCGTTCATGCAGCCAGCCTGGCCTTGCGGATTCCCTCCGTGATTCGCCTGCTGGAATACCGGCGGATTCCCTACGAGTCGCGCGCTCTGTCCCGTAAAAATATCCTCATTCGCGACCGGCATACCTGCCAGTTTTGCGCCCGGGTGCTGCCTGCCTCCGAGCTGACGCTCGATCATGTGCTGCCCAGATCGCAAGGAGGAAAATCCACCTGGGAGAACCTCGTGGCTTGCTGCCACTCCTGCAACAACCGGAAAGGCGACCGCACCCCGGCGGGTGCAGGGATGAAGCTGTTGCGCCAGCCGCGCCCTTTCAACCTGCATACCAACCGCCACCTGATTCGTCTCATCGGCAATGGGGACCAGCAATGGCGGAAATACCTTTTCTTTTAACCAGTAACCCTCCGGCTTCGTTTGCTCAACGCGCAGTTAGGGACAAAGTTAGGGAGTCAGATTGCGTGTTTCCGTACTGCCGGAAAACTGAACGGAGCGCAGTACGAAGCTGCCATCGGGCTGCCGGGTTGCGCTCAGGATGACAGCCCAGGAGGATGCCTGGTCCCGATGGCAGAGCGGTCTGCACCATTTGCGAAAACGATAGAGGTGATGCAAAATCGCCGTTGGACAAAGGAAAGGGACAGCCATTTTCCGTGTACGTCGAAGAATCTACACCCGCAAAACTGCGCGATGAAGAGATTCGCGGCATCTATACGCGCTTGCTGCCCTTGTACGGCATTTGGGAGCGGCTGGTGGAGACGCGGGCAAGGGCGTTGGCACTGGAGTTGGCGGCAGTTCGTGACAGCGAGAAAGTGCTGGAGGTTGGCGTAGGTCCGGGAACTGCGCTGGAGCGGCTGGCCGACAGCAATCCCGGCGGAACGACGATTGGAGTGGATATCTGCTTCGACATGTTGCGGCGAGCGAACCGGCGGATTTTTCCAGCCCCGCAAGCGCCGCCGCCCTTGTGCCAGTGCGACGCTCGTACCCTGCCTTTTGCCGATAACAGTTTCGATCTGCTCTTTTCCGGCTACATGCTGGATTTGCTCTCCGCCTCCGACATCGCAATTGCAGTCCAGGAGATGCGGCGCGTACTGAAACCTTCCGGGCGATTGCTGCTGCTGCACCTGAGCCTCGGTAATCGGTGGTTTGACCGGCTCTGGGGATTGTTTTACTGGCTGGTTCCCACCCTGCTGGGCGGCTGCCGGCCTATCCGGCTGGCGGCGTACCTTCCCGAAGCCGGGTTTGCCGTCCGCGAGGCACGCCGGATTACCCAACGAGGAGTGCCGACCGAAGTGATCCTCGCAAGTAACCCTGGCAAGTAACCCTGGCAAGTAACCCTGACTAGTAACCCTGGCAACTAATCCTGGCGCACCGCCAGGATTGACCCGCTTTTCACCCATGAACCCGGGAAGCATATCTAAGGGGTCAAGCCGGCGGTCGAAATCAACGCTTTTTGGCAAGGGCGGCCTGAATCTCGGTGTATTCAGGAAACTCGTGGGTTTGCTTCTTGGAGTAAATCTTATCGCCGTTCAGGAATACTTCGAAACGGCCGTCTGAATAAGGCTCCAGTTGCAGGTGGGTGATTCGTTCCTTAAACTCTTCCAGGATTTTCCCCGTCAAACTGACGGCACGAGGCTCATAGTTTCAGCGAGAACAGTATTCGATCTTGATCTTCATTGCCTCACTCCATTCCCATTTACTCAAAACTTGTCACAGATTGCCTTCCGAGAAAAACCATCAACGGATCGGGTCTTTCAAAGGCGGCTGGGTTTGCCCGGTGACGCCACTCCGGTACTCTTTTATGTCCACCACTTCATCCCCCTCAAAGGTCACAAAGATCACCTTCTGGGGAAGCGTTCCATAGATCCAATCCTCTTGCTCCACGCCGTCCTTGGTTTCGCGCACTTTGTGTTGCGGGTGTCCCATCGCCATCTGCACCATCTGCCGGTCCATCCCGATGGCCGCCTGCTTCGCCTCGATAGCCTCGAGAAACTCGGGCGGAATCGGGCGGGAAAAGGTCTGTATGGGAGAGACCGGATTGAAATCCAGCACGGGGCCCAGATAACTTTTCAATTCGTCCACCGTCAGGTCCGGAAGGCTTTGTGAAAATTTCAAAATGACGGACGAGCCGGTCGGGGCTTTGCCGCTTCCCTGCGAGACGGGGTACGTGCCGCTTCCCATCCCCACTTCGATGTGCTCGTACCATTTCGACTTGCTCTTGCCGCCTCCATTGATCTCAAAAACAATCTCCTTGCCCTTGAACTCGATTGCCGTGATCTGGACGAGCACATTCGGCGGTATAGCAGTTCCATTCTGCGTGATCTCGCGGAGCAGCGCTGCTTCATCGACCGCGCCCTGCGTGTCCACCATCAACCCTTTCTCGCCGCGCGGCAGAGAAACCTTCACGGTGGCATATTCGGCCGTCAGGCCGCGGATGATGGCCATGCGGGACTCCGGCGTGAGGCCTGCTCCAAGCAATTCCCCAGGCCAGAAACTTCCCCAAACCAGGACGGCTGCCACAAGGCAGAATCGATACGGCATCGGATTCCATCCCCGGCCCGGCAAACCCGCCGGGCACTCGTATTCCAGCCTTATCTTATCCCTCCTCCAGCGGGCGGGGCAAGCCCGATCCTGCCCGAGCGACCTTAAAATAGGGTTAGCCGCAGAGTCCCAGAAGCGCAGAGCAGCAAGAACCTGGAAAAACTTGACCGCAGGCATAATTGGGGTGCCGGCAAGTTAAGGTACGGCAGCAGCTTTAATAGGAGCCCTTGATATCCTCCGTGTCTCCGTGTCTCTGTAGCCAAACAAATAAGGATTGCCCCCCCTTGCCCGAAGGGGATTTGCTTTATGGTAGAATGCGCGCAAGAAGGCTAGGGGCACACAGCCAGAGGCACAGGATGACGCTTCCACAGAGCGGGACCGAAAAGCAGGTTGAGCAGACAAGCCAGCATCCCAAGACCATCGTGGTGATGCCCGCCTACAACGCAGCACGGACGCTGGCGAAGACCTACTACACCATCCCTCCGAACAGCTATGACGAGATCATACTGGTCGATGACGCCAGCTCGGACGGCACATGGGCCGTGGCCAACTCGCTGCCGATTACAGCGATCCGCCATCGCAAAAATCGCGGATACGGCGGCAATCAAAAGACCTGCTACACCCGCGCGCTGGAGCAAGGAGCTGAATTCGTGGTCATGCTGCATCCCGATTACCAGTACGACCCCACCATCATTAGCAATCTGGTGGCGCCGCTGCGCGCCGGAGAGGCGGACGTGGTCCTGGCGTCCCGCATGCTGGGCGACCCGCTCGCAGGCGGAATGCCTCTCTGGAAATACGTGGCGAACAAATTTCTCACGAGGATCGAAAACCTGGCGCTCGGCACAAAATTTTCCGAGTTCCACACCGGCTACCGCGCCTATACGCGGCAAGCTCTCGAAAGCGTAAACTTTGAGGCCAACTCCGAGGATTTTCTCTTTGACAATGAAATTATCGTTCAGATGTTTCTCAAGGGACTCCGCTTCAAAGAGATCCCGGTTACAACGCGCTATAGCTTCGACTGTTCCTCCGTGCGTTTCGGGCAGGGATGCGTCTATGGCCTGGGAATTCTGAAAACGATCGGGAAACACTTTGTCCACCGCACCGGAATTCACCGATTCAAACAATTCTCCTAGCCAGCCGGGCGCGTGCCCTGCTTGCGTTTCCTCCGGCCCGTTCCATCCCCGCTCCGCTGCGGAACCGTTTCGCCTGTTGGAATGCGCGCAGTGCGGCTCGGTTTTTCTTTTTCCGCAGCTCTCGGATGCCGAGCTGGCTCCCTTTTACAGCGAAACCTATTACGGCAAAGACAGAAAGAAGTTCTTCTCCGCCGCCGAGGCCGGTGTCGCCGCCCTGACCCGGCTGAAATGGAGGCAACTGCGGCCTTTGCTCGAACCCGCCGGGCCGTTGCTGGACATTGGATGCGGCCGCGGCGATTTGCTGAAGCTGGCTCGCGCCTCCGGCATTGAGGCTTACGGAATTGAACGCCCCTCGCCGCTGGGGCATTCGGTCCCCAACGTTTTCTACAAGGACCTTGCCGAGTGCTCCTTTCCCGACGATCACTTTCAACTGGTGGTTCTATGGCATGTGCTTGAACACCTGCATCACCCCGCGCAGACGTTGCGGGAGATTCACCGCATTCTGAAGCCCGGCGGCTGGCTGTCGCTGGCCGTCCCCAACTACGGGGGCGCGCAGGCACAAGCCTCCGGGCCGCATTGGTTTCATCTGGACCCGCCGCGCCATCTCTGGCACTTTCGCCGGCCCACCCTCCAGGCCCTGCTCGGAGACAACGGATTCCAGCCAGCTCGCTGGGGGACATTTTCATTCGAGTATGACTGGTTCGGGACGCTACAGAGCTGGATGAACCGCGCCCTCCAGGACGACAACCATCTGTACGGTCTGCTAAAATCGGAACGGGTGCCGCCCGTGGCGGAAGGCGTCCGCATGGTGGCAGCGGCAACTCTGCTGGCTTCGCCCGCTTTGCTGAGCGCCCTCTGGGACGCTGCGCGGGGGCAAGGAGGCACTCTGACGGTCACGGCGCAAAAACTTGCGCCCTGATTCGCGGGGCGCCCGCATCCCGGCACATACTCGGCGGCCATCATACTCTTCCATGAAACAGCAGCTTCTATGAGCACATGAAACATTGCTGCTATGAACAACCGCTGCCTCTATGAACACATCTATGAACAATAGATACACCTTGAACAACAACTACACCTTCTTCGGGTTCCCGGAAAGGATCGACGCGCGGCAAAGGTTTCTGCCCTATGCTCTTCTGCTCGCTGTGACCTTTGCGCTTTATGCGACCACGCTTTATTTCAACTTTGTCTGGGACGATATCGCCTACATTGAGCGTAACTACCGCATTCACGGGCTCTCCCTGGCGCGCCTCTGGGCAGTTTGGACCAGCACCTATCTGGGCCACTACGCGCCCATCCAGCACGCTTTCCTGGCTATCCTCCATTCCTTTTCCGGTTTGGAGGCGATGGGATACCACCTGGGCCAACTCCTGGTCCACGCAGGGTGCGTCTGCCTGCTCTACTTCATCCTGAAGAAACTGGAAGCGCCTCGCGTCGCTCTGCTGGCCAGCCTTTTGTTCGCCGTGCATCCGGCCAACATTGAGACCGTCGCATGGATTTCAGAGACTAAAAGCACTCTGGCGTTTTTCTTCTTCCTGCTGTCGTTTTGGTTTTTCATCCGGCTGCGGGAGAGGGCACGCTGGTCGGACGGAATCTTATGCTCGCTGCTTTTTATCCTCTCCCTGCTGGCCAAGGTCAACACCATTGTGGCCCCCGCCATCTTCCTTTTGTATGACTACAAGCAAGGGTTCTCCTTCAAAAAGAGCCGGGTGGGGAGTCTGGGCTGGTTTTTCCTGATGAGCGCGATATTTACCGTCATCCACTTAAGCGTCTTCTACGCCTCGCAGGATACCCTGGAGACCTCCTACTACGGCGGATTGAGCTTGCACCTCCAGAACTTTCCCCAACTGGTTCTGTTTTACATCCGCATGGTGGTCTTCCCTCACCCTCTGTCGGCCTGGCAAATGGCCGTCATCTATGAAGATTTCAACTGGGTTCTGGGAATTGGCTGGTGCGCTGTGCTGGGAATCCTCTGGCTGCTGTATCGCAGCAACCGGAGCATACAGTTCTGGGGCCTCTGGTTTTTCGTTTTCCTGGCGCCTGTGCTGCAAATCGTTCCCTTCCCGATTTGGGTCGCGGACCGTTATCTCTACATCCCGGCCATCGGGATGTTTGTGCTGGGGAGCAAGCTGTTTTTCCTGGTGGGAGACCGCCTCGCCAGGCTTTGGCAGCGCCTGGGCTGGGAAGCGGTGATGGGCGTCATCTTGCTCGCATTTGCCTGGCATACACAAAATCACCTGCCGGTCTGGAGCAACAATCTCACGCTCTGGGCAGCTACCACCCAGACCTGCATGACCTCGGCGTATTGCCACAACAACCTGGGGCAGGCCCTGCTACAACGAGGGAGGACCGAACAAGGCGTAAAGGAGTTGATTCAGGCCGTTGAGATTCGAGCCCATCCCCGCTATCTCACCTATCTGGGAGACGCCTATACGCTTGCCGCAAGGGATTACCGGCAGGGCCTCATCGCTTACAACATGGCTTTGGAGCAAGGAGGAAGCTACATCACAGCGGAGTTTTACTCCAAGTTAGCCAGGGCGCATTACTGGGCCGGCAACCCGGACCAAGCAACCCGCGCCATGGAGGCGGGAAAAAACCTCGATGCCAATGACCCCAGCGTCCTGGTGATTGACGGCTTTCTCAAATGGAAACAAGGGGATTTGCAGGACGCCCGCCAATCGCTGCGCACCGCCCTGATTCTGACCGGCCAAACTTCCAACCCAGCCGGCTTTCTCTATCGCTTTTGGGGCGATGCCGGAGAGGTGGGCCGGTTGCTCTCCGACTTGCGCTCCTCGCCGGACAATCGCTGAGGCTCCCCTCGTTATATTCCCGTCGCCTGGGCAAAAAAAACGGGAGAGCCGAAGCCCTCCCGTTTAACCTACCTGTTTAACCTACCTGTTTAACCTAAATGACAGGCTATCCAAATTACATCGGAACGCCGGTAGCAAAAGCTGCACAACCGGTAGCCACTACACCTGTGGCGCCCCCTACGGGGTCTCTAAGAACCACATTGCCCATATCCATGCAGAAGGTGCTGGTGCCCGAGGAGCCCGCTGCAGTCGGTGTCGCCTCAATGCCAAAGGTGCCGTTCGGCGTCGCCGCAGTTGGCGTTGCGTTGGCCGCAACATAAGTGAACCGATACCCGCTCTTGACCGGAGCAGCCGTAGCCGGGTTGGTGCCGGACAGGACCGAATCCAGCAGGTCCGAGGAGTTTGTTGCCACCGCCGCTCCAGCTCCGAGATCCGAAAGTGCTCCCGCAAAACCAATGTTGTAAGTTGAGGAATAGGTGATATTGGCCGTGCCAACCGTCCGCAACGCGCTGGCCGCAGAGGCCTCGTTAGCCGCCATTCTGGACCTCAACAAGTTCGGTACCGCAATCGCTGCAATGATCAGGATGATAGCCACCACGATCAACAGCTCAATCAACGAAAAACCTTTCTGTTTTCTCATTTTTCCCTCTCTCTGTAGTATTCTAAAGCTTGTCCCACTCTTCCCACTTTCCCATATCGGCTGGAAAAGTAGCAAATAAAGGTCCAAGCCCCATTTTCAAGCGGCCCTATTTTTGATACACAATTTATCTCTTTTCTTATCAATTACTTAATAATGAAAACAAATATCTGTCGGCTGGCTATACCCGCTCGGCACTGGGATATAAAGGGAGGAAATTGACAAAATATGTCAGTACTAAGCGACAGAAATGGTCCTAGGACCTTTGAGGGGTGCCGCTTTCTGCTCAGGCTTAGGAATTTCTCACCTAACTCCCGTCAGCGAACATGCCACAAAAGTAACGATGAACCCGGCTGTCGGAAGTCAACTCCGGGTGGAATGTCCCGGCCAGCACCGAGCCTTCCCGAACGAGCACGGCTTGCCCATTCAAACGAGCCAGGACCCGAACTTGGGGAGCAACCCGGAGGATCACGGGGGCGCGGATCAGCACGGCTTCGAGCGGCGCGCCGGCCTCCAGGCCTATCTGCAACTCCGGTTCGGCCTCCACGGTTTGGACGGAGCTGGAAAGCTGGCGTCCATAGCCGTTTCTTCGGACGGTCACATGCAACAACCCTAGACTGTTTTGGGAGGGATTCTCCACCTTTTCCGCCAGCAGGATCGCCCCGGCACAGGTTCCGAAAATCGGCTGCGAACTGGCAAACCGGCGGATCGGCTCGAACCAGGCTTCTTCTTGCAGGAATTTCAAAAAGGTTGTGCTCTCCCCGCCCGGCAGGATGAGGCCGGAAAGGCCGGTCAACTCGGAAGGCTTTTTTACTAATCGCCAGGCAGTCCCCAGACGGTCCAGAGCTTTGCCATGCGCCTGGAAATCTCCCTGCACTGCCAGGATGCCGACAGGAGCCATCTACATCAACTCCCTACCAACCCCGCGTTTGCAGCAAATCTTTTTCATCCATGCTGGCCACGTCGAGCCCCCGCATGGCCTCTCCCAATTGCTCCGAGCATTCCAGCAAGACAGCAGGATCGTTGTAATGAGTGACTGCCTTCACAATGGCCTTGGCGCGGCGTTCCGGGTCCGTGGACTTAAAAATTCCCGAACCCACAAAAACAGCCTCCGCGCCAAGCTGCATGACCAGAGCTGCGTCAGCCGGCGTGGCGAGGCCGCCCGCAGAGAAGTTCGGAACCGGCAGACGGCCATCGCGCGCCACCATCCGAATCAGCTCATAGGGAGCACCCAGCTTCTTGGACTCGCTCAGCAGTTCCTCTTCCGGCAGGGTTGCCAGCCTCCGGATATCCCGCACGATGGCGCGGATGTGCCTCACCGCCTCCACCACGTTGCCCGAGCCTGCCTCCCCCTTGGTCCGAATCAGCGCCGCTCCTTCCGCAATGCGCCGCAGAGCTTCGCCCAGATTGCGGGCTCCGCAAACGAAAGGAACCCCAAAGGCATGTTTGTGGATGTGGTGCTCCTCGTCGGCGGGCGTGAGCACTTCGCTCTCGTCGATGTAATCGACTTCCAGCGCCTGCAAGACCTGGGCTTCAGCCGCGTGGCCGATGCGCACCTTGGCCATCACGGGAATGCTGACGGTCTTCTGAATCGCGCGAATCACCTGGATCGAGGCCATGCGCGCCACGCCGCCCTCTTTGCGGATGTCGGCGGGAACCCGCTCCAGGGCCATGACGGCCACCGCTCCGGCTTCCTCGGCGATCCGGGACTGCTCGGCGTTGGTGACGTCCATGATGACCCCGCCTTTCAACATCTCGGCGAGTCCGGTTTTCAATCTGTATAATTGTTCAGCCATAATTGCTTCCTCCTGGGCAGCCGAAGGGGCGCTCATTCATATTGAACCGGGTCCTCTCGCACGGCAACCTTTACAAATCTTCCTTTGCTTTGAACCAGCAATTTTCCCTGCGAATCGTGGATGGTGCACTCCCGCCAGTAATTCCGGCCGCGATGCTGCACGGGCCATGCCTTCACCAGAATCTTGCGCCCGAGCGGCACCGGACGGAGGTACTGAACGGTCATCTCCGCCGTCATCGCGACAATGCCATCCAGGCGATTCAGTTTTCCCATCGCCTCATCCAACAATACGGCGATCACGCCGCCATGCACGTAGGACGGCGGCCCCTGATAGCGGTGGGCTATGTTAAATATCCCCTCGACAATCCGCTTCTCGGGATCAACCGAAAACTTCAGGCGCATGCCCTGGCTGTTGTCGACTCCGCATGCGAAGCAGAATTTTCTCGGGACTCGCCGGCGGGAATCTTTTCTCATCTCGGTATCGGAAGGAAACCAGCACCCTCTCCCTTTGCAGTTTGTTTGCTTGCACCTTAGATTTTATCAGCGCCGGGCCCAAAGAACCAGGAGTGTTGTCATTCGGGAGGGGGTCAGTTTCCGGGCAGGGTATTTTACGGCCATTTGAATCGCGCAGGTTGTTTTCGAGACATTTTGCGACCCCTGCTAGCTTGGCGTAGTTTTCCAAGGTTCAATGGAATTCTTAACGGCAACGGTCAAGGAAGCCGTCGTCGATGTCGAAATCTCGAAAGCGGAGAAAATCACCGAAGCGGAATCTGGCGCTGTCAGCGTGTTCGCATAATTCGGTATCGTGGTTCAGCAGCAGGAGGCTACTGGTCCTAGTGATCGCTAAATAAGCGGTCCGGGATTGTTCTTGTAGCGATTCACAATGGCATCGGCGCTCATGTAGGCGAGCGCCTGGATCGTCAGCGTCGGGTTGAAGCCGCTCATCGTTGGGTGGGTCGAGCTGCCGATGATGAAAAGATTCGGGATGTCCCAGCTCTGGCCGTAGCGGTTCACCACCGAAGTTGCCGGATCGCTCCCCATGCGCGTGCCGCCCTCGTGGTGCGCGCCCGGGGAGCCCTGGTTTAGGGGCGCGCGCCACACGTGCGTTGCACCCATCGCGCGGCCCAGCGCTTCCAACTTCCGCATCATGTACTCGACGCGCGCAAGCTCGTTCGGCCTCCGCCAGTCGTAGGTCAGGCGCGGCGCCGGCAAGCCCCACTGATCGCGCACGTCCGGATCGAGGTCAATCGTCTGGTCGGCGTACGGCAGGTTCTCGGTCTGCGCGTTGAGCCCGGCGTAGCGCGTGAAGTACTTGGCGAGGAAGTCGCGATACGCCGCGCCCCACCGCGGGATGCCCGGCGGCGGGTTCATGCCGACGGCGGTGCCGATTGGGCCGGCCTCCAGGGCGGCGGGAATGACCGAGATTTGCGCGCCGCGGATGAAGGCCAAACCGCTATGGTCGAAATTGTCGGCGTTGAAGTCGTCGATACTATGCCTCTGCGCGCTCGGCCCCATGTAGATGTTGATATGCCGGTCGTCGAACGCGGCGAATGCTCTCGCCATGATGTGGGTCATTAGATGCTTGCCTACTTGGCCGCTCGAGTTGGCCAGGCCGTCCGGGAACTTTCCCGTCTTGGAAAGCAGCAGCAGGCGCGTATTGTCGTAGATGAAGGGAGTGAGAATGACGATCTCCGCCTCGATCGTGTTGTCCGAGCCGTCGGGGCCGTAGTACGACACGCCGGTCACGCGCCCGCTGTTGTCGCTGTTTACGCGGTAGCACATGGCGCCGGTGAGCAACTGGAAGTTGCCGGTCGCATCGGCCTCGGGCAGCTTCGTGACGAGGATGCTCGACTTCGCGCCGATGTGGCAGCCGAATGCCTGGCAAAAGCCGCAGTAGGTGCAGCCGGGCCGTCCCTGATACGGCTTCGAGAGGATCGTGCGCGGTGTCGAAAACGGGTGATAGCCCAGCTTGCGCGCGGCGGCGTCGAAGACCGCGCCCGCTTGGTCTATTTGTAAAGGCGGCAGCGGAAACTCGCGACGGCGCGGCGCTTCGAACACGTTGCCGCCCTCGATTTTGCGTCCCTGCACATTGCCCGCCTTGCCGGACACGCCGATCTCATATTCGGCGCGATCATAGTAGGGCTCTAGATCGGCGTAAGTCAGCGGCCAGTCGATGAGCGAGGAGTCTTCCGGGATGGCCGATGCTCCGTAGCGCTCGATGGTCTGCGACCGCGCGCGGAAGTCGTCCTCGTGCAACCGCCACGAGACCGCGCCGTAGTGGATGGTGCCGCCGCCCGCCTGGTTGCCGTAATTCAACCGTGAGAGAGGTTTCGCTCGCGCATTCGCGTTCGGCCGCCAAGTGACGGGCTGGCTCTTCACGTTGGGGCGCAGATCCTGCCGCTGGAAGTAGCGCAATTCGTCGAGCGAGCTGAAGTCCGCGGTGGTCAGACGCGGGCCGCGCTCCAGGCCAATGACTTTCATGCCCGCTTTGCCGAGCTCGGCCGCGAGTATCCCTCCTGCCGCGCCCACTCCGATGATGACGACATCTGTCTTTTCGGTAGCCATGCTTTATGTCCCCCGCTTTGGGTCTTTGGCTTGCGCCTGCAAGCCGATCATGGGCGCGCGTACGAACGCTTGTCTGCTCTGCATATCCGCCGTCGTGAAAGTCGCTTGCACGCCGGGGAAACCCACCAGTCGCCAGCCGGCGAAGTCCTTGTTGCCGCCGTAGATCGGGTCGGCAAACATGCCTTCTATGGTATGCGTACGGACGGTGTTGAAGAACGCCTGCGCGGCGGGCCACGTGAACCCGGTTGCTTTGCCTTCTTCGAGCGCCGTGATCACTTCGTCCTGTCGCGCGGTGTCGAGCCGCACGAACCGCTCGTTATAGGTCTGGCGACAATAGTCATCGAGCTGAGCAAGCCCGCGCCGGTAGAAATCCTGAAGATCGGCGTAGGCGCCGGAGAGGGCCAGATCGATGTAATTGATCACTTCCGCTTCGCTCGCGCCCGGCTTGCCCGGTGCGCCGGGCATGAGCCGCTCGGCGAACGCCGCAATCGTAGCGGCGTTGTCGCGGTTGAAGAACGCACCATGCCCATCGCCGCTCGAAAGCGGGCGGGCTGAGGCGTCTGCTTCCTTGCGCTGCTCTGGATTCTGGGCGTACACATCGGGCATGAGCCCCGCACCCGCAACGGCCCCCGCGCCAAGCGCCGCGCGTACCAGGAATGCGCGGCGAGCTTCATCATGTTTAGTCATTCTCGTCTCCTCACCTTCTGCGTTATCAACCGCTATTTCCTACGATGAATCCCGCACTGACGTGAGCAATAGCAATTTTCTGGATCGCTCGGAAGCCGGAATACTTGTTGTGCAAAGCTGCAGGCATCCGGGACGTCCCGAACTGCGTTCGACCGGCTGATCCAGCTATTTTTCCGCGAAAATTCTGATTGAACCTTCCTCTTCCCTCTTCAGCTAAAAACCGTACGCCCGCTGGCCTGTCGAGTCAATCTCAAAATTCCTGGCCCCTTTTGGATGGAGGAAGGATGATTGAGGACTGTGCACCCTTCGGCTTCCAATGGCGTTTCAGGGAGACCGCGATGTGACGGCTACGCCGTCGGAAATGGCGTCGCTCGGGTGGACCAAGACCATCTCACCCTCGGAAAACCCGGACAGGACCTCCGCCTCCAGGCCGTTCCGCTGGCCGATTTCTACTGTCCGCCGCACGGCCTTGCCCTCCTCCACTGTGAAGACGGCCCACCGCTCACCGTCGCGGAACAGGCTGCTGGTGGGAATTTTGAGAACATCCTCGCGTTCCCAGATAGTGATTCGCACCTCCACCCGGTAGCCGTCGCCCAGGGCTTCCCAGGCCTCGCGGGAATCCTCGAAGTCGATAATGCCGTTCACCCGCTGCTCCTCAATGCCGAGCGCTGAGATTTTCGTAAAACCGGAGGGCTCAATCCGCCGGACCCGGCCGCGCAAGGGATTGCCACCGCCCCACTCCTCGATCAGTATTTTGTTTCCGGGGCGGATTTTAACGGCATCGGTGGAAAGAAGATCGGAAACAATCTCCAGGTCGGCGGGGTCCCCCACCTCCAGCAGCGGCTCTCCTGCCGGGACCACTGCCTGGCTCTCCCTCAGGCTGCGCAGAACAACTCCGTTGACAGGAGAGTAGATGAGGATCGGTTTCCGGCCGCTGCTTCCCTCAACCGGGCTAGCGGAATCCCCCTCCGTCTGGAGCAGGCTCGTTCGCGCGACCTCAAGCTCGTATTCGGCGTTTCGGACGGCAAACTCGGCCGCGTCCAGCGCTTCTTCCTTGGCGTGGTCCTCAAGCTCAGCGGCATCGAGTTGTTCTTGAGAAACGATCTCTTGCTCGGCGAGCCGTTGGGTTCTCTTAAGCTGCGCCTGCGCGAATGTAAGCTCCGCGCGGACCCCAGAAGCGGCGCGGCTACATGGATTATGAGTTCTGTGACGAGTGACCGGCCTGATTCTTTAGCGCCCCCGAAATGGTGGCTGCGCCGGAGTCAACTATGACGCCCGCGTCGAAACATGCCGAGATGTAATCAAGTACGGCGACCCACTTACCCTTCCAGCCGCTCTCATCACGTTCCGCGAAGCGCGCCTGGCTACGGTAGGCTGCGAAGAAAACGGTCCGGCATACCTCCTGCAGTGCTTTGAGCGAATCTGGCGTGATAGCTTCACCCTGATGCACGAACCTGCTCCGAGCGTCGTAGAGCTTGAGAACCGATTTGACTGAGTCCTCGAAGTGCTTGTCTTCTGAGACCGCCAAAAGCGCGCCAGCTCGTCGGCTCAAAGTGATTGAAATCGAGTCTCGCTCTGCCAAGAGCGATTCCATGGCAACCATCAGCAGCGTGAAGCTCTCTTCTATGTAGCCGCGGTTTTGAAGCTCACGAGAGCGAGCCACCAGTCTGGCGAAGTCCTGAATTGACTGATAAACTCGATGCGGACCTGGCCCTAGTTCCTCTGTCAGTTCCAGCTCCATCCGACTCTTCAATTCGGCCAACTCCGCGCCGAAGGAGTGCACCTGCCAAGCCAGCGTGTCCCTATAACGACTCCGCTCCTCTAGGAGACTGATCGTTCCTTTCCCGGAGAGCAGATCGAAGCCCCAAAATACTGAAAGCCAAGCCGTTCCGGGCAAGGCTTCCAGTGATGCTCGGTCGAGCAGGGCTGCACCAGCAGCAACGCTAAGGTATTGGGTTTCCAGATGCTTCTGCCAGAAGTCCTCGAATAGCACGCCCGACAGGTCATCAAAGTAGTACTGCATCAGATTGACAACCTCCGGCGATTGGTGACCCTTGAATCCGAGCCCAGTGAAATCGATAACCTTCGTGCTTTGGGGATCCCTATAGACTGCGATATTCCCGAAGAACTTCTCGATGTGCGGCAGAAGAGCGCCTACACCGATGCGCTCAAACCGATATTTGATCTTTTCCATCAGATCACCAGCAAGCGGCGCATACCGAAAAGGGCCGTGCCCGAAGAACCCGATGAGATCGTGTTCCGGTGGTTGACCATCTCTCTCCCATTTCATGAGTGCTGATGCGGGTATGAAAAGGAACTACGAAACGTCGGCCGCGGCGAAAGAGTTTAGAATTCTCTCGAACTCCGTTAGGACATCTCGCGTCTTAGGCATCAGAGCAAACGCCAGCACCAAGCCGTCGGCGAGCCGGTCGCTACTCGGATGGTCGATTCTCCTGAATTCCTGCAATATCAGCCGACGCAAGGTGCTGTACTGGCAACGTTCAGGTGAGTACCAAAAGCCTATATCCTGACGACCCAGAACCTTCGAATCCTCGTGCCAAGGGTAGACCACGTGACGAGTTTTGCCGGGTTCCTCATCCAGCGACAAGGACTGAAGGAGATTTTCGAGGCCTTCCACTTTGCGGATCTGCATGCTGATCGGCACCATCGGTGATTGTACGATACTTCCGCACGTAAATTCGGTAGTGGGTCAGTTTGAAAAAGGCTGACTCGTCGGCTCGGCCCGGCTCGATATAGCGGCCGCGCCGGAGGAAGACGTCATTGAGCGTGGCAACCTGGCGGTCCGGGATCGAGATCAGCCGGCCTTTCGCCGGCTCCGACAGCCCTTCCACATCCAGCGTCACATCCACCACGACGCGGGTTTCAGCCTGCGCCACGCCGGGAATCCGCGCGATACGTTCCCGGAGCCACACAGGCGCCCGCTTGAGCGAGGCGAAAACGTCCGCAAAACGGTAGCGCTCGTAATAGGCCGACCGGGTAAGCCGCAGCGACTCGAAGGTGCTGAAGTACATGATGAACATCGAGACCCCGGCTGCGATGACCAGGATAATCGCGATTGCCTGGCCTTTGGTCTGCCAGAGATTCCGAAGGAGCTTGCGGTTGAGGGCGAGCATCACTTCCTGCCAATCCTACCAATGAAGGTCTTGAGAGGACCGCTTCTCGGCGTTGCGCCGCTCCGAGGCGATCCTTCCGTCGGCGAGCAAGATGACCCGGTCGGCCATCTCCGCGATGGATGCGTTGTGGGTAATGACGGCGGTGGTGGTCCCCAAGTCCCGGTTCACGCGCTCGATGGCCTCCAGGACTACGATCCCTGTTGTGATGTCGAGGGCGCCTGTGGGCTCGTCACAAAGAAGCACGTCAGGGCGCTTGGCGATGGCCCGTGCGATGGCGACTCGCTGCTGCTCACCGCCGGAAAGTTGAGAAGGGAAATGGTCCATCCGGTCCCCCAGGCCGACCAGTTCGAGCGCTTCTTCAGGGGACAGCGGATTGAGGGCGATCTCGGTCACCAACGCAATGTTCTCGCGGGCGGTGAGGCTGGGAATCAGGTTGTAGAACTGGAAGACAAAACCGACGTGATGACGGCGGTACCAGGTGAGCTGCTGATCGTCAGCCGCCGTGAGCTCGCGTCCCCGATAAAAGACGCTGCCGGCAGAGGGCACATCCAGTCCGCCGAGGATGTTCAGGAGCGTTGACTTGCCGCTTCCCGACGGCCCCAGGAGGATAATGAATTCCGATTCGCGGAGTTCAAGGTCGATACCCCGCAGGGCATGCACGTCCAGCTCGCCCGTGTGGTATACCTTGGTCAGTCCGCTGACTCGGAAGACCGGCGACGGGCTGGACTGCCTGTTGTCGCCGGACGACGCAGCGGGTTGGGCATTTGTGCTCATGGTTCTCTACAGCACGAAGCGCCTGTCATCTGCTCTAAATTTTCCCTGTCCACATCCGCACCCACGAGCCAAGAACAAAAATAGCGCACGGGAGTGGAGGCGTCAACCGCCGCCATTCGGCCCTGCCGGAGAATGCGCGCCGTAGTTTTGTTTACAGAGACTGTAGAAAGGGATTCCGCTCTCGCTCGCGGCCGATGGTGGTCAGGGGGCCGTGGCCGGGAACCACAACTGTAGCGTCGTCCAAAGCCAGCAACTTTTCTCTCAGCGACTGCATGATCTGGCCGAAATTACCGCCCGGCAGGTCGGTCCGGCCGATGCTGTCGCGGAACAGTGTGTCGCCCGCCAGAAGCTTGGTCTGCTCGCCGTCCGGGACGAGCAGGCTGACGCTGCCCTGCGTATGCCCCGGCGTGTGCATCGCCGTGGCCTGGATCTCCCCGCAGCGGATGACATCCCCGTCCCGGAGCATCACGTCAATCGGGGTGGTCTCCGGCGTCGGGACCCCAATCATCATGGCCTGCTGATCGAGGTGGCGGTAAAGCTCCAGGTCCTGCTCGTTCATGTACACCGGAGCGCCGGTTGCTTCCTTCAGCTTCTTGGCGCCGCCGATGTGGTCGATATGCGCATGAGTGACCACGACGTACTGTAGACGCAGCTTGTGCCGCTGAAGGATCGCGAGGATTTTATCGATCTCATCGCCCGGATCGACGACGATAGCTTCCCCGCTGTTTTCATCGCCCAGGATAGAGCAGTTGCACTGCAATAATCCTACGGGCAAAATTTCGTGAATCATAAAGTCCTATTACAGTCTCGCGGGCTTGTCCCCCGCGTTGTTTGCGTGAGTATAACATGGCCGGAACGCCCTCAAGCTGAGGGCGAGAGGACATGCTCCTATTGAGAATCACATAATATAGTGACGATAATCCCGTCAGGGCACGACTTCAGTCGTGCCGATCACGTTGCAGGAAATGATTTCCACCTTACTGCCGGAGGCCCAAGCGGAGGCACTGCCGAAGCGAGACACTAACATCGCACCAAAAACCTGATGGACTCAGGGAAGCCGAAGCGTTAAGAATTCTTCCTGTTGCTTCGCTGCAAGCTGCGCTCCCGCCTACGGCAGTGCGGTCGAATTCATTCAATCCACCTCTTTTCGGCATGGCTGAAGCCATGCCCTGACGGAGTTACATGGGATTTTGCAACAGCTTCCGGCTTTATAATGGAACCGCTCCACGCCGCCATCGTGGGCGCGCCTGTAATCAGAGCCGCGACAGCCTGCCCTGCCTGTCCCGAGCGCAGCCGAGGGAAGCGGAGCCGAAGAGTAATGGAGCGGTTTCCTAACCGCCGCCCGCCATGGCGGTTGAGGCGGGTCGGCTAAAACAGGGTTAGAACTTACTTATGTCATTGATTGAAGCGATTACAGATTGGGCACAAAAGCTTTTAACCCCGGAGAACCATTGGTATAAGTGGCCGATCAATGTCGCTCTTCTTCCGGAAGGCATCACCCTACAAAACGAGAGCCCATATCGTCAAGAGGTCTCCCTTAAACAGCAGTTGAATCAGCGATGGAAAAATGCGAATGATGAACAAAAATTGGAACTGGTTAACTATTACATTGCCAAGTGGGGCGGAATAAAGAAAAACAAACCTGAAAAGATCAGGAGCTACGCACTTCAAGCTCCAGATCAACTAATTGCCCTAGGAAAGAAAGGGATTGCGTCTTGGTCAAAGGCTTTATGCATCCGAGACCCAAACCACTATGCAATATACGACGCACGAGTTGCAGTGGCCCTCAATGCATTACAGGTCATCAAGAACGTTGTACAACCGCAGCCATTTCCACTCCTCGAAGGGCAAAACAAGCTGATAAAGCGTGCGAGCGCTCGACTACGCCAACATGCGGCTCAACATCATTGGGCACTCCTCAATACTCAAGAATTTTATCGTCGCTACATAGAAGTTATTTCCATAGCTGCCGTTAATCTAGGGTGCCCCCTGTACGCTGTAGAAATGCTGCTGTTTGCGCAGGCGGAGGATTTGTACAAAGAGGCGTTCCCAAATGACCAGTTCTAACAAGTGGTTGCCACGGCGAACGGTTTATTCGCCGTGGGCATTTCGGCGGATTTTACAAATTGATTTAGCGTACAACCCCCTGCTGTCATTCTGAGCGACCTGCCCTGAGCGCAGTCGAAGAGAGCGAAGAATCTGCTTGTAGCAGCACAATGGATGCCGTATTACGTTTACATCCTGTCCAGCCGCTCCCGAACTCTGTACACCGGCGTGACCAACAACCTCGCCCGCAGAATTTCCGAGCATCGGCAGGGTTTGGTTCCTAGCTTCACCAGTCGGTATCGGATTGATCGCTTGGTTTACTATGAGCCTTATCAGGATGTGCGGGCGGCTATTGCACGCGAGAAGCAGATCAAGTGATAGCTCAGGGCAAAAAAGGTAGCTCTCATAAAGGAACGTAATCCGACGTGGGACGATTTGGCCGCCGACTGGTTTCAGTTGGCGGGAAGAGCAAAGAAGAAAAAAGCAGATCCTTCGTCGCGGAGTTTATCCTGAGCGCAACCGAAGGACTCCTCAGGATGACAGCGAAGGGCTCGGAATGACAAGACGTTGTGGTTTACACCAATTGTGAAAACGATCTAAAGTCCCCACCCGGAAAAATCCTCCCGCGGCTCTACTTCGCTTTCGGCTCCTTCGGCCACGGTTTCGGCAGTGGTTTGCGGGGGAGCAACTGCTCCCGGTTGGCGGTGTGATAGACGAAGGAAGCGACGATGGCCGAGGCCTGCATCAGGTCGCCGGGCTGGATGCGGTCATACACATCCATATTCGAGTGGTGGGTCCGCGACGAGTACTCGACCGGGTCCTGAATGAACTGGAAGCCGGGGATACCGACCGCGTCAAACGAAAGGTGGTCGGTTCCCCGTGTATTCCGGATCGTCAAGGTCGTCGCTCCGAGGTCTTTGAACTGCGCCAGCCATGTCTGGAAGATGGGCCGCACCATATCGTTCCCCTGGAGATAGACGCCGCGAATCTTGCCGGTCCCGTTATCGACGTTGTAATAGGCGGAGACCTTGCCGTGCTCCGGCTTCCGCTCCATCGTTTCCGGATCGGCGAAGTGCTGCTTCACATAAGCCTTGGAGCCGAGCAGACCTTGCTCTTCCCCGCCCCACAGCACCATGCGGACCGTGCGGTCCATCTGCAAGTCGAGCGCCTTGAGAATTCGCATGACCTCCATCATCACGGCGGAGCCGGCGGCGTTATCGGTGGCGCCGGTGCCCGGAGCCCAGGAGTCCAGGTGCGCGCCGATAATCACCAACTCGTCCCTCTTGCTCCCGCCGGGAATCTCCGCCACGACGTTGATTGAATCGAGCGTCTCTTCATGGAATTGAGCCTGCGACTCGACCTCTACGCGGAACGGAACTTCCTTTTCAATGAGGCGGGCCAGGCGGTTGTAGTGCTCCGGCGTCAGTGCAATCGAGGGCGGCGGGTCCGGCACGCCGGCCTTGTAGGAGCCCACCCAGGGAGGGAAGATTGTGCCGCCGTCGCCGCGCCGGGCCGGGTGAATCACCAGACGGACCCCCTCATCAACCAGAAAACGGTTCAGGCGATTCAAAAGCTCTTCCCGCTGGCGGCGGAGCTTTTGCAGGACAAACTGGGGTGCATAGGCATAAAAGCGCCGCCGTTCGTCCGGATCGGTTGGAACCGTGGGGTTCGCCAGATCAATGTCAATCGGCTCGAGCGGTTCGGGAGCCTCGGCCCGGTCGGCCAGGTCCTGCGACGTGAGCCTCCGCTCGGCTGCCTCCTGCTGAGTCTCCAGGCGCGGCGGCTTGCGAATCAATATAATCTGATCCCGGAGCTTGCCCTTGTATTTTGCAAAGTATTTCTCCAACTCTGCCTCGTAGCGTTCCAGATCGCTTTCGCTTTGCAGGGGCGCCAGCATCGGAGTCCCGGAAATCACTCCATCGGTGCCCGGCGTCCATGTCAGCGGCACGCCAACCAGCGGCGCGTATTGGGGCTCGACCAGATGCGCCGAAAAATGGCTGGTGGACCAGCCGCGCCCGTAAGGACCCCACTCTTCCAGCTTGGCCTCCTCCAACCCCCACTGATTCGCCTGCTCCACCACCCAGCCGGCAGCGGCCCGAAACCCCGGAGAGTTAGTCAGGCGCGGACCATGAACGTCGGTCAGATAGAACATGTGGTTCATGACCTGGGAGTTCTGGAAGGCCTCCTGACGGATGCGGTGAACCGCCAGCAGGTCGGGCTTGTCTTGAGCCGGAAGAACCGGAACGCTGAGGGCAAACAGGCCCAGAAGGATTTGGACAACCGGAAGAAATTTCATGCTGACCCCCGCTATTAAAGAAACGATCGCGAGAAAGGCGCGACCCCGATTTTTCACCAAGAAGTTTGCATGCCAACCTCTATGACTGCAAGCATTAAATCACACTCCCAATGAGCGCAGCGATGAGCCGCAGCAATGATCCCAGGTTGCGCGTTCGCGCTAAATCAGCCTGCGAAGCAGGCAGTTTACATTACGGCGGTTTACATTCCTGTGTCCGTCCAATAGAATTGTTAGCAGAAAACTGTCGTACAGAGAACCACACAGAAAGGGAAACCATGCAGCGAAGCCCTCTGTTTGCCAATTTACAAGCCGCGAACGCGCGGTTGATGTCCCACCAGGGATGGGAAATCCCCGCTTCATTTGGGCCCGCCGATTCACCCTCTGATTTAGTGGAGGCCGAGTACCGGGCGCTGAAGGAAGGAGCAGGGTTGCTGGACCTCTCTCCTCGTGGCCTGATCCTGGCCAGCGGAAAGGACGCGCCCCGCTTCCTGCACGGCATGATCAGCAACGATGTCAAAGGGCTCGAAATCGGCCGGGGCAATTGCGCGTTTCTGCTGGACGTCCAGGGCCATATTCTGGCCGACCTGCAAATCTTCCGAACCGGCGATACAAGTTTTCTGCTGGACTGCGACTCGCAACTGACCGAAGTAATTCTGAAAACACTTCGCCGTTACATCATCGCCGACGTTGTGAAGCTGGAGGATCAGAGCGCTCAGACCGCTTGCGTGGCACTGGAAGGGCCCTGCGCGCGGGAGGTTCTCCGCGAGGCGATCGGTTTTGACCCCCCTCGCATGCATGCGCTGGAACACCTCTACCTGGATGCTCTCCAGGCGCGCCTGATCCGCGCATCGCTTTCGGGAGAGGAAGGTTTCTGGATTCTGGGCACACCCGATCAAGCTATCGCAGTGTGGGAAAAATCCCTGGAAACAGGACCCGCCCTGGGCATGAAGCCGGCCGGCTGGGAAGCTCTGGAGACGCGCCGCATTGAGGCAGGCATCCCGCGCCACGGAGCGGACATCACCGAAAAAAACCTTCCCCAGGAAACCGGACAAATGCAGGCGATCAGCTTTACGAAAGGATGTTATATCGGGCAAGAGGTGGTGGAGCGCATCCGCTCTCGCGGCCATGTGAACCGCATGCTGACGGGGCTGCTGCTGGAAGGGGAGCAGAAAGTGCCGCCGGGAACGGTGCTTTTAGCTGGCGATAAACCGGTGGGAGCCATCACCAGCTCCGTTTACTCCCACGGCCTGCGCCGCAACATCGCTTTGGGATACCTGCGGCGGGAACACGCCGAAGCCGGAAAGCAAGTGATGGCGGGAACGGTTCCGGCAGAGGTGGCCAGCTTGCCCTTTTCTATGCTTCCCTAGTCTTTGCTGGCCTAATCTTCACTGGCTTCGTGGCAAGAGCTAACTCAGGTTAGCCGTCCGCTTGAAGCTGCCGCGATCCTTTTCGATCTTTTTTTGTAACAGGAGAATGGCGTGGATCAGCTGCTCGGGGCGCGGAGGGCACCCGGGAACGTAGACATCCACCGGGATGACTTGGTTGACCCCCTGAACGATGGCATAATTATTGAAGACCCCGCCGGAGGTGGCACAGGCGCCCATCGAGATCACCCATTTGGGCTCGGGCATCTGCTCGTACAGTAGCCGAATGACCGGCGCCATCTTCTGCGACACGCGACCGGCGATAATCATCAGGTCGGCTTGGCGCGGCGAGGGCCGAAAGACTTCGGCTCCGAAGCGGGCGATGTCGAAGCGGGAAGCGCCCATCGACATCATCTCGATGGCGCAACAGGCCAAGCCGAACGACATCGGCCACAGAGAAGACTTGCGCGCCCAGTTGATGGCGTGGTCCAGGGAGGCGGTAATAATGCCTTCCCAGCCTTGCCCCTTCGAGTCAGTCCCGGAAACCACAGTGTTTTGTGCCGCCATAAGCGAACCCCAGCCGCCGAATCTTAGAAGCCGAACCCCGGTCGTCGAACCTTAGATAATTATTGTCCCACTCCCGCCTCCGGTTTGCAAACGGTTCTGTTCCGCGCGCTGAGCCGTTGCATCAGCTGATGGCCGCGCCGCCAAGTTGACAGAGCCTTCGTGCTTCCTTATCCGCACAGTGCCGATAAGGTGATCAGATAGGCGAGAGGAATGGGTCTTTCCATTGGTTTCTTACCCGCTCCCTCACGGTCGCGGCTCAACCACTGCCGGGGCAGCACTCCCCCGGCGGAATGGGACTTCCGTGAGGACAGTGGGCGGGATGATGCAGAAAGGTGCATATGCGCTCGGTGACCTCCGGGCTCAGGATATGCTCGAAGGTGCAGGCGTTTGATTCCAACTGCTGGTCGTCCCGCATGTCGAAGGCATCGGTGAAAAGCCGCTCGGCGAGCCGGTGACGCCGGATGATGCTGGCGGCGCGCTCCCGCCCCTGGTCCGTCATCTCCAAAGCAAGCCCGTCGGACCGCAATAACCCGATCTCCTTCATGACGGGCAGAACCTTCCAATTGCCGCCTCCGTTGAATTGGAGCAGTTCGGGGCGCGGCTCGATCTTTTCTTCCTTCATCACCCAGATCTGTTCGAGCACCTCATCGAAACCGGTTTCTTCCTCAAAGGAAAACGTGGTGGTCGTCGAGATGCGGCCATGCTCCAGCTCGATGCGGCGGTCGGCCATGCAACCGATCACGGGGTCATGCGTGACCATGACAATGCTGTGCCCCTCGGCGTGCAGCTCCCGAAACAACCCCATGACGATCTCCTCATTTTCCGCATCGAGGTTCCCCGTCGGCTCATCGGCCAGCAGAAGGACCGGCTGGTTGACCAGGGCACGCGCAATGGCCACCCGTTGCTGCTCCCCGCCGGAAAGCTCGGAAGGAAGATGATGCGCGCGGTGCGACAGGCCCACGCGGCCGAGCACCTGCAAGGCTTCCTGCTTGTCCGTCATGCTGTGGAAATACTGCGCCATCAGGACATTCTCCAGCGCCGTCAGATAGGGGATCAGATGAAACTGCTGGAAAACAAATCCTACTTTTTCCGCACGAAAATTAGCCAAATCCCGTTTGCTGAAATGGCTGACGTCTTCTCCTTCAATCACCACCCGGCCTGAGGTCGGGGAGTCGAGACACCCGATGATGTTCAGCAACGTCGTCTTGCCCGAGCCCGACGGACCCATTACTGCGATCCACTCGCCGCGACCGACCGTGAAGCTGACATTCTCCAGCGCCATCACAGCCGGGCCGTATCCTTTGTGCAGTCCCGCTAACTCAATCAACGGAGAGCCCGCCTTCTCGCCCGCGCCCGCATGATTCCTGGCTTCCGTCATCTCAATTGCCTCTCAAGCTCACGGCTGGGTCCACCTTCCGAACCAGATGGATGGGGAACGCCGTTGCCATCAGGGCCACCCCCAGCGTCACCGCCACAACCGCCGGCAGGACGTCCCAGCGCCACTGCAAAACCGACCCAAACATACGCAGCGCGGCCCACTGCGACAGCCCGAAACCGGCCAGGTAACCTAACACTGCGGCCAGCGATGCATAGCAGGCGGTTTCGGTGACAAACAAAAGCGAGATCATGCCGTCGCTTCCGCCCAGCGCTTTCATGACGCCAATCTCCCGCTGGCGGTCGAGCACCAAGCCGCTCACCGTAGTCATCACGCTGAGGACCACAATGCCGAGGACGATGGCCGTCAGCCCAAACATCAGCCAGCGGACCTTCATCACCACCAGGGCCTCAGACTCCACCACCTGCCGGAGCGGGCGCACCTCGGTTTGCGGCAACAGGGCCGCCAAGCTTTGCCGAACGGTCTCCACCTGCTCGCCCGATCCCTGCGCCCGCAACTCGATCAAACTGAGCCGCTCCGGCTGGCCGGTCAACTCTTGTAAAGCGGGGAGCGGCAGAAAGAGCTGTGAGTCTTCGCTTCCGCCCGTCGATACAACGGCCAGTAAAGGCAGCTTCAGCGCTCTCTCGCCATAATCTAGTTGGACTGTTTCTCCTGGGTGCAACCCGAAATGGGAGGCGGCTTTTTCTCCCGCCAGGAGCCACCTGTCTTGATTTTCCGGCGACTGCCCTTGCAGAGAAGCTTCCGTTTTCAGAAAAGCTTCCAGGTTCCCAGGAGAAGCATTCCGTGCGGTATCGCCCAGAACTTGCCACCCCATAACTTGCCACCAAGGATTCATGGCGGCCAGCCCGGCGAGATCCGTGCCGCCGAAAATCACGTCTTCATTGCCCACCTCGCCGACCGCATACAACCACGGCAGGCGGGAAAGCTCCGGCGGATGATGCTGAGCACCAACCTGGTGAAAAACGCTCTCCGGCAAGGTCTGCGCGTTGCCGGCGGGGGCCAGCACCAGATTGGCTCCCAAGCTGCGGAACTCTCCTGTCATCTTTCGGGGCAACTCGAAATACAGATTCAGAAAGGCGCTGGCCAGGGTGGCACCCACAGTCAAGGAAGCCAGCGCGGCGGAAACACGTCCGGGACGAAACCAGAAGGCCCGGGATACGACGCGAAAGAAAATCGCCCATCGGCTCATTTATTTCTCCCGTTCATTTATTCCTCGCGCAACACCCACGCCGGATCATTGTGAACGGCCCGCTTCAAAGGCAGCCAAGTCCCTGCAAAACTGACGCCCAATGCCACCAGCAGCATCAGCGGCAAAAGCATCCAGTTGACCGCGACATCGGCGCCGAACACCACTCGCCCCACGACCTTCGCCAGAAGCTGCCCGCCGACAAAACCCAAAATCCCGCCCGCGACGCCCTGCACGGTGATCTCCGCCAGGAAGAAGGAGGCAACCAGCCAATCCGGGGCTCCAATGGCTTTCATCAATCCGATTTCCTTCCGCCGCTCCATAACAGTTAGACTGGCGATACTCGATATGCTGAGCGCCGCGGCCGTCAGCGCCAAAAGCGCCAGCATCCACAGCAGAAACGTCAGCTGACTCAGCACGTTCCCCTGTGTTTCAGCCACTTGCCGAATCTGCCGCGAGGCAGTTCCCGGCAGGACCTCGCCAATCTGATGAAGGATCGAAGAAAGATACGGCGAGCAATACCAGCGGTCATACTGTGCCGGCGTCATGGTCGCGGGATCGCGGCGGGAAAGTTCGTCCTCGGGCTTGATCAGAGCGCTTACCTCAACCTTGCGGACCTTGCCGTCCAATCCGGCCCAAGACTGCACCAAGCCCAAGGAGGTGAAAATCTGATTGTCCTCGGCGCCTCCGGTGGTCAGGATGCCTTTCACAACGAGCGAAAGTTCCCCTCTTCCGACGGCCGCTCCCGGTTCCGCATCCTCATCCGTGGCCGCCAAGCGTACGGTATCCCCCAATCCGAGGCCCAGCGCTTCGGCCAAAGAGCTGCCGATCCAGCAAACGTTCCCGTCTGCACCGGACACGGAATCCCGAATCGGCTGGCCTTCCAATTTCCATGTGGGATTGAGCTGCTGGACGCCGGTCTGGAACTGATCGCCCGTCGAGGTAACAACGGGATGCTCCCACCAGGTTCCCACCAGAATTGAGGAATGGCTCGCGGGCTGACCTTCGACGCGAACCGGCATGTACAGGTACGGGGCGAAGGCGATGATGTTGTTGCGCCAGAAGATCTCCTTCAGCTTGGCGAGAGACGATTCCTCAATATAGGCGCCTTCCGACACGGGACGATAATCAATGCCGCCGATCTCGACAGGCAGCGTATCCGCCGATGGGGTGACAACAATGTTGGCCCCCAAGGTTCTCAGTTCCCTGCCCATCTTGTCGCCGATATCAAGCGACACATGCAGCATGGCGGCGGCAACTGCTGTTCCCAGGGCGACCGCTAGCATGGCCCACAGGGCGCGGCGGCGGCGGCCGGGCCTCAAGAATGATTCCTGTACAACTTTCCAAAACATCGCAACTCACGGGTGAGCGTGAAAGTACCGCGCGCCGGACTCCAGATCAGCGGCCTCGATCCGCAACATGGCTCCCTCAATCGTCGAGGGCAGAGGCGCCGGGTTGCAGCCGCCGCTCAAACCAATGGTGGGACCGAAGATTTCCGCCGCGCAGTTCCGGCAAATGATGGTCGCCCCATTTTGGTAGTAGCCCTGCGCGCCGCAGATGTCGCAGGCGTCCAGGGCCGTGGCCAAACGGGAACCGACTCGAATGACGATGAAGCGGGTGGTGACATCGCCCGCCGTGTAAATAAACCGATGGAGGTTTCCGTCGGAAACGCTTTCTGTGGGAATGAGAATCGCGCCCTGCTCCGCCGTCACGGGCCGGGCCTCGGAAAGCGCCGTCGCACTCTTGGCATAGATAAATTCAGCCGTCACGAGCACCGCGAAAACAAATGCGCTCAGGCAGACGGCAACCGCCCAAAACTTTTCCTTCCGTGCTCCCCACTGCTGCTTGCGCAGTTCGGAGCGGGAAACCTCGCCGGCCGGGGACAGACCGGCCTGGCGGGACCGCCAGTCAAACAGCACCATGAGAGCGGCCAGGGCCAGGATGACGACGAAGAAGAACACGCTGTTGCTTACAATCGGCCCCACCACGGCCATCTCCCGCTGGCTGCTGGGCAGAACCTGCGCTTCGGAAAGCTCGTGCAGGCCGGTCACCAGCAATTGCAGCACCACGCACGCCAGGATGATGCTGGTCACGCGGAAAAATTTCCGCAGGTCCATCCGGAGGGTGCCTCGCACAAAAACAATGCCAAAGACGACAGCCAGAGCCAGGCCGACACCGGTTCCAATCAAGCTCAGCAAATCGGTTGAGTTCCAGGATACTGCCGAGAGAATTAGGATCGTCTCCATCCCCTCGCGGAACACCATGAAAAAGACAAAAAGAAAGACACCGAGAACGGAGGTTTTGTGCTGGGCGGAGACAGTCTCCAGACGCTGCTCAATGCGGTGCCGCAGCGTGCGGGCCGTGCGCTGCATCCAGTACACCACCGTCGCCACAAAAAAAGCCGCCAGCAGCAGAAGCCATCCCTCCACGGCTTCCTGGTTTAAGCTGACACGTTGCAGCAACACTGCGCCTGCAACGCTGGCAGCGACGGCAGCAGCCAGAGCGAAGTAGACCACTCTCACTAAATGGCCCCTCCCGGATTTGCCCAGGTAGGCCACGGCAATCCCAATCACCAGAGCGGCTTCTACGCCTTCCCGGAGCGTAACGATCAGTGCCTGCACCATATATGGACCCGTTGACGCCCTTTTCCCTTACAATCCATTCAAGAAGCGCATAATGAAAATCTCGGACCAACCGAGACGGCGGAGGTTCGTGCCCCTGTCTTTCGAGCAGCGGGTGTCGTTTGGAGGAGCCAAAAACAGCCTTTCTTATTGCAAATGACTTGCATTAACATTATCCCTTTCCCCGCCTTCCCCTGTCAAGGGAAAAACCCTTGCGGCAGCGCCTCGGCGCTGTTTTCCCGTCCATTTAAGAAGCGGCTCGACGGTGCTGCTCTGGCGACGCTGAATCCTTGTGCCGCAGAGGCGCATCCCATAGGGCGGAACTGTTATTGAAACGCGAAAAGCAGCTACAATAGGCTGATTTACACAGCGATCCTGTGACAGTCATTTTAATTTTTGAGAGGAACACAACAGCATGCGGGATGTAGTCATTATCGGGTCGGGATGCGCCGGGCTGACCGCCGCCATCTATACCGGGCGCGCGAATCTGAATCCACTGGTCATCGAAGGCCGGGAAGCGGGAGGACAATTGTCGCTCACGACCCTGGTGGAAAATTTCCCGGGATTCCCGGAGGGCGTGCAGGGTCCGGAGTTGATCCAGCGGATGAAGGATCAGGCGGCGCGTTTTGGAACCGAGTACAAAGCGGGGGATGTCACCGCAGCGGATCTATCGAAGAGCCCCTTCACGCTGACGGTGAACGGCGAACCGATTCAGACGCGCGCTCTGATCGTCGCTTCCGGCGCCTCCGCGCGCTGGCTGGGTCTGGACGCTGAGAAGACCCTGATCGGCAAGGGAGTCTCCAGTTGCGCCACCTGCGACGGCTTTTTCTTCCGCGACAAAAAAGTGATGGTGGTCGGCGGTGGCGATTCGGCCATGGAGGAGTCTATCTTTCTTACCCGGTTCGCTTCGCACGTCGACGTGGTGCATCGCCGAGACCAGTTCCGAGCCTCCAAGATTATGCTGGACCGGGCCCGCGGCAACGCCAAGATCGGTTTCACGCTGAACACAGTCGTCGAGGACATTGCCGACCCGGCGCGGAATGAAGTGACCGGCGTGAAGCTGAAAAACGTGAAGACACAGAAGACGACGGAAGAGGATGTCAGCGCCGTTTTCGTGGCGATCGGGCACATTCCGAACACGGGCATCTTCCGGGGCCAGCTCGATATGGACTCCGACGGCTATCTCATCACCCGGCCTGCGCCCATTACCAACGTCCCCGGGGTGTTTGCCTGCGGGGACGTGCAGGACCGCATCTACCGGCAGGCGATCACTGCCTCCGGCACGGGCTGCATGGCTGCCATGGCCGCCGAGCGATTCCTGGAGACCGAGGCCCACCCAGGGAAGTGACCTGAACTGGCAGCCGCAGGTCTCCGCCGGGACTACTCCTTGACTCCGAGCTTTTGCTTGGCGGCGGCGCTCATCAGGCTGGGGCTCCACCGCGGCTCCCACACCACTTCGACCGAGGCGTCGCGCACTCCCGACATCATGAGCACACGTCTTTTGACTTCCTCGCTGATCGAAACATGGCTCGGACAGCCTGCTCCTGTAAGGGTCATCGTGACCTTGCACCGTATCGTTCTCCACCTTCACCTCGTAGATCAGTCCCAGATCCACAATGCTGACAGGAAGCTCCGGATCAATGCACTGCCGCAGTGCGGCATATACCTCATCCACTGTTGGCATCGGTTTCCCTCCCTGACCCGTGGCGGCGGAAGCCTGCGTCCACTGTATAATCCTCCCGTGCCGTTTTTCCCAACTGCCTGCAAGCTATTCTAGACCTGTTTCCCAGTTCGTATATCCCAATATTACACTCCCGTCAGGGCACGTTCCGCCTCCGGCTTACTTCTCAGTTTGCGAAATGAACGCAACCTGACCTGAAAAATCCAGGCTTGCGAACCTAATAATGAGGAAAGGGCTTGATTGTTGCCGGGCTGAGGATTTGCTAGAATTGGCCCTGGCAAGCAGAAGTAATCAAACCGCAGTAAAGATCGCGGCGGAGGGTTGTTCTTGACACAGACGGACCTCATCGGGTGGCCGGATCGAGTTCAGGTGCGCCAGCACATGACGGCGGATCCGCAGACCTTGGAGGTCACTCAAAGCCTTCTGGACGCGGCGCTGCTGCTGCGCCGGTCGCATCTCCGGCACATCCCCATCGTGGAAAACGGCCATCTGGTGGGAATTCTCACCGACAAGGATGTGGCCCGCTACGCCCCGTCCCGCCTGACGCCCCTCCCAGAGGAGGAGTACAACCGCGTGTTCGAAGGCACTGCGTTGGGAAAGGTAATGACCAAGGAGCCGGTCACCACCACCCCCGATTCGCCCCTGGGAGAAGCAGTGGTCTTGCTCTATACAAAGCGCCTGGGCTGCTTGCCTGTCCTGGAGGAGGGGAAACTGGTCGGAATCATCACTGTGACCGACATGCTGCGCGCGCTGCAGGACTTCATCGGAGCGATCTCCTCCCCTCCCGGCTCACCGCAGAAAAGCTGAGACCCAACGGCCAACCTTGCTGCGAAGAGGTTTCGGTCTCTTGCTCCGTGGACCGGCCGGGCCGCCTCTGTGCTTCAAAGATGCTTCTCCGCGTCCGAACACCAACTGGGACCATTGCGAGCAGCGCCGGTCACGAGCCATCCCGCTCAGCGTATATTCCGAGTGATTTCTCCTTCGCTCGCGATCCAGCAAAACGAACGATCCTGTGTCGCAAAAACTTTCGCAAACATATTCCCGCCATTGACGGCCGAGAAATCTCCTCCTGCTCTGCCCTGTTCCTCCCGCCGTCAGCTTTGCTTTGCGCCATTCAGACGAATAGCCCAGTTCTCCTTTGATGCCCTGCCGGAACTCCCGAACGAGCAGGGCGGCAAACTTTTCGCGGCTGGGATTTCCCAGTCTGGGCCACAGAAAATGGCAAAGTTCATGATACAGAATGCGTCCCAGCTCCACACGGCGGTGGAAGAGCGCCGCATCCAACACCACGTAACGCTCTGGAATGAAACTGACCGCATGCGTGCGGCTGGACGAGGCGGTCTTTTTCGGAAGCTGATTCTCCGAAGGTGGAGACTCATTGATATTGATAAAGACGCTCGTCCCCGCCAAACTCAGCCGGTCCGCAACGGCCAGCTTCAGCCGTGGTAGGCGGGACCGAAAGAGCGGAGGCATTCTGCGGATCCAAAATTCCAGCTCCTGGCGCTGCGGCCCGGCGAACCGTGGCGAAAGGTCGAGCATGCCGAGACGAACTCCGGAAGAAAACCGCACATGGCGCAGGGTGGCCTTGGCCCTTTGCCCCAAAGTCTGCTTCGGAGTTTTCGCAAACCGCCGGCGGGCGGTTCTGGGCGGTGGCATTGCATTGGCCACAGAAGTCGGCATCTTCCAAAAATAGAAAGCTCTCTGATCCCTGTCAAGGCCTGCCGTACGCAAAATTCCATTGCGCCGGAGAACCAGAGGATCAGGATGTCTCTTTAATAATGAAGATAAGGTTGCACGGTTGGGGTGGAAAAAGCAAAAGGGCCGGCGAACACCGCCAGCCCCAGGAAAGGCTTCCCTGAAGTTCGTCCCCCCGGCGTCCCTCAGGTCAGTCTTACCTCATCAACAACTCCACTGTAAAACAGCTTCCAGTCCGGGGGGAATAGCGGGAAAGTCACTTTTTTCGGCAGGACCTTTGGGCTATGGATTCTTTGCTGCCCTGATGGAAACTACGATGGAAACTGCGAAGGAATTTGCGCTAATTCTCATGATACAATCGGGCCTTCCGATCCGGCAAAACGCAACCGGCAGAGGCGGACATGTTGCCCAACATTGCAGTAAGCCGCGCGCTGTTCGCGAGCGCTTTGCCGCTGGCAGCGTGGATTCTGTTCCAGACTTCGGCCGTCGCAGCGGAACCTGTTCCCTCCACTGCTCCGCTATTCACTCTTCCCCCTGCCGCGCTCCCCCCTGCCGCGCTTCCGCTTTCCACCTTGCCTTCTGCTCAGGCCGACCCAACCCAGTCGCGCCGGGAGCCGCCCATCCGCAAGGGCGCTACGGAATGGAGCGCGATCACCGGTGCGGGCGTCGGCATTGCCGGAGGCGCCAGCAACGCCAACTTTTGGGCGATGCACCTGCGCTGGGGCCGCGTGCTGACCACCAATCACGGACCCGGGTTGCTTCGCGGAAATCTCGAATACGCCGTGGAAATCTTGCCGGCCTTCGTGATGGGCCAATCCACAAATGTTTTTGGAGGAGGCGTCACTCCCCTCCTGCTGCAATACAACTTCTCCGGCGGCAGCCGCTTCGTTCCCTTTATCCAAGCCGGCGCGGGGATGCTGTTCATCACCCGGAAGGTTCCGGAAGACACATCGCAGTTCAACTTCACCCCACAGGGCGGCGTCGGAGTTTACTGGTTCCGGCGACCGCGCTCGGCGGCGGTGTTTGGCGTGCGCTACCATCACATTTCCAATGCCAGCACGGCGGAGCGCAATCCCGGACACAATGCGCTCTATATCTACACCGGAATCTCCTGGTGGCGGTAAGCGGCCTCCTCCGGCAGCCGTTTTTTTCGTGAGCTTTTAGGCGTCGCCGAGAGGACTGCTATACTGAACTGCGGGGCGCGTAGCTCAGTGGATAGAGCATCTGCCTTCTAAGTGGTTACCTCTCCTCTTCTCCTTTCACTCTCTCCCTTATTTTCCATAGCTTTACACCCATTCAGGGACTCTGCTTTCGCTCAGCACATAACCCTTTTTGGCTGCTTAACTTGCATTTCTGACACATATTTGGCACAGCAGGAGGTTCCTATGAGCGTCTGCCGTGGGCAGATGCTCTGTTTAAAGATCGCCTACGCGGGAGATTGCTACCCCACTCGGCAGCCTCGGACTCGCGGACTCCAAGGGTGATCGCTTGACAACCTGTCCGCAGACGACTTCGAGTGTCCAATGGATTCCCGTTCAAAAAGAGGGGTACAACGAAGGGATGATAGTGGACCAGCTCTAGTATCTCTATTACTATGGTTTATTTATAGGTGATGCGTGGTTGTGAAGAGCGATCTAATTCGGCACCCTGATTTCTCCTCCAAGCTCAGAGAAATCGATGCATTGCGCGAAAACCTGAGCGTGCTCATCGAAGAGCATGAATTTCTGCTTTACGGAGAGCGCGACGTACTCCTGGCGAAGTACAACCGCGATCTGGGTTACCTGGAACATGAGCTTTTCCTCCTGGAAGTTGAAATAGCGGAACTAAGGGGCGTTGGTGCATGAATCGTCCTCGGCTCCCCCGCTAGCATTGGCTCGGTGTCCCGATCCATCATGGAGATCAAGGGGGGCAACGTCATGGCCGCAGGGAAGTCGAGCCGAGTCAACCGCAAGTACAAGACGAAATGCAGAATCCGGAACTGGAGGGAGTACGAGCGGGGCCTCAGGAGCCGCGGCGACGTCACGATCTGGCTGAGCGAGGAGGCGATCGCCGCGTGGACACCGGCGAAGAACGGTCTCCGCGGAGGCCAGCGGCGGTACTCGAACCTCGCGATCTTGACCGCGTTGACGCTGCGGGTCGTCTTCCACCTGCCGCTTCGCCAGACCGAGGGTTTCCTGGACTCGCTGCTCAGCTTGATGGGCCTCGACCTCAAGGCCCCGGACCACACCACACTCTCGCGCCGGAACCAAATCGTTGAGGTGCCGCCTCTAACCCGAGCCCACGACGGCCCGATCCACTTGATCGTCGATTCCACGGGGCTCAAGATCCTGGGTTGCGGCGAATGGAATTCGCACAAGTACAAGGCATCCAAGAAACGCCGGGACTGGCGAAAGCTGCACATCGGAGTGGATGACGAGGGGTTCATTGTGGCGGCCGAACTCACGACGAGCAGCGGGGACGACGCCTCCGCCCTGCCGGATCTGCTCGACCAGATCGAGGCTCCCATCCGGCGTTTCACGGCGGACGGGGCCTACGACAACAGGGCGATCTACGATCGGGTCGGCGCGGCCGGTACAGAGGACGTCGTGATCGTGATCCCCCCTCGTCGCTGTGCGGTGTCCGCGGGGCCCACGGACGGCCCGTGGGCGCAACGAGAAGCGGCTCTTCAGAGAGTTCGTAAGATCGGACGACGAGAGTGGCAGAAGGAGTCGGGCTACCGACAGCAGGCGCGCGTTGAGAACGGGTTCTTCCGATACAAGTCAGTGCTCGGAGGAAGCCTGAAGGCGAGGAACAGCAACGCGCAAAGGAAAGAGACCACGATCGGGTGTCACATCCTCAACCGGATGGCCGAGCTCGGCAGGCCGAAGTCCTACGCCGTGGTGTCATGAACGAGGGGTTGGGAAAACGGCCTGACTCGCGCCAAGGTTGAATCGTGCAACAGCGCCCCGATCCGGTGTTCTCCTCCTTGCCTCCAGGGGAACTGGATGCTGCCGCGCAGTGATCGACCCTGTCAAGCCAGACTGCAATGCCGACAACCTCTACCACTCCTTATCGTTGATTCGGGCAACCAGCGGCAGACTTCGACCTGGTGCGCCTGGTGAATGCGGTCGAGAGCCAGCGCGAACGCTGGACAGTCTCCAAGCAGTTCATGTTCCTGGATGAAATCCCAACCGAATTGATGGTGTTCAACCCTGGAATCATCATCACCTGTCTCCGAAGCAACCAAGTTTTAGCGACCGGCAGGTAGCAATAATCGACCATCTTCATGATCGAGAAAAGTCGTTAGAGCCTTTCGGCTGGACCGGGCCGGAGGCCGAGTGGATCGCGCTGGTTTGTCTGCACAGTGGCGTCTTTACGCGGGCGCAGTTCTGTGACTATTTCGACGCGCGGGCCAACCGGGCACATCGTTTCGTTCAGGCATTGATAGATCGCGGGGAGGCCGTCGAGCCCCCCACTCCAACTTTTTCCGGGGGGGTGAGAACGCCGGAGAGAAAATAGGCCAGGAAGGCCGCGTTAGCGGCGGTCCCTGGCGGAGTAAAAGCAGACCGCCGGAAGACAATCTCACAAAGCAGTCCGAGGGCTGAGTGTTTTGTGAGATACCGGAGGGATGTACACAGTGGAGATCTATGCACGAGTTCGGCGAGCAGTTCAGGTTGAGGGGATGAGTGAGCGGGAGGTAGCCCGGGAGTTTGGGCTGGCCCGAGAGACGGTCCGAAAGATGATGCGGTATTCGGTCCCGCCGGGGTATCGGCGGCGACAACCGGCGAAGCGGCCGAAGCTGGATCCGTGGGTGGGGGTGATTGACCAGATCCTGGAGGAGGATCGAGAGCGTCCCCGGAAACAGCGCCACACCGCGAAACGAATCTACGAACGATTACGAGAGGAGCACGGATTTGGCGGTGGATACACCATCGTGAAGGATTACGTGCGTCTGCGGAAGATGAGCCAGCGGGAGATGTTCGTGCCGCTGGAACATCCTCCGGGAGACGCCCAGGCGGACTTCGGGGAAGCATTAGTGGTGATCGGCGGAGAGGAGCAGAAGGCACACTATCTGGTGATCGATCTGCCACAATCGGACGACTGCTTCGTAATGGGATTTCCGGCCGAGACGACGGAGGCGTTCTTGGAGGGGCACAACCAGGCGTTCGCCTATTTTGGCGGAGTGCCGCGAACCATCGTGTACGACAACACGAAGCTGGCGGTGGCGCAGATCCTGGGAGACGGGAGGAGGAAGAAGACGCAAGCATTTTCGGAGTTGCAGAGCCACTACCCGTTCCAGGAGCGGTTCGGGCGACCTGGCAAGGGAAACGACAAGGGGAAGGTCGAGGGACTGATCGGATATGCGCGACGGAACTTCCTGGTTCCGGTGCCGCGGTGGGCGTTGGTGCATGAATCGTCCTCGGCTCCCCCGCTAGCATTGGCTCGGTGTCCCGATCCATCATGGAGATCAAGGGGGGCAACGTCATGGCCGCAGGGAAGTCGAGCCGAGTCAACCGCAAGTACAAGACGAAATGCAGAATCCGGAACTGGAGGGAGTACGAGCGGGGCCTCAGGAGCCGCGGCGACGTCACGATCTGGCTGAGCGAGGAGGCGATCGCCGCGTGGACACCGGCGAAGAACGGTCTCCGCGGAGGCCAGCGGCGGTACTCGAACCTCGCGATCTTGACCGCGTTGACGCTGCGGGTCGTCTTCCACCTGCCGCTTCGCCAGACCGAGGGTTTCCTGGACTCGCTGCTCAGCTTGATGGGCCTCGACCTCAAGGCCCCGGACCACACCACACTCTCGCGCCGGAACCAAATCGTTGAGGTGCCGCCTCTAACCCGAGCCCACGACGGCCCGATCCACTTGATCGTCGATTCCACGGGGCTCAAGATCCTGGGTTGCGGCGAATGGAATTCGCACAAGTACAAGGCATCCAAGAAACGCCGGGACTGGCGAAAGCTGCACATCGGAGTGGATGACGAGGGGTTCATTGTGGCGGCCGAACTCACGACGAGCAGCGGGGACGACGCCTCCGCCCTGCCGGATCTGCTCGACCAGATCGAGGCTCCCATCCGGCGTTTCACGGCGGACGGGGCCTACGACAACAGGGCGATCTACGATCGGGTCGGCGCGGCCGGTACAGAGGACGTCGTGATCGTGATCCCCCCTCGTCGCTGTGCGGTGTCCGCGGGGCCCACGGACGGCCCGTGGGCGCAACGAGAAGCGGCTCTTCAGAGAGTTCGTAAGATCGGACGACGAGAGTGGCAGAAGGAGTCGGGCTACCGACAGCAGGCGCGCGTTGAGAACGGGTTCTTCCGATACAAGTCAGTGCTCGGAGGAAGCCTGAAGGCGAGGAACAGCAATGCGCAAAGGAAAGAGACCACGATCGGGTGTCACATCCTCAACCGGATGGCCGAGCTCGGCAGGCCGAAGTCCTACGCCGTGGTGTCATGAACGAGGGGTTGGGAAAACGGCCTGACTCGCGCCAAGGTTGAATCGTGCAACAGCGCCGAGCTAAAGCGGCGGCTGCCTGCCAACTGAACCGCCGTAAGGCCCAAAAGTTAATTCCTGTTAGATTGGGGAGCGTGGCGGATAATATCGATAGCCGGAAGGTAACCATGAACAACTTATGTGCCGCATTTTTGTTGCTGGCAGCATTGGTATTCCTGATGTTTGGAGCCGCTCAGGCAGAGACAATCCACTTCGACTCGGACTCCATCGGTTCCCTGCCTTCAGGTTGGTCCTCGGCGATGACCCACAGCGGTGGGCTGGCCCGGTGGGAGATCGTCAGAAACGACACGGCGCCGAGCAAGCCCAATGTGCTGGCACAGCTTTCCTCCGACAGCACGCGTGGGCGTTACCCGCTGGCGGTCTTCAACAAAGTGAGTTGCAAGAATGGTGACCTGCGCGTGAAATTAAAGCCGGTCTCGGGCGAGGTGGATGCTTCCGGCGGCCTGGTATGGCGTTACCTGGACGAGAATAACTACTACATCGTCCGCGCCAATGCGCTGGAGGACAACGTAGTCCTCTATAAAGTCGAAAACGGCAAACGCTCTTCCCTGGCTCCGAAGGGAAAGGCCCTGGGAACATACGGCGTCGAGACAAAGGTGTCCGGGCAAACTGTACGTCGTCAGATAATGTTGGACACAGAGCATAAAAAGATAAGGTGGCGTTCAGGCTCCTCTGGGTTGATGTTAGGCTGCCCTTCTTTTGAAGTGCAACCGTTTTCTTAAGATCATAGTTTTCTCTTTGATGCGATCCCGTTTTTGCAGGATGGCACTGCCTTGGCCTGTAAAAACGTCATACGGTGTCAGGTTGTTCAGGCTTTCATGGTATCGGTTGGTGTTGTAGTGGTTGACGAAGGCATCGATCTGCCGCTCCAGCTCTTCTGGCAGGTAATAGTTGTTGAGCAGGATGCGGTCTTTCAGAGTTCGGTGCCAGCGTTCGATCTTGCCCTGCGTCATGGGGTGATAGGGCTTGCCGCGAGTATGCGGCACGCTGTTTTCTGCCAGCCATGATTGCAGTTCGGAAGAGACGTAGCACGGCCCGTTGTCGCTCAGGAGGCGAGGTCTGTGCCGGGCGCCCACGCGGTCGAGGCCGGTGGCTTGCAAAGCATCCCGCAACGGGGCCGAGACGTCACTTGCGCTCATGGTTTTGCACAGCCGCCAGGCGATGATATAGCGCGAGAAGTCGTCCAGCACCGTGGACAGGTAGAACCAGCCCCAACCGATGACTTTCAGGTAGGTGAAGTCGGTCTGCCAGAGCTGGTTGACCGCCGTGGTCGGGTTGGCGAACCGTTCCGCCGCTTTCAGGACAATAAAGGCTGGCGCGGTAATCAGGTCATGGCTTTTCAGGACGCGGTAAACCGTCGATTCAGAAAGGTAATACCGCCTTTCCTCGGTAAAACGCACCGCCAGCTCGCGTGACGACAGATCGGGCTCGGCCAGGGCTAACGTCACCAACTGCTGAGTTATCTCCTCCGGCACCTTGTTCCAGACAGGGCCAGGATCGGGTTTTTTGTCTTCCAGCCCATCAAAGCCTTCCGACACATAGCGGTCGTACCAGTTGTAAAACGTCGATCTGGGAATGCCAACCTGCTGCAGCGTCCGGCGCACCCCCAGGGCAGATTGCTCCACCGTGCAGATGATCTCCAGCTTCTCCGAGGCAGGGTATCTCATGTATTTTCCTCCCCATCCCCGATCACGCTTTTTTTTAGCAGGCGATTTTCCAGCATAGCCTCGGCCAGGGCCTCTTTCAGCTGTACGGCCTGCTCCCGCAGAGTCTTGACTTCGCCACTGGTTGCCTCACGGTCTATGTCGCCCGCCAGCCGCTTGCGGCCAGCCTCCAGAAACTCCTTGCTCCAGCGGTAATACTGGTTCTGGTGCAGCCCCTCGCGGCGGCACAGCTCCGCGATGCTGTCCTCGCCGCGAAGTCCCTGCAATACAATGCGGATTTTGTCTTCCGGGCTGAACCTGCGCCGCGTCCTGCGTTTGATCTCCCGGACGGCCTTCTCGACCGCCCCCCTGTCGTCTTGTTTTTGTCTCATCTTCGTTCCTTTCAGTCTCTACGATGAGCCAAAAACATCACCTTAACTATTACCCTCTACCTGTCCAACAAGCCCTGACGGGGCACACTGCGGTGCGAAACTTGCCGCACTCACCACCGCTCCCTCTCCCACCTGAGGAATAGTCGGATTGGCCTGAAGTCCTCCCACCAGATCGGCCGTTCCCTGCAACGTCGTGCCGGGGATCGCTGCCGTCACCGTGATTGTGACCGCAGCTACTCCGGCATTGCGGGCCTGCCAGGTTCCGCTCCATCGCCCATCGCGCAGGGGGACCAGGCTCAGCGGAGGATCGCCGTTGGAGAAAGTCGCCAGCACGGACCCGCTGACCATCGGGTTGCCACAGTCATCCACCACCCGCACCTCCACCGGGGTTGGCCACGCGGCAGGCACGTTGAACTGATCCGGCAATAAGGTGAAAACAGGGAGCAATTCCGTCGGCGTACAGGTGCTTTGCGCCGGAAATGCTTGCTGCTGCGCCCCTGCGCCGGCGGTCAATACGAATAACAACCTCACCGTCCGGACAGTGCCATCCTGGAATAACAGTGTCAACACTCCTCGCCGGATGCCAGCCTCCAGCCCGCTGAGTTCGGGCTGCACCACGATCCGGCTCGGCCGGTCTGGGGCTACTGTAGCGTTGGTGGGGAGGTGGACGAACCAATCCACTCCATCAAAAGTCACCCGCCCCGAGGCAAAGTTGGTCGGACTGGCAGCAAGGTTGGAGACAAACACGTTCTGAGAGCCGGGCGAAGTCTCACCGGCCTCGGCGGTGAAGATCACTCCGGTCGGGCGCACGATCGGTCCAGGGTTGCTGCCTGCGGGCAGAACGTTCAGGACGATAGAAACAACCTGGGGGGAGTTGTCGGCCGTGGGCGAGGATACCTGCACCTGACCGTAGTATTCTCCTGCCGCCAGTCCCTCTGGACGGATGCTGGCTTCCAGCTGTGGAATATTCGAGGAGGCTGCGTCGGTGGAGTCGTTGGTGGGGCTCACCGTCAGCCAGCTTGGACCGCCTGAGAGCGTCGAGGTGCTCACCGACCATTCCATCACACCCTGTCCGGAGTTCAACACCTCAAAGGTCTGCGGCGGCACCCGACCTCCGTTGGCCACCGCCGTAAAGGTCAAACCGGTCTGGGAGAGCAGGATGGAGGACTGCTCAATCGCGCTTATGGTGATTGTGACAGGCACATCAATGCTCTGGTTGGTGGTGGAACTGAAAACCGTGATGCGCCCAGTGTATGTGCCGACATCCAATCCACTGGGGTCAATCGTCACGGGCACAAAGACAGGGTCCGCCAGCGTGGCAGTGCCGCTCTCGGTTTCGACCGTCAGCCAGGGGCCGCCGGAGGCGGTGGTGGCCGTGACCTGAAAGTCTAACGAGCCGCCCCCCTGATTAAGAACCTTGATCTGCCTTCTCCTTGCCTCGTCGCCCTGCACAAACGAGAGGGTTCTGCTCCTGGGTCTCACCGCCAGGTTGGGTTCCGCTGCCGTCTCCACGTTGAACGTCACCATGACCATCCGCATCGCTGGATCTGCATTCAGTGCCGTAATGTTCACAGTTCCTGAATAGGTGCCGGGAGTGAGCTGTGCGGGGTCCGCAGTAATCTCCACTGTGGTCGGCATCGATCCGTTCAAGGGAGTTGCCGCCAGCCACGCATCACCACTGGTAGTGTTTAGACTAATGGAAAACGGAATGCTGGGAACCGAGCCGGAGACGGTAATATTCTGCGGCGTGGATGGCAACCCACCCGCCTGAGAAGAGAAGCTCAAAACTTCCGGCAAAACGAGGTAGGAAGGCGAGGCCGCCAGTACAACCCGGATACGATCGTTATCCGTATCAGCAAGGTACAGGTTACCGGCCGTATCCACCGCCACCCCGCGGGGTAGATTTAGGGAAGCGCTAGTGGCCAGCCCACCATCGCCGGAAAAGCTCGCTTCTCCGGTTCCGGCCACAGTGGAGATAATCTCGTCGGGGCTGACCAAGCGAATGCGGTTGTTGATCGTGTCGGCGATGTAGAGGTTACCGGTCGCATCCACCGCCACACCACGGGGTAGATTTAGTTCAGCGTCGATAGCCAGCCCGCCATCGCCGGAAAAGCCCCGTTCCCCATTCCCGGCCTTGGTGGTGATCGTCACGTCGGAGCCGACCTTGCGGATGCGGTGGTTATTCGCGTCAGCAATGTAAAGGTTGCCGGTCGCATCCACCGCCACACCACGGGGTAGATTTAGTTCAGCGTCGATAGCCAGCCCGCCATCGCCGGAAAAGCCCCGTTCCCCATTCCCGGCCTTGGTGGTGATCGTCACGTCGGAGCCGACCTTGCGGATGCGGTGGTTATTCGCGTCAGCAATGTAAAGGTTACCGGCCGTACCTACCGCCACACCCGAGGGGAGATTTAGTTCAGCGTCGATAGCCAGTCCGCCATCGCCGGAAAAACCCCGTTCCCCATTCCCGGCCACGGTGGAGATAATCACGTCGGGGCTGATCATGCGAATGCGGTTGTTGAACCTGTCGGCGACGTAGAAGTTGCCGGTCACATCCACCGCCACACCCAAGGGAAAATTCAGTTTGGCGTCGGTAGCCGGCCCGCCATCGCCGGAAAAGCCCCGTTCCCCGTTCCCGGCCACGGTGGAAATAATCCCGTCGGGGTTGACCTTGCGGATGCGGTGGTTAACCTGGTCGGCGATGTAGAGGTTGCGCGCTGCATCTAAGGCCACACTAGCGGGAATATTCAGTAGAGCGCTAGTGGCCGGCCCTCCGTCAGCTCCGAATTTGAATGTTCCGTTGCCAGCCACGGTGCTAATAATCTCGTCGGGGCTGACCAAGCGAATGCGGTTGTTGATCGTGTCGGCGATGTAGAGGTTGCCGGTCGCATCCACCGCCACACCTTGGGGTAGATCCAGAAAGGCGCTGGTGGCCAATCCTCCATCGCCGGAAAAGCTCGCATCTCCGGTGCCGGCCACAGTAGTGATGATCCAGCCGGGGCTGATTTTGCGGATGCGGTTGTTATTCCTGTCGGCGACGTAAAGGTTGCCGGTCGCATCCACCGCCACACCACGGGGTAGATTTAGGGATGCGCTGGTGGCGGGGCCTTCATCGCCGGAAAAGCCCCGTTCCCCGTTCCCAGCCACGGTGGAAATAATCCTGTCGGGGTTGACCTTGCGGATGCGGTTGTTATCCCTGTCGGCGACGTAGAGGTTGCCGACCACATCCATCGCGATCCCAAAGGGTCGATTCAGGAAGGCGCTGGTGGCAAGGCCTTCGTCGCCAGAAAAGCCTCGTTCCCCATTCCCGGCCACGGTGGAGATAATCTCGTCGGGGCTGACCAAGCGAATGCGGTTGTTGATCGTGTCGGCGATGTAGAGATTGCCGGTCGCATCCACCACCACACCGCGGGGTAGATTCAGGGAGGCGCTGGTGGCGGGGCCTTCATCGCCAGAAAAGCCTTGTTCTCCATTCCCAGCCACAGTGGAAATAATCCCGCCGGGGCTGATCTTACGGATGCGGTTGTTACTCATGTCGGAGACGTAAAGGTTGCCGGCCGCATCTACCGCCACACCTTGGGGGTTATTCAGCGAGGCACTGGTGCCCTGCTCGCCATCGCCGGAAAACCCACGGATACCATTGCCCGCCACCACGGTGAGGATCCCTGTCGGGGAGATCTTCACCACCAGGTGGTTGCCTGTATCAGCGGCGAACAGATTCCCGGCTGTGTCCATCACAATTCCCGAGACAAACCCCAGGGGCGCATTGATCGCCTGCCCGCCGTCGCCCCGAAAGGTCCAAGTGGTGCCTGCCACCGTCGTGATGATGCTTTGTGGAGTGATGCCCTGCGCCAAGGAAGGAGGAGTTGCGAGGAAAAAGTGAAGAATGACCACAAGTCCCAGGACACTCAGCCGACACAGGATGTGGTTGCACAAATCCAAATTCCTTGGACCTACGCCACACGGGTTGGCAAGAGCCTGGGCACCTGGGGATATGAGCACGGATTACTCTCGCCTAATTGAAAAAGGGGCTGTCCTAGCTAAGCAGATTGCTTAGGGATAGGATGGCGATATGTACGAACGGCGTAGTCGGCTGAGCAAGGCGAAGCGGGATCGGTTGGTGGAGCACTTCGTTGCCGGGACGACGGCACGGGCGGCGGCTGAGCTTGTCGGGGTTCATCGGAACACGGCCGCTTCGTTCTATACACGGGAAGGTGTCCCAAACTCAGTTGCAGGTTGGGACGGCGGGTTGAGTTCATATTACGCCACTTTCTCCTTGTGAGAGGAAGCAGCGTTTGGACTTCGGCCGAGAATCGATGCCAAAGCCCAGAGATCGTGATAACCCATGATCTTCCGGAAATTCTTCTCGGTCAGCAGAAACGCTCCTGCCACCCAGCGCAACGTCATCTCGCCGTCGCGCCAGCGGCAAACATTGCCAGTCTTTTTCCGCACGCCCGACTGCGGGCTCTCGATGAGGTTCGTGGTTGCCAGGCAGCGGTGGAGGCTGGGAGGAACGTCGGCTCGATTGATCGTAAAGGTCTCCTCCAACCCTTCGCGCAAGCTGGCGGCTGCTGCCGGATGATCGCACTCGATCATCCCAGCGAGCTTTTTTATGCGCACGATGCCTTCCTCGGCTTGGGGCAATCGCCAGGCGGCGCGCATCAGCGACCGCACCTGATTCGCCAGCATTTTGTCGCCCTTTGGTAACCGCTCAGCCACGTTGCGCAGCTTATGAGTACGGCAACGCTGCACCAGCTGATTGCTGCCGAATACTTCCTCGATCCCCGCGCGGAGCGCTTTGGCGCCGTCGATCACAAACAGATAGCGCTGATCCGTGCGCAAACCTTGCTGGCGCAGGCGGGTGAGAAGGTCTTTCACCGCAGCGGCGTTTTCGGTCGCGCCCAGTTGAATCCCCAGCACATGCTTGCGGCCCTCGATGTCCACGCCCACGGCGCTGATGACGTGGTGGGAGCCGAACCGCATTCCGTCCAGGTAAATCACCAGAATCTCGACCTCCTCCCAGCGCCGCGCCAACAGTTCTTCCAGCCGCCGCGCTCCTTGCTCGGCCGCTTCCCGGCTCACCTGAGACTTCGACACCCCAGCGCTGTTGGCCATCTCCGGGATCACCTCGCGGTAGTTCCGCGTCGAAACCCCTTTCAACAGTGCCTCGAACATCTCCTCGCCCGTCTTCTCGCTTTTCCGCAGTGCTTCGTAGGCCGGCACCGCTTCTTCCCCTCCGCCCTTCCGGCGCAGCCTCGGCCGCTCCACCCGCAGCTGGCGATCGGCCAGTTTCACCCTCCCCAATTGCCGGCCATGCCAGCGCACCTCTCCGCTCGCCTTCCCGGGACTCTTTGGCCCCGCGATTTGCTCTGCGCTCATGCTCAGAATCGTTTCAATCAAACCTCGCCCGGCCCGATCAATCACCTCATCCACCGCCAGACGCGCCTCCGTGATCAGATCCACCACCGGCAACAGCATCTGTCCGTTGGTTTGGCAAAACTTCTGGATGGTTTCTTCGGCTCCCTTGGAACCCAGTTCCAAAACGTGATATTTTCCCTTCATTCGGCGGTTCTCCTTCTATAGGATTTAGGCTTGGCCCGATTCTATTCGATTCGGGCCGAACCGCCGTTCAACCTTCAACTATGTATGGGACACCCTCATACACGGATTCGCACGGTGATTGCCGAGGAGACCCAGAAAGCCTCTTCGGTTTGCGGCGAAATCGAAGTGGACGAGAGTTACTTCGGTGGTCGCCGCAAGGGCAAACGCGGTCGTGGTGCTGGCGGGAAAGTCCCGGTTTTCGGGCTTTTGAAGCGTGGAGGAAGGGTCTACACGGTGATGATCCCCAATGCCCGTACGGACACGTTGATGCCGATCATGGAGCGCCTGATCCAGCCCGACAGCATCGTCTACACGGATGGCTTTTCGAGCTACGATGCTCTGGATGTGTCGGACTTCCACCATGTTCGGATCAACCACTCGGAACGGTTCGTCGACGAACGGAACCACATCAATGGGATCGAGAACTTCTGGAACCAGGCAAAGCGGCATCTTCGGCGCTTCAACGGGGTGCCCAAACAGAGTTTTCACCTCTTCCTGAAGGAGTGCGAATGGCGCTTCAATGGCGGTAACCACCGGACACTGCTTAACCAATTGAAGACATGGATCAAATCGAGACAGAATCACCCTTAGCTAGGACAGCCCCTTAGAGATTACTGTATCCATCGCCATCAACTCCCGTACGACCTAACGCTTACCCGACGGTTTTTCGGCCGATTGATCTAGGACGATGTTGATGGCTTCGGCGAGTTCTTGGACCTCGGCTGCCCTCCCGTTGACTTGCTTTGTGGTCTCTATTGCGTTCTTCGTAAGTAGGTTAATGAGATTGGGGATCATTTCGGTCGCTCTGATTCTCAGGGCGCGAGGAGCATCATTGAACAGCCATTCTTCTTCATCGGCTTCCTCGGGAAACGACTCATGGCCAGCAATTGTTCTGATTGCGATGCCCCACTTGCCATTAATCTTGTCGTAACCGAGCTTCTCCACGGAGTGTTCTAAACCTTCTGGTGATGACCAAGTGCTGAACTCAACCCAGCTTGAAATCCCCAGGTTTAACTTTTTCAGCGAGGCGTCAAGTTCGGCTATGGATTGACCTAGCTTGTCGGAGGCGCTATTGAGGGTTAATGCGGCGGCAGTGAGCTTCTGAAATGATAATTGAGATTTCTGAAAGAGAGGCTCTTTCTTGATAGGCATACGGTTTCTCCAAGGCAGACAGCATTGGGATTTTCCGTCTAATGACGGCCTCCAGTTTCCACCGGAGGTTTAGTCAGCTTCCACTGACTACAAATTATTATAGCACACTAATTCCATCTCAAAAGCTTTCTTGTGGAAACACCTTCACATTCCGCGACTGTCCTCTTCGCGGCCAGTTGCCTCCCGCTTACAGGAACTCCTTATTCAATCGCGGGTCCAGGTAGTCGCGGAGCGCATCTCCCAGGAAATTGAAGGCAAGAACAGCCAGCATCACGGCCAGGGCAGGGAAGACGATCAAGTGCGGGGCGTCGAAGATATGGGCGTGGCCGTCATGCGGAAGCTCTTGCACGCCATCTTCGGCATGTTCAAACATCGCCAGGCTTACGACGGGGCCAAGCTCTTTCCGCTCGCCTCGGAGCTTTGTACCATGAAGGTTGCATGAATCCAATAAGAGAAAAGGTTCCTTCGGCATCCTCCAAAAGAGAAAAAACCTTGTAACTCAAGAGAGAATCTACCAGGCTTGTGCTCAGCGCAGAACGACAAAGCAATCCTACCATCCCAGCCATCCGAGAACAGTCTGATAGGCATTGAAAAGAAAAATGAGCAGCAGCAGGAGCGCCACCAAGCGATAGATGGAAGGGCGGCGATTGTCCGGCTCCGGCGATTCAAGTTCCCGGTCGGGCGAGTGGGCCGCGCAAAACACGTCCTCCGGAAGCGCCTCGGAAGGACATTGACGGCCAAGCCGGTTTAGATGTACGCAACGCAGGGGGGCCGCTTCAGGAAACATTTGGACATTCTACCCAAATTTTCTACTGCAGATCATTTTTCGTTTCTTGCCGTTTTTTCCCGCTGCGATGTGCAAGGGGAATCATTGAGGTTACCGAGCCGGAGCAGCCATCGGGCCGCAACGGGCTTTGCTGGTGGTCACGGGTTTTGTTATAGTTGCTTCCGGAGCCAGAAGCTGGCGTTACCCCTGCCCCTTCATACCAAGGGCTACTCGGACAACCCTCGGACAACCAGCGATGAGCGCCCTATTCTCCAAATCCGCTTCTGCAAAGCCGCAGCACCCCTTCTCCTTCCACTCCTACGCGCCCGCTGTCAAGACCGATCAGTTGATCCCCGGCATTGACAACATCCGGTTTGACGTCTGTCTCAGCCCCCGTTTCCTGGAGTTCTGCCGGCCTCTCTTGTTGCAAGTAGTTCTCAAGCATTCCGGCGCGGCAGAGCTTATGCACAACCCTCCAGGCCAACCCAAACCATCTGATAAAAAAGAGGTGAAGCAGAGCTTGCAAGACTTGCTGGTGGCTGTGCTGAAACGCGCCAATGTCGAGAAAAACCCTCAACTGGAGGTGCTGGTTCAAACGGCGGTCTTCAAGTATATGGTTGGGGAGTTGCAAGCGCAGCACGCCGCGATCACCGTCCAAGCGCGCGAGAAGTTGAAATTGTTTGAGGGGCCGGGACGGGATCACCGGCCACGCGGCTACCAACTGCAAGAACAGTTCGGCAATTTCCAAAAAAACAGAAAAATCATTCTGCGCCGGGCGGGTCAGGAACTGCTGGGAATGGTCAACGAGGCGCGCGGTGACGTGGTTCGCAAGACGCGCGAGTCCTTTTTCGGCAGCGAGGCCTCGGAGCCGCACGCCGTCTTTTCCAATCCATTGATTTTCACCGAGGACGGGAAGGACGATTATCTAAATCTGGAGCACTACATTTTGCTGGGAAATTTCCAGAGGGACCCGGACCGGCTGGAACTGGTCGACGAGCAGGTGCGGAGCTTGCTGGAATGGGCCGACTCTCACTCGGAGGAGTTTCAAAATTACTATTCCCGCCGGGAGTCCTGCGCGGAACTGAGCCTGCGTCGGGAGACCCTGCGCAAGCAAGTGGAGGAACAGGGAACGAAGCGGGGATTTTTCTCCCTGGGCGGACGGACGGAAACACAAGACCCGGCCGAGCTGAAGTTAGAGATTGCGTCCATAGAAAGCCGGCTGAACGGGCAACTGGAAGCGTTTCACCTGATCTCGGATTCTTATGCGGCCCGCATAGATGCCATCGCCGCTGCGCCGGCCAATGCCGTTTTATTGGTGGACGCCTTTCAGTCCGAGCAGCAGCTTGCGGAGGCGCGGAAGGAAAAAGCCGGAGCGGAAAAAATCGCGTTCCTGAAGCAAAAAGCCGGAGAGCAAAAGGAAGCCCTCGAGAAACTCTACGATCAATTTCACCAAGCCGGGCTGATTCCCTATATCCTGGCGGCCTATGAAACAGCCAGAATTTATCAGGACTTTTGTCCTCCGATCCACCCGCAGCAACTGAAAGAAGCGCTGGTGGAGGAAGGCGAGAGAAAGAAAGTGGCGCACCTGATTCGCGAATACCGCCTCCCCACCGCTTCCACCGCCACGCTGGAGGAAGCGGCGCGCCGGGTCCGCGACGCCGGGAGCAAGGAGATACGGGCTGTGCTGGTCCGCTTCCTTTCCGACTATATGCGCTACCAGCACGATCTGCGCGACTTTCACCTGGTGCGGAGCTTGATGGAGCATGTCCACCTTCCCGTTGACCGGAAGCAACTGGAACTTTCCGAGATCAACCGCACCCTCTACCGGTTTCTTCTGGCGGAGGAACATGGGCCGCTGGAGGACAAGGTCTCTAGCCACGCTATCCTGAAAGCCGACATCCGGGACTCCACCTCCATCACGGCCCAGCTGTATTCCAGGGGATTGAATCCGGCCTCTTACTTTAGTCTCAATTTTTTTCAGCCGATCACCAAACTGCTGCCCCGCTACGGCGCTTTCAAAGTGTTTCTGGAAGGGGACGCCGTGATTTTGGCGATCCTGGAGCGGGAGAAGGATACCCTGGGCACAAACTCCGTGGCCCGAATCTCCTGTTTAGCCAGAGATATGATTGAGGGGGTCCGGGCGGTCAACGACCAGGCCGCGCGGAAACAGTTGCCGCTGCTGGAGCTGGGAATCGGCATCAGTTTTCAGCCTGCGGCTCCCATGTACCTGATGGACGGCGAGACCCCGATTATGATCTCCAAAGCGCTGAATGAATCCGACCGGCTTTCCAGTTGCGGCAAACTGGCGAAGCGGGTGGTGGGCCAGAAGAACCGGTTCTTCCGGGTCTTTGTGATGCAGTTGCTGCCCGACGCCGAATCCGGCGGCGCCTCGGAGGAATTCCTGCTGCATTACAACGTCGAGGGCATCGAGATCAACGAGGCCGCCTTCAGTAAGCTTTCGCAGGAATTATCGCTAAGAAGGGTGGAATTGAAGATGCCCCTTTTAGGCGATCCGGAAACGGTGGAATTGTATTGCGGTTCTCTGCCGATTGGGCGGGAAAGCTTCCAAAGGGGTTCTGGTGCAGACAACCAACGGAGATTGGCGATAATGAGATATGGCGCATCGCAAAACGGAACGGAATCCTCTATTTGCCGGACGTTGGTTCGAAGACGACATCATTCTTCTCTGCCTTCGCTGGTATTTCCGCTTCAAACTGAGTTACCGGGACCTGGTCGAGATTTTAGGTGAGCGGGGTTTACCGATTTCGCACACCACAATCTTGCGGTGGGTCGTTCGCTATGCCGAAACCTGCGAAAGGCGTTGGAGCCGATTCGAACGACCGGTGGGTGGGAGTTGGCGGGTTGATGAAACGTTTATCAAGGTGCGGGGCCAGTGGATGTACCTGTATCGAGCCGTGGACGGACAGGGCAACACTGTGGAGTTCTTTCTCAGTCGGGCACGTGGCATCGCAGCGGCGAAGGCCTTCTTTCGCAAGGCGCTGAAGCATCATCGGGAGCTGCTGCGATGCCATTACAACTTCCTCAGGCCTCATCGGGCTCTGAAGTTTGGGCGCGAAGTCCGAACTCCGGCGATGCAGGCAGGCCTGACCCAAAAACGGCTGACGTTCCGCGATGTCTTCACGTCCGTCCCGAACTTTTTGTGCTTGGTCAGGACCGTCTGTGTGTTCATCTTCGAAGCGAATTCGCCCGGTCGGGAAGACTCGGCGATTTCAGAGGCTGCTTAACAACACCAGATTGCGGAAGCACCGAATCGAAGAGAGCCTGAAAATCTATGTGTTTGACCCGCGCTGGACTTTAGCGAGTAGGCTGGCGGATAACCCGACAGTGTCACAGATAATGGTCAACGGGCTGGTCATAGATGCTCGCGAGGCTCCGCGGGAAATTCAAGAGGAAGCAGTGCGACGCGGATTGATTCCTTACCTGCCTGGAGAACACGGCGAATGAGTGATGATGCCGTGTTGTCCTGCCTGGATCGGAGACAGACGGGGTCGACTGTCCAACTAAATCCGTGCATGAGTTTTTTGACCACACGAGTTGGACGAACGCTTGGGATTCGGTGAACTCATCAAGCAGCACCTAGCTGATTCTCGGGGGAACGTCTAATCTATTACTGCGGGAAATCCGGTAACCTGGTGACATTTATCCAGGGCTCGTCAAAAATCACTGAATGGTGGTTCGGACTTACAGTCACTTAACCCAAAGTGGGCTTGACCCGGTCGGGTGTAAACGGGACCTGGCGCAGCCGCAGGCCAATAGCGTCGAAAATGGCGTTGGCGACGGCACCACCCGTCGGAATAGTCGCTAACTCGCCTATGCCCGACGACGGGATATCGGGCCGGTTGATCAGGACGACCTCTACCTCCGGAGTCTCCGGGAACGTGAGAATCGGGTACGAGTTCCAGTTCAGACTCGTGACCTTCGAGCGGTCGAATTTGACCTCCTCCATCAGTACGCGGCTGATCCCCTGGAGAACAGCCCCTTCCACCTGCTGCTGCAGTCCGTTTGGGTTAATGATCAACCCGCAGTCCGAGGCGACCACAGCCCTTGTGACGCGCACCCGGCCTGTGTCCCGGTGGACCTCCACCTCAGCAACCATCGCCACCCGCTGGCCTACCGCATATTCGCCAATCGACTGCCATGCCAGCGAGACTCCGCGACCCGTGGCAACACCGGAGCCTCCGGCCCCTTTCCTGGGTGACGGTCGGGAGTCCCAGCCGAATTTCTGTGCCGCCGCCTTAAGAGTCGCGACAGCACGCGCATCTTCCAGATACCGAAGCCGGAAATCGATGGGGTCAACTCCCTGTGCCGCCGCCAGTTCGTCCATAAAGGACTCGATGGCAAAGTTGTTTTGCAGGCCTCCGGGCGCTCGCAGATAAAGGGTGCGAAACAACGGCTGTACATAGTTCAGCGCCACCCGCCGGTTTGGAAAATTGTAGGGGTGGTCACCCACACCACCGCTGAGCCGCTTATGCCCCGGCGCCGTCCCCAGGAGGCGCCACGCGACGGAATTGCCTCGTTCTCCGCTGGAATGGCTGGAGGACCACCCCTCAAAGTCAAAGGCCACCACGTTGCCCCGGGCGTCCAGGCCCGCAAGTAAATCCATCACCATCGGCGTGCTCACGGGCTCCCATCCGTGCTCGTCGTGCCGCATCCACTGGACGCGCACGGGCCTGCCAACCACCTGCGACATCAGCGCCGCGTCATGCGCCGCGTCATCCACAGAGAGCCGTCCGTAGCATCCGGCCGCTGCCACCCAGATCACACGGACCTTTTCCGGCGACAGCCCCAACATTTGGGCGATATCGTAGCGGTTTCCCTGAACCCACTGCGCCCCCGACCAGATCGTCGCTCCGCCGTCCTTCACGTCCGCGATGGCGCAGGAAGGACCGATCATCCCGTGCAACTGGACGGGATAGTGGTAGGTGGCCTTCGCCGACCTAACTGCCCCCTGCAGGGCCGCTTCCACGTCGCCCTTTTCGTCGCGCGACCGCCGCTCTATAAGCGGAGCGGTGCGCACAGCCTGGTACAGGTCCTGGTAGTCCGGCAGACCGCTCCATTTCGACCAGGCGCACCTGAGTTCTCCCGCAGCCCGGATGGCGTGTTCTTCGCGCTCGGCAACCACGCCGACGAAATTGGCTTTGTGAACGACCCTCACGCCTGGAATATGACGCACAGAGTCCGGGTCCACTCTGAGCAGCGTGGCGCCCAAGGCGGGCGGGCGGGCCACCCGGCCGTGGAGCATCCCCGGAACCCGAACATCATGGACAAATTTGTATGAGCCGGTCACCTTCGGCGGAATATCCACGTGCGGGATCGGCTTGCCTACAATCGTGTACTGGCTCGGGACTTTGGGTTTCGCGGTGCCAGCCAGCTTTGGGCCCCACATGCCCGTTTCCAGCACTTTCAACTTAACGTCGAACCGTTTGCCGCCAATCAGCTCCCCATAAGAGATCTTCTTGGAAGAATCATCCCGGAGGCTGATAACACCCTCGTTGACCGTCAGCTCGCCGACCGGGGTGTTGAGATGCTTCGACGCGAGGTTCAGCAGCACCTGCCGCGCTTCCGCTGCAGCTATGCGGATTGGCTGGGCGGCCATCGAGGTGGCAGTGCTGGCCGTCGATTTGCTCTGATCGGGCGTCAGCCCCGTGTCACCCATGATGACCTTCACATGCTCGAAGGCGAGGTCAAGTTCGTCGGCCACAATCTGAGCATAGGAGGTCTCCACGCCGGTCCCAATGTCCACCCGACCCGTGTACAGCGTCACCTTCCCGTCCTGGGCAATCGCCAGCCATGAGTCTAGCTCCTCTGGTGCCACACTCCGGAGAATAGCGGAGCCAGCTTCGGGAGCCGTCTGCGAGGCCACGAGCCTGGGAAGACGGTTCACCACGCTGATGCTTACGACCAGGACGCCCGTGTCCTTGACAAATTCCCGCCGAGTGATCTTTTTGCTCATCACCGTCCCACCATCTCCGCTGCGCGCATCACCGCCCGAACGACTCGGGGTTGCGTGCCACATCGGCACAAGTTGCCCGCCAGCGCCTGCCGGATCTCCGCATCGGTCGGATGGGGATTCTTGTCCAAGAGCGCTTTGGCCGTCATGATCATCCCGTTCGCACAGTAGCCGCATTGGGTGGCTTGTTCGTCAATGAATGCCTGCTGGAGCGGGTGTGGGCGGTTCAACGTCCCGAGAGCTTCCAGCGTCATTACCTGATGTCCCTGCGCCGCAGACACGCGCGTGACGCAAGAGCGGATGGCCTGGCCATCCAGGATCACCGTGCAAGCGCCGCACTGCGCAAGACCGCAGCCAAACTTGGGCCCATCCAGCTGCAAATCGTTGCGCAGCACGTACAGTAGCGGCGTGTCCGGTTCGACATCCACGGTGTGGGATCGACCGTTTACTTCGAGCACTAACCGCATCACCAACCTCCGAAAATTGAGGAAGGTTAAGAGCCCCTTCCAGCTTACCCGTTGTAGTCGATTCTAGAACATCTCCGGAAATAGTACACGAGAATAGAATTGAGCTGCATGTCAGCTACAAGCCGGAATAAACTTTTTGGCCTCCCGACGGTAACGAATATACACCCCTTTGCATCCAGTGGAGCCCTCCGAGCACGAATTTTCTCTCAGACGGTCCCACCGGCTCCCAGCCCCCTTTTTCGGGCCCTGAAAGCCTGTAGCTTGAGCTTCCAGAAGCAACTTTTTCAGACACCTCTCCATTCCTGGGAGATAGCGGAATGGTTTTCTTGGGTGCCGCAGCCTGGGCTATCCCGACGGAAGCGACAGCCCATTTATACGCCCCAGCATGCTGGCAAACAGCCGCCGAGTCAGATGGCTCTCTGCCAGCAATAGCCAATAGTAGCGGGCATGCTTAATCAGGCGTCCTCCGGTTTTCACCAACCGCTGCTGCAAGCTCGTCAAGGACCAGTTCCCGATTCTCTGTGGCAGCACCAGTCGCCGCCATAGATTTCCCAGATTATAGGCAATGATGGTGAGCCACAGCCGGACCTCGTTCGACCGGAACCGGTGACAACTTAGCCGCGTCATCTTCACCGCCTGTTTGCCTTCCTTGATCCACTGCTCGGCCGTACCGCGCTTGTTGTAAAAACGCACGACCGCCCGACTCGGCAAGGTTAAATTAGTCACGATGAAACCCACTCGCGGGAACATCTCTCCCTGGTGATGTTCAACCTTGGCAACGACCCGTCTCGCCTTACCCCAACTCGCTGCTTGATAGAGAAAGCCCTTGTACTCCACCAACGGCTTCACACTGGGTCTTCCCACCGGCCGAGTCAGCAACTCCTCAATGTCCCGCTGTAGGCTTTCGTTGGCCGGGATGCGGATGGCGTACTTCACGCCGCGCTCCTCCAGAGCCTCGTAGATCTCCGGCTTGGCAAAGGCCGCGTCGGCACGAAACACCACTTCCTTGCCCAGCTTCTGCTGCCGCTCGATCTCCGGCAGGAGAAGTTCTTCCCAGTCATCGGCGCTGTGGACGTTACCGGGTCGTAGCTTGGCTGCCAAACAGTCACCCTCGCGATTGAACAGCAACAACGGGTGATAGCAGCTCGACTCGAAATGCCCGTTGTAGGCGCTATTCTCCTGTTCGCCGTAGACCGGAATCTCGGTCGAATCCATGTCCAACACTGTTCGGTGCGGCGAATTGATCGCTTCTGCATTGCCGATCAGCTCTCGGTTCACCCGTGCCAGCCCCGCGAAGTTTTCCTCCTCAGCCAGAAGTTCCGTCTCGAAGGTTTGCAACCGAGAAGTCAGAGCCGCCCCTCGATCCCAAATCTTCTCCGAACCGATCAGCCGCAACGCCGGGTCCTGAGATAGCCCCTCGGCATCGTTCACATCCTCGTATCCAGCCAGACGGCTGTAGACCGACTGTCGAAGTAGGTCCGTAAAAGACAACCGCGCATTGTTTGCCCGAGAGTCGGTCAAGTGCTGTTCGACGAGTTCGCCGAATCCCAATCGCTCGTCCAACTCCCGCACCAGAATCAGTCCACCGTTGGACGTCACCCGTGATCCATGAAAAGTAACCCGTAGAATCCGGTTGAATGACAGTTGAAACACCTGTTTTTGGCTCTCACCCATAATTGCTATAGATATAGATATTGTTACAAAAAGGGTTGATTCTTGTTCCTGCCAAACGAATCTTCTGAAATCCCTGGGAAAGGATCGCGAGACCGGAATCGCGATCCGGACTGACGTTCGTCGCGGGATGGAGCGGAAACGTTGGTAGGTAATCGGGGGCTCGTCTGAGCCTGCCAAAATTATCCTGTGTGAATTTTATGGGAGGCCCAGAAAACAAAAAGCTTGCCGGATTGACCGGAGACCGGCCAGAAGTAGTTGGTTTTGACCGGTGTACTGCGATCATCTCGTCACGACCGTCCTTGACTACCCGCTCCAATCCCGACGCGGGTGGCTTGCCCTCACTGCCCCTATCTCACAGTTCAAAATCGAAAAGGATGTTTGACGGGAGAAATCTTGCTTATTAGTGGGAAGAAGTGTTCGCGACGGTTATTGAAGAAATCGATTCAAAGGCTCTAGTTTCCGAGATGCCGACTTTACGGCCAAGTCGTACCGGATCGGTAAACACTACGGCGTTACTCGCGAGTAATCGTCGAGGACAGGTTCTCGTACGGAGATCTTGCGCAGGCCAAGGGCACTTTTACGAGTAGCGTGTCATGTGGCCGGTAATGCTGTAAGGTCTCTCCGCGATCTGATGGACCTGCAAATAGCCGGAAACTCACCCTGAAGTTGATTGGATAAGGGCGAAGGCTCCTTCCTCCCGCAGTCTTCTGTCTCCAAACCAACCAAAGTCTACGCAGGATGCGTCGGGGCCTTTGCCCTTATCGATGGTACAAAATTCCGGGTTCGGTCAGGGCCGATCATCAGTAAAGAATGCCACATCTCATCACAATGATGTAAGTCTATTGTTCCTAGGTTCTTTCAATCTCGAAGTATATTTTGATATATTTTCTGCGGACGACAGGTGTCTCGCTTTCCTTTTTGAGGCTTATCAGGAAGTTGTTGGCGTTGCGTTCTGCCCGTTGTCTGTGATGAGGCCGTCGCGCATGCGTAAGATCTGGTCACCGCGGACGCCGACGGCCGGATCGTGCGTGCAGATGACCACCGTCTTTCCGTGGTCGCGGGCCAGCGCGCAGAGCAGGTCGGCGACGATCCCGCCGTTGACGCTGTCGAGATTCCCCGTCGGCTCATCGGCGAGAATCAGCGGCGGGTCGTTGACCAGCGCTATGGCAATGGCGACGCGCTGTTGCTCGCCGCCGCTCAGCTCATCGGGCTGCTTGGCGGCCATCTCCCGCATTCCCACCAGTTCCAGCAGGTCATGGGACCGCTCGACTCTCTCGTTGTGCCGGCGGCCGGCGACGGCCATGGGCAGCTGCAAATTGTCGAGGCCGGAAAGGCCGGGGATCAGATTGAAGGCCTGGAACACGAACCCCACGTCCAACAGCCGGTAACGGGCCAAGTCGGACTCAACCCTTTCCAGATTAACCCCGCCGATTCGGATCTGGCCGCCGTCCGGCTCGTCGATGCCTCCCAGCAAATTTAGAAAAGTAGTCTTGCCGCATCCGCTGGGACCCTGGATGATGGCCACTTGCCCGGGCTGCATATCGCAGTTGATCCCTTTTAAGACCGGATAGATACTGTCACCAACTTCGTATTGCTTCACCAACCCCCGGATAGAACACTCCATCCCCGACCGGCGGAACAGACTCCTCATCACCATTCTTTTCTTTACCCCTCTCTTTACCCCTCCCGAATCGCCTCTCGCGCCGTCCTCCGGAACAGCCAGACCCCAATGCCCCATGCCAAGGCGGCAAAGATGGCGATCAGCGTTACGGTGATCACCCCAGCTGTTGCCGAGAAGATCAGCTGGTTGGACAGAAAGTCGCCGATCCCGTGCACACGCGGCAGATCCCAGATGGCCTGTGACAAGCCGAAGCCCGAGACCGCCCCCACGGCGATGCCCACCAGCACGCCCGCCATAACGGGCAGGAGGAAGAACGACAGGGTAATCCGCAGCAGCAGTGACGGCGCCACCCCCCGCAGCCGCAGCAGCCCGAAGGTGCGCCGGTCTGCCACAAAGTTCGACAACGCGATGGCCCCCACGCTGGCACATGCCAGCAGCAGGCTCCCGATCATGTAGACCCGCATGTTTTCCATCGCCAGCGACACGAACATGTCTTTTCCCAGGCGCTCGCGTTCCGCCGCTTCCCACCGGGCCTGTTCGGCCTTCCACGGAAGCCGCGTGCTCAGACGAGCGGCCAGCTCGGCGCCGGCAACCCCGTTCCGGGTGGTAATCAGGAAAACAGCCCGGGACGGCACGACGGTCAACTCCTGCAAATTGGGTGACTGCAACAACTGCTCCTGAGAGAAAACCATGCGGGCATCTGCCGTCAGCAGGTAATTCAGGTAGTCGATCTCAGCCGTCGCGAACCCCTCCCGCTGCTCAATGGCTCTCGCCGGCTGGCCCGGCAGGAAGGCCACGATATCGTCAAATTGGGAGAGGATTTCCTCGCCCCGGGAGTCGTAGCCGAGAATCACCGGTTTTTCCAGCTGGATGGCGCGCAGCCGGAACAGCCCCAGCGACCCCAGCACCTTCCCGTCCTCCAGCGAGGCGATCGCATCCGGGAAGCTCCGCGTCAGCCCCAGGCCGTCCTCGTATTGCACCATCGCCAGGTAATGGCCGGGGTCCTCGATCAGGTTCAGCAGCAGGCCGCTCTGGCCCGGTATGTAGATGCTGGGAATCAGAAATTGCTGGATCACTTCCACGGTCGCGACATCGTCATCGCTTGCGATCATCTCGCGCAACCGGTTCACTTGCGGCTGCAGCGCCTGCTGGTAACGGCCCAGGGCGGCCGGGCCTACCAGATCGCTGCCCAGCGCCTGGAGGTCGAACTCCAAAAGCATCTCCGATCCCAGCGACGTTCTGACCCCCCGGACAACCCGGTCATAAAAACCGTCGCCGGCAACCTGCGGCATCAGGCTCAGGGCCGTCGCCATCCCCGCCACGAACAGAAGCTGCGCCACCCGCTGGCGCCGTAGCGCCATGTACTGGCTGACAAACCAATCCAGACTCCCGACCAGCGGAGCCGTCAGTTTGCCGATCACTTTCTGGACCAGGGCGACTCTCCAGAGCAGCAAGCCCGCCAGCCCGTACAGCAACAGCGGAACAGCGACAAAGTTCAAGACCCCCTCCAGGACAACCAGGGCCTGCACCACCCCGTTGGGCAAAAGATCCCGCGAAGCGTCAAGCAAGGGCGACTGGCCGGCAATCCACGACCCGATCTTGTAGCTTCCCAGCGCCAGCGCCACCAGGAAACTTCCCACGTCGTACCGCGACAACGCAGGGGCCGCCTTCTCCGCCGCTTCGCCCTCGGCCCTGGAGATGGCTTCCCGCGGCGTCAGGCGGCGCACAAACCGGAGCACATCCCGTCCCGACAGCACCGCCAGAGCCACCCCGACGATCAGAAAAGCCCCGAAGTACACCACCGCCTCCAGCAATACGATCTGCGGAGGCACAGCGCGGCCCGCCAGAGAGTACCCCAGGATGGGAAGCCCGGTGCCCAGAAGCAGGCCGGCCAAGCCACCGATGGCGCCTCCTAAACCAAGGGCCAACAGAACAGCCCTTCCCGCATCGCGGCTGGCAACGCCCCGGATGAGGGCCAGGCCGATCAGCCGCCGCTGGTCCAGAACCAGCAGCCGCCCCAGCCACCTCGCCAGCACCCACCCCATCCATAACAGCGGAATCGAGACCAGCAACGTCGCCAGGCTAATCAGCCGCGCAATCGCATTCATGCGGGACAGCAAAAGAACCAGATCGCTGTTCGCCCAGGAAAACGGCGTCAGCCGCTGCGCTTCCCGGAAGATATCTCGTACCTCCGGCTCCAGTCGCCGGAGCGAGCCGTACAGATCCCAGGTGGAAACAAACCGCTCCCGGTCCACGCCAATCAAGTGGGTCATTTCCGGCACGTAGGTGGGCGCCGCTCCCCCTCCGTGCACTCCCTCGGAGGTCAGAAACAGGTCGTGAAACTGGGAGGCCAGTCGCTGGAAATCCTCCATCGGCACGGGCAGCACGATGGATTCCTCGGGAAGGTACGTCAACGACCCCACCTCCCGCAACATCCACCGGTTGAACTCCTGCCGGTCGATTTGCAGGGGGTTGCTCGCCAGTTCCCCTTCGAACAGCACGCGTAAGGAGTCCTGTTCGATTGCCCCCGGACCGTGCGAATGATCGTCCGGGACCGTGGCAAACCCCTCCGGATCCAGAGCGACGGAAACGCGCAACGCGCTGCCCGCGCGGATGCTTCCCAGGCTGCCGCCGCCTGCGGCTGTTCCGGGAGCGCCCACCAGCGCGGCTTCGATCACCCGCGGCGAGGAGCCGCTACCGCCGTTCTCTTCGAGGCCTCTCCGCAGCTCCGGCGGCAATAATCCCTCGCTGGAGGCGGAAACAAACACAATCCAGCGGACGGGCACGGCTTGGTTCCCGGCCTCCAATCTCACCGGCGACAGGTTGCGCACGCGCAGAAAGCCCAGCCCCTGCACCTCGCGCACACCCGCGCGCTGCCGATACTTTTCCTGAAGTTCAGCATAGCGATACGTCTCGCCGCGCTGGATGACGGAGATCTCCCACGGAATCCGGCCGAGCTGGTCGTCAACGTAAGCTTCCAGACCGTAACGCGAAGCCATGTACAGGGACGCCAGAATCGCCACCGACAAAAGCGCGACTACACCGTAGCCCAGCATGACGCGCCGGCCGACGACTCTAAGCAGAAACCAATGAAGCACAATGCGGTTCATGTAATCCTGTTGTCTGGCTGAAGACAGAAATTGTTTGTTACGACTACCTTGGCGGACTGCCCCCTCTGTTGAGTGGTCACAGGCCGGCTTTCAACAAACCGGCCACCCGCAACCCAGCACGGAGAAGCGGGGCGTGCCTGCCCAACTTTTTCTGGAGGCGAGCCTGAGAAGGCGTGCTGAGACTTCCTCAGTGCGTGAAAAAAAAGCAGGTCATAACAGGTTCTGTCCCAGGCTCGTAGACCGTGACACTCCCTTGATCGCCGCGTAAATTTTCTGCCACGCGACTTCCCTTCGGGAAACCTTTCACCTCCGAAACGGGCAGAGAGGCCATCTGCGGCCGTGCATCTTGGTCAATGGTGAAATAAATCATGCCCGCCAGCCCGGTCTGCAACGGCTTTCCTTGCCCCCCTTCCAGCGTGATTTCCACACGCCTCTTCCCGTCCGTTCCGGGAGCGGACTCTTTCGCGCGGAGCACAACGCTGTTCTCCTCCATTGCTTCCACCCGGTCATACGCCAGGGCAGCAGTGGGTTCGACGATTGCAATGATGCGCTCGAACTCGCTGTCTTTGGGGAGAGTCAGGTAGATCGGCAATCCTACGCTATGACCGGGGCCCCCCGATCCGCTTCCTAGCGTGAACCTGCTGCTTTGGGCCAGCGAGGCCGCCGGCACTCCAACCGCAACAGCAAAAACAAGCGCCCCCGCAAGAAGTGTTGCTCTCGTCACAACCTCACATCCTCGCTGTGCAGCCGCAGAGGGGAACCACTGCACTGGCCACCGCTCCCTGCATGGATATCATCCGGGAGGACCCGGTTCTGCACATTTCGTTTGGCCCCTCAGTCTCCTTGCGTTACGGGCGGCCAGCATCGAGCGCAGCCACAGGATTGTCAAGCGAGTAATCCTCTACGAAGTACTCGTAGGTGCCTGCTTGGATCTGTTCCCATTCCGCCATAATCCAGTTCCAGGGGTCCTGGGCAAAATCCTTTTCGTACTCTCCTCCTACATTGACCCCAGGAATCGATGGATTCCACTCATACCGGAAGAGTAAATCCGGACCTCCGTAACGCGCCGCCAGCGCGCGGACCTCCGGGTCGTCAAACATCGTGACATACCCTTTTTCCGATATCGTGATCCACTCTCCCGTGTCCCGCAGCTTCCACCGCGCGGTGGGGAAATAAACGTGCATGTGAAAATTATGCTGCCCCTCCCCCAATGGAATCCCTCGCTGCTTTGCATAGGATAGGTCCTCGGGATCAACGGAATCGTAGGCAAAAGCCAGGTGCTGGATGCCTGCCCGGTTGCGCTCGGAGGCATTCGGCAAAAACGGCTCACCTTCAATCAGCGCCGGTATGCTACGAAGGAATTTCGGGTTGGTCGCGAACCCATCTTGCCGGAAGAACCAGTAACCCGGCGCTGGTGAATTCGGAAACTGCACATCATGGAATGCCGGGTTATTCAGCAGGATGTTGAACATTTCTGCCACACGCCCACCTCCCTCGATCCTTTCGATAGCCCCGTAACGATCGAGGTTAACGGTCATGGTCGGGAAAATGCCGGTATGGTTGGCGTGTGCTGCCAGCACCCCTCCTTCCTGGAAAGTCGAGTGCAGAGGACTGGGATAAATGTAGATGTGATTGGAATTCCCGGCACTCTTGCTCCAGAACTGGGCCTGTTCCGGAGTTACGGCCCATTCCAGATTCGTCCCCTCGGGGTCTTGGAACGTGACCTCAGAAACGAAGGGAATCGGGCGCAACGTTTTCTCGTCCACCAGATTCCAGACGTCGGCGGGAAATTCCGCCGCCTTGGAAAGCAGATCGACCGACCGGTAGAAAATCCAGTTCCCCTGGAACTTGTCGGCGTGCTTTTCCCCAAGCCACCTCACAAAAAAAACGCCGCCACCATTGCCGGCATAAATATTCTGGACCTCAGGGTGCTTGTCGAGATAAGCGATCAGATAGGGGTCAATTATCTGGAAATCAACAATCGGGTCGCCAAACTGTTTCTGGATATCTTCCGGAAAAAACTGTTTGTAGTCTCTGCGGAGGAAAACTCCCGCCTCCTTCCATGCCTCATTGCCGTAGACTATGTTCGGCTCCATCCTTTTGTCATACTCTTCCTTCGTGATGCCCATGACCTCCCAAACCCCAATTGCTTGAGCCTCCACATCTTTCTCGGCCCAGGCCTGCCGGACCGCCTCCCAGACTTGCATATCTTGCCCCCACTGGATGAGCACATGAACGACTTGCCCAGACTGCATTTTCCCCAAGGGCGAACGCCCGGTCGGCTGGCGGACCGCAAAGCGTGCAGCACTCAAGAGGTCGTCCGAATCGGGGTTGACCAGATACCGGGGGTAGCGCGGTTGTGGGTAGGCTGCCCCGGTCATGGCCTCCTCTTGCTGCCGGGAACAGGAAAAGCTAATCAAACTAACAACGAAGCATACGATGACGCTCATCGGGAGGGATCGTGTCGAACACAAAAATCCTCTGGGCGTGGAATCACGGTAAATCATAGTTTTGTCCTTTCTTTCCGTTGCCTGTCACCGTATGAATAAAAGCTCGATGTCTGCCGCCACTTCCCTACATTCCATTTTGCTATGCGTCCCCGGGTCGTTTACGGGCGGCCGGAATGGAGCGCTGCCACCGGCTCGTCCTGCGAGTAATCCTCTACAAAGTACTCGTAGGTTCCTTCTTGGATCCGTTGCCATTCCGCCATCATCCAGCCCCAGGGATCCGGGACGAAGTCTTTCTCGTAGTTCCCCTCGACATTAATCCCTGGAATAGACGGAATCCATTCATACCGGAAGATCAAGTCAGGATCTCCGTAACGCGCGGCCAGCGCACGGACCTCGGGGTCGTCAAACATGGTCACATACCCTTTTTCCGATATCGTGATCCATTCTCCCGTGTCGCGCAGTCTCCACTGCACCGTCGGAAAATAAATGTGCATGTGGAAGTTGTGACTATTTCCCAGAGGAACGCCTTTCTGCTTCGCATACGCCAAGTCCTCGGCATCATCGGAACTGTAGGCAAAGGCCAAGTGCTGCACCCCAGCCCGATTCCGCTCCGAGGCATTCGGCAAGAACGATTCTCCTTCAATCAGCGCCGGCAAGCTGCGGACGTACTTTGGGTTGGTCGCGAAGCCATCTTGTCGCAAAAACCAGTAACCCGGCACATAGGCTTTCGGGAACTTGATATCCTGGAAGTTGGGATGGTTTAGTAAATACCGGAACATCTCAGCCGTCCGCCCCCCCCCCTCGATGTTATTGACTGCTCCATACGAATTGAGGGTAACCTTCATAGTAGGATAGATCCCAGTATGGTTCGAGTGGGAAGCGATCACGCCGCCGTCGCGGAATGTCGAATGCAATGGGTTGGGATAAATGGTAATGTGATTGGAGGCATTGTCACCAACAGCTCCACCACGAGCGCTCCACAATTGAGCCTGTCCGTGATTCAGCATCCAGTGCAGATTCGTCCCCTCCGGGTCTTGGAGGGTCACCTCGGAAACAAAGGGGCGCGGGCGCAACGTTTTCTCCTCGACCAGATTCCAGACATCCGTCGGGAATTCGGCCGCTTTGCTCACCAGATCAACCGGGCGATAGTAGATCCAAGTCCCCTGATACTTTTCCCTATGTGCCTCCGTAAGCCATCTGGCATAACCACCTCCGCCAATGGCGCCATACAGGTTCTGGACCTCCGGATGCTCGTCCAGATACTGGTTTAAATAGGGATCAACGATCGCAAAATCGACAATCGGATTGCCAAACTCGTTTTGAATATCCTCTGGAAAGTATTCTCTGTAATCTCCTGTCCAGAAAATGCCCGCTTCCTTCCATCCCTCGTTTCCGAGAACCACATTGCTTGCCATTCTCCGGTCATACTCTTCCTTCGTAATTCCCATGACATCCCAGATTCCAATCGCATGAGCCTCCACACCCTTTTCCGCCCAGGCTTGCCGGACCGCCTCCCAGACCTGCATGTCCTGACCCCACTGGATCAGCACGTGCGCGGTTTGGCCAGATTGCATTTTCCCCAACGGCGCGCGACCGACCGGCTGGCGGACTGCAAAACGTGCAGCGCCTAGAAGTTCTTCCGCACTCGGGTTGACCAGATACCGGGGGTATCGCGGTTGCGGGTAGGCTGCCCCGGTCATGGCCTCCTCTTGCTGCCGGGAACAGGAAAGGCTTAACAAACTCATGACGAGGCACGTGACCACTCCTATCCAGCGCAATCGCTCCGAATTAGAAAATGCTTTGTGTGAACAATCACCGATACTCATTGTCCTGTCCTCTCTTTCCGTTGACACTCACGCAAACTAGAGGGACCGAGTCTTTGACAATCCGCTTCCTCTTCTTACGGGCGGCCGGAATGGAGCGCTGCCACCGGCTCGTCCTGCGAGTAATCCTCTACGAAGTACTCGTAGGTTCCTTCTTGGATCCGTTGCCATTCCGACATAATCCAGCTCCAGGGATCGCGGGCGAAATCGTTCTCGTAGTTTCCCGGCATATTGATCCCTGGAACAGATGGGATCCATTCATACCGGAAGATCAAGTCAGGATCTCCGTAACGCGCCGCCAGCGCGCGCACCTCCGGGTCGTCAAACATCGTGACATACCCTTTTTCCCCTACCGTCAGCCACTCTCCCGTGTCTCGAAGCTTCCACTGTATGGTCGGAAAATAGACATGCATATGACTGTTATGCTGGCCATCTCCTAACGGAATTCCTCGCTGCTCTGCATAGGCCAGGTCCTCGGGATCATCGGAATCGTAGGAAAACGCCAGGTGCTGGATGCCTGCCCGGTTGCGCTCGGAAGCATTCGGCAAAAACGACTCCCCTTCAACCAGGGCCGGCAGGCTGCGGGTGAATTTCGGATTGGTCGCGAAGCCATCTTGCCGGAAGAACCAGTAACCCGGCGCGGGGGATTTCGGCAATTTTGCCTCCTTGAATAGCGGATTTTCCACCATCATTCGGAAAAGCTCCGCATTACGCCCACCGCCTTCGATACTTTCCACAGATCCATACCGATCGAGGTATACGGTCATGGTGGGGAAAATGCCGGTATGGTTCGCGTGCGCTGCCAGCACTCCTCCTTCCTGCAATGTCGAATATAAGGGATTGGGATAAACATAGATATGGTTGGAACCGCCGGAATTGCGGCCCCACAGCTGGGACTGTTCCGGAGTCAAGCTCCAGTGCAAATTCGTCCCCTCGGGGTCTTGGAAGGTGACCTCTGAAACAAATGGGACTGGGCGCAGGATTTTCTCGTCCACGAGATTCCAGACATCCGCGGGAAATTCCGCGGCCTTGGAAAGTAGATCGACAGGCCGGTAGTAAATCCAGTTCCCTTGAAACTTAGCGGCGTGCTTTTCTCCAATCCAACTCACAAAGAAATTTCCGCCGCCAATGCCGGCATAAATATTTTCGATCTCAGGATGCTTGTCGAAATATGCGATCAGATAAGGATCGATTATCTGGAAGTCAACAATCGGGTTCCCGAACTGTTTTTGCAGATCCTCCGGAAAATATTGTTTGTAGTCTTGGCGGAGGAAAATCCCCCACTCCTTCCAGCCCTCGTTGCCGTAGACGATATCCGGCTCCATCCTCTTGTCATACTCGTCCTTCGTGATGCCCATGACCTCCCAAATCCCAAGTGAATGGGCTTCCACACCTCTTTCCGCCCATGCCTGTTTAATCGCTTCCCAGACCTGCATATCCTGGCCCCACTGGACCAAAACGTAAACCTCTTGCCCAGATTGCATTTTGCCCAAGGGTGCACGCCCGGTTGGCTGGCTGACCGCAACTCGCGCTGCAATCAGGAGGTCGTCCATATCGGGGTTGACCAGATACCGGGGGTATCGCGGTTGCGGGTAGGCTGCCCCGGTCATGGCCTCCTCTTGCTGCCGGGAACAGGAAAAGCTCAACAAACTCATGACGAGGCACGTGACCAAGCCTGTCCAGCGCAATCGCTCCGAATTAGAAAATGCTTTGTGTGAACAATCACCGATACTCATTGTCCTGTCCTCTCTTTCCGTTGAAACTCACGCAAACTAGAGCAGTTCTCCCGAAAGTGTATAGGAGGAATGTAGCGCCACCATCCTCATCGGCTGGCTCGGGGCAGGCTCTGGCGACCCAATGGCCAGCGAGTACGCTGACGCTACGCGGCTGCCAGAACTCTACACCTACTGGAGAAATGCTCTAGAGGGATCGAAGCTTTGACAATCCGCATCCTCTTCTTACGGGCGGCCAGAATGAAGCGCTGCCACCGGCTCGTCCAGCGAGTATTCCTCTACGAAGTACTCGTAGGTTCCTTCTTGGATCCGTTGCCATTCCGACATAATCCAGCCCCAGGGATCGCGGGCGAAATCGTTCTCGTAGTTTCCCGGCATATTGATCCCTGGAACAGATGGGATCCATTCATACCGGAAGATCAAGTCAGGATCTCCGTAACGCGCCGCCAGCGCACGTACCTCCGGGTCATCAAACATCCTCACATACCCTTTTTCCGCTACCGTCAGCCACTCTCCCGTGTCCCGCAGCTTCCACTGCACAGTCGGAAAATAAACGTGCATGTGAAAGTTATGCTGGCCATCTCCTAACGGAATTCCTCTCTGCTCTGCATAGGCCAGATCCTCGGGATCTGTGGAATTGTAGGCAAACGCCAGGTGCTGGATTCCTGCCCGGTTCCGCTCGGAGGCATTCGGCAAAAACGCCCCCCCTTCGATCAGCGCCGGTATGCTGCGAATGAATTTCGGATTGGTCGCAAAGCCATCCTGTCGGAAAAACCAGTAACCCGGCGCGGGCGCTTTCGGAAACTTCACATCCTGGAATGCGAGATGATTCAGCAGTATATTGAACATTTCTGCCACACGCCCGCCACCCTCGATCCGTTCGATAGCCCCGTAACGATCGAGGTTAACAGTCATGGTCGGGAAAATGCCGGTATGGTTAGCGTGTGCTGCCAGCACTCCTCCTTCCTGCATTGTCGAACGTAAGGGACTGGGATAAATGTAAATGTGATTGGATATTCCGCTATTAAGGCTCCACAGCTTGGACTGTTCCGGAGTCAAGGTCCAGTGCAGGTTCGTTCCCTCGGGGTCCTGGAAGGTCACCTCGGAAACGAAGGGGATCGGGCGCAACGTTTTCTCATCTACCAGATTCCAGACATCGGCAGGAAATTCCGCCGCCTTGGAGAGCAGATCGACCGGCCGGTAGTAAATCCAGTTCCCCTGGAACTTATCGGCATGCTTCGGCCCAAGCCAACTCACAAAGAAATTGCGGCCACCAATGCCGGCATAAATATTCGTGATCTCCGGATGCTTGTCGAGATAAGCGATCAGATAGGGGTCGATTATCTGGAAGTCAACAATCGGGTCACCAAACTGGTTCTGGATTTCTTCCGAAAAATACTGTCTGTAGTCTCGGCGGAGGAATATCCCTGCCTCCTTCCAGCCCTCATTGCCGTGGACTATGTTCAGCTCCATCCTTTTGTCATAGTCTTCCTTCGTCATTCCCATGACATCCCAGATTCCAATCGCATGGGCCTCCACACCTTTCTCGTCCCAGGCCTGCTTGACCGCCTCCCAGACTCTCATGTCCTGGCCCCACTGGATGAAAACGTAAATATTCTGCCCAGACTGCATTTTCCCTAAGGGTGCACGCCCGGTTGGCTGGCTGACCGCAACTCGCGCTGCAATCAGGAGGTCGTCCATATCGGGGTTGACCAGATACCGGGGGTATCGCGGTTGCGGGTAGGCTGCCCCGGTCATGGCCTCCTCATGCTGCCGGGAACAGGAAAAGCTCAACAAACTCATGACGAGGCACGTGACCAAGCCCGTCCACCAAGACCGCGTCGGATGAAAAAATTTCCTATCGGAGGAATCACGGCAAATCATAGTTTCCTCTTTTCTTCCCATTGACCGTCACCGTAGCAAAAACAAATTCCGATGGTCTCACCACCTTGCTATACGACATTTCATTCGCTATCGGTCGCAAGCTCTTCACAGGCGGCCAGAACCGAGCGCTCCCACAAAACGTCAAACGAGAAATCCTCTACGATGTACTCGTAGGTGCCTGCTTGGATCTCCGCACCCTTTTCGGCCCAGGCCTGCCGGATCGCCTCCCAGACCCTCTTGTCTGGACGGACCCCACTGGATGAATACGTGAACATTTAGGCCGGAACGGTTTGCCGCGAAGAACCGATACTGCACTTAGTATGGCCAGTTCGCCAGGTTCTTGCGGACATAGGCGGCCGGATCGCCGGCATAGTCCTTGCGGTAATCTCCGGGCACGTTAATCCCGGGAATGGCCGGAATCCAGGTCTCCCCCAGCAGCTCATCCGGGTCCCCATACTTGGCGGCCTCTTGGCGAACCCTGGGATCGTCCAGCGCCGTCAAACGGCCTTTGTCGACGAAGGTGGTCTTGCTTCCGTCGGCGTTGGTGAGCACCATCGTCAGAAAGTAGTTGTGCACATGGACGTGGCCAGTTGGTGTATCCGGATTCTCTTGGAAGTACTTGGCGACAGCGGGATCGCCCGAATCGCTCGGAAAGAAGTCGATCATTTTAGAATCACCGCCGATCCCCCAGTGGATAACCCCCGCACGGGTCCTTTCCCAGATATTGCCCATGGCGCGCTCCAGGGCTCCCTTGGGACGGGCCGATTTCGGATTCGTCCCGATCGAGGCTTCAAACAAATAATTAAACAGTCCCGAACCTTTCTTTCCAGACCATTTCACATCCTTCCACTGATCTCGAATACCACGCCACTTCTGTCCATAGGCACCCCCGCCTTCGATCCCCTCAAGCCGATCATTCTTGAAGGAAAGCCGGATGTGGGGGTGAGGCCCCGTGTGGTTCCATGTCCCTGCAACCACTCCGGTAGCGCCCGGTATCCCCTGCAGATCAATCAATGGATGAGACATGAAATGGCCCGGCGTATGGCGCCCAGGGCTCTCCCAGTCCTCCGGCGTGGCAGGCCAACTGATATCTGTGCCCTCTGGATCCGTGGCGTGGATATGGACTGCCTGAATCAGCGTATTCCAGGCCACATCGTCAATAAACTTCAGCAACTCCGGCGGGATGCTCGCTCCGTGCACAAGAAACTGGTCGACCATATCCCAGGGCATGTATGCCCAGCGCATCTTGTCACGGGGATGGGCTGGTATCCCTCCCCCCATGCCGGAAATGGCGATGTCATATTTGCCAGCCAAAGTCATCGCCACGATAGTAGCTTGTTCGATGCCGCCCGCTTGCGCGGCCATGATGTCTTTCATCTGGGTGAAGTACTCAAACTCCGTCGCTCCGTCTCCGCCGGGCAGATACGGTTCGTTTCCCAGGATCAAGTCGAGCTTAGCTCCCGCTTCTCGGATGGCGCGCCCGAGGGCCTCGATCACCAGCGGGTCAAAATCTCGGGGCACCGCCATCAGAGCCCTCTCGCCCGGTTTAATGGCATAACCGGGATAGAACATGGCCCCGATGTCACCTCGCCTTATAATGGCTCGGGCTGTCGGCATCAGGTCCTCTATGGTGGGATTCTTCGGAATCTTCGGGTAGCGGGGAGTCGGATATTCCCCCGGCTGGTACGTTCTCTGTTGCGAGTATAGAAGCGGTCCGGCAAGCGCAATCAAAAAGAACAGAAACATCCCCTTGGCACCGGCTACCATGGCTTTTCCTCCTTTTTCCATTTCTTCTTCTTGACGGTCCCTTTCCCGAAGCCTTGCTGCCTTCAGTATTTCCAGTTAGTCGCTAAGTCCTTGCGGATCCATGCCGCCGGGTCGCCAGCGTAATCTTTCTGATAGTCTCCCGGTATGTTAATGCCGGGAATAGCCGGAATCCAGTTTTCTTGCAGGAGCTTATCCGGGTCGCCATACTTGGCTGCCTCCTGCCGCACCTGTGGATCATCCAGAGCGGTGAGGCGTCCCTTGTGGATCAAGGTAGTCTTGCTCCCATCGGCATTGGTGAGCTCCATGGTGATGAAGTAGTTGTGGATGTGGACGTGGCCGGTCGGTGTGTCCGGGTGTGCCTCGTAGAATTCTGTCAATGGTGAATCCCCGAGGGTTGGGTTAGCCAGTGCGAAGTTGTTTGATGTCGTAGCCATCCCGGTTTCCTCGCTGTGTCCCCCGCCAATTCCCCAATGCATGACTCCCGAACGGGTCCTCTCCCAGATGTTTCCCATCGCAATGTCCAAAGCGGCCTTCGGTCGCAGAGATTTTGGGTTTGTTCCGACCGAGGCCTCCTGCAACCAGGTAAAGAGACCCGCACCTGGCTTGGTAGGCACACTCACGTTTTTCCACTCACCCCGAATGGCCCGCCACTTTTGCCCGTAGCTTCCCCCACCTTCGATGCCTTCCATGCGATCATTGTTGAAGGAAACGCGGATGTGGGGAAAGGGTCCTACGTGGTTCCAGGTGCCTGCCAGCACACCGGTAGCTCCAGATCGCCCAGGATGAGAGGACAGATGCCCGGGATTATGCCTTCCGGGAACCTGCCAGTCAGCGCCTTTCGGCGACCAGGTAATGTCGGTGCCTTCCGGATCCGTCGCATGGATCTGTACAGCACTGGAGAGGGATTCCCAGGCCTTGCTGTCAATGAACTTCAATAGGTCAGCCGGTATGCCAGCTCCGTGAACGTAAAACATATCCGCCAAATCCCAGGGAATATAAGCCCAGCGCATCTTATCGCGGGGATGGGGAGGAATCCCTCCTCCCATGCCCGAAATGGCCAGGTCGTATTTTCCCGCCAGAGTCATGGCAATGATGGTCTCTTGCGGGATACCACCTGCCTGCGCACTCATGATAGCCTTCATGAAAGTGAAGTACTCCCATTCGGTGGCCCCATCCCCGCCGGGCAAATAGGCGTCGCTGCCCATCATTACATCCACTTTGGCTCCCGCTTCCCGGATGGCGCGGGTAATGGCTTCCAAAACAACGGGATTAAAATGCCGTGCCACGGCAATCAAAACTCTTTCACCCGGTTTGATGTCATAACCGGGATAGAACATCTGACCGCTATCCGGTCGTTTCACAATTTGCCGGGCGATAGGCATCAAATCCTCGACCATGGGGTTTTTGAGTGCTTGGGGATAACGGGGTGCCGGATATTGCCCTGGCCTATAGGTGATCTGCTGCCCTTGCAAGGTTGGTTGTGCAACTGCAATCAACAGAACGAAAACTACCCCCGGCAATGCCGAGGAGACAATCATGGCTCGCATTGCAAGATCTCTCCCTTGGATTTTGAAATTCTGTCAAGTTATCGGTGGCTCACCCTCAGAACGTGAGCTTCAGCGCCAACTGGATTTGCCGGGCGCTGCTGACGGTAGTGGTGATGGTGCTGAAATTGCCGTCCAGTATGCCCGTCCCGTCTTGTTCCCCTCTAAACACGGTCTGTGCGGGAGAAGAATAATTGGGCCGGTTGAACAGGTTGAAGAACTCGGTGCGAAACTCCAGATTGACCCTCTCCGTGATCGCGGTGCTCTTAATCAAGGAAAAGTCAAAGGTTGCGAGGCCCGGGCCATCGATGATGTTGCGTCCCAAAGTCCCCAAGAACCCTGCTGCAGGCAAGGCAAACCCGGCGGTGTTCAGGTAACGATGCTGGGGATCGTTGCTTTCGCTCGGCGTTCCCAGCACCACACTCTCAGCGGTGAACCCAGGGGCGAGGTCCGGCCGCACCCCAACCCGGGTGGACCGGGTGCGGGTATACCCCGAGCCAAGCCGCCTGGTGTCAAGCAATGCCGTCGTCGACAGGCCGCTTTGCAGCGTCAGGATGCTCTGCACCTGCCAACCATCCAACAGTTTTGCCGCTGCCCCCTCCAGGTTCCTCGCGAACGGAAGGTCCACGGCAAAGTTGCCGACAAAATTATGCCGGCGATCAAAGGCCGAACGCCCCTTGTCGAATGCGGGCAATTCCGGCAACGTGCCGAAAAACGTATCGTTAATGATATCGCCCGCGCCATGGAAATCCGACATCATGTCAATCGATTTGGACCAGGTGTAAGACAACTGGAAGCCGGCCCCCCGCGCAAACCGCCGCCGGGCCGCCAACTGCAGCGCGTTGTAGGAGCTGACCGTATCAAACTGCTTCGCGCGTATCTCGGAAAAATTGGGGTTCCGACGGACGGAATCTTCCGGAAAGAAGAGCCTGCCATCGGAGAGGGTGGTTGGAGTAGCCGTGTTGTCTATCAGGCGCGGCAATTTGCGTCCCCCGGTACCCACATAGGCTGCCTGCACCACCAATTGTCCCGGCAGTTGATGTTGCACCATGAAGTTGTACTGGAGCGTGTACGGCTGTGGGGGATTCCCTTGAATGAAGAACAGGTACCCCCCGGTTCTTACCCGTGGGTCGTTCGCCAGAAACAGATCGAAGGCGTTGGGGAAGGGAACCTGAAAGCTGCCAGGCGCAAAAGAGCGATCCGAAGAGACACGGGCTTCGCTATAGAAGGGGGGCGCCAGAAAGGGTCCATCGAGCCAGGTATGGTGGAGCAGTTGATCATAATAGATCCCAAAGCCGGCCCGAACGGAGGTGTTCTGGCTTCCTCCGGGAGCCCACGCAATCCCCACTCGAGGACTGAAGTTCCACAGCGACGGGTTTTCGAAGTAGGGTTCTCCTATGCGCACTTCCGGCGAAGTCACCGAGTCCAGGTTGGACAACTTCCCATTCACCTCGGTGGGGGGGGTGATGAATTCGTAACGCAGGCCCAGGTTCACCGTCAGATTGGGCATCAGCCGCATGGAGTTGTTCACGAAGAAAGCATAGAAGTTCTGCCTCAACCCCCGATTTATATCCACGTCGGGCCGGGGAGCCTGAAAAAAGCTCACCAGCCCCCTCATTTCCCTCTCAATACCGGGTGCCATGACCATCCATCCGCCGGGAAAGATGCCACCCGTCCCGTTGACCTGATGGCGTTCGTAGCGAGCGCCGAGCTTGATGGAGTGCATCCCTCGCGTCCAGGAAAGCGTATCGGAGTACTGGAACGAGTTGAGGATAAAAACCCTGGGCCCGAAGAAGCCCCCCGTGCCTGTAATCCCCCCGCGGGAACAAAACTCAGTGCCGGGAATGAAGTTGAGCGCCCGCAAAGAATCCTCACAGGTCGGGATGTCATTGGCCTCGGAGCGATTGAACCCAACGTGCGCCGTGTTGAGCATGGTCGGGGAGAGGATGCTGTCCCATTGCAGCGTCGCGTATTGATTGCGGTAAGGATTCGATTGCGCCGTGAGTTCGTCGGCGCGCGGCGAGAATCGGTCCGAATCGTCAAGTACATAGCTGCCAAACAGGGATTGCGAATCGGAGTAATGGTGGTCGATTCTGAAGTTGACATAGCTCTGATCCGTGGGCCGCGTGAGGGAGGCTACGTGGCGCCCATACCCATCGCCCAAATCAAACCGATCGTCCGGGACCGGTAGCAAAGCCAGATACGGTTTGATTGACTCGGCCACCTCGATGGTGCTCCCGTCCGGCAGAATGCCCGCCCGGGAGTTCGCGGTCGGGAAACGGTCAGTCAACGTTTGGCCGAGTCGTTCCCGCAAAAACTCCGCGGTAGCGAAGAAAAACGTTTGGTCGCGCCGGATGGGACCGCCCACGCTGGCCCCAAACTGGTTCCGCACGAATGGCGGCTGGACCCCGTCGTTAAACGTGTTGTCCTCCCACTGCGCCGCGTCCAGATTGTCGTTCCGCAAGTAATCAAACACAGAACCATGCAGGGTATTGGTCCCCGACTTGGTAACCGCGTTGACCACCCCGCCGGCGCTGCGCCCGAACTCAGCGCTGTAGCTGCTGCTCAGCACGGTGAACTCCCGGACCCCTTCCACGCCCAACTGGTGGCCCGAAATTCCGCCCGGGGACTTGCCAAAAAAGTTCAGGGTACTGGTCCCGTTCAACAGAAAGTTGATCTGCCGGGCACGGGCTCCATTGATGATAATATTCTCTCCCACGCCGGTGCATGTGCTCCTAGACCGATAGAGAAGCACCCCGGGTTGCAAGGTGGTCAATTGCGTCAGGCTGCGCCCGTTCAGCGGCAAGCCCTGGACTTGCTGCTGATCCACCAGGCCCGACACGGCCGAGCTGGTGGTATCCACCAAGGGGGCCTCCGCCGTCACCACCACCTGCTCTTGCACCTGTCCCACGCTCAGGGTGAGATCGATCACGGCTTCCCGGCCTATTGTGAGGGTGATTCCTTGGCGCACCTCGGTCTGGAAGCCGGTCAGTTGCGCTTCTACCGCATAACTGCCAGGAGCCAGGTTCGTGACCAGATAGCGGCCGGCCGGCCCGGTCTCGACCGTCCGGGTAATCCCGGTTTCCACGTTGCGGACCGTGATCTGCACCCCGGGCGTGACCGCCCCCGTGGGGTCCTCCACCGTGCCGGAAATAGAGCCGGTCGCCAGTTGCCCCCAAACGAGGGGTGCCATCGCAAACAACAGAACGCCCAGCAAAGCCCCTAAACAAGATCCTCTCAACGCCGCTCCTGAGGCCGTTTTACCTTCCGGCAACCTGAGAACTCTCCACCCTTGGAAAAATCCTTGATTGCAGCCCATCGTTCATCCTCCTCATATAATAGAGTTGGCAGGAAAGCCAACTACTGATTTCGTCTTAGCTTTAATATTGGTAAGGGCTTAATCTGCATTTACCCCCATCAGCAACTAAACTTTCTTGAAAATTGCGTATCTAGTAACTCTTCTATACTTGCTGCAAAGGTCTGTCAAGGACTTTTTTTGGCTTGCGTTAGCACATGATATGTCCGGTCTAATTAACATGTGAACTGTCCGCTTGGGGCGGTGTAGGGTAGAGCTTTTTGCCAGGAGGTGGCATGAAGTTCTACTCGGAAGCCGCGATGGAGCGGGCGATGAAGATACAAGAAGTAATTTTGCGAGCGATGGCGAAGCGGATCAGTTGGTGGCAGGCAGCCGAGATCATCGGGATCAGCGACCGGCAGATGCGGCGGTGGCGCGAGCGTTACGAGCAGTACGGCTACGACGGGCTCTATGACCGGCGGCGGGGGAAACCCAGTCCCCGGCGGGTGCCGCTGGCCGTGGTGGAGCGGGTGCTGGGGCTGTATGGGGAGAAGTACTTTGACTTCAACGTGCGGCACTTTCACGAGAAGCTGCGGGAGGAGCACGGCCTGCGACTCAGTTACACCTGGGTGAAGCTGGCCTTGCAAGGGGCGGGGCTGGTGGCGAAACGGCGGAAGCGGGGGAAGCATCGGAAGCGACGACCTCGGCGGTCGTTGCCGGGGATGCTGTTGCATCTGGACGGGAGCCGCCATCGCTGGTTCTGCGATGATCGCTGGTATGACCTGCTGGTGGTCCTGGATGATGCCACCAGCGAGATTTACTATGCGCAACTGGTAGAGCAGGAATCGACGCGGACCGTGCTAGCGGCCTTACGGGAGGTGGTGCAGCAATGGGGTCTGTTCTGCGCCCTGTACAGCGACCGGGCCAGCCATTTCTTCCTGACCCGGAAGGCGGGCGAGCCGGTGGATCGGCAATGGCTCACCCAGGTGGGGCGAGCGTTGCGGGAGCTGGGAATCCAGATGATCCCGGCCTATTCGCCGCAGGCGCGGGGTCGGAGCGAGCGGAACTTCGGGACCTGGCAGGGGCGGCTGCCGCAGGAACTGCGCCTGCGGGGGATCACTACGGTCGAGGCAGCGAATCGGTTCCTGCGGGAGAGTTATATGGGGGAGTTCAATCGGCGCTTTGCCGTGCCGGCCACCCAACCGGGCAGCGCCTTTTTGCCGTCAGCCAGACGGGAGTTAGACCGAATCTTCTCGATCCAGCACGAACGGGTGGTGAATCAGGACAATACGGTTAGCCTGGAGAATCGGATTCTCCAAATCGAGAAAACTCCCTGGCGCGGAACTCTGGCGGGCTGCCGGGTGACGGTCTATGAACACCTCGATGATACTCTCAGCGTTGGCTACGGACCGCACACAGTGGGCCGGTACTCCTCCGAGGGGGTAGCGGTCCGGTGCGGCGGTCGGCGGCGGAGCCCTGTGGCTTCCCGACAACACCATGCGGCGCTAACCTCAGTCGCCCTACGGGCTCCTTCGGTCAGCGCCAAACCACTTTCGGTCGGATCATGAAACCGGACATTTCACTTGCTACCAATACCGGACATTTTAACTTACTAACAACAGGACTTTTTTTGGCTGAATTAGGTTATTCCAAGTTGAAATGTCCTGCTTCATCGGAACCGACAGGAGAGAAACGCACGGAAGTGGCTGAAGATGTTGCAGGCAGTGGACCAAGACCACTGGAAAGGAGCGGAAGCAGGGCGGCAGTTGATCCACCTGTCACACATGGAAAGCCTAGCTTATTGGCGGAGCAGGAAAGCAGCCTATCCGTGTGTCAGCGGCGAACATATATGATGAACCACTTGTCCTTCATTCCATACATGTTGATTTCTCTCACAGGGCGGAAGCCGGCCGCCGCCATCCACTGCTTCACTTCGTCCTTGCTGATCAACAATTCGGGTTGACCCCGATGAGGAGTCTGCGGATCCTTCTGGTTCAACTCGATCAGCGCAATGCGCCCGTTGGGTTTCAAATAGGAGGAAAGCGCCTTCAGATAGGCTTCACGGTGTTCGATGTGGTGCAATACATCGTGGAAAAAGGCCAGATCCACTTGGCGGGTCGGCAAATTAGGATCGTCGAATGTGCCGAGGACTGTTTGGATGTTTTCTATCTTCTCCCGCTTCGCCCGCCGATCAATGTAATCGAGAAGGCCTGAATCGATATCGACGGCCAGAAGTTTGCCGGTGGGGGCAACAGCCCGGGCCAGCGGCCAAGAAAAAGCACCAGCGCCTGCTCCAATATCCGCAACTTTGTCTCCCGGTTTCAACTGTAGATACGCGATTACCAGTTCGACCTCCGTCTGAAACTCGACGGTCCGCTCCAGCCGTTCTGCACGCTCAATCATCTCTTGGACTGGTTGCGCTCCCAGTTGAAAGGCTGGTGCCTCTACAACGGGAACGAGCAATACCGCCAAGCTAGCCAGCCAAACCGTTCGCCAGGTATTTGTGCTCGACATGAAAACTCTCCTTCTCTTGCAAAATAGCAGGCAACAAACGATCCTTCAAGTGGAAAGCTCCCGTTGTAGCCAGATATAACCTTCAAAAGCCTCGCCCATTTGGCGATCTTTTTTAGTTGCAAAAGTCACCAACTTGGCCTAATACTTGAGGGCAGAGGATGGGTTGTGGCTTATCTTAAGATCCCCAAAGGTTGGGAAATTCCAGAGCGGGAAGCCACCCCAGAGCACATTTTCCTGAACCGGCGAAAGTTTCTGGCGGCGATGGGAATAACCGCGATTGGAGCCACCGGAATCCTTCCTCGCTTTTCGACAGCAGCCGACGGCCTCTACCCAGCGCAAAGGAACCCTAGGTACAAACTCGACCGCCCGATCACCACCGAATGGCATACTGCCCACTACAACAACTTTTATGAGTTCACCGAGGAGAAAGACGTTTGGAAGCTGATAGATCGTTTCCGGACAGAGCCCTGGACGATCAAAATTACCGGCAAAGTCCAAAAGGAGCAAACTCTGGATGTGTCTCAGCTCATCCGTCAGATTCCGCTCGAAGAACGGCTCTATCGCCATCGTTGCGTGGAGGCTTGGTCGATGGCTGTCCCGTGGACCGGCTTTCCCCTGAAGGCCCTCATCGACCGGGTTGAACCCAAGTCGGATGCGAAGTACGTCCGGATGGAGACCTTTTTCCGGCCGAGTCAGGCCCCCAACCAAAAGGAGCAGAACAGAAGCAACCCTCTTTTTTCTGGGAGAACATGGTACCCCTGGCCTTACTATGAAGCTTTGACGATGGCAGAGGCCATGAATGAGTTATCTTTCCTGGTGACCGGGATATATGGCCATGAGCTTCCTAAGCAGAATGGCGCCCCCATTCGCTTGGTGGTGCCCTGGAAGTATGGCTTCAAGAGCATCAAGTCAATCGTCAAGATCGAGTTTACCTCCAGAAAGCCAGGAACTTTCTGGAACGATTTTGCACCTGTGGGAAACGATTGGTTTGCCAACGTGAATCCCGCGGTACCGCATCCCGAATGGTCGCAGGAAAAAGAGACAATCATCGACACAAGGGAGGTCCGGCCTACACGACTGTACAACGGCTATAACTCCTTTGTCGCTCATCTATACGCAAAATCGTAAGTGATAGTTCTCCTTCTCACCGCGAGGAAGCGTTTCCAGTAATGTTTCCTAAAGCAGACGTCGTGCAACTCAATTGACTAGGCCGATCTTTTGTACCACAGGTAGAAGAGTTTACATCTGAGAGGTCCTGGATTTTTGTACCAGGGTCAGAGTGAGTTTTGGGCAGGTGCTTCCGCAAACAATTGTTGATGGGGCGCTTGTAATCCGTTCATGTGATATGGTTTAAGACCCATCACCAGATTGACGAACGGGTCCAAACGCCATGAGAGTCACGAAATGCAGATCTGACTGACGAACGCTGGTCCAAACGCCATGAAGAGTCTCCGCTGTCGAAATGCCCAGTGTCCGCTGCGAGCAAAACCCTCTTGGGGAATGATCGTTCGTTTTGGTTTCTACCCAACCCGCTGGGGCAAACGCCGTCGGTTCCGATGCAAGATGTGCCGCAGGACGTTCTGCCGGAACCGGGGCACTGTCTATCACCGCCTCCAACATCGCCGAGCTACCTTCGATGAAGTCGCCGCTCTCAGCGCCGAGGGCGTGAATAAATCCGCGATTGCCCGAGTCCAGCAGATTGCCTGGAACACGGTGGATCGCTGGCTGGAGAAAGCCGCCGCCACCGGTCGCCGATTCAACCAACAGAAAATCACGAAGATCCCAATCCGCGAACTGCAGGTGGACGAGATCCGAGCTATGGTTGGTGGCCATGGGCATCCGCCTGTCTGGATCTTCGCTGGTATTGAAGTCTGGTCGCGCCTCTGGCCTGCGACAGTTGTCGGCAGACGCAGCTATCGCAACACGCTCACCTTGTTTCGAGAGCTTTGCGCTCGGTCTGCGGGAAGTCATCTCCCCCTGATCACTACGGACGGATTCAAGTTCTATCGGCAAGTGGTTCGGCGAATCTTTGGCGTCTGTCAAGGGCGGAGTAAAACTAGACCACCAGGGCGGAGCAAAACCAGACCATTATGGGAACGGGGAAGGGTTTGTTTTGTTGGATCTGCGGGGGTGGCTGGAGCGGAGGCCTGCGCCGCCGTTAGGCGGCGCGTTTAGGCCGGAGTGGAAGGCGCCCCTGCAGATCGTGGCAACGTGCAGGCAGGGGAAGAGCGGAACTACGTTCGGCGGGCAGGCTTCGTGGGGCGCTTCCGCTTGCTTTCCTTGAGCCGGTAGCTTTTGTCAAGGGCGGAAAAACATTAGACCAGCGGGGCGGAGAGAAATTAGACCACTCCTGGATGGCGGGAGGGTTTGATTTGGTGGATCGGCAGGGGGGGCTGGAGCGGAGGCCGGTGCCCCAAGCAAGCCGGGGCGCGTTTAGGCCGGAGCGGAAGGCACCCCGGCCGATCGCGGCGACATGGCGGGCGGGGTTATCGGTGGATATGTGACCGGCTGGCAGGTTTCACGGGTCTGTTCCGCTTGCTTTCTTTCAGGCGGTAGGCGTTGGTGCATGAATCGTCCTCGGCTCCCCCGCTAGCATTGGCTCGGTGTCCCGATCCATCATGGAGATCAAGGGGGGCAACGTCATGGCCGCAGGGAAGTCGAGCCGAGTCAACCGCAAGTACAAGACGAAATGCAGAATCCGGAACTGGAGGGAGTACGAGCGGGGCCTCAGGAGCCGCGGCGACGTCACGATCTGGCTGAGCGAGGAGGCGATCGCCGCGTGGACACCGGCGAAGAACGGTCTCCGCGGAGGCCAGCGGCGGTACTCGAACCTCGCGATCTTGACCGCGTTGACGCTGCGGGTCGTCTTCCACCTGCCGCTTCGCCAGACCGAGGGTTTCCTGGACTCGCTGCTCAGCTTGATGGGCCTCGACCTCAAGGCCCCGGACCACACCACACTCTCGCGCCGGAACCAAATCGTTGAGGTGCCGCCTCTAACCCGAGCCCACGACGGCCCGATCCACTTGATCGTCGATTCCACGGGGCTCAAGATCCTGGGTTGCGGCGAATGGAATTCGCACAAGTACAAGGCATCCAAGAAACGCCGGGACTGGCGAAAGCTGCACATCGGAGTGGATGACGAGGGGTTCATTGTGGCGGCCGAACTCACGACGAGCAGCGGGGACGACGCCTCCGCCCTGCCGGATCTGCTCGACCAGATCGAGGCTCCCATCCGGCGTTTCACGGCGGACGGGGCCTACGACAACAGGGCGATCTACGATCGGGTCGGCGCGGCCGGTACAGAGGACGTCGTGATCGTGATCCCCCCTCGTCGCTGTGCGGTGTCCGCGGGGCCCACGGACGGCCCGTGGGCGCAACGAGAAGCGGCTCTTCAGAGAGTTCGTAAGATCGGACGACGAGAGTGGCAGAAGGAGTCGGGCTACCGACAGCAGGCGCGCGTTGAGAACGGGTTCTTCCGATACAAGTCAGTGCTCGGAGGAAGCCTGAAGGCGAGGAACAGCAATGCGCAAAGGAAAGAGACCACGATCGGGTGTCACATCCTCAACCGGATGGCCGAGCTCGGCAGGCCGAAGTCCTACGCCGTGGTGTCATGAACGAGGGGTTGGGAAAACGGCCTGACTCGCGCCAAGGTTGAATCGTGCAACAGCGCCGCATAGATTGCCAGAGTTGCGGGGTTCCTCTGCGCGCATTCCAGAAGACCAGGCCACCGGCGAAGGTAGCTGTGCACCGTCTCCGGATGTGTCAACTGACAAATCTTTCGGTGGTCCTTTCCATCCTGCGCCCAATCGAGCTGGAGTGCTGCCCAGGCGATATTCGTTCCCCGTTCCACGGCGCGCGAGTCCGACGGAAACGGAAGTGGAAAAATCCAGCGCCAATCGTGGTATTGTCAAGTTGACGAAAAGCTAGTCGATCGACCCCCAAGATACTGGGCTCGAGCCAGCCGTGAACACGCCATGCTGGGCATCAAAAACGGTCGTCGGCCTCAACTTGACAATACCTACGGCAGAGCTTGCCGCCCCTCGATAAACTGATCGAGGCGGGCAAGGTGCTGGCCCTGAATATGCCGGTCGGAACCAACCCGGCGCTGTCCCGCGCTATCGGCGTCATGCTCAAGAACGCCTGGCTGCAAACGCTCCTGCGGCGACCAGTTAAGATGACGGCGGAGCCGGAGCGATACTTCCGGCCCGCCGTGTTTATCTGCGACGAATACCAGTCGTTCGCTTCCGTGGGCGAGGACGATCCATCCGGAGACGAGAAATCCTTTGCCCTCACCCGGCAATGCCGCTGCATCCCGATCGTCGCCACCCAATCTATCTCATCGTTACGTTCCGTCTTGGGCAGCTCGGAAGCATGGCGCACCCTGCTGCAAACCCTGCGGACCCGGATATTCCTTTCCTTGAGCGACGATGCCAGCGCTCAAACCGCCTCTGCGCTATGCGGCCAGGTCGCCAAGATCAAGCCTTCCTACACCATCACCGAGTCGGCCAAGCAAAGCGAGGTGTCCCTGCTCTCGGCCCAGGCCGGCGGCGGACAGGGCAGCGTAGGGGCCAGCAAATCCTTCCGCGAGCAGCGCGAGGCGGTATTCCAACCCCGCGAGTTTGCCTTGCTCTCGAACTGCCAGGCCATCTGTCTACCCTACGACGGCGCACAGTCGCTTGCGCCGACCCGGGTGTACCTCAAACCGCACTATCTGCCCCGGACGCTCCCCTACTGGCGGGCGAAGGTTGAGGGAAAGCTATGAGCGACGGCCTGGAGTTGTTGAAACCGTTTCTGCCCGGGCTGGAGGATGTTCTGGAGGACCAGGAAGTGAGCGAGATCATGATCAACGGTCCGCACAATGTATGGATCGAAGGGCATGGGAAGCTCTATTCCCACAAGGCTCCGCTGCTGACCGCTGCGGCGCTTCAAAGGGCCGCGATCCATATTGCGCGGCCTCTCGGCCTGGACCCGGCCACGGCTCCCATCGTCGATGCTCGCCTGGATGACGGCTCGCGGGTTGCGATCTGCGTTCCGCCCGCGAGCCCGAAGGTGGCAATCACAATTCGTCGATTTGGCAAACGGGCTTTCTCGGCGGTGGACCTGGTAGAACAAGGGGCGCTGCCCAAGAACGTGAAGGAGGCGGCGGAGCGGATGCTGCACACCCGCCGGAACATCCTGGTTTCAGGCGGCACCGGATCAGGCAAGACCACGCTGCTGAACGCGCTCATTGAATTGCTGCCCGACGACGAGCGCATTGTCGCCATCGAGGACACCCTGGAGCTTCGCATCGAGCACTCCAATTGCGTCCGCTTCGAGGCTCGCGGACTGGCAACCGGAGCCGTGACGATCCGGGACCTGGTGCGTCATGCCTTGCGTCACCGCCCGGATCACATCGTAGTGGGCGAGGTGCGCGGCGGGGAGGCCGCCGATCTGCTGCAAGCCCTCAACACCGGACACGGCGGCTCGCTCACGACCATACACGCCAACAACGCCGAGAGCGCCTTGTCACGGCTCGCCAGTTGCGCCATGCAAGGCGGCGGGGAGCTTCCCTGGGAAGTTACCTGCCGGGGTGTGGTGGACGGCATTGCGATGGTCATTCACATGACCCGGCGGGAGGGACGGCGCTTCGTGGAGGAGGCCTTGCTCGTCAAAGGTTACGACGCGCCACAGAACCGCTGGCTCATCGAGCCCATCGGGAGGCAACACGATGACGGGTAGGGCGATGACGGCAGAGAAATACCACCGCCGCTTTGCCGATCAGATCATGCAGATCAAACGTGACGCCGAGTGTGAGTGGGACTAACCACACAATCGCAACGGACTCTCCGCGCGGAGTTCTCCCTTGTGGTTTTGTATGGAGAGTAGGGAGGGAATGATGAGCCTTGACACAGAAGCAAGGGATGCCCCAATCACGGTGAAGGACGCCGCCCGTTTCTTGGGCGTCAGCGCCTCGCTGGTGTATGCTTACGTCGAGCGAAAGCAGATTCCCCATTACCGCATGATGGGCCGCTCGATCCGCTTCCGACTGTCGGAGCTGGTCGAGTGGCGTCAACAATTTCATGTCAATGGAGGAATCGATGAACAATAGGAGAGGAAGACCGAAGAGCGGAGGAGGAAGCATCTTCCAACGCAATGGTTCCGCGTTTTGGTGGATGCGGTACCGGGACCGAGAAGGAAAGCTTCAGAGGGAATCGACCGGAACCGCAGATGAACAAGAAGCAAACCGCCTTTTGCGAGACCGGTTGGATGCCAGGGACGAGGGAAGGTTGCCAGCCATTCTGGCCGGCAAGAAACTAACCTTTAACCAATGGGCTGATTGGTTTCTGGAAAAACGTTCCAAGCCTCCATTCCGCTCGGAAAAGACACACGCGGAAAATATCAATGCCCTCAAGTTTCTGCGGCCTGCATTCGGTGAAAGTCCCTTAACGGAAGTTACCGCAGAGGCGATTGAGGATTACATCGATCGGCGCTTGTCCTCCGGAAGGAGGGTACGCACGAAGTTCGGGACCCGGCTTGTGGGAAAGCTCAAGCCGGCCACTGTGCACCAGGAATTCCGCATTTTGAGGCGGATTCTGAATGTCGCGGTGAAGAAGAAATGTTTGGATACGAACCTCTGTAGTGCGGTTGAATTCCCGATTCAATTACGGAACGCAACCAGAAAGCCTCACTATATGACGGCAAGCGAGCAGCAACGGATCGAGTTCATGGCTCCGGACTATTTGCGTCATGCGATCGTTATCCTGGTGGAGATGGGGTTGCGACCGTACAAGGAGTTGACACCGATGCGTTGGTCACAGGTGGACTTGGAGAATCGAGTGGTACATATCGAGGATTCCAAGACACCGAGCGGCGCGGCCGAGATGCCGATGACCGAGGCTGCGTATGCGGCGTTTCGGGGACACTGGGAGCAATCACGGGGTTCAGCTTATGTGTTTCCTTCCTTGCGGGCCGACTCGGCGACGCCGCATTTGACAAGCTTGAAAAAGACGTGGGCAGGTACGCTCCAGCGCGCTGGAGTTCCGTACTTCCCGCTCTATCACTTGCGGCACACGTTCGCGACCCGATTAAGCGCTGGCGGCGTGGCGGATCATTTTGTCACGCAGATGCTGCGGCAAGGCGATTCGCAGGTGTTCAAGCGCTACAGCCAAGCGAAGCTCAACATGATGCGAGAAGCATTGACCAAGCTTGACCGCCAAGCTAACGAACATCGACAAATTTTGAGCACAGCAAGGCCGGACTGAACGATTTTTGGCACATTTTTGGCACATTTTGAGGCGAATAGATCGATTTTTTATGCGCAATGGAAATAGGGTTCATTGAGACTAAAGGAGTTAGGTGTTAGAGTGCACGTATGGGCGCGTAGCTCAGTGGATAGAGCATCTGCCTTCTAAGCAGAGGGTCGCAGGTTCGAGTCCTGCCGCGCCTACCATATCCACCACACCATGTCGAAGGCATATTCCACCCACCGGAAAAAGAGCTCTTGTAAGGTTCTCCAGAGGGTCGCTGTGGGCCATCCTCTGCAATCGCCGCAGAGAGAACGCAGGTGCGCCAGCACCACTCTGCATGAAACCATAATTGGTAATTGACACAGGAGACCGTTTTTTATGTTGCCAGCAAATACATTCAGCGGACAGGTAGCCATCGTCACGGGAGGAGGTACAGGGCTGGGCCGCGCCATGGCGCTGGAATATGCGCGGCTGGGAGCCAGGCTGGTTCGCGCCAGCCGCAGCCGGGAGCACCTGGAACCCACCGTGGCCGAGATTCAGAAGGCCGGCGGAGAAGCTCTCGCCGTTCCCACCGACGTGCGCGACCCGGCGCAGGTGGACCGGATGATTCAGGAAACAAAAAAGAAGTTTGGCGGCGTCGATATCCTGGTCAACAACGCAGCCGGAAATTTCATCTGCAAGGCGGAGGAGCTTTCTCCGAACGGCTGGAAGGCCGTGGTGGATATCGTGCTGAACGGAACGTTTTTCTGCACGCGAGCTGCGGGCCTGGAGATGATCGCTCAGAAGCGGGGAGGAAAAATCCTGAGCGTGCTGGCAACCTACGCCTGAACGGGCGGGCCTGGAACGGTTCATTCGGCCGCCGCCAAAGCGGGCGTGCTGGCCCTGACGCGAACCCTGGCCGTGGAGTGGGCCTCCCATAAAATCCGCGTCAACGCCATTGCTCCGGGACCTGTGGCGACCGAAGGCGCATCCAGCAAGCTCTGGGGCACTCCGGAAGCGGAAAAAAAGCTGTTGTCCAAAATCCCTGTGGGGAGGATCGGCACCCCGCAGGAGATCGCGCACGCCGCCGCCTTCCTGGTTTCCCCCTACGCGGAGTACATCAACGGAGAAGCGCTCACCATGGACGGAGGCGAATGGCTGGGCAAGGGATTCCTTGCGGTTCAGTAAAAGCGGCCTGATCCTGTGCGCGCCGTCCTTACGGCAACGATTCTCCCCGGATCAAATCCCGGAGCGTCTCCCGGCGGCGAGCAATGCGCCAGCGGCGGCCCTCTACCAAGACCTCCGCCGGGCGCGGCCGGGAATTGTAGTTCGAACTCAAAACAGACCCGTAAGCGCCCACCGTAAAGACCGCCAGCAGGTCGCCCGCCTCCGCGACCGGAAGCTTGCGGTTCTGAGCAATGAAATCTCCCGTTTCGCAGACCGGTCCCACCAGGTCGGCGACCGCCTCCCGCCGACGGTTGCGCCGGACGGGCCGAATTTCGTGGTAGGCGCCATAGAGCGAGGGGCGCAGCAGATCGTTCATCGCCGCGTCCACGACGATAAATTTCTTTCCGCCGGTTGTTTTGGTGTGGAGCACGCGGGTCAGCAGTATGCCGGCGTCGGCGACGATGGAACGTCCCGGCTCCACCAACAGCTTCAAACCGCTGCCCCGCACGCACTGCAACAATTTCTTCCCATAATCGTGAATAGAGGGAGGGCGGTCCTCTCCGCGATAGGCCACCGCCAATCCCCCGCCTGCATCCAGATACTCGACCGGAACCTTTTTTCTTTGCAGCCGCCGCGCCAAGCTCACCAGCTTCCCCGCCGCTTCGGCGAAGGGGGCTAAGGCAGCAATCTGGGAGCCGATGTGGCAGCTCAGGCCGGCCATGCGGATACCCGGCCACTGCTGGGCCCGCAAGCAGAGGTCCTCGGCCGCCGCCATGTCCACGCCAAACTTGTGCTCCTCCCGGCCCGTGGCGATATAGGGATGCGTCTTCGCCCCCACGCGGGGATTGACCCGCAGGGCCACCCGTGCCCGCACTTTCAGTCGCGCAGCCCGTTCGCTGAGCAAGCGCAGCTCGCTCTCCGACTCACAGTTGAACAGGAAGATGCGCGAGCGCAAGGCGTAATCCATTTCCTCGCTCGTTTTGCCGACTCCCGAAAAAACCACCCGGCTGGCTTTCCCGCCCGCCTCCAAAACGCGGAACAGCTCTCCGCCGGAAACAATGTCAAAGCCCGCTTTCCGGCGCGCCAGCAGCCGCAGCACGCTTAAGTTGGAATTGGCCTTCACGGAATAGCAGACCCGATGCGGATAGTTTCCGAGCGCGCGGTCGAAATCCAGATACCGCGCCACGATCCGGCGGCTGCTATAGACGTAGGCGGGCGTGCCGGCTGCTTCGGCAATCTGCCGGGCGGGAACCTGCTCACAATAGAGTTCATTATTTCGGTAGGTAAAAACCCCGGCCATTCCGGTCATGATTGTTTTCTTCCCGCTTGGATCGCTCGCAGGACGCTTCTCCTTCTTATAGCTTTTCCCGCTTATGGCTTTTCCCGAACCCACTCGCAGGTTCCCCTTTGCTCAAACCCTCTCGGATTCCGCTGCGTCCGGGAGTAAACAGATATCGGGAAGATTTCGATAACGCTGTTGATAGTCTAATCCATACCCCACCACAAATTGATCGGGAATCTCAAATCCCACGTAGTCGATTTTCACGGGCTGGATCCGGCGCGACGGTTTATCGAGCAGCGTGGCCACGCGCAGGCTCTGGGGATTCCGCCGCAGCAGCAATTGGCACAGATAATCCAAAGTCAGTCCGGTATCGACAATGTCTTCGACAAGGATCACGTCCCGTCCTTCGATGCTGTGATCCAGGTCCTTCGTGAGGCGCACTTCGCCGGAGCTGGAAGCTCCCTGCTCGTAGCTCCAGACGCTGATGAAATCCACCGACGTCTCCGAACGAAGATGCCGAAGAATATCGGCCAGAAAAATACACGCCCCTTTGAGGACGCACACCAGGTGCACGCTTCGCCCGGCGTATTGCTGGTCGATCTCGGAGGCTATTTGCCGGACCCGCTGCTGGATTTGCTGCGCAGTCAGCAGGCTCTTCAATTTCATTTCCCCGCTCTTCTCACCGCTCTTCTCTCGGGCCACGCCGCAACATCCCTTCTTCCTTTTTCTCTTTTCCACCTGGGGGGGGAATCTTTCAAAGGAGAAATTCCCCAGGCAAAAGCCCTCCGGCGCAATGTAGCTCACATTCCACTCCTCAGCAAGAGGCAGCAAAGCGTTCCGGGGGATCTTCAGGCTTCCTCTTGCCGCCGCATGGTGGCGAATGTAAACTGAGATGGCAGAATGTTGCGGAGAAATTCAAAATCCCGGATCACAAAATCCAAACCGCCCGGATCACCCGGATCGCGATGTTGAGCCCGTCGGATGGCGATACTGAGCTCAGATGACGAACCCTATTACCAAGATGTTTCTTTCCCTTCTCCTGACAGCGGGGATTTTGTCTTTCAGCAATGCCGCCGCGGCTCCTCATGCCGTTCTTTCGCCGCTTCCAAGGGACAACTCCGGCGGGGCAGGCACGATCGAAGGCCGGGTCGTTTTCACAGGAAAGACTATTCCTCAACCTACCGTGATAGAAAATGTAACGGGGCCGGCATCTTGCGGGGCTGAGCATTCTCTGGAGGATATCCTGATCTCCAAGGAAAATCGGGGATTGCAAAATGTCATCTTGGCCCTCGCAAACGAAGGATTTCCCCGGAAGTCCCGGCCGCAGGGAGAAAAGCTGCTCTTGGACAATCGCAAGTGCCGGTTTGACCCCCACGTGGCAGTCCTGACGTCGGGCAGCACCGTCGAGGCGATCAATAGCGATGCGTTCTTTCATACGACCCATCTCTACTCCGGACCCTTGTCGAGAAATCTTTCCCTGCACGTCGGCGGCAAGGCCAGCCATCCCCTCCAGCGGCCCGGATTTGTGATTGTGAAATGTGATGTCCACGGCTGGATGAAAGCCTTTATTCGAGTGGACAACCATCCCTTCCACGCGGTTTCCGGCGCCGATGGAAAGTTCCAAATCCGGGACATTCCAGAAGGTTCCTATACTTTGGAAGTGTGGCATGAATATTACGGCGAACAAAAACTAGCCGTCAGCGTACAAGCCGGGAAAACGGTGAGCATGGAAATTGCATATCCGAATTGACGGGACAGGGGCCGTTGGGCAAGGGACCGATCACGCGACCTGTTTGCCATGAGCGACAACCGGGGGTCAGGATTTCTAAAAAATTATACGCCGGGCTGGGGCTTGGATTGGTTGCAGTAGTATTTGTAATTGCAATCGCTTCTTTTCTGCAAGAAAACTGGGGCGCGGATGAGACGCCGGGCGCTGTCGAAACCTTTCTGGCCAACTTGTTTCTGAGGCAAGCCCGGCAGCCACAAGGCGACATTCGGAATCCGTTTCCGCCCACTGAGGAGAACCTCCAGGCGGGCCGGGAATTCTACGAACAACAATGCGCCTTTTGCCACGGCCTGGACGGGCACGGGCAAGGCGAGACGGGCATCCAGTTCTATCCGCCGGTGCCCTCGCTGGTAGAGGCCGAAGGCGAAATGACGGAGGCGCAAATTCATTTCGTCATCACCAAGGGAATCCGCTACACGGCAATGCCTTCGCTGGGAAAAGTATTCACTTCAGACGAGATCTGGAAAATTATCCTGTGGACACAGCATCTCTCCCGAAACCCTCCGCCAGAGCAGGTGGAGGATTTTCCCGGGGAGCGCGAACCGAGCCCGTGACCTTTCCTGGCCACGTCGCCCAACTACATCGCCCGGCCACAACTCCCGGTAACAGCACAGCGTTTTCTGCCGTCCGCGCTGAAACGAGATGAATCCTTCCGCCAGCCACCGCTGCTAGGATTCGATCACGATATGCGTGTCGGTAGCTGTTATCCCTGCGATGTGCTGGAAACGTTGGAGGACCAACTCGCGGAGCTTCTTCATGTCTGCCACTTTGATGTGAGAAATAAGATCGGGGCGTCCCCAGCAGGCATGCACAGAAGTGACCTCCAGAAGATCGGCTACCTCCCGCAGGATTTTTTTTGACCAGCCGGCACGGATGTCGATGAAGATGTAAGCCTCTACCATACCGCCTCCTTCCGCGTATCACGGCGCAATCTTACTACGGATGGAAGCAGCGAGGCCATCCCATTGGCGGAGAGGCGGCGGCACCTAGGATGGATTGCCAGGCAAAATTTGAGATGAGGTCAGGGTTACGCTGGAGGGGGTTTGGCTCCGGGCCGCGCATTCTTTTCCGCGTACATTCTGACGTCCGCTGCGGCCAACACCTCGTCAAACGACTGCGTGCCGTCATACTCCTGGATGCCGATGCTCAGGCTCAGCGTGAAGCCCGGCAAAGGAGAATTCCGGTTCCATACCTCTATCTTTTGGTTGATGCGGTTCCTCACCGGCACGGCGCCAGACCCCTCGGTATCCACCAAAGTCACCAGAAACTCATCTCCTCCCAAGCGGATCACGAAGTCCGACCCGCGCGTGCACTGTTTGAGGATGCCTCCCGCTTCCGCCAGGACTAAGTCGCCGGAGAGATGGCCAAACCGGGTGTTGACTTCCTTGAAGTTGTTCACGTCGATGTACATGAACGTCAGGGTGGATTGCTTGCGCTGTGCGCGCTTGATTTCCTTGGAGAGGATCTCCTCCAGGGCGGCGCGGTTGAAGACCTGCGTGAGCGGATCGACCAAAAGGTGGACGCGGGAAACTTCCGAGTTCCATGCATTCTTCATGGATTTGAAACGGAGGCTCCGAATCTCAAAATGTTTCCGAACCAGGTAAATGCCGAACATCAGAATCAGGACCAGCAAGCCGAGAAGCAGCTGCGGAGAGACGTCAGCCCGGATATAGATTGTGCGCTCATTCCTGAATACAGCGGGAAAGATGATGAGGAAAAAAGCGCCGGCCAGGATTCCCACTGTCACCAGGACAAGAATCCATAGCTCCCAATCACGCTGCTCGACCGCTGCCAACTCCCGTTCAAGATTGTGAGAAAAGGTTTGCTGTTCCGGCTCCAAGGACTCTCTCCTTCCCCTCTCTTGGGGGACAAAGCCACTATTGCCCGCCGCGGGCTACTCCATCCACCCGGCTACCCTGTCCGGAAAGCTGAGGCAACCCGAATTATAACCTCTCGGCTGATCTACACCCATCTTTTTGACATGTGAAAGAAGCATTGCGGTTACTGGAGTGATTGCCGCCCAAAAACGCGTACGAGTGAAAATACAGGGGCGCAGGCGGATAAAGGTTTCTTCGTTCTTGCCCGTCCGGGGTTGCGGAGAAGCCGCCTTGGAGGAAATTTACCTCCCCTTTCCTCGAATGCCCGACGAATAGATCGTTTAGCTCGCTGGGCGAAGGAACTGGGGGTTGAGGTGAATGGAAAGCTGGAACCGGAGCCGCCAGGGCGCACCCTGAGGACACAAGCACAGAACGGCATTACGGTCCGCTGGCGGCCCGCCTATTCTTTTTCGTGCATTTGCTGGGCAAGATAGTTTTCGATCCCTGCCTCTTTGATCACGTGCAGCTGGGATTCCAAGAAGTCTGCGTGTTCTTCCTCGGTTTGGACCAGCCTCTCGAACAACGCCCGCGAGGTGTTATCCCCCTCCGCCACGCAAGTTTTGATGGCGGCGTTGTACTCGACAATCGCTTCCAACTCCAAGGCCAGGTCGTTTTCGAGCTGTTCCTTGACGCTGGCGCCCACTTTCAGCGGAAGGCCCATGCCCATGTTGGGCGAGCCGTCGAGCAACAGAATCCGTTCGATGACTTCTTCCGCATGCTTCATCTCCTCGATAGAACTCTTCCGGATCAGATCTCCCAAGCGGCGATAGCCCCAGTTTTCGCACATTTCCCCGTGGAGAAAGTACTGGTTAATGGCGACTAGCTCTGCTTTCAGCGCCTGATTCAAACAAGCAATCACTTTATCTTTTCCGCGCATCGGTCTCCTTCATTGCTGGAATTCCCATGAACCGCCTTGAGGTTCCCCGTGGCCGGCCACGCCGCATGGGGTCCACAGGAAAACACGGAAAGCGGTATGGCCTGGGTCATTGTACCATTTCCTCTCTTGATTGAACCGCTCTCTGAGCGCCTTCAGCGGCGGAAAAAGGACCACCGGCGCTGTTGCAGCGGGACCGGTTCCGGCTGCCAGGGCAACACCCGGCCTTCGATGGCGGCCAGAGGGTTGGTTTCAAACAGAGCGCAGGCTGCCTCTTCTCCTTGCTCTGCGGCAACCGTCCGGCGCGCTTCCGAGAGCAAAGGGGGGCGGGAGGATGTATTGTGAGCATCGCTGGCTATGAAGTGGACGAGTTGATGTTGCATCTTTAATCGGTCAGTAGTAACTAGCTGATACTAATAGATTTCCTGTTGGTTAGCCTGCATTAATCCCCTCATTGAACCCCTCTTTGTGAACTGGATTCCATTGGCCCATCCAGGATGTTTTTAGACAGGTCTGCGAGCAATCCACCCTGAGTCCGGGAGTCCGAGGCCGTCGAGTGGGATGGTAATCTGCGTGTGCTGCGAATCGGAGATTCGCTGGCTGTGCCGCTGTGCTTCAGCGGCCCGATAGTCGGCCGCGTGCGAACCATCACGACGAGCCTTCACGACCTGTGTGGAATGGGTGCTCGCGGACCACGGTATTTTCAACTCTTTTGTCATCGCGTGACCCCTCAAGCCTAGCTAGATGGAAGTGACTACCTATCATAATCAAACCAAAGTTGCACATTCAAAGCTATTCAGCCGAATCGCAGGGGCTTGGCCAGGTTGCCGCGGTCATTTACAGACGCCCTCTGCATCCTTCCGGAGGCCTCGAAGAGTTCCGGTTCGCCCTCACTCCGACGAACCGAGAGCTCGACGAGATCGACTCGCTCACCGACGCCAAGGCCGCGGGCAATCTGTCCCGGCGACTACGCGTGCTGACCCATCCGGCGCTGCACGTCTTGGACGAGATCGGTTACCTTTTTTGCTCTGCTGCAATGATGCTATCGGAAAGCATCGGTCAACTCGAGTGTGCAGGCAGGCGGCGACAGGCCTATCTAAAGCAAGAGGACAGGCAAGAATGCCTGTCGCTACCACAGCCATCTATCAAAATCCAACAACATCCATAATCGTCCAGGAGAGTTTATAACTATCTATATATTCAATTAGATATATGAATACTGACGCACATTTTATTGCCAACGACTTCCCTTGAAATCCACAGTGTCTGTCGCCAAAACCATGTCCAGCCGTGGAATCAGAGAGATAGCTCCTATCCCGTTTCGTCGATCAGTGCCTTCTGCTCCTGTAAAATGATCGAATGTTTCTGTTCCTTTTTTGCATTCTTCATTGGTTCAGCGCGTTTTTTCGCTCTCGGCATGACCTCGGTCTCGAGCTCGCCGCCCTGTGTCAGCAGGTCGGGGTCCTGAAGCGTAAGCGTCCCAGACCAAGATTGGATCGCTGCGATCGTTTGTTCTGGCTTGCATTGATTGCGGCGAATCTGGTCACGGTGGACTGATGCGCTGCTGATCGTGAAACCCGATACCGTAGTCCGCTGGCATCGTGCTGGTTTTCGTTTGTATTGGCGAATGCTTTGTCGTCACCGGCCCAGCAGACCGAAACTCCCTCTGGAAGTTCAGGAACTGATCCGACGGATGGCAGTCGAGAAGCCCACTTGGGGTGCTCCGAAGATTCATGGGGAACTCTTGAAATTGGGATTCGAGGTTGGCGAACGTACTGTCTCGCGCTATTTGGCTCGGTTCAAGCGGAGGGGAGACCCGTCCAAACTCTGGCTGACATTTCTGAAGAACCATCGCGAAGCGATTGCAGCCATGGATTTCTTCACCGTGCCCACTGCGACGTTCCGTCTTCTCTACTGCTTCTTCGTCATCAGCCACGACCGCAGAAGAATCGTCCACTTCAACGCTACAGAACATCCGACCAGTCCCTGGGTCGTGCAGCAACTGCGAGAAGCTTTTCCGGAGGATTCCGCCCCGAAATATTTGATCCTGGACCGGGATAAGAAGTTTGGTAACGACGTGACCGAGATGCTACAGTCCATGGAGATTCGCATCAAACGAACGGCTTTTCGCAGCCCTTGGCAGAATGGGGTTGCCGAACGCTGGGTGGGCAGCTGTCGCCGAGATCTACTGGATCACGTGATCGTATTCAACGAAGCTCACCTGCGAAGATTGGTCCGTGATTACATTCGCTATTACCATGAAGACCGGACCCACGACGGATTAGGTAAAGATACGCCGAACCGCCGTCCGATCGAGCAAAGAAAAAACCAGAAAGCGACATTGCTTTCACTGCCTCGTCTCGGCGGCCTTCATCATCGATACAAATGGAATCTGGTGGCTTGAAAAACGCCGGCATTCTGAGTACCCCTATCGCCTTTTCAGAAAATTGGCGCGGATGGAAGTGTGCGCACCCTCACGTCGGTTGGGACGGCGGGTTGAGTTCATATTACGCCACTTTCTCCTTGTGAGAGGAAGCAGCGTTTGGACTTCGGCCGAGAATCGATGCCAAAGCCCAGAGATCGTGATAACCCATGATCTTCCGGAAATTCTTCTCGGTCAGCAGAAACGCTCCTGCCACCCAGCGCAACGTCATCTCGCCGTCGCGCCAGCGGCAAACATTGCCAGTCTTTTTCCGCACGCCCGACTGCGGGCTCTCGATGAGGTTCGTGGTTGCCAGGCAGCGGTGGAGGCTGGGAGGAACGTCGGCTCGATTGATCGTAAAGGTCTCCTCCAACCCTTCGCGCAAGCTGGCGGCTGCTGCCGGATGATCGCACTCGATCATCCCAGCGAGCTTCTTTATGCGCACGATGCCTTCCTCGGCTTGGGGCAATCGCCAGGCGGCGCGCATCAGCGACCGCACCTGATTCGCCAGCATTTTGTCGCCCTTTGGTAACCGCTCAGCCACGTTGCGCAGCTTATGAGTACGGCAACGCTGCACCAGCTGATTGCTGCCGAATACTTCCTCGATCCCCGCGCGGAGCGCTTTGGCGCCGTCGATCACAAACAGATAGCGCTGATCCGTGCGCAGACCTTGCTGGCGCAGGCGGGTGAGAAGGTCTTTCACCGCAGCGGCGTTTTCGGTCGCGCCCAGTTGAATCCCCAGCACATGCTTGCGGCCCTCGCTGTCCACGCCCACGGCGCTGATGACGTGGTGGGAGCCGAACCGCATTCCGTCCAGGTAAATCACCAGAATCTCGACCTCCTCCCAGCGCCGCGCCAACAGTTCTTCCAGCCGCCCGCGCTCCTTGCTCGGCCGCTTCCCGGCTCACCTGAGACTTCGACACCCCAGCGCTGTTGGCCATCTCCGGGATCACCTCGCGGTAGTTCCGCGTCGAAACCCCTTTCAACAGTGCCTCGAACATCTCCTCGCCCGTCTTCTCGCTTTTCCGCAGCGCTTCGTAGGCCGGCACCGCTTCTTCCCCTCCGCCCTTCCGGCGCAGCCGGGGCCGCTCCACCCGCAGCTGGCGATCGGCCAGTTTCACCCTCCCCAATTGCCGGCCATGCCAGCGCACCTCTCCGCTCGCCTTCCCGGGACTCTTTGGCCCCGCGATTTGCTCTGCGCTCATGCTCAGAATCGTTTCAATCAAACCTCGCCCGGCCCGATCAATCACCTCATCCAACGCCAGACGCGCCTCCGTGATCAGATCCACCACCGGCAACAGCATCTGTCCGTTGGTTTGGCAAAACTTCTGGATGGTTTCTTCGGCTCCCTTGGAACCCAGTTCCAAAACGTGATATTTTCCCTTCATTCGGCGGTTCTCCTTCTATAGGATTTAGGCTTGGCCCGATTCTATTCGATTCGGGCCGAACCGCCGTTCAACCTTCAACTATGTATGGGACACCCTCCGTCGGATTCCTGAAGCGTTGGTGAACCTTCTACTTCCCCGGCTGAATTTCCCGTCTGTCAATCGATTCGAAAGCCATTCTCTTGCGCCAATTCTGCTCGAATTTGCGATGCAGGTGATATTGGCGACACACAGGTACTCGCACAGTGCTCGACCACAAATCTTCGCCATAATCCTAAAAAGAGAATCGCAAGGCAAACTGAACCTGGCGGGCAGTAGTGGCAGTGCTGCGAATTCTTCCCGCAGTGGGATTGAGGCGGCCGGACGAACCCACGAAGATGCTGGTGGAAGCTTGGCCAAAATTGGGATGGTTTGGCAGATTGAAAAATTCCGCTCGAAATTGTAGCCGCCTCTTAGCATCCAGAAGAAATTCCCTCTGGAGAGAAATATCCACATTGAACACGCTCGGTGCCATGAGGGTGTTGCGCCCGGCGTTGCCGAGGGTCCCCGGCTCCGGGAAGCTGAAGGCGCAGGGATCAAAATACAGGTCCGGGCCTCCCAGCTTTTGACCGGCCTCCACTCCCTCGCAACTGGCAGTAACGCCCTCTACGGGGTTATTGCTCCTTCCGGGAGCCAGGTTGGGCCGAGTGGTCTCAAACAGGTAACCCGGGGTTCGGACATTAACCTGCGGGCTGAAAGGGGTCCCGCTGCGAAACCGGATAATGCCTCCCAAGCGCCAGCCTCCGAAAACGTGCGAAAGGATGCCGGAATTCCACCAGCGATGTCCCTCACCCAAGGGGAGAGCGTAAAAGTAGTTCATCACCGCACGGTGGCGGATGTCGAAATCCGAAAGGCCCCGATCGAGCGTCCGCATCAGCCCATACTGGGTGGAACTAGTGTTAGTTAGAATGGGCAGGGGGATAGCGGAGGAATCATCAACAGACTTGCTGTAAGTATAGCTGGCTCCCAAAGAAATACCTTGGCCAAGGCGCTTGTTAGCCGAAAGTTGAAGAGAGTTATAAAAGGATTGCGCATCACTGCTGACGATGTTAATTCCTCCGAAAGCAGAATTGACACGATTATCCGGTCCATTAGGATCGTGAGCGGGGAAGAAGAGCGACCCATCGGCTCTGATGATGGGAACGGGGAACAGGTTGACTTCGTAGCCGCGGTACAAATGATTGCCCCGCGCGCCCACATAGGATGCTCGGACACGCCAGCCTCCGGGGAGCCGCTGTTGAAGCGTGAGGTTGTAACGCAACACCCTCGGAGTAGTCACATGGTGGTAATCCATTACGTGAGCCATCAAGGGGATTCCGGCCGTGGCGGCCACCGCGTCGGGAAAGACCGTGGAGGAGTCAAAGTTGGTTCGCAATGCTATCTTGTAAAAAGGAACCGTGCTTTTCCGCTGGAATACCACGTATTGGAGCATTTGATCGAAGTAAATGCCAAAGCCAGCTCTTAGGACCGTATTCCCGCTGCTTACTGGAGACCAGCTCAGGCCCAGGCGTGGAGAAAGATTGCGTAGCGAAGGGTTGTTCTCCAGTAGCGGTCCAATTTGCACTCTCGTGTCCCGCACCGGGTCAGGGAGGAAAACGGTTCGGCCATTCCTGTCGTGAATGAGCGTGGCAAACTCATAGCGCAGGCCCAGGTCGACCTGGACTCGAGGACTGAGCTTATATTCATCCTGAACATAGAGGCCCACGAACGTTTGGCGGTGAGCCGTTCTGTTATCGGAACCCGGCAAAGCAACCGTCAAGCTGGTCCCTTCCGGTCCCCCCTGCAGAAAGCTCTCCAGGCTGTTGAAGGACCAAACCCCTCCCTTTCGCCCGTTGTGAAACGTATCCCAACGATAGCGGTGAATCTCGAATCCCAACTTTAGCGCATGGGTCCCTCTCTGAGCCAGCATATCTTCTGCAAATTGAAAGGAATTCATAATTTGGACTCGCGGCTGGGGGCCCCCCAGCCCGAAATTACTCAAACCTGGAACGTTCATTGCTCCGAATTGGGGGGCGTCGGGATTAAAAAACAACGAACGTGGAATCTCAATAGCTGTGAGACTCACGTTAGCACTTACGGGCCGGGTGTATCCAAAGCGAAACGTGGTTAAAGCTCTGGGACTAAAATTATGGGTTCCCACTAAAGTTAGATATTGCTGACGACTTTCGGTCAGCTGGTTGAAGAGAAAAACGCCCTGTGAGGATTGGCTGTTGGCATCGTCAAAGCTATAGCGAGCGAAAAAACTATCCCGCTCCGAGATCTGGTGATCTACGCGAACGGTAAAGAAATTTTCATCGGTGGGCAAGGCCTGGGAAGCGCGGTTTTCGCCTATTCCTTTCCCCACCCGGGCCGAGTTGGGTAAGGGATAAAGATCCAAGTAGGGTCGGACACGCAGGTTTACTGGAACGGTGCGAATTACCTCTCCCGCGGCGTTCGTAATAATCCCCTGGCGGGCTAGTTCATCTGGAAAGTAGTTGGTCACAGTTTGGGTCAGCCGGTCGCGCATTGCCTCAAAGCTAGCCATGAAGAACGTTCTGTCTTTCAAAACCGGGCCCGTGAGCGTGAAGCCGAACTGGTTACGCTTGAAAGGAGGAGGCTCTGGGCCAGGATCAAAAAAATTCCGTGCATCGAGCTTGCTGTTGCGAAAGAACTCGAATAAGGTGCCATGGAACTCCGGCGTCCCTGACCGAGTAATGGAATTCAGAACCCCGCCACTGCCCCGGCCATACTCGGCTGAGTAGTTGGCGCTGAAGACCTGAACCTGCAGTACGGCATCCGAGCCCAGTTGCACGCCTGCCGCACTCCGCGGGGCCCGGTTATCACTCCTCAATATGTTCGTCCCGTCCAGCAAAAAACTGTTAGAGGTAGTCCGCCCTCCCGCTACGGTCAGGCCCCCACCGCCGATGCCGCGTGATCCCGAAGCCGTGGAAGGATCGCTCACCCCGGCCTGTAAGGTCGCCAGTTGGCTGTAACTGCGGCCGTTGAGAGGGAGCCCGACCAGTTGGCTTTCACTGATCTGGTCGGTGGCGGAGGAGGACTCTGCCATTTCGCTGCCCGTGTCCTGGGCCCTGTGTTCCTGAGGTCTGGAACCCCGTTTTAGCACGAAGGTTAGGGTTACCGACTGACCCCCACGCAGTTGCAATTCTTTCTGCGTCTGGCTCACAAAACCGGCCTGGGAAGCCCAGACTTCGTAGGTTCCGGGGGCCAGTTGCGGGATTTCGAATTTCCCTTCCGCGTTACTGCTTACCGTGCGGCTCCGTCCCGTCTCGAGGTTTTTCGCCGCAACAGTGGTTCCCGGGATGGGAGCGCCCGTTTGCTCCTGCACCGTGCCGCGCACCGCAGCCAGGGTCGCCTGGGCTGACACCCCTGTCTTTGGCAAGAAAAGTAGCGTGGCCAGAATTGCTGCGGGAAGGGTCAAAGCCTGCACTACCGATCTGTACGCGTGCAGACTCCACACTTGCCTAGATAAGACCTCATTCACGATTCGTATTCCCTATCACATTTTGGCTTTCTGGTTAGGAGGTATTGCGCTCCGAAGTTGCTGATGCGGCGTTAAACTCGCGAACCAAGCCTGTCCCAACAGGCTGGAAGGATCGATGTTATCCGGAATAGTTATGGTCTCTACCCCGTACAGCAGATAAAGGGTCTGTGGGTGCGTCCCGGAAGGTGAAAATTCGCCTTCTCCCGTTCGCATAGAGAGACCCTAGGAAGTAACAAGGTATGCTTATCCGTAGGGCGGGTCGCCGCTGGGTTGACTATCTCTCCTTTGGGCCCACCCCGCCAGGAAATGTCACCTCGCGTGAGGGTCTGAAGGCCGCCAACACCCGTTATGGCGGCGGAGTTGCCCGCAGTTCTAACTGCGATGGCGCGTAAGGAGCGGATTCCCCGAGGGGAGTTCTTCAAAGACTCCGCAGCGGCAGGAATAACCGCAACTGCGGAGTCCTCTTGTACTTTCCCAGATCGGGCCGATCCTAGAATATCAACTTCAGCCCAAATTGGATCTGCCGGGAAGTGCCCACGGTCCTAACCACCCTTCCCGCATTGCCTGCTGGACTCGACCCACGAAATACATTGCGGTTAGGTGTACCGAAGTTGGGCCGGTTGAACAAGTTAAAGGCCTCGAAACGGAACTGGAGGGTACGCCTCTCGGACAGGGCGGTGTCCTTGGCCAGCCCAAAATCGAAGCTGGCAAATCCCGGTCCAATCAAAGTGTTCCGACCTACATTGCCGTAGAATCCTGCCGGTTGCAGTTCGAAGGCAGTTGGATCATAGTATTGATCTGGCCCGCCCAGCACGGGGCTGTTGCTCCTTCCGGGCACTAAATTCGGCCGCTCCGATCTCGAAAAAGGTGAGGCACCGGAGCGAGTGCCGATGACACCAAGGGTCACCGGGTTGCCCGTTCTCGTGGTAAGGATTCCGTTCAGGCGCCATCCCTGGATCACCTTACCCCCAAACCCACTCATGGCATTTCCAAACGGCAAATCGTAGGAGAAATTCGTCACGATATTGTGACGAATATCCGGCGCTCCCAGACCTCTTTCTGCCCCCCGATCAAATGGATCCTGCGCATTCCCAAGCCCTTGCGTACCAAATATGTCCCAGCGCCCTTCGGCATCGTTGATCAAACGAGACCAAGTGTAGGCAACCTGAAATTGCAACCCGCTCGAGTACCGCTGAGTCAATCCGAGCTGCAGCGAGTTGTAAGAAGAATTTGCATCTGTTTTGATCCGCCCGGCGGACATTGTCCTAACAGCCCTGCAGTCTGACGGCGCCCCGGCCGTGAACCGTTTCCTTCCATCCTCTATGACTGGAGTGCTGATGCATGGATTTACCAGCCGAACCAGGTGATAGCCATGCGAACCTACATAGCCCGCCTTCAGCGCCAGACTGGACGTCAACTCCCGCTGAAGCATGAAGTTGAATTGGAGCGTCGTGGGACTCCCAATGTCAAAGTCTATCGTTTGAACATTTAGCCTCCTCAGCAGGTCCTGGAGTGGTTGGCCCGGTTGTTGTTTCACAAAATCAAACCCATTGGGGAATGTTAACCCGTCACCAGCTCTTGACGCGGTGGCATCGACATAAAATGGTCCGCGCAGATTGGTATGCGAGTAGATGGCAAACATCAGCGGCTCATGGAACATCCCAAAGCCCGCCTTGATGGAGGTCTTCCCGTCTCCCCAAGGATCCCAGGCTACACCGAGCCGTGGGGCAAAGTTTAGAAACGAGGGGTTCTTAAAATTATCCCCTATGGTCATCTCCGGATCGTCCAAGAAACGCAAGTTCGCCAGCCTGCCATTCAACTCCTTCACATGGGTCCACATTTCATAGCGCACGCCCAGGTTCACAGTCAGATTCGGCCTCGCCCTCCACTCGTCCTGAATGAAAGTTCCGAAAATGGTCTGCCGATAGTTCCTTGTGCAGGTGCCCACATTGGTGAAACTGGTGAAGTTGTTAGGTTCGCTTGTTAGAAACCTGGTGAGATTGTCAAATACGTAATTTCCACTTTGGAAGACACAGGAGAACATGTTATTCTGAATCCACTTGTGATCCGCGCCCCATTTCAGCGTGTGCGTTCCTCTACTGTGCGTCATGTTGTTAGTGAACTGCCACAGGTTCTGCCGATAGATCTTCGGAAGTGGCCCAATCCCTCCAACAAGAGTCAGGCCCCCAACGTTCAACTGTCCGCTGGCGCCAAAAGCAACACCCGGCACCCAACCTAGCGCTGGATCTATGTCACTGATCTGCTCCGATGTTCCTGTTGTCCGCGTCCGGTTGAATGCAAATCGGAAAACATTTAGCAAGGTTGGGGAGAAAATGTGGTTTTCTTCAAATGTAAAGAACTGCGTCCGTGTGGTGAGCTCTGTTCTAAAAAGATTTAGAGCCTCGGGATCCAGGCGAATGGAGTCGTCAAATGTATAGCGCACAAAAAGGTTATCACTATCCGACGACACCCAGTCCATCTTGCCCATGAAGTAATCTTCCCTCGTGGGCCGACTGACAGGGTTCAGAAACTCGCCAACCCCAGTGGGAAGCCCTGTGGCCGGATTGGTAAATTCCCGTCCATTTGGCAACGGATACAGATTCAGGTAGGGTTTGACCTCATCAGCAACATCAACGGTTGTTCCTAGCAGCTCACCTTGACGAGCGGCCGCTGTGGGTACGTTGCCCACATGGGGCACGCCCAACCGCTCTCGGAGCCCTTCATAGCTGCCGAAGAAGAACATGCGGTCCCGCTTAATGGGCCCTCCCAGCACTCCGCCAAACTGATTCCGCCTAAAGGGGGGGATGGATTGGTCCAGGGGGTCAAAGAAATTCTTGGCATCCAGCTTGCTGTTGCGCAGAAACTCGAAGACCGTCCCATGCAACTCGTTCGTGCCCGACTTCGTGATGGCATTCACCACCGCACCGGCGGCGCGTCCGTACTCGGCGCTGGCATTGCTGGTGATCACCTGAAACTCCCGCACTGTATCCACCCCCAGCAACTGTCCTTGGACGCTTGCCGGGGATTGCTCCATGGGAGCCACAATGTCCGTCCCATCCAGCAGCCAACTGTTAGCCGTGGCTCTGGCTCCACTGACATTAATGCGCTTGCCTAGGCTAACTCCAGGATTTTCAAAGATGTTCGCGTCCGCAATATTGACCACACCCTCTTGGAGGAGCATGAGCTGGCTGAAATCCCGACCGTTCAGGGGCAACTCCCGAATAGCCCGCTCAGTTACCAGACCCGTAACAGTGGCGCTCGTCGTCTCGACCAACGGAGCTTCTCCCGTTACCGTAATCCTCTCCGCCACCGCTCCTACTTGCAGGGTGAAGTCCACAACAAATTCCCGCCCTACCGTCAGCGTAACCCCGGTACGCACGACGGTTTGAAAACCAGCTGATTCGGCCGTGACCTCGTAGCTCCCCACCGACAACTGGGCGGCGCTATAGCGACCCTCCGTACCCGTGCTAACAGTGCGACTCCTGCCTGTATCCACATGCCTGAGGGCCACTGTGGCGCCTGGAATTACCGCACCAGTACTGTCATTCACGGTGCCGGAAATCGTAGCCGTTGTTACTTGGCTGTAGGCTGCGACCCCAAGCAATAAGATCATGGAAACGAATACACTTACCTCTTTGGTGAAACTCATGGTCTCCTCCCTGCTATTCTATCTTTATGGCTGTGGATTATCATTCAATTTACCGCACTTACCACCACTTCCAAATAGTTGCGGCAAGTCTATTACCAATCTCTCTGGTCTGTAACCCTCAGAAAATAAAGCTTCCAGATAGCCGAGCGCCCGGAACCTACAGAAAACGGGAACTTCGCCTATGACAATCCATAGTCAAAGAGCCTATTTCAGTGTCGTGATCCAGGCCCTCCGAACTCAATCTGGGCCCCTGTAGGCTGCATCCCGATTTCGCGCGCCACAGAGGGAACCAGGTGAATGATCTTCCCTCCCACGACCGTCAGCAACACCCGAATATTCGCTATGTCTTCTTCCGGTATCGTCAGGTAATCCCTATCCAGCACTAAGAAATCGGCCAACTTGCCGGGTTCGAGCGAGCCCAACTGATTCTCTCGCAATACGTAATAGGATCCCCAAGTAGTTGCCGACTTTAAACCGAGTTCGCGGGGCCTCCTCTGGCTCGGAGCCCAGACCTTGCCATCCGGCCCCTTCCGGGTAATCCCCCACGCAATAAAGTCGAAAACATTGAAGTCTGCTGTAGTACCCAAAGGACGGTCTGTTTCAAACGTGTTCATCACACCCGCATCGGTCACATTCTTCAGTGGCACCATAAACTCTGCGGCCCGTTCACCATAAACCTCAACCCAGCCCGGTGTGTCCTCCCAGATGTGACTCACGGAGGCACCGACTATTATCCCTAGCCTTTTTAGCCGTTGGACCTGATCGCCCGGGCGCGGCCACGCGTTCATATGATCAGCGGTGTGACGTTTCGCTCGAATTTCGTCGGGCGTAATTCCGGCTTCAGCGCTCGCCTTTTCAATCAGATCCATCACCATGTCCATGTGGACATCTCCGTACTGATGGTAAGCCATCACTCGCCCACCTTCTTTGACATAGCTGTATAGGTACTTGTAGTAAGGGCTAAGCGTCGCGTAAGAGAGTCCGACACTGCTTCGAACTTGCTTTCCAGCTATTGGCGGCAGACTAAGACCCCCACTGCCATTCTGGCCCGTCCCGTAATACCAGAGGTAATCACCACCTTCTCCCGCTCGAGTCGCCAGGTCCGCTAGCAAAAGCGGGTCGGTATAGAAGTATGGCAGTTGTTCGACTTTCAAATTGCCATGCCCCCAGGCCATTCGCGCTGGCATCCGTCCCTCTTTATCCAAACGCTTGTATGCTTTAATGGTGTTCTTGGCGTGCAGAAAGGTGCCATGGGTCGTGTACCCTAACCCCGCGTCCCAGGATAGACCCTGCCTTAGGGCCTCCGTCCATAGCTTTAGCTGGTCTTTAAACACCACGTCGGGGTCCAGGGTCCGGTAGTTCAGGCCGGCCACACCGGTCGGTTCATCTACCTGGGGTCCTCGCAGGTCGCCCGTATCCTGAAAGACTTTCCGGGCTTCTTCAATTCCCTTCGAATTCGTCATGGTGCAAATGCCAGCCAGCCGGGTGCCCGTGATGCCCCGCACCAGCACGGGGTTGTTCGGAGCAATTCGGTCCATCATCTCCTTGGTAATCTTTGTGCCCGCCCAGCCTTCGCAAAGGTCATTAGGATAAGTGGCGAAGGCACTGACGTCGTGCGTGAAGCCATCCCCCCACATGAAGTTCATCCGAATCCACTGCCCCGGCCTGGCACTCCGTACCGCTTCCTCCAAAGCAGCCGGGAACTTCTGGATCTGTTCCTCCGGGGTCCCCTCCAGCCAACGCTGCGCAATGACATCCTGGGGGATCACGTTCAGCATAATCTGGGGAATCATCGTGTCCCAATCGGTTGGGTGCTCGTGCGTGCTGATTACCCCGGGCACTACTGTCCTCCCCCTCAGGTCAATCTGCCGGGTGTTGGGACCCGCTGTATCCCGAATCTGCGCGTTACTGCCCACTAGCAGAATCTTGCCGTCCTTGATCGCCATCGCCTCAGCGATGGTTCCTAGCCGCGAGGTAAACGAGACATCATCCACGGTAACAACCTTCGCGTTGTAAACCACCAAGTCCGGATAGATGACGATTCCCGCGGCCTGCGTCCGTATTGCTCCCAGAGCAAAAATGCCAACAATAGCCAGAAAAGCTAACGTTCTTCTGTCCTTCATGACCGTGTCCTCCTCATTCTTGAGCCCTATGGAAATGGAAACTGTACAATATCGAAACTTCGCCTTTGACAGTCTAATCTATAGGCAAACCTTATGCAAGAGCACTACTTCAGTGTCGCGATCCAGGCCCTCCGAACTCAATCTGGGCCCCCGTAGGCTGCATCCCGATTTCGCGCGCCACAGAGGGAACCAGGTGAATGATCTTCCCTCCCACCACCGTCAGCAACACCCGAATATTCGCTATGTCTTCTTCCGGAATCGTCAGGTAATCCCGATCCAGCACCAAGAAGTCGGCTAACTTGCCCACTTCCAGCGAGCCCAGCTGCTTCTCTCGCAGTACGTAATAGGAACCCCACGTGGTGGCCGTCTTCAAACTCAGCTCCCGGGAAATCCGCTGGCCGGGTGCCCACACTTTTCCGTCCGGCCCCTTCCGGGTAATCCCCCACGCAATAAAGTCGAAAACATTGAAGTCTGCTGTAGTGCCTAAAGGACGGTCTGTCTCAAATGTGTTCATGATCTCGGCATCGATCACATTCTTCCTTGGCACCACGAACTCCGCAGCTCGTTCCCCATAATTCTCGACCCATTCCGGCGTATCTTCCCAGATATGACTCATAGTGGCGCCCACAATAATTCCGAGCCTTTTTAGTCGCTCCACCTGATCTCCAGGGCGTGGCCACGCGTTCATATGATCAGCGGTGTGACGTTTCGCTCGAATTTCTTCGGGCGTAATTCCGGCTTCATCGCTCGCCTGTTCAATCAGGTCCAATACTTTGTCGATACTTACATCCCCCACCTGATGGTACGCCATAAGGCGCCCGCCCTCCTTAACATAGTTGTAAAGGTGTTTGTAATAAGGACTAGAAGAAAAATAGGTATTCATTAAGGTTGCCGCTTTCGCAGCATTGTCGCTGATTGGGGGTAAACTGAGCCCTCCTCCAGCCACCTGCCCGGTTCCGTAATACCACAAGTAGTCGTTTCCTTCGCCCTCCCGGGTCGCAAAATCGGCTAACAAAAGTGGGTCCGTATAGAAATATGGTAATTGCTCTGGATTTAGGTTTCCATGTCCCCAAGCCATTCTTGCTGGCATCCGGCCCTCTTTATTCAAACGCTTGTATGCTTTGATGGTGTTCTTGGCGTGCAAGAAAGTCCCGTGCGTTGTGTATCCCAATCCTGCGTCCCAGCTCAGGCCCTGTCGCAATGCCTCCGTCCACAGATCAAGATGGTCTTTGAATATCAAATCGGGATCCAACGTGCGGTAGTTCAGGCCGGCCACACCCGTCTTCTCATCGACCTGAGGTCCACGAGGATCGTTGGTATCGACAAATATTTTCCTGGCTTCCTCAATTCCCCTAGAATTCAGCATGGTGCAAATACCAGCCAATCGAGTGCCGGTTATGCCGCGCACCAGAACAGGGTTATTCGTCGCAATTCGGTCCATCATCTCTTTAGTGATTTTTGTTCCAGCCCACCCGTTGCAGAGACCGAAAGAGTCATCACCGGCGAAGGCACTGACGTCGTACGTGAAGCCATCGCCCCACATGAAGTTCATCCGAATCCACTGCCCCGGCCTGGCACTCCGTACCGCTTCCTCCAAAGCAGCCGGAAACTTCTGGATCTGTTCCTCCGGGGTCCCCTCCAGCCAACGCTGCGCAATGACATCCTGGGGGATCACGTTCAGCATAATCTGGGGAATCATCGTGTCCCAATCGGTTGGGTGCTCGTGCGTGCTGATTACCCCGGGCACTACTGTCCTCCCCCTCAGGTCAATCTGCCGGGTGTTGGGACCCGCTGTATCCCGAATCTGCGCGTTACTGCCCACTAGCAGAATCTTGCCGTCCTTGATCGCCATCGCCTCAGCGATGGTTCCTAGCCGCGAGGTAAACGAGACATCATCCACGGTAACAACCTTCGCGTTGTAAACCACCAAGTCCGGATAGATGACGATTCCCGCGGCCTGCGTCCGTATTGCTCCCAGAGCAAAAATGCCAACAATAGCCAGAAAAGCTAACGTTCTTCTGTCCTTCATGACCGTGTCCTCCTCATTCTTGAGCCCTATGGAAATGGAAACTGTACAATATCGAAACTTCGCCTTTGACAGTCTAATCTATAGGCAAACCTTATGCAAGAGCACTACTTCAGTGTCGCGATCCAGGCCCTCCGAACTCAATCTGGGCCCCCGTAGGCTGCATCCCGATTTCGCGCGCCACAGAGGGAACCAGGTGAATGATCTTCCCTCCCACCACCGTCAGCAACACCCGAATATTCGCTATGTCTTCTTCCGGAATCGTCAGGTAATCCCGATCCAGCACCAAGAAGTCGGCTAACTTGCCCACTTCCAGCGAGCCCAGCTGCTTCTCTCGCAGTACGTAATAGGAACCCCACGTGGTGGCCGTCTTCAAACTCAGCTCCCGGGAAATCCGCTGGCCGGGTGCCCACACTTTTCCGTCCGGCCCCTTCCGGGTAATCCCCCACGCAATAAAGTCGAAAACATTGAAGTCTGCTGTAGTGCCTAAAGGACGGTCTGTCTCAAATGTGTTCATGATCTCGGCATCGATCACATTCTTCCTTGGCACCACGAACTCCGCAGCTCGTTCCCCATAATTCTCGACCCATTCCGGCGTATCTTCCCAGATATGACTCATAGTGGCGCCCACAATAATTCCGAGCCTTTTTAGTCGCTCCACCTGATCTCCAGGGCGTGGCCAGGCATTCATGTGATCGGCCGTGTGCCGCCGCTCCCGGATCTCCTCCGGCGTCAGGCCCCCCTCCCGGCTCGCCTTCTCGATCAGGTCCATCACCATATCTATGTTTACATCACCGTACTGGTGGTAGGCCATCAGCCGGCCCCCTTCTCGAACATACGTGTAAAGACTCTTGTAAAAAGCGGACGAAGGAGCATAACTACCCCAGGTTACCGGCAGGTCGCCGACCAAGGGCAAACTAAGAGTACCACTCGCAGCCTGTCCCGTCCCGTAATACCAAAGGTAGTCACTGCCTTCTCCTGCTCGCGTCGCCAAGTCCGTTAGCAACAGCGGGTCGGTGAAAAAGTACGGTAACTGCTCTTCTTTTAGGTTGCCATGCCCCCAGGCCATTCGCGCTGGTATCCGGCCCTCTTTATCCAAACGCTTGTATGCTTTGATGGTGTTCTTGGCATGCAGAAAGGTGCCATGGGTCGTATAGCCTAACCCCGCGTCCCAGGAGAGACCCTGCCTTAAGGCCTCCGTCCATAGCTTTAGCTGGTCTTTAAACACCACGTCGGGGTCCAGGGTCCGGTAGTTCAGGCCGGCCACACCGGTCTCTTCATCGACTTGGGGTCCTCGCAGGTCACCCGTATCCTGAAAGACTTTTCGGGCTTCTTCAATTCCCTTCGAATTCAGCATAGTGCTAATGCCGGCCAGCCGGGTGCCCGTGATGCCCCGCACCAGCACGGGGTTGTTCGGAGCAATTCGGTCCATCATCTCCTTGGTAATCTTTCCACCCGCCCAACCACCGCCAGGGTCGCCACCGCGACTTTCACTGGCATAGACCCTAATGTCGTACGTGAAGCCATCGCCCCACATGAAGTTCATCCGAATCCACTGCCCCGGCCTGGCACTCCGTACCGCTTCCTCCAAAGCAGCCGGGAACTTCTGGATCTGTTCCTCCGGGGTCCCCTCCAACCAACGCTGCGCAATGACATCCTGGGGGATCACGTTCAGCATAATCTGGGGAATCATCGTGTCCCAATCGGTTGGGTGCTCGTGCGTGCTGATTACCCCGGGCAACACCGTCCTCCCATTCAGGTCAATCTGCCGGGTGTTGGGACCCGCTGTATCCCGAATCTGCGCGTTACTGCCCACCAGCAGAATCTTGGCGTCCTTGATCGCCATCGCCTGCGCGATGGTTCCTAGCCGCGAGGTAAACGAGACATCATCCACCGTGACAATCTTCGCGTTGTAAACCACCAGGTCCGGATAAATGACGATACCCGCAGCCTCCGTCCGTATTGCTCCCAGAGCAAAAATGCCAACAATAGCCAGAAAAGCTAATGCCCTCGTGTCCTTCATAACCCTATTCTCCTCATAAGCTATTTTGGGAAGCACCCGTATTGCGCTCCGCTATTGTTGATGACCTTCAGTATCGCGATCCCGGTCCACCCAGCTCCACCTGCGCGCCCGCAGGTTGCATCCCGATTTCCCGGGCGAGTGATGGCACTAAATGAACGGTCTTGCCTCCCAACACCGCCATTAATACCCTGATGTTCTTGATCTGATCTTCTGGGATTGTCATATAGTCCTTATCAAGAACAATGAAGTCAGCAAACTTGCCAGCCTCCAGGGAACCCAGCAAATCTTCTCTCAACATATAGTAGGCTCCCCAAATGGTAGCCACCTTTAGCATCGTCTGCCGGTCAATCCGCTCTTCTGGAGCATACACTCTGCCGTCCTGTCCCTTCCTGGTTAGTCCTGCACCCAGAACTGTGAAGCCGTTCAGATTTGTATACCCTAACGGACGATCAATTTCGAAAGTATTCATGAGTCCCGCCGAGACCATGGTTTTTCGGGGAACATGCCAACTTGAACCCCTTTCCCCATAATCCTTGAACCTCTGATCCGCACTTTCCCACAAGGTAAAATCCCAGGTTCCACCAATCATTCCCAGCTCCGCGGCGCGCTCTGCCTGGTCGGGACGAACAAAGTCCCCATGATCAAAGGGGATATGGCGTCTCGCCTTAATCTGGTCGATCGTCAGGCCAGCCTCCTGGCTGGCCTTCTCGACCAGGTCCAGAACATAGTCAGTGTCTCGGTCACCCATTTGGTGGTAGGCATTCAACCTCGCCCCATGTTTCACCAGCGCATACGAATTCTGATAGGTAACAGTGCCTGGAGCTAGGTGACACGCGCCCTCTCGTGCCTTGACTTCAGGGGACGTGCCGGGCAGCGTGGTACACCTGCTCTGATTGTGTCCTCCCCAACTCCCTGTGAACCATATATAGTCTGTGCCCTCCCCCTCCCGGCTGGTCAGGTCTGCCAGCAGATAAGGGTCGTCCAAATAACTCTTCATCATCTTCGCACTTGCTCCGTAGCCCCAACCCATCCGGGCGGCCATCGTGCCTTGCCGATCCAGCATTCGATAAGCCGTAAGAGAATTCCAAGCATGGACGAGGGAGTTAAACGTGGTGATCCCGTTCCCCGCCAACCATTCCAACCCGTAGCGGTAAATTTCCGCGATCAAGTCCACCCGATCTTTCCACATCACATCAGTTTCTACCTGACGATAACTAACCGTACCAAGGCCTGTTACCTCATCAAGGGCGTTGCTAGCATTTCCCTCGGTGTCAACCCATGAGAAAGGCATTTTGGAAAGATCTCCGTAATAAACCTTCTTCGTCTCATCGATTGCTTTTTGGTTCAGTACCATCCCTACAAAGCCAGCCCTGACTATAACAGGGTTGTTCGGGGCAGCCAGGTCCAGTTGCTGTTTGGTGATCCTCGTGCCCAAGGCGCTTTGGAGCACATTGCGGTACTCTGTGCTGAAATCCTCTCCGTAAAGAAGGCTGATGCGAATCCACTGTCCCGGTTTGGCCTTCAGCACCGCTGCCTCCAATACGCGGGGGAACCTCTGTAGCTGCTCCTCGGGCGGGTCCTGGAGAAAACGTTCAATTTCAATGTCGTCGCTGATGACTTTCTGCACGATTTTGGGATTTAATGGATCCCAGTCATTGGGGTGATCGTGGGTATTAATGATCCCCGGCATCACCATCCTCCCCTTCAGGTCAATCTGCCGGGTGTTGGGACCCGCTGTATCCCGAATCTGCGCGTTACTGCCCACCAGCAGAATCTTGCCGTCCTTAATCGCCATCGCCTCAGCGATGGTTCCCACGCTCGGATTGAAAGAAACATCATCCACCGTGACAACCTTCGCGTTGTATACCACTAGGTCCGGATAAATGACGATACCCGCGGCCTGCGTCCGCGGTGCTCCTAGAGCAAAAATTCCTAGAATAGCCAGAAAAGCTATGCTCCTTTTGTCCTTCATGACCGTATTCTCCTCGCGTCGCACTTCTCCAGCACGATGTTAAAGTTTGAAGTCGCCACACGCTGCCGCAACCCCTAATCCGGAATTAACTTTTTGGCCTCCCGGCGGTTAAAAGTGTACATCCATTTGCATCCTACCGAGCACAATTTTTCCTCCGAGAGGGCCATCGGCTCCCAGCCGCCCTTTTCGCGTCCCCAAGAACTCTCGGCCCGGCTTCCAGAACCAGCTTTTTCAAACACCTCTCCATTCCTGTGGGATATCGGAATCGGTTTCTAAGGTGTCGCAGGCTAGGCTATCCAGACGGAAGCGACAGCCCATCTATCCGCCCCAGCATGCTGGCAAACAGCCGCCGAGTCAGGTGGCTCTCCGCTAACAACAACCAATAATAGCGGGCATGTTTAATCAGGCGTCCTCCGGTTTTGACCAATCGCTGCTGGAGGCTCGTCAAGGACCAGTTCCCGATTCTCTGTGGCACCACCAGCCGCCGCCAAAGATTTCCCAGACTATAGGCAATGATGGTCAGCCACAGCCGAACCTCGTTGGATCGGAACCTGTGGCAGATGAGCCGCGTCATCTTCACCGCTTGCTTTCCTTCTTTGATCCACTGCTCCGCTGTACCGCGCTTGTTGTAAAACCGCACCACCACCCGACTCGGAAGCGTCAAGTTCGTCACAATGAATCCTACTCGCGGGAACAGCTCCCCTGGGTGATGCTCCACCTTGGCCACCACCCTGCGTGCTGTCTTCCAACTGGCCGCTTGGTATAGAAAGCCCTTGAATTCCACTAACCCGGAATTAGTTTTTTGGCCCATCCGACTCGTGAGTATACATCCGTTGGCCTTCAACTGAGCCCTTCCAGACAAATATTTTCTCCGAGATACTGCTAGCGGCTTCCAGCCGCTCTTTCCGAGTCCCCAAAACCCATCGCCTCGGCTTCCAGAACCAGCTTTTGCAGACACCTCTCCATGCCTGGGGGATATCGGAATCATTTTCTTGGGTGCGCCGCAGGCTGGGCTATCCCGACGGAAGCGACAGCCCATCTATTCGCCCCAGCATGCTAGCAAATAAACGTCTCGTCAGGTGGCTCTCTGCCAGCAATAGCCAATAGTAGCGGGCATGCTTAATCAGGCGTCCTCCGGTTTTCACCAGCCGCTGCTGGAGGCTCGTCAAGGACCAGTTCCCGATTCTCTGTGGCACCACCAGCCGCCGCCAAAGATTTCCCAGACTATAGGCAATGATGGTCAGCCACAGCCGTACCTCGTTGGAGCGGAACCGATGGCAACTGAGCCGCGTCATCTTCACTGCCTGCTTGCCCTCCTTGATCCACTGCTCTGCCGTCCCGCGCTTATTATAGAACCGCACCACCGCTCGACTCGGAAGCGTCAGATTCGTCACAATGAACCCCACTCGCGGGAACAACTCCCCCGGATGATGTTCTACCTTGGCTACCACCCGTCGGGCCGTCTTCCAACTCTCGGCTTGGTACAGAAACCCCTTGTACTCCACCAACGGCTTCTGGCCCGGCCTTCCTACCGGAAGTTTCAGCAACTCCTCGATGTCCCGCTGGAGGTTCTCGTTGGAAGGGATGCGGATGGCATACTTCACACCCCGCTCCTCCAACGCTTCGTAAACCTCCGGCTTGGCAAAGGCCGCGTCGGCACGAAACACCACTTCCTTGCACAGCTTCTGCTGCCGCTCGATCTCCGGCAGGAGAAGTTCTTCCCAGTCATCGGCGCTGTGGACGTTACCGGGTCGCAGCTTGGCCGCCAAACAGTCACCCTCGCGATTGAACAGCAACAACGGGTGATAGCAGGTAGACTCGAAGTGCCCATTATAGGCGCTCTGTTCCTGCTCGCCGTAAACCGGGATCTCAGTCGAATCCATGTCCAGCACGGTTCGGTACGGCGAACCTAGCGGTTCTACTTTGCCGATCAGCTCCCGGTTCACCCGTGCCAGCCCCGCGAAGTTCTCCTCCTCAGCCAGCAACTCCGTCTCGAAGGTTTGCAACCGGGACGGCAGTGCTGCCCCTCGATCCCAATTCTTCTCGGAACCGATCAGCCGGAAGGTCGGATCTCGTGAGAGTTGCTCGGCATCGTTCACATCCTCGTATCCAGCCAAGCGACTGTACACCGACTGCCGTAGCAGGTCCGCGAGGGGCAACCGTGTGTTCTTCCCCCGAGGATCGGCTAGGTGCTGCTTGATGAGTTCACCGAATCCCAATCGTTCGTCCAACTCCCGCACCAGAATCAACCCTCCGTTGGAGGTGACCCTCGATCCGTGGAAAGCGACCTTCAACGAGGCATTAAAAGTGAGTTGAAATGGCTGATTTTGTCTCTCACCCATTCGGTGTGAACCTCCGGAAGGGAATGTTGCTGCTCGAACCAGCATCAATATTGATGTTGGAGGTTAGCAGAAGGTTGCTTCTACGATTTCAAACTGGAAATGCGGGCTAACGGCTTCTTGCTCGGTCTACCCACCGGCCGAGTCAGCAACTCCTCAATGTCCCGCTGTAGGCTGTCGTTGGCCGGGATGCGCATGGCATACTTCACGCCGCGTTCCTCCAGAGCTTCGTAAACCTCTGGCTTGGCAAAGGCCGCGTCAGCCCGAAACACAATTTCGTTCCCCATCCGTTGCTGGCGTTCAATCTCCGGCAGCAGCAACTCTTCCCAACTCTCCGCGCTGTGAACATTGCCGGCACGGAGCTTGACTGCCAGACAGTCGCCCTCGCGGTTGAACAGCAATAGGGGATGGTAACAGGTGGACTCAAAGTGCCCGTTGTAGGCGCTCTGCTCCTGTTCGCCGTAGACCGGAATCTCGGTCGAATCCATATCCAACACCTTTCGGTACGGCGAACCCAACACCTCTGCCTTGCCGATCAGTTCCCGGTTCAGCCGTGCCAGCCCCGCGAAGTTCTCCTCTTCAGCCAGCAACTCCGTCTCGAAGGTTTGCAACCGGGATGGCAGGGCTGCCCCTCGATCCCAATTCTTCTCGGAACCGATCAGCCGGAACGTCGGATCTTGGGAGAGATGCTCGGCATCGTTCACATCCTCGTATCCAGCCAAGCGACTGTACACGGACTGCCGTAGAAGGTCCGTGAGGGGCAACCGAGTGTTCTTTGCCCGAGTGTCCGTCAGGTGTTGTTCGATGAGTTTGCCGAATCCCAACCGTTCATCCAGCTCCCGCACCAGAATCAGACCTCCGTCGGAAGTGACCCGTGATCCGTGAAATGCGACCCGCAGAAAGCGGTTAAACGACAGTTGAAACGCCTGTTTTTGGTTCTCACCCATTGGGTGTACACCTCCGGAAGGCAATGTTGATGCTGGAACCAGCATCAATATTGATGTTGGAGGTTAGTCGAGAGTTGCTTCTACAATTTCAAACTGGAAATGCGGGGTAAACTCTCTCACAACGCTTGGTACAAAACCTCGGTCTGGTCAGGGTGTCCGATCCCGCCTTCCATGCTCGGCGAATCCGGTGTGCCAAGTGCTATGCTGATTTTTGGGTGATTTCAAGTTCCCGGTGCAGCTTTATGCTGGAAATGCTTTTTAGGTTCGTCCCTGACTACAACCACCGGAGGTTGCACGAAGCATTGGGGAACGTGACACCGGATGAGCTCTATGAGGGCCGACGGCCGGCGATCCTCGCCCGACCCGAGCGGATAACCAGTGGCAAGTTTTTTGCGAAACGAGGTCATTGATCCGGATTGGTCTGATGACGTACAATTCCTGCCGTGCCGTTCCTTACCCTTGAAGACCCCAACGCCAAGATCAAGGGTTCCCGTGATCCGTTAGGCGTCCAACCCATCTGGTCGGCGTTCGGTCGGCACGTCGTCACCAACCTTACGACACAGAGCACATCGATCCGTGGCTTCACGGTCCTCCTGCTCGGCCGTTACTTCGCGGCAGATCTCCTCGATCGGGGGATGGCAAATCGGGAAGATGCGCTCGACATCTTCCTGCGGATGGAACAGGTCGGCGCGTATGTGCGGCATGTGGCGCACGGTGTCAAAGGGGAGATTCGTGGCATTGAGCGTGTGCAGCGGTTTACGGACGAACAGCACGGGAACGTGGTCATTGCCGCCGACCGACGGGGCATGATCTTGTCCGATCAGAAGATCTATGGCTTGTGGGGCTTGTACTCGGTACCCGCGCGAACGTCCGGTTTGATTCCACAGGATGCACTCGACGTCATGCCTGCCGGGCGCGAGTTCATCGAGCGCCACTACATCAGCAGATTGAACGGCTCAGCCGGGAAGCTCAGGAAGCTTCTCACCCAAGGAGGGAGACTTCGTACCAACGACCGGGATCCCGTCTTTGCCGCTTTCACCCCGATCCTCAACCCTCGATTCACTTCCGACGAGCTGGAGTTCTACGGCACATATCTCCGGGATGGCCACTACGTGTCCGGTGCCGACGAGGGTCGTCAAGAACGTTTTCGACGGCTGTTGGAATCGGACACCGAGCTCGGAGAATTGGCCGGACGAGCCGAAATTCTCCACCTGGCAAAGCGAGCCCGGCGACAGGATGAGGGTCTATCCGTGTCGCTAGACCGGATCGCGCACCTGGAAGCCTTCCTGGCCCCAACGGCGGCACTGTTTCAGCACCTGCTCGCGCGTCATGGGCAGCAGGTCACCAACGTCGCGGAGGAAATACGTCGCATGTGGGGCTCGAAGGTACCGAATCTTGACAGGGCAGCTTTTGAGGAGTTGCTGAGCGAGATCCAATCGACCTCGACCGATGCCGTTGGATCCTTGATGGACCAGGTTCACGCGGCCCTGCACGCAGGGGATTTCGAAACCGCCCTCGACGGAGTCCTGTCTTGGAACGAGGCCATCATGCAAATACGCGGGGGCGCTCCCTGGGCACGGATTGGGGACGGGCGACGGCTCGACGTCCGATACCGTGGGACGGAGCAGTTGCTGCCGGCCAAAGACAAACTCCCGTACCTGTGGATGAATAGCTACTTCATTGATGCGCTGAAGGACGTCACGCAGCAGTTGAAGCATTGACAATGCCATCGACCGTCATCCCGATGAAGGTGCTCACGGAGCAGGTGGCTGAGGCCATCGACGGCCGACGTGTGCGAAGCGTGGTGTTCACGACGTTCAGCTTCGACCCCGGGTTCTTCGAGCTCAATATCCTTCCGGTTTTGTTCGACCAACCGTTCAGCCAGCCGGATAAAGTGCGGCGCGTGCAGCTCGAGGACGCGCTTCGAACCGTCGACCACCTGGCCGTATACTACGACCGCCGTGCGCTGGCACAGGACGGAGAACCGGCACAGCTGGACTATCGACGACTCGATGTCAGTCGACGCACCGGCTATTTCCACCCGAAGGTGATCTTGCTGCTGGTCGACGAGCACCACGAGGCTGGCGGGGAAGCAGCTGACGATGGGAGTGATGCTGAGCCCTCGCGACAGGCCCTCGTCGTCGGAATCCTGTCAGCCAATCTCACGCGAGCTGGGTGGTGGGAAAACGTTGAATGTGCGCACATCGAGGAGATTAAGGACCGGGACATCAATGACGAGCGGTGCTCGTTCCGACTCGACCTGCTGTCGCTGATCCGACGAGTTCGGCGGTCAGCAGCCGATGCCGATGACCAATCAGCCCTCGACGAGATCAATGCGTTTCTACTGCGCCGGACCCAACGTGACTCGTTTGGGAAGAACAAGTCCGGCGGCACGTATCACCCCCGCATCTTTGGAGGACAGAGCCAGAAGACGCTCTCCGATTGGTTGCGGCAGCTCTACCTCGACAGACAAGACCTGAATCTGGAGGTCATCTCACCGTACTTTGATGCACAGGATGAGGGTCCGCTTCGCGATCTGGCCGATGCCCTGCGGCCTCGGGAGATTCGCGTCTATCTGCCCACTGAGCTAAATGGTGCTTCGCGGGGAGGGTGTCCCATACATAGTTGAAGGTTGAACGGCGGTTCGGCCCGAATCGAATAGAATCGGGCCAAGCCTAAATCCTATAGAAGGAGAACCGCCGAATGAAGGGAAAATATCACGTTTTGGAACTGGGTTCCAAGGGAGCCGAAGAAACCATCCAGAAGTTTTGCCAAACCAACGGACAGATGCTGTTGCCGGTGGTGGATCTGATCACGGAGGCGCGTCTGGCGGTGGATGAGGTGATTGATCGGGCCGGGCGAGGTTTGATTGAAACGATTCTGAGCATGAGCGCAGAGCAAATCGCGGGGCCAAAGAGTCCCGGGAAGGCGAGCGGAGAGGTGCGCTGGCATGGCCGGCAATTGGGGAGGGTGAAACTGGCCGATCGCCAGCTGCGGGTGGAGCGGCCGAGGCTGCGCCGGAAGGGCGGAGGGGAAGAAGCGGTGCCGGCCTACGAAGCACTGCGGAAAAGCGAGAAGACGGGCGAGGAGATGTTCGAGGCACTGTGGAAAGGAGTTTCGACGCGGAACTACCGCGAGGTGATCCAGAAGATGGCCAACAGCGCTGGGGTGTCGAAGTCTCAGGTCAGCCGGGAAGCGGCCGAGCAAGGAGCGCGGCGGCTGGAAGAACTGTTGGCGCGGCGCTGGGACAGCATCGAGATTCTGGTGATTTACCTGGACGGAATGCGGTTTGGCTCCCATCACGTCATCAGCGCCGTGGGCGTGGACAGCGAGGGCCGCAAACATGTGCTGGGGATTCAACTGGGCGCGACCGAAAACGCCGCTGCGGTGAAAGACCTTCTCACCCGCCTGCGCCAGCAAGGTCTGCGCACGGATTAGCGCTATCTGTTTGTGATCGACGGCGCCAAAGCGCTCCGCGGGGGGATCGAGGAAGTATTCGGCAGCAATCAGTTGGTGCAGCGTTGCCGTACCCATAAGCTGCGCAACGTGGCCGAGCGGTTACCGAAGGATGACAAGATGCTGGCGAACCAGGTGCGCTCGCTGATGCGGGCCGCTTGGCGATTGCCCCAAGCCGAGGAAGGCATCGTGCGCATAAAGAAGCTCGCTGGGATGATCGAGTGCGATCATCCGGCCGCCGCCGCCAGCTTGCGCGAAGGGTTGGAGGAGACCTTTACGATCAATCGAGCCGACGTTCCTCCCAGCCTCCACCGCTGCCTGGCAACCACGAACCTGATCGAGAGTCCGCAGTCGGGCGTACGGAAAAAGACTGGCAATGTTTGCCGCTGGCGCGACGGTGAGATGACGTTGCGCTGGGTGGCAGGAGCATTCCTGCTGACCGAGAAGAATTTCCGGAAGATCATGGGTTATCACGATCTCTGGGCTTTGGCTTCGATTCTCGACCGAAGTCCAAACGCTGCTTCCTCTCACAAGGAGAAAGTGGCGTAATATGAACTCAACCCGCCGTTCCAACCTGCAACTGAGTTTGGGACACCTTCTTCGCGGGTCACGAAAGCGACATACGAAGCAATCGCGGCGTTGGACGGGACCCGATGGGCTTACCTTCCGGAAGAGGTCGTCAAGCACGGACGAGATGACACCTCCGAGCGGCTCGCCCCGCGCCGTGTGCACGCCAAGGTATATCGTATGTGGAAGCGTGGTGGCCCTGATCTCCTGCTCGTTGGCTCACCGAATCTCACCAGAGCCGGCCATTCTCACGGTACGGCCGGTAACCTGGAAGCTGCATTCTTTGTCGACATTACCGACGCGGGGTATTACCAGCGCTGGTGGTTGGAACCCTTGAACCGAGACGCAGACCGGTTCGCATCGACGACGTCCACGGAAGCAGAGGGTTTCGATGTTGTCGGGCTCGATCTCAGCCTTCAGTTCGATTGGGGGACGAAGCGGCTTAGCTATCGCCTCAACGAATCAACGGCGGATGGATTCAAGGTGCTGACGACGGCTGGGAAATCCCTGGCAACGGTGAAAGAGCCGCTGCTCGGTCGCTGGACGGCGCTCGGCGCTGAAGCCTCGAGTCGCCTGGAGGAGCTGCTGCTTTCGACCAGTTTCCTCCTCGTCGAGCATCGCGGTCAGCCATGGCGCGTCCTCGTGCGGGAGGAAAATATGGGGCATCGCCCGTCGTTGCTGATGCAGCTGACTCCTGAGGAGATCCTCGAATACTGGTCGCTTCTGACTCCACACCAGCGCGCTCAGTTTATAGAAGCCCGCATCCTCGACCAACTCGAGGGAATTTCCGTCGCACCGGTCGACGGGCTGCATTTGCGCAAAACGCTCTTTGACCGGTTTGCCGGCATCTATCACGCCTTTGGTTGTCTCGAACGTGCCGTCGATACGGCGTTGGAGGATGGTCGCGACAACGAAGCCGAGGCTCGGTTGCTGGGTGCCAAGTATGATTCTCTCCCAAATCTGCTGCAGAAGACGCTCGACAGGCCAGAAGGCGATCCAATTCTCACCTACGTGACGTTTCTCTGTTCCACGCAGCTGCGTCAGGAGTTGGAAAATCGGCATCCAGACTTCTTCAGGCAGCGAGCGCAGCACGTCAAGCACCTGGACGAGTTGCTTGATCACCTGCCAACCTTACGAAATTCCATTGAGCTTGACGACGCCCATGCCGACAAGTTCCTGCAGTGGTACGAGGAAAAGTTTCTAGAGCCAGTATCTTACGTGAGGGCACGTCGATGAGCACCGTCACACCTTCGTTCGTCAGAGAAGTGATCGACTTCGCGCCGACGGAGTTGGCCCGCGGATTTGGCTTTGCCGAGCAGCAGCAACAAGGGACTGCGGCGTTGTTCAACATGCTCGAGAGGAACAGGTGTGCCTATCTGGCCGACGAGGTCGGGATGGGGAAGACCTACGTGGCGCTCGGCGTCATGGCGCTCACGCGGTACTTAAATCCTCACGCACGCATCATGGTCATTGCCCCACGCGAGAACATCCAGCGCAAGTGGATCAAGGAGCTCAAGAACTTCGTCCGTCTCAACTGGCAGCTGACGGGTAACCGCGTGAAATCGCTACAGGGCGAACCGGCTTGGGAGCCGGTGTACTGTAACTCGCTGGTTGATTTCGTCGCCGAAGCCCTACTCAATGCAGACCGCGATTTCTTTCTCCGCATGACCAGCTTTAGCCTCGCAGTCAAGGATCCCGACAGCCGGCGCCGCTTGCGACGGAAGCTGCAGAAACGGGTGAGATGGCTGCCATCAGGAACCCTGTCGGCCAAGACGCCGGAGACCTTCCGTGATGCCTACGGCTGCGCCATCAATGCAGCCATGCCACCGGTCGATCTCCTGGTGATTGACGAAGCCCACAACCTCAAACACGACTTTGGCCTCAGCGTCAGCAATCGAAACCGGGTGATGGGGTTTGCCTTTGGCCATCCCGAAGGGAAGGCGAATGGGTATTCCTGGTACCGTCACAAGGCAAAGCACGTGCTGCTCCTCTCGGCGACACCGTTCGAAGGTGACTATGCCGCGATCCAACGTCAACTGGACGTGCTCGGCTACGGAAAGGCCAGGCTCTGGGACTCGAACGGTAGTGACCCGGTTAGCGTTGACCGCCTCCTCAGTGCAGACGTGTCCGAAGATGAAAAGCGAAAGATCCTCGGACGGCTCATGGTGCGGCGCGTGGCTGGTCTGAGAATCAACGGACGGCTCTATACGAAGAACATGTATCGACGCGAGTGGCGCCAGGGTGGCTACCGGGTTCACGACGAGCCGATGCGCATCGCAGATCCTAAGCAGCGCCTCGTGGTCGGGCTGATGCAGAAGAAGGTGGCCGAGATCCTCCGTGACGAACGGTTCAAGAACAGCTTTCAGATCGGCATGCTCTCCTCGTTCGAGAGCTTCTTGGAAACCATCGGGAGAAGCAACCGCCCCGCTGGGCTTCAAGAAGCGACTGTCACAGACGATGAGGATGGACCGTCCTCGATCTTCGATGGCAAGCAAGGGGACACCGACGATGAATGCCGAGGTATCGATACCAAAGCGATTGCGGCAATGGTCGAGTCGTATCGTACCAAGTTTGGCGGCACGCTGCCGCATCCGAAACTTGACAGTACCGCTGACTCGTTTGCGCCGGTGTTCGAAACCGGCGACAAAGTGTTGGTGTTCGTTCGTCGTGTTCGAACGGTCGACGAGCTGGCGGCAAAACTGAACGCCCACTTCGATCGCTGGCTTTGCGATCGCATGACGGCGGTGCTTCCTGGCCTGGCGCCAAAGATCCACGAGATTTTCGAACGATATGCGCGCGAGAGAGCCAGGCGCCCGGACGAGCAACAGCAGAAGAAACCGCTCGACGAAGCGGAGAGTGAACCTTCCAAGATTCCCGAAGAACGAGGGGCCATTGACGAAGATGACGATGGCAGCGCGGAGACGTTCTTTTCGTGGTTCTTTCGCGGCAGTGGTCCGCGTGGCGTGTTGTCGGGGGCAGCGTTT
>CAXVYR010000002.1:0-442243 GCA_963666975.2 Terriglobia bacterium | reverse complement strand
AGCATCATTGCAGCAGAGCAAAAAAGGTAACCGATCTCGTCCAAGACGTGCAGCTCCGGATGGGTCAGCACGCGTAGTCGCCGGGACAGATTGCCCGCGGCCTTGGCGTCGGTGAGCGAGTCGATCTCGTCGAGCTCTCGGTTCGTCGGAGTGAGGGCGAACCGGAACTCTTCGAGGCCTCCGGAAGGATGCAGAGGGCGTCTGTAAATGACCGCGGCAACCTGGCCAAGCCCCCTGCGATTCGGCTGAATAGCTTTGAATGTGCAACTTTGGTTTGATTATGATAGGTAGTCACTTCCACCTAGCTAGGCTTGAGGGGTCACGCGATGACAAAAGAGTTGAAAATACCGTGGTCCGCGAGCACCCATTCCACACAGGTCGTGAAGGCTCGTCGTGATGGTTCGCACGCGGCCGACTATCGGGCCGCTGAAGCACAGCGGCACAGCCAGCGAATCTCCGATTCGCAGCACACGCAGATTACCATCCCACTCGACGGCCTCGGACTCCCGGACTCAGGGTGGATTGCTCGCAGACCTGTCTAAAAACATCCTGGATGGGCCAATGGAATCCAGTTCACAAAGAGGGGTTCAATGAGGGGATTAATGCAGGCTAACCAACAGGAAATCTATTAGTATCAGCTAGTTACTACTGACCGATTAAAGATGCAACATCAACTCGCCGACTTTCTGCTTAATCTGCTTCCTTCACTCTATGTTGCACAAACTCCAGGGTTAATTTGCTCTAAATGCGGTTCTACCGGGAACGCGGGGAAAATAGCACTTTACGTTTCGGTCTGTCAATCTTTTTTTGTTGCCAGCTACGTTCTCCCCCGTAATCGCTGTGGTTCAAGCAGCCGGGCAGATAATTTGCGGTTCAACACAGTAGAGTATAGTAAATCGGTTGCATCCGGGAATGCAAGAGTTTTTTTGAGAATATTTCAAGATTTTTGAAACTTTCTTGAGGGGGGGTGCACGAAAAAGCAAGAGGCAAGTGCAGGCCTTTCTGCCTGCACGTAAGAGGACAGGCCTGGAGGCCTGTCGCCATCTGGGCGCGATTCATCGCGGGCTCTGGCAAACCCTGAGGGAGCGGGACCGAAAGGTTAAGTTCATGGCCGTCGCCCGGGAGCAGCAGGCCCTATTGCGGGCCACCAACCGCTTGCGCATCACCTTCTCGGCTTCGCCTTTTTCCTTTCGGCCTTTCGACTCCTGTCTGAACTTTCCGTTGTGGTCCCGGCAACTCATCCACCAGACGCGTGAATCGCGCCGCAGATACAGGCTACTGGGTCTACCTGTCTTGTTGTTCATCGATTCCTCCATTCACATGGAATTGTTGACGCCACTCGACCAGCTCCGCCAATCGGAAGCGGATCGAGCGGCCCATCATGCGGTAATGGGGAATCTGCTTTCGCTCGACATAAGCATACACCAGCGAAGGGCTGACGCCCCAAAACCGTGTAATTGCAACGAAAGGAAAGAATTGGGAGAAAACCGTGGAAGACGACCGGCTTCCCACCGAACAGGGAAAGGTTACTTTCTTCGATTCACTGGGCATCGACCGAGGGCGTTTGCCACGGCATCTCTATCACGGAGCAAGTGGGAAGAGGGTGTCCCATCAAACCCGCTACTGAAGGGGAAATATCACGTTGAGTTCCCTTTTGCCAAACTGCTGTTGCTATCTGCTTGCAAGGTGCCTAAACCGCCACCCGGCAATTCTGCCTACGTCGATCCGGGCAAAGATACCGATACAGAGCTGCGCTCCTGTTGAAAGGGGTGACGCTACCGCGACCCGAGTGGCCAACAGCGCTTGGAGGGCTTTGCGGTTGAAAGGCATCAACTGCGCGTCCGCGCCGTCGTAATCGGAGCGGCGGGGATTACAGTGTCACAATCCGTTGCCGTACTCATAAGGCGGCGCTAAAGACGTGGCTGAATCCAGGGCCGACAAAATGCTGCGGGTGCGGTCGCTAAAGATGCGCGCCGTGGCGATTGCCCCAAGCGGAGCGGAATCGTACGCAGGGGGTGAGCAGGGCAGTCAGAGGGCAAATGGACCAAGCTGCGAAACGACCCAAACGCAGCCGAAGGGCGGAAATGACCAGGAGCACATTGGAAACCGATCGGGCTGACCAATGCGGACACAAGCCGATCAACGAGCGAAGTACGCCCTGAAACTGCCTATTGCGCAATGCCTAAACCGCCACCTTCGGTTGAGGCAATCTCGGACAGGTTGATGGAACTGAAAGACCTGCCCAAGATAAGCGGCTCAATCGGAGCCACGATCGACGGCTTCGAGACGTACGGCGGGGTTGAGGCAATCTCGGACAGGTTGATGGAACTGAAAGACCTGCCCAAGATAAGCGGCTCAATCGGAGCCACGATCGACGGCTTCGGACGTGGGTTTCGAGCCGCGTGAAGGTCAGTCTAATGAACCGCAGCAATGGAACTCCAGTGGACGTTTCCGAGATAGAGCGTTTTTTGGGCCTGCCACAAACGGTGGCCGTGCCGATCTTTTTTGCCACTTATATAAGGGGGGGGGTGTGGCAAGAATCGGCATTTTTTTGTGGCAACACTCATTTTGTCTATTTCTTTGCCTCGCAGTGGTTTTCCTGCTACTACCAGGCCATCCCGCGCCAGAAGGAGAGGCGCGGGGAAAGACGAGAGCGACCCCCCCTTTTTTGCCGCTCTAGCGGCAAACAGGAAAAGGGGTTTGTGGCAGGGTTTGTGGCATACCCTGTCCCCCCTTTTTTGGGGGTCGCTCTCGTCTGATTTATCCCTGCGGGAAGGCCGTCGAACCGGCTAAGAAGCCGGTGCTGGGGCCAGTGGAGAAGTAAACCACAACTTCGTCTGGTGGTACACTGGCCGCGCCTGACACGCCGAGGACCGTGCCCACATGCCGAACTAGCTACCATCACCGACGCGCAGCGCTCGCAAATTGCCACCCTACTCGAAGGCCTCGGACTCCCGGACTCAGGGTGGATTGCTCGCAAACCTGTCTACAAAAGTCCACTCAGGTTGGATGGGCCAAGGGATTCCCGTTTACAAAGAGGGATTCAATAAGGGGATTGATGGAGGCTGATTAACAGTAAATCTATTAGTATTAACTAGTTACAAACGATCTGAGGCAGCATGCGGATCTACCAAAGACGCGGGGAAAATAACACTTTCAGTTTCAGCCTGTCAATCTTTTTTCTTTGCCAGCTACGCTCCCCCCCCCGTAATCGCTGTGGTTCAAACAGCCGGGCAGATAATTCGGGGTTCAAAACAGGTGTTCATGGTAATCGGCTCAATCGGGGAATGCAAGAGTTTTTTGGGGAAATTTTCAAGATTTTTTCAGGGGGAGGGGGTGCACGAAAAAGCAAGAGAGAAGTGCAGGGGGGGGATGGAATAGAGCACAGGCCTGGAGGCCCGTCGCCATCTGGGCGGTCTCATCGCGGGCTCTGGCAAAACCTGAGGGAGCGGGACCGAAAGGTTAATTTCATGGCCGTCGCCCGGGAGTAGCAGGCCCTATTGCGGGCCACCAACCGCTTGCGCAGCAGGCAGTCGGCTTCCACGGTTTTCTCCCAACTCTTTTCTTTCTTTGCTATTACACGGTTTTGGGGCGTCTGCTTTCGCTCGCAACGCCTACGGCTAGCCCGCTTGATGGGCGAGTTTTCTGACGGTTTCTTTACGGTGGTTGCCGCCACGGCCATGCTCTACTGGCTGCGCAGCTTGTTGGCGAGCACGATCCAGTCGTTGCGATACCAGCGCTTGATGGCCTCCACCTGCCCCCGCAGCTCGCTCCCCATTCCTCCTTTGATCCACTGATCCACTCCGTCTCGGTTGGAATTCCGAGTTGGACGAGCCGGTCCTGAAGTGCTGCATCGAGCCGGCAGACCGCTCTGTCTTCACCGAGAGCCACTTCCCAGCCCAGCCCTGGAACTGCTCCTGATGCTAGACCAAGTTCTTTCCGGCAATGAAGGTCGGCTTGCACCGTCCTCCAGCTTCGCGTACCGCTTCTTCCACCGCTAGAATGTCTGCTCGGAAATCCCCACCTGCCGCACCAACTCCCCGATGGGTACCCCTACTTCTGCCTGTTTCAAGATTTCCACGATCTGTTCCACGGAAAAGCGCTTCTTCCTCACGGCAAATCTCCTCTCAAATCCCAAGATTTTGCCTCAAAACTAACTCTTGCTGTGGTTCAAATAACCACGGGCCGATCACATTCTCTCACGCCCAAAAGACAAGAACCGCACCGGGGTCGCGAGTGGAAGCAAGCAGGAGGGGACAATTATTTATTATTTCTCAAACTTCGCACGAAAACTCCCACCGGTTACGGCACGCGCCACAGCACCAGCAATATATTGACCGGCCATTACGATGGCTCCCGTCTTCATTCGACTTGGTTGCTCAGGCGAGTATCGGTTATCAACAAGGTGTGGCAGTAAATACATTTTTTCTTTCACCGAAACTAACTCAAACGAGCCGTAGAGGTTGCCGACAGCCTCCACAAGGCGGGAAAGGTTGTGACCGTATTTCTTCAAGTCCGCGTCGCTCAAACCCTTGCCAGCAAGGGCAGCTTTCAACGCGAGTTCCGCACCGATCAACGAGCTCTGGATCGCACCACGCTCATCGAAGGCTGCGCAAAGCGTCGCGCCAGCAGCCTGAATCTGAAAAGCCGCCAGACCGAACAAAGGCCGTGCGGGTTCAGGTGGTTCCTCATAGCCGCTAAAAGAATGCAGGCATGCCGAAAAATCAAAAAGGTCGCTGAAGGTCGATACATACGCTTCAGTATGGTCTGGGTCCGACAGTAGCCACTCGATCTGCCGAGATGAGAGATCGTTGTGCTGAAAAGGGTTGATCTTCACTGAGCCGAGAAACAACGGTATGCGGACCTCCGCTGCGATGCCGCGGAACATGAAGGCACCTCCGTGTAACCCGCCTACGGAAACATCCTTGGTACGGTAAAGATCTTGATGGATCTTGCGGATCCGATGAAACAGCTCTGGTGAATTTGGGCCAGAACAGATATAACTGTCATGGCCCAGCTGAGACATTACCCTGTGGGGAAGCTCCAAGTGACGTCTTTTAGGATCGAACCCTTCTGCGAGCAGTTCATCCTCAAGATTCAAAATCAGGTCGAACAGTTCCTGGTCGTCGTGTTTCTCCTGCATTAGCTTATATTTTGCGGTGCTAGGCACTGCCTGACAAGCCTGTATCTGGCGAATTGCTAGTTTACGGCCTAATTCCTGGGTTTAGCGGTTCTTGCTAAGATGCTGAGATGCGCAATCTCGTTATCCTTTTTGTCCACGTCATGGCTACTCTTACCCGGCTCTTGGGTCCGGGTGGCATTCGTTCTGTGATCGCCGAGTCCGTTCTCGCTAAGCAACAACTCCTGATCCTTAATCGTTCGCGACAGCGGTCACGGGTAGAATCGCTCAACATATCAATTCGCAATGGACAGGTAAATGCAATCGAGGCAGACGTACCTCATTGATTCGGCAGGACTGAAATGGTCGGGGCGAGAGGATTTGAACCTCCGACCCCCTGCGCCCAAGGCAGGTGAAGTCCTTCTTTCGGTTACATTGCTTCCATCCGATTCCTTGTATTATCACTAACTTGGGGAGCCTGCTTTCGCTCAGTCAGCAACCCCAATCGCTGCCGAATATAGGGTTTTGATACGGTTTTGATACGGTACCGATACCCCTACTTCTGCCTGTTCAGAATCCCCACGATCCGTTCCACTGTAAAACGCTTCTTATCCACGACAAAATCCCCTCCTCTAGCTTCCAGATTCTGCCGCAAAACTCACCTTACCGTTGGATCAAAAAACCAAGGGCCGGTCAATTCCCTCCCCCAAAACCAGTTTCACAACCACAGGCTGTCATGTAAACCGGAATTAACTTTTTGGCCTCCCGGCGGTTAAAAGTGTACATCCATGTGCATCCTACCGAGCACAATTTTTCCTCCGAGAGGGCCATCGGCTCCCAGCCGCCCTTTTCGCGTCCCCAAGAACTCTCGGCCCGGCTTCCAGAACCAGCTTTTTCAAACACCTCTCCATTCCTGTGGGATATCGGAATCATTTTCTTGGGTGCCGCAGGCTAGGCTATCCAGACGGAAGCGACAGCCCATCTATCCGCCCCAGCATGCTGGCAAACAGCCGCCGAGTCAGGCGGCTCTCCGCTAACAACAACCAATAATAGCGGGCATGTTTAATCAGGCGTCCTCCGGTTTTGACCAATCGCTGCTGCAAGCTGGTCAAGGACCAGTTGCCGATTCTCTTCGGCAGCACCAATCGCCGCCAAAGGTTTCCCAGGTTATAGGCAATGATGGTCAGCCACAGCCGAACCTCGTTGGATCGGAACCTGTGGCAGCTGAGCCGCGTCATCTTCACCGCTTGCTTTCCTTCTTTGATCCACTGCTCCGCTGTACCGCGCTTGTTGTAAAACCGCACCACCACCCGACTCGGAAGCGTCAAGCTCGTCACAATGAATCCTACTCGCGGGAACAGCTCCCCTGGGTGATGCTCCACCTTGGCCACCACCCTGCGTGCTGTCTTCCAACTGGCCGCTTGGTATAGAAAGCCCTTGAATTCCACTAACGGCTTCTTGCTCGCTCTACCCACCGGCCGAGTCAGCAACTCCTCAATGTCCCGCTGTAGGCTGTCGTTGGCCGGGATGCGAATGGCATACTTCACGCCGCGTTCCTCCAGAGCTTCGTAAACCTCTGGCTTGGCAAAGGCCGCGTCAGCCCGAAACACAATTTCGTTCCCCATCCGTTGCTGGCGTTCAATCTCCGGCAGCAGCAACTCTTCCCCACTCTCCGCGCTGTGAACATTGCCGGCACGGAGCTTGACTGCCAGACAGTCGCCCTCGCGGTTGAACAGCAATAGGGGATGGTAACAGGTGGACTCAAAGTGCCCGTTGTAGGCGCTCTGCTCCTGTTCGCCGTAGACCGGAATCTCGGTCGAATCCATATCCAACACCTTTCGGTACGGCGAACCCAACACCTCTGCCTTGCCGATCAGTTCCCGGTTCAGCCGTGCCAGCCCCGCGAAGTTCTCCTCTTCAGCCAGCAACTCCGTCTCGAAGGTTTGCAACCGGGATGGCAGGGCTGCCCCTCGATCCCAATTCTTCTCGGAACCGATCAGCCGGAACGTCGGATCTTGGGAGAGATGCTCGGCATCGTTCACATCCTCGTATCCAGCCAAACGACTGTACACGGACTGCCGTAGAAGGTCCGTGAGGGGCAACCGAGTGTTCTTTGCCCGAGTGTCCGTCAGGTGTTGTTCGATGAGTTTGCCGAATCCCAACCGTTCATCCAGCTCCCGCACCAGAATCAGACCTCCGTCGGAAGTGATGTAAGCGCCGGAGAGAAACTAGACCAGGAAGCGCCGCGAGAGCGGCGATCCCTGGCGGTGTGAAACTAGACCGCCGGAAAACAATCGCATGAAGCATTCCAAGGGTGGGTGTTTTGTGGGATACCGGAGGGATGTACACAGTGGAGCTATATGCACGAGTTAGGCGAGCGGTTTATGTGGAGGGAAAAAGCGAGCGGCAGGTAGCGCGAGAGTTTGGGCTGGCCCGCGAGACGGTTCGGAAGATGTTGCGGTATTCGATTCCGCCGGGCTACCGGCGGCAACAACCGGCGAAGCGGCCGAAGCTGGATCCGTGGGTGGGAGTGATTGACCAGATCCTGGCGGAGGATCGAGAGCGCCCCCGGAAACAGCACCACACAGCGAAACGAATCTACCAACGATTGCGAGAGGAACACGGATTCAGCGGTGGGTACACCATCGTGAAGGACTACGTGCGTCTACGAAAGGTGAACCATCGGGAGATGTTCGTGCCGCTGGTGCATCCGCCGGGAGACGCGCAGGCGGATTTCGGGGAAGCGCTGGCGGTGATCGGGGGAGAGGAGCGGAAGGCTCACTATCTGGTGATCGATCTGCCGCAGTCGGACGACTGTTTCGTGATGGCGTTCCCGGCCGAAACGACGGAGGCGTTTCTGGAGGGGCACAACCAGGGGTTCGCCTACTTTGGCGGAGTGCCGCGGACGATTCTTTACGACAACACGAAGATTGCGGTAGCGCGGATTCTGGGAGATGGGACCAGGAAGAAGACGCAGGCGTTTTCGGAGTTACAGAGCCATTACCTTTTCCAGGAGCGGTTCGGACGGCCCGGGAAGGGGAACGACAAAGGGAAGGTGGAGGGGCTGGTCGGGTATGCGCGGCGGAACTTCCTGGTTCCGGTGCCGCGATGTGCGAGTTGGGAAGAGTTGAACGCACATTTACTAGAACAGTGCCGGAAGAGGCGCCAGCAACGGTTGCGGGGACACGGGCAAACGATTGGAGAGCGGTTCGAGAAGGACCACGCAGCACTGCTGCCGCTGCCGGCAACATCGTATGAAGCCTGCGACAAACGAACGGGGAGAGTGAGTTCGCTGTCGCTGGTGCGGTATCGCAGCAACGACTATTCGGTGCCGGCGTGCTGGGGACACCGCGAAGTTCTGGTCAGAGGCTATGTCCACGAGGTAGTGATCTCGTGCGGCGCGGAAGTAATTGCACGACATTCGAGGAGCTACGAGCGGGAAGACATGATCTTTGATCCGCTGCACTACCTGGCGCTGCTGGAGCAGAAGACCAATGCGCTGGATCAGGCGGCGCCACTGGTGGGCTGGGAGTTGCCCGAAGAGTTCTCCCAACTGCGGCGGTTGCTGGAGGCACGGCTGTCGAAACGAGGCAAGCGGGAGTACGTGCAGGTGCTGCGGTTACTGGAGACCTTTTCGATGGAGGAGGTCAGCAAAGCAGTGGAAGATGCGCTGCGGATGCGAGCGATTTCCTTCGATGCGGTGAAACATCTTCTGCTGTGCCGGATCGAGCAACGGCCGCCGCGGCTGGACCTGGAGAACTATCCACACTTGCCGGTGGCGCAGGTAGCTACCACTGAGGCTGCTGATTACCTCGCATTGGTCAGCCCGGCAGGCCTGCTGGAAGGAGGCTACTGATGGAGACTCCGCAGGTTCTGTTGGAACATCATCTGAAAGCATTGCGATTGCCGACCTTCCTGCGGGAGTACGACAAAGTGGCGCAGCAGTGTGCCGCCGAAGGGGTGGATTATCCCCGTTACTTGCTGCGGCTGTCGGAGCAGGAACTGCTGGACCGGGAGCGGCGGGCGACCGAGCGGCGCATCCGACAGGCCCGCTTCCGCGTAGTGAAGAGCCTGGACAGTTTCGACTTCCTGGCGATTCCGTCGTTGAACAAGGCGCTGGTGCTGGAACTGGCCCGCGGGGAGTTTATCGACCGCAAGGAGAACGTGCTGGCGTTGGGCAACTCCGGCACGGGCAAGACGCACATCGCGCTGGCACTGGGATTGGCGGCCTGCCAGAAGGGCTACCGGGTGCGGTTCACCACGGCGGCGTCCTTGGTGCACGAACTGATGGAAGCCAAGGACGAGAAGCGACTGCTGCGCTTCCAGAAGCTGCTGGCCAGTTATCCGCTACTGATTATCGATGAGCTGGGGTTTGTCCCGCTGTCGAAAACGGGAGCCGAGATGTTGTTCGAGATCTTCAGTCTTCGCTACGAGCGCGGCGCCACGATGGTCACCAGCAATCTGCCCTTCAACGAATGGACCGAGGTGCTGGGCTCCGAGCGCCTGACCGGCGCCCTACTGGATCGCTTGACCCATCACGTCCACATCCTGGAGATGAACGGCGAAAGCTACCGGCTCAAGGAAAGCAAGCGGAAGCGCCCCACGAAGCCTGCCCGCCGAACGTAGTTCCGCTCTTCCCCTGCCTGCACGTTGCCACGATCTGCAGGGGCGCCTTCCACTCCGGCCTAAACGCGCCGCCTAACGGCGGCGCAGGCCTCCGCTCCAGCCACCCCCGCAGATCCAACAAAACAAACCCTTCCCCGTTCCCATAATGGTCTGGTTTTGCTCCGCCCTGGTGGTCTAGTTTTACTCCGCCCTTGACACCTGACTTCGCCCGGCACATCCGATGATTGAGTTCGATGGTGTTGGGATCTGTTGCTGGTGATATCACGCTTCCCCCCGAACCTCCGCTGCCAGAGGCGCGGATGGCTGCCGTTTCGATGGATTTCTTAACGCACCAAAGCCACCGTATGGATTTCGAATCTGTTTTAAGCAGGATTCCCTTTTTGACCTTCCTGGCAGAGATAAAGCATGGCCGCGAAGCAACGGTTTAGCACTACTGCCCCGTTCGGTACTCCTTTCGCTGCCGCTGCGGTGCCCGTGTCTAGGCCCTCCTGAAGCGCATTGAGGAGGCGGAGGCTGCGTCCTGCCGCTCGGTAGGACGGGGCCGCTAGGCCTCGCCGGGCCGGGCCATGCGGTAGCCAACCCCGCGCTCGTTGAATATCCAGGCCGGGCGGGCGGCGTCGTCGCCGAGCTTGTTGCGCAGCCGCTTGACGTAGGCGCGCACGATCTTGGGGTTGGCGGTGACGCGTCCGGCCCAGACCTGGCGCAGCAGGGCCTGGTGAGTCAGGACACGGCCGGCGCCCTGGGCGAGGACGCGCAGCAGCTCGTACTCGGTCGCCGTCAGCGTCACCGGGCGCCCGGCCACGCTGACCCGGCGCCGGTCGTAGTCGATGGCGAGCTCGCCGAGTACGAAGGGGGCCTGGTTGGACCGCCGGCGCAGGGCCGCCCGGATGCGCGCCATGAGTTCGGTCGGCGAGAACGGCTTGACGACATAGTCGTCGGCGCCGGCCTCCAGGGCCCGCGCGATGGTCTCGTCGCGCCCGTAGCCCGAGATGAAGATGACCGGCAGGTCGGCGAGCTCCGGAACGGTCTGCATCAGCTCGACGCCGTCGGTCCCGGGCAGCATCAGGTCGAGCAGGACCAGCCGGGGCTTCTCGGTCTGGATGAGGCGCTGCAGATCCCCGGGGTCGCCGGTGACCAGTGGGGAGTAGCCCGCTTCCGCCAGCGTGTTGCGGACATGGCGCAGCGTCTCCGGGTCGTCGTCGACCACCAGGATGGGCACCGCTTCCGGTGCTTCGCCCGGGCGTCGGGGCGGCCCGGAGCGGGAGCGGCGCCGGACGCCTCGGCCACCGGGATCGTGAAGGTAAAGCGCGCGCCGAGGCCGCCGCCGCCGCTCTCGGCCCGGATGCGCCCGCCATGGGCCTCGACCAGGCCCTTGCAGATGGCAAGTCCCAGCCCGCCGCCGATGCCGCCCTCCCTGTCCCCGGCGGCGGTGTACTTGCGGAACAGCTGACCGAGATGGTCCGGCGCGATACCCCGGCCCTCGTCGGAGACCGAGACCGCCACATGCAGCCCCTCGCGCTCCGCCGCGATCCGGATGGGGGCGGATTCCGGAGAGTGGCGCGCAGCGTTGGCGAGCAGGTTGTTGAGCACCTGCACCAGGCGCTGCCGGTCGGCCATTACCCGGGGCAGGTCGGGCGGCAGGTCGATGCGGACGGTGTGCCGCCCGCCGCCGCTGATGAACGTGCCGCGGGCCTGGTCCACCAGCGCCGCAACCTCCGAGGGCTCGGACGCGACCGACAGCGTGCCGGCGTCGATGCGTCCGGCGTCGAGCAGGTCGCCGATCAGGCTGTCCATGCGGTCGGCCTGCTCGTCGATGATGCGGAAGAACTGCGCCACCTCGGCCGGACCGAAGATGCGCGAGGCCCGGAGCACCGTGGCGGCCGAGCCCTTGATCGAGGTCAGCGGCGCGCGCAGCTCGTGGCTCACCATGCCCAGGAACTCGGCACGCATGCGCTCCAGCTCCCGAAGCGGCTCCAGGTCCTGCATGGTGACCACCACTGAGGCGAGCGCTTCATCAGGGCCGTCCGGGCCGTGGATCGGGGTGGCGTTGATGAGCGTCGTGACGCTGCGCCCGTCCGGGACTGAGAGCACGATCTCCTCGGCCCGCACCGTCTCGGCGCTGTCCAGCAGCCGCGCCAGCGGCAGCTGGTCGAGCGCGATCTCGCGCCCGTCGGCGCGCCGGCAGGTGATGACCCCGAGCAGTTGCTCGGCGGACTGGCCGGGGCCGCACAGGCTCTTGACGATGCGTGTGGCCTCGCGGTTGAGCGAGACCAGGTCGCCGGTCCGCGCATCGAACACGACGACGCCGACCGGTGAGGTCTCGATCAGCGCCTCCAGGTCGGCGCGGGCGCGCCGCTCAGCGCGGTAGGTGCGCGCGTTGGCGATCGCCGTCGCGGCCTGCGCGGCGAACAGCACCAGGAGCTCCTCGTCCTCGTCCGTGAACGCCTCCCCGCCCGCCTTCTCGACCAGGTAGAAGTTACCGACATGGACGCCCCGGTGGCGCATCGGGGTGCCCTGGAAGGTCTTCGAGGGCAGCCGGTCGGGCGAGAAGCCGAGCGAGCGGATATAGGCGGGTACGTCGGGGATGCGCAGCGGTCCCGGCAGGTCGCGGAAATACTCGAACAGCCGCGGCCCGTCGGGCCATTCCACCATGTTCCGGTGCTCCTCCGCGGTGAAGCCCGAGGTGACGAAGTCCTGGGGAGCGCCGTCCTCGTCGATGGTGGCGATGGCACCGTAGCGCGCGCCGGTGAGCGCCCGGGCGCTCTCGACGACCTCGTTCAGCACGGTCTCGAGGTCGAGGCTGGCGCTGATGCGCAGGCTCGCCGCGCTGAGCGCGGAGATGCGGGCGCGCAGCGCCGCGTTCTCGGCCGCCGTCCGGTCGTGATCGGTCATCCGTTCTCCTCCTTCCGCCCGACGCCCGCCGGCTGGTGATTCGGCGCCGAACCGCAGCCGGAGCGGTGCGATCCGGTCCTGCTTCTGTAATTTGAGTTGTATTCGCGTACTATTCGCGCAACTACCAAAGAAAGGACGAGATAGTAACACAATATTGTATACAATTGCAAGGGAAGTTTGTGTGCGGACCGGTGGTGGAAGCCGGGCAGGTCGCGTGGAGGATTCCGGTGGCCTCGGCGGCCGGAAGCGTGCGGTCCGGTCCCGGCGCAGGCCGGGACGGCAGAGAGTGGGAAGACCGAAATGGATTGTGCTTCAGAACCGGACGGACGCGCCGGATGCCGCGGGGACCCGCACGGTCAACACGTCCGAGGGTAATGTCCCCCACTAGGCGGCATAGGCTCGCAGCCCGCCAAGTGTAGGGCAACCGCCGGCCCGTACGGGAAGTCGCTTCAGAACACATGGGTAGCGAGATTCAACGGCAAGTTCCACGATGCGTGTCCGAACCAGCACTCGTTCATCGATCTTGCCGCTGCCCGGCTCCGTATCGAAGCCTGGAAAATCCACTACAACCCCATTCGCTTGGCTTTCCCGCTTTTCCTCTCACAGCCACAACGGCGGATAGCGTTTCACCCATTCCTCACTCTCGATCTGGACCTAAACAGGGCCAGCTATATGTTCCAGACTGCCGAGAGATTATGAAACGGCCCGGTGCGGCAGGAATCATGGCACGGACTGGCGCCGTCCCGTTCTGGGGACTGCTGGGGGCGGTGCTAGCGATCCTGCTGCTGGCCGGGCCCGCCGGAGCGCAACAACCGCCGCCGCAGGCCGTGCGTCAGATCGAAGCACTGCTGGCAGCGAAGGCGCAACGGACGGCGGCGCAGCGGAAGGTGAGTTCGCAGCTCCTGGAAGCACAGCGAACGCCCCCCCAGCGGAAGGTGAACTCACAGCTTCTGGACGAGCAGCGGACGCCCGCCCAGCAGAAGCTGAACTCTCAGCTTCAGGATGCCTTGCGGGCACCGTTACAGAAGCCAGCGGCGGCCGGGACCTCCCGTCTCCAAGCCACGGATCCGGACGCCAAAAATGAACGGGTGATGGTGGACATCCGGACCGACGTCACGCCGACCGTTCTGAAGCGTATCCGGGATCTGGGTGGCACGGTCATCAGCAGTGTCCCGAAGTACCAGGCCATCCGGGCGCAACTCCCGCTGCGTGCTATGGAGATGCTCGCCGCGTTGGATGCGATCCGGACGATCCGGCCCGCCGATGAGGCGGTAACCCGCAAAGACAACACGTCCGAGGGCGTCGTCGCCCATCGGGCGAACTCGGCCCGCACAACCCATAGCGTCGACGGCACCGGCATCGGGATCGGAGTGATCTCAAATGGTGTCAGGTCCCTTGCCGACCGGCAGGCCTCGGGCGACCTGCCGGCGCGGGTGACGGTGCTGCCGGGACAGGCGGGCGCGGGGGACGAAGGGACGGCGCTGCTCGAGATCGTTCACGATCTCGCGCCGGGGGCAGAGCTCTACTTTGCGACGGGCGAGGGCGGTCAGGCACAGATGGCGGTGAACATCGAGGCGCTCTGCGAGGCCGGGGCGAACGTCATCGTCGACGACATCGGCTACTTGCATGAAGCAGCCTTCCAGGACGACATCGTCGCGCAAGGGGTCAACGCAGCAGTCGCCGACGGCTGTGTCTTCTTCTCGGCGGGTGGCAACGACGGCAATCTGACCGATGGCACTACTGGGGTCTGGGAGGGCGACTACGCTGCAGGAACCTCGCTGATTGTGGATGGCGAGACGCTCGGCGTCCGGCACGACTTCGGCAGTGGGATGGAAGCGAACGAGGTGAGTGGCTTCCGGGTTAGCGCCATTGTCCTTCAGTGGGCTGACCCGCTGGGGGCTTCAGCGAACGATTACGACTTGTTCCTGGTCAATGAGGACGGCGAGGTGATCGCCAGCTCGACGGACACCCAGGACGGAACACAGGATCCGATCGAATCCATCCGATCGTTTTTTGACTTCTCCGGACTCAGTGTGGTCATCGTCAAGGCCTCCGGATCGGACCGGTACCTGCGCGTGCACGCCTTCGACGGGAGGTTGGAGATCCAGACCGCCGGCAACCTGTACGGTCACTCAGCGGCGGAGAACGCGGTCAGTGTGGCAATGGTCGACGTGCGCACCGCCGCCGGGTCCGGCAACGTCTTCAACGGGACTGAGTCAGTCCACGCGAACAATTCGGACGGTCCTCGCAGGATCTTCTTCCGACCGGACGGTACTGCGATCACAGCAGGCAATTTTTCCTCGACTGGCGGGAAGTTACTGCAGAAGCCGGACCTCACCGCAGCGACCTGCGTGTCGACGGCGACGCCCGGCTTCTCTACGTTCTGCGGCACCTCAGCGGCGGCGCCGCACGCGGCGGCGATTGGGGCCTTGATGCTAGAGGCGGCAGGTGGTCCGGATCTGGTCACCCTGGAGCAGCTCCGTACAGGGATGACGTCCGGGACCGCGGTTCTGGACATCGAGACGACCGGCGTCGATCGCGATTCCGGAGCCGGCATCGTGATGGCTCTGGGAGCCGTGGATGCCGTCGATCTCGCGGTGGCGGACCGCAATGGAGCGCCGACCGTGGAGAACGCAGTGTCCGACCGGACTTACGCCCCGGGTGCCGCCTCTGTGAACATCGATTTGGAGGACGTCTTCGACGATCCGGACGACGACACGCTGACCTATGAGGCGGTGTCGAGCGACCCTGACCGACTGGCCATCACGCGGAGCAATGCACAGGTGACGATCACCCCAGGCTCGCCGGGCCGTGTCGTGGTGAGGTTGCGCGCGATCGACCCCGACGGCCTGAGCGCCACCGACTCCTTCTCGATCACAGTCACAGCGGGGAGCAGAGACTACGATGCCGATAACGACGGTCTTATCGATGTCGCTAGCCTGGCGCAGCTCGACGCCCTGCGGTACGACCTGAACGGCGATGGTCTGGTGGATGGCGCGACGTGGATGCCGTATTACACCGCCTACCCCATGGGAGCTCTGGGAATGGGGTGTCCCGATGCGGAAGAACTCGCGCGTCTCGGCCGGCGCGACGGATGCACGGGCTACGAGCTGACGGCGAACCTGGATTTTGACACCGACGACGATGGAGATGTCGACTCAGACGACGACTACTGGAACGGCGGCTCCGGCTGGGATCCGGTCGGTGAGGCCGACGCACCCTTTACGGCAGACTTCAACGGTAATCGTCGTACAGTTTCCAACCTGTTCATCGACCGGGACACCGAGGACGGGGTCGGTCTGTTCGGGGCTGTCGATAGCAGCAGAATTAGTGGCGTCACCCTGGCCGGCGCCGACGTGACCGGCCGCGACGCGGTGGGCAGCCTGCTGGGGGACGGCGTCTATGCGACGGTCATAGACAACCATGCCACGGGCCAGGTGTCTGGTGAGGATGAAGTAGGCGGCCTCGTGGGCCGGACCTGGGGCTCGGTATGGTACAGCTCCGCCGCCGTCAATGTGTCCGGCAATGATGCGGTCGGTGGCTTGGTTGGGCACCAGACTCTAAACGACACCATCGCCAGCTATGCCACCGGGAATGTGGAAGGGATGGACGCGGTCGGCGGGCTGGTCGGAGCTGTCAGTGATGTGATTCAGGTCATTGAGGCCAGCTATGCCACCGGGAACGTGTCGGGTCGTGGAGCTCGACTCACGGATTCGGACTCAGGGTTCATCATTTGTGATCTCGTTGGAGGCTTCACCTTATCCGGACCCGCAGAAACCACGACCAGCACCGGCGGCGGTGTCGGCGGGCTGGTCGGCAGTTCCTGCGGTGTGATTCGGGTGAGTTATGCCACGGGGGCGGTCTCCGGCGACGTAGCGGTCGGCGGGCTGGTCGGGAGCGGGCAATATATCCGGGTCCGGGCCGGTTACTGGGACCTGGAGACCTCCGGGGTACGCGTAGGCGTGGGTGAGGACGATGAGAATGACAATGGCGTAATCGACGGTACGGAATCGCAGCGGCTGGGCGTGGGCGGGAAGACTACCGCGGAGTTGCAAACGCCGACGGACTACACCGGCATCTACGCGGCGTGGAATGTGGATCTGAACCGTTCGCTTTTCAGCAATGGCGTGGGCGACGAGCCCTGGGATTTCGGGACGACGACCCAATATCCGGCCCTGTCGCTGGACCTGAATGACGACAATCGAGCGACGTGGCAGGAGTTCGGCTACCAGGTTCGCGACAGCTTGACGCTGACGGCGGCGACGACGGCGAACCAGGCCCAAGTGGTCCTCAGCTGGAACGCGATTTCGACGAGTTCCTGGAGCCCGGCGCCGGACGTCAGCTACACCCTCTATCGCGACGATGGCACCACCATTGAAGCCATCGAGACGAATCTCACCGGAATCACCCACACCGACACCGACGTGACGATCAGCGACCCCTACACATACTGGGTAGCTGCAGTGGTGGACGGTGGCGAAGCGGCGCGCAGTGCGCCGGTGTCGGTGATCGCCGGCGGGGCGAACCAGCCCCCGGTATCGGTGGGAATTATTGCAGATCGGCAGCTGACAGTGGGGTCCATGGCGGTCGAGGTAGACGTCGCGGCGGCCTTCCAGGATCCAGAAAGCGACACGCTGACGTATGGGGCAAGCTCGTCGTTGACATCCGTCGCCACGTTGAGCAGGTCGGGATCCATGCTGACGATCACACCGGGGACTGCGGGACGGACGATTATCACCGTGACGGCGACCGACGCCGGCGGGTCGAATATGAGTGCGTCGCAGCGCTTCGTAGTGACGGTTGGCAACGACTACGACGCCGACGCCGACGGACTCATCGGTATCAGTAATCTGGCGCAGCTCGACGCCATCCGCCATGACCTGAATGGTAATGGCATAGTCGCGGACGACGATGCGGCGGCGTACACGGAGGCGTTCCCCGACGCCTTCGACCGGCTGGGCTGCGGCATCGAAGGTTGTTCGGGGTATGAGCTGCTCGCCGACCTGGACTTCGACACCAACGGAAACGGCCGCGCCGATGCGGGCGATACCTACTGGAACGCAGGCGAGGGCTGGGAGCCCATTGCCGTCCCCAGAGGGCGAATCTTCGGGACCGCGTTGGGGGCCTTCCAGGCCACATTCGATGGGAACGGACATGCGCTTTCGAACCTGTTCGTTGCGCGGGACGATCACTCGGGGGTGTTCGGTGCCATCGGTCGCTCTGGTGTCGTCCGCGACGTCAGGCTGACCGACGTAGACGTGACCGGCAAGCAGCGTGTCGGCGGGCTGGCCGGGGAGAACCACGGCATCGTCAGCCGCGTCCAGTCGGCGGGCCAAGTGTCGGGCGAGGTCCATGTCGGTGGATTGGTCGGGACCAATCTGGGAACCATCACCTTGGCCCGCAGCTCTGCGACGGTCACGGGAATGGTGCCCCCGGACTTCGTGCGCACCTCTGATTTGGATCGGGGAACGGGCGGGTTGGTGGGGTACAACGGCGGCGCGATCCGCGGCAGCTATGCGATAGGGCGTGTCGTGGGTGACAGTAACGTCGGCGGGCTGGTCGGGTGGAACTTCAATGACGGGTTTGTCGGTTCGATTCGTAGCCACGCGAGCATCGTCGGTAGCTATGCCACGGGCAGCGTCGCAGGACAGGGCAGTGTCGGCGGGCTGGTCGGCACCAATGGCGTCCCAGGGAACGCGCCGTTCGTCCTCGGGGAGATCCACTCCAGCTACGCTACGGGTCGGGTGTCGGGACCGTCGCGTGGTGTCGGCGGCCTCGTTGGATACGACAGCGGCGACGACAGCACCATCATCACCGCCAGCTACTGGGATACGAACACGTCAGGACAGACATCCGGGTCATTCGGGATTGGCAAGACGACGGCGCAACTGAAGGCGCCCACCGGCTACAGCGGCATCTACCGGAGTTGGAACGTGGACGTGGACGACGACGGCACGAACGATGCCTGGCACTTCGGTACGGGGAGGCAGTATCCGGTCCTGAAGGCGAACGTCGATGGGCAAGGGGCGGCAACCTGGCAGGAGTTCGGCTATCAGTTACGGAGCGGCCCGACCCTGATGACGCCGACGGTGACGCCGACGATGACGGCAGGGCAGGCGCAGGTGGACCTGACCTGGACCGCTGTCGATGTCGATGCCGGCTCCTGGACCCCGCCGCCGCACGTGACCTATACCGCCACCCGCGCCGACGGGGACACCGTCGAGACCCTGGCGGAGGACCTCGGGGTCCTGCTGTATACCGACTCGACGGCGCGGACCGGCGCCACCCTGACCTATCAGGTCGCGGCCGTGGTCGACGGCGGCGAGCCGGTGCGCAGCGCGACGGTCGTAGTGAACACAGCGGGCAACTCACCACCGCTTCCGGTCGGGACGCTGTCGGACCGGTGGCTGCATGCGGGCGATGCGGCGGGTGTTGAGGTCGGCAAGGCGTTCGAGGACCCGGAGGGCGATACGCTGACCTATACGGCCGCCTCGTCGGCGACGGGCGTGGCGACGGTGAGCGTGTCGGGTTCGCGGGTGACGATCACGCCGGTGGCGGCAGGCACGGCGACGATCACGGTGACGGCGACCGACATGGACGGGTCCATGGCAAGCGGGACGCAAACGTTTACGGTGACGGTGCGGCCGTCGAGTGCGACCGACTACGACGCGGACGACGACGGGCTGATCGAGGTCACGACGCTCGTACGACTCAATGCCATCCGCCATGACCTGGACGGGGACGGCGAGCCCACGGCGGACGGGGCGACGGCGTATGCGGCGGCGTTTTCGACCGTCGGCGATCGGCAGGCTTGCGGCGGGCTGACCGGCTGCGTGGGCTATGAGCTTGGCGCGGACCTAGACTTCGACACCAACCGCAACGGGCGCGCCGACTCGGGCGATACGTACTGGAACGCCGGCGCCGGCTGGGAACCGATCGACGCTGATACCAGTTCCTCGACTCCCGGAGTAATTGTGTTCCGAGCCGGTTTCAGGGCGATCTTCGAGGGCAACGGGCACACCATCGCCAATCTGTTCATTGATCGTGACTCCGACGATGTGGGGCTGTTCGGGCGGACCTCGTATGGGAGCGTCATTCGCCATGTCGGGCTGATCGACGTCGAGGTGTCGGGCAGCAGTGACGTCGGGGGGCTGGCCGGAACCGACAACAACTCATCAATCATCGGCAGCTACGTCACGGGCATGGTGTCCGGCACGGGTGATAATGTCGGCGGGTTGGTGGGACAGACATACGGTAGCTCCGTTGTTACCAGCTACGCCGCGGTCGAGGTGACGGGCGGCAACAACGTTGGCGGACTGATCGGAGAGAACGACACGGCTGTCACCGCCAGCTACGCCACGGGCTGGGTCGCGGGCGATGACAATGTGGGCGGGTTGGTCGGCAGCAACGGGATAACCATCACCGCCAGCTACGCCACGGGACCCGTGACGGGCCAGAGCAATGTGGGCGGGCTGGTCGGGAGGAACACCCGGTCGTTCAGTTCCACCGGTACCGTGACCGCCAGCTACTGGGACACGAGCACCTCGGGACAGACGACTGGGTCTGGACGGACGACGGCGCAGTTGCAGGCGCCCACGAGCTACAGCGGGATTTACCAAAGATGGAACGTGGACCTCGACGGCGATGGTGTTTCCGACAATCCCTGGGACTTCGGAACGGCCGACCAGTACCCGGCATTGAAGACGAACTTCGATGGGCAAGGAATGGCGTCCTGGCAGGAGTTCGGCCGCCAGCTTCGGAAAGGACCGACCCTGACGACGACGGTCGGGGCGGCCCAGGTGGTGCTGGCCTGGACCCCGGTGGACGCGAGCGTGTGGACGCCGCCGCCGGAAGTAACCTACACCCTCTACCGCGACAACGGGACTGCCGTCGAGACCGTAGCGGCAGACCTTGATGGACGCCAGCACACCGATACCGGCGTGATCACCGGCGTGACCTACACCTACCAGGTGGCGGCCGTGGTCCAGGGCGGAGAAGCGGTGCGCAGTGCGCGGGTTTCGGTGAGAGCGGTGATGCCCACGACGAGCGTGGTCGTGCTGAAGCTGATGCCGGACTCGATCGGTGAGAACGGCGGAGTGAGTACGGTAACGGCGAGCCTGGACCGAATGTCAAGCGCCGTGACGACGGTTACGGTATCGGCGGCGGCGGTGCATCCGACGTTATCGAAAGACTTCATGCTGAGCACGAACCAGACCCTGACGATCCCGGCGGGCCAGTTGGACAGCACCGGGACGGTGACGGTGCAGGCGGTGAATAACAACGTGTACGATCCGAACAAGACGGTGACGGTGTCGGCGATGGCCACCAACATGCGAGGAGTGACGACGCCGCCTGCTGTGACGTTGGCGATCAGGGATGACGACCCCGCGCCGGAGTTGACCCTGGAGGTCGGTCCATCGGCGATCGTGGAGGCGGGCGGCAATTCGACGGTGACGGTGCGTATCACCAACGGCGTCACCTTCGCGGAGGATCAGAAGATCGCCCTGGCCTTTGCGGGCACGGCGGCGAAGGGCACGGACTACACGGTGGGATTGGAAATGCTCACGCTCACCGCAGGGCAGATCTCGGCCGCGACCACCGTAACGGCGATGGACGACCGGGTGGACGACGACAACGAGACGATCCTGCTCACGGCAAGTTATGGGGGTGGCACGGTCGGCGCTGAGCAGACGATCACGATCACCGATGACGACGCCTCACCGGTGATCACGACAGCCTCCCTGATTCTTGTGGTGGAGAACGAGACGGCAGTGGCGACGCTCGCGGCGGCGGACGCGGACCTTCCGGCGGAGGATCTGACGTGGCGGATCACGGGGGGCGACGATCGGAACAAATTCAGGCTGACGGCGGACGGGGTGCTCACCTTCGCAGCGGCGCCGGACTACGAGGAACCGGACGACAGCGACGGGGATGGCGACTACGAGGTCGCCGTGCAGGTGACCGATGGGTTCAATCCGGTGGAAGCCGTGTTTACGGTCAGGCTTCAGGATGTAGACGATACCGCGCCGGTGCTTTCCTCGACGGTGGTGAACGGAGCGACGCTGACGCTGACCTATGGGGAGATGCTGGACGGAAGTTCGACACCGCTGGCGAGCGCCTTCACGGTAACGGGGGGCGATACATCTCGAACGGTCACCGACGTTTTTTTGAACGGGAGTGCGGTGCTCCTGACCGTCGACCCGGCGGTGGAGCACGGGGAGACGGGGATCCGGGTGAGCTACACGGTGCCGACCGGAACGGGCACGAGCCCGCTCCAGGACGTGCTGGGCAATGACGTGGACCGACTGAGCAACGTGCCCGTCTCTAATGAAACTCCGGATACGACATCGCCGACCGTAAGCAAGCTGGAGATCACCTCGGATCCTGGGACGGACCGGACCTACGCGGTCGATGATGAGATTCAGGTGACGGTGACCTTCAGCGAGACGGTGGAGGTGACGGGGACGCCGCAGTTGAGGCTGGAGCTGGGGGGAGGGAGGCGAACGGCGGATTATGAAGGAGGGTCGGGAACAGCGGCTCTGGTCTTTGCCTACAAAGTGGCCGACGGGGAAAGCGACACGGATGGAATGGGCATCGAGGCCGACAGCCTGTCGGGCGGGTCCATCCGGGACGAAGCCCGCAACAATGCGGAGCTGGACCATGACGAGCTGGCCGCCGACTCGGGCCACAAGGTGGACGGGGTCAGGCCGCGGCTGGCCGCCAGCGGCGGAGCGGTAGTGGACGGGACAAGACTGACGCTGACCTATGATGAGGCGCTCGATGGGGGATCGAGGCCTGTGTCGGGGGACTTCACGGTGTCGGGGGGCGATCGGGTGCGGGCGGTCACCGGAGTTCGAGTGAACGGGAGTGCGGTGGAGCTGACCCTGGATGTGGGGGCCGAGCACGGGGAGGCAGGGATCCAAGTGAGCTATACGCCGGGGGCCAACCCGATCCAGGACGTGCCGGGAAACGATGCGGAGGCGGTCAGCCGCGAGCCGGTGACCAACGACACCCCGGACACGACCTCACCGGAGGTGAGCAATTTGGCCATCAGTTCGAATCCGGGATCTGACCAGATTTATGCGGCGCGGGACGGGATCGAGGTGACGGTGACCTTCGATGAGACGGTGGTGGTGACGAGGACGCCGCGAATGCGGCTGAGAGTGGGGAGCAGGAACCGGACGGCCGGCTACCTGAGAGGCAGTGGCGCGGCGGCGCTGGTGTTCAGCTACGAGGTGGCCCTGGGGGACGAAGACACCGATGGAGTGAGCATTGCTGCCGGCCGCATTGACCGGAACGGCGGGACGATCAAGGACGAGGCGGACAATGATGCGGTGCTGGACCATGAAGCGGTGGCGCCGCAGGCGGGGCACAAGGTGGACGGGGTCCGGCCGGCGTTTCTGAGCGCGGCGGTGGATGGCTCCTCTCTGACGCTGACCTACGGGGAAGCGCTCGATGGGGGATCGAGGCCTGCGCCGGGGGACTTCACGGTGGAGGTGGGGGGTACCGGGCGAAGCGTTTCCGCAGTATCGGTAAGCGGAAGCGTGGTGACCCTGACGCTCGATCCGGCGGTGGAGCACGGGGACACGGGGATTCGAGTGAACTACAGTCCGGGGACGCGACCGATCCGGGATGCGGTGGGCAACGACGCGCTCGCACTGAGCAACCGGTCGGTGACCAACACCACGGGGGCTCCGCCCTCGGTGACGCTCCAGTTGATGCCGACCTCCATCAGCGAGAACGGAGGGTCCGCCACCGTGACGGCGAGGCTGAGCCATACGTCGGGTGAGACGACGACGGTGACCGTGTCCGCCACGGCCGTCACCCCGGCCGTGTCGGGGGATTTCACGCTGAGCATGAACAAGACGCTGACGATCGGAGCCGGTCAGGCCGCCAGCACGGGAACCGTGACGATCACCGCCAACAACAATGGTGTGGACGCACCCAACAAGACGGTGATGGTGACGGGGACGGCCACCAACAGCGAGGGGGTGACGGGGCCATCGGACGAGACGCTGACGATCACCGATGACGACGCGACGCCGGTGATAACGACGGCCGCCCTGATTCCCGTGGCGGAGAACGAGACGGTGGTGGCGACGCTGCTGGCGACGGACGAGGATGACCGCACCGAGGACCTGGTGTGGGATATCACGGGCGGGAATGACCGGAGCCACTTCACGCTGATGGCTGGCGGCAGGCTGGCGTTCACGGCGGCGAAGGACTACGAGGAACCGGACGACAGTAATGGGGATGGGGATTACGAGGTCACGGTGCAGGTGAGCGATGGGTTCAATGCGGTGGAGGTTGCGTTCACGGTCAGGCTGCAGGATGTGGATGATACCGCTCCGACGGTGAGCAGGGTGGCGATCACCTCGGATCCTGGGACGGACCGGACCTACGCGGTCGATGATGAGATTCAGGTGACGGTGACCTTCAGCGAGACGGTGGAGGTGACGGGGACGCCGCAGTTGAGGCTGGAGCTGGGGGGAGGGAGGCGAACGGCGGACTATGAAGGAGGGTCGGGAACAGCGGCTCTGGTCTTTGCCTACAAAGTGGCCGACGGGGAAAGCGACACGGATGGAATGGGCATCGAGGCCGACAGCCTGTCGGGCGGGACCATCCGGGACGAAGCCCGCAACAATGCGGAGCTGGACCATGACGGGCTGGCCGCCGACTCGGGGCACAAGGTGGACGGGGTCAGGCCGCGGCTGGACGCCAGCGGCGGAGCGGTAGTGGACGGGACAAGACTGACGCTGACCTATGATGAGGCGCTCGATGGGGGATCGAGGCCTGTGTCGGGGGACTTCACGGTGTCGGGGGGCGATCGGGTGCGGACGGTCACCGGAGTTCGAGTGAACGGGAGTGCGGTGGAGCTGACCCTGGATGTGGGGGCCGAGCACGGGGAGGCAGGGATCCAAGTGAGCTATACGCCGGGGGCCAACCCGATCCAGGATGTGCCGGGAAACGATGCGGAGGCGCTCAGCCGCGAGCCGGTGACCAACGACACCCCGGACACGACCTCACCGACAGTGAGCAGTCTGGCCATCACCTCGAACCCCGGGGGGGATCAGATCTATGCGGCGGAGGACGAGATCGAGGTGACGGTGACCTTCGATGAGACGGTGGTAGTGACGAGGACGCCGCGAATGCGGCTGAGAGTGGGGAGCAGGAACCGGACGGCCGGCTACCTGAGAGGCAGTGGCGCGGCGGCGCTGGTGTTCAGCTACGAGGTGGCCCTGGGGGACGAAGACACCGATGGAGTGAGCATTGCTGCCGGCCGCATTGACCGGAACGGCGGGACGATCAAGGACGAGGCGGACAATGATGCGGTGCTGGACCATGAAGCGGTGGCGCCGCAGGCGGGGCATAAGGTGGACGGGGTCCGGCCGGCGTTTCTGAGCGCGGCGGTGGATGGCTCCTCTCTGACGCTGACCTATGGCGAGGCTCTCGACGGTGGTTCGAGGCCGGGGACGGGAGACTTCACGGTGGAGGTGGGGGGTACCGGGCGAAGCGTTTCCGCAGTATCGGTAAGCGGAAGCGTGGTGACCCTGACGCTCGATCCGGCGGCGGAGCACGGGGACACGGGGATTCGAGTGAACTACAGTCCGGGGACGCGACCGATCCGGGACGCGGTGGGCAACGACGCTCTGGGACTGAGCAGCCAGTCGGTGACCAATACCACGGGAGCGCCCAACACGGCTCCGGAGATCACGAGTCCGAGTTCGTTCGATGTTCCGGAGAACCAGGCGCTGGTGAGGAGGCTGGAGGCCAGGGACATCGACCCGGGGGACGAGGTGACGGGCTGGGAGATTGTGGGCGGGGCCGACAGGTTTCAGTTCTCTGTTGCCCCCGACACTGGAGAGTTGAGATTCCGGACAGCGCCGGACTTCGAGGCCCCCGGAGACAACGAGTATGAGGTGACGGTGGAAGTGAGGAGCGGTGCGGGGGCGAGGGAACTGGAGGCCGAGCAGACGTTCACGGTCAGAGTGACGGACGAACGGGAACCGCCTGGTATCCCGGAGGCGCCGACCTTCTCGGGGGAGACGGCCGAGAGTATGACGGTCAACTGGAGAGAACCGGACAACACGGGACCGGCGATCACCGACTACGACGTGCGGTACCGGGAGAAGGGCACGGGGCGCTTCACCGACGGGGGGCACGAGGGGCCGGGGCTCACGGTAATGATCGAGGACCTCAAACCGGGAACTGTCTATGAGGTCCAGGTGCGGGCCACCAACGACGAGGGGACAAGCGACTGGTCGGAGTCGGGGGAGGGGATGACCGTCACGCCGCTGACGGTCGAGATAACGAGCGGGACCGAGCCGCCAGTGGAGGGCCCCTTTACGGTGAGGTTCAGCTTTTCCGAGACGGTGAGAGGCTTCACCCAGGCCGCCATCGAGAGCGGCCAGAATCCTGCCTGCAGCGACGATCAGAACAACCCGGTGTTCTGCGACCCGGGGATCGGTCGACTGGATACGGTCGACGACCGGGTGTTCACCACTACGGTGACGCCGCGGACCGATCGGGTGGCACACAACTACACGCTGAAGCTGACGATGAGCGGAGGCGCAGTGAGGTCGTCGGTGGAGAACAAACCGAACGAGGAAGGGACGCTTGAGGTTCGGGTGGCGCCACCGGGAGTGACGGTGCCGATCTCGTCTCTGGGTCTGACGGCCAGCGCGGGTAACGCAGGGGTGCGGCTGAACTGGAACCGGCCGACGGAAGACGGGGGCTCGGCGATCATCCGCTACGAATACCGATTTGCAGCCGCCGGTGAGGATTTCAGCGCATGGGAGAACGTGAGAGCGGGAACGCGCAGGGTGACGGTGGGAGGGCTGATTAACGGCAGGGAATACGTCTTCGAGGTGCGGGCGGTCAATGCGTTGGGCAAGGGCGAAACGGAGACGATGAGTGCAACGCCCGATATCGTCGCCCCTCCACCCCCACCTCCTCCGCCGCCGCCACCACCGCCGCCACGTCCGCCGGCGAACAATCGGCCGATGGCGGATGCGGGTCCGGACCAGACCGGCGTGAGGGAAGGCGCGCTGGTGTCGCTGGACGGCAGCGGCAGCAGCGATCCGGACGACGATCCGCTACGATATCGCTGGAATCAACTTAGTGGCGAGCCTGTGGTGCTGTCGTCCCAGAACGTGGTCAATCCCACCTTCACGGCCCCGCAGGGGCTGACGGCCGATGCGGTGCTGAGCTTCAGGTTGCTGGTCACTGATCCGGAAGGTCTGTTCGCTTCAGACACGGTGACGATCACGGTGGAGCAGGGGACCAGCCCTCCGGGAGATCAGATCTATTATTTCCCCCATCTTGCCGTGGGAGCGGGTTGGCAAACCACGATCACCTATATCAACTACTCCCCGCAGGAGGTGAGCTGCCAGACCGATTTCCTTTCCGATCAGGGAACTCCCCTGATGGTCTCGTTTGCGGATCAAGGAACGGTGGTCAGCCGGACCGACACTCTGCCGCCAGGGGGGTCCGTTCACCAGGAGACCAACGTGGGGCTGAGCGCTCCGCTTGCGCCCGGCTGGGCGCGGGCCACCTGCTCCGGACCGGTGAAGGCCAGCCTTCTGTTTCGTGGGTATAACAGCGAAGGGATGCCCGTGGCGGAAGCCGGAGTCAATGCGGCAACAGTTCCGGCCACCCGCTTCGTCACCTTTGCCGAACAGGGGGAAGGCAAGGATGGGACCGGAGTGGCCTATGCCAATCCTTCCGCCACGACGGCCCTGGTCACCTTTACTGCCAGGGACGCGGATGGGGAGGTGCTGGCCAGCGACGATCTGATGTTGTCGCCCAACGGGCATGGTGCGCTGAATATGGCGCCCCTGTTCGGTCTTCCCAGCTTTACCGGATCGATCGAGGTCACCTCCACGGCACCCATCGTCAGTCTGTCGCTCAACTTCGAAGCCGCACCCGTATTCTCCTCCTTGCCTCCGGGTGAACTGGATGCCGCAGCGCAGGGATCGACTACCTATTATTTCCCCCATCTTGCCGTGGGAGCGGGTTGGCAAACCACGATCACCTATATCAACTACTCCCCGCAGGAGGTGAGCTGCCAAACCGAGTTCCTTTCCGATCAGGGCAGTCCGTTGATGGTCTCGTTTACGGATCGAGGAACGGTTATCAACCGACCCGACGTTCTACCGCCCGGGGGGTCTGTTCATCAGGAGACCAACGTCGATCTGAGCGCACCGCTTGCGCCCGGCTGGGCGCGGGCTACCTGCTCCGGGCCGGTGAAGGCCAGCCTTCTGTTTCGTCAGCACAACAGCGAAGGGTTGCCCGTGGCGGAAGCCGGAGTCAATGCGGCAACCGTTCCGGCCACCCGCTTTGTCACCTTTGCCGAACAGGGAGAAGGTCAGTTTGGGACCGGAGTTGCCTATGCCAACCCAACCGCCACAGCGGCCATGCTCACCTTTACTGCCAAGGACGAGGATGGGGAGACGCTGGCCAGCGTCGTTCGGACCCTGTTGCCCGGAGGGCATGATGCGCAAAACATGGCGCCCCTGTTTGGTCTCCCCAGTTTTACTGGATCGATCGAAATCACATCCACAGAGCCCATCGTCAGTCTGTCGCTCAATTTCGAAGCCGCCCCCGTCTTCTCCTCTTTGCCTCCGGGAGAACTGGAAGCTGCCGCGCAGTGATCGACCTGTTCAAGCCAAGCTCCGGTGCAAGCATCATCGGCGCTATCAGGGGCGCTTCACCCCTCTTGCAAGCCTCGCCCTGTGCTACGGGCGCAGCTCTCCGGCGAGGAGACGATCGTCCGTGTCTTCTTCGACGATCTGCCGACCGGCCGACTCATTGCCGCGAGTTTGGAGCCGATCGAATCCAAGTACGAGAATGGCTACCTGGTGGTGGAGGTCACCGCCGAACAGCTTCAGCGACTGCAACCGCCGCGACCTACGTTTTGAGGGTTGATGAAGTCGGGCGCGCCGAGGCCGTCGCCTACGAAGCGATGGAAGCCCAGGCCGACCCGCTGGACCCCACCACCAAATATTTCCTCAACCGCTTCATCTACGACTTCTACTCGCGGCGGCGGGCCACGGTCGCACAGGCTCTGGACGAGGCGGGTGGCCTCGCGGTTGAGCGAGACCAGCTGGCCGGTCCCGCCGTCGAACACGACGACGCCGACCGGCGAGGTCTCGATCAGCGCCTCGAGGTCGGCGCGCGCGCGCCGCTCGGCGCGGTAGGTCCGCGCGTTGGCGATCGCGGTCGCGGCCTGCGCGGCGAACAGCACCAGGATCTGCTCGTCCTCGTCGGTGAACGCCGCCCCGCCCGCCTTCTCGACCAGATAGAAGTTGCCGACATGGACGCCGCGATGGCGCATCGGCGTGCCCTGGAAGGTCTTCGACGGCAGCCGGTCCGTGGGGAAGCCGAGCGCGCGCACATAGGCCGGGACGTCGGCGATCCGAAGCGGTCCCTCCAGGTCACGGAAGTGCTCGAAGAGCCGCGGCCCGTCGGCCCACTCCGCCAGCCGCCGGTGCTCCTCCTCGGTGAAGCCCGAGGTGACGAAGTCCCGGGGCGTCCCCGTCTCGTCGATGGTGGCGATGGCGCCGAAGCGCGCGCCGGTGAGCGTCCGGGCGCTCTCCACCACTTCGGTGAGCACGGTCTCGAGCTCGAGGCTGGCGCTGATGCGCAGGCTCGCCGCGCTCAGCGCGGCGAGGCGCGCGCGCAGCGCTTCGTGTTCGGCCGCCGTTGGCGCGCGCTCGGTCATGCGTTCCTCCCTGCCCCCGCCGCCTGGGCCGGGCCGATGCGGTCAGATATCTGGCTGATCTCGTCTAAATAGCGACGAATGAGCGTTATATGAGCGAAGAAACTACTTCTATGGACAGCATTGTAACACAACATTTCCTACAATCGTGCGGGGTGGTGTGTGCGTGTGCGGTCATCCGCGTGGAGGGCGGCGCGGACCGCGCCGGCCGGCGCGGCGTGCGCAGGGCACACGGCCGCTGGGAGGTCAGGGGATTTGGAGACAGCCACGGATCGTTCGTCGGCCCCTGGCGACATCGCCGCGAAGCAGCAACCGCGGACCTGCCGGGCGGACGCGGCGCCGCACGACGGCCGCAGGCCGGGCCGGGGCCAGGAAGGACCGCGCCGCCAGCGCCGCGTCCCGGTCAGAACAGCACGGAGTATGGATTGTTCTTCAGAACCGGACGGCCTCGCCGCCGGGGCAGGGGCTCTTCCGGGAGCCCGGCGCCGTTGCGAGGCCGGGAAGCGAACGCCCGGCCCCGGCCCGCGGGCCTGCCTGGCCCTGCTGGCCGCTGCCGCGCTGCTGGCCCTGGCCGTGCCCGCGCAGGCCCAGACCGGCACCCACCTCACCAATACCGACAGCCCAGTCCTCACCTCCGCCTGGACCGCCGGGGGCGCCAACCGCTTCGAGCAAGCCATCCGCTTTGTAGTCGGCAGGCAGCACGGCGGCTACATCCTCGAGGAGGTCCGGCTCGACATCCGCAGTCTTGATGCTGGCGCCCAGGCCACCGTCCGGCTGCACTTCTCCACCGGGGACAGCGACAGCGCCTCCCCCGGCAACGTCGTCGCCACCTTCATCTCGCCCGGCACCCTCGGCACCGGCCTGCAGACCTTCACCGCCCCCCCCAACCTCTTCGTTGGCCCCTTCGGCAGCTACTGGATCGTCGTCACCTCCAACGACATCAAGAATATCACCCTCCGCAGAAACGACCCCGTAGCCAGCCACGCCGGCAGCGGCTCCCGGTCCGGCTGGAGTTTCCACGGCCGCTCCTCCCGCAGCCTGACCGCTGCAGGCTGGAGCAGCGCCAGCATCGGCAGCGGCGACACCCACCGGCACATCCGCGCCGAGATCCGCGGCCGCCTGCCCCTCTGGGGCGCCACCCTCACCGCGGGTGTCGCCAGTGTCGCCTTCACTGGGTTCGCCAGCGGGTACGGCTCGCTGAGCGACACCGACTTCACCTACGAGGGAACCGACTACACCATCGGCGCCCTTCACCGCTCTATCACCGTTTTCCGGATCAACCTCAACAGGACTCTCACCGCCGCCGCCCGCAATGACCTCACCCTGTGGCTCGGCGGCACGGCCTACCCCCTCTCCAGCGCGACGGAGGAGTCCCTCTCCAGCCTAAGCGGCATGACCTACAGCTGGTTCAGCAACATCCCGACGTTCACCGTCGGCAGCACCTACACCGTGCGCATGTCCACCGCAACGACGGCCCCGACGGTGAGCAATGTGGACGTCACCTCGTCGCCGGCCTCGGCCGACACCTACGGGACCGGCGAGATGATCGAGTTCACGGTGACCTTCGACCAGGACGTGACGGTCACGGGCACGCCGGAGTTCGAGTTCTGCCTGGGCTCGACTGCCACGGTGTCCTGCTCGGTCGGCACGCCCCCGCCGGCTCTGCGGAGCGCCGCGCTGTCGAGCGGCTCGGGCATGACGACGCTGGTGTTCAGCTACACGGTCGTGGCAGGCGACATGGACACCGACGGCATCTGGATCGGGAATCACGACCGCACGATCAAGCTCGACACGGGGGACGCGATCCGGGGCACGGGGGGCGGGCTCGACGCCGTGCTCACCCACGCGGAGGAGGGCACCCAGCCCGGCCACAAGGTCAACGGCGAGGCGACGGACCGTGCGGCGCTGGTGGCACTCTACAACGCGACCAGCGGCCCGAACTGGACGATCAACACCAACTGGTTAACCACCGCGGCCCTCTCGGAATGGTACGGGGTGACGACCGACGTCGATGGTCGAGTCACGCACGTGTATCTCGCCCAGAATGAGTTGAACGGGGAGCTCCCGGTCGAGCTGGGGGATCTGACCAACCTCCAGATCCTGTATCTCCACCAGAATATGTTGAGCGGGGCGATCCCGGTCGCGCTGGGCAAGCTGACCAACCTCGAGCAGCTGTCTCTCTCCCAGAATATGTTGAGCGGGGCGATCCCGGCGGAGCTGGGGGATCTGAGCAGCCTCCAGATCCTGTATCTCTGGGGCAATGAGTTGAGCGGGGCGATCCCGGCGGCGCTGGGGGATCTGACCAACCTCCGGCAGCTGTATCTCTCCCAGAATATGTTGAGCGGGGCGATCCCGGTCGAGCTGGGCAAGCTGACCAACCTCGAGCAGCTGTCTCTCTCCCAGAATATGTTGAGCGGGGAGATCCCGGCGGAGCTGGGGGATCTGGCCAGCCTCCAGCAGCTGTATATCTCCCAGAATGAGTTGAGCGGGGCGATCCCGGTCGAGCTGGGGGATCTGAGCAGCCTCCAGATCCTGTATCTCTGGGGCAATGAGTTGAGCGGGGCGATCCCGGCGGCGCTGGGGAACTTGGCCAGCCTCCAGAGGCTGTCTCTCGGCGGGAACGAGTTGAGCGGGGCGATCCCGGTCGCGCTGGGCAAGCTGACCAACCTCGAGCAGCTGTATCTCCACGAGAATAAGTTGAGCGGGGAGATCCCGGCGGAGCTGGGGGATCTGAGCAGCCTCCAGATCCTGTATCTCTGGGGCAATGAGTTGAGCGGGGAGATCCCGGCGGCGCTGGGGGACCTGGCCAACCTCCAGCTCCTGTATCTCCACGAGAATAAGTTGAGCGGGGCGATCCCGGCGGAGCTGGGACGCCTAGCCAACCTCCGGTACCTGTTTCTCCACAACAATGAATTGACCGGGTCGATCCCATCTTGGTTGGGGAACCTGCCAGAGCTTCTGGAGTTGTCACTCTGGAGTAATGAATTGAGCGGTCCGATCCCGCCCGGGGTGGCTCCGGCCCAGGACCGGGCGGTGCTGCGGGTACTCTACAACGAGACCGGCGGCGCGGACTGGACGAATAACATGAACTGGCTGAGCGGCGAGCCGCTCTCGGAATGGTACGGAGTCACCACGGATGCGAACGGCCGAGTCACGATCCTGTCTCTTTCCGCCAATGGATTGACCGGAACGATCGGTGCCGAACTGGGAGTCTTGACCCGCCTTACGGGGCTGTATCTCAACGGCAATACGTTGAGCGGACCTCTTCCGCTAACCCTGTCGGCGCTGTCACAACTCTCGGCGTTGGATATACGGGAGACCACGTTGTGTGCGCCGGTGGATACCGCATTTCACACGTGGCTGGCGACGATCAATTTCCAGGGGGCCGTCTGCGGCACCCTCCCCCCGCCACCGCCCCCTCCACCACCTCCTCCTCCGCCGGCGAGCAATTTCCCGACGGCGGATGCCGGCCCGGACCAGACCGGCGTCAGGGAAGGCGCACTGGTGACGCTGGACGGCAGCGGCAGCAGCGACCCGGACGACGATCCGCTACGATATCGCTGGAATCAACTCAGTGGCCAGAGCGTGGTGCTGTCGTCCCGAAACGTGGTCAATCCCACCTTCACGGCCCCGCGGGGGCTGACGGCGGATGCAGTGCTGAGCTTCAGGCTGCTGGTCACAGATCCGAGCGGTCGATTCGATTCAGATACGGTGACGATCACCGTGGAGCAGGGTACCAGCCCCCCGCCGCCGGAAGACCGGATCTATTACTTCCCGCATCTTGCCGTGGGAGCGAGTTGGCAAACCACGATTACCTATATCAACTACTCCCGGGAGGAGGTGACCTGTCAAACCGATTTCATCTCCGATCACGGAAGTCCCCTGATGGTCTCGTTTGCCGAACTGGGAACGGTTGACCGCCGGACCGACGTTCTGCCGCCGGGGGGATCCGTTCACCAGGAGACCGACGTGGACCTGAGCGCTCCTCTGGCGCCCGGCTGGGCGCGGGCCACCTGCACGGGGCCGGTGCAGGCCAGCCTTCTGTTTCGTTGGTATAGCAGCGAAGGGATGCCCGTGGCGGAAGCCGGAGTCAATGCGGCGACAGTTCCGGCCACCCGCTTTGTCACCTTTGCCGAGCAGGGAGAAGGCAAGAATGGGACCGGAGTGGCCTATGCCAACCCTTCCGACACAGCGGCTCTGGTTACCTTTACTGTCCGGGACGCGGATGGGGAGGTGCTGGCTATCGAAGATCTGATGTTGCCGCCCAACTGGCATGGTGCGCAAAATATGCCGCCCCTGTTCGATCTCAGCAGCTTTACCGGATCGCTCGAAATCACCTCCACGGAGCCCATCGTCAGTCTGTCGCTGAACTTCGAAGCCGCTTCCGTATTCTCCTCCTTGCCTCCGGGGGAACCGGATGCCGCCGCGCAGGGATCGACTACCTATTACTTCACTCATCTTGCCGTGGGAGCGGGTTGGCAAACCACGATTACCTATATCAACTACTCGCAGCGGGAGGTGAGCTGCCAGACCGATTTCCTTTCCGATCACGGCAGTCCGTTGATGGTCTCGTTTGCGGGACGGGGAACGGTGATCAGCCGGAACGACGTTCTACCGCCCGGAGGGTCCGTTCACCAGGAGACCAACGTGGAGCTGAGCGGCCCTCTGGTGCCCGGCTGGGCGCGGGTTACCTGCTCCGGGCCGGTGCAGGCCAGCCTTCTGTATCGTCGGCGTAACAGCGAAGGGATACCCACGGGAGAAGCCGGAGTCAATGCGGCGACAGTTCCGGCCACCCGCTTTGTCACCTTTGCCGAGCAGGGAGAAGGTCAGTTTGGGACAGGAGTTGCCTATGCCAACCCTTCCGACACAGCGGCCCTCATTACCTTCACCGCCAGGGACGCGGATGGGCGGATGCTGGCCAGCGTCGATGAGACCCTGTTGCCCAACGGGCATGATGCGCAGAACATGGCGCCCCTGTTTGGTCTCAGCAGCTTTAGCGGATCGCTCGAAGTCACCTCCACGGTGCCCATCGTCAGTTTGTCACTGAACTTCGAAGCCGCGCCCGTATTCTCCTCCTTGCCTCCGGGGGAACTGGATGATGCCACGCAGTGATCGACTAGTGGCGGACCTGTTCCTCGGTTCGAGGAAGGTGTCCCTGACCCGTGTCGGGTTGTCCGGCCCTCGGTCCTCCTAGATGAACTGAAGCATAGCGCTAAAGAGCCGATCCATCTGATTGCGGAGCCGCGCTCGATCACCACGAGGGCTATCGCTTCGTCCTGCATATCCCGCTGGCGCATGAACTCGGCCAAGGGGTCCCCTAAAACCAACACTGGAGACTGAGTCTTGACCGCTTCGGTCGACATCCAGGCCAGCAGCAGCCGCGCCATGAAACCCGTGTCCGGGTCCGCTTCGCTGGCCCCGTGGTTTTTTGGATGAGCGCCGATAGCGAGAGACGAAGTCTTCTTCGCCGCTGCGATTTGACGAGGCTCCGGCAAGGCAGGGCCGAAAGTGCAAATGGGTAAACCCCGATCGCGCTAACGATCGGGGTTTTCTTTATGGCGGCCCCGGTTAGAGGGCACGACCACAGCACAGCCAGAGTTCCACGACAGAGCAGTTGTCCACGCCCGCGAGGGGTGCGATGGCCAGAAAAGTGGTGTTACGGCAGTTGACTTGCCGCTGGCCGGACTGCGGGTTGGTGTTTTACATCTGCAATTCCTGCTACCGGGGGCATCGCTACTGCGGGGACAGCTGCCGAAAGAAAGCGCGGCGGGAACAGCGGCGGCGAGCCAACCGGCGATACCGGCAAAGCTTGGAAGCCCGGCTGGATCACCGCGACTGCCAACGGGCCTACCGGGAACGCTGCCGACGCCGGCGCGTGAGAGATCATACTTCCGCCGGCAGGGGCCGATCGGGCAACATCGAGGAACCATCGAAGAAAACGGGAGGGAGCACGCCGTTGGCGGAGGGATTTCCAGTTCGGCCCCGTTTTAAGCGTCTCCAAGACGCCATCCGGCCCGCTTGCATCCTGTGCGGGCGTGGCGGGCACGTGGGAGGCAGCAATCATGATTCGAGAAAAGAACGAAGGGGAGAGAAGTATCTGACGGTCGAAACCGAGGACGATTCTCACGAGGCGCACAAGGACGCCTGCCGATAATGGCAAAAAATCAGGACCGGCCCGAACAATACGTCCGCCAAGTGGCAGACGAGATCATGGAACAGATCAAGGCGGGCGTGGCGCCGTGGCAAAAACCCTGGAAGCCGGGCCGTTTGCTTCCTGTGCTGCAGTGGCGGGCGCGACGGCGCGAAAAGGATCGGCCCAGAGAGGCAGAAATGAGGAAGCAATCATGATTCACGAAGAGAACGAAAACGACGAGAAGTACCTGACGGTCGAAACCGAGGACGACTTTCACGAGGCGCTGAAGCAGGGCCTTCCCATTGAGGTAACCCGCGAGCTGGGCGAGAAGATCGGCTTGAGCTTCGAGGAGGTAGGGGAGCTGGGAGACATCATCGAGGCGCACAAGGACGCTTACAGATAATCATGGCCAAAAATCAGGACCGCTCCGAACAATACGTCCGCCAGGTTGCGGACGAACTCATAGAGCAGATCAAAAAGGGTGTGGCACCCTGGCAGAAACCGTGGAAGCCGGGGGAGCAAGGTATGCCGGAGAACCTATCGACCGGGAAACCCTACACACGCGGCAACAGCCTTTACCTGATGAGCAGGGGTATCCGTCAGGGCCACAGCGACAACCGCTGGGGAACCTACAAGCAGATCGAGGCCCTGGGCGGCCACGTCCGCAAAGGGGAACGCGGAACGAAGGTGCTGTATTACACCGACCGCGCCCGCATCGCCGCGAAAGACGAGGGCGGAAAGCCGTTGAAGGACAAGGACGGCAAGGCGGTCTATGAGGAGTACAAACGCAACCATCCCGTCGTGCGGCAGTACGCGGTGTTCAACGCCGATCAAACCGAGGGGCTGAAACTGCCGGAGCGGTCGGCGGAAGCCCCGCCGGAGTGGCAGGCGCACGAGAAAGCGGAGACTGCGATTCGAGAGAGCGGCGTCAAGATCAACCACATTCCCGGAGATCAAGCCAGCTACAGCCTGGACACGGATCGAATAACGCTGCCAGAACGCGGACAGTTTGCTTCGGCCACCGGCTACTACCAGACGGCGCTTCACGAACTGGGACACGCCAGCGGACATGAAAGCCGCCTGGATCGCAAATCGCTGCAAGAAGGAGTTGCGGCTGGCTTCGGCAGCGAAGCCTACGCCCGCGAAGAACTGCGGGCGGAGATCAGCGCCATGATGACGGGCCAGAAGTTAGGAGTAGGCCATGACGGCTCACGCGGCGCGGCCTACGTTGATAACTGGATCAAGGTGCTGAACAAGGAGCCACGCGAGATTTACCACGCGGCAGCGGAGGCGGAGAAGATATCAGATTATCTAGTACAGCCGGTGAGAGAACGCGAAGCCGAACAAGAAAAGAAGCATGAAGAACTGGCGCAGAAGTACTCCCACGAAGCCGGGCCGCAGATCAGCCACGCTCCCAGCCCGCAGGCAAAAGCGAAAGCACAGGAACACGAACGAGACGCCGGACCAGACAGATAGCCCGGGAAGGATCACAGCATGTTTGATCCGCTCGATATCCTGACCAGAGACGACAGCCGCAGTCAGACGCCTACCCCTGCCCCGAGACGGGAGCATACCGACCGGGACCGAGAGCAGCCTCGCACAGGACACCGCCGCGAGTACGATCCGCGACAGGACAACCGCAGCTTTCAGCAGCGCAGCGAAGGAGCGCTGGCCGACGTGGGGATGTATCGCAACGTCTCCTACCGCGACCTGGCGGAGTCGCAATTCGGGGGCCATCCCTACACGGCGCGAAGGGCCGTGGACCGCATGATAAAAGACGGCCACATGCAGGAGCATCAAGCAAAAGGGCCGAGGGGCGGAACGTACAAAGTGCTTACCTTGACCGAGGCCGGAGCGCGCAAAGCGCAGGAGTGCGCCGTCGAGCAGGGATTCGACAAGGAACAGCAAACCTGGACCGGCCTGGTCAAGAAGGGCGAACTACGACACGACACCGCCGTTTACCGGGCAGCTCAGATAGAGCAGCGCCGCCTGGTGGAACAAGGGGCGAGTATCCAGCGAGTGCGGATCGACGCCGAGCTTAAAAAGCAGGTGGCCCGCGCCACCGAAACGGCGCGGGCCAAAGAAGGCAAGGCGGCGGCAGACGCGGCGCGTCACAAGGCCGCTCAGGAGTTGGAGCTACCCATCAAAGAGGGTCGAGTCGTCTATCCCGACGCGCAGATTGAATATCAGGACGTCGAGGGCCGCAGCGGGCGCGTCAACGTCGAGGTTGCCTCAGAACACTACCGCTCAGGCACTATCGCCGCCAAAGCCCAGGCCGGATTTCAGATACACGGAAGCGGCGGACGGGCCAACGCCGCGATCAGCCGGGCGCTCGGCGGAGCAGGTCGAGGCGGCGGCGGAGACGGCAGCGGCGGAGCCGCAAGAGGCGGTCGAGACGGAGCAATGGAGCTTTGAACCATGCGGCCCTGGCATGTCAGCATCGGACTCACCGTGACCGCGTTGGGCGTGGTTGCGATCTTCGGGTTGCCGGAGCTGGCCTTTTACAAACCGCACTGGTCGGTTCTGTTCCGGCGCGGCGGCTTGCCGATTGCCGTGTATGGCGGCATTGCCGTCGTCTCGTTCGCATTTTCCATTTACGCAACTGCTCGATCATTGGGCTTAGCCGATTTGGGCCGCAAGGTTGACCTGGTGGAACGCACGATCCGGCGCGGCGAGGGTGGAGATTCCGAACTGGCGGAGGCTCTGCAAAATCAGTCAAAGGGGATGTTTCAAGACTAACTACAAACGAACATAGGAGGAAGGCATGACTTCACGGTTTCCGATTCCGAAATTACGCGCAGCGGCGCTAATGGCAGGCATGGGGCTGCTCATGCAGCAGGAGCTTCCAGCCCAGGGCGTAAGTCCGTGGCTGGATGCAATTGACGTGCTGGAAAACGCTTTCACCGGACCCCTCGCACGAGGGTTAAGCCTGATTTCTATTGTGATCGGCGGGCTGATGTTCGCGTTCGGCGAAGGCGGCAGCAAGAAGGCGCTGGCCGGGATCATCTTCGGATTAGGCATGGCGATGGGCGCGGCCAATTTCCTGACCTGGCTGTTCTGATGCAGGGCGCAAAGAACTGGCCTGCTTATCCGGCCTTGAGTGCGCCGCTCACCATCATGGGCGTGGAGCGCCGCTGGTTTCTACTCAGCGCCATGTTGGGGCTGGCAATGTGGAACGCCATCAACTCCCTGATGACCGGCGGCGTGATATTTGTGGCGCTCTATGCCGCTGGCTGGTTTGCTTGGCGCGAGGACCCCAACATGGTGGAAATCCTGCGCGCTTCGACCCGCTTCAAAGCCCGCTACGATCCCGGCAAGTGGGCCGACTCCCCCTGGTATCTGCTAATCCGAGGACGCTTATGAATGTGGATCAAGAAGTAGCCGACTATCAAGCTGCCGGGGCGCTGGCCGAGGAAATCCCCTATTGGGGCTGGCTGGATGACGGGCGAACCTGCCTGACCCGCGCCGGTGAGCTGCTTTGCTTGGCGCGGCTCACGCCCGCCGTCCTGGACGGGCGAACCCCTGAACAGATGGACGCGGTGCTGAATCGCTGGCAGCGTATGCTTTCCGGGGCCGATTCCCGGACGCGCATTTACTTCTATCTGTTTCGACGGGCCAGCCACTTCGACCCCGGAGAGCAGGGAGAGCAATCCACCGTTGCCGCCATCTCGCAGCGGAAGCGGCGGGCTTTTCTGAGCAGCCGCGTTCAGGAAATCCAGACCTACATTGCCTGGACCTACGATCCTCACCTTTCATCCGCCTCGAAAGGCCGGTCGGATCAGGCATGGTGGAAGTCCTACCTACAGAACTGGCTGGCACGGCGGCGCAACCCTCACGAATCAGTCTATCTACTCACCGAAATAGAAGCCGCCGCCACGCGCTTCCGCCAACTGGTCGATGCGTCATGCGCCCTGGTATCGGACTTGACGCCGGTGGAACTGCTCGACGCCGATGCTGGATCAGCCGTCTTGAGCGAACTCATCAATCGACCCGGCCGACCCGGCCGACCCGGCCGCCCCGGCGGCGGCTGGGAGGGTGCCACCGGCAGCGGCATGAACTGGCGGCTGTCCCGCAGCGAGTTGGAGGCCGAGCGGAGGCATCTGCGGCTGGACGGCGAGCCGGTCATTCTGTACTCGCTGCTCTCGCCCCCCAGCGGAGCGCAGGCCAACCTTCTGAACGATCTGTACCGGCTCGATGCCACCATGACCGTGGCCCTGGAATGGCGACCGTGGGGCCTCGATTCTGCCCGGCGCAAGATTCGCGGGGCGCAGCGCCATTACTTCTCAAAGCGGTACTCCATGATGGCGCACGTGCAGGAAACCGAGGGAACCGCTTCGGCAATGGTAGACAGCGCCGCCGAAGTGGAATCGAGTCGCTTGGGTCACGCCCTGGTGGAGTTGGAGACGGAGGGAATCGCCTACGGCGACATGGCACTTACCATCGCCCTACATGGAGAGCTGGAGCAGACCGAACGGCTGGACGGAGATATTCGCCGCATCTTTGCGGCCCACGATGCCAAAGCGATCCGGGAAGGCTACGGCCAGCTGGCCACATGGTTCTGCCGCTTTCCGGCGCAGCCCAGAAAGCGGCAGGTCCGATCCGTCTTTCTTTCGGCGGGCGCGGCGGCTTGCATGGCGCCGATATTCGGGCCACCGAGTGGCAACCCACGGAGCGGCCACTTGCAGCGGGACGCGCTGGCTATTCTGGAAACGCAGTGGAGAACTCCCTACTACTACGATCTGTTTCACGGCGACGTGGGCCACACGCTAGTGCTAGGGGCGACCGGAGCGGGAAAGAGCTTCACGCTCAACTTTTTGCTTGTCCAAGCCCTGCAGTACAACCCGCGCGTGCTCATTCTGGACCTCGGGGGCTCGTACCGCTGGCTCACCCGCTTTCTGGGAGGCGGGTATCTCGAACTTTCACCCGACGACGACGCCGGAGAGGGCGGCTTTCGGTTGCGCCCCTTCGCGCTACCGGCAGGAGAGCGGACATATCAGTTTTTAACCGGCTGGATTACGCGCCTGCTACGGATCGGCGGCTGGCAGGTGAGCGGAGAAGACCCCAGTGAAATCCGCGCCCGCATCGAGGACGTGTACTCATTCCCGCCGGATCGGCGGACCTTGAGTGTGCTGGTACATTCCTTGCCCTCCAAGATGTGGCCCGCGCTAGGGCGCTGGCACGGCGAGGGCGCTTGGGGCAAATACTTCGACAACCCGGCTAGCGGGACGGACCTCGAACTGGCCGAATGGCAGGTGATCGACCTGGCCGGAGCAGCCGAGCATGAGGACCTCTGCGAGGCGGCGCTGTTCTATCTTCTGGAACGGCTGCGGCTGGCGCTGGAGAATCCAGCCGAGACGGAGAGGGTCAAGCTCATGGTGGTGGATGAAGCCTGGCGTTATCTCCGTGATCCGGCGGTGCTGGGTTATCTGGCCGAGGCAGCCAAGACCTGGCGGAAGAAGAACGCGGCGCTGATTATGGCGACTCAAAGCGCCGTGGACGTGACCGGAACTGCCGGAGCCGACGTACTGCTCGAATCCATGCCGACCAAACTATTTCTTGCCAACCCGGAACTGCCGGACAAGGCGGCAGACATCTTTCGCCTGAATCCGTCCGAGGTAGCCACCATACGCGGTTTGATTCCCAAACGGGAGCTGTATATGCGGCGACCGGAAGCGGCGGGAAAGCTACGACTGGAAGTGGACCCTGAAAGCTACTGGCTCTATACCAGCTCGGCCCGCGATGCTCAGGAGCGGGCCGAGGCGGTAGAGCGGTATGGCCTGGAGGGTGCGCTCGAACACTTGTCAAACAAACGGAGGTAACACCATGAAACTCATCACCCTGGCCGTTCTGATATTGCTGACGGCAATACCCATCACCACCACCGCGCAGGAAATACCAGAAGCAGCGGCAGCTCCCCGCCCCACTCCTGCCGAGCAGGAAACACCGGCGGCGGAGCCGTCAGTGATTCGGGTCGGCGACAACCCGGACCAGATCATCCGCTTGCGGACCAGAGTACGCCACACCACCGTTATTCAACTTCCGGGACGAGAGAACATTCTCGATTTCGTAGTGGGTGACTCCGAGTATTGGCACTTGACCGGAGCGGCCAATCTCGCTTTCTTGAAACCGATCAGCGAGGGCGTCAGCACCAACGTCGCCCTGGTTTGCGAATCCGGGAGAATCTATTCCTTCCTTGTCTCCGAGCAGCCCGGACAACCGCATCTTGTCGTTCGCATCGCCAGTGCGGCCGAGAGCGATCCGAGGATATCACCCGGAGCGCATCAGCCCGCCTTTGTGGCCCGCGATCAGGTGGAAGCCTATCAACAGATGGCGGAGCAGGCGCGAATGACCGCCGGAGCGGCGCAGGCCGAAGCGGAGCAGCAGATCGACACGGTACGGCAACAGGCCGAGGCGGAGATCAACTCTTTCCGGGCCGACTATCCCACGCGGTTGAAATTCCCTTACCGTCTGCAAGACAAAGCCCTCAAATGGCCCTTCCTGGTCGAAGGCATGTGGCACGACGGCCAATTTACCTATCTGCGCTCCAACGCCCAGGAGTCCCCGGCGCTCTATGAAATCAAAGAAGGCAAGCCCGCGCTGGTAGCCTACGACCTCAACGAGGACGGCCTTTATGTCGCCCGGCATCTGTTAGGCGACGGCTGGCTGCAAATCGGCAAGGAAAAGGCTCAGTGGAAGCTCGACAGGCGGGAGCTGGAACCATGAACCCACAGAACCAGATTCAGAACCAATGGAAACGGCTGCACGACAAGGCTACCGGAGCCGTGCCGATCCAGAAACTCACCCGATGGGGGGTGGCGGGAATCGCCGTGGTGCTCGGCCTCTTTCTGGTGATGCAGTCTGTTTTCAATACCGCGCCGGAGGAAGTCGAAGTAGCGGATTCGGGCTCGCAACAACCGGCAGGACCCGGAGCGCAAGCGCAGGTTGCGGCGAGGGTCCGCGAGGAAGGGTTGCGGCAGGAGGCCCAACGGCAAGCGGCGGAGAGGGAACTGCAACAGCAGCAGGCGGGCGGCATTTACACCCCCAGCGCAACCGCTTCGCTTTTGCCGAGCGGCGTCATCGGCGGAGATCCGATTGTGCCGTCGAGCCAGGCCGAGGCGGAGCTGAGAGAGGTATTGCGCTTGGAAGAGATCGAACGGCGCAACCGCTCACTGCGGTCAGCGCCGGTGGCGCAGACCTACCGTACAGTGAGCGAGCCGCCGCCGTCGCAAGCAGCGGCGGAGGGCGGTGAAGCGCCGGGGACTCCTGGTACTCCAACCGCGCAGAACTTCCAACCGCCAGCGGCAGTCAATCAAGCCTTGCAACAGTCGCTTGATATGCTCAGTCAAGTTGTCGCTGATGCGGAAGCAGCCGAATCCCAGACAGCGCCGGGCGAGCATGAAGGGGAGTTGCCCCTACCCGGCCTGGGCGCGGCGGCGGAGGCGCTTACCGGCGCAACGCGAAAGGACTACGAGAATCCTACATCGAGCGTCGCGCCCGCAGACCCGCCCGGCTTCGAGCGAATCTATGAAGGCTCGTTTCTGGAGGCGGTGATGGTCACTCAGCTTTCAGGCGACTTCAACAGACTTCCCGGCCCGGTGCTGGCGGCGGTGTCGGTTCCGTTTTACTCCGCCGACCGGCAGCGGATTCTTGTCCCCCGTGGATCGAGAGTCATTGGCACGGCGACTTCGGTGCGGGGCATTGACCAAGAGCGGCTTGTAGTGGGCTTCCATCGCTTGATATTTCCCGACGGTCGCTGGGTTGCGCTCGATTTTGCCGGACTCAATCAGGTCGGAGAGAGTGCATTGAAAGATCAGGTGAACCGCCATTACCTCTCCATGTTTGCGGCGGTCGGAGCAGTCGGAGTTATCTCCGGGCTGACCTTGCAAGGAGCGAACCCCTATTCTGGCGGTGCGCCAGCGATCCGGGCCGGAGCCGGGCAAGGGCTCGGACAGGGCGCACAGCAAATCTTGCAGCGCTTTCTGAATCGTTTACCCACTCTCACGATTCGCGCCGGACACCGGCTACGAATCTGGTTCACTTCCGACGCACTTGTTCCCCGGCCCACGGGCCGGGGAACCACAACCTTGAAAGGAGACAAACCATGAAAGTCCGAACTTGGCTGGCTCTGTTTTTCCTGCCCCTGTTTACGGCAGTGTCGGCGTTGGCTTTTTTCCCCACCACCGACCCCACGGCGATATCACAGAGAATCATCATGATGGCAAATCAGATAACGATGATCGGCAACCAGATGGCGCAGCTCACATCTATGAGCAACCAGCTTGGCAAGCTGACGGAGCAATTCGAGCACATCAGGGAAAGCACTTTAGGACAGATTGGAGCCATCACCCAACCGTTCACCGATCTGGCTTCGGTCCCCAGCAAGCTCATCGGGACAGGCATGGCCTGGAAATCCGATTTTAGCGGCGCTGCCGGTGAGCTGGCGACGGCGGTTGAGCAGTTCAGCGATGGCACATCAATCACCCAGGCCATGCGGACCCGGCTGCAAACTGCCGACACCACGAGCGAGGCGGACGTGCTGGCAACCTACGCAAACTTTCCGGTGGAGCTGGCAACCAGAGCCGCCGCGAACTACCGCAACAACCGGGAGCGCGGCGAGCAGTCCACCGTCCTCAACTATGCCGTTTCCGATGCCGCCGCAGAGACTTCGGCGGCTATCAAATCCGCGCTCGATTCCTACAACGGGCTGCGGAACAACGCTAACAAATCCGACACCGCGCTACAGCAATCTCAGGTCGCCGGAATGGTCACACAGGGACAGCTAACAGCCGCAATGGCGCAGTTGCAAGCACTCCAAGCGGCGCAGGTGGCGGCGGCGGAACTGGAAGCAGAAGCGAGGCGGCGGGAGCGCGAGGCTGCCTTGATGGAAGCCACTGCACGAGGCCAGCAGATATTCCAGGAACGGCTGGACGGGATTACCTCACGCAGCGACGGCGGCGCAAGTCTCCGTATGCAGGTGCATCCCCTGTATACCCCTTAATCTGGTGGCGGTCCCGGAAGGCTAGCCTTTGTTGTTTCAGATTCAACTCGACCCCAGTGTTCCAACCAACATCCCCCCGGCGCAGCTGGACGACTTCGGCGGCTTCCTGCAAGGGGTGATGAACAACATTATCGGAACCAGCGGGCCGATCTTGCTGACCGCCGGACAAGACCTCTGGACCGGGCTGGCCGCCATCATGGTTGTCTGGACCGGGGTGAAGATTGCCATGTCCGGCAGCTTCCAGCCGTGGGAGTTAATCAGGCTCGTGATCGCCCTTTGGGTTCCCTGGGCCATGCTGCACTTCTACGACACCCCGCTGCCTGTTCCGGCAAACGCTTACACCTTTCCAGGGATGATTGTGGGCGGCGGAAACTGGTTGATGGAATTTTTCATGGCCGACTCCGGAACGGCCATGAGAACCGAATTGTCCAACATGGTGAATACCCACATGACCCGCATCACCGATGCCTGGGATGGCTACAACATATGGGAACTAATCACTTCCAGCGGTAGGGCGCTGATTACTCTGGCGACGGCCACCATTATGGTGATTTTCACGGGATGTATGCTCGTCATCCTGTATGCCGTCACCTACGCACAGGTGATCTGGGCGCAGATTGCAATTGCAATCCTCATCTTCCTGGGGCCGATCTTCATCCCCTGGCTGCTGTTTGAGCCGCTGTCGTTTCTGTTCTGGGGCTGGTTCCGATCCTTGATAACTTTCAGCCTCTACGGCGCCCTGGCCGGAGCCGTCATGCGGGTTTTCATGGGTGTCGGGCTGGGCTATGTGACTACCTTTTCCAACCAGACCCTTGACTTCGATTTGGTCACCATGGCGGGGTGGGTATTGATAATCCTGCCCCTGTTTGTGGCCGGGATATTGGCCTCCCTGAAAGTCGGGGAGCTGGCTTCCATGCTGGTCTCCGGCCAAGCCGTCACCAGCTCCGGACTTACGGGAGCAGGAATGGCGGCAGCAAGTGGCGGAACTTCGGCAGCGGGTGGAGCCGCCAAGCTGGCCGGGTAGGGGGAACTATGAGCAAAGAGAAGACGAAACCGCAAAGACCTACGCCGAGATCTGGGGAGAGGCAATCCACTCCAACCGGCACTTGAGGGTTCTGTCGATGGGCTTGGCCGGACTCTGCCTTTTGCTGATAATCATCATCATCCGGCTGTCATCGGTTGAAGCGCCCCGGCCCATCGTCGTGCGCGTGGACGAGGTAGGCCGGGCCGAGGCGCTGGCCTATGAGACGGTCGAGGCACAGTCCGATCCGCTGGACCCCACCACCAAGTATTTTCTGAACCGCTTCATCGACGACTACTACTCCCGGAGGCGGGCCACGGTCGAGCAGGCTTGGCCCCGCAGTCTCCGCTTTCTGACCACCGGGCTAGCCAACGAAGCCTTCCGGGCCGAAGGCCAGAATATCGCCATGCTGGCGGCGGGAGGCACAAGAGAGGAACAACAGGTCGAGCGGGTTGTCTTGCGGATTCAAGCCAACCAACAGGAACCCCACGGCGCCACCGCCGACTTCGACCTCGTGCGGCTGGTGAATGCGGTCGAGACCGAGCGCGAACGCTGGTCGCTCTCCCTGCAATTCATATTCCTTGAGGCAGTCCCGACCGAATTGATGATTTTCAATCCTATGGGAATCATCGTCACCTACCTTCGAGGCGACCGGGCTATGGTGTCCGGCGGGTAGTAATGATTGCTCATCTCCTTGAACGAGAAAAGAAGCTAAAGCCGTTCGGCTTGACTGGCCGAGAGGCGGAATGGGTTGCCCTGGTCTGTCTCCACAGCGGCGCTTTCACGAGGCCGCAATTCTGTCATTTCTTCGAGGGTGCCGCGAGGAACCGGGCCATGCGCTTTGTGCGCGATCTTGTGGAGCGCGGCCTTGCCGTGGAGTTTGATCTACCCAACAGTAACGGCGTGGCGAGGGGTTGCCGGATTTCTCATAAACCGATCTACCGGGAGCTTGGAATTGAGAACGTCCGGCACCGCCGGGAGGCGGAAGATTCCTTGCTTCTCCGGCGGTTGCTCTCGCTCGATTACGTTCTGGAACACCCTGAACTTCCCTGGCTTCCCACCGAGCAGGAAAAGGTCGCTTTCTTTGATCTGCTAGGCATCGACCGTAACCGGATTCCCCGCCGCACCTATCACGGAGCCGTGAGGAAACAAACCCGCTACTTTGCCCTCAAACTGCCCATCGCTTGCGATGCCAAATCCGCCACCTTCGCTTACATTGATCCGGGCAATACCACCGACACCGAACTGCGCTCTTGGGGCGCGGCGCACGAGTGGCTTTGGAGGGCTTTGCGGGGGAAAGGCATCAAGGTTCAGGTGGTAGCAATCGGCTTGGACTTTGACGACACAATACGCTCCGAGACGGCGCTGAAACGGTGGAGCAAGGGAGCGGGTAAACAAGTTGAACAAATAGTGGAAGGGCAGACCCAGGACGACCCGGACGTGAAAGCTGAAATGCAGTTGATCGAGAAAGCGATTATCAACATGGACAAAATGATTTATGGCGAAGTACGGCGGGCTTACTAAAATCTCAAACAAATATATGACACTGCAAAAACTTCCCAAATCGAAGGTGGAATCAGAAGCCTCGATTGACAGCTACGAGATATGGGTTTCGAGCCGTTTGAGGATGCTGGATGTGGACCTGTAAACCGCAAAATGGAGTCCCTGGAAGCGGTGACATGAGCGGTGGACTGCTGGCCCGTTATTTGTGCGTTCTGGGGTCGGGGGTCGGGTCGCACCAGCTTGTAACTAGCTCAGGGGGGGGCTTGTTACAGAAATCGACTAGAGCTAGTTACACGGCTCATTTTGCTATCTTGCATCTATGCAGTTACTTGGGTGCTGTAGACCGGACAGCGCGGGCCGCACCAGCCGGAACGAGCAGGACGATAGCGACCCCCCCCTTTTTGCCGCTGGTGCGGCGCGCAGGGGGGTGGGCTAGTTACAGGCCATGTTACATGGCCTGTATCCCACCTTTGGGGGTCGCTTCCGTCCAATTTATCCCTGCGGGAAGGCTTCGGACACAGACCACACGCGGGCGCCAAACGCGCCGGAGGAAAACCCCATGAAATGGCGCTATCCGGTCCTCATCTTTGGAGGGCTTTGCTGCTCCGCTTGGGGTTTCATCTACCGGCCTTTTCCCATGCCCGGCGAGGAACCGCTGCTCGATTTGCTGCTCTACCACACTCCCAACTTCTACATCTGGGTTGTCCGCTGGTATTACGTCGCGCCCGCCGTCGCAGTCGTTGTCGGCGGGCTGATTATCAACACGGTCTACCACGTCTGGTTTGAGAAAATGGAGGACCATCTACCCTCCTACAAAGTGCTGCCCGATTGGCCCCTTTCTCCCAAAAAAGACGCCGGGCCGGGCATCGTTGTCGGGGAGGTTCACCACCCGGTCAAAGCTGTCGAAATCCCGAACCCAAAATGGCTCGTAATCCCGGAGCGCGGACTGTACACCGGAGTGGCAATATTCGGCGCTGTCGGGTCCGGCAAAACCTCAGCTTGTATGCACCCTTTCGCACAGCAAATCTTGTCCTGGCAGGCGAAGGAGCCCAAGCTCCGGGCGGCGGCTCTGGTGCTGGAAGTCAAAGGCGATTTCTGCCATGACATCCGGAAAATCCTGGCCGATGCCGGACGGGAAGATGACTATATCGAGCTGGGCATGGATGGCCGCTGGCAGTGGAATCCACTCTCGGCAACCTGGCTCGATTCCTACTCGCTGGCCTACACCGTTTCATCCCTACTCAATCAATTATTCGGCAAGGGCAAGGAGCCGTTCTGGCAACAGGCTTACACCAATCTGGTCCGCTGGATCATCGAACTTTACCGGGTCTTACCCGACCAGTGGGTCACACTTCGGCAGGTCTATCACTGCGCCATCGACAAGGAACTGTTCGAGGCCAAAATCAAGGCAGCCGAGGCGTATGTCCGGCAGCGGAGAGAGGGAACAATTGTGATGGACGGCAAAGATTACTTGCCCAACATGCACTCACTGAAAGACTGGAAATGGCGAGAAAACGTAGAAGAAGCAACCTGTCGCACAGCCCTCAATCCTGCGCTTGAAGCCCGACTTGAACAACTCAATATCAAATACGAAATTGAGTGGAGCGAGAGCATGGTTGGCGAAGAAATCCGCCATCGAGTCGAAGCCGTCAATCGCTGGTATCAACACGACTGGGGAATGATCGACAACAAAATCCGGTCGAGCATAGTGGAGGGAATATCCGTTTTCCTTTCCATATTCGACCTGCCGGACGTGGCGAGAGTGTTCTGTCCGCCAAAGCCCAAAGAGCAAGCCCCGGCGCAGCACGTCAAAGACGACCCCGACGACCCCCACAGTTTCGTACCGCCTGGACTTGGGTTGAAAGTGCGTCAGAGCTTGCCACCCCTCGATGAGCTGATCGAGTCGGGCAAGGTGCTGGCCTTGAACATGCCCGCCGGAACCAATCCGGCCCTGTCCCGCGCTGTAGGCGTAATGCTCAAAAACGCCTGGCTGCAATCGCTTCTGCGGCGGCCGGCCTTGTTCATCTGCGACGAATACCAGTCTTTCGCTTCCGTGGGCGAGGACGATCCGAGCGGTGACGAGAAATCCTTTGCCCTCACCCGGCAATGCCGTTGCATCCCGATTGTCGCCACCTAATCTATTTCTTCGCTGCGCTCTGTACTCGGCAGCTCGGAAGCATGGCGCACCCTGTTGCAGACACTGCGCACCCGGATCTTCCTTTCCTTGAGCGACGATGCTTCTGCTCAAACCGCCTCGGCTCTATGCGGCCAGGTTGCCAAGATCAAGCCCTCCTACACTATCACCGAATCGGCCAAGCAAAGCGAGGTGTCCCTGCTCTCGGCCCAGGCCGGAGGCGGGCAAGGCAGCGTAGGGGCCAGCAAATCCTTCCGGGAGCAGCGCGAGGCGGTATTCCAGCCCCGCGAGTTTGCCCTGCTCTCCAACTGTCAGGCTATCTGTCTGCCTTACGACGGCGCTCAGTCGCTTGCGCCGACACGTGTGTACCTCAAGCCGCACTACCTGCCCCGGACGCTCCCCTACTGGAAGGCGAAGGGCCAGGGGAAGATATGAGTGACGGCCTGGAGCTATTGAAACCATTCCTGCCCGGCCTGGAGGACGTTCTGGAAGACCCGGATGTGAGCGAGATCATGATTAACGGCCCGCACAACGTCTGGATCGAAGGACATGGAAAGCTCTACTCTCTCGATGCCCCGCTGCTGACCGCTGCGGCGCTTCAAAGGGCCGCTATCCATATCGCCCGCCCTCTCGGCCTGGACCCGGCCACGGCTCCTATTGTCGATGCCCGCCTGGACGACGGCTCCCGGGTTGCCATCTGTGTTCCGCCGGCCAGCCCGAAGGTGGCCATCACCGTTCGGAGGTTTGGCAAACGGTCATTCTCGGCGGAGGACTTGGTTGAACAAGGGGCGCTCCCCGAAGCCGTGCGGGCGGAAGCGGAGCGGTTGTTGCACTCGCGGCGCAACATCTTGGTTTCAGGAGGCACCGGATCGGGCAAGACCACGTTGCTCAATGCGCTCATTGAACTCCTACCGGATGACGAACGTATTGTCGCCATCGAGGACACCCTGGAGCTTCGCATCGAGCACTCCAATTGCGTCCGCTTCGAGGCTCGCGGCCTTACCTCTGGAGGCGTTACGATCCGCGACCTGGTGAAACATTCCTTGCGCCACCGGCCGGATCACATTGTGGTGGGCGAGGTGCGCGGGGGGGAGGCTGCTGACCTGCTGCAAGCCCTCAACACCGGACACGGCGGCTCGCTCACCACCGTACACGCCAACAACGCCGAGAGCGCCTTGTCCCGGCTCGCCAGTTGCGCCATGCAAGGCGGCGGCGAGCTGCCTTGGGAAGTCACCTGCCGGGGCGTGGTGGACGGCATTTCGATGGTCATTCACATGACCCGAACCGACGGCCGCCGCTTTGTGGAGGAAGCGGCACTCGTGAAGGGCTACGAAGCCGCCGGCAACCGCTGGCTCATCGAGCCGATCGGGAGGCAACACGATGAGGGATGAAGAACAAATCATACGGATAAAGACCCTTGAGGACTTCGACCGGGAACCCGACCGGGACGTTGACGAGGAGAGTAGGGAGGGAACGATGAGCCTGGATGGAAAAGCGACAGATGCCCCCATCACGGTGAAGGACGCTGCCCAATTCCTGGGTGTCAGCCCCTCGCTGGTGTATGCTTACGTCGAGCGAAAGCAGATTCCCCATTACCGCATGATGGGCCGCTCGATCCGCTTCCGACTGTCGGAGCTGGTCGAGTGGCTCCAGCAATTTCATGTCAATGGAGGAATCGATGAACAATAGGAGAGGAAGACCGAAGAGCGGAGGAGGGAACATCTTCCAACGCAATGGTTCCGCGTTTTGGTGGATGCGGTACCGGGACCGAGAAGGAAAGCTTCAGAGGGAATCGACCGGAACCGCAGATACACAAGAAGCAAACCGCCTTCTACGAGACCGGTTGGATGCCAGGGACGAGGGAAGGTTGCCAGCCATTTTGGCCGGCAAGAAACTAACCTTTAACCAATGGGCTGATTGGTTTCTGGAAGAAGACGGGCGAGGAGATCGCTGGGAAACGTTCCAAGCCTCCATTCCGCTCGGAAAAGACACACGCGGAAAATATCAATGCCCTCAAGTTTCTGCGACCTGCATTCGGTGAAAGTCCCTTAACGGAAGTTACCGCAGAGGCGATTGAGGATTACATCGATCGGCGCTTGTGCTCAGGAAGGAGGGTACGCACGAAGTTAGGGACCCGGCTTGTGGGAAAGCTCAAGCCGGCCACCGTGCACCAGGAATTCCGCATATTAAGGCGGATTCTGAATGTCGCGGTGAAGAAAAAATGTTTGCATACGAACCCCTGTAGTGCGGTTGAATTCCCGATTCAATTACGGAGCGCAACCAGAAAGCCTCACTACATGACGGCCAGCGAGCAGCAGCGGGTTGAGTTTTCTGCGCCCGATTACCTGCGTAACGCTATCGTCATTCTCGTTGAGACGGGGCTACGTCCCTACAAAGAGCTGATGCCCATGAAGAAATTGCAGGTGGATATGGAAAACCGGGTGGTCTACATCCCGGACTCCAAGACTCCAAACGGGGTAGGCGAGACGCCGATTTCGGATTTGGCCTACCGGGCGTTCCAAGCACAGATCGAAGCGACGCAGGCAAGCGAGTATCTGTTCCCGACGCCACGCCAAAAATCCAGCAGGCCATACATCAGATCACTGAAGAAGATTTGGGCCGCGACACTGCGGCGTGCTGGCGTACCGTATTTCACGATATACGAGTTGCGCCATACGTTTGCGACCCGGCTGAGTGCCGGGGGTGTGGCGGACCATTTTGTCACCCAAATGCTTCGGCAGGGAGACTCGGCGGTATTCAAGCGCTACAGCCAGGCGAAGCTCAACATGATGCGGGAAGCGCTGTCCAAGCTCGACCGCCAGGCTAACGAGCATCGGCAGATTTCGAGCACAGCAAGACCGAACTGAACGATTTTTGGCACATTTTAGGCACAGTTTGAGGCCAACAGGTCTATTTTTCATGCGCCATGGAAATAAGGTTCATTGAGACTAAAGGAGTTAGGTGTTAGGTTACACGTATGGGCGGTTAGCTCAGTTGGTTAGAGCACCTGCCTTACAAGCAGGGGGTCGCAGGTTCGAGCCCTGCACCGCCCACCAATGTTTTCAGTCGGTTACGAGAAGTCTTGCCTTTCATTGACGATATTGACAAGACTGTGCAGTGAGCCATGCTTCAATATGAGGCCGCGATGCAGGGCGAGAGAAAGCAAGCAGAAGAAAAAGAATTGGTGAAAACGCAGTCTCAATACGGTCCCAATGGAGGACCTAATAAGCCATACGATCTGAAATTGGCGCGACAGGGCGGTTGGCGTACTATTCTGTGAGGCGGGAAAGCTCCATATCGGAAAATCCGGACAATATACTCAAATGGTGACCAAGGGCGCTGACCCTTTGGACTGCAAAGACATGGTCTGGAGATGAATAAACCAGAGCCGCACATCGTATCGGTGGCGACGGCCGTTCCACCGCAGCGCTTTACTCAGCAAGAGGTGTTGCGGCTGGCAGGATATACCCGGCCGATTGCGCGCGAGATCTTTTTCAACAGCGACATTGACTATCGTTACCTTTACATGGATCCCCTGATTGGAACGGTAAACGAGAGCCCGGACGAAATGCACAGCCGTTATAAAGAAGGCGCGGTACTCATTGCCCGGCAGGCGGCGCAGCGCTGCCTAGCAAAGGCGGGCTTGGGCGTTGAAGAGATCGATTGCATCCTGGTTTGCTCCTGCACAGGTTATCTCTGCCCGGACCTCGCCACGATCCTGGTTAAGGAGATGCGGCTACCGCGAAGCGTGCAACGAGGAGCTTTATTGGGTCTGGGATGTGCCGGAGCCCTTCCGACGCTGCAGCGCGCCTATGACCATGCCCTGGCCTATCCGGATCACAGAGTGCTGGTGGTGGCGGTGGAGATTTGCTCCGCTGCATATTACATTGACGATACACTGGAGACGTTGGTGGGCAATGCCATCTGCTCGGACGGCGCGGTTGCCTGCTTGCTGACTTGTCGGGGGGATACCGGCCCACGCATCGTCCGCTTCGCTTCCTGGCTGGACACAAGCTGCCAGAGTTCTGTAGGTTTTGAACAACGAGACGGACGCCTGCGCCTCATCCTCGCCCCTACTATCCCTGACCTGGCTCCTCCCCTCATTGACCGTGTGCTCGACGAGTTGCTATGCCCCCAAGGGCTCAGCCGTAAAGATATCCGTCACTGGTTGATCCATCCGGGCGGCCGGAAGGTAATTGACCGGGTTCAGGATGCGCTCAGACTCAGCGACGCCGACTTGGCCGTTTCCCGTCGAATCCTGCGGAACTACGGGAATATGTCGTCTCCCACAGTTCTATTTGTGCTCAACGATGTCCTGGAAACGGATTCCGCTCGCGTGGGTGATCGGGGGGTTTTACTAGCCCTGGGTCCTGGCCTTGCGGCTGAGGTAGCCTTGCTAGAGTGGTAAGGAGCAGCAGCAATGCGACAGGCTTCGGCCCTCCACCTCAAATTGCCTGATTTCTCTTCGCGAGTTTTGCGCCCGGAACTGATCGATGCCGGGAATATGCCCGATGAGGAGGTGCGACGGAATTTGTTAGACATCCGTCGCATCAACAGGATCTTTGGAAGTCAAAAACTTTTGCTGGAAGTTTTGGAAGGTCAAGTGAGCCGCCATCAACTGACCCGGTTCAGCGTCCTGGATATTGCCAGCGGCTCCTGCGACCTGCCATTTGCCATCCTGAGATGGGCGCAACAGCAGGGCCTCGAAGCGGAAGTCTTTGCGTTGGAATACTGGCACAGATATCTCGCGCTGTTTCGGGATGAACTCGCGGCATATCCCAAGTTGCACCCTTTCTCCGCCGACGCATTTCACGCGCCCGTGCCAGATCGAGCCTTTGATTTCGTTACTTGTTCTCATTTTTTACATCACCTTCCTGAGGATCAAGCCGTCGAACTTTTGCGGATGATGAGCCGTTGGGCACGCCGCGCCTTAATCGTCAGTGACCTGGAAAGACACCCTGTTCCCTACTATTTCTTCCGCTTGTTCAATCCTTTCTTTACAACCTGCGCCATGAGCCGCATTGACGGTCTGGTCTCGTTTGAACAGGCATTCCGCAAGCAAGAATTATTGCAAACTGCAAGCCGTGCTGGATTGCGCAACTGCATGATCCAGCGGCGATGGCCCTACCGCCTGCTTTTGGTTGCAGAGCCTTTCTTAGCAGTGTGAGTGACCTGATCCGACCATGGGTCATTGGCTCTATTGACCCCGAAATCCCACATCTATGCGACCAAGCTCCATCCACACCGAATGGAGCACACCTTCGCAATCCACTGAATTTGCTCTAAGGGGAATATTTGGAGAAAGTTTTCCAGGGTAGGGACTAAAGGTTTTCGGTTCGATTGGCCCTTACGCTTTTTCCAGCCACTGCAGCAGTTTGTCGATTCCCGGCGGCACTTCCAAGAACATTACTGCCAGCGAGTCCTGCTGAACGCGCACCACCATTCCTCTGGCCTCGAACTCTTCCGGGTAATCCTGAACACTGAAACGAACCGTAACTTCTATTGCCTGCGAAACTTGAACCTCGCTGCGAAGGATCACCCCCCCTTTCGCGACATCGAGCAGATCGCATGTAGTCTTCGTGGACTCAGACCAAAACTCTGCGTGTCCAACTGTGGGATAACGTTTGTAACGCCGTCTCTCGACAATCGCTATTGGCTCTTCTCGCCCCAACAGGTCAGTTTCTTTGGGTAGCCGGATCAGCGCTGAGAAAACTGACCGCCCTCAGTATAGGAACCGGATGACTCCAAAAGAAGCAAATTGGTTTGCCTCTCTGAGTCTCCCCTGGCCGTTTCCGGCCTGCAGGGAGTTGCCTGGCATCATTCGTATTGGGTTTGCCGGAGGCGTGACTTCTAAATTCTTCCGGCGGAACACTATGTGTCAACAAGAGGGGTAACAAGGGGGGTAACAAGGGGGGTAACAAGGGGGGCATAGCGGATTAGCGCTGCCGCGACCAACCATTGGGGGGCATCTTCCGGCGCCATTGTGCAACTAATTACGCCACGCCTAACAATTACGCTACTAATAATTACGCTACTAATAATGGCGCATCCAGGCAACACAGCGGGTCAAGGAAGCGTGCATTTCCTTCGCGGTCCCGTGATGACGCCGCCCGTGGCCGGGCAGCACCCATTCAAAGCGATACGGCAGGAGCCGCTCCATCGACTCTGTCTGCTTCTCCCAGGAATACCAGCAGACGCTGCGGAATGCAGTGAGGTCCTGGCGGGCCGCCGACCAGGCCAGGTGGGTCGCCCGTGAAAAGAAACCGGTCCCGGTAGAGCAGCACCATGTGGCCCCGCGTGTGGCCCGGCGCGGGGATCGCCACCAGTTCCGGCCCGATTCGTTGCGGCTCGTCCCCCGTAATTTGCTGCTCGATGCCGTCGAGTCCGGAGTGAATCTCGCGTGCATGAATGATGCGCTCGCAGCCGAAGTGGCGGCGGAAGCGTGCGTGGTCGGCGATGTCGTCACGGTGGGTGAGGAACATCCAGCGAACGCCGCCCATCTGCTCCAACCGGCTGACCAGCCGGGAGGCAAAGCGCGGAGAGTCCACCAGCACGTTTCCCTCCGGCCGCCGGATCAAATAACTGGAGGCTCCGAACGTGCTGGCCGAGGAAAACCCGCAGAAGTAGACGTTCTCCTCTTCCTCTACTTCTAGTTCTTCCAGCGGCTCCGGGAAACTGGAGACCGCAGCGCTCAGCTTGTGACGCTTCTCCGTGCCGATGGAGCCCACCGGGCACGTCACCAGCGCCATCAGCGCCCGCTGGATATGCTCGGGCCGGTCGGGTTGCCGGTAAACGCTCGCCTCGCTTCCCGCGTCGCGAAACGTCTCGGGAGCAATGGCCCGGCATTGGTCGCAATCGATGCAAGTGCCGTCGACAAAAAAATCCCCCGGAGCATTGTGGGCCAACCGTTGAGCTTTATCCGCCATCTATACTATTGTACGCTTGCTGTAGCAGAACCCTCGATGACGAAGGGCCGTAATAATGTGGAACATGGTGATGGTCGCGCCCGCCCTTGTTCCGCCCGGCGAATCTGTGCCAGAATAAAGACATGCACCCCCGGATTATGATGCAGTGGACCGCTCTTTTATTGTTCGTGTGCGCAACCCTGTCTCCACTGACTCCCGTAAGCCTGTCCGCACAGCTATCTGAGGGCAGCCAGCAGGCACCCGCTGCGGAGGCTCCGCCGGATGCAGACCCGAAAGCAGACCCAGATACAGACCCCAATACAGACCAGGACACAGACCAGTATATAGACCAGGATGGGCAAGTCAGCTTCGCTGTCCAGATCGAAGTCGTCACCGTTCCTGTCACCGTGACCGACCGTTCCGGCGAATTGGTGACCGACATGAACCAGGGCGAGTTCACCATTCTGGACAACGGCGTGGCGCAGAAGATTGAAGACTTTGATCTCAGCTGGGACCCATTATCGCTGGCTGTTTTGCTCGAGACCAGCTCGCGCGTGGAATCGGTGATTCCGGAAATTCGCAGTACGGGGATATTGCTGACACAACTGATTCTGGGGGAGACCGGGGAAGCGGTCGTGCTGACTTTTGACCGCGAAGTCAGAATAGCCCAGGGCTTCACGCAAGACGCAGAGGAGATCGAAAACGCCATCCGCGCCATCTCGCCGGGCGGAGACCAGGTTCGGCTCACCGACGCCATGGCCCGGGCTGTCTCGCTGTTGCAACGGCGGCCACAAGGACGCCGGAAGATCATCATCGTTATCTCCGAAGCCAGGGATCATGGCAGCAGCACTCATCAGGGATTCGTGCTGCGGGGAGCCCAGCAGCTTGGGATTTCGGTCTATACGGTGGGTTTGAGCACCTGGAAAGGTGTTTCCAAGCGGGTGGATAGCGTTTCCTCTCCGTTCCCTCCCGGGGTTGTGCCAATGCCGATGCCCGGAAGCCAGCCTCCCATCCCCGATGCACAGACCAATTGGGGGGCCGCCAACATCAACATGCTGGAGATCATCACCGAACTGGTCACCTCCACACGGTCTTTCCTGGGCGCCAATCCGCTGAAGCTCTATTCGGCGGGCACGGGAGGGATGGATTTTTCCACCGGCGACAAGGCGCGGATGGAGCAGGCGCTCGCGAAGATCGGACAAGAATTGCGCAGCCAGTATCTGATTTCCTATCGCCCCAACAACTTGGATCGCCCCGGCTTTCACACCATCAAAGTTCTCGTCTCCCGGCCGGATGTCCGGACACGCACCCGGCCCGGATATATGTTTACCCGCCCCAACCGCAAAACAAATGCTTCCCCAGGGCAAACCTCGAATCTTTCGGAAGAAGCGGCTTCATCCGAGCAGTAACGATCCTACTAATTATTGTGAACCGCAGATCGCCGCAAAGAACGCGGCTGTTAATGGCGCGTTCTGGGAGTGTGGTCAGGCTGGAAGTCGACCTCTTGTAATGTTTCCAGGAACCGGGCCACGGCAGGCGTCAGCAGCTTGTTCCGGCGGTGGATCGCCGCCACCGGCCGTGTCAGTTCCGGGATGTTGAGCGGCACCGCGCTGAGAGTCCGGATGCCGACTTCCTTCATGATGGTGGGCGCCGGGAGAAGGCTGACGCCGGCCCCGTTGATAATCGCCTGTTTGATGGTCTCCACGTTGTCGAACTCCATCACCACCTTGGCCTTCGCATTGCGTTTTCGGAGAGCGCGGTCGATCGCTTTGCGGATGGAAAGATCGGCGTCGAAGGCCACGAACGGTTCCCCGTTCAGGTCCGTAGCGGCCAGCGTTCGCCGTCTCGCCAGCCGGTGGTGGGGGGGACATACAAAGACGATTGGATCGGACCGGAGCGGCACCACCGAGAGCGCACGGTTGGCCGGCGGGTAGGAAAGAACTCCGAGGTCCGCCTCGTCCTGGACCACGGTCTCCACCACTTGCTGGGGATGGAGGCACTCCAGCCGCACGCGGGTCTTGGGATGGAGCGAGAGGAAACGCTGCATCTGCCCGCTGATTCCGTGCAGACCCACCGAGTAGATCGCTGCCACCCGCACGCTGCCTTCCAGTTCCTGCCGCGGCTGGCTGATCTCGGCCCGCGTCCGCTCGAAGTTCTGCAACAGCGTCCGGCAGGCATCGTAGAACTTCCGTCCTTCCAGGGTCAGGGCAAAAGGGCGCTTGCTGCGGTCCAGCAACTGCACGCGCAATTCGCTTTCCAGTTGCTGGACGGCCTGGCTGGCTGCCGACTGCGAAACCCCATTGTCCGCCGCTCCCCGCGAGAAGCTGTGCACGCGGACGATTTCGCAGTACAAGTGAAGGGTTTCCAGATTCATGGCACTCTTTTATAGCACGGTTTATAATATAAGTAAAACTAATGTAAAGAATTTTCATTTTCGCCTTGGGTTATGGGTTAACTTCGTGTACCCTAACCCGATTGCGCAGTTTGTGCCGTGCGGAGAACGCAAGCCGCGTTTGATGGCATCGCACAGGTAACAGCAACAGAAAGACGGAGGACGGAGGACGGAGGACGAACGATGAACCGGTTGGGGCTTCCACCGGCACAAGGGCTGTATGACCCCCGGCACGAGCACGATGCCTGCGGGGTGGGCTTTGTGGTGGACATTCAAGGGCGCAAGTCGCACGCGCTGGTGGAGCAGGCGCTGACGGTGCTCAAAAACCTGATGCATCGCGGCGCGTGCGGCTGCGAGGTCAACACCGGCGATGGCGCGGGAATTCTTCTTCAGATACCCCACGTCTTCCTGAAGCGGGTCACCGGCACGGCCGGCATTGCGCTTCCTAACGAGGGGGAATACGGCGCCGGACTGGTCTTTCTTCCCCAGGACTCCGGAGAGCGCGCCCGCTGCCAGGAGACTTTCGAGCAAATCATCGGCGAGGAGGGGCAGACGCTGCTCGGCTGGCGGGACGTGCCGACCGACGATTCGCCCATCGGTCCTTCGGCCCGCGCCTCTGAACCGCATATCCGGCAGGTTTTTATCGGCCGCTCGAAACAGGTCCCGGACCTGGAGAGCTTCGAGCGGAAGCTCTACGTGATCCGCAAGCGCGTGGAGCACGCCATACGGAACTCCGGGATTCCGCAGCGCGAGCTGTTCTACCTTCCCAGCCTCTCGGCGCGGACGATGATCTACAAGGGAATGCTCTCGGCCAACCAGATGGAGCCCATGTTTCCCGACATCGTGGAGCCCGACTTCGCCTCGGCTCTGATGCTGGTTCACCAGCGTTTTTCCACCAACACGTTCCCGTCCTGGCCGCTGGCCCACCCGTACCGCTATCTGGCCCACAACGGCGAGATCAACACCCTGCGAGGCAATATCAACCGGATGCACGCCCGCGAGGCGCTTTGCGCCTCCGACCGGCTGCCCGAGCTGAAAAAAATTCTCCCGATTGTGCTCGAGGGCGGCAGCGACTCGGCCACCTTCGACAACGTTCTGGAGTTTTTAGTGATGGCGGGACGCCCGCTCCCCCATGCGGTCATGATGATGATTCCCGAGCCGTGGAGCGGACACGAATCCATGAGCGAGGAAAAGAAGGCGTTCTACGAGTACCACGGCTGTTTGATGGAGCCGTGGGATGGCCCTGCTTCCATCGCCTTCACCGACGGCACGGTCATCGGAGCGGTGCTGGACCGCAACGGCCTCCGGCCCTCCCGCTACTGGGTGACCAAGGACGGGCTGGTGGTGATGGCATCCGAGGTCGGGGTCCTGGACATTCCGCCGGAAAATATCCTGCTTAAGGAACGCCTCCACCCCGGACGCATGTTCCTGGTGGATACGGCCGAGGGACGCATTGTGGACGACGAGGAGATCAAACATCGTTTCGCCTCCGAGCATCCCTACGGAGAGTGGCTGCGCAAACACCTGGTCGCTCTGGAAAATCTTCCCGAAGCTTCCCACGTGCCCGAGCCGGACCACGCCACCGTGCTCCAGCGGCAGCAGGCTTTTGGCTACACGCACGAAGACCTCCGAATCCTTCTCGGACCCATGGCCGAGAGGAAGGAAGAACCGGTGGGCTCGATGGGCACAGACACCGCCCTGGCTGTTCTCTCCAACCGTCCGCGCCTGCTCTATGATTACTTCAAGCAACTCTTCGCGCAGGTGACCAACCCGCCTCTGGATCAGATTCGCGAGGAATTGATTACCCAGTTGTCCATTCCTGCCGGGCCGGAGCGCAATCTTCTGAAACCGGAGCCCGAGAGCTGCCGCCAGATCAAGCTTCCGGGGCCGGTTCTCGACAACGACGAGCTGGCCAAAATCCTCCACGCGGACCGTCCGGGATTAAAAAGCGTCACGCTCCCCGCGCTGTTTCCCGTAACGGAAGGGGCCGAGGGGCTGGCAGCCGCCATGGAAGAGCTGAGCCGAAAGGCCGGCGAGGCGGTCACCGGCGGCGCCACCATCCTGATCCTCTCGGACCGTGGCGTGGACGCGCGCATGGTTCCCATCCCGGCGCTGCTGGCAACCTCCGGCGTGCACCACCACTTGGTGCGGGAAGGAACGCGGACGAAAGCAGGTTTGCTGGTGGAGACCGGCGAAGCCCGCGAAGTGCATCACGTGGCGCTGCTGATCGGTTACGGGGCGAGCGCCGTCAACCCGTACCTGGCTTTTGAGACCCTCGACGACATGCTGCGCCAGGGGAGTCTGTCAGGGATGGACCACGAGGCAGCCGTCCGCGACTACATTAAGGCCCTCAACAAGGGAATCCTCAAGGTCCTCTCCAAAATGGGCATCTCCACAATCCAGTCCTACTGCGGAGCACAGATCTTTGAGGCCATCGGGCTCAACAAGAAATTCGTGGACCGCTATTTCACCTGGACCGCCTCGCGCATTGAAGGCGTGGGAATCGATGTGGTTGCAAAAGAAGCGCTCCTGCGCCACCAAAAAGCCTACCCGGAACGCCCTGTGGGGCAGCCCGATCTCGAATGGGGCGGCGAATACCAGTGGCGGAGAGACGGGGAATACCACCTGTTCAATCCGGATACCGTCTTCAAGCTCCAGCATGCCACGCACTCCGGCCAGTACAAGATATTCAAGGAATATACGAACTTGGTGGACGACCAGAGCACGAACATGGCTACCTTGCGGGGTCTGTTCGAGTTCAAATGGGCCCCGAAGCCGATTCCGCTCGAAGAGGTGGAATCGGCCGAGTCGATCCTGAAGCGGTTTGCGACCGGAGCCATGTCCTACGGCTCCATCAGCCAGGAGGCTCATGAGACGCTGGCGATTGCCATGAACCGGCTGGGAGGGAAGTCCAACACCGGCGAAGGGGGAGAGGACCCGGCGCGCTACATTCCGGACCCGAACGGCGACTCCCGGCGCAGCTCCATCAAACAAGTGGCCTCCGGACGATTCGGGGTGACCAGCGAATACTTGGTAAACTCCGATGACTTGCAGATCAAAATGGCGCAGGGAGCTAAGCCCGGCGAGGGCGGCCAGCTTCCGGGACAAAAAGTCTATCCATGGATCGCCAAGGTTCGCTACTCGACTCCGGGCGTCGGGCTGATCTCCCCGCCGCCTCACCACGATATCTATTCGATTGAGGACTTGGCGCAGTTGATCCACGATCTCAAGAACGCCAACCCGAAGGCTCGCATTCACGTGAAGCTGGTGGCCGAGATCGGCGTGGGAACCGTCGCTGCCGGGGTTGCGAAGGCCCATTCCGACGTGGTGTTGATCTCCGGATTCGACGGAGGAACCGGAGCCTCGCCCCTCACCAGCATCAAACACGGCGGGGTGCCGTGGGAGCTCGGCCTCGCCGAGACGCAGCAGGTCCTGGTTCTCAACAAACTGCGCGACAGGATCGTGGTCCAAACCGACGGGCAGATGAAAACCGGGCGGGATGTGGTCATCGCCGCGCTGCTGGGGGCCGAGGAGTACGGTTTCTCGACCGCGCCGCTGGTGGTGGTGGGATGCATCATGATGCGCGTATGCCACCTGAACACTTGCCCGGTCGGGATCGCCACGCAGGACCCGGAACTGAGGAAAGAGTTTGCCGGAAAGCCCGAGTTCGTCGAGGTATTCTTCCGCTTCCTGGCCGAAGAGGTGCGGGAGTATATGGCGAAGCTCGGCTTCCGCGCCATGGACGACATGATCGGGCGCTCCGACCGGCTCGATGCCCGGAAAGCGGTGGATCACTGGAAGGCGTGCGGACTGGACTTTTCGAATATTCTTTACCGGCCCGAGATGGGCCCGGAAGTGGCGATCCACAAAGTGCGCGAGCAGGACCATGGCCTGGAGCGCTCGCTCGACAGAACCACGCTCGTGCCGTTGTGCCGGGAAGCTCTGGAAGGCAAGGTCCCCGTGGAACACAGCCTCCCGATCCGGAATGTGAACCGCACGGTCGGCACAATACTGGGCTACGAGCTAACGAAGCGGCACGGAGCCGAGGGTCTTCCCGAGGATACCATCCAACTCTACTTCACCGGCTCGGCGGGGCAGAGCTTCGGCGCTTTTATTCCCAAGGGGATTACGCTCACGCTGGAGGGGGATTCCAACGACTATCTCGGCAAGGGACTCTCCGGGGGCAAGATCGTCGTGTTCCCGCCGCGGCAGGCTACCTTCGTGCCCGAGCAGAACATCCTCATCGGCAACGTGGTGCTCTACGGAGCCACCAGCGGGGAAGCCTACTTCCGGGGCGTGGCCGGCGAGCGGTTCGCCGTCCGCAACAGCGGGGCCGGCACTGTGGTGGAAGGCGTCGGCGACCACGGCTGCGAGTACATGACGGGAGGGAAAGTCGTTGTCCTGGGGAAGACGGGAAGGAATTTCGCCGCCGGCATGTCGGGCGGCGTCGCCTATGTGCTGGACGAGGCGGGGGATTTCCCGAACCACTGCAATTTGGGAATGGTGGACCTGGAGCCACTGGCCGAGGCCGAAGACATCGAGGAAGTAAAAGACCTCATCACGCGGCACATCCGCTACACGCAGAGCGCGGTGGGCGAGCAAGTGCTGCTCCATTGGGAGGAGACACAGCCTCGGTTTGTGAAGGTCATGCCGCGAGATTACAAACGGGCCATGCTTGCCATGAAAAAATCCCATGAGATGGGCGTGCCATGGGAGGAAGCTGTAATGGAAGGCGCCCATGGCTAAACCAACCGGCTTTATTGAATTTCCCCGAGAGACCCCCAGCCGCCGTCCCGTGGATGGGCGAATTCGCGACTGGCAGGAGGTCTACCTCCCTTTTGAGAACGGCAAGCTCCGGAAGCAGGCTGCGCGCTGCATGGACTGCGGCATTCCCTTCTGCCATCAGGGTTGCCCACTCGGCAACCTCATCCCGGACTGGAACGACCTGATTTACCGGGAGCGCTGGCAGGAAGCCATCGCCCGTCTTCACGCCACCAACAACTTTCCGGAGTTTACCGGGCGGCTTTGCCCGGCCCCGTGCGAAGGCTCTTGCGTGCTCGGCATCAACGATGACCCGGTGACGATCAAGCAGATCGAGGTCTCCATCATCGACCGCGCGTTCCATGAGGGATGGGTGCAGGCGGCCGTGCCCGCCGTTCGCACCGGCAAGAAGGTTGCCGTGGTCGGTTCCGGGCCTGCGGGCCTGGCGGCGGCGGAGCAGTTGAACCGGGCGGGCCATCGGGTGACGGTTTTCGAGCGCGCGGACCGGATCGGAGGGCTCCTCCGTTACGGCATCCCCGAGTTCAAGATGGAGAAGCATTTTTTGGAGCGGCGAATTCGTCTATTGGAGGAGAGCGGCATCGTCTTCCAAACCAATTGCGACATCGGCGGCCATGTTCCTGCCAAAGATCTCCAGGAGGGATTCGATGCCCTCCTGCTGGCGGGCGGATCTCGCTGGCCCCGGGACCTTCCCATCCCGGGCCGCGAGCTGCAAGGCATCCACTTTGCCATGGACTACCTCACCCTCCAGAACAAGCGATGCGAAGGCGACCGGATTTCCGATGAGGAGTTCCTCACGGCTCAAGGGAAGCGAGTGGTCATCATCGGCGGAGGCGATACCGGGGCCGACTGTCTCGGCACCGTCCACCGGCAAGGGGCGCTTTCGGTCCACCAGTTCGAGCTGCTCCCGCGGCCTCCCGATTCCCGGGATTCCGGCAGCAACCCGTGGCCGCTGTGGCCGAACATTTTCCGAACTTCCTCGGCTCACGAAGAGGGCGGGCTCCGGGAGTTCTCCATCTCCACAAAACGCTTCACCGGCGAGAACGGCCGTGTGAAAAAACTTCATGCCGTCCGGGTCGAGATGGTAATAGACCCGCAGGGGCGTATGTCGTTTCCTGAGGCGCCGGGATCGGAGACGGAAATGGACGTGGACATGGTGCTGCTGGCCATGGGCTTCCTCGGTCCGGAAAGAAACGGGATGCTCGATGAGCTGGGCGTAAAGCTCACAGACCGCGGGAACGTTTCGAGGGACAAAAACTGGATGACCAATGTTCCGGGCGTTTTTACGGCAGGCGATATGCAGCGCGGCCAGTCATTAATTGTCTGGGCCATTGCAGAAGGGCGCTCCGCCGCCCGTGGAATGGACCTCTTCCTGATGGGCACATCCAACCTCCCGGCCCCGCTTCCGTAGGGAGCGGAACGCTTGCGGCTCATGCCTTCAAAAACTCGTTCACAGCAATCCCCGCTTCGCGGAGGACGGCGCGCAGGGTACCTTCTGGCATGTCGCGCGGATGATGGGGAATTGTAACTTTGCGGCCAGTAGAGAAATGACGCCAGATCTCGTGGCTTCCAGGACCCTGCCAGTCGAAGAGAAACCAAACGTTCGCAGACGCCTCACAACCTCGCGATAGGCGAAACCAGCCAGGCGTCCCATCAGCGGATTGCTACCGGCACTCGGAGCTCCAGCGGACCTAGCGTGAGCTTGGCTAGCGCGGGAGGAAGAGGGTCTCCGTGCTCCATGCACGATTCAACGATCTTCCGGGTTAGCCCCTGAGCAATCTCCGGCAGCCTCCGTTACGCTGTGCCCTTCTGCAACCAGACCAGGCACGTCAGGACTGGTTGCCAGATACCCGCCTCCCTTCAGCGCTTTAATGTGAAGGCGGATGGCTACCTCATCGATCTCTACCGTTTTTCTTTGCCGGCGCGCCGCGCGCTTTTCCTTGGTGGGCATTCACGGTCCCTCTCGCTTCAGGTTGGGTTGATTGTAGCATGGGGGCGGTCAATCGCTTATCGTCTGGGCCATCGACGAAGCTCGCTCCAACCTCCCGGCCCCGCTTCCGTAGGGCGCCGCTGGAGTTCCTCAAAACAAGCTTTCCATTCAGGCGATTTTGTAAAATGCCATTTTGCAAGACGGCACTTTGTAAAATAAAGGCAATGTGCGGTCGCGGTGTCTGCGAATGATCTGAATTGTGACGGGCGGGAGCATGCCGGGCTGGAAATTGCTATCGCTGGTTTAGCGCCGCGGGTTTAGCGCCGCGAGGCGATCATCTGCCGCAAGTTTTCCTTCACCGATGGGAAGCTCAGCAGAATGGAAAGAAAAGGGCTGAGCTGGATGGTTAACATACGGACGTCGCTCAATGCCTTCACGCTGGCCGTGCGGATGCGCTCCGGGTCGAGCAGTGCCGACTCTCCTAAAAGCGTGGGAGCCTGGAGGTCGGTGAGGAATCCCTCCGTGTCGCTTTCCCCGCGATAGACGCGCACGGACCCTTCTTCCAGCAAGTAAACTTCCTTGCCTACTTGCCCCTGCTGAATAATGACGGCACCGGCTGGGGCTGTGGTTTGAACAAAGTTTTGGGCAAGATCGCCGAGTTGTTTCTCGTCCAGCCCCTCGAACAGTTCAAAAGCGCGCAGGCGAGAAATTTCGACTTTGTTGCCGCTATCCGCCAGTGTGCTTGAGGACACGCTTTTCTCCGTCCGCTTCCTGCTGTTCGTTTTCGTTCTGTTGGGGCATCGCCATTTGTTTGGCCATCGCCTGCCATCCTTCGAGTTGGTCCGCTACGCCGACGGCCTGAAGGTATTCCACATCGATGGGATCCTCCACATCCCAGGAAGTCTTTGCCTCGGGGGCATGAGCATGGGCGAGCAGGTTGGCTACGTAAACCGCTCCCACCGCGTCAAAATTCTGATGCGGCACGCGCGTCGGCTTGTGATGGTGCGCCACGGCTTCGGCGACCGAATACGGCAGCCCCCACAAGCCCAGCAGATAGGCTCCGATCTCCGCGTGGGTAATCCCGCCCAGCTCTTCTTCCACTTGGTACAAGGGACGGTTTTGTTCCCGCGAAGTTTCCAGGCACCGCTTGAAACGGCCGGGCATTTTCGAGACCAATACCAGCTTGCCCACATCATGCAGCAGAGCGGCCACAATCGCCGTATCCGCCATGTACTTGGCCGGGAGAAGGCGCGCGGTGATTTTGGCGGTGAGCTGAGCGTGCTCTTGCGTTGCTTCCAGAGAAAAGCCTTCGATTTTTCCGAGTCCCTCGAAGCTTCGGAAAACTTCCAGGGAAAGCACCATGTGCTGGATCACATCCAGGCCCATGTAGCTGACCGCCATGTGAACCGTGTTCATGTCCCGCACGGTCCCGAACAGAGCGGAGTTTGCCAGTTGCAGCAACTTGGCCGATATGCCCACGTCCTGCTCCACAATTTTGGCAATTTTATTCAGCGAGATGTTGGGATTTCTCAAGGCGCTGGTGAGTTCTTCATAGACCTTGGGAAGCGAAGGAAGATCGGACATCGAGCCCACGGCGCGGCTAATGAACTCGTCATTCAGCAGATCCCGCAGCTTGCAGGACCGCTCCACCGCCACCCTCAGTTCGGAAGGTTCGCAGGGCTTGGTGAGGAATTGATGGGCTATGGGAGCTTCCTGCAATGCGGCATCGCCTTGATCCAAAAGCCCGATGCGGACCACTCCGGGAAACCGGTCCTTAACGAAGTTCAGCAGGCTGGTTTTTTTGACCCCTGCCAGCCTGGGGTCCGTAACGATCACGTCGAAAGGCGTGGCTTCCAGCATGGCCAGAGCAGCCTCACTGCCGGCAACAAAGGCCATTTCCCACTGCTCCTGTTGCGGGCGCATGACGACCTTCAGTTCTTCCAAGGTCTTCGGTTTGTCATCTACAAATAGGATTCTTCGCATAGTTAGTGCAATATCACGTTGTGCAATACCACCATATAGTTCATCGGCAGATGCGGGCGGGATGATTAGCAGTTATATAGGAGAATTGTTGACTTGGATATGTTTTTGGCTGTCCAGCAGACTTGCCGGTCCGGGCTTCTGTAAGCGGAGAGCGCCGTGGCTTAAGGTATTATGGATGAATTGTTTGGAAGAGGCTGAGGCTTGCGGTGGACCCAGGGGAGAGTGAAACATATCTGTTTGGATCGAGCACGAAGTGTTCATTTGACCACCATGAACGCATCGACAGCCTTGACCCCCTTTCCCTCAGGCAAGACTATAAGCGGATTAATATCCAGCTCGGCCAACTCATTTTTGAATTCTTGGGCAAGCTGGCTCACGGCTAATATGGCCTGGGAAAGGGCACGTATATCCCGAGGTTGTTCGCCGCGATAGCCGGTCAGGAGAGGATAGGCCTTGGTTTCCCGGATCATGGCCAGCGCTTCTTGTTCGTACAGCGGGACCACTCGCAGCGTGATGTCCCGGATCAGTTCAACGAATATGCCGCCCAACCCAAAGGTTACCACCGGCCCAAACCGGGGGTCTTGCTTGAAGCCTACGATCACCTGCAGCCCGTCACTGACGGTTTGCTCCACGAGGACCCCGTCGAGCGTGGCCTGCGGATGATAGGCTTTGGCTTTGGCAATGATCTCCTCGTAAGCCTGAGCTGCCTGCTGCGCGTCCTGAATTCCCAGGCGCACGCCGCCGGCTTCGGTTTTATGGGTAATGTCGGCCGAGGCGATCTTCATCACCACCGGAAAGCCCAGTTCCTGAGCCGCTTGTGCAGCAGCCGCTCGATTCTGGGCCATCTGCCGCTGCGGCACTGGAACGCCATATAGTTCCAAGATGGCTTTGGCTTCCCCTTCAGCCAGGGTCTGGCGTCCTTGCAGGCGGGCTTCCTGAATGACTTGCCTGGCTTTCTCCCGTCTTTGCTTGTCTTGTGCGGATTCTTTGTATGCTTGCTTCTGGGCGGTTTTCCGCTCGAGATAACCGCGACGCCGCTGTGCGTAGGTCGCCAGCGCGCCGAGCGCCCGGATGCCTCTGGCCGGATCGGGAAACATCGGGATATTGTTTTCTCTGAGGATGGCCCGTGCATCTTCCGGAGGCGCAATCCAATTCACCACGACCGTTTTTTTCGTTGCTGTGGCAGCTTCCACAATGTCCCGCGCCAGATCGGTCCCGGTGTGCAGTTGTAGCCCGAGAAAGATGACCAGGCTGTCCACCGTTGGATCAGCAAGCACGATCCCCATCGATCGCTTCAACAGGCCGGGAACGGCCACCAGTTCCGCAGTGACGTCCACGGGATTTACAGCCGATGCGAAGGGCGGCAAAACTTTGCGCAGTTCCTCCACCGTCTCGGAAGCCAGGCTGGCTACTTCCAGCCGCGCCTCCTCGCAGCGGTCGCACATGAGGATGCCTGCGCCCCCGGAGATCGTCATCATCGCCACCGCCGGGCCCTTTGGATAGTGCTGGGCCATGGCGATGTTGGCGAGGTCATACAGATCCTCCACATCATAAGCCCTAATGACGCCGCACCGCTCAAATACAGCATCGTATACCTTGTCCGATCCCGCCAAAGCTCCGGTATGGGAGGTGGCTGCCTTGGCGCCTGTCTCCGACCCCCCCACTTTGAGGATGATTAGCGGCTTGCCCGCATCCAGAGCTTCGAGGGCGCAAGCCTGGAAGGCCTCGCCATCCCGTGCATCCTCCATGTAGGCCATGATCGCCTGGGTGCTCTGTTGTTTTACGAAATAGGAAACGAAGTCGGCAAACCCCAGCACCGCTTCGTTGCCCGTGCTCACCCAGTAGTTGAAGCCCACGCCCGCGTCCTGCGCCGCGGCAAACATGTAGGTGCCGAGAGCCCCGCTTTGGGTGACAAAGCTCACGGGGCCTTCCAAAAGCGACCCGCGGTCCATGGCCGTAATAAACGTGCCCATGGACTTTTCCCGCACGCTCACCAGGCCGGCGCAGTTGGGGCCGCTCAAGGCCACGCCTCCATCGAGCGCCGCCTGGCGCATTTCCTCCTGCAGCCGCTGTCCTTCGGAGTCCATTTCGGAGAAACCGGCGGTAAAGACGGTTACCGCCTTTACCCCTTTGGCGGCACACTCCTTGACGACCCCGGGAACCGCAGCCGCAGGCAAGGAAATTACCGCCAGATCAATCTCACCGGGCACGGCCGTCACGCTGGGGTAGCACTGGAGGCCGGCTAGTTCTTTATAGTTCGGATTGACCGGGTATATCTTCCCTGAATATCCGTACTCCTGGAGAAACCGCAGCGGCCGGCCGCTGAGCTTGGTGAAGTTGCTGGAAACACCGATCAAGGCAATGGAACGCGGCTTGAACATGGCGTCCAGATCGAACTTTTTCTGACTTCCCAGCGTCAAGGTCACTCCTCTCCTGACATGATTAGGATCACACTCCGAGTTGCCAGCAACAGGGTCTCCAACTGCCTTCGACGAAAGCTCCGCGATGTGATCCGCGTCGGGCTGGGTGTCCAAGGAAGGCTTCGGTTGTAGCGTCGTTCCGGAGCTTGTATGAATGCGTGCCGGCCTGGTATCGCCCTGGGAACTGCCAAAGGGCGGGTTTTTGTCAAATCCGGCTTCGAAAAGCTAGTTTGTGGCGAGGGGAACAAGTCTTCCGGGATGCGGAAGTTGGCCGACCTCCCGCAGGCCGTTTCCATTGAAACGGATCAATCCGCTGTGAATTTTCAATCTGGGAGCGGAGGAGCCGCACTGGGAACACGACCGGCCCGGAAGACTCGCTCGCGTGCTTCAATCGCGGCGTCTATCCGGACGTCCCCCGATTCTACATCTTCGCCAGAACTTCGTAGATGTCGCTGTAGGGCTTGCCGGGGACGGTGATTCCCAGCTCTTCCACGATCTTCATGCCCCACGGCTGAGGGTCCTTGATGCCCACGACGGAGTGGACCCAAAGCTTGTCCCACTTCGCCAAGGCTTCGAGGCTGCGCGACAGTTGCACGCGGGCCACGCGGGCGGTGTACTTGTGCTTGCCGGGACTGAGGTCGCGGATCGTCAGCGCCAGGGTCTTGTTCTCTTGGATGTCGTTCATATGTCTTGCATGGGTTTGGTATTCCACCTGAGCTTCCCTCCTACAACCCGTATGATTTCCAGTTGTCGAGCACTTTCTTTTGGACTTCCTCCGGGAACATCTTGTCGAAAGTCGCCCGGACAGGGGTCTCCAAGCGATCCCACTCGGGCGGGAAGGTCACATCAAACGCGGCGCTGGCTCCGGCGCGCCGTGCCCGCTCCTCCTGGCTGTAGGCGGGCGTCAGCGCCTGGGCGCTTCCCTCGACATGCTTAATGATGATGCCGCGTTCCGAGTGGCACCGCGTGGCCCACGCATGGATCACTTCATTCAGATTGAAGATGTCGATGTCGTCGTCGCAGACGAGAATCTTGGTCATATAGGTGCGACGGCCAGTCAAAGCGTGCAGGACTTTCTCTGTGACTTCCCGGCCTCCCTTGCTGACGCCGACGACGCAAAGGTGAACCGCGCCCTCTGACGGCACGTAAACGCCCGTGACCGGGACGCCAGCCCGCTCCAGGGTTCGCTGGATCCCGACGCCGCCGCCCAGCGCGGCCACAATCGAGCTGCAATCTTTGAATCCGGTGCAATCCATTGACAGGGTGGGGTTCTTGCGATGAGCGATGGTGTTTACCTTCATCAGAATGCCTGCGCCCATTTCACCCGAGCGGTAACCAGGGTACTCTCCATAGGGGCCTTCGTGCGCGATCTGGTCGGGAAGAATTTCTCCTTCCAGCACGACCTCGGCGCACGCCGGGAAGGTCAGATCGCTGTCGAGGCAGCGGGCGATTTCAATCGGCCGGCCTGCCAATCCTCCGGCGAGCGAAGCTTCATCGCGACCGATGCGGGTGGTTGAGGTCGCCGCCAAGTGGCTGGACTGGTCCGCCCCCATGATGATGGCAAGCGGCATCGGCTTGTTTTGCGGAACGTATTTCTGTTGCAGAATCGTTCCGCAATGGCTCGGCGGGAAGGGCCAGCCGGACAGGTACTGGGTGTTATGGATCATGAACCGGTAGGTGCCCCAGTTCATCCAGCCGGTGTCGGGGTCTTTGCTGACCACGATGCACCATGTGCCGAGATAGCGGCCCCCGTCTCCGGCGTGGATCATGGGAGTGGCGAGGTTGGTCACGTCGACGTCCTTGCCGCGAACGATCACGTCCCGGCAAACGGCGTCTTTCACCTCAACCGGCGGGATGGCGTTGGTATCCTTGCGGATGTATTCCGCATAAATTTCGGATATCTTGGCGTGCGCCGGCAATCCCAGCGTCACGGCCGCCCGGCGCCAAGTCGAAATGGGGTTCACAAAGATGCTCTGGCCCGGATAATCCGTGATGTTTTTGAACACGATCGCCGGTCCGTCCATCTCGGTCGCGCGCCGGCTGATGGCCCCCAGCTCCAAATCCCAGTGAACCTCGCGGTCCACGGTCACAACGTCCCCGGTGCGCCGTAGCGTCTCGATGAAGCTCCGCTGGTCCTTGGCAACTTCCCCAGCCTGTTTTTCAACGGGAATCTTTTCTTCCACCGCGGTGTGATTCATAAGTTTATCCCCCCGTATTATTGCGGCAAAACACTTCATTAAACTCTATAACGTAAGGTGTGTCAACGAATTCACCGGGAATCTCCCGGTTTCGACCGAGGCGAACAGCGGTTCGTGATGACGAGTGGATGGCCGTTCAACTATTTGTATCACAACCGGTTGCTGCTCACTAAGAAAAGCCTGAGCCGCGTCAGTTTGTCAGCAGGGTCGGTAAGAAGGTCGGTAAGATTGAAGCGCTGCCGTTGCCTGCCAACAAATCGGTTGCCAACGTGGAAATCGTGACCGCACAATACGCAGCTCAGCGTGCCGTCTGCCGGATCATTTCACGGGCGATCACGAGTTGCTGGATCTGGCTGGTGCCCTCATACAGGCGAAACAACCTCGCGTCGCGGTAGAGGCGTTCCACAGGGTATTCCCGGATGTAGCCATAGCCTCCGTGCATCTGCAGCACACGGTCCGCGATGCGGCCCAGCGCCTCCGTTGCGAAGTACTTGCAGCAGGCCGACTCCTTCGTAATGCGGTGTCCAGCGTCTTTATCGCGTGCTACCCGTTCGACCATGGCGTGCGCTGCCAGCGCCTCCGCCTCGCAATCGGCCAGCATGCCCTGGATCAGTTGAAATTGCGCGATCGGCCGCCCAAATTGCCGGCGCTCGGTGGTGTAGCGCACGCCCTCGTCGATGAGCCGTCTGCTCAGGCCAGCCGCCACGGCGGCCAGATGCAGGCGCGCGTGATCCAGTGTCTTCATCGCCGACTTGAAACCGACGCCTTCTTTCCCGCCCAGCAGCGCCGTGGCCGGCACGCGGCAATCTTCGAAGACCACATCAGCAGTATGCGAGCCCCGAAATCCCATTTTCTGATAGGGCTTTCCCACGGTGAGTCCCGGCGAGGCGCGCTCGACCAGAAACGCCGAGATCCCCTCGGCGCCGGCTTCCTTCGGCGCGGTGCGCGCGAACACGGTGAACAGGCCGGCCTGCGGAGCGTTGGTCGCAAAGCGCTTGGTCCCGTTGATGAGGTAGGATTCCCCGTCGCGCACGGCGCTGGTGGAAAGCGCGGCGACGTCTGATCCGGCGTCCGGCTCGGTCAGGCAAAACGCCGCGATCAGGTCGCCGGCCGCGATCCGCGGCAGGTATTGCTGACGTTGCTCGTCGGTCCCGTCGGCGAGGAGGCCGAGCGAGCCAATGCCGTTGTTGGTGCCGAAACAGGAGCGGAACGCCGGCGCGGCGTACCCGAGTTCGTACACTACGCGAACTTCTTCGGACATGCAAAATCCAAGGCCGCCGTAGCTCTCCGGGATCGTCATGCCGAACAGGCCAAGCTGCTTCATCATCGCTACCAGCCGCTCCGGAACGAGGTCTTCTTCTTCGACTTGTGCCTCGGCGGGAATCAGCTCGGCGCGCACGAATCGCCGGATTTCTTCTGCGAACTGCTCGACGACTTCGCTGCCGTGCGGCACGCTCCGTGTCTCATTTTCTGCGCCAGAATCTTTTGAGCCAGCATCCGGTGAATTCATCGCGAACCCGCTTTCTGATCGTTGTTTCTTGGTAAGCGTTAATATATGAATAGTTTAACTGCTCCCCCAGCTTTCCCCTCGTTTTCGCGCAAAATCATACGCCAACTGGCCCTTGGTATCAAGCATACCCCGGCATACTCGCTCCAGGGAGCTATCGCACTCTATGCTTGCCTGTTCTAAATTGGCTACGAAAATGTGGGTTCTCGGGTCTCGCTGATGGTGGTTGCCTTTATTCGCGTTTGGATTTATCCTTCCTCTTTCGCGTAGCACTGCACTTCATAGTAACAAAGAATTGAGGCAGAGTGCCCTTCCAACGCGCTCGCGCGATCCTCAAGAAAAGGAATCAAATCATGGCTACAGTCACCACAACGAAAACCCAGATGGAGACCACAATCGGCAGCTTGAGAGACTTCCTTGCCGTATTAGAAAAGAAACAATTGATTCATCACATACAGGTTCCCGTGGAGAAGGATTGGGAAGTGGGAGCCATCTGTCGCGAAAACTTTGACCGCCAGGGTCCGGCCCTGCAGTTTGAAAAGGTGGGCAACTACCGGACGCCTTTGCTGGTAGGGGCGCTGGCCACCAGGGAGCGTTACGCGCTGGCTCTCGGTATCGAGCCTACCATCGAGGCCATCTCGGCCAAGTGGCGACAGGCTTATAGCAATCCAGTCAAACCCAGGATGATCCCCCGCGAGGAAGCCCCTTGCAAAGAGGTTGTCCTGGACAAGGTGGACCTTTTCGCCGAACCGTTTCCTGTGCCGAAATGGCACGAACTGGATGGCGGTCCGGAACTGGGGACCTTGCACGGAATCGTCACCTGCGATCCCGACACCGGCTGGACCAACGTCGGCAATTATCGCAATCAAATCTTTACGGCCGATGTGATGGGATGTTACGTGCTGCTGATTCCTCATCGCCACATCCGCATGCACTGGGACAAATGGAAAGAGCGCGGCAAGCCGATGCCGGTCGCCGTCGTCATCGGGCCGGACCCCTACCTCAGCCTGACCAGCGTATCGGCGGTTCCCTACGGTGTGGATGAGTATGACATCGCCGGAGGGCTGAGCGGAAAGCCGATGGAATTGGTGAAGGCGGAGCTTTCCGACCTGAAGGTCCCGGCTCATGCGGAGATCATCATCGAGGGCGAGATGCCCATCGATAAATTCTGGCCGGAAGAAGGCCCCTTCGGGGAATTCCCCGGATTTATGGGCGGGGTGGTGAAGAACAGCTTCTATATTGAGGTCAAGAAGGTCACTCACCGCAAAAACCCCATATTCCATGGCACCTATGAAGGGCGTCCTCCGAGCGAAAGCACCACCGTGCGGACCATGGGCCGCTCGGCGGCCGTCTTTGAGCATTTGCGGCGCGCCGGGTTGGCCGGAATCCGGGACGTCTGCGTCACCGAGGCCGGATGCGCCGGCTTTCATGTGAACGTCTCCATCCGGAAGTCCTATCCGGGGCATGTCCGCGACGTAATGTGCCAGGTCTGGAGCCACCCGAGCCTGTTCTGCAAGCACGTCACCGTGGTCGATGAGGACATCGACCCGTGGAATTCCTTCCTGGTCGAGTGGGCTATTGCCACGCGGGTGCAGGCTTGCCGGGACGTGGTCATGATGACCGGAGGCAAGTCGATCACCCTCGATACGTCTCAGGTCACTTCCCGGCGGGGAGAGTCGGATCTGCTCGGCATCGACGCCACCAAACCGCTCGAGGAATATGCCAGGGATGGCGCGCCGTTCCCGGCCAGCACCGATCCTACGCCGGAAAAAATGGAGAAAGTCCGCCGCCGCTGGAAGGAGTACGGGTTCTCTTCCTAAGAGGTTGTTGAAAAACTGGTGTATGGGTCCGCTTGCTAACGCGCGCGGCTCGGCAAGCACGGCCCAATCAGCACGCCGATTCCGAGCCGCGAGAGCCTGCCCCGCTTGCCCTGAGCATAGCCGAAGGGAGCGAAGTCGAGGGGTGAGGGAGCGGGCGAATGGTGTTTTGCAACAACCTGCTAGAAGTCCATCTACGAATTCAACCAACAGTCTAACGAATAGTCCAAAGGGGAGGCCGAATGGGACAGGGAAAGGGTCAGCGCAAGAATCCGCGGGTAGATGTTTTTTGTCATGTTCTTCCGAAGGGGTACGAAACAGCCAGGTGGGAGCGGCAGGATCAAAGTAATTTCGTCGAGCACAGCCCTTCGCATATCAAGTATGTGAAGGGCGGAAAGTCGCGCATGGAAAACTACCAGGTGCTGATCGACCTCGACGCCCGGTTTCAGATGATGGAAGAGTTTGAAGGCTACCGGCAGGTGCTGAGCGTGGCCGGTCCGCCCGTGGAAGTGGTGGCCCCGAATGACAGCGATGTTCTGGCCAAAATACTGAACGACGATCTGGCCGGGCTGGTTGCGAAATATCCCAGCCGGTTTGCCGGGGCCGTGGCCTCGCTCGGAATGGACAAGCCGGACGCCGCCGCCAGAGAGTTGGAGCGGTCCATTCAGGACCTGAAGCTCTGCGGCGTGCAGCTATTTTCCAACGTGCAGGGCAAGCCCCTGGACCTGCCGGAGTTTCGTCCCATCTTCCAGATGATGTCGGACTACAACCTGCCCATCCTGCTGCATCCGGCCCGCTCGCAAAAGCATCCCGATTATCTGGCCGAGGATCACTCCAAATACTGCATCTGGCAGATTTTCGGCTGGCCCTACGAGAGCACGGCGGCGATGGCGCGGATTGTCTTCAGCGGAATCCTGGAAGATTTCCCCAACTTAAAGATCATCGTGCACCACACCGGAGCCATGGTCTCCTTCTTTTCGGGCCGAATCGTCGCCATGATGGGGATGTTTGATCCGCTCATCGAGGCAGAACGCGGCTCTCCGCTGAAAAAACCCGCCATTGAATATTTCCGGTGTTTCTACGGGGACACGTCAACTTTCACCAAGGCCTCCCTTGAGTGCGCCTGCGATTTCTTTGGGGTGGATCACATCTTGTTCGGCACCGACGCGCCGTTTGACGCCGAGGGGGGAAGATTTTCCATCCGTGGATGCACCGATGCGGTGGAAAAATCCTCGCTGAGCGCTGCGGACAAGAAGAAAATCTTCTACAAGAATTTTGAAACCCTGTTCCGCCTGCCGGCGGCGGCTAACGCCTCGGCTTAACCAGAGCTGAACCAGAGCTTAGCGCCTTTTCACAGATAGTGTACAGCAGTGCCCGCAGTGGCGGCGACATCCACGGAAACCCGCTCCTTTACAGTCGCGGCTCGGATTCGGCCTGAAAGGGGAATCGAAAGCCGAGCCATGAGCGTAAGCGAGTGGGTGGCTTCTTTGACTGTCGAGTCCTATACACCTTTTGTGAAACCGCTGTAGCCGGCGCGCGGAGCCGCGAAGCCGTACTCATCGCCACTCGGGCAGCCCTGCGCCTGAAACCGGTTCGGTTTAACCGCCCTGGGGAAAAATCCATTCGGCTAAAATGAAACCGAACAGCGAGAGGATCGCTATGCAAATCAGGGATAGAGCCGCTCCGCTCTTGAACATGTTCGTGATGCGGACCTCGCCGCTGGCGAAGACGATGGCGTTCGGAGGCGTGGCCATGGGAAGCGAGAAAGCCATGGAGCTTGCCAAGGCGATGGGGACCATCAGGGCGAGAGGGTTGAGTCCGGTCGAAGGAGCCACCGCCAGGGCGAGCGCGCCCACCATGCTGCTGATGGCCACGTTTGAGGCCAAGTTGGTGAGCAGGATCGTAAAGACGACTCCCCCCAGCACGAAGAAGAACGGGGAAGTGCCCGAGGCAGCCAGCGAAGAGATGTTTTGCGCAAAGAACTCTCCCAGTCCCAGTGTCCGGTGAGCGAGCATGCTGCCTAAAGCCAGCGCGCCTCCAATCAAGCTCAGCGTTCCCCATTCGATTCCCCTTACGGCCTCCGGCCAATTCATGGCAAATGTTCGTTTCTCCCAATCGACCGGGATCAAAAACAACGCGGTCGCCACTAAAATGGCGCTTACCTGCCAGCCCAAATGCACGGTGAGCCAGACGCTGAAGGCGTGATCTCTTCCTAAGACGATACGCGCCATGTCCGGCAGCACCCACAGAAACACGGCGGTGAGAAGCGCGCCGCCGGCTATTTTTTCTCCCCGGCTCATGGGGCCCAGCTTCTGCAACTCCTGCCGGAGCGTTTCCGGTGACACTTGCCAGCCCGTCGTCTGCGGGCGAAGGATATACCGAATCACAACAAACATTGCCGCCAACCCGGCCACAGCGACGGGCAGGCAGACTGCGGTCCACTGGGCAAACCCAATGCTGTAGCCGAGCGGCGACAGAAATCCGAGGATAATCAGATTGGGCGGCGACCCGACCGGGGTGATAATTCCTCCCATGGCCGCTCCCCAAGCGATGGCCAGACACAGTGATTCGCCGTAGCGGCCTTCTTGCGGGAACTGCAGGGTTTTCATCAGGCCCAGCGCGATCGAGAGAAAGATCATGGTGGAGACTACGTTGGAGATAAGCGCGCTGAATAGAGCCGGGCCAACTCCAAATAACACCAGCAATCTCCACGGGTCGCCGGCGATCAGCGGCGAGGCGATCATGCGGTAGGCAAGGCGGCGCGTCAGGCCGTGGATGCTGGTGGCGTGTCCGATGATAAAGGCGCCAATGAGGAAAATATTGACCCAGTTGGCCCAGTAATTGAAGGCTTCCTGCGCCGGGAGGATTCCGCAGACAACCAGCAGGGCCATGGAGAACAAAGCTGTCGCAGGGATGGGAATCGCCTCCGAGATCCACCACGTAACGGTCCACAAGAAGATGCCCACGGTGCGCATGCCCAAGGGAGTCACGTGTTCTAACGGGGGTGCAAGAAGAGCAATAGCAAACAGCAGCGGACCCAGAACCAGTCCAATGAACCGGCGCTTCTTCTCGAAGCGAAACTCCGCCTCGGACAGCTTCGGGGCCATTTCCGCCAGGTCTTTCCAGCTCATTGCCGCTTCTTTCTCGATGGAAACTAGAAGGAGATTTGGTGATTGAAGTTGAAGTGCCTTTCTACCAGAATTTACACTGTCCCGCAAGGTTGGGGAAGCAAAGCCGCCCTCTGGTTCGCCTGGAAGAAGTACCGCTCCGAGAGCGAATTGATTGGAGCTTCCTAGTTGGCAGGAATAGAAGTTTCTGAATTAGCCGGATTCCAGGGCTTCCACCACAGCATCGTGCACGGCTGGGCGGACCTGCCGGATCGCTTCGTTCGAGCGGCTGGGGTGAATCCGGTTGGTCAGCAGGATCACGAAAAGGGCCTTCTGCGGGTCAATCCAAAGCGACGTGCCCGTGAAGCCGAGATGCCCGTACGAGCGGCGAGAAAAGTAGCGGCCACTGGAGGATGGCTCGCTCGGTTTGTCCCATCCCAGGCCCCGGCCTGATGCTTCTTGCAATGCTCCTTCCGCAACATGGCCGGCCTGAGTGAATTCCCGGATCGTCGTGGGTTGCACCAACTGGGAGCCGTCTGGTTTTCCTTCTTGCAGCATCATCCGGCAGAAGGATGCCATGTCCCCGGCGGTGCCGAACAGTCCGGCGTGTCCCGCCACCCCGCCCATGACCCATGCGTTTTCATCCTGGACTTCGCCGCGGATCAGGCGGTTCCGGAAACTCTCGTCCAACTCCGTGGGCGCAATTTGCTGCCACCTGTCCTGAGCAGGGTTGAAGCAAGTGTCCTGCATACGGAGCGGCTCGAAAATCTCTTTTTTGCACCACGCGTCCAGCCGCTCGCCGGAAGCGCGCTCCACAATCTCCCCCAGCAAAATGAAGCCCGGATCACTGTATATAGTTTTCCTTCCGGGAGTTTCCTCCAGCGGCAATGCCAGCGCTTCTTCCAGAACGTGGGACTTCTCCCGCGCCCTCACAAAGAACTTTTCATAGGCAGGCAGCCCGGAGGTGTGGGCCAGCAGATGCCGCACGGTTACCTCGTTCCGGGCGTCGTATAAAGGGTCTACGCTGGTGACAAAGGGCTGCAGAAAGTCCGGAAGGTAATCGGCGACAGGGCGATCCAGACGCAGCATTCCCCGGTCAGCCAAAATCATGGCGGCCGTCGCTGTAGCCACCGGCTTTGTCAGGGAAGCCAGGTCGTAAATCGTTTCAGCCGTCGCCGGCGGGGACTCTTTCGAGTAGTCCAGCCTTCCTGCGGACAGGATGGCGAGTCTGCCCTCGTGACCTGCGGCCAGCACGGCGCCGGGGAATGCATGCTGCCGGACGGCGGTGTTCAGAATTTCCAGGGCCTTGCTGAACTTTTTAAGTGCCGGGTCTTGTGCCGGGAGATCAAAATCTTGCATAGCCTGCCCGCAGAATTTAGGCCAAAATAAAAAGTTGTGAAACCTCAACCCAATCTACACCGACTGAATTTACAACCGGTCGTGCCCAGAAGCAACAAAAGAAGCAATCAAAGAAGCAATAAAAGAAGGGTGAATTTTCGATTCCGGCCGAGAGGAAGCACTGCAAGGCTCCCTGCCATCCTTTTGCCCTGGGTTTTCGTTTTACTGCTGGGTTCTCTCCAGGCTGAGGTCCTGACCGGGATTGACGTGCTGGAGGCGAACCGATTCCGGTCCCTGCGCGGCCGCCGCGTTGGGTTGATTACCAACGCCACCGGCGTCAACCGCAAGGGGCGGCGGTCCTTGGATATTTTCGCTGCCGCTCCTGGCGTGGAATTGGTGGCCGCCTTCAGCCCCGAACACGGTTTGACCGCCCGTTCCGAGGAGAGCGACGTTCCTTCCGGGCGGGACAGTGGGACTGGAATCCCTGTCTTCAGCCTGTACGGCAAGACACGCCGTCCGACACCGGAGATGTTGCGGGGAATCGATACCTTGGTCTTTGACATTCAGGATGTCGGAGCGCGCTTTTACACCTACATCACCACGCTCGGTTACGCGATGGAGGCAGCAGCCCGCGCGAAAATCCGTTTTGTGGTGCTCGACCGTCCCAACCCAATCTCCGGCCTTCAGGTGGAAGGGCCTCTGCTCGACCCGGAAGCGCGCTCTTTTATCGCCTACTTCTCCATGCCGGTTCGTCATGGCATGACCGTCGGCGAGATGGCTCGGATGTTCAATGAAGAACAGCAGCTCGGCGCGGACCTCGAAGTCATCGCCATGAAGGGATGGAATCGCGGCGACTGGCACGACTCCACCGGCCTGGGCTGGGTCAACCCTTCACCGAATATTCGCAACCTGAGCCAGGCGACGCTCTACCCCGGCGTGGGTTTGCTGGAATTCTCAAACGTCTCGGTAGGCCGCGGAACCGGCAGCCCGTTTGAATTGCTCGGAGCGCCCTGGATTCAGGAAACAAAGATTCAGGAAACAAAGATTCAGGCAACAGAGCTTCAGGCAACCGAGCTGGCCGCTTACCTCAACCGGAGGAGCCTTCCGGGAGTGCGTTTTCTTCCCGTCCGGTTTACCCCGTCCGGTTCGGTCTTTGCGGGGGAGGCCTGCCAGGGTGTCCGCATCCTCATTACGGACCGCAATGCTCTCCGGCCTGTTGCGATGGGAATTGAGATCGCCTCGGCTCTCCATGCGCTTTACCCCGGACGGTTCCGTCTGGAGGACATTGCCCGGTCTCTCGGCAATCAATCTACGCTCGAACGGATACGCAACGGCGACGATCCCCGGCGAATCGCCCGGGACTGGCAGGGGGAGAACGCCGCCTTCCTGAGGATGCGGAACGAGTACCTGCTCTATTGACCGGAGCGGTTCGGCAAACCGGGGAAATGCATCGCTGCCCAAAGAGGGTGGCCGGTCAGCAGAGTTGCCCGCCTGCTTGGCTGTGCTGAAAAATTCTTGACACGAGCCGGAATATGGCAGTGTAATTAATGCAGCCTTTTGTCTGGAGAGTACAATGAAAAGAATCACGCGCAATCCATATTTGGCTTTCCCCTTGGGCGCTGCTCTTGCAATGGCGCTTGTTGTGGGATGGTCTCTCCTGCAAAGCGACCGTCTCGTCATCAATGAAGCATTCCTTGTATATTTACTTTTGCTCCCGCTGCTTGCGGCGACGTATTCCCTAATCGTCCGGGCACGTGCAAGCTGGGTCCGCTGGATAATGACATGCGTCGGGACTACTGCTCTTGGGTATATTGCAGCTTTCGCCGTGTTTGTTGCCTCAGGTGTTCTGTTTCCCTACGAATCGGTTTCCGTATACAACTACCCTCGATTTCACTATTCGTACTATCTGAGCGGGGAAGAGCGGCGCGTGACTCCAGGGGGAGAAGCGTTGGATGAGACGCTCTATTCCTTGGCGGGAGACGAGGTGAGGCTCTCCGACCTCTGGAAGGAGAGGCCAATTGTTGTTGAATTTGGAAGCGTTACTTGACCGCCTTTTATCAATATGATTCCCGTGATGGAATCATTAGCGAGAACATACAGGGGCAGCGTTGATTTTTATATATTGTATGTGCGGGAGGCTCACCCCGGAGAAAACTATCCAGCGCACAAGAGTTTTTCAGAGAAAGTGAACAACGCAAACGATCTCAAACGGCTAGAAACAGTTGGACGCACGATTTTGATTGATGACCTTGAAGGAACAATGAATAGAGATTATGGCGCCAGGCCGAATTCTGTTTCTATTATTGGAAAGGACGGCATTATTTCGTACCGGGCCGACTGGAACGATCCCAGGGAGGTAGAAAAGCATTTAAATCTCCTCCTGGAAAAGGATGGCTATGCTTCAGAGGTGGCGCCGGTCAACGTGATCGACAATTATGCTCCTACCACTCCTCGAGTTCTGAGAACAATCTACAGAGTTCTCAGCCGTGCTGGATTTGCCTCGATTGCAGATCTTGTATTGATGGCCCCGACCTTGGTTCAAGTCAGAATTCACGCGCGGTCGGCTGAATAACCGGCTCCCCACCCTCGATATCATACTTCCTTCTTCCTTGCGCCAGCAGTAATGAGGACAAGTGTCAGGTGGAAACGCGCCGGATTTGTGCTCCTACGGATCGCAATTTTTCCTCGATTCGCTCGTAGCCCCGGTCAATGTGATAGACCCGCTCGATCACCGTCTCCCCCTCAGCCACAAGACCGGCCAGCACCAGGGAGGCGCTGGCCCTCAGGTCGCTGGCCGTTACCCCGGCCCCGGTCAGCGAGGTCTTGCCCCGGACGATGGCGCTGTTGCCCTCGATCCGAATGTCGGCTCCCATCCGGCTCAACTCGGGAGCGTGCATGAAGCGGTTCTCGAAGATGGTTTCTTTGATTCGGGACGTTCCCGAGGCCTGCGTGATGAGGGCCATGTACTGGGCTTGCAGGTCGGTGGCGACGCCGGGATACTCCTCCGTCGTCATATCGGCCGCCAGCAAGACGCCGTTCGGCTTCACATGGAGACTGCTGGGAGTGGGAGTGTCCACTTGCAGACCGGCCTCCCGGAATTTCTCGATTGCGGCCAGAAGATGGTCGGGACGGCAGTTTTCAATCCGCAACTCTCCTCCAGTAATTCCTGCGGCGGCGAGATAGGTTCCGGCCTCAATGCGGTCCGGAATCACTGCGTGCCGCGCGCCTTCCAGGCGGTCAACCCCCTGAATGCGGATGCTCGACGTGCCGGCCCCTTCGATCTTTGCTCCCATCTGCGTCAGCAGTTGCGCCAAGTCCCCGACCTCCGGTTCGCGGGCGGCGTTTTCCAGGATGGTTTCCCCCTCGGCCAGCGTGGCGGCCATCATTAAGTCTTCGGTTCCTGTGACCGTGATACGCTCAAAAGAAATTCGCGCGCCCCGCAGCCGATCCGCGCGCGCTTCCACGAAGCCGTGTTCGGATGAGATCGTTGCACCCAGTTTTTCGAGTCCCTTCAGGTGCATGTCGATGGGTCTTGCTCCGATGGCGCAGCCGCCGGGCAGCGACACCCGCGCGTGTCCAAACCGGGCGACCAACGGACCCAGCACCAGAGTGGAGGCACGCATGGTCCGCACCATCTTCCAAGGAGCCTCCACGCTTTTGATGTTCCGTGCCTCGACCACCATCTGCCGGCATCCGGCAGCGGAGGAGGCAGCCGCTTCCGGTTTCTGTTCGACTCTTCGTTCAACGGACGCTCCCAGCATTTCCAGCAGGTGGCAGGTGGTTTGGATGTCCCGCACGGCGGGCAGATTTTCCAGGATCACCGGACGATCCGTCAGCAGGGAAGCGGCCAGGCAAGGCAGAGCTGCATTCTTTGCCCCGCTGATCCGAACCACTCCTTGCAACGGCACTCCGCCGCGAATTACAAATCGATCCATATCAGAGCTTGTTTACCTCCGCCGATTTTTTTGCCGCCGCCTTGCTCGCGGTAACAGCGCCAGTTTCTCTATAAGAAGTTGCCGGTCCCTCGCGCCATCGCTCCCATAACGGTGCCGCCCGGCTCCAAGACCACCATGTCGGCGTCGGCGCCCGGTTGAAGGGACCCCTTCCGATGTTCGATTCCCAAAACCCGTGCCGGATTCAAACTGGCCATTCTAACCGCTTCGCACAATGTCACGTCAGTAAAATCGACCATGTTTCGGATGGCGCGATCCTGGGTCAGGACACTGCCGGCGAGCCTCCCTTCCGTGTTGCGGCATGAAGGCAAACCGGTGCGCGGATCGTCCTCCACATGAATTTCCATTTCTCCCAGCCGGTACTGGCCGGGACCCATTCCGGTAGCGCTGACGCCGTCGGTGATCAACATAATGTTGGCGGTTCCCTTGGCGCGAACCAGCAATCGCAGGGCAGGCGCGGAGACGTGCACTCCATCCGCGATCACCTCTGCCTGCACTCGGTCGTCGGTCAGAACCGCGCCCAGAATTCCCGTCTCGCGGTGCTCGAAGCGGCGCATGGTGTTAAAGACATGGACGGCGTGGGAAGCGCCCGCTGCAATCGCAGTCTCGGTTTGCCGGAAGGTCGCATTGGAGTGGCCCAATCCTACTCGGACTCCGCTGCGGATGGCAGCCGCTTGGAGTTCCGTGGCTCCCTCCAGCTCCGGAGCCAAGGTGAGGATTCGAAGACAACCTCCTGCCGCCTCCTGCAATTGCTGGAACAAAGGCAAGGAAGGCGCTTGCAGATCACCCGGTGGGTGCGCGCCCCGGCATTCCGCGCTCAGAAACGGCCCTTCCAGATGTATCCCCACAGGCTCGGCGAGTAGGCCGCCTGGGGCGGGCGTTTTGGCTCCCCGATTTTTCCAGGACCGGATCAGGGACCCTAGACCTTCGAGCGATTTCGACAAGACCGGCGGAGCCGCCGTCAGCGTGGTGGGAACAAAGCATGTAGTTCCGTGCCGCAAGACCATAGCGGCGACGGTTTCCAAGGCCTCCCGCGTGGCCTCCATCACGTCGTGGCCTCCGCCTCCGTGGATGTGAACGTCCACAAAGCCGGGAGCCAGAATCCGGTCGCCCAAGTCCACCAGACGTGCCGCCGCTGGCACCGTCAGTTCTTCCCGAGACCCAACACTGCGGATCACGCCCTCGTCGATCACCACCATGCCTTCTTTGATTATTTCCCTGGGGGTGAAAAGTTTCTTCGCCGTGATTGCCAGCAGGGTCATATGCAGAATACTGAGACGGAGGTTAGGCCGTTTTTACGAATTGTGTATTTCGCCAGGGCACGGATTCAGCCGTGCCGAAACGCTCTCCAGCCAAGTGCGCTTTAACGCCTGAGGTGAGTTTTGAACGCTGTGTGTTCCAGCGATTCAACCCCGACCTCGGCGGCTGAAGGCACTGTCGTGATCCGGGTGACGGCACGGTTGAAACCGTGCCCTGACAGCAGAACCAACGAATACGAGTCTCTACACCATTATGTAAACCGCTCTAGCCGATTGCGCGCAGATCGCGGCGGTGGCGGCGCAGCAGCTTGTCTGCTGCCGGGCGGGCGAGGCCGCACTGCAACATCACGATTGCCAGCTTGACGTCTTTCCCGGCGCGCTCCAGCGTCGAGGCTGCGGTTTGGCGGTCCGCTCCCGTCACAGTTCCGACAATGGAACGAGCCCTCTCCAGCAGTTTTTTATTGGTGGGGCGAACCTCAACCATGTAGTTGCGGTAAACACGGCCCAGACGAACCATGGCGGCGGTGGAGATCATGTGCAAGACCATTTTCTGTGCCAGCGCAGCCTTCATGCGCGTGGAGCCTGCAATTACCTCCGGGCCTGTGGCGGGGACAATGGCAATGCGGGCGGCGCGAGTGGCGGGCGAGCCGGGGTTGCAGGTGACCGCCACGGTTGCAGCCCGCCGCGAACGGGCGTAGCTCAGCGCCGCAAGCGTGTAAGGCGTTCGGCCGCTGGCGGTGAGTCCGACTACTACGTCGCGAGGGCCAACCTTTCGGGCGGCCAGGTCGCGGCGGCCCTGCGTTCGGTCATCCTCGGAGCCTTCCAGCGCCCGGGTCAGTGCACGGGAGCCGCCGGCCATCACGGCCTGCACCATCTCGCTGTCTGTGCCGAAGGTGGGAGGACATTCTGCCGCGTCCATCATGCCGATTCGCCCGCTGGTGCCGGCCCCGACGTAGATCAGCCGCCCGCCCATGCGCAGGGCCTTTGTAACCGCCTCTACGGCTCTGGCAATGTTCGGAATTTGCCGTTTGACTGCGGCAGGGACTCCGGCGTCTTGCTTCTGAATTGTGCGGAGGATGCCGGTAGTGTCTTGAGCGTCTATCGCTGCGCTCGATGGATGCGGTCGCTCCGTTGACGGGACAGCGCCGGTCCGGTTGCGGGCGTTTCGCGATAGACGGGAGTTCCCGGTCCGGCGGGGAGAGGCGCTCATGTCGTCTGTGATGATTCGTCTCCGCTGTGGGTCATTCTCCAGTGTGGGCTCCAGGATCGGCTCCGGTGTTGGAGAATTCGCAAATCCACCCGCGACAGGAATTGCCGCAGCATGCGGCGGCAAGGAAATCGATTCGGCAGGCTGCTTAATTGCTTTCTGTGATCGTGACCGGAGACTGCAACTCGAAGTCCAGCACGGTCTCACTGCCGATAACCGCCGCATCCCCCCGAGTGGCCAGAACAACGCCCGTGCCGGCGCCCGCGCCGGTAGCCGCGCCGATTCCCGCGCCCTTTTTTCCGCCGACAATGGCTCCAATGGCTGCGCCGATTCCGCTGCCGATGGCGATCTTCGTGGCGTCATCTTTTTTGGTGGTATCTGCTTCCACGGCGACGGTGTTCGAGGAAATTTCGATCGTCTGGCCGTCCGCCGTGTGCAACTGCGTGAGCTCGATGGCGAGCCGGGCGACGCCTTGCACTCGGCCGCCTTGATCGGCTTCGACGATTCGTCCCTCCACCGTCGAGCCTTGGGGAGCAACTACCCAAGTGCCTTCGACCAGCGGTTCTTCGAGCGTGGCGGTGAAACTTTCTCCGGACTGGCTCGAGTCCGTGCTGATCTCGCTCGTGGTGCGGATTCTCAGCGCGGTTCCCGCCGCCAGCGTTGCCGAGCGGGGCTGTGGCGCGGCACGCTCGCTGCCGCCTGCCGAAGCGGCAGAATCTCCGGCGTATGCTCCGGACTCCATGGCGTCATCGGCCGGGCCGCCTGTCTGCTGGCAAGCGATCTGCGACGCCACAAGCGTAATAGCCAAAGTCATCCCCCAAAATAAACCTGCCTTATCGACCTTCATAAAACTCCCTCCGTTCAGATGGTCAGTATTCCTGTATTTAGCCCCGAATTTACCTGGCAACTTTCCTGCCCGAGCGCTGCATCTGTTGTCCGCCGCCGCTGCCCGCGAATGACAACCTTCATTTCCTTATGCTCCTGTTTTGGACTGTACGCCCAACATCTGTGGCTGTCAATCCTGACGGTCTTACCTTGAGCAGCACACGGTGGGCGGCGCTCACCTCATCTCTCCGATGTAATTTCGATGCTGCGACTTTTGCAGTGTGACGCCCCGGTTTGATAGCTTCATGGCTTGCCGCTGCACGGTTCCCCAAAACGGCATTTCGTAGCTGCCGAAGTGAAAAGCGAATGACCTGCGGTCCTGATTTCTGTGCCGGTGGTTTAGTAATAATTAATCTGCGTCTAATCTGTTTCTATTGAGAAATGTGTTAAAAATGAATTCAGCATTTGGCAGAAATATTTGGATTGTTTGCCTAGGTTTTTGGTTTCATTGCCAGTCATTTGACATGCGTTGACTTGCATGACAGCGCTGGAAAATAAGCTAGGCTGTCTTCTATGACAGTGGCAAAATACCGTGTGCCGCAAGGCGAATAGAAGCAGCATACGGATCGCTGCCAATGCAACCGAGACCTGTGGGCGGATCATGTAAATTCCGTCACTTTTTTCGGGAAACTGGATTTAAGAAATACGTTCAGGCTGTTGCGGGGAATGTCCGGGATGGACAGAGCGGATGCGCGGCCTGATCGTAAGGGACATCAAAGACAGATGGAATAACCTGAACGGGTGAATCGGGATCTCTACTCGGACCTTTCCTTCCTAATGGCCGTTTTTGATCTTTCCCTTCGGTGATGGCCATAGTCCCCTAAACCAGCACGCAGCCTGAATAGCGTAAGGCAATAGCCGCTGCAAGGAGAATCTAGTGATGAATATTTTTTATAGCACCGGGGCATTTGTATTGCAGGGGGAACGTCGTGCCGGGAGAAAGGAAGCGTAATGGATACTGCAACTCTAGCCATGCTGTTTGAGGCGGCTCACTCCCGCCTTCATCTCAACGTCGAGGGAATCACGCACAGTGTGACAGCCTTTTTTCTCCGCTGCCCGGCGGGAACTGTCTCAACTGGGTTCTGGGGCACATCGTTTGGAGCAGGAACAACGCATTAGGCCTGCTCGGCGAGCCGCCCGTTTGGAACGAGAAGGCGGCATCACGCTATCAGCGCGGCTCGCAACCCGTTGCCGATACATCCGAGGCTCAGCCATTGGAGGAGATTCTCGCCGCCTTCGATGACTCCCAGGATACGATCCTCGCCGCCTTGGAGCGCACCACGGAAGCCGACTTGGCCGCGTCTCACGCGAAAGAGACGGTGGGTCAGCGGCTGGCCTTCCTGCAATTCCACGAAGCCTACCACATCGGACAAATCGGACTGTTGCGCCGCCTGCTGGGGAAACCCGGGGCGATTCGGTAGTATCTCCACTCCAAGAACAGAAAACGAAAACCGGCGGAGAGCGCCTTTCGCCGGAAGATATTAGATGGTGCGCATCTCGGTAAGCGCGCTGAAATCTCCTTTTGCAATCACTTGTTACAATCACGTATTACAATTAGAAGATGGGTGAGACACTCATCAACCTGCTGTTCTTCGCGGGCATACTCGGCTTGAGCGCCGTGGTGACGCAACTGTTCGCGAGCAGAATGTACAACCGCTGCCATCACTGCGGTTCCCTCAACGCCAAGCGCAGGGAGCGGTGCAGAGTGTGCAGCGAGCCGTTGCAGTAGCTTCCGGAAGAAAAATCTCTTTCCCGCAGCACGTAGAAATCTACCTAAACTTGCAAGCCCAGCCGCCATGCCGCTTTTCACGCGGCACTTCCCGGCCTTCCGCAGGCAACGTGCTATACTCGATTTTTTTCAAAACGGGTAAGGAGCAAGGCAGTTGTACCTCGCCACGCAAGCACGGATCAAACAAGCCGTCCGCGAGTTCGCCCTCCGGCAGTACGAGTTGGATGTGAACGTCATCGCGAACCAGCCTCCGCGTCCGGCGATGGGCGACCTGGCTCTTCCGCTGGCGATGGAGCTGGCCCGGAAGCTCCGCAGGCCGCCGCGCCAGATAGCCGAGGAGATCGCTGCGGCGCTCCGCCCGGTTTCCGGGGTTGCGAACGTGGAGATCGCGGGCGCGGGCTACGTGAACCTGTATCTGGACCGCCCCGCCTACGCCACCCAGCTTGCGTCTTCCCTTAAGGGCGCGGTTCCGGCGCCCTCGGCGGCAGCGGGGAAAAAGACAATCGTCGAACACACCAACATCAACCCTAACAAGGCGGCGCACATCGGGCACCTGCGCAACGCCGCCCTGGGCGACACCTTCGTTCGCCTGCTGCGTTCTCGCGGGGAGCTTGTCGAGGTGCAAAACTACATTGACAACACAGGTGTCCAGGTGGCCGACGTGGTGGTGGGGTTTCTCTACCTGCAACGCAAAACGGAGCAAGAGGTGGCGCGGCTGCTTGGGGACCCTTCCGTGCGCTTTGACTACTATTGCTGGGACCTCTACGCCAGCATCACACGTTTTTACGAAGAGGATGCTTCCCGGCTGGAGCTGCGCGGACGGACCTTGCAGGAGATTGAAGGAGGGGAGCAAGCGGCTGCGCGGGTGGCCGAGATGGTCTCGACGGCTATCGTGCGCTGCCACATCGCGACCATGCTGCGCCTCAACGTGGGCTACGACCTGCTGCCGCGCGAAAGCGAAATCCTCCACCTGCGGTTCTGGGAGAAAGCCTTCGATCTGCTCCGCGAGAAGGGCGCCATCTACCTGGAGACGGAGGGTAAAAATAAAGGTTGCTGGGTGATGCGCCAGCCGGGCGCGAATGAAATCTCCAAGGACGATGCCGAAGCCGATGCCGGGCAGGCCCGCGACCCGGAAGACAACAAAGTGATTGTGCGCTCCAACGGCACCGTCACTTACGTCGGCAAGGACATCGCCTACCAGCTATGGAAATTCGGACTGCTTGGAAAAGACTTCCACTACCAGCCCTTTCATACTTATCCAAACGGCCACATCCTCTGGGTCAGCGGCACGCAGGCGGCAGGCAACTCTGTTCCCGCCTTTGGCCGGGGCCAGAAGGTTTACAACGTCATCGACGTGCGGCAATCCTACCTGCAGAACATCGTTGAGCAGGGCCTCCGCGCCCTGGGCTTTGAGCAACAGGCGGATCGCTCCATTCATTTTTCTTACGAGATGGTGGCGCTCTCGCCTCGCTGCTGCGCCGAGATGGGCATTGATTTGAGCCCGGAAGACCGGAAGCGGCCCTACGTGGAGGTCTCCGGCAGAAAGGGACTGGGGATCAAGGCGGACGATCTGGTGGACCGGCTGATTGCCGAGGCGCTTCGGGAAGTGGAGTCGCGCCACCCGGAGGAATCCAGTGAATTTCGGAAGCGCATCGCCACACAGATCGCCATCGGCGCTCTGCGTTACTTCTTGCTGAAGTACACATGCAATGCGGTGATCGCTTTTGATTTTCGGGAGGCGCTGAGCTTCGAGGGAGAGACCGGTCCTTACGTGCAGTACGCGGTGGTGCGCGCCCGCAACATCTTTCGCAAGCTCGAGGCCGCAGGCGGCAGTTACGATCCGGCCGTGGTCACACCCGCCGTGCTGGAGCGTTTTCTCTCACCGCCCGAGGGCGACCCCTGCTGGCAACTGCTGCTGCAGGCCAGCCAGTGGGAGGCCGCCGCCGAGATGGCGATCGCCACCACCGAGCCGGCGGCGGTGGCCAAGTTCGCCTTTCAACTGGCGCAAGGCTTCAACAACTTCTACCACCGCTTTCACATCTTGACCGAGCAAGACAAAGAGCGAAAGGCGTTCCTGCTGTGGCTGGTTCGGATGGTGGACAGCCGCCTGACGGCGACGCTCGACCTGCTGGGTATTGAAGTGCCGGAGGCGATGTAACCGGCGGCCTCAGTATGTGTTAGAGAAGCTCGATTAGCTCTTCAACGGTCAGACCCGCCTGCTTGAGAATATGGCGGAGAGTTCCTGGGCGCAACTTCTTGTGGTCGGGGACAACAGTTCGCGCGAAGGGTTCCGCGCGCCGGAAAACCATGTGACTTCCTCGCTGCCGGGTATAAACGAATCCTGCGCGTTCGAGAGCTTTTCCGACTCGCTGCCCGGAGAGGTCGGCGGGTAGTTTTGCCATCAGGCGCCGGTTTCGAGTTCGATGTATTCCTTGCCGGCTTCGGTGGGAACTGGGTCGCCAGCCTGGATGCAATCTTCAATGTAGGCTTCTGCGGCCTCGTGGATATTCGCCATAACTTCCTCGCGAGTATCGCCTTGCGACACGCAGCCAGGGAGAGCAGGGATGTTTGCGACATAGCCGCCATCAGGCTCCTGCTCTAAAATGACCGTATACTGCATAACTCCTCTGCTCTGCTTCAGTCTCACCTATTTTAGACTCATCCGTGTTTGAAATAAACAAGCCTGTATGCCGCCCACAAAGGAAGGCCTACAGAGTTTGTGTGAAAACCATCAGAGCCGCAACCGTCAGGGAACGTCTCCAAAACCTGGGCAAGCTGTCGAAGGCTGAGGGTCCGCTTGCTTACGCGCGCGGCTCGGATTGCTTTGCCTTCGCCGAAGTTTTCACACACGCTCTACAGAGATTTCACTGGCCGGGGGCTTAACCTGGCAACACTTCAACCTGGCAAGACCAGCGTCCGCAAACCCACGCCCTGGCGGGTGTAGTCGAGCGCTTTGTTGATCTCGCTCAACGGAAGCTTGTTGGTGACGATGGGTTCGAGCTGAATTTTTCCCAGCCGCACCAACTCCAGCAACGGCGGAAAATCGACAGGGCGGCATCCCAGGCTCCCCACGACCTCCATCTCGTAATACATGATGCGCGAGGCCGGAAGCATGATCTCCTCGGAGCAATACCCGAGGATGCAGAGCCTTCCCGCCTTGCGGAGGGAGTCAAAAGCCAGACGGATAGTCTGCGGCTTGCCGATGGCCTCGATGGCGATGTCTGCACCGCCGCCGGACATCTGTCGGAGGACCTTGGAAGGTTTTTCATGCTCGGACGGATTCAGCGTGGCCGCCGCGCCCAGGCGCTTGGCCACATGGAGCCGGTCAGGGCTCGTGTCCACGGCGATGACACGTGCGCCGGAGGCCGCCGCCGACTGCACGGCGTTGATCCCCATGCCGCCGCAGCCGACCACGACGACCGTGTCGCCGGACTTGACGGCGGCGCGATGCTTGACGGCGTAATAGGGCGTGGAGATGGCGTCGGCGATGATCGAGGCGTTCTCCAGCGGAACCTCCTTCGGCACAGGGATCGTGTCCCGCGCGGGGGCTGCGACGTATTCGGCAAAACTGCCGCCCACGTCGTTGCCGAACATGCGCAGATTGGCGCAGATGTTTTCCCTTCCCGTGCGGCAATAAAAGCACGAGCCGCAAGAAAAGGTGGCCGGAAGCAGGATGGCGTCCCCTTCCTTGGGGGAGGTCACTCCCTGGCCCACGGCCGCAACATGTCCGGAAGCCTCGTGGCCCAGCACCAGCGGCGGCTTTTTGAATGTTTTGACATCGTGATCAATGTAGTGCAGGTCGGAGTGACACACGCCGCAGGCGGCGACCTTCATCACATTCTCGCCCGGGCCCGGCTCGGGGCGGGGAATTTCCTCCAGGTGGAGCGGTTCATGACCGGCGTGAAAAACTGCTGCTTTCATTGAATCAATTCTTCTCCCGCCAGGAAAAAATCCCCGTTAATTCCGCGCAGCGCGCTCGCCCGGCGGTTCGGCGGGTGAGCTTTGCAGCTTCTGGTACCGTTGCAGCGCGAGCAACGCGGCCCCGATCGCGCCCACCAAGTCGGGGTCGTCGCTGACGTTGACCTTCTGCCCGATGGCTTCTTTCAAAGCCTCTACCATGCCGCTCTGGCGGGCTACCCCGCCGACAAAGGTGACCTCGCCGTCCAGGCCGACCCGTGCGAGCAGGCCCTTGGAGCGGCTGGCCAAAGAGTTGTGGACCCCGAGAATAATGTTTTCTATCGTCTGGCCCGAGCTGACGTGGTTGATGATCTCCGACTCGGCCAGCACGGCGCAGACGCTGCTGATGTTCTGCGGGTTTTTGGCCCCGAGCGAAAGCGAGCCCAGCTTCTCCACGGGAATCTCCAGATAGACGGCGGCCCGCTCCAGGAATCCCCCGGAACCGGACTTGTCATTGGATTTGAACTCCTTCACCCTGCCATTTTCGCGCAGCTTGATGGCGCGAGTGCTTTGCGCGCCCACGTCCAGGACGCATTTGCTGTTGGGAAATAGAAAAGCAGCTCCCCGGGCCGCGCAGGTGATTTCGGTGATCTGGAGGTTCCGGAAGGGCACGTTCACCCTGCCATTTTCGCCCCCCTGCAGCTTGATGGCGCGAGTGCTTTGCGCGCCCACGTCCGTTTGGAGGACGCATTTGCTGAGGGAAATAGAAAAGCAGCTCCCGGCAACGGGCCGCGCCTTGGTGAGCCGACTTTCGGTGATCTGGAGGTTCCGGAAGGATCAAGTCCCAGCGAGCTTCTATCGCGCCCGAGCTGACGTGGTTGATGATCTCCGACTCGGCCAGCACGGCGCAGACGCTGCTGATGTTCTGCGGGTTTTTGGCCCCGAGCGAAAGCGAGCCCAGCTTCTCCACGGGAATCTCCAGATAGACGGCGGCCCGCTCCAGGAATCCCCCGGAACCGGCGGCGCACTTGTCATTGGATTTGAACTCCTTCACCCTGCCATTTTCGCGCAGCTTGATGGCGCGAGTGCTTTGCGCGCCCACGTCCAGGACGCATTTGCTGTTGGGAAATAGAAAAGCAGCTCCCCGGGCCGCGCAGGTGATTTCGGTGATCTGGAGGTTCCGGAAGGGCACGTTGTATCTGCCCATACCGGTTGTCGCCACGTACTTCACGTCTTTTTCCTGGTCGCCGGCCTTGGCCAGCGCTTCGTTGAGCGCCCCCCTGTCGTCTTGTTTTTGTCTCATCTTCGTTCCTTTCAGTCTCTACGATGAGCCAAAAACATCACCTTAACTATTACCCTCTACCTGTCCAACAAGCCCTGACGGGGCACAGTGTGCAGTCTGCGTTGCATAGTTAAGGATGGTCTGTTCATAGAGGGGCCAGAGAAGTTCTTTACGCTTTTCTGGGGCAGACCTTTTTTTTCTATATTCGGCATAGAGCGATTCGGCTACTGCTACTGCAGATTCGCTCGGAAAGCCGAAATCGTTAGTAAAAAGCCTCAGGAGTTGGCTAGCAGAGACGTTTTCTGTAGAGAACTCCCTTTCTACGCGCTTGTGAAGGGATTCAGGGTGAGCGATGTAGCTGCGCTCACACCACAGTTGGAATGGCGCTCGGCACACGGTTCCTACGTCTGACCCCACCTCGCCTATCCGGAAGTGAATTGAATATAATGCTGACCCCACCTCGCCTATCCGGAAGTGATTGAATATATTGAAGAAGAGATGGCGGAATTCGGCAATCTGATCTCGCAACTCTTCGCTAAACGCTTCAATCAGATGCGGATTCTCTTGACTTAGCTTATGCCGGTGACCAGCAAGTATAATTGGACGGCTGAGGTCTAGGTAGAGCGTAGGTGCAAGCGGCGTAAAGAACTCTTCGACTCGCGATGCAGAGGCATTGTTGAGGGCCAACTCCTCATGTTTCCCGACATTGTGTCTGGCCCCAAAATCCTCAAAGAGAGTGGGAGTCCCCCCCCGGATCGATCTCTTCAAAGTGCTCTGGAGTGATTTCTTCCTCATCCATGAGCGCAGCATCGATCTCATAGCGCTCCCAATAAGAGCCATTCGTCAAATACGCTTGCCGCAAACTAGGGTAGTGTTTTAGCCGGGCGAGGAATGTCTTGTATTCCGCTCCGGTTGTGATGTGTCCCGGTTCCTTTGTTTCTATGGTTACAACGGGCTGACCTGCTGGATCGAAAAGCAAGATGTCAAACTTTTCGCCCAGTGACATGAATTCCGGAGGCCAACCGAAAACCTTTTCCAGGAGTGCTTCCTTAAGTCGACCCCGAAAGGCCCTCTCTCCCCCTTCGCCTGGGACCCGCATGCGTGCCTTGCTCCGGCACCATTCCAAGATTTCTTCGAGTGTCGAAAGGACTTTCTTAGCTTCGAGTGGTTTCACGGGTTGAAGTATAGTCGGGCTTCGCTAATGGCTCAATAGTGTATTGGCGGACCCGCCGATGGTTCACCCCACCAGGTTCACGGGCGCGCCCTGCAGAAAGCCGCGAATGTTTTCGACCGTCGTGTCCAGGATGCGGAGCAGGGCTTCCCGGCTGTTGAAGGCGTTGTGGGGAGTGAAGACAACGTTTTCGCGGCGGAACAGAATGTGATCCTGCAGGACTTCCCGCAGCACCTCGGCGGGCTGCTCGGCGCGGAGCATCGCTTGTTCCTCCGAGATGTATTGCTCTCCCTCCACGACGTCCAGCCCGGCGCCGGCTAGCGTGCCGTCGTCCAGGGCAGCCAGCAATGCGGAGGTGTCCACCAGACCGCCGCGCGACGTGTTGATCAACAGCGCTCCTTTGCGGACCAGAGCCAGCTTTTCCCGGTCCAGAAAGTGGTGGGTGGAAGGAGTGTAGGGTATGTGGAGGCTGATGATGTCGGAATGCGCCAGCAGATGTTCCGCCGGCACATAGCGAAAATTCATCAACTCGGCGAGAAAAGCGTCCTGCCGAATGTCTGTCGCCAGCACCTCCATGCCGAAACCGCGGGCGATCTTGATGACGTGCAAGCCGATGCGGCCGACGCCCAGAACCCCAATCGTTCTCCCCTTCAGGTCAAAGCCGGTGAGCCCTTCGCGGGAAAAGTTTCCCGCAGAGACCCGCGCGTAAAACTTATGAACGTGCCGGGATAGGGCCAGGATCAGCGCGAAGGTATGCTCGGCCACGGTGTTCTCGCCGTAGCTGGGAACGGTGGCGACATCGACGCCTCTGCCGCGGCAGGTTTCGAGGTCAATGTGGTCATAGCCGGTGGAGCGCGTCGCCAGCAGGCGCAACCGGGGCAGCATTTCCAGAACGCGTGCGGTTACCTGGGAATAGATGAAAACCGAGAGGACCTCCACGTCCTGCAGGGCGCTGAAATCGGCCTCCTGGATTTTGTCTGGGAAAAAGCTAGTCTGATGTCCGGAGAGCTTTTCTTGGAGATGCTGGCGCTCCCATTCATGGACCTCAAAAAAAGCAATACGCATGGCGACCCCGAACGAAACTGCCCCAGCGTAATGATTCTTTCATCGTTCGTCAACCGCAGATCGACAAAGGGAATGCAGTCGTGCAGATGCGGGATTTTAACCTATGGACACGGCGCCGTGTCGCTGGACTCTTCGTACTGCCCGGAGCCGCAACGGGGACAGGGCGGAACCATCTGCCCTTTCTTCAGGTTGATCTCGAAGAAGCACTTCGAGCATTTGTACCGCCCCTCGGTTGGTGATTGCTGCAAACTGGAAATGTGGTGGGCATTCATGGGAAATCCTCCCGGGAGTTATCCCAACTGAATTTTTTCATCTTGTAGCGGAGGGTATCTCGGGTAATGCTGAGCAGGCGGGCAGCGTGTGTCTGATTGCCTCCCGTTTTGGACAGGGCACGGGAAATCATCTCTCGTTCGGTTGCCTCGAGCGAGAGGCCGGTTTCGGGGATCTCCACGCCGACCGAGGCGGAGGGCATCTCTGTGCGGTTGAGCGCAATCGGAAGATTGGAAACCTGCAGGTTGGAATCGTCCTCCAGGATCATGGCGCGCTCAATGGCATTGCGAAGCTCCCGGACATTGCCGGGCCAGTGATGCCGCTGCAAGAGTTTTTCCGCCTCCGGCGACACGCCGAGAATCTTGCGCTTGAACTTTTTGTTGTAGTGGGTGATGAAATACTGCACCAGCGGCAGGATGTCCTCGGGGCGCTCTCGCAGCGTCGGGATATATATCTGGATGACGTTTAGGCGGTAATACAGGTCCTGCCGGAAGGCGCCGACCCGGACGGCTTCCTGGAGGTTGCGGTTGGTGACCGCGATAACCCGGACGTCCACCGAAAAATCCTTCACTCCGCCGATGCGGCGCACCATCTGGTCCTCCAGAACCCGGAGCAGTTTGGTTTGCAGCAGCAGCGGCATCTCGCCGATTTCGTCCAGCAGCAGGGTGCCTTTGTCGGCCAGTTCCACTAGCCCGCGCTTTTGGTTCTTGGCGTCGGTGAAGGAGCCCTTCTCGTAGCCGAACAACTCGGCTTCAAGCAGGTTCTCCGGGATCGCGGAACAGTTGATGGCGATGAACGAATAGGCCTGCCGCATGCTTTGATAGTGAAACATCTTGGCGATCAGGTCCTTGCCCGTGCCGCTCTCCCCCTCAATCAGGATGGAGCTGGCTTCACTGCTGGCCACCTTGCGGACGAAGGCGAGCACCTGCCGCATGCGGGGAGATTCCGTAACAAAATAGCGGTCCTGGGGTTCCACTTGGTCGGTGACATCTTTGAACGTCACCACCACCCCTTCCATATGTCCGTTTTCGTTTTTGATGGGAGCGGTGTTGATGACGGCCAGCCGTTCCTGGCCTTGTGCCGTATGAATCCGGACGGTGGAGTTGGCTACGTTTTGCTGGCTGGCCAGCGCCACCCCGAAGCCGCATTCAGGCTCGCAGACTCCGCAGCGAAATACCTCTTTGCACTGGCCGCCGACGATCTCGTCCGCCGAATACCCCAGAATCTCCTCGGCGGCCCGGTTCACGCCGGTGATTCGGAGGTCGCGGTCATAGGTAAGCACCCCGTCGGAGATGTTGTCGAGGACCGCTTCTAAGGTGCGCTCTTGGCACCATAAAGGATCGAACTTGGACATTATGGCTAATTATAACATAAAGATGCGGCGGGCAAGTGATGGGGCCAATTCAGGAGGAGGGCCAGCTTGACAGCGAAGGAACGGTCTGCTTCAATAAGTACGCCGATCTTTTCGAGCCACTCCTCAGTAGCTCAATGGTAGAGCATTCGGCTGTTAACCGAAGGGTTGCAGGTTCGAGTCCTGCCTGAGGAGCCAAATTTTTCACGTAATTTTTCAATCACTTGGTGGGAATTGCTTGTTGGCGGGATTGCACCACAATGGTGCAACTGTCCGAAAACTGTCCGAAAAGGCTTGGGAAGGCACATTAGGAATTTTCTCCACTGGCTTTCTTGACGGGCACCACAGTCTTTACTGACGACACGGTTTTCAGGTACTGCCGGGTTTTAATCACCGCCTCGCGGATGTCCTGCTCATCGGTAATGGAATACCTGTGGAACATGGACGTTGTGCGATGGCCGAGAAGATCCATGCACACCTTTTCCGGAACCCCGGCTCTTCTCCTATTTCGGGCTGCCGTTCTGCGAAAATCGTGGGAGAGTTTTCCTCCAAGCCCGGCCGCCCTGTGTGCCGAATCCCATACCTTTCGGAAATCACCAATGGGCTGCCCCTTCCGGTGGAAAACATAAAGGGACATTCCCACAGTTCCGTCGGGCTTCTGGTAGCTTCGCTCGTTCCCCCGGCGCTCGATGATTTCCCACAATTCCCCTTCTACAGCATTTCTCCCGTAGGTATAGAGTTCCGGCAGTCACGTAGCGCCAGCGTCTTCGCTGGCTCATTGGGCCGCCAGAATGGCGGCGCTACATTCCGCCTATACACTATCGGGAGAAATGCTCTAGAAGGGGTCTAATTTCTCTCCGCCCCGCTGGTCTAATGTTTCTCCGCCCTGGACACAAAAGAGCAACGAAAGGAGAAGAAGATGATGCTGGGAGAGAAAATGGTCAAGACCTCTATCGGTTTCCCTGAGAGCCTGTGGAAGGACGGGCGAAAGCGGGCAATTGACGAGGATCGGGATTTCCAGGACGTTGTTGGCGATGCACTGCGCGACTACTTACTGCGAAAAGGAGGTGCAAAATGAGGGGGAATGGAAGGATTTTCAAGAGACCGAACAGTACCTTTTATTGGATTGCATATTGCCATCGTGGTAAGGAGGTCAGAGAATCCAGCAGCTCCGCCGAAAGGAAAGACGCGGAGAGGTTGTTAAAGCGGCGCCTTAAAGAAGTCGGCGCGGATTCGCTCGGTCTGAAGGCGTTTGTAGGTCCAAGCCAGGACCGCGTGCTGGCAGGCGAATTGTTGGACGCCCTTGAAGCCGATCTGAGAATCAGAAAGGTGCGGAGCTTGGCCGGGATACAGTCCCACTTGAAACAGGTAAGGGCTGCTTTCGGAGACCGGCGGGCAATGGTAATCACAACCGAAGCCGTAGATCACTATATTGAGTCTAGGCTTGTGGAAGGGATGGCGCCGGCTACCGCGAACCGAGAGACCGGGCTGTTGGCCCAGGCTTTCCGCCTGGCAGTTGACAGGCGCCGATTGAGCGTAGCCCCTAAAATCCGGCGACTCTCAGAATCAGATAACGTCAGGATGGGTTTCTTTGAGCATGCGGGTTTTATGGCCATGGTAGAAAAGCTCCCAGATTACGTGCGGGACTTTTGCCACTTCGGATATCTCACCGGCTGGAGGCGGGACGAGATTGCTTCCCTGTCCTGGGCTGACCTGGACATAGAAGCTCGAATGATCCAGCTACGTGGATCAGAGGCGAAGAACGGCCGCGCGCGTAAGGTGGCACTACAGCATTTTACGGATTGATGTATAGGGGTTCGTCAGGACACGACTTCAGTGGCGCAGCTACCGGTGCGGGTGCTGGCACGGGTGTTGTTCTGGCCACTCGGGGGGAAGCTGCCGTTATCGCCAGTGAGACCGTGCTGGATTTCGAGCTTCGTTTTCCGGTCACGGTAACAGAAAGGAAATAAGCCCTAAAATTGTGTAGTGATGCTATCCGGAGTTGTCAGAAAATCCTTCTGCCGGAATCACACTCAGTCTTCCCCTCGAATCTTCTGCAATGCGGGCCGCCACCAAGTCAGGGTCATGGTCGAAGACACAGATCCATTTTTCGCGGACGGCGCGCGGCAAGATTTTACGTTTGGTAGCCAGCGTTCCGGCTGCGTGCAGGTCGAAGGCCATGATCCAGGCATAGGGAACGTGATGCGCAGTGGGAATCAAGTCCTCCAGAAAGGCTACTTTCTGTTCTCCGGCGGTCAGCAAGACCCCTTGCGTGTGAGGCGTATGGCCGGGCAGGACCAGAAGCTCCATTCCCGGCAGGATTGCATGGTCGCCTTCTACCAGCTCCCAGCGTTCTCTTTCCAGCGGGAGAAAATCGTCAGGGGAAAAGCTGCCCCGGTCTCGCTGCGCGGCATAGTCCCGCGCCCGTTCCCATTCGTCGCGCTGGGACCAATACCGTGCATTGGGAAAGGTCGGCGCAAGCTGGCCGTCTTTCCGTATCGTGTTCCAGCCGGCGTGGTCGAAATGAAGGTGGCAGTTGATGACGTCGGTCACATCCTCCGGGCGAACTCCCGCCTTCTGGAGGTTCTCAATCAGAGTAACCGGCTGCTCCACGGCGTAACGGTCGCGAAACTCATCGGAGAATTTGTTGCCCAGGCCTGCATCGAGCAGGACGGTTCGCTTGCCATTGCGCACCAGCAGGCATCGCACTACGAGACGAATGCGATGCCGGTCATCCGGAGCGATCTTTTTTTCCCAAAGAACGCGCGGAACAATTCCGAACATCGATCCGCCGTCAAGACGGAAGTGGCCGTCGGTCACTGCTGAAATCTCGAAGTCTCCTAGTTGCATTTCTTGCCCGAAATAATTCCGGATGTCGCACCATGCCTGTAAGCCGGAATTTCCATTTTGAGCTTCACCTTCCCCCAAAAGCATACGCCCGCCGCCTGGCCGGCTCAATCTAATATTTCTCAGATGCCTAGTTGTCGAATGATTCCCATTGGCGTTTCACCGGCGGCGCCTTTTCTCCGATACAAAGAACGTCTATCGGCGGTTCTATTCCGGATGATGGCGGATAGCGACTGCTGGCGGCGGTCTTCGCGGCCAGTTCGATCATTGCGACGCACACCTTCTCTGAGGTTTCTAGGGTTGTATCGGCAACACTACTCGATACCACTCCGCATTGGTCGGCTATGTTTATGAATTCAGATTGTGTTTGGAGTATTTTTGGCCATCAGGGAGTGTGGCACACCGATCAGCGGCAATGATCAAACCATCGCGACTCGGTCCGGCAACGATCAACGTGCCTGTGCTGCGCAAACATTCCATGTTTCCCTCCTGACCCTGTGGTCTCGGTTTTCAAGGTTCTCGCTATCGACAAATGTCATCCAGGGGAAAGTTGATAGAATTCTTGCATGGCAGTACATGGGCGCACAGGGGCAGAATAATCTACATCAGTTCGTGGCCAATGGTTTTCCCGCGTAGATTCTTCTGTTTCCGATGATATGTCCACCGGCCTTGTTCCCATCATCAAGCATCGCTATTTTTGCTTCTTTTGCAGTCTGCGGCAGCAAGTACAGATAGTAGCTGACCCTGATTCGCGCTGTGTTATTAATTCTGGCTTCGAAAGCGTCGCTAACATGAATCTCCGTTCTGATCCTCTTGCCCGTGATTACGAATGGCTCCCCAACTGGGAGTCGTTCATCGGATAACGCATCGTTGGAAAACGAGTCGGCCCCTTGATCCAGTAAGAGCACAGCGGCAAATAAGAAATACTGCTCAGAAAATGCAGTCAGGCCGTCTGTTTCTACCTCTGCAAACAACAAACGGCCATCCCCAACGAAGCCCCAACTCTTTACGTAATCCTGTACGTCACTCGGAAAGCCGGGAGACCAAGAAGCCGGCTCCCAGCCCATCCCGTCATGAATCCATGCGTCCGGCAAACTGCATCGTTCAGCTTCCTCTTCGCTTGCAGCCTCTTCCTCTCCAGGCGATCGCTGCTCCAAAACCGTTAGCTTCTTGGCGACGGGAACCGTTTCTTCTGTTATCCATCACACAAACCTGCCAAGCAGTCTTGAGTCCGCTCCGAGAGCAGAAACGAGCGCGTGTGTCAGCCGATTCTCGGGTTGTTTGTATGGGTCAAAAAGGTTGCGCATATCCGAAGGGAATTGTACGCATAGAAAATCTAAAACGACAGGGAAAAACTGCCGGGCCGCCAAAGACAGCCGATTTCAAATCTCCCTGAACAAAACCTCAAAAAATATAAATTTAGCATTTGCGGAAAGGCCCGTAACGCTATACGATCAAGGCACCTGTTTCGCTTGCGGGAGGGCGAAAAGGGCTTGGAAGCCAGAGAGAAACGAAGAGTCCGAGTGCTCATCAAGAGGAGTCGCCCTTCGTATTGTTTCACGGTTATAATACCCGAGTGTAAGAGTTGGGGATGGCAGGACGGGAGGCGGGCATGATGTTGCGAATGTTCCTGGGCTTGATGGGGATACTCATCGCGGGGAGTGGCTCTCTTCAGGCTGCGATGCCGGAGTCCGCGAGCCCAGCAGCAGAACCTTCCTTGGCGTACCGTACAGTTGTCAACCAATATTGCGTCACCTGCCACAACGAGAGATTAAAAACAGCGGGGCTGATGCTCGACAAGATGGATCTCAAGCAGGTTCCGGCGGGTGCGGAAGTGTGGGAAAAAGCCATCCGCAAGCTGCGAGCCGGTTCCATGCCGCCTCCGGGTATGCCGAGACCAGACAGGTCCGCCTATGAGTCCCTCATCACGTACCTGGAAACCGAAATTGACCGTGCCGCCGCTGCCAAGCCTAATCCCGGCAGATCAGCGGCCGTTCATCGCCTCAATCAGGCCGAATACAAGAACGCCATCCGGGACTTGCTCGCAGTCGTGATTGACGTCGGCTCGCTTCTTCCTGCCGACGAATCGAACTATGGTTTTGACAACATCGGTGACGCGCTTTCGGTGTCGCCGCTGCGGATGGAAAAGTACCTGTCAGCGGCAAAGAAGATTAGCCGTCTCGCAATAGGAGATGCAGCCATTCGTCCTGTGATCGAGACGTATGAGTTGTCCAAGTATCTCAGTCAGGAAGCCCGCATGAGTGAAGATCTCCCGTTCGGGTCGCGGGGCGGAATTGCCATTCGGCATTACTTCCCGGCGGACGGCCAGTACGTCATCAAGATCCGGCTGCAAAGAGACAACCGAGATCGTATCCGTGGTCTGGGCGACCTCTACGAGCTCGATGTGCGCTTGGATGGCGCCAGAATTAAACTATTCGCCATCGGGGGTGAGAGGAGGGGCAAGTCGGCTCCAGTGTTCTCAACCGCGGGACAAGGGGATCCTGCTCAGGAAGAATATGAACTTACGGCGGACGAAGTCTTAGAGGTTCGCTTTCCGGCCCAGGCGGGTATGCAGGTGGTTGGGGTAACTTTTCTCAAGGAGACATGGGCGCGTGAAGGCGCGCTTCAATTTGTTGATAGCAAGCCGGAATCTCTTCCGCGCCTTCCAGAAATCGACCAAGCTTCCTATAAGGGGGGGGAGCCTGAAGTAGACAGCGTTGCTATCGGTGGGCCTTACGATCTAAAAGGGGTTGGGGACACAGCCAGCCGCCGCAAGATTTTTCTGTGTTACCCAGACACTAGCGACAAGGAAGAGCCTTGCGCTCGAAAGATTCTCGCCACGCTGGCACGCCGAGCTTATCGGCGCCCTGTCACTGACCAGGACATGAAACCTCTTTTCAGCTTGTTCAAGACCGGGCAGAACAGCGGCGGCTTCGAAGCGGGAATCGGTATGGCGGTGGAAAGGATACTCGCGGGTCCGGAATTTTTGTTCCGCATTGAACGGGATCCGGCGAACCTCCCGCCAGACACTCCCTACCCAGTCAGCGACCTGGAGATGGCCTCTCGTTTGTCGTTCTTCTTGTGGAGCAGCATACCTGACGACGAGCTTCTGGACTTGGCAGAACGCGGCAAGCTGAGAGAACCAGCGATTCTGGAGAAGCAGGTGCAGCGCATGCTCGCCGACGCGCGTTCGAAAGCCCTGGTGGCCAATTTCGCCGATCAGTGGCTGTATCTTCGCAATCTGCATGCAGTCAGGCCAGACCCAGAGATATTTCCAGAATTTGACGATAACCTGCGCCGGGCATTCCAGCGCGAGACGGAGCTTTTGTTCGAAAGCATTATCCGAGAGGATCGTAGCGTGGTGGACTTGTTGGAGGCGGATTACACGTTCGTGAACGAACGCCTCGCCCGGCACTATGGGATTCCGAACGTCTATGGCAGCCATTTTCGGCGCGTCGTGCTCAACGATCCCAATCGAAGAGGATTGCTAGGCCAAGGTAGCATCATGACGGTGACGTCATACGGCAACCGGACCTCCCCGGTTCTGCGCGGCAAGTGGGTGCTGGAGAACATCCTGGGTACGCCGCCGCCGGCGCCGCCGCCCAACGTTCCGTCTCTGCCGGAAGGAAAGGCTGTGATGGGCCTTTCCATGCGCCAGCGGATGGAGGAGCACAGAAAGAATCCAGTCTGCGCGAGTTGCCACAAGTTGATGGACCCGCTGGGTTTCGCGCTGGAAAACTTTGATGCGATCGGCCGGTGGAGAACCACCGAGGGAATCACGGCTATCGATCCGTCTGGATTACTCCCCGACGGCACCCAGTTTGAAGGCCCGGCCGGTCTTCGTGAAGTATTGCTGACCAAACAGGAGGGTTTTGTCTCCACCTTCACAGAAAAGCTTCTTACGTACGCGCTGGGCCGGGGAGTGGAATATTACGACGCTCCGGCCATCCGGAGGATCAAGCGAGAGACCGCTCCCAGCGGCTACCGCTGGTCGTCGCTGGTTCAGGCTATAGTGAAGAGCCCACCGTTTCAGATGAGGAGGTCGAGAGAATTATGATGATCTTCAGGAAATCCATCCCGCGCCGGACGTTCTTGCGCGGTGTCGGCGCAACGTTGGCCTTGCCGCTGCTGGATTCAATGGTTCCGGCTTTAGGCGCCGGGATTGACAAAGCGGCAAACCCGGCGACTCGCCTGGCGTTCGTTTATGTTCCGAACGGGCAGATCATGTCTAAATGGACCCCGGCGACGGACGGCGCGAATTTTGATTTAACCGAGATTCTGGAACCGCTGGCTTCGTTTCGGGATCAATTTCTTGTGCTGACCGGGCTGGACCACGATATGGCGGATCCTTTCCCCGGTGAAGGCGAAGTCGCGCCACATGACCGCGCCAGTGCTTCCTATCTGACGGGCGTTCATGTGAAGAGGGAAGGCATTGCGGGAATCTCGGTGGACCAGATTGCTGCGAAGGAGATGGGCAGGCAAACTCAGCTCGCGTCGCTGGAACTCGGGTTAGACATCAACAATGTCATAGGCCAATGCGAACGCAACTGGAATTGCGCCTTCCGCCACACGCTCTCTTGGCGGACGCCCACGACCCCACTGCCCGTTGAAAACCAGCCCCGTGCGTTGTTCGAACGCCTGTTCGGGGACACCAACAGTACGGACACGGCAGAGCGACTCGCTCGAATCAAGAAGGATGCCACCATTTTGGACTCTGTGAGAGAGGCTGCAGCGCATCTCATAGGGGAACTAGGCGCCAGGGACGGCGCCAAGCTCAGCGAGTATTTGGATGCCGTTCGCGATGTCGAGCGGCGTATCCAGATGGCGGAGGAACAGTCGGCGCGGGAGTTGCCGGTGGTGGACCGGCCGGCGGGCATTCCGGCCCGATTTGATGACCACGCAAGGTTAATGTTTGATTTGATGGTCTTGGCGTACCAAAGCGACCTGACCCGCGTCATCACCTTTATGATGGGCCGCGAACAAAGCGACCGAACCTTCCGCGAGATCGGAATTCCTGATGCACATCATCCGATGTCGCACCACGCGGGTGATCCTGCGAAGATCGAGAAGGTGATCCAGATCGACATCTTTCACGCCAAGTTGTTCGCTGAGTTCTTGGAAAAGCTGCGCGCAACGCCCGATGGGGATGGATCCCTTCTGGACCATTCCATGATTCTCTACGGTAGCGGAATCAGCGACGGGAATGCTCATTTGCACCAGGACCTGCCGACCCTGTTGGTAGGTGGCGCGTCGGGCCGGATCAAAGGAGGACGTCACCTGCGGTATCCAAAGAACACGCCGATGTCCAATCTCTTTTTGACGATGCTGGATAAGCTCGGTATTGCTTTGGAAAACTTCGGCGACAGCAAGGGGAAGCTCGATCTGATCTCGGTTTGATAGTTGGATAGAAGGGTCGAAGGGTCGCGGATTCTGGTTTTGTTGGCATACGGCGGGTATCAGGTTTGCCGTGGCAAACCAACTCCAGTTGAGAGACGTGCGTGGAAATCACGCGTCGCGCCGGGAATCAGCTTCAATATTTAGCATGCGGAGGGCGATAGAAGCGGAAGCAGGCTAGAAGCAGGCTAAATGATGAAATCCCAACAGATCAGTCGGAGGGGTGCGGAGTTAGCGATGATGCTCAGGAATCTGCGTGGCGGGTTGGTGGTAGTCCTCGCGTGGAGTTTTAGTCTTGCCGCTCTTGCCTTCGCCAGCGGTGATCTTCGGCTGGTAGAGGCGGTCAAAGAACGCAGGAAGGACGCAGTCTTTTCCTTGCTGAACCAGAAAGCCGACGTAAACGTACCCCTTGCCGATGGCTCGACAGCGCTCCATTGGGCGGTCCACTGGGATGATTTTGAGGTGGTGGAACTGCTGATTCGGGCTGGGGCAAACGTTAACGCCGCGAACGCCTACGGCGTCACTCCTCTCTTTCTCGCCTGCCAGAACAGGAATGCCGCCGTCGTCGAGAAGCTGTTGAGGGCTGGGACGAATGCGAACGCGGCGTTGGTACGCACGGCTGAGACGGTTTTGATGGCCTGCGCGCGCACGGGAAGCTTGGGGGCGGTGAAATTGCTGGTGGCCCACGGCGCGGAAGTGAACGCGAAGGAAACCTGGCAGGGGCAGACGGCGCTGATGTGGGCTGTCGCAGAACGACATCTGGAAGTTGCCCCCCTCCTCGTCGAGCACGGCGCGGACATCAACGCCCGTTCAAAAAGTGGTTTCACGCCGTTGCTGTTTGCTGCCCGGAACGGAGATATGGAATTGATCCGGGTTCTGCTCGAAATGGGAGCGGATGTGAACCAGGCCGCGCCGGAAGACGGCCCTCCCTTGGTGGTCGTGGCCGCCAGCGGCCATGAAAAGGCAGCCTTATTTCTGTTGGAGAAGGGCGCCGATCCAAACGCTTCGGACGCCTATGGAAGAACTGCTTTACATTATGCAATACAGAAAGGACTTGCGAACCTTAGTTTTTTCGAATACACACCCTACCGCTTGCCCCCGCCCAACATGTCGGAGCTTGTCAAGGCGCTCCTGGCGAGTGGAGCGAACCCGAACGCCCGAATCGCAAAGAACTATCCTTCACATACTCGGGCGCCCTTCCGACAAACAAATTCAATGAGTGTGATTGGGGCGACCCCGCTTTTTCTGGCAGCGACATCCGGCGATGCCAGCCTCATGCGCGTTCTGCTGGCGAGCGGAGCCGATCCAAGCCTGGGGACAGTGGCAAATGTGACGCCGCTGATGGTAGCGGCAGGAATGGGCCGGGCGCAGGATTTCCTGGAGGGAGAGGAACCCCGCCAACTAGAAGCCGTCCAGCTGTTGGTGGAACTGGGAGCCAGCATCAATGCGGAGATGGGCGGTGCTGGTGGCGGAGCTACGATTGTCAGAAGGACAGGCCAGACTGCGTTACATGCAGCCGCCTTCACGGGATCCGATTCTATCGTGCAGTTTTTGGTGGACAAGGGGGCTAGCGTGAACGCAACGGCTGCCAACGGGCAGACGCCGTGGACTATTGCTGAGGCCATTGCCCCGGTTGTAAATCAACAAGGCTCGCTGCGTCTCCACAAGAGCACGGCAGATCTGCTTCTCAAATTGGGAGCCGTGCCTCTGTCTGTCGAGGATATAGTTCCAGTGCAAAGAGGCAGCGAATACCGGGTCGATGACAAGGGAACGGGAAAGATTCCCTACCCGTTAAATCCAAGGGCGGTTCCGAGTCAATAAACGAACTGCCTCATCACTGTGACCGGCCCCGGGTTGTTGGTCCACTTTCTATGTTAGTCCATACGCCGTTGCAGCCGGGCGGAGCGGAACGGAACCCGGCGGTAACGGCAGGATCGCTTCCGTGGCTGGCGGCCGGTAGCCCAACGCGCTGTGCGGGCGAACCTTGTTATACTCCCGCCGCCATCCCTCAATCAACACCTTTGCTTCCCGCAAGGTGTAGAAAATCTCTCCATTCAAAAACTCGTCTCGAAACTCTGCTCCGTGATTCCCAACTTCCGACAGACCTCTCCGGTTGTCTGGCCCTTAGTCAGTTCCACTTCCGCCTCTCGTAGATGTCGGATGATCTGTTCGGCTGTATATCGTTTCTTCGGCATCCTCGCCCCCTTTCCAAGTTCAGTCCAAACCTTAAACTCTAACTTATCAACTGGACCGTTTTATGGGGGCAGGTCAATATCGTTTATCACCGTTCATTCCTGTTGTTGTTTTACTTCATGGGGGATTTGAGGCCTGGTTTCGTGAACTGCGTTATGTGGGTTTAGCGTACCCTGCTTGTTTCAATGCTTCCATAATCTCGCTCAGAGTGTCCGGGTCCTCAATAGTAGCGGGCATAGTGTATTGCTCGCTATTGGCGATCTTCTGCATTGTGCCGCGCAGGATTTTGCCGGAACGGGTCTTGGGAAGCCGCTCGACGATGGTTGCAGTCTTGAAAGCGGCGACGGGGCCGATTTTCGTCCGCACCAGTTGCACCGCCTCTTGGAGGATCTCGCTTTGATCCCGGTGTACCCCGGCCTTCAGCACCAGGAATCCGAGCGGAACCTGGCCCTTGATCTCATCATTCACGCCGATCACGGCACACTCGGCCACGTCCGGATGCGCGGCCAGGACTTCTTCCATTCCGCCCGTGGATAAGCGGTGTCCTGCCACGTTGATGATATCGTCGGTTCGTGACATCACATACACGTATCCGTCCTCGTCTATGTATCCTGCGTCGGCGGTCTTGTAGTAGCCGGGAAATTCAGAAAGATAGGACTCCACGAAGCGTTCATCCGCATTCCACAGTGTCGGAAACGTTCCCGGCGGCAACGGCAGCTTGATGACCAGGGCGCCGATCTTGCCGCGTTTCACCTCCTGGTTTTGCGCGTTCACAACGCGCACGTCCATGCCGGGCACTGGTTTGGTGGGAGATCCATGCTTGATCGGCAGCGGCTCGATGCCGAGGCAGTTGGAACAGATTGGCCAGCCGGTTTCGGTCTGCCACCAGTGGTCGATGACCGGCACCTTGAGGTGGCTTTCCGCCCATTGCAGGGTGTTGGGGTCGGCGCGTTCGCCCGCCAGAAACAATGTCTTGAAACCGGAGAGGTCATAGTTCTTTAGAAGCTCGCCGTTGGGATCTTCCTTCTTGATGGCGCGCAAGGCCGTGGGAGCCACAAACAGCGCTTTTACGTTGTGCTGCGAGATGACGCGCCAAAATGCTCCGGCGTCCGGCGTCCCGACCGGCTTGCCTTCATAGAGGATCGCCGTGTTTCCGTGGAACAACGGCCCGTAGACGATGTAGGAATGGCCCACCACCCAGCCGATGTCGGAAGCCGCCCAGTACACGTCGCCGGGATCGACGCCATAAATGTTTTTCATGGTCCACTTCAAGGCCACGATGTGGCCTCCGTTGTCGCGCACCACACCCTTCGGCTGCCCGGTCGTTCCGGAAGTATAGAGAATATAAAGAGGAGCAGTCGCCTCGACCGGCACACAGTCGTGCGGCTTTGCCGCCCCCATCCCTTCTTCCCAGTCCAGGTCGCGGCCCGCGATCATTTCGGCGGGCTGCATAGGGCGCTGCAAGATGATGCATTTTTCAGGCTTGTGCTTGGCGAGCCGAATCGCTTCATCGAGCAGCGGCTTATAAGAAATGATCCGGCTGACTTCGATGCCGCAGGAAGCGGAAACAACAACCTTCGGTTTGGCATCATCAATGCGCACCGCCAGCTCGTTGGCGGCAAAACCGCCGAACACCACGGAATGCACCGCGCCCAGGCGCGCACAGGCAAGCATCGCCACGACCGCCTGAGGGACCATGGGCATGTAGAGGATGACACGGTCGCCTTTACCCACGCCCAGTCCGGCGAGGACGCCGGCAAAAGTGGCCACCTCGTCGCGCAGCTCACGGTAAGTAAACGTCTGGATTTTTCCGGTGACGGGACTGTCGCAGATCAGCGCGAGCTGGTCCGCCCGTCCATTTTCAACGTGCAGGTCGAGCGCGTTGTAGCATGTATTCACCACGCCGCCGGCGAACCAGCGATAAAATGGCTTGTTGCTGTCGTCCAGGACCTTGTCCCACTTCTTGTACCAATGGACGGCCTCTGCCGCTTCGCCCCAGAAACCTTCCGGATCTCTGATGGAGCGATCAAATGCGGCCTGAAAAGCGCCTCTCCTCATGTTCCTCCCATGACGGATTTGCTACACACGCCGCCTCGTCCGGTAACACCGCGGGTAAGGCGTCGATGGCGCAAACCGCTGAATCTTCCAGATTGTGGATCATAGCAATGGTGGCTCAGCGAGGCTAACCCGTCAAACGCTGAAAGCGCGCCAGGCGTCGGAATCGCAGGTGAAGTCTCGTTATGGCTGAATTTCCCATCCCACAGAAGACTCCAGCAGGACGAGAAGATTCACTATATATTATGAGGTCCTCAATAGGAAGCGGTCTTGCTTGATGCAAAAAAACACCTGCCGTGAATATTGGATCACCAAGACCCTGCCACCATTGCGAGACTAAGCAGACTGGGAAACCTTAACCCACCGGCGGGTAAGGCGCCTCGAGAAGGAGGCGCAAACCGCTGAATCTTCCAGATTGTGGATCATAGCATGAGGTGATTGATCGGGCCGGGCGAGGTTTGATTGATCTTCCGGATTTCACCCACCCGTCATCTCGCGCAGAGCAAATGGCTCAGCGAGGCTAACCCGTCATGCCTAACGCTGAAAGCGCGCCAGGCGTTCGGAATCGCAGGTGAAGTCTCGTTACACTCCGGCTGAATTTCCCATCCCACAGAAGACTCCAGCAGGACAGAGAAGATTCACTATATATTATGAGGTCCTCAATAGGAAGCGGTCTTGCTTGATGCAAAAAAACACCTGCACCTCTTCCTAATTTACACAGTGAATATTGGATCACCAAGACCCTGCCACCATTGCGAGACTAAGCAGACTGGGAAACCTTAGCAGGCGCTTGGTCAGGAGTTTGTCCCTTGGGATTCATGTTGCTGCCTTCTTGCAGAAGCCCTTGCCAGTTGCCTGGCAAACTCGGAGGGGGATGAAGGCAAGAAAAACCTTTAGGACAGCTGAGAAACTGAGTGTATCATTATCTACCAAGACGAAAATTGAGAGTAGGGAATTCTGCTTGCAACTGCACGGAAGACTCTAGAGTGGGCAAGTGTTTCTTGGCAGCTTGCTGAGGAACCCCGGAAAACCGCTCCCTTACGAGCACCCCAACGCGCTGAAAGCGGCGCGCTGGGGATCCCACTCCGGTCGCGGCTCGGAATGGGAGGATTGATATTTCGGCATTCACCAAGCCACGCGCGTTATCAAGCGATTCATGAGACCATTCTTTCAACAATCTGTCGAGTCAATATACTATTTCGCACGATGAAGATCTGAGAGGGGAGGAAAAAACTAATGAAAAGAACTACTTCTTCGAGCTACGCGATTTTGCTGGCTCTGGTTTTTCTTTTGGTGCCGGGGAGGGCGCAAGGGCAAAGCGCAGGCGATTTGAGGAGCAAGCTGGAAAGACTTCAGGCCTATCCGGAGATCATCGTTGTCAATGGCAAGATCTCCACCATGGATGAGCGGCTGACCGAGGTCGAGGCTATGGCGGTGAAGAACAACCGGATTCTGGAGATGGGAACCAATGACCAGATACGGTTTCTGGCCGGTCCCAACACAGAGGTGTTGGACGCAAAAGGACGGAGAGTGTTGCCGGGTCTGATTGACGGTCACACCCATCCGCACCTCTGGGCTGTGGAGCACTGGCTCGGTTCGGAAGGGGATTTTGCGGCCAAGAGGTACAACGATCCCCAACTGCAGATCTTCTATGCCAAGGGCAATGACCAGGCTACGGTGCTACGGGAGCTGGAGCGGATTGTTCGGGAGCGGACCAGTCTGTTGGGCCCCGGCAAGTGGATTTGGGTCAGCTTGTTTGGGGGGAACAGCTTGGTCGAGTCGAGAAAGATTGTCTACGCTCTCTTTCCGAATTTGGATCCTCGCTATGAGCAGGGTGGTGCGAGCGCGCCCCTGACCCGGGAATTCCTGGATACGCTGGCCCCGAACAACCCCCTCATGGTGATGGTTGGAGAGGCCATCGGGCCCGGCGCCAACAACACCAGAGCCAGGGAGGAGATGCTGAGGATTCTGGGTATGGAAAGAGTAGGGTTGTACGCGCGCACTTCGGTCACCTACGACATTCTTTTCCAGGGGCGAACCGAGGAGAAGATGGACTTCCTCAAGCGGGAGCTGCTCGAATGTATAGCGGCCCAGGGAATCACCACCTTCGGGAACCATTACTACGGCTCCCCCTCCATCATGGAGACCTATAATTTGCTCTACCAACGGGGTGAACTGCCCGTCCGGTGGGCTTGGTACATGGGCGGCGGCGGACAGGGTTGGAGCAGCGATTACGATCTCAGTCTCACGTATCGTAATTTGGGAAACTTCCAAAGAATTGGGAACGACTACATTTGGAACGCCGGGGTGGCCGATGAAGGTTGGGAATGGGGACCTCAGGGTGAAGGCGGTATAGGCACTTGCACCGCCGCCGAGCCGAACCCCGCTAACCCGGTGGAACTTTTCATGTCCTGTTCGGATCCAAAGGCTAGCTACGAGCAGTACGGCGGCTATCGGAATGTGAAGGCGGCGCTGGAAGCCGGTCTTCGGATCGGATATCTGCACGTCTACAGCGATGGATCGATGGATGCTCTATTGCACCTGATTGAGCAGTCGATCGCCGAGGGCAAAATGACACTGGAGCAAGTACGCGCCGCGCGGATCAGCACGGAACACAATCCGATGCTTCGCCCCGACCAGGCTGCGAAGATGGCCCTGTACGGGGTCATGCCCGGTTTCAACGGCTACCAGGTTCAGGGCGACATCAAGGGCGGAGCTTTCCTGAAGGCCTACGGCGAGCAATATATGCCCTGGATGACCCCGATGAAGACTCTGGCGGATGCCGGCGTGAAGGTGGTGTTCAACACCGACGCGCACTTGCACAAGGTGCTTCCCGAATCGAAGGACATGGACTACCCGTCGCAGTGGGACGGGAACATCTGGGGTTTTATGGAGTTCTTCGCCACCCGCGTGATGCCTCACGACGGAATCACCTACAACCGGAGCGAGATGTTGGATAAGGTGACGCTGATGAAAGCGGCTACCATTTGGGGAGCCGAGCAGGCGATGAACGAGGAAAATATCGGCTCGCTGGAGTTGGGGAAGCTGGCTGACTTTATCGTGATTGACAAGGATTATTTTGCAATTCCCGCGGACCAGATCGGCACCATCAAGACTCTGTTAACCTCTGTGGGCGGGAAGACAGTGTACAAGGCCCCAGGCTATTAAATCTGGATGGGCTCCTGGATTAGAGGGAACCGCTTCTCGACCAGTAGCCGCAGCAGATACTGCGTGTCGCGCGTGCCGGTCTTTTGCTTCCGCGTGAACGGTGCGCGTATCGCTTTGTTTTGGGCAGGCCACGCCTCGGGGCCTGCCCAAAACGAAAGAAGGAGGATTTTGGCATGAGGCAACCGAGAAAATGGCTCTTGCAAGCATTTGCCATTGTAGTTGCAGGCGCTTTCTGGGGTCTGGCTGCAGCGCAAGACCTCCCATCTCAGTTCGCGATGCGGGTTGTGCGGGATGTCCCGTATTTCAGGGGTCCGGCGGCCAATCCGAAATTTCACTCCCTGGATCTGTATTTACCGGAGGGAAAATCCAGCGTCCCTCTGATGTTTTTTGTGCACGGGGGCGGATGGAGAGTTGGAGACAAGTCCCCGGAGGGGCTGGGGACGTTTATCGATCTGTTCCTCCGTCATGGGATGGCGGTTGCCTCTGTGAACTATCGGCTCTCGCCGGCTGTTAAGCACCCGGCGCACATCCAGGACGTAGCGCGTGCCTTTGCATGGATACGCAACAACGCCGCTCAATACGGCGTGGACGCCGATAACATTTTTGTCGCGGGGCATTCGGCAGGCGGCCACTTGGTTGCCTTGCTGGCGCTCGAACCAAAGTATCTCAAACAGGAAGGATTGTCTCCGGAAGCGATCAAAGGGGTGGTTTCGAGCAGCGGCGTGTACGACCTGGCGGATTTTTATGAGCCCGGTGTCGTGCCGAGCCGGATGGAGCAGGGGTTTGGGACCGAACAGGAGATTCTCCGGGATGCTTCGCCATCCTTGAAAGTGGGCGCCGCTGGCCCTGCTACGCCTCCGTTCCTGATCACCTACACCGACAACGATCTGTTTGGTCTTGCCGAGCAGGCCAAGACGTTCTATTCGCAGTTTCTGCACAACAACCTTCCGGCGCACTTGGTTAAAATCCCGGCACGCAACCATTTTGATGTGATTTCCGAAATCGGGAAGCAAGTGACTATAAATGACATCAACGGCATGCCGATTGTCCCGGTGGAAGATTTACTGGGGCCGGCGCTGGCGCGCTTTGTGAATACAGTGCAGGACGGCTCGTTTGCAAGCAGCTTCCACGCGGTGTGGCCCGAGGGCGGGCCGAGGGCAGTGCCCAAGATGTCTGCTCCAGCGATGAAGGTCGTCCGGGATGTGCAGTATTACGACGGGCCGGGCGCTGACCCGAAGCTCCATGCTTTGGACCTTTACCTGCCGGAAGGAAAGACGAACTTCCCCGTCCTTTTCTTTGTGCACGGGGGCCGCTGGAGAGTCGGGGACAAAGGCAATCTGGAGACCTTGGTCAACCTGTTCGGTCGGCTGGGATGGGGGATCGTGTCCACCAATTACAGGCTCTCCCCGGCGGTGAAGCACCCGGCCCACATTCAGGATGTAGCTCGCGCCTTTGCATGGATCTACAAAAACGCCTCCCGCTACAGCATCGACCGTGATCGGATGGTCATCACCGGCAGCTCAGCTGGCGGACACTTGGTGGCCTTGTTGGGGTTAAATACGAAGTACTTGGAACAGGAAGGGGTGCCGCCGGGCGCCGTCAAGGGGGTAATCCCAACCAGCGGAATCTATGATCTCGCGGCTTGGCCCGAGCCAGGACAGGTGCCGACCGGCAGGGAGCAAGGCTTTGGCACGGAACGGGAAGCGCTGGCGGAAGCCTCGCCCATCCGCTATTTGAGGGCGGACGCCCCGCCGTTTCTGATCACTTATACCGACCATGACCTCTATCTTCTTCCCGAGCAGGCCCATCGGTTCTATAGCGAGTTTATGAAGCGGGGTTTGCAGGCCCGGCTGGTCGAGATCATGGACCGCGCGCACTGCTGCCCCATCGGCTACATGGAGGGCATCGGTCAACCTTCCATTGGGCTTGTCGACGACATACTGGCGGTGGAGTTGGTCAGCTTTGCCGCGGAGGTGGTGGGTCCTACGAGGGAGATGGATAGAATAGTGGCCTCAAGAGAAAAATGAGGCCCTGCATTGTTGTCTTCAGGAAGGACCCAAAGATCACTGACACCTTTCTCAGCGCGGGCATTTCCAGCTTGTAGCCACTCAACTGACAATAGTTGGTTTCCGCCTGTTTGGAGAGGATGCTTTCATGGGTGGCCGATGGGAATTATGTAGCGTTTCCCGGGCCTTCGGAATTTCAAAAAGGAGGTAAATAGCATGTTTGTTCGATCAGCAATTCTGGCAAGTTTCCTGATTCCGATGCTGGCAACCGTTGCCAGCCCTCAAACCGGCTCGACGCAACTGAAGGTGCGGCACATTCACATCTGGGTGAAGGATATAAGCCGAACCACAGCTTTCTACCGCGACAAGCTGGGTCTCAAGGTGACCTCCGAAAGTGCAGAACAGTCTGTGGAATTCGAAGGGGGCGGTCTATGGTTCGGGAAAGCTAGATTTTCCGAGCCCATCCAGACGAACTCGATCACTATCGGGATTCACGCGGATTCTGTCGACGCCGCTTACCAAACGATGAAACGGCGGGGCGTGAACATTCCCCATCCTCCCGAACAACATCCCTGGGGATGGGCATTTTCCCTTCAGGATCCCGACGGGTATGCGGTAGAGATTGAGGGAGAAAAGTAACCGGAGAACGGGAGCTTCTGCGGCTTTCAATACTTTGCCGAAGCAGCTTGCTTCCGGAAGAATAAGCCGCCGCTTAGCAATGGCTTCGTTTGTTTAGAAGGAAAACCGCAGGGCAAACTGGATCTGGCGCGCGGTGGTGGCAGTGCTGTGCAGTCTTCCGGCAGTGGGATTGCGGCGGCCAGAAGCACCCACAAAGATGTTGTTCGAACCCCCAGAAATACGAGCAAAGTTGGTGTGGTTCAGCAAATTGAAAAATTCTGCCCGGAATTGGAGCCGCCTTTTCGCATCCAGGGAAAATTCCCTCTGGAGGGAAACATCCATATTGAAGACGGTCGGCGCGATCAGAGTGTTACGCCCAGCATTGCCGAGGGTTCCCGGCGGAGGCAAGCTATAGGCGAAGGGATCGAAATATTGATCGGGTTCGCCGAGGACGGGATTTGTTTTCCGTTCGGGAAGCAAGTTGGGCCGGCGGGCTGAGAATAAGAATCCCGGCGTACGGACTTGGACCAGCGGAGTAAAAGGAACCCCGGTGCGAAGCGACGTGATCCCTCCCAAAGTCCAGCCTCCCAATATGTGCGAAAAGACGCCGGAACCCCACCGTCCCCGCCCGGCTCCCAGGGGAGGGGTGTAGAAGTAGTTGATCACGAGACGATGGCGAATGTCGAAATCCGAAAGGCTTCGGTCCTGAGTTCGTAACAACCCGTACTGGGAAGCGTCCGTTTCAGGCCCGGAGGAAGAAGCGTCATCCACGGACTTGCTGTAAGTGTAGCCGGCTTGAAAAGAAATCCCTTGGCTGAGGCGCCTGTTCACAGAAAGCTGAAGCGAATTGTAGAGAGATTGCGCATCACTGCTGGTAATTCTAATTCCTCCGAAAGCAGGATTTACCGGGCCTTCATTGGGTGGGAAGAAAAGCGAGCCGTCGGCTTCGGTGATGGGAACCGGGAAGAGGTTCGCTTCATAGTTGCGAAACAAATGGTTGCCCCTGGCTCCCACATAAGATGTCCGCAGACGCCAGCCACCCGGAAGCTGCTGTTGAACCGCAAAGTTGTAGCGCAACACCATCGGGGTAGTCGTGTTTCGGTAATCCAGGCCCTGAGCCTGGAACGGTGTTCCGGCCGCAGCCGCGACCGCGTCGGGAAACGTCGTGGAGGAATCAAAGTTGTTTCTGACCACCACGCTATAAAATGGGACCGTACTTTTCAGCTGGTCTACCACATACTCCAGCAGTTGATCGTAGTAAACGCCAAAACCAGCGCTGAGCACTGTGTTGCCGCTGCTCCCCGGGGACCAGCTAATGCCCAGGAGGGGTGAAAAGTTGCGTAGCGAAGGATTGCCCTCCAGGAGAGGCCCAATCTGTACATTGGAATCCCGCACCGGGTCAGGAAGAAAAATGCTCTTGCCGAATTTGTCGTGTAGGAGCGTGGTGAACTCGTAGCGCAGGCCCAAATTGAGTTTCAGGCGCGGACTCATTGCATAGGCATCCTGGAAATAGAAACCCATCAGAGTTTGCCGGTAATTTTATCTGTTGTCCGAGCCCGGTAACGCCACCGTCAAGCGGGTCCCTCTGGCCCAGTTCGAGAACACGTGCCAGCGATAGCGATGAATTTCCAGGCGTGGGCTCCCTTCTGGAGCACTACATCGTCGGCAAACCTCCCTGGAGAAAGCTGTCCAGGCTGTTGAATGACCATTGAGCCGCTCTGGCCCAGTTCGAGAACACGTGCCAGCGATAGCGATGAATTTCCAATCCAAACTTCAGCGCGTGGGCTCCCTTCTGGAGCACTACATCGTCGGCAAACTGAAAGGTATTCATGATATTGCCCTCTGGAGGGACGAAAAGATTACTTCTTGTATCTTCATTGCCCGCTCCATCGCGGCCCTCGGGTATGACTCCATCTCCACCTCCTGGATAGATGCTCTTACCCCAGACCGCCTTCCAAGCGGACACTTCACTTGCTATTTCCACCGGACATATCATATGCTAACGACAAATGAGGATAAAGAGCTTGACATTTTATATGTATAATTGGTAAAAGCATTGAAAATCTTATCTAATGTTGGAGGTCAGTCTATGTCTACTCGGCGGATTTTGCGTTTCACTCCGATTCTGTTGACGCTTCTTTTGGTGCTCCCCTTCTCTATCGGGCATGCCCAAGTAACCAGCGCAACGCTTTCCGGCACGGTTACCGACGGCACCGGGGCAGTCATTCCTGGGGCGGCTGTGACCACCACAAATGAAAACACCGGGGCCACGCGCAGCGCGGAGACAGACGCCAGAGGTGTCTATCACCTGCCGCTGCTTTCGGTTGGAACCTATGAACTGAGAGTGGAACTGCAGGGATTTCAAGCTGCTGTTCGGCCAGGGATCAGATTAACGGTTGGCCTGGAAGCGACCGTCAATATCTCGCTCCGCGTAGGGGCGGTCACGGAGAGTGTGGAGGTAACAGGAGAAGCTCCCGTGGTGGCGACCACAACCTCCACTCTTTCGGCTCTGGTTGACGATGAACAGATTCGCAATTTGCCCTTGAATGGCCGCGATTTTACCCAGCTTGTGCTCCTGCAAACGGGCGCGAATCAGGCATTGAGCACGGGAGGTACGACTCGGCAAAACACCGGCACCGGTTCCGGAAAAAGAATTTCCGTAAGCGGGGCCAGGGTGAGCGCCAATCTGTACTTGGTGGATGGAACGGAGGTCATGGATGTTCACCGTCAAACCCCAGGAGCAGTGACGGGCGGCGGATTGGGCATCGAAGCTGTTCGAGAGTTTTCTCTGTTGACCAATAGCTACAGCGCCGCCCACCCCAGCCAGGGCGGAGCGGTAGTCAATTCGGTCACGATGTCCGGCACCAATTCGATTCACGGCTCGTTGTTCGAATTTCACCGCAACAGCCAGTTGGATGCCAACGACTATTTCCTCAATGCCGCCGGCAAGGAAAGGCCAGGGTTTAAGCGCAACCAGTTCGGGGGCGCTGTGGGAGGGCCCGTTATCCAAGACCGGACGTTCTTCTTTTCGACGGTTGAACTTTTGCGGCAACGCAGGGGCGAAGCCGTCATAGGGAGAGTCCTGGATGCCAACGCCCGGATGGGTATCCTTCCGGATTCGGCAGGTGGGAATGTCGGTGTCGCTCCGGATATCGCGCCGTTCATCGCTCTCACGCCGCAGGCGAATGGGAGAAATTTTGGGGATGGCACAGCACAGTTTGTAAGCTCTTTTAGCGAGCCGATCGATCAATTTTATTGGATGGCCCGCGTGGATCACCGCTTCTCGGATTCCGATAATTTCTTTGTCCGCTACACCTTTGACCACTCCACCCAGAAATTTCCGAGTAATAACATCGCTATAGCCGAGGGCTTGGGAAGAAACAGATGGCAGTACGCTACGGCGGAGTGGAACCACATCTTCTCTCCCACATGGATCAATACGGCTAGGGTTGGCTTCACCCGCATGAACTACAATGTGGACGACGAACCGCTTTTCGCGGAGGGCCTGCCTTCCTTTAATCCGCCCACCGGGCTCCCCTTTGGCCAAAGTGCCGGCATCGGTTTCCTGGGTGGCGCTCTGACGTCTATTGGGACTGCTACCAACTTGCCGAAGATCTACATAGCAAACAACTTCCATTACCAGGACGACCTGACTACCACCCAAGGGTCACACCAGCTTAAATTTGGAGCGCTCCTCAAGCGATATCAGAGCAATCTCGCCGCACCCCAGAATTTGGGAGGAGCCTACCGATTTCCCAATGTGGTGGCGTTCTTGCAAGGCATGCCGGATCTATGGCAGGGTGCCTTGGGGAGTGGAGACCCCAGGGGCGCCGCGGTCCGGAGTATGCGCCAGTGGATGATTGGGACGTTTATCGATGATAGTTGGCAAGTGAAACCGGGCTTCACTTTGAACTTGGGCGTGCGATGGGAGATGTCCACGGTTCCAACAGAAAATCATAACCGTTTAGCAAACTTTCGGCACGTACGGGCTCTAGAGCCCACCATCGGACCGTACTATAAGAACGCCTCGCAGGCCATCAATATTCAGCCGCGCGTCGGCTTCGCCTGGGATTTGAAAGGAGACGGCAAGACCGCTCTGCGCGGGGGGTTCGGAACCTTCCGAATGCATATGCTTTCCAACACTTGGTTCATCACGGCGGTTCGCCAACCTCCCATTTACACCATTGGGAACGTCACTAACCCGACCTTCTTGGGAGTCTTCCGAGGGATAGACCCTCGCGCTGCCGGAAGGCCGGGAGTTCAGACAATGGATTATGACCGCGACCACGCCTACCTCATGCAGTACAACCTGACGCTGCAGCGCGAGCTAATACCGGGCACTTCATTGACAGTGGCTTACGCAGGGTCCAGAGGAAATCACCTGGACTTTCTGAGAGCTGCCAACACTAAGGAACCGGGGACGTTTTCTGATGGCCGCAGGTGCTTTCAACCAATGGATGGGTGCGCCGGCGGCACCACAGTCCGTCGAAATTCCAGCGTTATTTGGGATGCACGGCAATCCAGTTGGGCGCAGTCGTTTTACAACTCGTTACAAGTGAATTTGAATCGCCGCTTCCAGTCGGGAATTCAAGTGGCGGTCGCTTATACCTGGTCCAAGACTATCGATGAGAGTTTTGATCGATGGGATACAATATCGTCCGCTACCAATGGGGTCGGTGGCTCTCAGGACCCGGATGACCACAAGAACGATCGCAGCTTGGCTAGTTATCACATCGGACACAACTTTGTGACCAGTTTTGGTTACGAGTTTCCCACCGGCGACTTCGATAACCTATTCGCCAGAGGATTGATTAACGGCTGGCGATTAAATGGAATCGTGAAGCTATCGCCGGGCAACCCGTTTACGGTAAGAATGGGTACCAACCGATCCAATAATGGCGCGATCATTCACAGCACCCGCCCGGATCTCGTACAGGGGGCCGACAATAACCCGACGGGGGGAAGTATCGATCAGTACTTTGACCCCAGTTCCTTCGTACCGCAAACGACGGGATTCTACGGGACCACGGGCAGAAACACGCTCATCGGTCCGGGACTCCGTAACTTAGACTTGTCGATAGTCAAAAATTTCCCCTTTGGCGAGGAACGAAACTTTGAGTTTCGGGCGGAGTTCTTCAACCTCACCAACACTGCCCACTTCCGACCCCCGTTTGCGCAAATTGATCGGGGTGGCGCCGGAGTGATCTCACAAACCCTCCCCGGCCTGCCGACACGGCAGATCCAGTTCGGGTTGAAGTTCGCCTTCTGATTGGATTGGGCCTTGCTTGGGCAAAGATTTGGTTAGCCAAATCTTTGCCCACCTTTTTTGCACAGAGAATCGGTTTACAAACTCCGTTCATTACATCTGAAGTTTAAGGAAGTGACCATGCGTAACAGAAGGAGCGGGTGTTTTTTGCTTCTGCTGAGTATCTTGCTGTTGTCTGGGCGCGTCAGCCAGGCACAACAAGATTCCGACACGATTTACTTCAACGCGAAAATTGTCACGGTGGACGACACGAGCTACACCTCTTCCCTCGGAACCATTGCGCAGGCCATGCACGTCAGAGGGGATACGATCCTGCATGTGGGCAACAACGCCGAGATTCGGGCTATGGCCGGGCCCAACACACGGGTGATTGACCTGAAGGGCCGCACGGTTCTGCCCGGACTGATCAGCGTTCACGAACACCCTTTTGATTGGAGCCCCGTCAATCCCTACGTCATCCGGCATGTCCTCACGGACGATATTGTAGTTACACGGGTTCTGGAGGGCAGTCCCCAGGAACAACTCCAGGCGTATCCCGCAATCTTGCGGGAAGCTCTCGGCAAGGCCAAGCCGGGACAGTGGGTTTACCTGGTCTTCCCCTTGGGTAAGAACTATGAGTACAGCACGGGAGGGAATGGCGGATTCGGCCAGTTCGACGATAGCTTGTTCGGTACCCCTCTCAAGATCACAAAAGCACAACTGGATGCCGTGGCTGCCAACAATCCGGTCCTGTTGCGGGACGCTTTTACTCGTTTCGTTTTGAATTCCAAGGCGCTGGAAATAGCTGACCGGACATTCCCGGAGGATGTAGCCAGTCAAATTGATCATGAGACTGGGGCCGGTGGGGCAAACCCCATGCGCTGGATGTTCAGTGATGTGGTCATGCGGGACCACTATAAAGAGTTGAAGGAGGTCCAGCGCCTGGGCCTGACTTGGTGGGCGGGCTATGGAATGACCGCCTTTGCCTCGCAGGCATACGATCCGGCCAACCTGAGGGTGTTTGACGACCTGTCCCGAAGCGGGCAGATGCCGGTCCGGAACATGTGGGCCTGGAATTGGCGCGAAGACTTTTTCAATAATGACGAGTACTACGTGAGTGCGCTGATTTCCATGAACGGCAACGGGAATGACTATTTTTGGCACAGCGGCTCCCGGGGCGCCCAAACCGTAGGTGCTGGATGCACCACTTTGGTGCCCCGTGTGGACTTGTCGGAGCAAGCAGCCCAACGCCGTCGAACATGCGCTTATGATCCCGGAACCAGAAACTACGAAATGCTGTATCAGTGGGTGAAAATGGGTGGCCGGTACGCGGTAACCCATACTGTGGGTGACAGAGACATCGACAACATAATCGATATTATTTCAAAAGCCAGCAAGGAGGCTGGTTTCACACCAGAACAGATCCGCGCCAAAAGACACACGTTCGACCACAATGTGATGTCCCCCCGGCCGGATCAGCTGCCGCTCATTAAGGAATTGGGTCTGGTCCTGGGGGGAGATGCTTTTGAAATCTATCAGGCCTCTCCTGGCATATTGGAAACCTATGGGGAAAAAGCGCTGGAGTGGGTGGTTCCGAAAAAGTCGTTGATCGAGGCCCAAATCCCCAGCGGCTTTGAAGTCGATCGGGCATTGTCCACAACCAATCTGACCATCTTCTGGACATTGGCGCGTGTGATCAATCGGAAGGCGTGGGATGGCAAAGTCTACGGGCAGAATCAAAAGATCAGCCGGGAACTCGCCCTGAAAACGGCGACGACCTGGGGTGCGTATTACATCCTGAAAGAGAACGAACTGGGTTCGCTTGAACCCGGGAAGTGGGCCGATTTCATCGTGCTCGATCGGGATTACTTGACAATACCCGAAAACGACATTGAGAACATCCGAGTGCTCATGACCGTGGTGGGAGGCAAAGCCGTTCACTTGGTTCCGTCGGTGGCTCGGGAAATTGGCATGCAACCGACCGGTGCCCAAGCTTTACTTGGTCCTGCTGCTCAGTGGTAAATGAAAAATTCTTTCCTTAATGTGCCGGCCTCGGTTTGTGCTTGAGCAGCCTCTTCCAATACGCCGGCGAAGCAGACAGGAATTTCGGCATCTATCCAAGCGGGGATCGGGGAAGAAATCTCCTCTGCCCTAATGCGCTAAAAGACATGGATTAGTGGTATACTTTCTGAGCGTCCTTTAGTCCGGCTACGGGCAAATCTCTCCGATTGCCCGGCGATTTTTCTGCAAGGCGGCGAACAACCTGCAGCTTAGTTTAGGAAAGGTACTGAAGCAATGAGTATAAATAAGTTATCTGCTTTTGTGTTGTGGATCAGCGTCTGGTTACCGTTTCTAGGTAGCCCGGTGAGCGCCCAACAAAGCTCGGATACGATTCTTTACAACGGGAAAATTGTGACAGTGGATAACGTATCGTTCACCTCGAACCTGGGCACCATTGCGCAAGCCATCCATATCAAGGATGGAAAAATCTTGCACGTGGGCAACAATACCCGGATTCGAGCCATGGCGGGATCGGGCACGAAGGTGATTGACCTAAAAGGGCGGATGGTTATGCCGGGCATCATCAATACGCATGATCACCCGCAGGACTGGGACCCGCTGAATCCATACATTGTAAAAGCAGTGGTGACCGACGATATCCACATTGAACGGTTTTTGGAGGATCCTCCTGATGAGACGTTGCAGAAGTTCCCGCGTGTTTTGGAGGAGGCGGTCCGTGCGGCCAAGCCGGGTCAATGGGTTCGCATTACGCTGACCTTTGGAAGACAGTATCGGTATAGGGCAGAGATTACAGCGCTGTTGGGGAACCAGATTACCAAGCAGCATCTGGACTTGGCGGCTCCGAATAATCCGGTGCTGGTCCGCGCCGGCTTTGTGGGAGCGGTGGTCAACGAACGGGCCCTGGAGGAGATGAGAAAATTCTGGGGAGACGGGGTCGGGGATATTTTCGCCACCGAACGGAATTTCGAGGAGACAGGCACTGGCTCTGTCATCTATCGCTTCATCGAGCCGGACATCATCTACTACAAGGATCACCCCGAAGTATGGACGAAGATGAACGAGTATGGCCTGTCTTGGCTGGCTGGCTACGGCGTCACCACCGACGGCACTATGTTGTACGCCCCGGCGCAGATCCGCGGCTACCGGACCTTGCAAAGGGAAGACAGAATGCCCATACGCCTGCCCTGGGGATATTTCTGGCCGCCCTTTAACAAAGCTTTCGAAGATCCCTACTTTTTGGCTGATATCGCGACTCGCCAGGGAGAAGGCACGGATTACTTCTGGTTTGTCGGCGCCTCTCCCATGATGACCTTTGACTGCTCCACCTTGCCGGGCACTTCCCCGGATGTGAAGGCAAGAGAGCCGGGTTGCACCCTCGCCCCCGGTTCGGATATGCGCAAATGGACTTACAACTTTGTCAAGGCAGGCGGACGGATCGCGCTCATCCACACCGGCGGGGACAAGGACATTGATCACCTGCTGGATGTCATCGAGCAGGGGAGCAAGGACGCCGGGATGACGCTGGCGCAGATTCGGGACAAACGGCATGCTTACGATCATGGACAGATGTCTCCCAGGGATGATCAGGCGGTGCGCATCAAGAATCTGGGTATGATGGTGGGCAACTGGGACTTCTATCTCTGGGAAGGCAACGGGGAGAGAATCCTGCGCGAGTACGGGGAAAAAGCTGCGGGATGGGTGACACCCCGGAAGAGGTTGCTTACCAACCAGATTATGAATACGCTGGAGTTGGACCGGCCTTTGGGTTACACCGACCTGAACATGTTCCAGGTCCTTCACACCGGAATTACCCGCCGGGACATGAACGGAAATGTGATTGCTCCCGAGCAGCGGGTGGACCGGGAAACGATGCTGAAGGTATCCACAACCTGGGGTTCCTATTATGTATTCAGGGAAGATGACCTCGGCTCGTTGGAGCCCGGCAAGTTGGCAGACCTGATCGTTTTAGACAAAGATTACTTGACCATCCCCGTGGATGACATTCCGAAGCTGCGGGTGTTGATGACCATGACAGGAGGCAAGATCGTGCACTTGGTTCCCTCGATGGCACGCGAGATCGGGGTGCAGCCCATGGGGGCACAGGTGGAGCTCGGCGGATTACCTTCCAAATGGTAGCTATGGTAAGTAGGGTGTTTTGCAAGGAGGAAGCTTCGGCTTCCTCCTACACTTTTCCAACGCTTCGGCTAGAGGTCTCTCAGATAAGGGAACGATACGTCTCCGCATTCTCCAACTCTTCCACGTACTCCCTATGCGGGGGCCTCTTGCCAATCTAAGGACAAGGATAAAGATGTCCACGACTTCTCGCATATTTTTAAAAGGCTGCGACATGAAAGGATGAGGTAAATTTATGAGACGGGTATGGATTTTGCAATTTGCAGTAATGGTAAGTGTACTCTGGGCCGGACAGAGCCTCCTCTGGGCCCAGCAAGCGCCGGATACCATTCTTTACAACGGGAAGATCGTAACAGTGGACGACCATGAGGTCAATGCAGACGTAGGCACCATCGCACAGGCGATTGCGATCCGGGATGGAGATATCGTTGCCGTGGGAAGCAACACACAGATTCGCCGCATGGCAGGCAGTAACACCCAGTCCCATGACCTGAAAGGTCGGACCGTGCTGCCGGGCTTTGCCGCCACCCACGACCACCCGATGGACTGGGACCAACTGAATCCCTACATTGTCAAGAAGGTGGTCACCGATGATATGCACATTGAGCGCTTCTTGAATGAAGCACCGGCTCAGAACCTCCAACAATTCCCGCGTGTTTTGGAGGAGGCGGTTCGGGCGGCCAAGCCCGGCCAATGGATTCGGATCAGCCTGCTTCATGGCAGAGAATATCGAGGGATGAGAGAGAATACAGGGTTCCTGGGGCGGCAGATTACCAAGCAGCAACTGGATCTGGCGGCTCCTGATAACCCGGTGTTGGTGCGCGCTGGCTTCGTCGGAATGGTGGTCAACCAAATGGCGTATGAGCTGACCAATCAGTGGTACAAAGAGAACGGGGGCGATAACATGCCTCATTGGGGGCCTCTGGGGCCGGAGGTTGAGCAAAACGGACTCGGTAGCGTCAGCTTCCGCGGTGTAGAACAGGACGTGCTCTACCCGAATGATGTTTTGCGGGAGATTTACCGCATTGGGACCTCCTGGTGGGCTGGCTATGGGGTGACCTTAAACGCATCGGCCATCTACACGGCCGCTGCCCTAAACGCTTACAGCACCCTGGACCGGAATGACGAAATCGTGATTCGAATTCCCTGGACCTGGCTCGGGTCGAACGGAACGGACCACTTTGCCGACCCCTATTTTCGAGCTACCATGAACCTCATGCAGGGAATAGGATCGGATCACCTCTGGATGGGTGGAGTCTGGCCGGCTGGGATCGGCACCGACTGCACCACCTTGCCGGGCACTTCCCCGGAGGTAAAAGCGCAGGAACCCGAATGCAGTTTTGTGCCAGGCAGCGCAGCTGAGCGGGCCTTATATAACCTCGTCAAGTCAGGCGGCCGATTTACCGGGATGCACACCGGCGGCGACAAGGACATCGATTACGTTCTGGAGATCATCCAGCGAGCCAGCAAGGATGCGGGGATGACACTGGAGGAGATTCGGGCCAAGCGGCACGCCTATGACCACATGGCAATTAATCCTCGTCCGGACCAGATCCCGCTGCTCAAGAATCTGGGCATGCAAACAGGCGGCTGGGACTTTTACATCTGGGAAGGGAGAGGACAAGAGGTGTTAAGGGACTACGGAGAGGAGGCGGCTCAATGGGTCGTCCCGCGAAAAAGCCTGCTCGATGGCGGAGTCAGGACGAGTGTCGAAATTGACCGGCCCCTTGGATACACCGACCTGACCTTCTTCACGGTCCTCTATGCAGGAATTTCCCGAAAGGATCAAAACGGCGCTATTACGTCACCGCAGCAGGCGTTGAGCCGGCAAGCCATGTTAAAGTCCGCCACGCTTTGGGGGGCTTACTACGCCATGCGAGAGGATCAGCTTGGCTCCCTGGAGCCAGGCAAATGGGCGGACTTGATCGTGCTCGACAAGGACTACATGACGGTTCCGGAGGATGACATTCTCAACCTCCGTGTTTTGATGACCATGGTCGGCGGCAAGGTGGTACACTTGGTTCCCTCCCTGGCCCGTGAGTTGGGCATGCAGCCTGCGGGGGCCCAGGTGGAACTTGGCGGGTTGGCCGCGCAATGGTAAGTTTCCCCTGAGGACGGTAGCAAGAAATTAACCGAGAGATTAACAATCGAGTTAGCCGGGAGTTAGCCGGGGAGCTTTGAAGTCACAATTCGCCAGGCTGGTGGGAACGGCATCCTGCCAGCCTGGTTTTCTTAGTAGGCTGCCCACAATAGCTGAAAGGTTAAAAGTTATGATAAGTCGATGGATTTGGCGGGTTGGGGTAACAATGTGTGTCCTTTGCGCTGTGCAGAGTCCCCTCCGGGCCCAGCAAGCGCCGGATACCATTCTCTACAACGGAAAGATCGTGACGGTGGACAACCATGAGGTCAATGCAAACATAGGCGCCATCGTTCAGGCTTTGGCTGTCCGGGGAGATGCGATCCTGGCCGTGGGAACCAACGCTCAGGTTCGGGCCTTGGCGGGCCCCAATACCCGGAGCATTGACCTGAAGGGGCGGACGGTGCTGCCGGGCATGGCAGCCACACACGATCACCCCACCGACTGGGACCCGTTGAATCCCTACATCGTAAAAAAGGTGGTCACAGACGATCTGCACCTGGAGCGGTTCCTGGAAGATTCCCCCGAGCAGCAACTCCAGAGGTTTCCGCGAGTTCTCGAGGAGGCAGTCCGGAAGGCCCGGCCCGGCCAATGGATTCGGATCAGCATGCTGTTCGGGAAAGAGTATCGGGGGAGGACGAGGATCTCCGGGTATCTCGGGCGCCAGATAACCAAGCAAATGCTGGATCTGGCTGCTCCCAATAATCCGGTGATCGTTCGTGCGGGCTTTGTCGGGATGGTGGCAAACCAGAATGCCATTGACGAAGTAAAGAAGTATTACGGTGCGGAATGGGAAAAGTTTGACATGATCGACAGGCCGGTGAACGCGCGCATGGAGGAAACCGGAACCTGCGCGGTCTGTTACCGGGAGTTTGAACAGGACGTGCTCTACCCGCCGGATGTGTTGCAGGAAATCTACCGTTTGGGGACATCCTGGTGGGCAGGCTATGGAGTCACCATGAACGCATCGAATATGTATACGGCCGGGGCGATTGCGGCCTACGATGCGCTGGACCGCAGCGGAGAGATGTCGCTCCGGCTTCCCTGGACTTACTTCTGGCCGGAACGGAAGAATATCCTCTTCGACCCCTATCTTCGCAGGCTTATAATCACCATGAAGGGCAGAGGATCAGATTACTTCTGGCTGAACGGAGCCATCCCATCCGACTACGGCAGAAATTGCAGCACGCTTCCGGGCACCTCCCCCGAAGTGAAACAGCGGGAAGGTAGTTGCAAGTTTGATCCGGATACTCCCAGCGGCAAGGAGAATCGGGATATCTTGTATGCATACATCAAGGACGGCGGCCGCTACGCCGGAGCGCATATGGTCGGCGACAAGGAGATCGATCACGTTCTGGATATTATTGAGCAGGCCAGCAAAGACGCGGGCATGACAATAGAGGAGATTCGGGCGAAGCGGCACACCTATGACCATATGGGGATGAATCCTCGTCCCGACCAGATCCCTCGGATCAAGAACCTGGGTATACAGACGGGCGGCTGGGACCTGTTCATTTGGGAAGGAAGAGGGCAGGAGGTATTGAGGGACTATGGAGAGGAGGCGGCACAATGGGTGATCCCGCGGAAGAGTCTGCTCGATGCCGGCGTGAGGACAAGCATCGAAATTGACCGGCCCATTGGATACACCGACCTGACTTTCTTCACAGTCCTCTATGCAGGGATTACCCGGAAGGATCAGGATGGCAATATAACGGCCCCCAATCAGGCGGTGAACCGCGAAACCATACTCAAGTCGGCGACGATTTGGGGAGCTTATTATGCTATGCGCGAGGATCGCATGGGCTCCCTGGAGCCCAATAAATGGGCAGACCTGGTGATATTGGACAGAGACTACCTGACCATTCCCGTGGATGACATTCTGAATGTTCGGGTCCTGATGACTATGGTGGGCGGCAAAGTGGTCCATTTGGTTCCATCCCTGGCCCGCGAGTTAGGCATGCAACCCACGGGGGCTCAGGTAGAACTCGGCGGACCGGCTGCGCAATGGTAGGTTTTCCTGGTAGAACCCTGGTAGAACCGAGATAGCCGGGCCAGAAATCCGTTGGATTTCGAGGTTTGAAAGCACGGTCTGCAGGCGGACGGAAGCGGCATTCCGTTTGGTCTGACTTTCTTAGCGAACTGCTTACAATTCGAGGTGGTGAATTATGAAGAGCCTACATTTTTGGGGAGTTGCGGTATTAGTGTGTGTCATCTGGACTGCACAGAGCACCGTTCGGGCCCAGCAGGCGCCGGATACAATTCTTCACAATGGAAAGATCGTGACGGTGGACAACCATGAAGTCGATTCCAATTTGGGGACCATTGCTCAGGCGATTGCAATCCGGGATGGGAAAATCGTCGCGGTGGGCAGCAACGCCGAGATTCGCCGCTTGGCGGGCAGCAACACGCAGTCCCTGGATCTGAAAGGGAGGATGGTGGCTCCGGGCTTTGGGGCCACGCACGATCACCCGCAGGACTGGGACCCGCTGAACCCGCATATCGTAGGAAAAGTGGTCACCGATGATATGCACATTGAGCGGTTTTTGAACGATCCGCCCGATCAACAGTTGCAACAATTTCCGAGGGTATTAGAGGAGGCAGTCCGCAAGGCCAAGCCCGGCCAATGGATCCGAATTAGTCTGCTTTATGGGAAAGAATACCGGTGGGGAAATGAAATCTCAGGCTTTCTGGGGCGGCAGATTAACAAACAGATGCTGGATCTGGCTGCTCCCAACAATCCGGTGCTGGTCCGAGGCGGATTTGTCGGAGCTTTGTTGAACCAAAAAGCCATTGACTTGGTAAAAGAGTTTTATGCAGGGGAGGCGAAGAAGTTTTCTTACCATCCGCTGGAAGACCTTGTGGGTATGGGTGTAACGCTGGAAAGCTTTGAGAAAACAGGAACCTGTGTCGTCTGCTACCGGCAGGTGGAACAGGATGTGCTCTACCCGCCCGAGGTGTTGCGGGAAATCTACCGTGCGGGGCTGACCTGGATGGGGGGGTACGGGGTTACCCTCAACGCGACGTCGCTGTACACAGGTGGCGCGATTCGCGCCTACAACAGCCTGGATCGCCGGGAGCAGATGGCCATTCGCTTTGCCTGGGGCTGGTTCTGGCCTTATCGAAACGACTTCTTTTCGGACCCCTACTTTCTTCAAGCTGAAGTCAGCCGCGTGGGCACGGGCTCGGACTATTTCTGGTCGAGTGGAATGACTTCTCACATGGGGATGGACTGCAGCAAGCTGCCCGGCACTTCCCCGGAGGTCAAGGAGCGGGAAATGGAGTGCGGATTTGCCGACCCGACAGTTTCGAAGGCTCTTTATGAATACATCAAGGCGGGCGGACGGCTGGCCGGAGATCACGTGATGGCGGATGGGGAAATTGATCTCATCCTGGACATCATCGAGAAGGCCAGCGAAGATGCCGGCATGACGCTGGAAGAGATTCATTCCAAGCGCCATGTCACCGAGCACATGGCCATGTATCCGAGGCCGGACCAGATCCCGCGATACAAAAAGCTGGGCATAATGACCAGCGGCTGGGACTTCTATATTTGGGAAGGAAGCGCGCAGCAGGTCCTGCGGGATTACGGCGAGCGGGGCGCGATGCAGGTGGTGCCTCGCAAGGCTCTCTATGAGGCTGGGATCATGAACAGTGTCGAGATTGACCGGCCCATCGGATACACCGACCTGACGTACTTCCAGGTTCTCTATTCCGGCATCACCCGGAAGGATCAGAACGGGAAGGTAACCGCGCCGCAACAGGCGGTGGACCGGCGGGCGATGTTGAAGTCGGCGACTCTCTGGGGGGCCTACGGGGTGATGCGGGAAGATGTGCTAGGGTCGCTGGAGCCGGGCAAATGGGCGGACCTGGTGGTGCTCGACAAGGACTACCTGACGGTTCCAGTGGAAGAGATTGCCAAACTGCGCGTGCTGCTGACCCTGGTGGGCGGCAAACCGATCCATCTAGTTCCATCCCTTGCCCGCGAATGGGGTATGGAGCCGACCGGAGCCCAGGTAGAACTGGGGGGGGCAGCAGCGCAATGGTAAGTTTTCCGGCGAGGAATTGGAACGAGTAATTAAAGCACTTTCACAGTTCGTGTATAGTCCGGGCCGCGAAACCTGCCCCGAGCGAAGCCGAGGGGTGAGGGAGCGGGTAAATGGTGTTTTTCAACAACCTACTAAAGGTTAGTTGGCTCTCGGAGGTTTGAAGTCACAAACTGCCAAGCGGAAGCGGACATTCCGTTCGGCCTGGCTTTCTTAGCAAACTGCTTATAATTCAAGGTGGTAATTTATGAAAAGCACACGTCTTTTTGGAGTTGCGATACTTGTTTGTGTTATCTGGGCTGCACAGAGCTCCGTTTGGGCCCAGCAGGCGCCGGATACGATTCTGCACAATGGAAAGATCGTGACGGTGGACAACCATGAAGTCGATTCCAATTTGGGGACCATTGCTCAGGCGATTGCAATCCGGGATGGAAGAATCGTCGCGGTGGGCAGCAACGCCGAGATTCGCCGCCTGGCGGGCAGCAACACGCAGTCCCTGGATCTGAAAGGGAGGATGGTGGCTCCGGGCTTTGGCGCGACGCACGACCATCCGGCGGACTGGGACCCCCTGAACCCGTATATCGTCAAGAAAGTAGTCACCGACGATATGCACATCGAGCGTTTCTTGAACGATCCTCCTCAGCAACAGTTGCAACAATTTCCGCGGGTTTTGGAGGAGGCAGTCCAGAAGGCCAGGCCCGGCCAATGGATTCGGATTAGTATGCTGTACGGAGAGGAATACAGGTGGAGAGAGGAGGTTTCAGCGTTTTTAGGCCGGCAGATTAACAAACAGATGCTGGACTTGGCGGCTCCTCAGAATCCAGTGATTGTGCGCGGGGGGTTTGTCGGACTTTTGATGAACCAGAGAGCGATTGAGGAGACGAAAAAGTTCTATGCGGGGGAATGGGACAAGTTTCTCTACTCGCCGCTGGGGGATCTCGGGGGCGCCCCGACGGACTTCGATCAATCGGGGGTTTGTTCCACCTGCTATCGGTATGTCGAACAGGACGTGCTCTACCCGTCCAAGGTATTGCAGGATATCTACCGCCTGGGGTTGTCCTGGATGGGGGGGTATGGGGTCACCCTCAATGCGACGGCGCTGTACACGGGAGGCGCGATTCGCGCCTACAGCAGCCTGGATCGCCGGGATCAGATGGCCATTCGGCTTCCCTGGGGCTGGTTCTGGCCGTTTCGAAATGACTTGTTCTCTGATCCTTATTTTGTGCAAGCCGCCGTCAGCCGGGAGGACACGGGCACGGATCATTTCTGGGTGGCCGGCATGACTTCGATGATGGGCGGCGGCTGCAGCAAGCTGCCCGGCACTTCCCCGGAGGTCAAGCAGCGGGAAGCCAAATGCCGGTTCGCCAATCCTAAAATGGTGAAAGCTCTTTATGAATACATCAAGGCGGGCGGACGGCTGTTCGGAGATCATCAAATGGGAGATGGAGAAATTGATCTGGTCTTGGACACCATCGAGAGGGCGAGCCGAGATGGCGGCATGACGCCGGAGGAGATTCGGGCTAAGCGCCATATCACCGAACATATGGCTATGTATCCGCGACCGGACCAAATCCCCCGGTATCAAGAGTTGGGCATGATGACCAGCGGCTGGGACTTCTACATCTGGGAAGGAAGCGCGCAGCAGGTCCTGCGGGATTACGGCGAGCGGGGCGCGATGCAGGTGGTGCCTCGCAAGAGTCTCTATGAGGCTGGGATCATGAACAGTGTTGAGATTGACCGGCCCATCGGATATACCAACCTGACCTACTTCCAGGTTCTCTATTCCGGTATTACCCGGAAGGATCAGAACGGGAAGGTAACCGCGCCGCAACAGGCGGTGGACCGGCAGGCGATGTTGAAGTCGGCGACGCTCTGGGCGGCCTATGGGGTGAAGCGGGAAGATGTGCTCGGGTCGCTGGAGCCGGGTAAATGGGCGGACCTGGTGGTGCTCGACAAGGACTACCTGACGGTTCCGGTAGAGGAGGTCCCCAAGCTGCGGGTTTTGATGACCATGGTGGGTGGCAAAACGATACATCTGGTTCCCTCTCTGGCCCGCGAGTTGAACATGGAGCCGACCGGAGCCCAAGTGGAGCTTGGCGGACTCGCTGCGCAATGGTAGGTTTTCCTGGTAGAACGAGGTAGTCGGGGCAGTGATCAGTTGGATTTCGGGGTTTGAGGGTACGGGTCCGCAGGCGGACGGAAGCGGCATTCCGTCCGGCCTGTCTTTTTTAGCAAACTGCTTAAATTTAAGGTGGTGAATTATGAAGAGTCCACTCTTTTGGGGAATGGCGATATTGGTGTGTGTTGTCTGGGCTGCACAGAGCCCCGTTTGGGCCCAGCAGGCGCCGGATACGATTCTGCACAATGGAAAGATCGTGACGGTGGACAACCATGAGGTCAATGCGAACATAGGGACCATTGCTCAGGCGATTGCAATTCGGGATGGAAAAATCGTCGCGGTGGGAAGCAACGCCGAGGTTCGCCGCCTGGCGGGCAGCGGCACCCGATCCATTGACCTGAAGGGGAGGACGGTAACTCCGGGCTTCGGGGCGACGCACGATCACCCGCAGGACTGGGACCTGCTGAATCCGTATATAATCAAAAAAGTGGTCACCGACGATATACACATCGAGCGGTTCTTGGAAGATCCACCCGACGAGCAGTTGCAAAAATTTCCGCGTGTTTTGGAGGAGGCGGTCCTCAAGGCCAAGCCCGGCCAGTGGATTCGGATCAGTATGCTGTATGGGAAACAATATCAGTGGCGAGACCAGATTATGGGTATTTTAGGGCAGCAGATCACCAAGGAGCACCTGGATCTGGCTGCTCCCGATAATCCGGTGATTGTGCGCGGTGGTTTTGTCGGGGCGGTGTTGAACCAGAGGGCGCTGGAAGAAACCAAGAAATTCTATGGAGATCAAATAAATTATTTTCTTCCAGAGCCGGAGGCAGGAACTCTGGATGACTTGGTGGGTTCCCGCGCGGGGGAAGGAAGCGTTGAAAAAACTGGTTACTGTGCCGTCTGCTATCGCTATCCCGAACAAGATGTTCTTTACCCCCCCGAGGTTCTGAAGGAAATTTATCGGCTGGGACTGTCCTGGATGGCGGGTTACGGGCAGACCCTCAATGCCACGGCGCTCTATACGGGAGGTGCGATTCAAGCTTATGACTCGCTGTCCCGTCAGGGCCAGATGTCTATCCGGTTTGCGTGGGCTTGGTTTTGGCCGTACCGAAATGATTTCTTTTTCGATCCATACTTTGTCCGGGCTCAAGCCAGCCGGCTCGGACATGGCTCGGACTACTTCTGGACGACAGGAATGGTTCCGAACATGGGCATGAATTGCAGCAAGCTCCCCGGCACTTCGCCGAAAGTGAAGCAGCGCGAAAGAAAGTGTCAATATACCAACCCCGATGTTTCGCGAGCGCTTTATGAATATATAAAAGCTGGCGGACGGCTGGCCGGGGATCACATCATGGCCGACGGGGAAATTGATCTCATCCTCGACATCATCGAAAAGGCCAGCAAAGATGCTGGCATGACACTGGATGAGATCCGCGCCAAGCGCCACGTCACTGAGCATATGGCAATGTATCCCCGCCCGGACCAGATTCCGCGCTACCAGAAGCTGGGCATTATGGGCAGTGGTTGGGACTTCTACATTTGGGAAGGAAGCGGAAAGAAGATCATGGACGATTATGGGGAGCGAGGAGCCAACCAAGTAGTTCCGCGCAAAGCTCTCTATGATGCCGGGATCATGAATAGTGTGGAAATTGACCGGCCGATTGGATACACGGACCTAACCTACTTCCAGGTTCTCTATTCCGGCATAACCCGAAAGGATATGAACGGGAACGTCATAGCTCCTCAGCAGGCAATCAGCCGGGAAGCGATGTTGAAGTCGGCGACGCTCTGGGCGGCTTACGGGACGCTGCGGGAAGATGTGCTGGGGTCGCTCGAGCCGGGTAAATGGGCGGACTTGGCAGTACTCAATAGGGACTACCTGACGGTTCCGGTGGATGACATCCCCAAGCTGCGGGTTTTGATGACGATGGTGGGTGGCAAGCTGGTACACCTGGTTCCCTCTTTGGCACGCGAGTGGAACATGGAGCCGACCGGAGCCCAGGTAGAGCTTGGTGGGCAGGCCGCGCAATGGTGAGAGGGCTTCTCGTTGGCAAAGGGAAGAGGCTTTGTTTTCTCCCAGCCTGCCATCTCAATTTAGACTGATACACCGGGCAGGCTTCGGCCTAGTTCACCAAGGAAGCTATAAATTAATGTTTGGTGGGGCCTGCATTCGCTCTGAATGGAGCCCGTAGCGATTCCTTTTCGCTTATGCATGGTTTGTCGGGCGGAGCGGCAACGAGCAGGCCACAACCATTAAAAATCTACAGCATTTTACGGATTGATGTATAGGGGTTCGTCAGGGCACGACTTCAGTCGTGCCGCAACGAGGCCAGCCGTCAGGGGTTTTAACCCCTGACGGGACCCGATAGAAACATATGAACCTCAGCGGCTAAACAGGCTGCTGAAAAAATCGCTCGCGTTGGCTGTGGATTTTTTCAGTGGTCACTTTCTTCGGGTTTTGCCGCAGTTCTGCATAGGATTTCCACCTCGGCACGGGCCTATTTCCTCCGTGCAGAGACACTACTCCCTGCGCTTACTGCGCCGGAACCAACTTCACCATCCGCACCAGATCGTGGGCGGTGGCTAGGAAACGAAAGAACCAGTCCACCCGAGCCAGTCCGTGCAACTTGATTTTGCGCATGACGCTGTCCAGCTTGCCCCAACCGAACACTCTCTCCACCAATTTGCGTTTCTTCTGGCTGAGTGCAAACCCCGGAGCGTTCCGTTCCGCCTCGGTCAGAAAATTCGGCCAGTACGCCGAGGGCTCGTACTCGGCCACATGCGGGACCACCTGGCGTCGCCGCAGCCCTTCGATAAACTTCCGCTCCTGATACAACTTGTCCGCCCCCAGCGTGATGCGCCGGCCGGTTCGCGGAATCTTCTCTGGCCGCAGACCCATCTCGTCCAGCATCGCCAGGGCCGCCTCCCGCTCCGCCGTCGTGCTGGACTGCGTGGCACAGGCGGCTACCACCAGCCCCTTGCGATTCTCGATCAGCACATGCCCCAGGTAGCTCGGTCTGGCTTCGCCCGCCATGCTCTTCTTATATAAGCGTGCTTGCGGGTCGGTCTTCGACTCATGCGTGTCCCGCAAACACTTCCTCCCCCGCGCTCCCGTCCCCACCACCGTGGCTGGGTCTTTGGGCACAAAGCTGTTCCGGCTGGCCCAGGCTTCCAGGATCGTCCCGTCCACCGTGAAATGCTCCTCGCTCAACAAGTCCTGGCTCCGGGCCTGCTCCAGCACCGCTTCCAGCAACCGTTGCGAGACCGCGCCGCCCAGCAACCGGTCCCGATTCTTGGTGAATACCGTGGCGTCCCATTCCTGCTCATCGATTCCTAAGCCCACGAACCAGCGGAACAGCAGATCATACTTGATCCGCTCCATCAGTTGCCGCTCGCTGCGGATCGCATACAGCACTTGCAACAGCAGCGCCCGGATCAACTGCTCCGGAGGCTTCGACGGCCGTCCCCGCCGAGCGTAGAGCGCGTCGAAACGCAAAGACAACTCAGCCACTGTGGATATGCTATACACTAACGGTGAAATTGGTCTAGCTGCAATCTGAAAGGCCTGGAAACAGCCCAAAACTCACCCTGAAACTGGTACAAAAATCCAGGGCCCCTCATCTGCCGCAAAACTCACTTTCAACTTGGCTCAAAAAACCGGGGGCCGGTCACAAGCTAAAGCGAACCCGGAATTCTCATCTCACTAGGACTATTCTCTATTTCGGCCATGATCCCACAACTACTTGCGGATTATACGCGCTGCTACGCGCATGGTTGTACCGGACCTTCCTGAGAGCCGCCCCATGCCTGGTGGTTGCACAACTTACCCACAAGCGTCATGTGCGCCACACGCAGAAGCTGTGGGAGTGCAGGACTACTCCGCGCTGCCTACACGGCGGGGATTAACCGACATCCGTTTTATCGTCACCAACCTGAGCGGCAAGGCCAAGGCGCTCTACGAGGAGGTCTATTGCACCCGCGTCAGAATGGAAAACATGATCAAGGAGCACAAGCTCTACCCCCGGTCCGACCGCACGTCGTGCCACCGCTGGGAAGCTAACCAGTTCCGGCTGTTCCTGCACAGCGGCGCTGATTGGCTGTTGCGTCAGCTTCGCCAGGCCGCGCCGCTCGCTGTGGCGCAAGGCGACGTTCGAAACCATCCGCCGCGCCTTCCTCAAGATCGCCGTGCGCATCGAGGGACTCAAGCCCCGCGTGTACGTCGCCGTTTCTTCCCTTTACTCGTCACCCACTGAGAAAGCCAGTAACACGTTTCCCGGCTTCCCACCAAAACCACCGTAACCTGAATTGATGAACAACATTCCACCTGCGACTGTAGCGCCAGGACCGTTCAGAGATCCACCCTGGGCCTCCACTCTGTTTACCGTTTCATATCTTCGCAGGGTGTCAAAATCCCAAAGGATCTTTCCATCCTTCATGGAATAGGCTCGAAGATGTCCGTCGATCGACCCGGAGAAGACCACGCCCGGGATGGCTGTGACCGCTGCCGATTGGGCGGGGCTGCAAGAGATGTTCTCAGGGCAGGCAGGAGGTGGGCTGTACCACTCCTGTTCTCCGGTTGCCAGCCGCAGCGCGAACAGACCGCCACCAACTTTTGGATCTGGCTCTCGTGTACTTCCGCTCCAACGGAAAGCGATGTCCGATAGAGCGACGTAAACTTTCTGTTCGTCAGCGGCTGAACCCCACTGGATCCCCCCCAGAGTTCCACCCTTTCCGACACGCCTCTGCCACAGAATCTCACCTTCCCGATCCGGATCCAGGGCATGAACAATGCCTGATTTCTGCCCGATAACCAGTGCCCGGCGGCCTCCCGACAATTCCACTAGAATGGGCGAGGAGCCGAAATCGAAATCCGGGCCGTCGGATTCGGGACAATTTGCTTCGTCGCGGTCTTCCCGGCACGCCAGGTTCCAGGCGTCGCCCGCCGTCATTTGACGAAACCACAGTATCTTGCCGGAATCCATATCCAGGGCCAGAATGGCGTCACTGATGGCTGTGGGCGGGTCCGAGTAGTTATCTCCTGTCGCCACATAGATCACATCGCGCTGTAGGTCCAGAGTCGGTGCGGACCAGATGGCCGCTCCCGACGGTCCCCAGAGCTGGACTCCGACCTTATTTTTTCCGGTAGACCTCGGAGTCTGCGCAATGGTATAGGTCTTCCATATCTGTTCGCCGCTTTCGGCGTCGAGCGCCACCACACTACCCCGGAATGTGCAGCATTCGTAGGTGGGGGCACCGGCGCTGAGCTCTTCCAAGGAAGAGACTGGAACGTACAGACGTCCAGCGTGCAACTGCGGGGCACCCGTGATGCGGGCGGCTGTATGGTCGTCCACTTGCGTCTTCCACAAGAGCTTGCCATTCGCGACATCCGCCGCGTACACGTTCGCCTGCGAGTCGCCCCAATAAGCTGCATACTGCCTTGTCCCGCGCTGGGCTAAAGGACCGATACTAATTGCTGTTCGTACGGGAGAGTCCGTTTTGACCACCCAATAAACGCACCCTGTTGCGGCATCCAGCGAATACACTCGGCGCCCGGCGCTGCCGACGAAGACACGTCCGCCTGCGATTGTGGGCTGCGCGTAAGCCCTGATGTCTCCGGGGAATCCAAATGCCCATTTCAGCTTTAACCGGGGCACCTGTCCGGCGCTGAGACCTGCCATATCGGGAGTCTGAAAGCGAGTGTTGGAGAGGTTTGCGCCCCAACCGTTCCAGTTTGGACCTGCCAGAGGGTCTGCGAAGCTCGCGGGAGCTCCCTGGCAAGCAGCCTCGGCAGCCATTGTGTCGGCGGGCTCGCTTCCGTAGGGCTTATCGGAGAGGAATTCTGCGATAGCGCGCCTCTCGGTAGGAGTGCGCTCAAGGCCCTGGTCTCTCATGACTCCTTCCTCCAGAACCACGGCGATCCGCTCCGGGGACAGTTGCCTCAGGGCGCTTCGATTCGGCGCTTGCGTCGCGCCACTGGAATCATGACAAGAAGCGCAATGCTTGTTGTAAAGAGCAGCGCCATCCTGTGCCAGCACCACACACGCGGTTGAGAACATCCAGAAGCAAAACAAAGCAATTCTCATTGATGCACCTCTCCGAAGGCCCCATGAGCCTGGGCAACGTTTCAGCAATTGGCGTTGTCGTTCGATGGGCGGTAATAGGACCCGCAGACCGGTTAATGCGACCGGCACCTCTCCCATGCCACCCGCACCTAACGGGCCGAGGACCTCGTACGAGCCAAAACGGGCACCTGGGGATATGGGCACGGATTACTCCCGCCAATAATTGAAAATAATGTGAAAAGATTACACGAGGGGAGAGGGGAAAGCAATTGGTTCAGGCAGGTCTAGTGATGACGGCTAGAGTCCCCGGGCCCAAAAGGATCGCCGCCAGGAAGACTCCTCCGGGTCCCCACCGATCCGCCAGCCGCCCCACCAGAGGGCCAACCGCTCCATGTAGAAACAAGGAAAGCGCAGCAACCGTTGACAACGAGACCCGATCCCAACCAAATTCCTCCTCAATCGGTTTGATGAAGACGCCCAAAGATGCCCGGATGCCCGATCCGAACATCAAGACCACAGTCACGGCAGCCACAACCACCCAGGCGTAGCGGATCCGTCCGAACTGGAATGACATTTTCATGCTTAAATTCTATATACTGCCCGGTATTCCGGGATATACTCATCCATCTTCGTTCAACGCTAATTGATTGTGCGGGATGAGGGATATGGTTCGTACCCGCTCAGATGAAAGTCAGTGAGCAATTTTGCTTTGGAAATACCCCATTGGGAATTCTCGTTATGCCGACTGCCTGACGAGGGGTTTTAACCAACGGTGTTAGCCTGCAACCTCGCTGAGGAGCTATGATAGAGACAACCATGTATCGGGATTTTCGTGATTTTCTGAATTTACTCGAGAAGAATGGCAAGTTGGTGCGGGTTCAAAGGGAAATTGACACTCGTTTCGAAATAGCGGCGGGTATCCGCAAGGTGTCTGACATCGATGGCCCTGCTCTCCTGTACGAGAACATCCGGAATTACCCTGGCTGGCGCGTAGCAGCGGGCGTGTTTGCCACTCGCAAATTGCTGGCGCTGGCCCTGAGCGTCTCTGAAAAAGAGATGTTGGACCACTATGAACGTCTTGAGCAAAAGCTCATTCCGCCTGAGCGGGTTTCCGGCGGCGCCGTTCAAGAAGTAGTCAAGACCGGTGACAACGTGGACTTGCATCAGCTCCCAATCGTTGTCCACTCTGAACTGGACGCTGGAGCCTACATCACGATTGGTGTACAAACTGCGGCTGATCCCGACGATGGGTCAGGAAACGTTAGCATCCATCGCATGCTGGTCTTGGACAAGCAGCGCCTGACGGTTTGGGCTCCTCCCGATCACCACCTGGGACGCATGATCCTGAAGGCCGAGGAACAGGGGCACGGCCTTCCAATCGCCACGATCATCGGCGCGGATCCGCGAATCGTGATCGCATCGCAGGTGAAGGCGCCGTACGGCATCGATGAAATGCACATTGCGGGGGGCATGAAGGGAGAGCCGATTGCTCTGGTGGCTTGCAAGACGATTCCTTTGTGGGTGCCGGCAGACGCGGAAATCGTCATCGAGGGTGTCACGGTTCCGGGAGAGCGGGTCGGAGACGGGCCCTTCGCGGAATACCCGGGCTGCTACAGTGAAGCGAAGCAGGCCCCGGTGCTTGAGGTCACGGCAATCACCATGCGGCTCGACCCGATTTACCATACGTGCTTGACCGGATTTCCCGTCACCGAAAATCATGTCCTCATTGAACTTCCCAACACGACTCGGATTCGGCAGGATGTACAAAGGGTGGCGCCGGAGGTTCGTGATGTTTATGTTACGCCGGGAGGCAGTTTCCGCCATCACGTCGTGGTTTCTTTCCGGAAACGACACGAAGCGGAAGCGCGTAATATCATCCTCGCCTTACTAGCCAGCGGGATCGGAATAAAGCATGTCATTGTAGTGGACGACGACATCAACGTGCGCAGCCCAGTGGAAGTGGAGTGGGCCTTGAGTACTCGAATGCAACCGGACCGGGACATTATTATTGTTTCGCGGCTGACGTGTTCGACCTTGGATCCGTCGGTTCCAGAGCCGCGGACGTCGGCCTGCTGGGGGATCGATGCAACAAAACCCTTGCGGAACAATGAGAAGTTCGCCAAGGTTCGAGTTCCCGGAGTAGAAGCGGTCGATTACGTCTAGGGTCTGGCAGTTCGTTAATTAACCCTTCCTGTATCCATTTCCAGACAGACATCGGAGTTTGGGAGAGTTCTTCACCCGAGGGAAGCTGGCTCCAAGCCGTTCTTCGCTATGCTTTTCTACAGAGACTATGCGGATTGGACCTCCGGAGTGGAGGTCGTGAACCTCCCCTGAAGAGTCTCTACCTTCCCCAGGACAAAGACGTAGCAGATGCCGCTGAATAATGCCATTCCACCGGCAGCAACCAGGGCTCCCACAAACGACCCGGTCGCCTCCACTATGAAACCTGTGACGATGGGCGCCAGGAGACCTCCGGTGTTCCCAAAGAAATTCTGGACCGATGTAAGCGAGCCAACCATTGATCGGGGCGCCAGGTCAATCGCAATCGAATTCACCGAACCGGTCGTCAGCCGCAGGCAGCCTACCGAGAATGTGAGAAGTGTAACGGCCAGCCAAGTCTGTTCAACGAACGCCGCCGTAATCACCAGGACCGTCGCCGCTACCATTCCACTGCCGATCATGGTCTTTCGGGACGCCGTGACGCTGAAGCCACGCCGGATCAGATAGTCTCCCAGCCAGCCGCCACCTAGTGTGCCCAGTATCCCGGCCCAGAACGGCAGGGAAGCAACGATTCCGGTCCTCAGCACGGTCATCCCTCGCTCCAGGACCAAATATCCCGGAAGCCAGCTCACGAAGAAGAAAAACGCGTAGAGATACCCCATCTGGCCGAAAGCCATGCCCCAGGTAGAACGATACCGGAACAGTGAAATCCACGGAATGCGTTGCTCGCTGCGATCCTTTGTGCGATCCGGCAGCGGCGCCGATTGTCTTCCGACCTGCTTGTCCGGATAGAAACAAAGCCAAGCCAGAGTCAGCAGCAAACTGCCCCCCCCCAGACAGTAGAACACGGCTTGCCAGCCCCACCCGGCCAGGATAAACGCGGCGATGGGGGCGCCGATGGCCGGACCCATCGGGGTTCCGGAGAAGGAAACAGCAATAGCCCTCGCACGCTCTTTGACATCAAACCGCCGAGAGATCGCAGCCGCGTTTGCGGGAATGAGCATGCTCTGCCCCAAGCCGAATATCGCCCGCATTACGAACAGAGAAACAGCCGTCGTGGCGACCGGTAGAGCAACGGTAGAGAGTCCCCAGATCCCCGACCCCACGCCCATAACGATCCATACGCCAAAACGGTCGACGAGAGGTCCTACCAACAACTGGGCGCCCGCGTACGTCCAGTTCCATCCGGAGAGAATGAACCCCATGGTGCTCGGCGAAAAGTCGTACTGCGTCATGAGAGTGGGGGCCACGATGCCCAGGGCATACCGAATCATGTAGGAGAACACCATGGCATTCCACAGAAGGCCGATGGTAAGAAACTTCTTAGACCTTTCGGTGTTCTGGTTCATGGGACCTCCCAAGCTTTGGCAATCTCGAGTGGTGGTAGAGGAAAACCGCTGCCGTTATAGCTTCATGCCTTGAGGAGTTCTACCTCAAGATTCGGTTCTTCGGATCGGAAGCGCTTCCAGGTGTCGCCGTTAAGAAAGCCTTCTGGAATTCGGTCCAGTTGATCCATTTTCCCTTCCAAGCTGCCGGCAGGCCGTTGCCAGGCATGACAAGGCTTTCCCATCGCGATCCAAAAGCGAGTTCGCTGCGGATGTTCTCGGTCCAACTCCGCAACCATGGCCGATTGCGAAGTTTCCTCTTCATAGTGCTTTCCGTGGCGGCAAATGGAGTTGGGACCCGGACCATTGGCGTGGTCTTGAGAGAACTGCTTCATCAGATCAGGAGTTAACTTGCCGATGCGGTCTGAGAGAAGTTGCTGGGTCCGAACGTACCGGCAGTAACTGGAAACATCGGTAGGATCGTTCAATTCCCGCAATACGACAAATGAGTTGGACCGAGAGGCGATCCCTGATTTGACGACGTGAAGAGCCACTCGATCGTAAGACCCTTCCACTATGGCTCCGGCTGTGGAATCCACGAATTCAATATTCCCCGGTGTGGCGGTTGGGCTCTCGGAGACACGTCCGGCAACATAGTTTGCCGCCTCCATTGCGCTCGACTTCAGGAGCCCCTCGCGTGCCAACTGGACACGGTCCAGGGCTCTCATTTGTGTGGTATCCACTTTGCGCTTGCCGAGTTCTCTTGTGCGGACAATGTTCGTTCCGGCCGCAACGCCCAGGTCGCTGACTCCCATCTTCAGGCCTGCTGATCCTGCAGAGGATACCCCGATGATGCCGGGGCCATCCTTCGGATCGATGACCAGCACAACATTAATTTCTTTGTTCTGGTAAAAGTTCGGACCCACCATCGAGGAGGAGCCGATTTTGTCACTGTTCTTGAGAAAAAGAACCTTGCCGGATGCAGTGGCATCACCCATGGCGAACAGCACTGTGCACTCATCCGCAAAGACCCAACTGTGGCAGAGGTTGAACGCCAAAAGCTCATCCCCATCCACATCAGCTCCCTCTGCGATTCCTCGGACCTCCTCAAGCATCGGGTCACTATAGTCCTGAGCAAGCCGTTTCGCCGATCGCATCAGCGTGGGCCTGTCCAGGCCCGCGTTGGAACATGCTCCCAAGAAATTCGAGGTGTTGAAGCGAACCGCACCCTTGAGGAACTGTCCGTGTGTTCTTCCAATCTCAAATGCCTTACCCGAGCACTTTACGCTGACCAGCCCCATAAATTCTCCTGTAACGTTCCTGAGGAGTCGCCCTTTCCGCTTGCGTGCCCGGCCGTGCCAAGCCTTCCCACGATGCTAATAATGCTTTAAGAGTGTTCCGAATCTGATGCTGTGCTGACACGACGCGCCTGTTGCCGGGCTGATTGGAGTCGGTTCTGGGGAGCCGGATCGGCAGGGCGATCTGCAGTGCCCAGGCCCCCATCTACTTTGGCTGACACGGCAATAACCGGAAATGACATAAGGATATTTGTTAGACCCGACCGCCCCAGGAACCCTTACATGCGCCGCAAAGTATAACGGTTTGTTGGCTCTGTTCGGACAATCTTAGGATGCAAAAAAGCTAGTCTATACTGAGAAAGAAAAAGTCCTCTTCTGCTTCCGCCGTTTTCCACTATTCACGATACCCTGGAAAGAGTCGACTTCTTTACTTTTTCCTCTTGCTTCTGCTGCAAGGCCGACAAAACTCTTTCCGGCGTTATCGGCAATTCAGTGATCCTGACGCCTACGGCATCTTCAACGGCATTGGCAATCGCTGGAGCAGCGGGAATGAGCGCTGTTTCGCCTAATCCCTTCGCGCCAAAAGGTCCCTCCGGATGAGCCCGTTCTACCAGAATGGGGATAATCTCTTCCGGAACATCCAGAAAGCGGGGCAGATTGTAATCGAGGAAATTAGGGTTGATCAGTAACCCCCCCTGGTAAACAAGTTGTTCCATTAAAGCCAGTCCAATTCCGGTGATTGTGCCCCCGCGGAGTTGTTGTTCACAAAACAACGGGTTGAGTGCTTTCCCGACATCCGCTGCAATCGCATACCGCACTACACGGACCTGCCCAGTGTCGCGATCCACCTCCACCTCAGCGGCGGCGGCCCCAGCGAACCAAAAAGCGGACGTTACATGCTCTCCGTTGTCCAACGTTGAGCGAGTCTTCACGGTCCCTTTTCCTATCAGATTAGCCCCTTTGATTCCGAAGTTTTTGAGGAGGAGGGCATTGTAACTCAGGCTCGGAGCGCTATTGTCTCCCGGTCTGACTCCCTGATTCTCGCAGACTACTTCCTCCGGGCCGACATTGAACAGCCGGGCCGCCATGCAAGCAAGCTGTACACTGACATCTCGGGCGGCCATCTGAACAGCTCGTCCCATGTGGAACGTGGAGCGACTGGAGGAAGTCGTCAGATCGTATGGAGTGAGATCGGTATCTGAGTGGACAACCCCAATTTGATCCAGAGGGATGCGCAGCTCTTCGCTCGCGATTTGGGCCATCACCGTGTCGGAGCCCTGACCCATGTCGGTGGTTCCCACATAGACGGTGGCGCTTCCGTCCTCGTTCAGGCGGACCAGGGCCGAGGAGATGGAAGGAGTAATGGTTGCTTTAATGAGACAGGCAAGACCTTTGCCGCGAGCCGCCGATTTGCTTGCGGGCTCGGACCGCGTTCCCCACCGGACAGCAGCCGCGGCTTTGTTCAGGCATTCCATCATAGCCGCGCTGTGAACACGTTCGCCCGTAACGAACTCTCCGCCCTCATCCAGCAGATTCTTTCGCCTCAACTCCAGAGGGTCCATCTTCAGAGCACGCGCGATAATGTCCATTTGCGATTCATGAGCCCAGTTGGACTGTGACACTCCGAATCCCCGAAATGCGCCGGCCGGCACTTTGTTGGTATAGAGCAAGTAGGAGTCAATCAGGACGTTCGGGATTTCATACGGGCCCGCTGCCGTGTATCCGGACTTTTTCGATACTCTGGGACCGATCTCCGCGTACGCCCCTGTGTCCAGGTCAACCCGGCACTCACGGGCCAGGATCCTGCCGTTTTTGGATACTCCTGTCTTCACGTAGATCTTCGCCGCGTGCTTTGTAATGGTAAGAAAGACCTCTTCCCGGGTCAGTGTAACGCCTACCGGACGTTTTGCCTTGTGCGCCAGGGCCGCCACCAAAGGCTCCAGTTTAGGGTAAAGCTTGGAGCCATAGCCCCCGCCTAAGTGAAGAGCAATGACCCGCACTTTCGAGAGTGGCCGATGGAACAGCTCGGCAATCTGGTCCCGAATCACAAACGGATTTTGTACGGTGGACCAGATGGTCAGTCGTCCAGACGAGTCAAAGCTGGCGACCGCCGAGAAAGATTCCAGGGCCGCGTGCTGAGCGGCAGGCGAGGTAAAGACATGCTCAAAAATGTGGTCCGATTCCCGGAATCCTTTTTCGACATCTCCCTTGCTCAAGTGAAAATGGTTGCAGATATTGGTTCCTTCGACGTGCCCGACATCGGACAGATCCGCAAAACCCTGGCGGGGCTTCTGAATCTTCTCGTGAAGGAGCGGTGCATTCTCGGCGAGCGCCTCTTCCGAATCCAAGACAGCCGGCAATTCGTCGTAGTCGACTTCGATCAGTTCCATAGCTTCCTCAGCCACGTACGGACTCGTTGCCGCTACCGCCGCCACTGGATCCCCTACGTAACGGACCTTGTCAAGAGCTACAATGGTCTGGTCCTTCAGGATCGGCCCGTAATGGGAGTCATAGGCCTGATTGCCGATGACGTCGTCCCGAGTCAAAACGGCAACGACCCCGGGAAGCTTTGTTGCCTGCCCGGCATCAATATGCAGAATCTTGGCATGGGCATGGGGACTCCGAAGAATCTTTCCGTACAGCAGTCCGGGAAGCTTGAGATCGTCTAGAAATTTCAACTGGCCGGTTACTTTCTCCTCGCTCTCCAGTCGGGGAACCGACTGGCCAATCACGGAAAACTTGCCCATCAAGCCTCCTTCCGCTGCTGCGACTGTTGAAGCAGCGACCGCACGGCTTGCAGAATTTCCAAATGACATCCGCAACGGCAGATGTTGCCGGCCAAGAAGTGGCGAATTTGGCCTTCCTCCGGTGCAGGGAGCTGATCCAGAAGCGCCTTCACGGCCAGGATCAGACCGGAAGTGCAGTATGCGCATTGGAAAGCCCCGTGTTCGATAAACGCCTTCTGAATGGGGTGTAATTCTCCATCGGTCGCCAACCCCTCGATGGTCAGGACCTCGTTGCCGGCCGCGTCCACTCCCAGAACGGAGCAGGAACTGACCGGCAGGCCGTTCATCAAGACCGTACACGATCCACACACTTGCTGATCGCATCCCAATTTGGTGCCGGTCAAGCCCACCGGCCCTCGAAGGATCTCCAAAAGAGTCTCCCGCGGTTCTACGCTCAACTCGTGGACTCCACCGTTGACGGTAACTTGGATGGCTCGCTTCATCGTTCACCTAGTCAGCGCTTTGACTCTCAGCCCTCCGGAAAGCCTCCCCCACAGCTCTCCTCATTAGCACACCCACGATGGTGCGCTTGTACTGCTCCGATCCGCGCAGATCACTCAAAGGGGAGCAGGCCTGTGAAGCGAGACGAGCCGCCTGTTCGGCCAGATCAGCGCGAAACGGTTTACCCTTCAGCACTTCTTCCGCCTCCCGGACCCGAAGGGGTGTCGGAGCAACACACCCCAAAACACAACGCGCATCCACGCACGTCCCGGTGCGCGGATCCAACCGCACTCCGATCGCGCAGCCGACGGCCGGCTTATCAGACCCGACCGAGAACCTCATGTACTTGAGGCCAAAGTGTGGCGCCATGCGATCTACCTGGACTTCGGTAATGAGTTCGTTCGGCTTTAGGGTGGTTTCATAGTAGCCGGCAAACAGCTGTTCCAATGGGATAACACGGTCTTCGTTTTGATCTGCAACTTTGATTCGGGCATCGAGAGCGATGAGGATCGGGGGAAGATCCGTGAGAGGCTCTCCGAATCCGAGATTTCCGCCCACTGTTCCGGTGCTGCGCACACGAATGTTCGCCACCTCCGGCTCGACCTCAGCGATTGCTGGCACGAACCGTTTGATGAGGGGCGAAACCTCCAGGTCGTGATGGGTAGTGAGGCTGCCGATCCGAATCGTAGAATTCCCGTTTTCGATGTATCGCAGGCCGGGAATCTTTTTGATATTCACAAGGTAGGCTGGGCGGACAATACCCTGCTTCATGAGAAGAAGCAAGGAAGTCCCCCCCGCGTAGATGCGTGCCTCCTCTGGATGACCGGCTATAAACCGGCTGGCCTCATGAACGCTGGAAGGCTCAATGTACTCGAAATTTCTCAGTCCCATGAACGTTTTCTCGGATCACTCCGGCTTCACCATCCATTTGCGGGAGAACAGGCCTTTCAAACTCTGGAGCAGCGGTCGCAAAAACGCAATGGCCTTGCCCTAGTGCATCTGTACGGGTGCTGAAGCAGGCGGCGCGGAACGCCCCCCCAGTTTCTCTTTGAGATTCGCGGTAGCCTCCACGAATAATTCCTTCGACTTTGCTTCAATCAGCTTGGCTCCTAGGATTGCCAGTTGTCCGCCCAATGTCACCTCCGAAACAACGTGAACCTCGGTGGATTGATCGGGCGCGGCTTTCAAGACAATCGTATCGGTGGATTTCAACGTCCCGCGGGCTCCTGCGATGGTCTTACCCTTGTTCGAAAGCACCATTCGAAATGGGGCCTCTTTCTCCAAAACCTCCGTATGGATCTTGAAGGTGGCCGAGATAAAGCCGACCCTTTGTTTGACGACAACCTCATAATGGCGATCATCCAGGATCTGCACCGACTGCACGGCAGGAAGACAGGAAGCAATCTTGTTGGGGTCGGTAATAAAGTCCCAAACTCGGTCGACGGAAGTGGGAACCTGGAAGGTCTCCTCGATTTTCATGGCACGCTCTCAAACGATGCAAGGTACTCCCCCGCGGTCCGGCCCTCTGTCGGGCACGTCTCTTCTCCCATCCGCGGCAAGCATACTCGCGCTCCGTACCTGAAAGGGAGAGCGCATTGTATGCCATAACCGAATACCAGCCTCAAGCAAAAAAATCGGACTTGGCAATGAGTCAAGACCCTGGCGGGTCAGCAGGTAGTATGGCGTCCGGTTTGCCTTTGTCAAGAGCATAATTGGGGGGAATTTGAGCCACCTTTTGTATGGTGATCCACAACCTCACATTATCCGCTTTCTCCGCTAGTTCTTGCCTCTCCGTCCGCCACCTTCAATCGTCGCCGAGTTTCCTCCTGCCAGTCACCGACTCTAGCCCGCCGGTAGCGACCGCGCCGCGCAGCATTTGCGGTTAAGAAGTGAAGCAGCGGAAAGAAATTCGCGCCTTTTACACAATTCGGTATAATGAGCCTTCGAGTTTACTCGTTCAGTCAATCTGACAGATTTTCCCCGCAGGAATTATGAAAGCAGACCTTGTCATTAAGAACGGTTGGGTGGTTACACCGGAACAAACCTTCCCAGGAGGCGTTGCGATCAGGGAGGAGAAGTTTGTTGCCATCGGGGCAGATGATTTCCTGCCCGAAGGCAAGGAGGTGATCGATGCGAGGGGGAAACACATTCTTCCAGGAATTATCGATGGCCACGTCCACTTCAGAGAACCGGGGCTTACCTACAAGGAAGATTTTGGAACAGGATCAACCGCAGCAGTCTGCGGTGGCGTGACGACGGTTATCGATATGCCGAACGTGGTCCCCCCCACGGCGGACGCGGACAAGGTAGAAGAAAAACGGCGCTTGGCGGAAGAGAAATCGCTGGCAGACTTTGGCATACTGGGAGTTGTTGTCCAGACCAACACGGCCCAGATCCTTCCAATGGCTGAAGCGGGCGTCGTGGGTTATAAAATCTTTTTCGGCGAAACCATCGGCAACCTTCCTTGCCCCGATGACGGGATGTGCATGGAGGCCTTTTCTTTTATCGCCCAATCTAAGCTTCCCTTGGGTATCCACGCCGAGAACCGCCAGATTATGAACTATTGCACAAACAAGCTCAAGGCCGAAGGGAAGAACGACCCCATATACTGGGAATCGTCGAGGCCGGATATTTGCGAGGCCGAATCTGTCGCCCATGCCCTGTTTTTTGCGGAGACCTTTGGCACCAAGCTGCACGTCCTTCACATGAGTTCCAAACAGGCCGCGCTCATGGTGAAGGACGCCAAGGCGCGGGGCCTAAGAGTAACCGCTGAAACCGGACCGCACTATCTGCTGCGCGAGTACAAGGACATGGCCGAGGTGGGGCCCCTTTTGAAAATGAATCCTCCCGTGCGCTCCAAAGACCATGCCGAAGTCCTCTGGGACGGTCTCCTCCAAGGGTATGTTGACATGATAGCGACGGATCATTCTCCTCATAGCATGGAAGAGAAGGGAACTGACATTACAGGGAAGCTGCTGAAGCCGGTGATTTGGGATTGCCTTTCCGGTTTTTGCGGCGTCGAAACCGGGGTACCTCTGATACTGACAGAGGTCAATAAGGGACGCCTGACTTTGAATCAGTACGTAAAGGTTGCTAGTGAGAACCCGGCAAAGGTTTGGCAGCTTTATCCCCAAAAGGGCGCCATTCGGCTCGGCTCGGACGGCGACGTGACGATCGTAGACATGGCCAAGGAGGGAGTCATTGATGCAAACAAACTGCACAGCAAGAACAAACCAACGCCCTGGCACGGCTGGAAGGTCAAAGGAATGCCTGTCTGTACGATCGTCCGCGGCCATGTACAGATGCAGGATGGAGAGCCGGTTGGTAAGCCGATCGGCCGCATGCTGCGACCCATCGTAAACTAGAGATGAACCGACGAAGACGGGAGACCTCCGTTTCCATTAAGCCACCTTCCGGACGATCTCCTCGGCGATCATCTGCAGATATTCGATCCGTGCCTGGGGCGCGCGGGGGAGATTGTAGATGGTGAAGCCGATCCGTTCCAACCCCATCTCGTCCCGGGCGCGGAGCAGGATCTCCACGCAGTCCTTGGGCGAACCGTGGACAGTCCAGTCGTCAAGGGGTCGATCAAACCCGAGTTGCAGCGGAACCATGGCCGATTCCTGCATCTCCCACGTGCGGTACATGCGAAAGGTCTTCTCGAGATACTGGCGGGCGGTCTGGACGGCATCCTCCCTGCTCTTGCCCACCATGAGGCTGCGGGAGGCGCCGATGATCCCCCTTGCAGCATGGCCAGCATCCTGCCGGGCTTGGCGGTAGACGCCCGCCAGCTTCTGGACGTCTCTCCAGGGCACCTGCGGTCCGAAGAAGACGCTATCGGCGATCCGGGCGGCCCGCTGAGTAGCCCCTTCGCTCTGCGCCCCCATCTCGATGGGAGGGTGAGGATTCTGATAGGGAGCGAACCCCATGCGACCCTCCGTTACCTTCACATATCGCCCGTGGAACGTCACCTCCTCGCCTGACCAAAGCCGCTTCATGAGCTGGATGGATTCCTCCAGCTTCGGGACGCGGTCCTTCCGGCTGAGTCCGATGGTCTCCAACTCCTTCTCGCGGTAGCCGATGGCCACACCCAACAGCAGGCGGCCGTGGGTGATGTGGTCCAGCGTGGCGACGTTTTCCGCAACCTCCACTGGGTTCAGCAGAGGTAGCAGGAGCACAGACGTCTTGATCTGCATGGACCCCGTCTCGGGAGCCAGACGGGCGACAAGGGGGTACGGTTGGGGCCAGACGGTGGGGTGGGAAAGCCAATGTTGCCCCATGGAAACCCAGGCGAAGCCCATGGTGGAGGCAGCGCGCACGACCTCGATGGCTTCGTCGATGATCTGTGTGGGCGTGCGATCCGTGGGGCTCCAAAACGGCGTCAAGTGGAAACCAATTTGCATCCTATGTGCCTCTAACCGGAATTACCATCATTTTGACCTCCCCGGCCGGTAGAATGACCAGACCGATTTTTTGTGCCAGTCTCAGTGAGAGAGTCTACATCACTTGAGGGGCCCCGGATTTTTGTACCAGTTTCAGGGTGAGTTTTGGGCTGTTTCCAGGCCTTTCAGATTGCAGTGATCTGCAATCGGAAAGGCGAACTCGTTCGGCGTCCTCTCCCCCAGGGCCCTGTGAGGACGACTCTCATTGTACTCCCTCCGCCAAGCCTCGATGAACTGCCTGGCTTCTCCCAGTGTTGTGAAGCAATGTACATTCAGGCACTCCTCCCGGAACGTCTGCTCCGAGATCCCTACCTTCCGGACCAGCTCCCCTACCGGCACCCCCACCTCTGCCTGCTTCAACACTCCTACAATCTACTCCACGCTGAATCGCTTCTGTTTCACGGCTTGTCCCCCTTCTTTTGGTATTAGATTCTGCCGCAAAACTCACTTTCATAATGGATCAAAAAACCGGGGGCCGGTCACAGCGCGCACCGTGAGAGGGATGCGAACGGCGACTGGAAGATTAAGTACTAACATCTCCTGGCGGGGCCTGTCTTATATCAGGATATTTTCAGATGCTCGCGGTATCGGCTTTCTCCAGTAGAAGCCGGCTGGCGTTGCGCTGACGGCCGTGTTTGTTCCTGCCGCCTGATTTTACCGGTGCGCTTCAGCGCCTCGGGGTTGCTCAAGACGGCGAAGCGTCGCACATGCTCGCCTCATTCAGAAACTTTAAGACCCTCTGCCGGTGAAACACCTGTGAGACAATAGAAAAAGGGGCTGTCCTAGCTAAGGGTGATTCTGTCTCGATTTGATCCATGTCTTCAATTGGTTAAGCAGTGTCCGGTGGTTACCGCCATTGAAGCGCCATTCGCACTCCTTCAGGAAGAGGTGAAAACTCTGTTTGGGCACCCCGTTGAAGCGCCGAAGATGCCGCTTTGCCTGGTTCCAGAAGTTCTCGATCCCATTGATGTGGTTCCGTTCGTCGACGAACCGTTCCGAGTGGTTGATCCGAACATGGTGGAAGTCCGACACATCCAGAGCATCGTAGCTCGAAAAGCCATCCGTGTAGACGATGCTGTCGGGCTGGATCAGGCGCTCCATGATCGGCATCAACGTGTCCGTACGGGCATTGGGGATCATCACCGTGTAGACCCTTCCTCCACGCTTCAAAAGCCCGAAAACCGGGACTTTCCCGCCAGCACCACGACCGCGTTTGCCCTTGCGGCGACCACCGAAGTAACTCTCGTCCACTTCGATTTCGCCGCAAACCGAAGAGGCTTTCTGGGTCTCCTCGGCAATCACCGTGCGAATCCGTGTATAGAACGAAGCGGCCGTGTTCCGATGAACCCCGACAAGCTCAGCCGCCGCCCGTGCCGTCGTCCCGGCAACGAAGTGCTCCACCAACCGATCCCGCTTCGCCTTGCTCAGCCGACTACGCCGTTCGTACATATCGCCATCCTATCCCTAAGCAATCTGCTTAGCTAGGACAGCCCCTAGAAAAATATGCAAGATCGCCGCGTGATCAGAATCGGGTGGCTTGTCCCGGCTATTGTGCTCATGCTGGCGTTTTTCTTTCCGTCAGCAGGGGTGTCCCAGCGGGCCCGTGTGGCCCAGCCTAGCCGGTTGACAACGCTGAACGGGACGGCCACAGGCGCAAAGGGTGAGCCCCTTTCCGGGACGACGGTCGTCGCCAGAAACCTAGCTACCGGGCAGGTCTTGTCAGCTCAAAGCAATACCCAGGGAAACTTTGAAATTCAACTGCTTTCTCCCGGCGCTTATTCCGTTCAAGCTTCGCGTGCCGGGTTTGTGCCTCAGGCTCGGGAAAGTTTAGACTTGAGCGCAGGTCAATTGCTTGCTCTTCTGTTTGCCCTGGAATCCGAAGCCCGGCAAGCTGCGGAACAAGAGCAGGCAGAAGAAGAACAAAAAGAGGCGGCCCCTGTGAGCACGGCGGAAGAGTCTTCCTCTGAAGCGTCAGAAAATACGATCAATGAAAGCCAGCTGCTGGGCCTTCCGCTGAACGGCCGCAGCTACAGCCAGCTGGCCACCTTGCAGGCTGGAGTCAGCGATTCCTCCTCCAGTTCCGCCTCCAGGGGAGTAGGCGGCGGCAGCTTGTCGGTTTCCGGCAGCCGCGCCACCTCCAACCACTTCCTGCTGGACGGAACCAGCATCATGAATGCGCGAAATCAAGTTCCCCGAAGCGCCGCCGGGGTGCAACTGGGGTCCGATACGGTTTTCCAGGTGCAGGTGCTCAGCGCCGGTTATGGAGCCGAGTATGGCCGCAGCAGCGGAGGGGTTTTGAATTCGATCACCCGCTCCGGAACCGGCGAATTTCATGGAACCCTGTTTGAGTTTTTCCGCAACAGCAAGCTGGATGCACGCAACTTTTTTGACCGCGATTCTGAGCCGCCTCCCTTTAAGCGGAACCAGTTCGGATTTACGCTGACGGGCCCGTTACAAAAGGACCGGGCCTTTTTCTTGTTCAGCTATGAGGGACTGCGCGACCGTTTGACCGAGACCAATGTGAGCTTCTTCCCGGACGGAGAGGCTCGGAGCGGATTTCCGGACTCCTCCGGCACGCCCACCGTCCCCATCGCGCCCAGCGTGCAGCCCTACCTGGAGCTGATTCCCGTACCGAACGATATCGGGCTGGGACGCGGCGTAGGACGCAACGTGGCTCCCCAATTTCTGCCGGTGAACGAAAACTTTTTTACCTTTCGCGTGGACCAAAAAATCTCGGACAAGGACAGCTTCTTCGCCCGCTACACCTTTGACGACGCCACCGGCGAGGAGTCGCAGGGCACACACTTGTTCCAGACCGTCAAAGAGACCCGCCAGCAATACCTCACGGTGGTGGGAACCCACATCCTCAATCTGCAGGCGCTGGCGGCGTTCCGCTTTGGTTATACGCGAATGATTGACTCTTCCGCCACGCGTTCCCTGATTGAAATCCCGCCTTCGTTGTTCTTCCTGCCCGAGGCTCCGAGGTTCGGCGTAATCCAGATGCCGGGTCTAAGCGCCTTCGGCCCTAGGTCGAATATCCCCCGGGCCGATAACGCGAAATCCCTTCAGTTCGGGGGGCAGCTCATTGTGCAGCGAGGGCCTCATGCGTTGAAGTTTGGAGTGGACGTGCATCGCTACCGATGGGACATCTTCAGCGACTGGCAGAAGGGTGCGGTGTGGTCGTTTAACAGCCTGGAGGGGTTTTTGCAGGCCGGACCGGTGGGAACAGGTCTGGCCGTTGCATTGCCCGGCTCGGACAACCAGCGCGACTTTCGGCAGACTTTGGTGGGCCTTTACGCTCAAGATGAATACCGGCTCCATCCTCGCCTTCAGGTGAGCATGGGTCTTCGCTATGAAATGGTTACCAAAATCAGCGACCGGCTGAACAAGACCGTGTTTCTTCGGGACGTCGTGCGGAGCACGGAGGTGGAGTACGGGGATTTCTTTGAGAGCAATTCTTCTCTTTTGAATTTCGCGCCCCGCCTGGGTCTTACGTGGACTCCCTGGGAGGGCCGGGAAACAGTGGTGAGAAGCGGCGTCGGCATCTACTACGACCCCGTTCTGGGATACGTGGCCAATTCGCGAAGAAGCTCGGCTCCGTTTTACAACATCGCGGTCAGCCCCAATCTGGACACCTCCGCATTTTTCCCCAACGCGCTGGAAGGCGCCGTCGACGTGCCCTTCCTGGTTCAGGTCATGGATCATCAGGCTATGAACTCGGGGATGGTGTTCCGTTACCACGTAACGCTGCAGCAGCAGCTGCCGGGCGGCTGGCGCACGCAGGCTTCCTACGTCGGTTCCCGAGGCAACCACCTGTTGCGCCGTTTCGAGGCGAACCAGTATCCGGTTCCCGTCGTTCAGCAGGATGGGGCGCTCTTCTTCCCGGATGATTGCAGTTCACCCAATCCTTCAGACCTCTGCCAGCCCAACGCGGGACCGACCAATCCGAACTTTGGTTCGATCACCATCATCAATACGGACGCGCAATCCTTTTACAACGCGCTGCAGGTTTCCGCCAATAAGTCGCTTAGCTCCGGTCTATCCCTGCAGGCCAGCTATTCGTTCAGCAAATCGGTGGATGATTCCTCCGTCGGGCAGCAATCCAACACCGGCCAGTATCCCCTGATGCGGACGCTCGACCGCGGCTTGTCGGACTTCGATATTCGGCATCGCCTCGTGTTCAGCTACTTCTATAATAGTCCCTTCGGGAGCGGGCAGCGCTGGTGGAATTCAGGCCCCCTTTCCAAGCTCTTGGGCGGCTGGCGGCTGGGCGGGATCATGAACTTACGTAAAGGGACCCCCTTCTCCGCCGAGTCCAAAGCCCGCGCCGAAGGCTACCTGTTTGCGGCCAGCAGGCCGAATCTGGCCGGCGGCGCGAGCAACAATCTGGTGGAGGGTGTTTCGGCTGGTTGCGGCCGCATTAGCGCAGGCCAAACCCTGGGCACCCCGGAGCTGTATTTCGATCCCTGTGCTTTTTCGGCGCCTCCGCCGGGAACCCTCGGCAACGCGGGCCGCAACACGCTCATCTCCCCTAGCGTGTTCAACATGGACGTATCGCTCCGGAGGGAATTTTTACTCGACTCCAAACGGCGATTGCAATTCCGAGCCGACCTGTTCAATCTTCCCAACCATCCCAATTTAACAAGCCCTTCCGCTGTCGTTTTCTCGGGCCGGTCCGGCAACCGAACCAGTACGGCAGGAAGGATTTCCAGGACGGCGACCACATCACGCCAGATTCAATTCGCCTTGCGCTTCTCTTTTTAGATCTGTTTCACGGTTCGTGTATCCCAGTATTACGCTCTTGTCAGGGCACGGTTTGACGGCCCCCCCAGCACGCCGCTGTCAGCGTGCTGGGGTGTCTTTAACTGCCGCTACCCGGATCACGACAACGGCTTCAGCCGCTGAGGTCGGGGTTGAATTGCTGGAACACGCAGAGTGCAAGACTCGCCTCAGGCGCTGAAGCGCACATGGCTGGAGAGCGTTTCGGCACGACGGCCAGCGGTTTTCCAGCAACCGGCTAGAAAATTTCCGGGAAATAGTAAGTGAGGATCGCGTTGAGCCGCTTGTCGGTCACGATGATGCTCTTGTTCTTCACATCCAGCGCAACGCCGCGCGGCATCACTAGAGCGCCTTTCGGCCCCCCGATCGTCCATTGGGGCGGAACATCGCCGTTGTCTGTAATGTTCCAGACGCCGGTGAAACTGTCATCCCCGCCCAGAACACCGGCCTTCCGGGGACGCATCGTGAGAACGATCTTGCCCGAGGGCGGGTACAGCGCGAACGGGCCGCCCATCCTCGTGATCATGCTGTTCGGCCCTCCGATCTGCCGCAGCGGCGGGGTGTTGCCCTCCGCCGTTCGCGGGTAGATGCGGATTTTCAGCCCTTCAGTTTCATGCGTTCCCACAACAACCAGGAGGTTGCGCACCGGGTCCACGGCCACAGCGCCCGCGCCTAATTTCGTGTCCGGCCCCTTATGAATGCGTTTCGGAGCCACGTTGCCCGCCGCTTCGCGGTCAAAGACCAGAATCTCGTCGCCTTGAGGCACATAAATCTCGTTGTTTACCGGGTCCACCGTGTGCCGTTCCGGTCCATTCAAACGAGTGTCGGGACCTTGCAGAATCCGCATCGGAGGCTGCTCGCCGCTGGCATCCGCGCGGAACGTCAGAATGGCGTGGGCGAAGTCCTGCGGCACGCTGATCTCATCATGGATCGGGTCGTAAATGATAGAGTGCATGGTGCGCCCCAGCTTGGTTTTCTGGCCCTCGATTTTCCGTACGGGAGAGTCGCTTCCATCCGCCGTCCTGGCGAATACCGCAATCTGCGGATGAGCCACTCAGTTGGGGACCAGAATCTGCTCGCGCTTGCTGTCATAGGCCACTGGGTGCGGGTTCCCGATCATGAGCGCGGGTTTTCCCAGGGGGCCGCTGCGAATCACCCGTCGCGGGGCCGTGTCGCCGGATGCGCCCAACGGAAAAACGGTCGCTGTGTAGTTGCCGAAACTGGCGACCCACAACTCTTCATTTTCCCGGTCCACCCAGACGCCGGTGGGGTTTTTGATCATCGTCTTCGGCCCGCCGAGAATGCGTTTCGGCGCCACGTCTCCCTCGGCGTCCCCGTCGAAGACCAGCACCTCGTCATTCATGTCGTTGGTGACAAAAAGTTCATGGGTTACCGGGTCAAGGGCCAGTCCTGTGGGCCAGTTCAGCCTCGCCTTCGGGCCCTGGATGACACGGAGGGGAGCCGTGTTTCCTCGCGCGTCCTTCGCATACACGGTGATGGACGGATCGGTGAAACGTCCGCTGCCCGGAATGACGCTGTTGCGCGTCAGAGGCCAGTTGGCTTTTCCTTCGCCCCGGCTGTACATCGGCCGGGACTTGTTGTCGAGGTTGGGATCGTGGGATTGGGACGAGCCGAAGTTGGCGACGTACATCACATTCCGCTCCGCGTCCAGGGCGATGCCGTGCGGGTCGGCCAGACGCGTCCGTTCTCCCTGCAAGGATCGCAGCGGCTCCGCATCCTTCTCCGCCCACTTGTTGAAGACCACCACGGCGCTGTCGTGCTCAATGGTGAGAAACAGCTCCTCGGCTCCCTCATCCACCGCAATCCCGTAGGTGCCGTGCGGGGTGTAGAGTTCCCGCGTCGGCGGAATGTTGCCCTTGGCCTGGCGGTTGAAGATGACCAGCGTGTCCACCGTGTCGTTGTTGATGGCGTAGATGTCGCCGCTTGCCGGATCGATGTAGAGCCCGCAGACATAATCCACCTTCGTATCTAAACCGCCGATGGACCGCTTCGGCTCGGAAAATTGGGCCGTGGGAGGAGTGTTGGTCAATCGGTCATAGACGAGAATCTGGAAGAGACTTTCATCGGTCATGATCACTTCATCGCGAACGGGGTCCACCGCGATGGCGCTGAACGAAGCATAGGGGTCTTTGATGGTTCGCAGGGGGGGCCGCCGCCGAACCTCCTCGCGGTTCGGGTCTTCCGCCGAGGCGGCGCGACCGGATGCGCCCGTCTGGAAGAGTGACGCGCGAAGGTTGCCGGATGCGCTGGCGGGCATCCACTGGCACATCTCCCCGTCCATCATCGGCAAGGGTTCTACCGAGACTAGCTGGGGAAATCCGGTGGGTTTGCGGCCCAAGGCAGAGCGCGCCTCAATATCATTTCCCCCGGATAGCAAAAATCCAGCACCCACTCCGAGCAATGTTAGGATGGCTGCCAGTACGAGGTTCTGTCGCCGCTTCGCCCCCGTCGCAATCTTCCTGTTCGTCATAAGTCCCCTTAGGTAATGGTCTGGAACCGCTGCTATATAGTTCTAAGGCGTTTTCACAGTTGGTGTAGCTCGTGGATTTGCTCCAAAACCTTTTTAGAATGTCATTCCGAGGGCCGAGGTTTGTGGTCGGCCCGAGGAATCTGCTTGTTCCACAGGCTGTTATTGTGAAAAGCGAGCTTCCTCGCGGAGTTTATCCTGAGCAACGCCAAAGGGCTCGGAATGACAATGCGTTGTGGTTTACACCAACTGTGAAAACGCTCTAGTTCAGCATTTCACGCAACAGCATCTCTCAGTATGATGCAGAAGCCTTGTGCAATGATCGGGAATATCCGGTTCGAGCATCTAGTGAATCCAAAAGCATATGCTAACCGCCCTGTTCCCTCAAGCTCAAACTCCCCCCTGTTTGTTTGGGTGACATCGCGACGCATAACGCGGCGCATAACAAATTCGGGTGTTCGGGTGAAACCGCCGCGTTTTTACTCCCGCCTGATTGGAAATGCTGGGGAAAGATTACACGAGGAAAGAAGCTAAATCAATTGAGAGTAGGAGACGGCAGTGCCCTAAATCTGCGTTGCTGATTGGTGGCGGCCTCGGATTTCTACTGAGAGGCTATAATTTCCTCCACCACTTGATTGGCGAGCTCCGTGCTCACAACGCAAGTGGTGTCGTTGATCCGGCACTGCGCCAGCGTCAAATTGCATCCGCAGGTGCATGTCTGCTCGTTGAGCTGCCGGAGGGCGGCTTTCCGTTGTTCCGGAGTAAGCTGGGAGAGGTCCACTCCAGGCAACTCGGTTGCATTGGCGGCGTTTGAGAGGAAGACTTGTCCCTCGTCCTCAAACATTTCCACGTTCGCATTGACGGGGAGATCCAGCAAGGCGCGAATCTCCATTTCGTAAAGCTCCGGGTTCGCAAAACCGATATGCTTTTGTACGACTCGTCCCCTGGTATCCACCAAGAAAGTTGTCGGGAGGCCCAAAACACCCCCGAATTTTGCTTCCACCTCCGGTGTGGACATGCCTACCCGGTAGTTGATCCCCGCCTCTTCCACAAATGACTGCACTATTTCTTTTCCCTCAGCGTCGGTCGAGAGCCCGACAATCAGCAAACGGTCCGCATACTCGGTCTGCAGCCGGATCAGGTCGGGAATCTCCGCCCGGCAAGGCGGGCACCATGTGGCCCAGAAATTCAACAGAACCACTTTGCCCAGCCAGTCACGCGTGCCCTGGCTTCGTCCTTCCAGGTCTTCATAGGTAAATTCCGGCACAGGAGAGGGGTTCTTCACGAACCGTATGGTTGGGATGTCCGTTGCGGAGCCGCTGCCGACCGGCTGCCCCAATTCGGATTGAGCCCGGCGGATATCCCGCACGCCTAGTGTGAGCGCAATCAGCAGCCCCGCACCGAGGAGCAATATTAATCCCCAATACCGCATGTGCCCCGCCTCCCTCTTGAATAGGAATACTTAGGAAAAGGGTACACGAGGTCATAGGGTAAAGCAATTGTTGAGAGGCCGCTGCGAAGCGGGGAATGGGCAAGCGGAATTGGCCGAAAACGATACTGCCCGGCAGGCTTGAGTCGGCACGCCGGCTTGCGTATGCTTTAGGACGAAGAGAAGCTCGACATCGGAAATTTCGGACAAAATCATAATTTCTCCCGCAGGAGGTGAAAGGAAATGAGACTGTTTCAAACCCTGGGAGCTTTTTTGCTGGTCGCTGGAACATGGGCCGCCGTGGGGTGCGGGCAGAACAGCGTATCGCAACAACCCGCATCGCCTGTCGGTGGCGCCCCGCAAGCATCTTCTCAAACATCGTCGCAAGCATCTTCTCAAACATCCGCGGCAGAGTTTCCCGATGATGTCTATCCCGACTCACGCAACCGCCTTCCCCTGATCCAACGAGAGGACATGGACGAGCAGGGAAAAAAGGCCTACGACTCCGCCGTCAGCAACCCCCGCTCGCTCGCCGGGCTGCAGGGACCGGCGGGGATACGGCTCCACAGCCTGCGCGCGAGGGAAAGCGAATATCTCCGGTACGAATCCGACCTCGGACGCCGGCTGACGGAACTGGCTATCCTGGTGACGGCCCGCGAAATGGACCAGCAGTTTGAGTGGACGGTTCACGAAGGCGTGGCACTACAGGAAGGCCTGGAACCTGCGATCATTGACGTCGTCAGGCTCCGCAAGCCCCTTACGGGACTGGGCGAAAAAGAGGCGTCCATCATCCGGCTCGGCCGCGAAGGCGTGGCACTACAGGAAGGCCTGGAACCTGCGATCATTGACGTCGTCAGGCTCCGCAAGCCCCTTACGGGACTGGGCGAAAAAGAGGCGTCCATCATCCGGCTCGGCCGCGAAGTCTTCAGGAACCACCGGCTCAGCCCGGATACTTTCGCGCGCGCCTTGCAGCTGTTTGGAAACAAGACTCTCGTCGACATGGTTTCCTTGATGGGCAACTATGCGAGCACCGCCGTGTTGCTGACTACGTTCGATCAGCAACTGTCGCCAGACCAGAAGCCGCTTCTGCCGGTTCCATAGTGCATCCATAGTGCATCCAGAGTGCATCCATAATGCATCCATAATGCATCAAGGATCAGTGCAACTATGATCAGTGCAACTATGATCAGTGAAACCAGGAGCCGGCCCGCCCCTCATGTATCAGACGGTCTAAGGGGTTGTTGAAAAACTGGTGTATGGGTCCGCTTGCTAACACGCGCGGCTCGGACTATACACGAACTGTGAAACGGGCTTAGCCAAAACAAGCCGTGATATCACCTAGGAAGCTATGTGAATTTCCGATTCGACCTGCAAGGGTAACTGGCGTAGAATCCCGGACAGACAGACAGACTTCTCCGATAAGGTTGTATTCGAGTATTCCGGCGGAGTTCCAAGAAATCTGGAGAAAGGTCAGCTATATGATGAATGCCACAATATTGCCAAGGCTCACTATCCCTAGACTCAATATCCATAGTTATACTCAGAGCTATACGCGGGCAGCAATCCTGATGGCCGTTTGGGCGGCCGCTTGCGTGTCGCCGGCCGCATCCTTCGCCGCGGAAGCGCCGCTTCTCAACGGCCGTGTTGCTTCTTCCAGCGGAGTGCCGCTGGCGGGCATTCCGGTTCGAGCCCATCGTCAGAACAGCAACATGACGGTCAGTGTCTACACCAACCGCCGGGGTGAGTACTCATTTCCGGAGTGGTCGGACGTGGCTCCGGGTTCCTATAACGTAGCCATCCAGCTTCCTGACTTTGAGCATGTCAACCGGGAAGCCGTTCTGCTTACTGCCGGGAAAACGGCGGAGTTGAACTTCACCTTGCGACCCCGGCAACCGTTGCTCAGTGAAGCGACTGCCGCAGAAATTGCGGTTGCGCTGCCCGGCAGCGATGACATGAAGTTTTTGCTGACACAGTGCAGCAACTGCCACTCGTTGCAGTGGGCCCTCAGAAACCCGCATACGAAGCAGGAGTGGGTTCAGATCATCAGCCGAATGGCAGGGGAAAGACGCGTCTCGCGGGACGCTCCCGGAACCAGCGCTTATGGCCAAAAGAGGTTCCTGGAACCGCTGGCTGACTACCTGGCTTCGATTCGGGGGCCAGGCTCTTCCGACCAGCTTCCGTTCCAACTGCGCCCCCGGCCAACGGGCGAGGCTTCCACGGGCATTGTAGTGACCGAGTACGACATTCCCCGGGGCGGGAGCCGGGAACTTTATATGCTTCGCGGGGACCGGCGGTTTGCTTGGCCCCACGATATTATCGTAGATGCAAATTACGGATGGTACACGGACCACTTCTCCTATGTTCTGGGCAGGCTCGACAAGAAGACCGGTGAAGTGAAGGAATTTCCGTATCCAATACCTTCTGGGAGCGGAAGGGTCAGCGAACCTGCGGGGCAGGCGCGTGCAGGCAATCCAGCCGGAGGCTCGCACGACATCACTTTTGATCCCCAAGGGAATGTGGTGTTCGGTTTGCGCGAAGCTACTATCAGCTTCAATCCCCAGACGGAACAATTCACGCCCCGGACTTCAGGCTCCAACATGTTTGGAATCGACCCGGCAGGCAACGTTTGGCACACCGACGACGAGGGCGCCCTTTACAAGGTCGACATGGAGAGCGGAGCAGTGCAGGAGTACACGATTCCTCCGAATGACGGCACCTATGATATGGAAGTGGATTCGCAAGGCAGGTCCATCCTGAACGTATGGCGCAACGGCAAAATCGGAATGTTTGATCCCAGAACGGAAGAGTACGCCGACTTTCCCACTCCTACGCCGCAATCCGGTCCCCGGCGCGGGGAGATGGACGCGCAAGACCGCCTCTGGGTCGGCCTCTACTTTGCCGGCAGGATCGGCATGTTCGATGCGAACAAAGGCGAAGTCAAAGAATTTCCGCTCGTTCCCGGCTCGAAGCCTTTCGGCTCCCCGTTTCCCGCGCCCTACTCTATGTCGGTCGACAATAAGAATCAGTGGGTTTGGGCAACGGACTTCAATAACAGCCGAATCTTCCGTCTCGATATGAGAACTGAGAAGACTACGGAATTCTTTATGCCCTTGCCGTATGAGGTCCGCGATCTAACGGTCGACCGGACCGCCGACCGGCCCACGCTGTGGATCCCCGCTTACCGTCCGCCATCGAAGATGGTGAAAGTGCAGGTTCGGTAAGAGTATAAGTGCGGTGAGCCGCAAGAAAGCTTGAGGGAGTTCTTTCCGTGCGTCGGTCGCAGGTAAGGAAGGGCGTTCCAGCGGTTCCGCTAACAAAAATTTCTAAAGCATTTCTCTCCTTGGTGTAAATCGGGCGCTGGTAGCCACGACGAGCGCTTTTCCCTCGACTTCGCTCGGGATGACAGCGTTCGCCGTGGTTGCCAAGGATTAGCCAGACTACACCAATTGGTGAAATGCTCCAGCAGGTTGTTGAAAAACGCCATTTTACCCGCTCCCTCACGGTCGCGGCTCGGACTATGTAGGAACTGTGAAACTGATTAAAGCACGGCAGGCAAGATTTGCCCGCTCACAAGCTGGAGGCGACAGAGGGAGAGGCAGGAGTGGCCCTCAACAGATACTGCCGCCGCGGCCTCAGGATGTTGAAATCAGCGCCGGTGATGACGTAGTACCAGTCGGCGAAGCGGTTTTGCAGTTCCGTCGCCAGCTCTTCGCCCGCGTCGTCAACTTCGGCCTCTTCGCTGGAGTCCTCGCCGCCGGAGTACTGCCGGGCACGGGCTTCGCTGTAGTTCACGGTGATGAACAGGTATCGACGCTCCTCTGTTTCACCGGCACTCTCGGTTTGCTCCGCCGATTCACCGCTGGTTTCCTCCGGTGCAGACGGCCCGCCGGAAGCAATCTCTCCGAAGCGGAGCGTGTACTGCAACCCGTTGACCGTATCGACAACAACCTCGCCCTCATTGGAAAACAACTGGCCGTTTTGGGTGACAAAAAATCCCTTCTGCTGTAGGGACATCACTGAATCCACGGACAACTGAATGCCCTCGCGGGTCTTGAGGTCGCGCGTCAGGTTGGGCGGCTTCGGCTGCACGTCAACGATCCGGAGATTGTCCAGCGCGTCGGTGAGAGCCCTCATTTTGTCATCGTTGGGATCGCCGCCGCCGCTGAGCGTCCACTTGTCTTCCGCTTTGACGAGCGTCAGCCGCTCCACGTTTTCGATCCTCCCGAAGGTCTCATTGATCGAGTAGCTGTTGACGGCGATCTTTTGGATATACCCGACGGAAAGCTTTAGCAAATCCGTCTCAATCCAATCAACAAAACTGGCGGAGACATCGGCATCGGTCTGGACGGCGTAGGTACGCCTCTGGCCTGGAACCCGCAGGTAACGATAGCCGGGTTTGTCCTCCACAGCATTGCCCACGACGAAATCGGCCAGCACATCTCCGTTTTCATTCCGCAGAGTGATTCGTTTGCCCCGTCCCGTGAGCGTTGTGGCAGCCGGGTCTATAGGATCGACGACTCCATAGACGCTGTGGTCCTCGACGCTATCGGAGACAATGGCGTCTTTCCGCAACTCCATCAGGGCGGCGGCCGTTTTGGGCAGGCGGTCCTGGGCGTCGGCCGGGTAGCTGTAATGCGAGGGAATGCTCCACTGGTTGTCCCGGAACTCCACCTTGAGCGGATGCGCGGTTGCCGTGGCTTCGTCGTAGTCAATCACTTCAATGGCCTTGGGAGCCTGGGGATCGGTGAAATCCGGATAAAAAGGATCACCCTGGTCGCTGAAAATCTCCGGAGTGACTCCTCCCGTGTCGAACACCAAGGCGGCAACCGCCAAAAGGAGCGCGGCCAGACAAAATATCCCCGTTTTTTTCAGTTCCGTCATCGGTATGCTCTCTCCGCAGACGTTCCCTTGCCTACAAGATCAAGGCTGGCAAGGCTATCTCCGGTCCTGGACCAAACGGTCAGGTGAAATGCCGATCTTTTCCCGCCGGAGCCGCCGGAGGGAAACAAACACAAAAAGCACCAAGGCCGGAATGGGCGGCAGCACAACGGCCAGCAATTGGATCGTACTCCGAATACCGCGAATGGAGGTTTCCATGTCGGCCCGGCTGCGCTCAATCTGCTGCTGCCTCCGGTCCGCGATGTTGCCGCGGGCGACGGCCAGGCGGCGGTTCTCTACCTGCTCCAGATTGGCGACCATGATCTGTTTGGTCTGCCGGTCCAGGTCGCTGCGCTGGCGCAACGCTTCCACGGCGCCCTCCAGCCGGATTTGCGCTTCCAGCAGTCGTTCCTCCGCGTTTGCCTCGGCCTGCTGGGTCTCCTCCAGACGGCGCTGCTCGTACACCCGCGTGCGGGCCTCGACGGCCTCGAGCGTCCTGTGCCGCGGCCGGCGCTTGCGCAGAGCGATAAAGGACTCGTCCCCGGCCAGTTGGTCCACTGCGTTCAGCAAGAATGTGACGTTATCAAAGTTCAGGTTCGCAATACCCTGACGGCGCAGCTCAAAAAACTGCTCGCTCATCATATCGACATCGGCGATGACAATGGCGCGGACCGGGTTCTCCGCTGCGGAGCCGGTCACCCGCGCAGCCAGGATGTGGGCTTCCGCATCCGCCTCATGCGGAGGGTTCGGATTGATCTGCATCCCAAACAGCGAAGGCTGCACCACGTACTGCCAGGGGACAACGCCGGAGTCTCTGCCCGTTTCAAGCAAAGAGACAAACTCAAACGTCTCCTTTTCCGCCGGTTCATCCGTTGCTTCGCCCTCACCCGCACCTTCTTCTGTCGTTTCAACCTCTGGCGTTTCACCCGCAGTCGCCTGGTCCTCAGCCGCTTCTGCAGCAGGCTGCAAACGGCCCGGATAGAGCAGCACCATCTCCTGCAAGCCCGCAGAAACCGGCTCGTCGCTGTTGAAGGCCCCCTCAGCCGCTTCGTTGCCCGCCGCGACAAAAATCACCTCTTCCGGCATGGCGCCGAACTGCGGATGTGGATTGTATTGATCCCAGGCAACCTCCTCCTTGGACCACGCAACTCCCAGCGCGTCCATCAAAGGCGTGATGTCGGTCGGCTGGGGGGGAGGGGGCCGGTTAAAAGGAAAGGGGCTGGACGGAGCCGGCTGCGGCGAAAGCTCCATATTGAAGGCCGGCAACGGATCGACCAGCAGCAGCAAGGGATGTCCCTCGCGAACGTAACTGGTTAACCGATCCAACTCTGGCACCTCCAGCGTATGCGGCAGGACCGCAATCAGTACGTCGATGTCCTCTGGGTAGTCCGCCCCGGCACGAGCCTGCACCACTTCGTATTGCTTGCGCAACTCCTCGACTATGGACCAGTCGGGCGTCGGCACACGGGTCTGGAAGTCAAAACCGCCGAAGATCTCGGCTTTGGTTTTCAGAATCCCCACCTTCTTGCGCTCGGCGTGAGCAACCAACCGGATGGAACGCATCAGTTCGTACTCGGCGGCCAGGCCCGGATCGAAAAACGGAATCACGAACTCCTCGCCTCCGGAACGAAATGCGATTCCCATGTAAATCTCGGCGTCGCTTCCGGCGGTTTGCTCCCACACTGCAATGGGCCGCGGCCGGATGCCGTAAAGGTCTTGCGCTTCGCGCGCTGCGGGGCTGTATTTTTCTGTCTCAAGGATTTGGACGTGGATGCGGTTGCCTCCCATGGCATCCAGCTCCCGCAGCACGCTGATAATGTTGTTCCGGGTTTGCAAATAGCGGCGGGGCACAACCGGACTCAGATAGGCTTGAATAAATACCGGGAGATCGGAATTGAGCCCGTCGATGAGCTTCTCGGTTTCCACGGAGAGCGAATGGAGCCGCTCGGCGGTGGAGTCGATGCGTCCACCCAGCCGCACCGCCAGAATGGTGATGCTGGCGACGATCACAAGCAACGCCGCGCCCCGAACCAGGGTATGGCGCCCGAGCGGCTCGGAGCCTTTGCGGCTCGGCCAGTGACGCCGCCCCAGCAGGGCAACATTGAGATACAGCATCGCCAGAGCGAAGGTAACAAAGTAGATCACCGAGGACAACGAAATCACTCCGTTGGAGAGATCGCGGAACTGTTCGGTAAACGACAGCCCCTCGACCAGCCGCCGCGGCCCTCCGCTCAAGATGGCGCCGGCATGAATGATAAATACCGGCACTGCGCAGAATACCGATCCCAGAATAAAGGCAACGGTGAGATTGGCCGTTAGAAGAGAGGCCAGCATGCCCACGGCCATCAGCGCCGCGCCCATCAGCCAATACCCGAAATAGGTGGAGAACATCAGGCCTACGTCGGGGCTTCCCAGCCACCAGAGCACGATCAGATGACTCAGCGAGAACACCAGGGCCACCGAATAGATCGCCAGGGCCGCCATGTACTTGCCGGCGACAATCTCCAGGTCGGTAGCCGGAAGGGTCAGCAACAACTCATCGGTCCCGTTGCGTTTCTCTTCGGCCCACAAGTTCATTGTGATGGCCGGGATCAGAAAAAGAAGCAGGTAGGGAAAAACGCTGTTCAGGGAACCGAGGTTGGCCAGATTATTATTGAAAAACGCCTCCTGCCAAAAGGCGGCTACCGCGCTCAGAAAGACGAACAGCGTAATGAAAACGTAGCCTGTGGGACTGCTGAAGTAGCTGGTCAGCTCGCGTTTCACGATCGCTTTGGGAATTCGCCAGCGGTCGTTCATCTTTGAACCTCCGGGGCAGCCTGGGCCGGGGTACGGCTGGGCGCGGAACCGGAAACCTTGCCGGTCAGCCGGTAGAAGGCTTCATCGAGACTCTGCCCCGCAGCCATCTCAGCCGGTGTTCCGTCAAAAACCACGCGTCCTTCATCGACCAGAATCACGTGGCTGGCCACGGCTTCAACCTCTCGCAGAATATGCGTGGAAATAAGGATCGTTTTGCTGGCCGCGAGACGGCGGATCAGTTCCCTGACTTCGCGAATCTGGTTGGGATCGAGGCCGCTGGTCGGCTCGTCCATGATGAGAATGTCGGGTTCATGCAGCAAGGCCTGCGCCATTCCGACTCGCTGGCGGTATCCTCTCGACAATTTGAAGATGCTCTTCTCAATCACCGCCTGCAACTGGCACTGCTGGACAACGGCCTCGATGCGGCTCTTCAACCGGCCGCTGGGCAGCCCGCGAGCCTCGCCGAAGAATTCCAGCAGCTCGAGCGGCGTCATCTCAGGATAGAGCGGTCCGTTTTCCGGCAAGTATCCGACCCGCGAGGCAGCTTCAATGCGGTGGGCAGCCACGTCCAAACCGGCGATGCGGGCCGTGCCGTCGCTGGGCGTCAGGAAACCGGTGAGAATCTTTAAGGTGGTGGATTTGCCGGCCCCGTTGGGTCCGAGGAAAGCCGCTACCTGGGCGCGGGGCACTGCGAACGATACATCGCGGATCGCCGCGAAGCTGCCGTAAAACTTGCTGAGGCCTTGGGCCTCAATCATATATTTGCCATTTACTTCCGACATAGGACTCATACTGGATTCAGGAACGTGCTGCGGAAGGCGGAAGAATGTATTCCCCGCTCGATTGTCTTCTGATTCACTTTTTGGCCCAAAGGTTGCCCCGTGCAATGCCGAATTCAACCGATTGGGAACTATGCATTCAGGTCCTCATTCCCGAGGTTTGAGCCTCAGGCCAATCCCTTTCCGGAAACCCCGCGATTTAGGCCCGCCTATTTGCCAAACTGCGCGCTCAGATAAGAGACCATCGTCTGTATCTGTTCCGGCGTGGCCGTCGGCCCCCGCCCCACCATGTTCTTCGTGATCTGCTCCCACTCCGCCCTGCTTCTTCGGGCCGTGACGACCCTTCCGAGATCATGGCAAAGCTGGCAGCGCGCCTCGACCATGTCCTTGCCCTCGCCGGGAGGCAGCGACACCGTGTCCCCTGACTCCGCTCCGCTCCCGCTGCCCAGCGCCGTCTCCGGAGGCAGGGTTCCGGTCTGCATCGGGCTCAAACCGGGGCCGAAGTTCCGCGCGAGATAACGAATGACGGTATCGGCTTCTTCCGGTCCGAGCTGCGCTCCACGGAGGACCATCTCATGGACCATCTCTTTCCAGCCTTCGCGGCCGTCCCGCAGCATGCGGATGGGGCTCAGGCTATGGCATTGCGTGCAGGCCACCGCCACCAACTCTTTGCCATCGCCTTCCGGCAAGGCATTAGGATCAGACTGTGCGCGGAGGAATCCACTGAGGCAAAGCAGCAGGCCGGCAAGTCCGATAGTTCTCACAACATATATTCGCGCATCTTCGGTCATCTTTGTCTCTGTCACGGTTCCACCCTTCCATTTTTTGCTTCGGCGCAGCGCTTCGATGGAATTGGGGATGCCGCTTATTATTGCCCAGCACAGGGAGATTACTCAATCCCTAATTTTCCGCGCAGTGATCCGCACAGCCTCGTCCGCTTCGTCTCTCTGCAGAAGCTGCGAGCGGGCTACCTCCACCGTGCCCGGCGCTATTCTCGGTGACATGACTTCTCCCCTTTTTGCGTCTAATTGGAAAGAGGACAATATCATACCTCTTCCTGAAGGGTTTCACTACTCTGGGTTTTTTTGCGGCCTGCTCCAGCCTGCCGAATCCCGCTTGCACCCCGGAGGGCAGAAGCAGAAAACAGGCAACGGCCAGGGCATTCCAGGAAGCGGCATCGCTTAAATAGTGCTTAAATTTGGAGTCCGCGCAAAGGCTTTTCAGCATGAGTAGAGAGAGCTTGACAAAGAGGAAGCATAGGACTTAGTCTCTGCGGATAGCTCATCGGCATCAGACAAAGACATGCGCTACCCTGGAAGGATTTCTGGGGATTGGGTAATGGCTTTTTCAAAACTTGGCCGGCCCGTCAATTTCAACATTAAGGGGTTACGTTTTATGAAAAAGGCTTTAACCGCAGTTTTGACGCTTGTTCTCGGGTTGCAGGCGGGGTGGGCCCAGCAGGCGGACATTGCCTCCAAGCTGGGTTATCCCCAGATGATCCTCCACAACGGAAAAATTGTGTCGATGGATGATGACTCCTTCGAGTCCCGCGTAGGGACCATCACCCAGGCGATGGCGGTTCGGGACGGGAAAATTCTGGCCACGGGAAGCAACGACGCTATCCGGCCTCTGGCCGGACCCGAGACCCGATCCATTGACCTCAAGGGGAGAACCGTTCTTCCAAGCCTGATCCTGACGCACGAACATCCCACCGACTGGATGTTTCAGGAGCCCCGGGCCATCACGCACGTCCTGCCGAACGACGACATGGTGATCCACCGCTGGCTGCCGAGCATTCCGCCGAAAGAACAGCTGGCGCGTTTTGAGACCGTGATGCAGGAGGCGGTGGCCAAGGCGAAGCCGGGACAATGGATTCTGATCAGCTTCAACTGGGGGCTCGAATATGAGTGGGCGCTAGAGATGGGAGCGCTGTTTCGCGACAGCATCAGAAAGGAATATCTCGATCAGTTGGCTCCCGACAACCCGGTGAAGGTGAAAAACGGGTTTATCACCTCCGTGGTAAACCAGAAAGCCATTGACGAGCTGCGCTCGGTCCATCCCACGCTTTCCGTGATGACGGGCAACGCAGGTGAACAGAGTGCCGAACAATTTTTGCAAGCGGGCGGCGGCTTCAGCCGGCCGATGGAACCGGATGCGATGTTCAAGGGGAAGACACCGCTGCTGGCAGCGATTCTCAAGGCTGAAATGGAGTTGTGGGCGCGCTACGGGATCACGACCTTCGGGTCGTCCCCTTACGCCTATCACAACTTTCAGGCCCTGGATTACCTGGACAAGAGGGGAGAGATGCCTGCTCGTTTCGCATGGGGCTACACGGGGCCCGACTGGAGCACCGATATCTTGCGGTACCTGTCCGGCATGGTGGGACACGGCACCGACCATCTCTGGCTGGTGGGAGCGTGGGGGGCGGTCGGAAGCCGTTGCATGAGCATTCCCGTGCGGGCGGAGTGGGAACAACTCCAGAAGCAATACACCTATGGAGGCCCCGCCCGCTGCAATTTCGCTCCCGGCTCGCCAGGAAGAGAGACCCTGGAGCGGATCATCGAAAACGGCATGCGAGTCGCCACCATGCATACGGGCGGAGACAAGGACATTGACTATTACATGGACGCCATTGAAGAAGCGAGCCGCAGAGCGGGCTTTACCCTGGAGCAAATCCGCGCCAAACGCCACGCCTTTGACCACGGCGAAGGCGCGCCGCGGCCGGACCAGATTCCCCGCATGAAGCGGCTGGGGATGATGGCGAGCGAGATCAACACCAATCTGTGGGAGCCCCACCGCGGGGCCTCGCTCATCGCCAAACAGTACGGTGTGGAGTACACCAGTTGGGTGGTGCCGCGCAAGGCTTTGACCGATGCGGGCGTCCGGACCAGCTTCGAGATCGACCGTCCTCTGCCGCAAAAAATCTTTTTCTTTGTCCTGAAGGGAATCAACCGGTACCACGACTTTGACAAGCGCGTCTACGGGCCGGATCAAAGGACGGACCGGATCATTCAGTTGAAGGCGCTCACACGCTGGGGGGCGTACTACGTGCTGCGCGAGGACCGCATGGGAACGCTGGAGCCCGGCAAGTTTGCAGACTTCATCGTGCTGGACAAGGATTTCCTGACCATCCCGGAGGATCAGATTCCAGACATTCAAGTGCTGATGACCTCGGTGGGCGGCAAGGTGGTCCACCTGACTTCCTCGCTGGCCGGCGAGGCCGGAATGGAGGCCGTGGGCGCGACGACCTGGACGGAGAAGATTCCCGCCGGTTGGTAGTGAGATAAATAGAAAGGGCAACCATAAAAGGGGCCAGATAAATGGGGAGGGAAAACTAATGAAAGCCATCCGATTACTTGCTCCGTCCAGAGCGGTTTTGCAATGGAGCCTGATTCTAGCTGTTTGCGTTTTTGCCGCGCAGGGAGGGCCTGCGGTTATGGCCCAGCAAAATGTGACGGCTATCCAAGGAGGAACCCTCATAGACGGCAATGGCGGCGCTCCCCTCACAAATTCCTTGATCGTGATCGACGGCAACCGAATCCGGTCGATTTCCCAGGGGGGAACACCTCCGGCTGGCGCAAGAGTGATTAATGCCCGCGGAAAATACATCACCCCCGGGCTCTGGGACACCCACACGCATTACCGCAACTGGTTTCCGGAACTGCTCATCACCAACGGCGTGACCTCGGTACTGGGCTACGGAGGCGGCCCCTGGCTGAACGCGCAGATGGAGGGCATCAACAGCGGCAAGATCTATGGCCCGCGGTTTTTCCTCAGCCAGGGAACCATCGGCGGCATCTACATGGGCGCCAACGACCAGGTCCACGACCCGGAAGAAGCCATGAGGCAGGTGGACGGGCTGGCGGACAGAGGCTCCAAGATCATTAAGGTATATACAAGCGTTACTCCGCAGGTTCTGGCCGCCATCACTCGCCGTGCTCACCAGCGGGGATTGTTTGTTTCCGGGCACATCGGAATGAGCGCCAAGGAAGCAGCCTTGGCAGGCATCGACAACCTGGCGCACGCCACCGGGTTGCCTGTCCCGGACATGCTCAAGCCCGCAGACCTGGCAAAAATACCCGATATGCGAATCTTTGATACCGGCAGGTTGCGGGTCGCTTTTCCGGAGAGCGGGCGCCCCTGGAACAGCAAGACAGAGCTATGGGGTCCCAATCCCGATTTCAACGAATATCCTCTCGCCATCGAGGACCCGCGACGGATTATGTCGTTCGGGTTGATGGACCGGGACCTGGCCCGCGACCTGATCGACCTTTTGGTTCGGGAAGAGGTCTTCATTGAATCCTGCATTGGATATATGTTCCGGCAGGTCAACGACCATATGGAGGAATGGCGGGCGGAGGACCTGGAGTTGTTCAACAACCCCAACCTGCACTACATCCCCGATCGTTTTCGCATGAACATCCTGGATTACACGCTCCTGGACCAGTTCACGCCCGACGAGCTGGCTTTGATGAAAAAGGGCTACCAAAACTACCTGTGGTTTACCAAAACGTTCGTCGATGCTGGCGGCAAGATTTCCACCGGGATGGACACGACCTCGCCCTATCATGCCACCATGTTCCCCGGCATGGGCGTCCGGCGGGAGATGCAAATCCTGGTGGATGCCGGGCTGACGAACATGCAGGCCATCCAGGCAGCCACCCTATGGGCGGCGGAGCTTCTCCAGCAAGACGAGGACTTGGGAACGCTCGAGGCAGGCAAGCTGGCCGACCTTCTGATCCTCGGACAAGATCCCCTGAGGGATATTCTCGCCTTCAAAAATTCGCTTGAGGCCGTGATGAAAGACGGCAAGGAAATGCAGACCGGCTACCATTACGATTTTACCAACCCGATTCCCACACGATGGGAATACGCGCTCACTTTCGGAGATTGGGTGATCAGCGAGTTGCCGACCCACATCACCTCGATCGCGCCTCAAGTTATTGTCGAGGGCAGCGATGATTTCACGCTGACCGTCAGGGGCAAGGAGTTCGTCTCCAGTTCCATCATCCAATTCGAGGACACCCAGTTGCGGACCGAGTTGGTGAGTTCCACCGAGCTGCGGGCCACCGTGCCCGCCAATCTGGTGAAATCGGTTGGAACCTCCCTGGTTCGCGTAGTCCATCGCGCTCCTGCGTGGGGAAAGACCAACTCCAAGGAATTCTATGTGAAGTTTCGATAAGCGGGGCAAGCTTCATTTTATGGAGGCGCTGACGGGCTGCTGCGCGATAGCCGACTTCCCATGCCTATCGGTCCGTCAGCGCCTCATTTTCTTCTTCATCCCCTTACTGCACATTGAAGCCTGAAGCTATACCTGTTTTATGGTTTCCGTAGACCGTACCCGGAGCGGGAGAGGCAAGCGCCGCTTTTGCTGTCATCCTGAGCAACGCGAAGGATCTGCTTGTCTTTCGTTTGGAGTGGAAGCCACTCGGACGAGCAGATTCTTCGGGCCGAAAAGCATCGGCCCCTTCGGCAAACTCAGGGCAGACCCTTGGTATGACATCCCGAAAGTTTTGTAGCAAATCTATGGGCTATGTGCCCCGTCAGGGCTTGTTGGACAGGTAGAGGGTAATAGTTAAGGTGATGTTTTTGGCTCATCGTAGAGACTGAAAGGAACGAAGATGAGACAAAAACAAGACGACAGGGGGGCGGTCGAGAAGGCCGTCCGGGAGATCAAACGCAGGACGCGGCGCAGGTTCAGCCCGGAAGACAAAATCCGCATTGTATTGCAGGGACTTCGCGGCGAGGACAGCATCGCGGAGCTGTGCCGCCGCGAGGGGCTGCACCAGAACCAGTATTACCGCTGGAGCAAGGAGTTTCTGGAGGCTGGCCGCAAGCGGCTGGCGGGCGACATAGACCGTGAGGCAACCAGTGGCGAAGTCAAGACTCTGCGGGAGCAGGCCGTACAGCTGAAAGAGGCCCTGGCCGAGGCTATGCTGGAAAATCGCCTGCTAAAAAAAAGCGTGATCGGGGATGGGGAGGAACATACATGAGATACCCTGCCTCGGAGAAGCTGGAGATCATCTGCACGGTGGAGCAATCTGCCCTGGGGGTGCGCCGGACGCTGCAGCAGGTTGGCATTCCCAGATCGACGTTTTACAACTGGTACGACCGCTATGTGTCGGAAGGCTTTGATGGGCTGGAAGACAAAAAACCCGATCCTGGCCCTGTCTGGAACAAGGTGCCGGAGGAGATAACTCAGCAGTTGGTGACGTTAGCCCTGGCCGAGCCCGATCTGTCGTCACGCGAGCTGGCGGTGCGTTTTACCGAGGAAAGGCGGTATTACCTTTCTGAATCGACGGTTTACCGCGTCCTGAAAAGCCATGACCTGATTACCGCGCCAGCCTTTATTGTCCTGAAAGCGGCGGAACGGTTCGCCAACCCGACCACGGCGGTCAACCAGCTCTGGCAGACCGACTTCACCTACCTGAAAGTCATCGGTTGGGGCTGGTTCTACCTGTCCACGGTGCTGGACGACTTCTCGCGCTATATCATCGCCTGGCGGCTGTGCAAAACCATGAGCGCAAGTGACGTCTCGGCCACGTTGCGGGATGCTTTGCAAGCCACCGGCCTCGACCGCGTGGGCGCCCGGCACAGACCTCGCCTCCTGAGCGACAACGGGCCGTGCTACGTCTCTTCCGAACTGCAATCATGGCTGGCAGAAAACAGCGTGCCGCATACTCGCGGCAAGCCCTATCACCCCATGACGCAGGGCAAGATCGAACGCTGGCACCGAACTCTGAAAGACCGCATCCTGCTCAACAACTATTACCTGCCAGAAGAGCTGGAGCGGCAGATCGATGCCTTCGTCAACCACTACAACACCAACCGATACCATGAAAGCCTGAACAACCTGACACCGTATGACGTTTTTACAGGCCAAGGCAGTGCCATCCTGCAAAAACGGGATCGCATCAAAGAGAAAACTATGATCTTAAGAAAACGGTTGCACTTCAAAAGAAGGGCAGCCTAACATCAACCCAGAGGAGCCTGAACGCCACCTTATCTTTTTATGCTCTGTGTCCAACATTATCTGACGACGTACATAGGGGTCAACCCGCTAAAACACTCAAGATTTAGCACTTCTATGGAGGAGGTGGCGAGAACTCACGGGTAAAAGCCTGCCTTGGAGATATGAACTACCCAGAATCGACTTGACGAGCCTAAAGAAAAATGGCTATCTAACCCTGGAAGTCTGAATTGGAAAGCATCTGAAATTTAGTTGAATTTGAGTGACGGTAAAGATTGAGACGTTGCGAACAGCAGTCATAGCAGAAACCAAGGGAGATGCTGATTCTATGCTTGACCCACGCGAAGTGATGAATATCCGCCAGGCTTCCCAGTATCTCGGCATCTCTCCGGATACTTTGTACAAGTACCTCTCGGCGGCGAAAGTTCCTGCTTTTAAGCTGGGCAACCGCTGGCGCTTTAAGAAGACTACACTGGACCGGTGGATGGAGCGGCAAAGCCAGTCTGAAGATACGAAGGGCCGGCTGAAAGCCGCATCGGCGCGGCGGGTATAGGTTTTTTAGGGGGGACGTGGATGCTAGGTTTTGGCAGAGGCAAACAATTAGTCGGAGTGGACATTGGTTCCAGTTCGATCAAGGCCGTCGAGCTGAAACGGGTCGGCAAAGGGCTGGAGGTCAGCAAGCTCAGCATGGAGAGTCTGGACCCGGAGATTGTGGTGGACGGGGCTATCGTAGATACCAACGCGGTCTCCAACACCATCGCCAAGATCTTTGCGGATAACAAGATTAAGACCCGGGATGTGGCCACCTCGGTGTCGGGTCATTCCGTCATTGTGAAAAAGCTGTCGCTGGAGCCGATGACCGACGAAGAACTGAATGAGGCCATCCAGATGGAGGCGGCGCAGCACATTCCTTTTGACATCGCGGAAGTGAACCTGGACTACCAGATTCTGGAGTCCGACCCGGAGAGTTCCGTGATGGAAGTGCTGCTGGTGGCGGTGAAGAAGGACAAGATTCTCAACTACACCAATGTCTTGACGATGGCCGGAAAAACGCCCGCCGTGGTGGACATCGACGCGTTTGCTTTGCAGAACGTCTACGAATACAACTACGATCCCGCGGCCGACGCCACCATCGCCCTGCTGAACCTGGGCGGCAGCGTCATGAACATCAATATCGTGCGAGGGCGAACCCCTCTGTTCACCCGCGATGTGTCGGTGGGCGGCAATCAATACACCGATTCTTTGCAAAAGGAGCTGGACCTTGGATTCGAGGAAGCCGAGCAGGTGAAGATGGGAGGCTCGGTGGCCGGAATCAGCGAGGAGGCCCGCATCCCGGTGTTGCAGTCAGTCTCCGAGATTATTGCCTTGGAGATGCAAAAAACCTTCGACTTCTTCCGCGCGACAGCCGGCGGCGAGCACCTCCAGAAGCTCTATATTGCCGGCGGCTCGGCCAAGGTGTACGGCTTGGTCGATTTGCTGAAGCAGGAGTTTTCCCTACCGGTGGAAGAGCTCAACCCGTTCCGGCAAATCGGCTACGATGAAACCAGCGCGGCGGGAGCGATCGTGTCGGAAAACGCACCCCGCTTGGCGGTGGCGGTCGGATTGGCATTGAGGAGTTTTGAAAACATATGATTCGTGTCAACCTGCTGGGATTACCGAGGAAAGTCAAAAGAGGCGCTCCGGTCATAACGCTGGAGGGAACGCCCATCATGATCCTTTTCGCCGTTGTGCTGCTGCTGGTGCTGGGGGTGCAGTACTGGCGCTACTCCGGCCTGCTAGCCGAAGGGGTAGTCTTGGATGAACAGATACAGGAGTTGACGGAGGAAGAGCAACGTTTGGCGGCTATTCGCGCCAGATATGATACGAACATCGCGCGCAGGGACCACCTGGAAAGGCGCATCGCGATTATCAACGGGCTCGAGGAGCGGCGGTCCGGCCCGGCGACGTTGCTGACCATGCTTGCGACAACCGTTTCCAACACGGAGTCGCTGTGGCTGACCGGCTTTGACCAGACCGGACAAAACATCTCCATCCAGGGGATTGCCTTGAATATGCCGGCCGTGGCGAATTTCTTGACTGAGTTGAAGAACAGTCAGGCATTTTCGAATGTGGAAATGGAAGAGGCGTACGAGGATAGCGCTGCCAAAGAGGTGAAGAACGTGATTTTCCGGTTCACTGCGGAACTGGCGGCTGAGGCTCCCGCTACCTAAAAGAGGAAACCGATGGCACTGCCGAAATTCAGCGAAATGTCCACCCGGGCCCAGGTCGGCTTGATTCTGGGGGTGGGTGTGCTTTTGTGGCTTGCATTCGAGTACAATCCGATGTCAGAACCCGTCCCGTCGCTGAGCCGGGTGCGCGACAGCAATACAGCTAAAAGACAGCAGAGCGCTGAATTGGAGGCACGGATCGCTCCCCTGCGGCCTTTGGAAGGCCAGTTGGAAGCCCTGGAGGCGCAGAACCAGCAACTGCAGCAACAACTCCAGACTCTGCTCACCATCGTGCCGGACGAAAAAGAAATCGATAATTTCATGCGGCAGATTCAAGCGCAAGCCAACGTTTCGGGAGTCGTGGTTCGCCGGTTCACGCGGCAGCAGCCGATTCCGGATGAATTTCACGTCGAGGTTCCTTTCGAGATGGAGCTGGACGGCCCGTACTATAGAGTTCTGGAGTTTTATCAAAAGCTGGAAGGGTTGACCCGCATCATCAACGTGTCGGATTTGAAGCTGGGCAGCATTGAGGCGGGAAGGTCGGTGGGGAACAGGCAGTACGCGTACAGTCCGAATGAGACCGTGGTGGCTGTTTGCACGACCACTACTTTCTTTAGCACGGAAGGAGAAACGGCTCCTTCGCCCGAAGCCGGGCAGCCGGCGCAGTAGCCAGCGCAATCAGGGTGAGGAAAGAGGAAATATGAAGACCGGCGTATTGTTCGGAGCGGTTCTGGCAGCCATTCTTGTTGTGCCTCCGGCCGTATCCCAGGAAGCGGCTCAGAGTTCTGAGGAAGAAGCAAGTTCTTCCGCTGAAACACAGCAGGAGAACGCCACTGCCGCCAGCCAGTCTTCCGGGGTGAGCCAAAGACGGGATCCGTTCCGTACCCTGATTGTAGACGGGGATACAGAAGTCGATCCCAGTTTGGCATGCGCCAAAAGAGCGGGCAAAACTAAGTTGCTGATCGGGCAGTTGCAGTTGCAGGGGATCGCCAGCAGTGTTGACGGCACATGGATCGCGGTGGTGGACAATAACACGAACATCGCTTATTTCTTGCGCGCAGAGGATGAGCTGTGTAACGGCAAGGTATCCAGGATCAGCCCGGACCGCGTTGTGTTTATGGAAGAGACGACCGATGCGCGCGGTCAAAAGGTCACCAGGGAAGTCGTCAAGCGGCTGCCGGAAGATTGAAATTTAGGGCAGGGAAGCGAAGAAGGGAACCGAAGATGGGTAAAGTTTTTAACGGAGGGATGAAATCCATGAGGTGGAGACGCGAAGGAATGTTTTGTATTCTGGGCTGGCTCCTGACAGCTACCCTGGCCTTGGCGGCCACAACCGAGCTGCTGGGCTTGCGCACGACCGTAGACCGGCAAGGCACCACCTTCCTGCTCCAACTGCCTCCGTCGGCGGAGTATACCCCGTCCCGGATCGGCTCCCATCTGTTCGTGCTGGACTTGGCCGGTGTATCCACGGACCGCCCCTCGGAAAGCCAGTTGATGAGGTCTCCATTGGTCAGCAGTTACCGCCTGCTCAACTATGAAGCGGCCGATGGCAAGTCCCATCTGCGCATGGAGATTCTCCTGAAACAGGAATCGGAAATCCGCTATGATGAGGTTCCCGGAGGGCTCGAAATCCGGTTTCAGGAGGATTTTGCCGACGTTTCGGTCTCCGCCGAGGTTCCGATTTCTGCCGGCGTTCCGGCCGAGGCCTCTCATCCACCGTCTCATCCAGGGACGGTAATCCGGGAGGTTTCCGTGATTCGGCCCGAGGGAGACTCGCTGGCGGTGGAGATCATTTCCGACGGCGCTTTGGAATATCGGACCCTCAAACTGGACAATCCGGCCCGATTGGTGCTGGACATTCCCAATACAATAAACCGAATGCAACAGAGGAGCCTGCCCGTAAACAGGCCTCCCCTGAAGGCTGTTCGGACCGCACAGTTTAGCCGTAATCCGTTAGTTTCCAGAGTGGTTTTTGATCTGGATAGACACACTTCTTTCCGCGTCCAGTCGCAGTCCAATTCTTTGCTGGTGTTGTTCGGAGATCACGTGGAAGAGAACGGCAATGCATCCAATGGGACGGCCACAGGGGAACCGGCCGAGCTGGCTGCAGTAGCATACGACGCATACGACGCTCCGGAACAACTGAACCCGGAACCATGGGGTACAGCAGGGAGCCCAATAGAGAGCCCAATAGAGAGCAAAGAAGCTCTGGAATTTCCGGAAACCGAATCGCTGGCATCAGACAACGCTGAAGAAGCCTCTTCGCTGCCCCCCTTGGCTCAGTCTGTGTCGGAGGAAACGATTCAGATTGCTTCCAACTCATCGGAAGTGCCTGTCCCGCCCTTGCCGGAGATTATGGCAGAGCCCCTTGAGGCGGAGAAGATGGCTGCGGACGAGATAGCCGCAGTGGAAACGGTTTCTGACACGGCAACCCCTGACTTGGTAACGAAGTTGCCGGAAGTTATTGATGTTCCTGAAACCGGGCAGTTCGCGACAGCTTCCGAAGAAGAAGAAATTGCTTCTGACAAGGCAGATACTGCCGGGCAAGTCCTCCCGGAAACCATCCCGGCTTTCAATGAAGTTGCCGCCGAGCCTGAGCCGGAAGTTTTGCTGGCGCAACAAACCAACTCCTATGCGATGGCTGCGCTAGCGCCACTTGCAGCCATGCAGCAGGCCGGGCAGGCCGCCGCTCCCTCAGGCTATGATGGCGAGCCCATTTCAATGAATTTGAAAGACGTGGACCTAAAAGACTTTTTCCGGTTTATGCATGAAATCAGCGGCTTTAATGTCGTGCTGGACCCCGCCGTGAGCGGCGTTGTGACGATAGTCCTCGACGAGGTTCCCTGGGACCAAGCTATGGACATTGTCATGAAGAACAATTCGCTCGACAGTAGGGTGGAAGGCAACGTCGTGCGGATCGCCACCCTCGCCACTCTCCAGCGGGAGGAGGAACAGCAGAGAGACTTGGCCCGGGCAATCGAAGAGGCTGAGCCGAAGGTTACTGTGACGCGTACTCTCAGCTACGCTCGTGCCAACGACATGATCGCGACTCTAAAGCGGTTTCTCTCGCCGCGCGGCGATGTGATCGCCGACCTCCGCACAAACACCCTGATCATTACTGATATTCAGGCTGTCGTAAACCAGATGGACCCTCTCATCCAAACCCTGGACCGGAAAACCCAGCAGGTGGAGATTGAAGCCAGGGTAGTGGCTGCCAGCCGCTCCTTTGCCAGGGATATTGGAGTGCAGTTGGCCGCCTCCGGATTCTCCGGGAATGTAACCCTGGGAGGCACCGGATTGGTCGGCACCAGTCCCATCAATCGGGGTACGGTGCCGCCCCTGTTTATCGGGAGTCCTCCCGAACCTCCGGCACCTGGGGAGCCGCCAACGTTTGCCAACGTGGCGCAACCCTTGGCAACGAACTTGGGAGCCGTTGGCGCCACCAGCGGTCTGACCTTCTTGCTCACCGGCCCGGGCCTGAACCCCAACTTCGCGATCGATGCCATCATCACGGCGGCCGAGGCCAAAGGGATCGGCAAGCTGCTTTCCCGGCCCAAGCTGATTACCCAGAACAACGTCGAAGCCACCGTGAAGCAAGGGGTGCGCATTCCCATCCAGACGACTGTGAACAACACCGTCAGCGTGCAGTTTGTGGATGTGGTGCTGCGGCTGACGGTCTTGCCACAGATCACCGCTGAGGGCACCGTCTTCCTGGATATAGATATCGAAAACACCACCATCGACCCCGGCATTGCCCGAATCCAGGGCATTCCGGCGCTCGATACCCAGTCGGCCACCACGCAGGTGCTGGTCAGCAACGGGGGAACGGTTTTCTTCGGCGGCGTTATCCAGAACATCAACAACTTGACGGAAGTGCAGGTTCCGTTGCTCGGCAGCATCCCCCTCATCGGGAACCTGTTCAAGCGGAAATCCACCGACTCAACCACCAACGAGTTGTTGTTCTTTATCACTCCCAAGATTGTACAGTTGTAGGTCACTGCACCGCCAATCCACTGCAAAGATTCCCCATGCGGGGAGTCTTTGTACTTTTCACCGGATGCACAGGCAGCGCGAGACAACAAACAGCCCCGGCATGAACTATGAAAAAGGAGCCACTCTCCCCTCCTCTCCGGCGTTTGAGAAAGCTCCGGGAGCGCATGGCGCAGGAGAAAATCGAAGCGCTGCTGGTGGGTTCCCTGCCGAATGTCCACTATCTGACCGGCTTTTCGGGAACTGCAGGAGTGCTTCTGGTAACCCTCCGCAGCTCCGTCTTTTTCACTGACGCCCGGTACGACTTGCGTGCCCACCAGGAAGTCCAAGGCTCCCGAGTGGTGATTACCAAGGGAGGAAACTTTCTGACTGCCTTGAAATGGGCCTCCAGAACCAAACAGGCCCGCTTGGGTTTTGAGAGCGATTCAGTTTCTTTCGGCTCCTACCAGAGAATCCGTCAATTAATTGTAGATAAAAGGCTTGTCCCAACCTCTGGAATGGTGGAATCGTGCCGCATTCAAAAAGATGAGGCCGAGATTGAGCAAATCCGAAAGGCCGTCCACCTGGGTTCCAAGGCGTTCTCCGAGACGATTGCCCACCTGCGTCCGGGGATAACGGAGATTGAGGTGGCTGCCGAAATTGAGTACCGGATGCGGCGCAACGGCGCGGAGCGGCCTGCATTTGAAACGATCGTAGCCGCGGGGCCCCGCACGGCCCTGCCGCATTCGTCTCCGGGGACCCGCAAGCTTCGGCGAAATGAATGCGTTATGCTGGATTTGGGTGCTATACTTGGCGGCTACGCGGGCGACATGACGCGGACGGTTTTCCTGGGTCAGGCTCCCCGGAAAGCTGCACGGATTTATGAGGCCGTGCTCGAAGCGCAGAAGGAGGCCGAGCAAGCCGTTCAGGTTGGGGTCCCGTGTTCTGCCGTGGACAAAGCCGCCCGCAGGGTGCTGGATCGTCACGGGTATGGCCGGTATTTTACTCACAGCACCGGTCACGGGGTAGGCAGAGAGATTCACGAACTGCCTAGCTTGGCCAGAAGTCAGGAGGCCCTGCTGCCGGAAAATGCCGTGGTGACGGTTGAGCCGGGTGTTTATATTCCCGGCTATGGCGGCGTCCGAATCGAGGATGTGGTGGTGGTTCGGAAACGAGGCCCGGAAGTGCTGACGACAACACCCAAAGAACTGACGGTGCTTTAGCGGCTGAAAGGCCGGGGCGAGAGCAGCACCGGAAAGGATCGGAACCCCACTCCGTAGATGAATCTAAAAGAGATCAGAGAACTCGTTGACCTGATAACGGAAAAGGGGATTTCCGAGTTCGAGCTGGAGCGCTCCGGAGTCCGGCTGAGGATCAGCAGAAATACCGGGTCTTCTCCGGCAGAGGCTTTGGCTGAGCAAGCGGAATTAGCGCGGCACGCCGGAGTGAGGGTGGCAGGTGTTCAGCCGTCCGGCTCCGAGCAAGCAGGCGTGTATACAGCCGAGGCTGGAACCGGCATTTCGGGCCGTCCGGAAGCGCTGCACGTTGTGCGGTCTCCGATGGTCGGAACCTTTTACTCCTCGCCGGGCCAGGATGCCCCTGCATTCGTGGAGGTGGGAGATGATGTACAGCCCGGGCAGGTGCTTTGCATTATAGAGGCCATGAAGTTGATGAATGAAATCGAGGCGGAAATCACGGGCAAGGTCGTGAAATGCTACGTCGAGAACGGGCAGCCGGTAGAGTATGGTGAGCCGCTTTTCGATCTGCGCCCCTCGGTTTCCTCCCAAGGAGGAGACTGACGCCGCTTTGCTCTCCGGCGCTTCCCGTCTGCCTTTATGTTCAAAAAGATACTGATTGCCAACCGAGGAGAGATCGCGCTGCGGGTGATCACCGCTTGCAAAGAGCTGGGGATACGGACCGTGGCCGTTTATTCGGAAGCGGACCTGTACTCGCTGCATGTGCGCTTTGCCGACGAGGCAATCTGCATCGGACCGGCGCGGCCTGGGGCCAGTTACATGAACATTCCCGCCGTGATCAGCGCCGCGGCCATCACCGACGCGGACGCCATCCATCCGGGCTATGGGTTTTTGTCCGAGGACGCCAACTTCGCCGAGGTGTGTGAGACTTCCGATATTACGTTCATCGGCCCCCGTTCGGAACTGATTCAACTGATGGGAGATAAGAGCAGAGCCCGGCAAGCGATGAAGGATGCGGGGCTGCCGGTGCTGGCCGGTTCCGAAGGGTTGGTCTACAGCGCGGAAGAGGCTAAAGAGTGGGGCTCCGCGATCGGCTACCCGGTTTTGATTAAGGCGGCGGCCGGCGGCGGAGGCCGCGGGATGCGCGTGGCGCATGCGCCGGAGGAGATGGTTCCGGCCTTCCTCGCTGCCCGGAGCGAGGCGCTCCAGGTTTTCAATTCCGACGAAATGTATCTGGAGAAGATGATTCCGGGAGCCCGGCACATCGAGTTTCAGGTACTGGCGGATCACAGCGGGCAGGCCATTCACCTGGGCGAACGAGAGTGCAGCATTCAGCGCCGCTACCAGAAAATTGTGGAAGAGTCACCGGCTGTTCCGGTCACGCCCCGGAAGCGCCAGGAAATAGGGGCGCTTGTCGAGAAGGTCATCGGCCAGATTGGGTACACGAACGCCGGCACGGTGGAGTTTTTGATGGATGAGAAGGGAGACCTCTCCTTTATCGAGATGAACACCCGCATTCAGGTGGAGCATCCGGTAACGGAGATGGTCACGGGCATTGATCTGGTCAAGAGCCAGATTCTGCTGGCAGCCGGAGCTTCGCTTCAGGAAATTACCACCGACCAGCCCGTGCTGCTTCGCGGCCACAGCATGGAGTGCCGCATCAACGCCGAGGACCCCGTCACGTTTATCCCCTCGGCCGGCCAGATCACCTCCTTTCACGTGCCCGGAGGAACAGGCGTTCGCGTCGATTCCGCCTCCTATTCCGAGTGCGTCATTCATCCCTACTACGATTCTCTGATTGCCAAACTGGTCGTGCACGGGAGGGACAGAGCAGAGGCCCTCAGCCGCATGAGCTGCGCTCTGGAGATGTTCATCGTGGAGGGCGTCCAAACCTCCATCCCGAAGCACCGAAAGATCCTCGCCGATCCGCGCTTCCTCCAGGGGAACTATCACGTCGGCTTCCTGTCGAATTGTCAGAACCGCCCTGCCATGGCGGCAAAGTAACGCTTCGCAGACCAGCCCGCATCCGCACAAACCAAGCCGGAACAGAGGCTCATGCAAGGGCTGATACATAGGGATGATACAAGGGATGACTCAGAGGATGAGCGTTCCAATCGGTGAATTGTTAGCTCGCGCTCCGCTCTACGCTATCCTGGACACCTCCATTCGTCCGGAACTTTCCCCCGCCTCGATCCTGGAACCCCTTTTGCGAGCCGGGGTCAAAGTAATCCAGTATCGCCACAAAGAACGGTTCCGCAAGGCGCACTTGGAGCAGTGCGCGGCGCTTGCCCGGTGGGTCGGCGCGTTCGGAGGGGAATGGATCGTGAATGACCGGGCGGATGTCGCAAAATTGTGCGGAGCCGCCGGGGTGCACCTGGGACAAGACGACCTGCCGCCGGACAAGGCGCGGCTGTTTCTGGGGCAGGATGCGGTGGTCGGGTTTTCCACGCACAACCTGGAACAGGCGCGCGAGGCCGCCTCCCTGCCGGTCGATTACATTGCGATCGGTCCGGTTTTTCCCACCTCGACCAAGAAGGAGCCGGACCCGGTGGTGGGCCTGGAGATGGTAGCGCGGGTGCGCTCCCTCACCGCAATGCCGCTGGTGGCGATTGGCGGCATTACGCTCGAAAATGCGCCTGCAGTTCTGCAGGCGGGGGCCAATGCGGTGGCGGTCATCGGGGACCTGCTGCAGGCCGCCGACATCGAAGACCGAGCCAGGCGGTTCCTGTCAGCGCTGGGGACATGTCACTCCTAGCGGGCAGCCGGCTTGTTATGCGATGATGATGATGAGGTGCGATTAGACGCGCAATCCGTCAAGCGATAGGCGGTCCGGGATTCTCTGCGGCGAGATAATATTTTTCCCGGCCCATCCTCCGCCTCCAACAAGAGTAAGATGTTTCCAGGAGTTAGATGCTTCTCGTGTGGATCGCATTGGCAGCTCTGGTCGTCGCAGCAGGCGGGTTCATCCTGTTGCTTCGCAGCCCGGTGGTTGTGACGGTGGATACCGCAAGCGGTCAGATGGGGATTCGTTGGCTGGTCCTGCTGACCTATCTTCGCCCGCTGCCCTGGGCCAAAGGCAGCCGGCAACTGTTGCTTGCCGGAATGCCCATCCCGCTCGCCGCTCCACGGCGAAGGAAAGAGCGCAAAAGAGCCGCGGTCCGGCCTCGAGGGCGGCGGAGGCGGCATGCACCCTTTGTGGTTCGGCTGCTGCGCGGTTGTTTCCGGGACTCCGCGATTCGCCGCGCTCTGGTTCCTCAACTCCGGAGCCTTCTGGATGGTCTCCTGCGCTCGGTAGAGCTAGCGCGGTGGCGCGGCAGTCTTTCGCTGCCCGATCCAGCCTTGAACGGCATGCTGGCGGGTGTCCTGGCTCAAAGAGATTGGGGTCCCGGAGCCGGCATCTTCGTCAATTTCACCGGAGAGAATGCTCTGCAAATGGAGATTCGTTTCCATCCGGACCGGCTGGCGAAGGCGCTGCTGGGGTTTCTATTTAGGCTTCCTTACAAGGCGATTTACAAGCAATGCCTGGCATCATAAAGTAGTTCATTCGGAGGGAGGAGATCATGGGTACCGCACAGGAAATTTTGAAGGATTTGATTGAAGAACTCAAAACTCTGGCCAATACGGAGACCATTGTCGGCTCGCCTTTCACCGCCGGGGAATTTACCGTCGTCCCGATTTCCCGTGTCTCGCTGGGAGTTGGCGCGGGAGGGGGATCAGGCGGAGCGGAAAAGAAAGCGGCCACCGGTGAGGGAGGAGGGGGCGGAGGAGGAATTCGCGTCCGGCCAGTGGCCCTCCTAGCCGTTCGGGGCGGGGAACTCAACGTGCACATGCTGGGGCGCGGCGCGACTGTGGCCCACACCTTTGAGAAGATGCCCGACCTTGTGGAGAAGGGCCTGGAAAAGCTCTTTGAAAGCTGGAAGGCTCGGAAGGAAAAAAAGGAAAAAGTGGGGTAACAGATAACCCCCAGATAACCTGGCAGATAACCTCATGGTTCCTGACTGCTGGTAATCGCTACACGGCGTCCCGAGATGCCAATGCATTGCAGGGCGGGGAACCGCGGGTTAGTCGTCACCCCCGCCCAGCAGACCGGCCCGCAGCAGGAAATAGACCAAGGTCAGCAGCGTACTGATCGCCGCCGCCACATAGGTCATGGCCGCCGCATTCAGGACCTTGTCTACTCCTTCCCGTTCCTGCTGGGTGATGATGCCCTGCTCCACCACCAATGCCTTGGCGCGGCTGGAGGCGTCGAATTCCACCGGCAGCGTGACGATCTGAAACAGCAGAACGGCGGAGAACAAAACCGCTCCCACCAGGACCATGTTCGTGGAAGAGAACAGTAGTCCCAGAACCATCACAATGTAGCCCAGGCCCGATCCGATATTGGCTGTCGGCACCAGCAGGGACCTCGCCCATAGAGGGGCGTAGTTTTGCGCGTGCTGGATGGCGTGCCCCGCTTCGTGGGTGGCCACGCCGATGGCGGCTATCGAGTTCGTGCGATAGACGTTTTCCGACAGCGCCAGCGTCTTGTTGATGGGGTTGTAGTGGTCCGAGAGCATCCCGTGCGTGGGCACGATCCGCACGCCGGTGATACCGGCTCCTCGCAACAACTCCGCAGCCGCCTCGGCCCCGGTCATCCCTCGCGCAGAGGGGACCTTGGAATACTTCTTGAAGGCTCTTTTTACCCGGAAACTGGCCCACAGCGACAACGCAAATCCGGGCGCCAGAAATAGAAAATACATCGGGTCAAAAATCATGGCCGCCAAATCCTCCTTGGCGCCGGGATTTCCTTTACCCCGGAACCGCTATTGTTATTCTAAATCATTTTCACAAATGGTGTAGATATGCAAAGTCCAAAAATCCGAGCCGCGACTGTAAAGGAGCGACCACAACATTTTGGTTGGCCGAACCGCGTTGGGTGGACGCTCCCTCACGGTCGCGGCTCGGACGGGATACACAATCCATAAAAACGGTCTAAAGCACGGCAGGGCGAAACGGAATACGGTTGCACGGTTCGATAGTGGGTCAGTTTCCAGTTTGCCGACTTTATGTCCAGTAGGGCAAGATCGCTAAACACATGGGCGTTACCGAGGACCTGTCGTTCGAGAGCCCTGCGTATACCAACCACACTTCCCACAAAGGGCCTTCGGGACAACGACGAACACTTTTACGGGTAGGGCATTTTTCGTCCAGGTGAACGGCTGGTCCCCGAGGGCCTCTAGAGGTCACTGCCAGTCACATCCCGCAGCCACAGTCCGTTCGAGGCTCGCCTTGTCTGCGTTAGGATCTCTTGCGAACGGCGCGGGGACGGAGTACAAGAGAAGAGAATGCCTATTGTGCCATACGTCAACCGCGTAGAACCGAACGAATACGCTATGATTTGCCGCTTCATGGATCTTCGCAAGTTCCGCGATTTAATGGTGAGTGAGGAACTCTACTTCCGGCGAGCTGACTTGTTCTCCGATAAGAGTGAAGGTTTACCCCCTGAGCAATATGCAAGGCGGGTTCTTGGTTTGGACCCGTATGACATCAACGACCGTGTGAGCCTCAATAATCACCTTGGTTCTCTTGCCCAGAATCGCGAGTCCTATTACATCAGTTGCTGGCAGCTCTACCGTCAAGAAACACTCGATATGTGGGAACAATACGGCCATGACGGAGTAGCCGTTTGTTCACGCTATGGACTGCTGAAGTCAGCCCTGGACGGATTGCTGGATGAGGCTCACGTGGGTTTAGTGCGGTATGGCACCGACTATCTGGCAAACACCTTCAACGCCTTAGAATTCATCACGACCAAGCAAATTCAATATTCCCAAGACTGCGAGGTTCGGGCGTGGTTAACTGCTATCGATCCATTGGCGGGTGGTAATCGGAATATTGACTTGAATGATTTTCCCCACGCCGTGCCGCTTGATCTCAATCCTCGCTATTCATGGGTACCGGAGTGTAAACGAAGGCGCATTGACCTGCGCTCCCTGATTACCGACGTCTTCATATCACCGTGGGCTGAAAAGGATGCCGTTGAAGAGATAAAACTCTGGGTAAAGTGTTGTTAGCAAGTTAAAATGTCCGGTTTCATGATTCGGCCGAAAGCGGTTTGGCGCTGACCGAAGGAGCCCGTAGGGCGACTGAGGTGAGCGCCGAATGGTGTCGTCGGGAAGCCACGGGGCTCCGCCGCCGGCCACCGCACCGGATCGCCACCCCCTCGGAGGAGTAGCGACCCACCGTATGCGGTCCATAGCCAATGCTCAACGTCCCATCCAGGTGTTCATAGACGGTCACACGGCAGCCCGCCAGAGTCCCGCGCCAGGGAGTTTTCTCGATCTGGAGGAGGCGGTTCTCCAGACTGACCGTATTGTCCCGATTCACTACCCGTTCGTGCTGGATCGAGAAGATGCGGTCTAACTCCCGTCTGGCTGGCGGCAAAAAGGCGCTGCCCGGTTGGGCGGTCGGCACGGCAAAGCGCCGATTGAACTCCCCGATATAGCCCTCCCGCAGGAACCCATTCGCTGCCTCGACCGTAGTAATCTCCCGCAGGCGCAACTCTTGTGGTAGCCGCCCTTGCCAAGTCCCGAAATTCCGCTCGCCACGTCCTCGCGCCTGCGGCGAGTAGGCCGGAATCATCTGAATGCCCAGCTCCCGCAGTGCACGGCCCACCTGGGTCGGCTTGCCGATCGACCAGATCACCCGCCTTTCGGGTCAGGAAGAAATGACTGGCCCGGTCGCTATAAAGGGCGCAAAAGACCCCCTGTTGCTCGACCACCTCCCGCAGGGCAGCCAGCACCGTCCGCGTCGATTCCTGCTCCACCAGTTGCGCATAGTAAATCTCGCTGCTGGCATCATCCGGAACCACCAGCAGGTCATACCAGCGATCATCGACAAACCACCGATGCTGGCTCCCATCCAGATGCAGCAGCATCCCCGGCAACGGCCGCCGGGGCCGCCGCTGGCGGTGCACGCCCCGCTTCCGCCTCTTGTTTACCAACCCCGCCCCCTGCAACGCCAGCTTCACCCACGTATAGCTCAGCCGGAGGCCGTGCTCCTCCCGCAGCTTCTCGTGAAAGTGCCGCACGTTGAAGTCAAAGTACTTCTCTTGATACAGCCCCAGCACCTTCTCCACCGTCCTCAGGGGTACCCGCCGCGGGCTCGGCTTTCCCCGCCGCCGGTCAAACAGCCCGTCGTAGCCGTACTGCTCGTACCGGCTGCTCCACCGCCGCATCTGCCGGTCGCTGATCCCGATGATCTCGGCTGCCTGCCACCAGTTGATCCGCTTCCCTATCGCTCGCAAGATTACTTCTTGTATCTTCATTGCCCGCTCCACGGCGGCCCTCGGGTATGACTCCATCTCCACCTCCTGGATAGATGGTCTTACCCCAGACCGCCTTCAAAGCGGACACTTCACTTGCTATTTCCACCGGACATATCATGTGCTAACGACAATTCCGGAAAAAAAGCTTGACAGGATGGGGAGGGCAGGCGTAGAAGAGTTACAAAAGGGGTAAATGTGGCGTAAGACCTGAAACTGTTGGCTCGGTGGTAACCAATCATGATGCGCGGGAAATCCAGCGGATCTTCAAAAGCCTCCTGTTCCTTTACTCATTGCAAGAATCCCTGTTCGTTCTCACCAAACCAGAGTGACGCACCCCTTTTTGGGCTGAGTGTAGTAATTTTCTGATTTAAGCCGGTTTTCGCAAGCGGATTGAAACTGCGTCGTTTCTTCGAGGCAAGTTGAGGGTGGTTTTTTTCGCTCGAACGATGCGCTACTGAAAAAAGGAGGCTTCTCATGCAGCGGAAGGGATTCTTTGGGACACTATTAGTGCGTCTGCTTCTTGGTAGGGAGGTTGCTCTGACTAAGGCGGGGACGACCTCTGGAACTGTAGAGACCGCCACCGGGCGGCGTCGAAGGTGGCAGCCCATGCGTTTCAAGAAGTCCGTTAATTTCATCCTGATTTCGTTATTTCTTGCCGTGGCGCTTTTCCTCGCCAACGGGTATGCGCAAGTTACCACCGCAACGATTTCCGGCACCGTGACTGATGACACCGGGGCGGTCATACCGGGAGCATCCGTGACCAGTACCAACGTGAACACGGGAGCTACCCGCACGGTAGAGACCGATGCGAGAGGTGTCTATCACCTGCGGCAACTGCAGGTAGGAACGTATGAAGTGAGAGCGGGAACGCCGGGATTTCAAACGGCGGTTCGCGCTGGCATTCAGTTAACGGTGGGCCTGGAAGTGAACGTCAATATTCCGCTCAGTGTAGGGGCGGTCACGGAAAGTGTGACCATCACCGAGGAAGCGCCCGTGGTGGAGACCACGACCTCTTCCCTAGCTTCCCTGGTAGACGATCGCCAGATTCGCGATTTGCCCTTAAATGGCCGCGATTATACTCAGCTCATCGCCTTGCAGGTGGGAACGTCGGAGGTGAAGAGAGCAGGAGGAGGCGGGGGTTCGATTAACACCGGTACTGGAAGAAGAATTTCCGTCGGTGGGGCCCGGGTGAGCAGCAATGTGTTTCTGGTGGACGGCACGGAGGTCGCGGACGTTCACCGGCAGACCCCCGGAACGATAGAAGGGGGTGCCGTGGGCATCGAAGCCATTCGAGAGTTTTCGCTCTTGACCAGTGGCTACAGCGCCTCGTACAGCAGTCAGGGCGGTGCGGTCATGAATGCGGTTTCGCGGTCGGGCACCAATGAAATGCACGGCACGGCCTTTGAATTTCTCCGCAACAGCTCGTTCGATGCCAATGACTTCTTTCTCAATTCCTCCAACCAGGAAAAGCCCGGGTTCAAGCGCAACCAGTTCGGGTTTTCGTTGGGGGGACCCATTAAACAAGACAGGACGTTCTATTTTGGGACGATGGAATTCATAAGGGAGCGGAAAGCCCAAGTCAGCACCGGACGAGTCCTGGACGACAACGCCCGGCAGGGAATCCTTCCGGGTCGTGACCCTATCGAGATCCATCCGGATATCGCGCCTTTCATCGCCATTGCGCCGCGGGCGAATACCGCGAAAAATTTTGGAGACGGCATGGCAGAGTTTGTCACGCCTTTCAGCCAGCCGATCAATCTAGCTTATTGGATGACGCGGCTGGACCACCGCTTCTCGGATAACGATAATGTTTTTGGCCGCTACACCTTCGACCACTCCACCAGGAGTGGGCCTAACAGTGGGATTAACGTTGCCGAAACCAGTGGAAGGATTCGATGGCAGTATGCTACGTTAGAGTGGAACCACATCGTTTCGCCCACCTTGATCAATACCGCCCGGTTCGGGTTCACCCGCAGTGACTCCTTTAATAATACCGAAGCGCTTTGGGAGCCGCTCCCGTCCCGGTTTGACTTTGTCCCCGGAGTCCCGTTTGGCCCGTTTTCCACCGTCGATTTCACTCGCGGTTTAATTACGGGGATTGGGGGTCGGAGCTCTAACCCGAAGCATTACACAGTGAACAACTTCCATTACCAGGACGACGTAAGTAGCAGTCGTGGGGCGCACCAGCTAAAATTTGGAGTGGTCGTCAAGCGATTTCAGACCAATATCACCGCACCCCAGCGACTGGGAGGAAGCTACCGCTTTCCTTCGCTGGAGAGGTTTTTCAGAGCGGAACCGGACAATTATACAGGCGCCCAGCCGGGTTCTTCCGCGGTGCGCAGTCTGCGCCAGTGGATGGCGAGTGTCTACCTGGAGGATAGTTGGCAAGTCACACCGAACTTCACCTTAAACGCGGGACTGCGATTTGAACACTCCACGGTTCCGACAGAAAATCATGACCGATTGACAAACTTCGCGGATGTGCTGGATCTAGAGCCCACCCCCGGACCGTACTTTAAGAACGCCGACCAGTGGAAAAACTTCCAGCCGCGCGTGGGCTTTGCCTGGGATTTGGCAGGGGACGGCAGGACCGCTATCCGAGGGGGATTCGGGATGTTCCGGCAGCATCTGCTTTCCAACATCTGGTTCATCCCGTCGGTTCGCCAGCCTCCCATTTACACCCTTGTGGACTTGCGAGACCCACCCTTCCTGGGAGTCTTTAGGACGGTCGATCCTGCTCTTACGAAGCTGGGAGTTCAAACATTCGATTTTGACATGGACCACCCCTACCTGCTGCAGTACAACTTGGCCATTCAGCGGGAGCTCATGGCCGGAACATCGGTATCGCTGGCTTACGCCGGATCCAAGGGAAATGACTTACTGATGAATCGAACCGCCAACACGAAGTTTCCCACGATCCTTGCGGATGGCCGCGTGTGCCACAATACCAGTCCCGGAAAGCCCGTGAATCCAAACTGTCCCGACGGTGCCCGGAGCATTCGAAATCCCAACACTCTTTGGGATTCTCGTCAATCGAGCTGGGCGCAATCGTTCTACAACTCTTTGCAGGTGAAGGTGGCCCGTCGCTTCAGCCAGGGAATGCAAATGGGGGTCGCTTATACCTGGTCCAGGACGGTTGATGAGGGTGTTGATCGATGGGATGGGATAGGTAACGCAGGTGGCACTGGAGGGACTCAGAACCCGGATGACCACAAGGGCGATCGAGGCTTATCTGACTTTGACTCAAGACACAACTTTATTTTCACTTACACTTACGAGTTTCCCACGGGGGATTTCGACAACGCGGCCGCGAGAGCGTTGATAAACGGTTGGCAAATGAATGGAATCCTGAAGCTGCAAACCGGCAACCCGCTTAGCGCAACCCTGGGTTACAACGCAGCCGACAGTGGCGCGATTCGTCGGAACATCCGCCCGGATCTCAAACCGGGAGCCGACAATAACCCGGTTTTGGGAGGTCCCGACAAGTACTATGACCCTTCAGTCTTTGAACGCCAGGAGACTGGATTCTATGGCAACCTGGCGAGGAACACGATCATCGGGCCGGGATTCAATAACTTCGACTTTGCGTTGAAGAAGAAGTTCTCCTTGGGCGAGCAGCGCGGCGTGGAATTCCGGGCGGAGCTCTTCAACCTGTTCAACCATCCCAACTTTGCCAGTCCCGAAGACACCATCTTCACATCAGCGACACGCTCGATCAATAGCGCTGCGGGGCGGATCACGGATACTGTCAATTCGGAGCGGCAGATCCAGTTCGGGTTGAAGATCAACTTCTGATTTGCTTGCGCTTTTCTGGGCAAAGGTGTGGTTTCCACATCTTTGCCCAATCTTTTGGTTGGGACAAAAACAATCTAAAGCGCGGCTGAAGGGGCATTTAATCCCGCTGCAAGACTGATCTTGCACAACCGTCACCAAGACGCGACAAGACGCAGTTCGGGTTGAAGATCCACTTTGACTCTGTCACTGGTCCTGCCGGGCTGGCTGGGCCGGATTCTTTGCGAGAGTTACAAATTGCGCTTTCGAAAATTACAACCTTGAGGGGAGATAAAAAATGAGGAAAGAGATCTTTCGGCAATTGCTGATCGTGGTGTGGGTGTTGGGGGTGAGTGGAGGGCCGTTGTGGGCCCAGCAGACGGCCCCGGACACGATTCTTTACAACGGCAAGGTTGTCACGGTGAACAACCACGGAGTCAATGCAAATCTTGGCACGATAGCTCAGGCGATCGCGATCCGGGAAGGGAAGATTGCGGCGGTGGGGAGCAATGACCAAGTTCGCCGGCTGGCAGGCCCCAACACGAAATCGTATGATTTGGAGGGGCGAACGGTAACCCCCGGTTTTGGAGCCACGCACGATCATCCGCAAGACTGGAATCCGCTGAATCCGACGGTCATGAAGAAGGTGGTCAGCGACGACATGCACATTGAGCGGTTTTTGAATGTGCCCCCCGATCAAGTGATGCAACAATTCCCTCGAGTTTTGGATGAGGCGGTGCAGAAGGCCAAACCCGGCCAATGGATTCGGATCAGTTTGTTATACGGTCCAGACTACCGATGGGGGAATGAGATCTCGCCCATGTTGGGCAGGCAAATTAATAAAAATATGCTGGACGTGGCGGCTCCCAACAATCCAGTGCTCATTCGAGGGGGTTTTACGGGCTTGGTGTTGAACCAAAAAGGAATTGAGGCCGTAAAGAACGGGTACGGGGATCAATGGGACAAGTTCCTGATTAGCCCAATAGGTTCCTATTCAGGAGAGAGTGGAGAGGAGACCGGCACATGCGCCGTTTGCTATCGGGAGGTGGAGCAAGACATCCTTTACCCACCCGAGGTACTGCGCGAGATCTACCGGCTCGGGTTGTCCTGGACATCAGCCCTTGGGATTACCCTAAATGCGACTTCACTCTATACGGGTGGAGCCATTCGAGCCTTCAATAGCCTGGACAAAGAGGGAGAGATGGCGATGCGGCTTGGTTGGGGCTGGTTCTGGCCGGAGCGCAACGACTTCTTCCAAGACCCCTATTTTGTGAACGCGGTGGCCTCCATGGTCGGCAAGGGTTCCGATTACCTCTGGAATACAGGGATGACCGCCCACCAGGGAGGAGGGTGCACCCAGCTGGATCCGCTTACCCCAGAGGCAACTGCTCGGAAAGAAAGGAATTGTGCGAATCCTGGATATTCCCAGGAAAACATTTCTCGTGCTCTTTACGAATACCTCAAGGCAGGAGGACGATTAGCCGGTGACCATATGACGGGGGATGTGGAAATAGATATGGTGCTGGACATCATAGAGAAAGCCGGTAGAGACGCTGGCATGACGCTGGACGAGATCCGGTCCAAACGCCATGTCACCGAACATATGAGTATGTATCCCCGCCCGGACCAGATTCCGCGCTTCAAAAACTTAGGGATGATGACCAGCGGTTGGGACATCGTCGTCTGGGAAGGACGTGTAACACGAACTCTCCGCGACTACGGCGAGCGTGGTGCGATGAATATGGTGCCTCGGAAAGCCCTGTATGATGCCGGAGTCATGAATAGCGTAGAAATTGACCGGCCCCTCAGCGAATACACCAACTTGACCTACATGCACGTTCTCTATGGCGCCATTACGCGGAAGGATTGGGATGGAAATTTAGGTGCTCCCGCGCAGGCCATCAGTCGCGAGGCGATGCTCAAGTCGGCAACTCTCTTTGCAGCCTATGGAACCCTGAAAGAAGATGTCCTCGGTTCCCTGGAGCCGGGCAAGTTTGCGGACTTGGTGGTTCTGAACAAAGATTACTTGACGATCCCTGTGGATGATATTCTGACGATCCGGGTCCTGATGACGATGGTGGGCGGCAAACCGGTACATCTGGTTCCCTCCCTAGCGCGGGAGTGGGGAATGCAACCCACTGGAGCCCAGATAGAACTTGGAGGCCCTGCCTCGCAATGGTAATTCTTTTATGAGGCCGTTCTGAAGATGGGGGCAGTGCTGCACGCCCTTGGGATTGTCCATGCGTAGTGAAGGACATTGCAATGGCTTATTGAGGACCTGAAGTTCTCCACCTGAAACTAGAGCTAAGGTGATGTGCTATCAGGACCGTCGGCGAACTTTCGCAATCAACTAAGGGGGAACTCCTCAGCTTGATCGGGTTCGGCATAAAAGGCTTATCGATTATGCGACGCGCTTTTAAACAGTTCCTCAGATCGGCGCAAGGTCCTCCTACGCCCAGCATGAAAAAACAGACTCGCCACACTGGAGAGCTGCCTCCAACACTTCCTCGCCGATTGAGGTCACAGTCAAAATTAACCCGCGGCAGGTGGGTCATTCCCGAAGCTGCTGAAGTGGGTTTCGATGCGCCTGTTGATTGCCTCGACCTGACAACAAAGTCCGCAAACATCCTGGCACATCTTCACATTAAGTCTGTACGCCAACTGCTCAATTATCCCAAGGAGAACCTCATCCGCATGAGAGGTTTTGGGCCAAAGAGTAGAGCCGACGTTGAGACAAATATTCTTGAGCACGTTTCGGGCAGGCGTCAGGCAGAGTTGGGCTTGCTGAGAGGGATTCAGGAAGGCGTGGCCGCATTACCTTTCAGCACGAAGACTTTTGTCCATCGGCTGCTCTCTTTCATGCCGGAGCGAGAACAAACCATTGTCGCTTACCGCTATGGATTATGGGATGGGGAAAGGAAGACGTTGCAGGAGATCGGCGATGAACTCGGTGTAACTAGGGAGCGTGTCCGGCAAGTTGAGGCGAAAAGTCTGGACCGACTTCGTCGAAGATTCGGTCCTCCAGTGGTGAAAGCGTTTTTCCGCAGAAAAACAAAGAGCGCCGTCGCCAGGAAATCCAAGAATAAGTGTGGCGCCCCGAGTCAGGAGAGACTGGTTGCAGCGATGGCCGATGACTGCACGCTGGGCGAGGCGGCACTAGCCGTAGCATTCTTGCAGGACGTCGCCTCCGGAGAGGCAATGTCTCTTGAAGACACCTGATCAGGATCGAGGAATGAGTATATTGTGTTGACCCTACGCGCGCGGTTGAGTACGCAGAAGTTTTGGAGCGCGTTAAACGGATTCTGGAGGAACACAAAATACCGTTGGCCGAGCGAAAATTCTGCGAGGAAGTCGTCCTGCGATCCGGGCCCGCTCGGTTTCGGGTCGGAGGGCATTCATGCGATGCATTCTAGAGATTTCGCCTTCCGTAGCGCGCTTGCGAAATGGAACTGTCCTCTCTCGCTGGTCCGTTTTCCCGCATTAGAAAGTAGTGACCTGACCGGCAGTATTTGTACCAGCGGAAGCGAGAGAATTCCGCGCCGCGTTGTGGATTCGGCGAGGATTGCCCGTCTCCGTGCGCAGGGGCTCTCCTGGGCTGAGATCGGGAAGCAGGTGGGTTGACGAGCCTGCAGCAGCGGCTGGTGAAAACAGGCCCGGTATTATTGGCTATTGCTGGCGGAGAGCCATTTGACGAGACGTTTATTTGCCAGCATGCTGAGGCAGATAGATGGACTGAAGAGGTGTCTGAAAAAGCTGGTTCTGGAAGCCAAGGCGACAGGCTTTCAGGACCCGGAAAGGGGCGGTTGGGAGCTAATGGGAACATCTCGGAGAAACAATTGTGCTCGGGGGCTCGACTGGGGGCAAACGGGTATATCCTCGTGGCTACCGGGAGGCTAAGAAATTAATTTCGTTTTAGTCACCCTTTTCCCTCCCTGCCGTAGGTTCCCGGCGAGGAACTTACCAGAGGAAGGCTGTTTTTTAGGCGGAGGAAAAGACCATGCAAAATAGATGGAGTAGTGTGTCGGCATTCCTTGTGGCGTGGAGCTTCCTGGCGGTTAACGTAGGACAGGCTCAGCAAGCAACCCCAGAGATGATCGTATACAACGGGAAGATCGTGACGATGAGTGATAAGAGCTTCACCTCGAACGTAGGAACGGTAGCCCAAGCGATGGCCATTCGGGATGACAATGTTGTGGCAGTGGGGACCAACGCCCAGATTCGCGGGCAAGCGGGACCGAATACTAAACAGATAGATTTGGAAGGCCGGACAGTCGTACCGGGGCTGATTGTAGTGCATGATCACCCATATGACTGGGCGCCACAGAATCCGTATGCATTGAAGAAGGTACTGACGGATGACAAGATTGTAGCCCGGTATATGACGGGGAGCCCACAGGAACAGGCACAAGCGTTTCCGGGAGTGTTGCGGGAGGCAGTCAGCAAGGCGAAGCCAGGGCAATGGATCTTCTTCGCTCATTCTCTTGGCGACAAGTACGAATATGGGCTCGACCGGGAGAGATACGGAAATATATTGGACGGAGAAATGATTCCGAAGGAATTGCTGGACCGACTCGCTCCCAACAATCCGGTCTTCCATAGAACTGTGTTCACGGGGGCTTTGGCGAATGAAAGAGGAGAGGAGGAAATCGCAAAGGTATTCCCACAGCAAGACATGCTGTTGGATAGTGAAACTGGACGGCGCGGCGGGAGCGTTCGCGGCGCCATGGACTGGGTATTCCACGAAGTGGTGATGAAGGACCACTACAAGGAACTGAAGGAGATTCATCGCATCGAGCTGAGTTGGTGGGCAAGCTTGGGAGTCAGTGCATTCGGATCGAGGGCTTACACTCCCTCCAATCTGAAGGTGTATAGCGACTTGTCGAAAAGCGGAGAGATGCCCGTGCGGAATGCGTGGACCTGGGGTTGGCGTGAAACGTTTTTCGACGCTGACCCTTACATATTCAACACAATCGTTTTGTTGGAAGGCACAGGCAACGATTACTTCTGGAACGCCGGAGGATGGGGAGTGGAAAGAGTGGGCAGCGGTTGTACCACGGCGCAGCCTCGAGTCGAAGTGGCCGCCGGATCCAACAGTTGTTCATTTGATCCAAGCGATCAGCATTTCCGGCGACTCGTTGAGTTCGTTAAGGCCGGAGGCCGCATTGCGGCGATGCATATGGGTGGAGATCTGGATGTCGATTATCTAATGGAAGCGATTGAAAGAGGGAGCAGAGAAGCGGGCTTCACACCAGAACAAATCCGGGCGAAGAGGCATGCCTGGGACCACCTGACCATGTCCCCGCGGCCGGATCAGATAGGACGGATCAAGAGACTGGGGATGGCTGTCGGCGGCGCTCCTTTCTTCTATATGCAAAATGCTCCCAGGATATTCAAAACCTTCGGTGAAGAGGCTGTCCAGTGGACTGTGCCGAAAAAATCACTAATTGATGCCCAGGTTCCCACCGGTTTCGAGATCGACCGGCCCTTGGCAACAACGTCGCTGACCGTCTTTTGGACTCTGGCTCGATTCGTGGATCGAAAGGTGCCGCAGGAAAACGACAGGGTCTATGCGCCGAATCAACGGATCAGCCGGGAGTTGGCTCTAAAGAGTGCGACTACTTGGGGGGCGTACTATTTAATGAAAGAAGACAAGCTAGGTGCTCTGGAGCCAGGCAAGTTTGCCGATTTCCTGGTGCTGGATCGAGACTACCTAACAATCCCGGAAGACGACATTGAGAACATAAGGGTTCTGATGACCGTGGTTGGGGGCAAAGTGAGGCACTTGGTTCCTTCGCTGGCCAGGAAATGGGGAATGCAACCGGTGGGGTCTCAGGTAGAGCTTGGTGGCCCGGCGGCTCAATGGTAAAAGATGCGCCGAGTTGCCGCTTCCGTCGTGGGGTAGGCCATCTGACAAATAGGCATCCGCCGGGACAAGCGATCTAGCAATTTGAAAGCCTCGTCTCCGCAGACTCTGTAGTGGGTGTAGTGACTTGTGAGGGGGTATGAGAGGAAGGGCCGAAGGCGACTTGGCCTGGGTCCTCCAGGGTATACCCTCCCACTATACCCACTACAGTCACTATGGTGCTTCCGCAATTAACTGTTGGTGGAATCAGCATAACACTAGACCGTTTTCACAGTTAGTGTATAGCATATCCACAGTGGCGGAACCAGGCGGTTGCATCCTGTGAAGTGACGGTCGCCAGGGATTGAGCGACGGTGTCTTCGAGCCGTTCCAAGGTGCGAGCCTTGGCCTTGCGCAGATGCTGTTTGATTTTCGACCAGGCTTTCTCAATCGGATTGAAGTCGGGCGAGTCAGGCGGCAGATACAGCAATCTAGCCCCGGCTGCTTCGATCCGCTCGCGAACGCCGTCCACTTTGTGGGCCGACAGATTGTCCATCACTACCACCTGTCCGGGACTCAGCTGGGGGCAGAGGACGTGGTCCAGATAAGCCAGGAAGACATCCCCGTCGGTGGGGGACTCGACCGTCATGCTGGCCAGGATTCCCTCCGCGCTCATGGCCCCCAGCAGGGTGAGCGTGCTCCAGTGCCCGGCCGGGGCCGCCTCCCGCACCCGCTCTCCAGACGGTGCCCGCCCATAGCGGCGCGTCATTCCCGTCGTTGCTCCGCTCTCATCCACAAAGACCAACTGGGCCGGATCTATCCCCCTCAGCGTCTCCCACCACGCCGCCCGCCGCTGTTGATTTTCCGGGGTCTCCTGTTCCTGGGCATGGAGCGACTTTTTTTGAGCCGCAGCACCTGCCACAGCCGTGTCAGGCTGACCGGCAGCTGCGCCGTTTCCCAGAGTCGCTCCTGTAACTCCGCCAACGTCAACTCGGGTTGCTGCCGCACCCAGGATATCAACTGCCGTTCCACCCCAGCCGTCACTTTGCTCTCTGGCCCATGCCGTTGTTCCACCCGCTCGACCTGCCCCGTTCGCTTGCGCTGCGCCGAGATCTTCCACGCATACGGACTACTCACCCCGAACCGCTCCGCCACTTCCCGAAGACTCCCCTCCCCCCGATCGTACGCCTCCAGCAGCTTCCGCCGCAGATCGTTCGAATACGCCTTCGCCATTGATTCTTGTTCGCAGTGTATCGCCAGTCACCACTATACACTATCTATAAAAATGGTCTAATACGCCGCAAATTGTCAATCAGGGAAAGTGTTTTAGATAGAGCTCAGCAGCAGTGTGTGGATGGTAGCGCTACCGGGAATCGAACCCGGGTTTTGAGAATGAGAATCTCACGTCCTAACCCCTAGACGATAGCGCCTCCGGAGGCTTCCTGCCTGTACCGTGAATTTATGCTACTGGATTCTCCGGCGTCAGGTCAAGCCTTTCGGCTGGCTCCGGGTCGCATAGGCAGCGGAAAGATTCATTCGTAGTGCAGGGCCTCAATCGGTTCCAGGCGGGAGGCTTTGATAGCCGGCCAAAGGCCGAAGAACAATCCTACGGCGAGCGAAACCGCAAGCCCGGATGCCATCGCCCAGAGCGGAACCTCCGAGGGGATCGAAGGATAGACCCACCGCAGGAACCATCCCAGGCTCAGGCCGAGCAGCAGGCCGAGCAATCCTCCTAATCCGGTCAGGGTAACAGCCTCGAACAGGAATTGTTGGACAATGTCCCGCCGCCGCGCTCCTACGGCCTTGCGGATGCCGATCTCCCGTGTCCGTTCGGTGACGGAAACCAGCATGATATTCATCACGCCCACGCCGCCCACAAGCAAGCCGATTGAACTGATCAGCATCATCACCGTCGTTACGGCGGCGGTGATTTTGTGGAACTGGTCGATGATGGACTCCGCTGTGGATACATAAAAGCTGTCCGGCTGGTTCAAGCCATCGTGTCGCCGCCTCCGCAACAATCCGCGAATCTGATCCACGGCCTGGTCCAGCTGTTTTGGGCGAGCCTCCACCAGAAAATAATGTTCGCGGATCGCCGGATAAAACTTGCGGAAGGTGTAGTAGGGCACCAGCACGTATTGATCGTGCGATTCGCTTCCAAAGAAGTTTCCCTTACGGCGGTCAAACACCCCCACGATCCGAAACGGCCTGCCGCCGACGTCGATGGTTTTTTCCAGCGCGCTCTCGTTCGGGAACAACGCCTGATCAATCTCATAGCCAATCATCGCCAGGCGGAGGTGATGCCGGTTCTCGCTCTCGGTAAAGAAGCGGCCTTCCTTCAGGTTCATATTGGTCACGCGGGCATAGTCCGGTCCGCCGCCGAAAAAGTGCGTGGCGGAAACCTCCTCGCCCTGGTACCGCACATCGACTATGTCTTCGGTAAAGATTTGAGCGGCCACGCGCACAGCAGCAGTAGAAGATGCCTCAATCGCCTCCGCATCTTCCAGGGTCAGCGGCTTCCGCAAGCGTTGTTCGCGGCTACGGTGGCCGAGTTCTACGCCGGGGGATAGCTTGGAGACAAAAATCGTATTGGTCCCAAAACGCTCCAGCAGCGCCACCACGCTCCGGTCCAGGCCGGTCAGAATCGCCCCGATCGCCATGACGATGGCGGTACCTACTACCACACCCAGAATGGCCAGTGCCGAACGCAGGCGGTGCGTGGCAAGTGTGCCGAATGCGAGCTTCAGATTTTCACGAAATGCGACCATGCTTGCTTCACCGATCCCCTCATCCGGAAACCGTCATGCAACCTTCCGGGGAAGGGGATTCACGGTTCTAACCGCTCTCGGACCGCAGAGCGGTGATCGGGTCCAGGCGGGCGGCACGGGCGGCTGGATAGATGCCAAAAAACAGTCCAACCGCGCCCGAAACGGCAAGGGCAGCGACCACGATATCCAGAGAAAATGGAGCCGGGACGGGGCTCAGCAAAGCGACCAGCCTGGTGCCCGCAAAAGCCAGAGCGACACCCAGCACGCCTCCGAGTATGGATAAACAGGCCGCTTCCATAAGAAATTGCATTCGCACGTCCGCTCTTGTCGCGCCCACCGCCTTGCGCATGCCGATCTCCCAGGTGCGCTCCGCGAGAGACGCCAGCATGATGTTCATAATCACGATTCCGCCCATCACAACAAAAATGATCGTGACGACCACAGCCGCCCGCGCAATGGTTCCCGTCAGACTTTGCCAGAGCTCCATAACCGCGGCCGGGCTAATTAACCCGAAATCATCCTTGTCGAAATAGCCCAGATGGTGGCGTGCCCGCAGGATGAGCCGCGCCTGGTCGGCGGCCGGAGGCAGAAGAGCAGCTTCGCGGACCCGAATCTGGAAGCCGATACTTCGCCGCTGTCCGTAGAGCTTCAGCGCTGTCGTCAAAGGGATATAAACGAAATTGTCCTGCGACTGCCCAAAGATGGAGCCCACGGGCTGGGCCACCCCGACGACCTGAAATCTTTGCCCTCGGATGGAAAGTAATTTTCCAACAGCGTTTCCGCTCGGGTATAAATTTATTAAGACGTCTGCGCCAATGACGCAAACCCGCTTGCGATGGCGGTAATCGGCCTCGCTGATGTAGCGGCCGGAGGCAAGCTCTTCGGTGCGGATGTCAATCATATTGGCCGTCACACCCCGAACGGAGGCTCGGAGGGATTGCCTGCCGTGTTTCAACTCACCCCGCTCCCGCACAATGGCTCCTACATGGGTGGCTTGCGTTACTCCCCGGCGCAAGGCCTCGTAGTCCTGCAGGGTTAACCTGGGACGCTTCTGCGCCTCCGCCCATTGCTTTGAATTCGTGATGATGCCGAACCGGGAGATGACAAAAACTTCGGTGCCAAGCTGCGAGAGACGCTCGGCGACGAATTGGTCCATGCCGCGGACAATCGAGACAACGGTGACCAGCGTTGTGACGGAGATCAAGATGCCGAGCAGCGTCAGGAAAGACCGGAGTTTGTGAGCCAGCAAGGTATGGATCGCCAGCCGGAAGGAATCAGCAATAGACATTTTTCAACCTTGAAAATCCAAACAGTCGAACCCTGTGCCGGGAGGCTCCGGTTCCTCGTCTTCTCCGGCAATTTCAGGCTTCCGGTGCTTTTGCCGCCGGCCGCTAACGGATACGTTCATCCCGCTCCACCGTGCCGTCCCGGATATGGATGATGCGGCGCGCATAGGCCGCAACACACTGCTCGTGCGTGACCACCAGCAGCGTGTGACCCTCCCGGTTGAGACGCTCAAAAAGATTCATAATCTCGGTGCCGGTGGCGGAATCCAGGTTGCCGGTAGGCTCATCGGCCAGCACGATGGAGGGCGAGTTCACCAAAGCTCGCGCGATGGCCACGCGCTGCCGCTGGCCGCCGGAGAGTTCGCTGGGCCGGTGGTCCATGCGGTCTGCCAGCTCGACCATCCGCAAAGCGTTTTGGGCTTTTTCGCGGCGTTCGGCTGCCGGAAGGCCCCTGTAAACCAGCGGCAACTCCACGTTGCCGAGCGCCGTCGCCCGCGGCAGAAGATTGAAAGTTTGGAAAACGAAGCCGATCTCCCGGTTTCGCAGATAAGCCAATTGATCGTCATCGAGATCGCTCGCCAGTTTTCCGTTGATCCAATAGCTGCCCCGCGTGGGGGTGTCCAGACAGCCGATCAGATTCATCAAGGTGGACTTTCCCGAACCGGACGGCCCCATGATGGCGGCATATTCGTTGCGCTCGATTTCCAGGCTGACACCGCGCAAGGCGTGGATTTGCTCCGAACCCATCAGGTAGGTCTTCCACAGGTCCTCGGTCCGGATGAGCTTCCCGTTCGCCGCGCTCTGGTGAGCAGCGGTTCCTTGCAACCGATTGCTGGTTTCCGCCATCCGGAGTTTCCTCTAATTGGTGTTTGTATCGTTAGTTGTCGTTATCGATGAGCACGTGAGCGCCGGATTGCAAGGTGCGCAGGGCTTCATAGCTGCCCGTGACAATTTCATCGTCTTCCTGGAGACCGCTCAACACTTCAATGTCAGTGATGCCGCTGATGCCGGTTGCCACGGGTTGAAAGAAAGCCTCCCTGTCGCGGATCACAAAGACGCCCTCCAACTCTTCGCCGTCTTCCATGCCCGCTCCGGTCTGCACAGCGCCCGTTCTGGTTTCATTGTCCCTGCTTTGCGCGCCCAGGTCGCGCCGCAGGCGGATCGTCAAAGCTTGCAGCGGAATGGCCAATGTCTGCTCACGAGTGCCGGTCGTTATCTCGGCTGTTGCCGAAAGACCGGGGCGCAAGTTGGACCGCGGGTTCGACAATGTAATGACCACCTTGATGTCTTTGGCTTGCTGGTTGGAAAGCGCGCTCTGCGCAGCGGCCAGGCCGGTAGAGCGGACTAGAGCAGTGTTGCCGATTTCCGTTACCTCCCCTGCCAAAGGCTCGCCGGGAAAAGCGTCAATCTCCACCTTCGCTGCCAGCCCCAACTCAATCCTGGCGATATCGGTTTCATCCACCAGCACCTCCGTCGTGATCACGGAAAGGTCGGCAATCGTCATCAGCAAACTGCCCGGCGCATTTTGCACGCCCAGCACTACATTTTCTCCCACGCTCACCGGCAGGTCGGTTACTACGCCGTCGAGCGGCGAGACGAAAGTATGTTTGCTGAGCTGGTCGGTGAGGCGCTCCAGGTTCGCTCTGGCCTGCCGGACGCGATCTTGCGCTATGGTTCGCTGGGTGGATGTCTGTTTCCATTGGGCCTGGGCGTGCATGCGGCGTGCTTCGGATGCCTGTTCTGAGGCGACCGTCGCCTTGTAATCCGCCTGGGCTTGCTCGAAGCTGGCCCGCGAGATCAACTGTTCCTCGTGCAGGGATTGCGCCCGGACAAAGTCTTGCTGGGATCGTTCGAGTTGAGCCTGCACGCGAGCCAGTTCAGCCCCGGCGGCCTCGAAATTAGCCTTCATGGATTGCTCGAACGCTTCCGCGCTTTGAACGTCGGATTCTGCCGCAGAGAGCTGGGCTTGCTGCGCTCTCACCTCCGCTTCCGACTGGATTGCTTCCAGCCTCGCCAGTTCCTGGCCTTGTCGCACCCGGTCGCCTTCACGGACGGAGATAGATACGATTTTCCCGAATGCGTTCGCGCTGATGTGAACGTAGTTTTTAGGTTTGATTTCACCCGATGCCATCACCAAAGAGGTCACGTCCTGCCGCGCCACGCGCATCGTCTGAACCGTTTCCACCCCCCGCCGGCTCCACCAGATGCCGAATGCAACAGCCAAGGACACGACACCCATGACGCCTGCCAGATAGACAATCTGCCGCTTGGATTGCATTGCAGAGGTTCGCTTTCTCTAGTCAAGTAATGCTCACATAGATTCTAGACTATATCATCACCATCCATCCAGCCGGTTCCATGCCGGAGAGGCCGTTCGGTGCCCGAGGGAAATGCATCGCTCTTTCTTTTCGGCAGATTCAGATGAATCATTTCGGGAACCTCCGATGTTTTTTCCCAGCGCCACTCCGCCGGATTGAATTCCTCTTTCCTTTGTTATGCTGGAGCGGTGGCAGCGATGCGGCGATGCAACTAGGCAAAGCCTGTTCGGATCAGAATACGGAAGCTGCCGGGAGAGCGTGGAAACAGTGAAATGTGGAACTTGAAATTAAGGGAGAGACGCGGATGAAAAACCAGATACAGATTTTGAGCATAGCGCTGGCATTGCTTTTTGCCGTGGCGACGAGCCAGGCGGCATCGGTAACTATCCCGGCAGGGGAGACAATTGCCGTGCGCATGGTGAATACGATTGACTCCAAGACGGACTACGTAGGCGAAACGTTCCGGGCTACGCTGAACTCCCCATTGAGGGTAAACGGAAGAATCGTGATTCCCCAGGGAGCCGAGGCCATCGGCAGGCTGACCGTGGTGGAGCAGGGTGGCCATATCCAGGGGCGCCCCAAGCTGGCGCTGGAGTTGACCGCTTTGAATTTTGCAGGGCAATCCATTGCTGTCCGGACCAATTTCTATCAAGAAAACGGCGCCTCGCGCGGAAAGGAAACTGCTAAAGTGGCAGGAGGCGGCGGATTGCTGGGAGGCGTGATCGGAGCGATCTCCGGCGGAAAAAAAGGATCGGTGATTGGCGCGGGAATCGGCGCCGCCGCCGGGACAGTTGCCCAGACGGTGCGCGGCAGGGAGCGAGTCCGCATCCCGGCGGAATCTTTGGTGCTGTTCACCTTGCAATCGCCGGTTCGGATGAATACGGATTTCTAGCGGGCGGATAAAAAAACGGATGTGATGCCTTTGCGGGAAGAGTAAAGATGTTGTCTGAACCTTGTGTGCCGTACTGGGGCCGGTTTGCCGGCACGGCGGCGGGATATCGCTAGACCATTAACATCTCTTTTTCCTTGTTCTTGCCCATCTCATCGAGCTTGGCAATCGACTGGTCGGTTATTTTCTGCGCCTCCGCATGGGCGTGCCGCTCATCATCCTCGCTGATTTTTTTATCTTTGAGCAATTTTTTGACGGCATCGTTGGCATCGCGCCGCAAGTTCCGCACGGCCGTGCGGTGCGACTCCAGCACCTTGTGCAGATGTTTCACGAGTTCCTTCCGGCGCTCTTCGGTCAGCGGAGGAACGGGGACGCGCAGCACCTTCCCATCGTTGGCCGGGTTCAGCCCGAGGTCGGAACTGAGAATGGCTTTTTCGATCTGGGGCAATACCGTCGGGTCCCAGGCCTGCACCAAAATTGTGGTGGGTTCCGGCACGGAAAGAGTGGCCAATTGGTTGATAGGCGTCGGGGTGCCGTAATAATCCACCTTCGTATGATCGAGCAGGGTAATGGAGGCGCGGCCCGTGCGCAGGGTAGCCAGTTCCGCGCGCAAGTCTTCGCTTACCTTTTCTATTCGCCGCTTTGCCTCCTGAAGAACATCTTTTGTCATGAGCCATTCCCCAAGCCGGTTTTTCCGGCCCGTCCGGAGCTGAATCAGCCGCTTACCAGCGAACCCACCTTTTCCCCTAGAATGACTCGCACGATGTTTTGGGGATCATTGAGATTGAAGACAATGGTGGGCAGGCTGTTGTCGCGGCACAGCGAAAGAGCCGTGGAATCCATAACCGTCAAATTCTGCGAGATCATTTCCAGGTAGGAGATTTTCGAAAACATCTTGGCATCCTTGACCTTGACCGGGTCGGCATCGTATATGCCGTCCACCTTGGTGGCTTTCAGGATCACCTCGGCCTGAATCTCCATCGCCCGCAAGGCAGCCGCCGTATCGGTAGAGAAAAAAGGATTCCCCGTGCCCGCGGCAAAGATCACTACGCGGCCCTTTTCCAGATGGCGGAGGGCGCGCCGCCGGATGTAAGGCTCCGCCACCTGATGCATCGCCATGGCGGTCATTACTCGCGTCTGAACCGCTTGCTTCTCCAGCGCATCCTGCAAAGCGATGGCGTTGATCAGGGTTGCCAGCATCCCCATGTGATCCGCGGCCACCCGGTCCATTTCCTTGGCCGCATCGGCATATCCCCGGAAGATGTTCCCTCCTCCGATGACCAGCGCCGTTTGCACGCCCAGTCGGCTGACCTCGCGGATCTGCTGCGCGATTTCCTGAAAGCGAACCGCAGCGACGCCGAATCCGGAGGCGCCTGCCAGAGCCTCTCCGCTCAGCTTCAGCAACACACGATTGAAAATGGGCTTGGAGGACATGGAGGACGGAACGTTAGCTCGCTTTGGAGGTGCTCTCCGTACTATCACCAACCTTGAAACGGACAAAGCGCTGCACGCTGATGTTTTCCCCGAGCTTTCCGATGCCGGAGGCGATGACCTGGTTTACGGTCTGCCCCGGGTCCTTGATAAAGTGTTGTTCCAAGAGGCAAACCTCCTCATAAAACTTTTCCATTTTGCCTTGCACAATGCGGTCCAGCACTTTCTCCGGTTTGCCGGATGCCAATGCCTGCGCCCGGTAAATTTCTTTTTCTTTTTCCAGGATCTCCGGCGTCACTTCCTCTTTGCGAATGTAACGCGGGTCCGAGGCGGCGATGTGCATGGCGATATCATGGGCCAGTTGCTGAAACTCTGCCGTGCGGGCTACAAAGTCGCTTTCACAGTTCAACTCCACCAGCACGCCGATCTTTGCGCCGGCGTGAATGTAGGAGCCGACCAACCCCTCCAGCGTGGTGCGTCCCGCCTTTTTCTTCGCCGCGGCGAGACCCTTCTTGCGCAGGACCACCTCTGCTCCGTCCAGGTCTCCTTTGGACTCGGTGAGCGCCGCCTTGCAGTCCGCCCAGGGTGCGCCGGTCCGCTCGCGAAGCTGCTTTACTGTTTGTGCTGAAATCTTAATCTCAGTTTCCATGATTTCGGACGAACCTGCCTTTGGAATGGCCGCTGCAATCCCAGCGGCGTTTTTTTGCGGGACGTTGATTCCAGGAGGCAAAAGCGGAATCGCCTCTTACTTTCCCCTGCAAACCGCCCGCATTTCAGAGCCTCTTTTTTTTGAAAACCTCTTGCCAATACAAGACTGGGTGGGAGCCGCTCAGTCCGGCAGCGGCGAATCGCCGAAAATCCCGGGCGGGTGAAACAACCCTACTGGATGCCTCCCGGGGCCGCTACGTCGGGAGTATCGGTGGACAAGTCTTCCTCCCCTGCCGGTTCAACAGCAGGCTCTTTTCGCGGAGGGGAATACATCTGCGAATCCTCTGCGGCCAGTTCCTGGTTCTCGGATTCCGCCTTCGCTGCCCGGCTCTCCTCTTCTAAAGCGACTTCCGCAGCCAGTTGCTTTCCTTCCAAAACCGCGTCCGCAATCTTGGAAGCGAATAGCCGGATGGCCCGCAAGGCGTCGTCATTGCCGGGAATGACGTATGTCACCTTGTCCGGGTCGCAGTTGGTATCTACAACCCCCACCACCGGAATTTCCAGCTTGCGGGCCTCGTGAACTGCAATTTCTTCTTTGAAAGAATCAATCACAAAAACGGCGTCCGGAAGACCGGGCATTTCCTTGATGCCGGACAGGTTTTGCTCCAGATGCTTCCGCTCCCTCTCCAGCTTGATGACTTCTTTTTTTGGCAGCAACTCGTAGCGGCCGTCCTGCGACATCTCATCCAACTCTTTCAATCGCCGGATCGACTTTTGGATGGTGCCGTAATTGGTCAGCAGCCCGCCCAGCCATCGCTGGTTCACAAAATACATGGAGCATCGCTTGGCCTCTTCGACGATTGCTTCCTGAGCCTGCCGCTTGGTTCCCACAAACAGGAGAGTCCGCCCCTCCTTGGCCAACTCCACAACAAACCGTGTGGCTTCCTTAAACATTTTGAGGGTCTTCTGCAAATCAATGATGTGGATGCCATTGCGTTCGCCGAAAATATACTCCTTCATCTTTGGATTCCAGCGCCGGGTCTGGTGCCCAAAGTGAACGCCAGCTTCCAACAACTCTTTCATCGTAATTGCCGCCAAAAAACCTCCTCGTAGTGAAGTGGCTGTTTCCTTTGTTGCCTTAGCGTTTGGAGAACTGGAACCGTTTCCGTGCGCCCTTCTGGCCGTACTTTTTGCGCTCTTTGATCCGCGCATCGCGGGTTAAGAAACCCACCTTTTTGAGTTTGCCCCGCAACTCGGCATCATAAACCAGCAGCGCACGCGTTATGCCTAGCCGGACTGCGCCAGCCTGTGCTACGATGCCCCCTCCACGCACATTGATGAGCACGTCGAACTTCCCGGTCAATTCCGTTATCTGCAGTGGATGCTGCATCCGCACCCGCTGCGGCTCCCCCAGAAAATATGCGTCCATCGGACGGCCATTCACCAGGAAGTCGCCCTTGCCGGGACGCAAAAAGACGCGCGCCACGCTGCACTTGCGCCTTCCCGTTCCGTAATATTGCTCGATTGGGCCCTTCGCCTGCTCTTCCATTTTTTCCTTTCGAACTGGTTCTGGCTGGTCTGTCTCTAGTTTAGTTGCTTGGCAGCCAGCAACCGGTAAGGCTCTGGTTTCTGTCCCTCATGGGGGTGCTTGCCGTCCCGGTAAACCATCAATTTCCTTGCTATCGCCTTCCCCAGCTTATTCTTGGGCAGCATGCCGAGCACCGCTTCGCGCACCATGGTTTCCGGCTTGCGCTCCATCATCCTCTGAGCGCTGATTTCCACCAACCCGCCAGGATAGCCCGTATGATGGCGGTATACCTTCTGAGCCAGCTTGTTGCCTGTAAGGCGCACCTTGGCCGCATTGATCACAATGACATGATCTCCGAGGTTTAGGAAAGGGGTAAATTCCGCCTTATGCTTGCCGCGCAGCAAAGTGGCCACTTGCGTTGCCAGCCGGCCTAATACCTGTCCTTCCGCGTCCACGCAATACCATTTCGGTTGGACCTCCCCCTTGGAGGGGAAATAAGTTGACACTTCTATCACCACCTCAACAATGTTAAAGAGTAACCAGATTAGTGAAGCAGGCGGAAAATGTCAAGTGGGAGAAGGGTTTGGGTAGTGCTCTAGTTTGGAAAAAATGGGAATCAGGCGGGCTTCCGTGGCATCATAGCCTCACGATGGAAAAGGGCTATGAGTGCTGTTTTTGTGGGAAATCTATCGAGGAATCTGGATTATGATCCCGTAAGTCTGACGGTGACTCTCGGTAATGACCACCTCCAAGGCTCAAGTCAGCACCTTTGGTGTCATGGTTATTGTCTAAAAAAACATTTTCGGAAGGGCATACCAATCTTGATGGATGCCGATGACGGGTAGTGGGGTCATAGATTGGCGATGGGCAATGCGCCAAGTTTGTGCGTCATGGCAATAACCCCGCATTGATACCTGATCGCTTGCTGGGGTTGTAGGGCTTTAGCGTGGCTTTGTTGTGCGTTTGATTGGCGGTCTGGGAACCCGCATCCCTTCCGTCTCGGCCTTTTTCCCGGCCTGCTCCCCCTTCTCAACTACGCCTTCTTCCTTTGGTTTGGCTTGTTCTGGTTGCTTGGGCAGAGGGATGATAATCTCACCGTACACTGATTCGTAACTTTTCAAGTTTTGGAACATTGCAACGGTGAGCGCCTTAAAATGGGCGGGGGTCATTACAACGCCAGCCTTGGATATGGCCTCTGAATTAGGGCGTGTTTCTGCAAAAGACAACCTAATGTCCCAGCTTGACATGGAAATCAGCGCAGCATTCGTGTAAGCATAATTTTCTGGATGAGGGAATGGTAATTGTTCCTCGACCACTTCGACGTCGTTGATCTGTTTAGTTGGTTCCTTCTTTGTCATGGCAATAACCCCGCATTGATTGTGCTCCTACCCTCGGGCAAGTAATTAACAAGTACATTCTCTACCGCCCTCCGGTCAGATGGAGCATCCTCCGATTTCGTCAGCACGTTAGTATCTTCTGCCACCATTCTGGTTGCAGGTCGTTTGTCATACCTGTCGTTCACAGATGAAATCGCCGCTGCAACGCTTGAGTCGTCACCCTCTTCTCTCGACGGCCCCCACTGCTCCATCGCCCTGTTCTCTTCCTCAAACGTGGGAATTTTCCCTGACTCTTCCGACAAGTTAGTAAACCATCCCCCTAATTCACTGAAGGGCACAAAGCGTCCGATAAAGGCAACATCAAACCCGGCTGCAACTCTGATGACAGTATTAAGCGTGAGATTCCCGTAATCGGGATTCGCGGCCCTGGAAACGACTCCTTGGGTCAGACCGGAAAGTTTGGCCAGCTTTTCTTGGGAAAACCCCTCATGCTTCATCATCGTGCGGATTTGAAAGGGAATTCCACGCTTGACCTGAGAAGCAACGAACTCCTCTCGGTATTTTTTGCTCTTCGTAAGTTTGAGCCACAATTGCCTAAATGTGCTCATAAATTGCGCCCCTTCCTTGCTCAAAATATTGAGTCTTGTAATCCAACGCTAAATCAAAAGCGTTTGGGGGGATATAATTCATCCCCCATTTCTCACAGCCTAACAAAAGCACAAAATCTCTAGAATCTGGACGCCATACCCCTACCGGCCTAAATCTTCTCTTGTAGGGTTCACCGTTTGGATGTCTCGCATCTGTTTTGAATCTAATTTCACAAAGACCAACATGCTTTCTAGTCAGAACCTTAAACTCTTTGACGCTAGAATCGTTCCAATCTTCTGTCGCCGCCAGTATACGCAACGTGTAATCAAAGGCTACTTTCACGGCGTCGTCTTGAACTTCATACCATTGCTGGATCAGATTTAGACGATCTTCCGTTTCATAGTCCATGAACCTCCACAGCGCCATACTACACCAAAAAGCTTTCTTATGCAATATTGCATTTTAAGCCTTGACATTATCCATGCAATATTGCATAATACGTTTATGTTACACAAAACAAAAGGCCAGAGAATGAGGTTCCAAAAACCTAACTCCCTGGCCTTTGATTCTGTGGTGAGATGGCGGAGCGGTTTAACGCGCCAGACTGTAAATTTGGTGGAGTGGTGCCAAGAACACCAGACTCCCGTCCGTTCGAATCGGACCCTCACCGCCAGTTTGATAACTGCCCCGTTAGTAGTTATAGCTACCAGCGGGGCCATTCTCAGGCCGAAGCCAAAGAACGAGGTTGTGACACCTTCCGTCATTTTGGCTCACCGGCTCGAAGAAAGCAAGGTCAAAAATGACGTGCCACAATTGCGAGATCGAGATGGTGAAGGCCGGGAAATTTGGAAAGAAAGCAATTCAGAGATTCCAGTGCAAACAGTGTGGGAAGCGGTACAGCGAGCCTCAGGACAAGCCCTTGGGCTATGCACGGCTCCCGCTGGAGAAGGTAAACATGATCCTTCATTGCCTTGTGGAAGGGAACAGCGTAAGGGGCACTGCTCGCCTTTGTCATGTGGAAAAGCGGACAGTGCTAAACCTGCTGAAAGCCGCCGGGGATCACTGCGAACGGCTGCTAGAAAAGCGGCTGCGGAATGTGCCCGTGGAAGATTTGCAGCTTGATGAGATTTGGTCGTTCGTGTTCAAGAAAGAACAGCACAAATGGATTGCTGAGCTAAATAATTACAAGATCGGGGAAGCCTACACCTTCATCGGACTCGAACGGCACACGAAGCTGGTGGTAGCTTGGCACCTTGGGAAAAGAAACCAAATCAGCACAAACGAATTTATTGCAAAGGTGCGAAAGACTACCGCAGACAGGCCGTTTCAGCTTAGCACGGACGGCTTCCCCTGCTACCCGTCAGCGATTGATTACGCCCTCACAGATCGGGTCGATTACGCACAACTGGTCAAGGTCTACGGCAAGCCAGAAGATGGTCGAGAGCGTTACAGTCCAGGAGAGGTCATAGGAACCGTGTCAACCCCGATTATTGGCAGTCCAGACCCGGCTCGCATCTGCACTAGCCATGTGGAAAGGCAGAATGGGACTCTCCGGCAATGGTGCAAGAGGCTTACCCGGCTGACCTACGCTTTCAGCAAGAAATGGGAGAATTTGCAGGCTGCCCTAGCCTTGCATTTTGCTCACTATAATTTCTGTCGGATTCATGGCACACTGCGCGTAACGCCTGCGATGGAGGCAGGGATCACGGATCACATTTGGAGCCTTGGAGAACTTATCGAATAAAGGGGGATAAAAAAATGGCAGGGCGTTTGGGTGACAAAGTGGCGGCAGCCTTCTACGACAACGAAGCTATTAAGCACACGCGGAGGGCCCTCGAACTAGACAAAATGGGCGATAAGGCTAGCACAGAAGCAAAGAAGAAAAAATGGCGAAGGCTGGCCCAGGACGAACGTGCTAAAGCAATCCATGCTACCCTTCAGGCAATTCGGCTAGATCGCGGATAGAGCATCGCCAATCTGTGACCCCACTACCCGCTGACGCCTAATCCTTTACGCACCCCGCAAAATGGACTAGGATGGCTCCCCGAATAAAAAGCTGGATATAAAAGCTGGATAGAAATCTGGAGAAAAACACCCGGCGCGGATTCGCTGCTAAGACGTTCGAGCGTCCATGCCAGGGTGAATGAAGGAATTTCTGCTTGTCAAGCGATCACTTTACCCTGTTCTATCTGCATGGATTTGCTTCCGGGCCGGATTCGAGCAAGGGGCAGTTTTTCCGCCAGCGGTTCGCGGAGCTGGGCTACGAACTCCAGCTGCCGGATTTGACCGAGGGCGACTTTGAAAACACTACACTCTCGCGGCAACTGTCGTTGCTGGACCGGCTGGTGGGAGCAGGGCCTGCCGTTTTGATCGGCTCCAGCATGGGAGCTTACCTGGCGGCGCTGTTCGCGGCGCGGCATCTCCGGCGCGTTCCGGGCGTGGTCTTGCTGGCCCCGGCCTTCGACCTGGCACGGTACTGGGCAGCCTCGCTCGGCGAGGATGTCATGCGCGAGTGGCGAGAGCGGGGTCAGCGTCAGGTGTACCACTTTGGCGAAAAGCAGGTCCGCAATCTTTCCTACCGTCTTCTGGAAGACGCCCTGCAGTATGAGGCCTTTCCCGACGTCCGTCAGCCCGCGCTGGTTGTCCACGGACGCGCCGATGAGACGGTGGACCACCGTCTTTCGGTCCGGTTTGCCGAAGACCGCTCAAACGCCGAGTTGGTTCTCTATGACTCGGACCACCAACTGCTGGATGTGCTGGAAGAAATTTGGGAGCGTGTCCGCAAATTCACAGCGGAGATTCCGGGCGCTCTTTCGTGAGGTCTGCGCTTCCGCCCTATCCCCGCAAAATCGCGTCCTCAGAAGATATTCCGCTATTTTCTTTGTGGGCGTCATAGGCAAGCTGTCCCGGAACTCTACAGCCGCAAGAACCTTGGACGACAGAAACTTTTGAATAAAAAGAAGCGTGCTAGCGATCTTCGGTGGGTTGTAGATTGATGATGCGACTGGACTCGCGGCTTTCGGGAAGAAAGTGGCCGAAGCCGCCAGCGCCGGGGACGGCCATCGTGGCGGGGGCTTGTGCTTTCAGGCTCTTTGATCCTGAGTAGGAAGATGCCATCTGCCGGAGCCGGAACTGAGTTCTCTCGGAGTTCATTTTCGTGCTTGCTTCCTCCAGAGCCTGGTCGATGGACTGGGTTCCGTCAAATTCATGGATTCCAATGCTGAGGTTCAGCTTAAACCCCGGCAAAGGAGAATTTTCCTCGGCGGATATTAGCTCGTTCCAATCTGTCACCCGTTGGTGAATGCGCCCCTTTACCAATTCTCCGCCGGGTTGGTTGGTATTCAGCAGAGCAATCAGGAACTCATCTCCACCCAATCGGATCACGCAGTCCGAGCAGCGGATCCATTCCTTAATCATGCCCCCGACTTCCGATAAAACCAAATCACCATAGAGATGGCCGAAATGGGTATTGAGCTGCTTGAAGTTGTTTATATCGAGATATAAAAAGACCAGGGTGGCTTGCTTGCGTTGCACCCGCTCCACTACGGGGCTGAGTATCCCGTCCAAAGCGGAGCGGTTGAAGACCCGAGTGAGCGGGTCGGTGAATAATTGGATGTCGGCAACCTCGGATTGCCATGCCGCCATGATGGAGTTGAAGCGGAGAGCCCGAATCTGAATACATTTATGGGCAAGGTAAATGCCGAACAGCAAAACGAGCGTCAGCAAGCCGAGGAGAAGCTGTGGCGCCGCCTGGTTGTAGCTCGTGCGGAGGTCCATGAATGCGGCTGGAAAGGCGATGGCAAAAAAACCGGCGAACAAGATTCCAGCCATCGCCAAGATAAGAATCCACAGTTCTCGCTCCCTCCTCTCGACCGGTGACAACTGCCGTCTGATTTGAGATGAAAATCGTTGCGCGTTTGCCCGCATGGAAACCTTCCCTTAAAGCTGGCCGAATAGTTTAACGAACAACATGTTTTATTGCCGCTTTCACACTGCTCCCACTGAGAACATTTTCACAGTTGGTGTAAACCACAACGCGTTGTCATTCCGAGCCCCTTCGGCGTTGCTCAGGGTAAACTCCGCGAGGAATCTGCTTTTCCGCCGGGGAAGGACCAATCCCCGCGTACAAAAGCAGATCCTTCGCTTCGCTCAGGATGACAGCCGAAGAGAATGCCTGGTCCCGATGGCGGAGCGGTCTACACCATTTGCGAAAACGGTATGGAAGTCCATAAGATGTTCTATCGACAAAATAAGGCCACTCTTTATAACTAAATTAGTTTTGAAGCTCTATTGGAAAGCTTAACCTCTCGGAAGAGGATCGTTGCCGGGAACTATATCCTGCTCTGCTTGCCAAGCAGGCCGGCAATTTGAATTGGAGGGGAAGAGCTGGAGTGACGGGCTGAAGCGCCATGATGCTGTTATCTCACATGTTATCAATAGCTTACAAATGCACTTTGGAGTAGTAAGGCGCGGGGTAAAGCAAGACGCCCGGAAAGCGGCCAAGCAGTAAGACAACAAGGCCAAGCTGCGAACTGCGTTTTGTTATGAGCAGACCTGGTGGTGAGCAAACGTTCTGAACAAACCTGGTTCTGAGCAGCCTCCGCCCCTTCAGGGCTTGTTGGACAGGTAGAGGGTAATAGTTAAGGTGATGTTTTTGGCTCATCGTAGAGACTGAAAGGAACGAAGATGAGACAAAAACAAGACGACAGGGGGGCGGTCGAGAAGGCCGTCCGGGAGATCAAACGCAGGACGCGGCGCAGGTTCAGCCCGGAAGACAAAATCCGCATTGTATTGCAGGGACTTCGCGGCGAGGACAGCCGCAAGCGTCCGAGAGGTGATCCATGTGACCTGGGCAGTGGTGGTCGCTGACGCCAACTCGGATGGCATGGCGCTACTGGTGTGGGTGTTCAAGAGGTGATCGAGAACGATCCAGAGGAAAAAGACAAGGACGCCGATCCCTGGTCCAACCCATCCAAACCTCCAGTCGAGTTTCGCATACTCCCGCTGGTATACACATAAGATTGCAGCGGCAGCGAAAAATCGGAGTGAATAGAGCCATTCAAAGTCGGCGGTTACTGCACGGGAGATCATCCCCGATGCAAGGATCATCAGGAAAGGGAGCAAGTAGACTGCGGTGGAATTCGTGGCCGATTTGATTTCCCGCTCCGGCGCTGTTTTAGTCCACCAAGACACTCGCCTTGCAGCTACCGCAAAACCCAGCGCAACAACGTTAAACGCAATCCAACCGGCCTGCGAGTGAAACCCGCCTAGCGCAATCTGCCGAGCTCCGGCATCCCCGATCAGGATCAACGCGGCTATGCGCACGGCATTCAAAAGAAAGATGAGAACCACGCCGGCCGGAATCAGAGCAAGAGCTTGGGGGAAGCGGCACTCTTTTCGAAACAGGCAAAGCCAGATGACCCCAAATGCCAGAATCAGGCCAGCTCCTTCTAAACCCGAACACGCCGGATCAATGAGCACCGAGAACTTTTGCGTCCCTAGTTGCATCGTGGCTGTGTCGGAAATGACACCAGAAATAAAGGGGGACAGGAATGCCTTCGACAAATTGAAAGTTAGATAGGCTGCGGACTCCCAAAGCGAGCGGCTCGCGTTTCCTACGAAATTAGCCGCAAGGATCACAACCACCGCGTAAGCCCACAAATTACCTGCGCTGCCGACCACCCGCACCCAGAACCTCGGTGGAAGAAAGGCAAAGGCGGCGAAGGCAATCGCCGCGGCACCGGCGACGCACCAACTCGCGGCAACCAGGTCGGTGAGCGGGACGGGCAGACTGCCTCCAAACAGAATGGAGGAGAGTCCCGCAAATCCGGCCATTGCTGAGAAATGTCCGGCCAAAAAGCCCCATCTAACTGGGACTCCCACGACCTCACTGGAGATCTGATCGAGAGCGGCTCTGTTCTTTAGCCCGCATTTCCAGTTTGAAATTGTAGAAGCAACCCTCGACTAACCTCCAACATCAATATTGATGCGGGTTCCAGCATCAATACAGTCTTCGGGAGGTGTACACCCTATGGGTGAGAGCCAAAAACAGGCGTTTCAATTGTCATTCAACCGGTTTTTGCGGGTTGCCTTTCAAGGATCGCGAGTGACATCCAACGGTGGGCTGATTCTGGTGCGAGAGCTGGACGAGCGATTGGGATTCGGCGAACTCGTCGAACAGCACTTGACTGACTCTCGGGCAAACAATGCGCGGTTGTCTTTTACGGACCTACTGCGACAGTCGGTCTACAGCCGTCTGGCTGGTTACGAGGATGTGAACGATGCCGAGCGGCTATCTCAGGACCCGGCGTTGCGGCTGATCGGTTCGGGGAAGATTTGGGATCGAGGGGCGGCTCTGACTTCTCGGTTGCAGACCTTCGAGACGGAGATGCTGGCTGAGGAAGGGAACTTCGCAGGGCTGGCACGGGTGAACCGGGAGCTGATCGGCAAGGCAGAAGGGATCGATTCACCGCAACGGGTGGTGCTGGACATGGACAGTACGGAAATTCCTGTTTACGGGCAGCAGGAGCGGAGCGCCTACAACGGGCATTTCGAGTCGAGCTGCTATCACCCGTTGTTGCTGTTCAATCGCGAGGGTGACTGTCTGGCGGCCTGCGCCGGACTGCAGGGTCTTCTGTCTCCGCAGCCTGGTGGCGGAGCGTGCCAAATCTTTTGCCCGCTGCCCAGACTGACCGCAACGATTCCTCCGCCGACATCGGGATTAGGCACACGACCGGTCAGACGCGCAAAATCGGAGATCGCAGCGTAAACATTTTCCCCGTCTGTGGCGGAGCCAAACAAGATGCCGCCTTGCGTTCCGCCCTTTGCCACCCGCAGCTCCCAAATGGTTTTTCCTTCCTGGTCCGGGTCGAGCGCATAAATCAATCCCGACTTCTGGGTCGCAATCAGTATTTCCCTCCCGTCCTGCAGTTCGCGGAGAATGGGAGACGCAGGGAAGTCGAAGTCCGGGGCGTCTACGTCGGGGCAGACCGCCGGGTCGGGGTCCGGCTGGCGGCAGCCGCTGCTCCAGATGTCATTCTCTACTATTTGTCGCACCCACTGGATTGCTCCCGTATCCATATCGAAAGCAATGATCGAGTCCGAGGTGCTGGTCGACGGAGGCGAGTAGTCATTTCCGGTGCCGACGTACAGGAGGTTGCGCTTCAAATCGAGGGAAGTAAAAAAAGCGGCCGCGGCGGCGGAGAAGGAACGCGGGAACTGGCGGAGGAAGCTCAAAGAGTTTCCCGCCAGGACCAGACGGGGGACAAATCGCTAGGCCCACCCGCTGGCGGGGCGCTTATGTGTCGGACTCGTCGTCCGCTTTTGGTTCTGGGTTTACTAGCCCTTCCGAAGCACGAATGTTCTCCTCGAGTTTATCTGCGCTTGGCAATGCACTCCCCCGCTGCGACATGAACTCATTTAGCGTAGGGAGCGGCTTCGCCTCGCGCTCCTTCGCCGTGAGATCTTTGAACGTGAGTGTACGCGGCGGGAAAGATTGTGCTCGATATTGGCGCATACAACGCTTGCCAATTGCCCATCATATTTCCCAATACTTCATCTCGCAGCCTACTCGCGTCCGCCCGAATCTCTTCTCGGCGTAGTTGTTCCCGGGTGTTCTGCAGCACTTCTTCCAGGATCGCGCTGGTAGATCTCTCCGTAACGATCTCTTTCCCTTCCTCAGGAGTTAGAGCTAGTTGCTCTTCCAATTTAGACCACCACATTTCGAAGATTTCATCTATCCTCGGTGATGGGATATGGAGGCCCTCGAGGCTTTTGTTTAGTGTTTTAATCATTTCCAACGTTCCTTCGTTGTTCGCGAGTGCCGCTTGGAACTGTGCAATTGGACCCGATAACTGGGCTGGCTGGAGGTCAAAAAGGTAGGGACAGACGTAGGTGTGGTCCACTGTTTTTGAAAGGGCGCCCGCTTCAAACATCAGCCACGGATTGTGCTGGTTCTCAGGCGTAAGGCATATGACACCCACCTTGGAATCTTCGAGTTTCTTAGTGATTTCCGGAGACCAACGTGCGCCCATGGATATGTCTTGATCGGACATCCATGGCTTTACTGCCTGGAGCACTTTCGGAATCCAGTTTCTCAGCGACTCAGCAATATGCTTGCTCCGAGGTCCTGACCAGCTTAGAAATAGATTCATCAAAATCCTCCCTAGCAGCCCTCAATTGTTACCCAGCACGTTACCCGGAAGGGTCAGAGGCCGCTTTTGGCGGCCCCTGTTTTTCAATAAAACCATTTGTTTATATGGTGAGCCGGCCGGGACTCGAACCCGGGACCCTCTGCTTAAAAGGCAGATGCTCTAACCAACTGAGCTACCGGCCCAAGAAATTGGCTTTTCGCAGTCTAGCATACCGCTCGGAGGAATTTAGGCCTTTCGCCTATTGCAGCAGAGAATCCAGTTGCGCTTCATCCAGAATTTTGACGCCCAGTGTCCTGGCCTTTTCCAGCTTGGAGCCCGGGTCGCTGCCCGCCACGACGTAATCGGTCTTCTTGCTGACCGAGCCCGTAACGCGGCCTCCCTCCTGCTCGATCTTTTGCTTCGCCTCTTCGCGAGTGTAGTTCGTTAATTCCCCCGTCAGGACGAAAGTGGCTCCCGCCAGACGAGCGCTCTTCACGGCCTGGCTCTTCTGCTCAAACTGCAACCGTTCGTCCCGCAACCGTTCGATGAGCTTCTGATTCTGCGGCTCGCGGAAAAAGTTAAAGATGCTGGCGGCGACCTTGGGACCCACCTCCGGCACAGCCTCCAACTCCTCCTGAGCGGCTGAGGCCAGTTTGTCCATAGAACCAAAATGCCCAGCCAGCAGCAAAGCCGTGCGTTCGCCTACGAAGCGGATGCCCAGGGCGAAGACGACCCGTGCCAAGCTGTTTTCGCGGCTCTGGTCAATCTCCCCCAGAAGATTCTCGGCGGACTTGCGGCCCATGCGCTCCATCTTGATTAATTTCTCCTCGGTCAGTTGATAGATGTCCGCCACGTTGCGGACCAATTCGCCGTCCACCAACTGGTCCACCAGCGCCTCGCCCAGCCCGTCAATGTTCATCACCTTGCGGCCCGCAAAGTGCAAAATGGATTCCTTCAGTTTTGCCGGGCAGTTCGCGTTGACGCAGCGCGAGGCCACTTCGTCTTCCTCGCGGACTACGCGGCCCTTGCAGACAGGACACCGGCTGGGCATACGGAAGTTGCGCAGTTTACGGCCCCTCTCTCGGCTATGTTTGGGCCGTTCCTCCGTCTCTACCCGCACGACCTTCGGGATTACGTCGCCGCCTCTTTCGACCACCACCGTGTCCCCAATCTTCAGGCCCAAGCGCCTCACCTCGTCCTCGTTGTGCAACGTGGCCCGGCTGACGGTGACTCCGCCCAGCGAAACCGGCTCCAGCAACGCCACCGGCGTCAGCGCCCCGGTGCGGCCCACTTGCACCTCAATTTGATGAACCCGGGTCACCGCCTGGCGCGCAGCGTACTTGTAGGCAACGGCCCATCGCGGAGCCTTCGCCGTGGCGCCCATCTCCGATTGCAGGGCGATGGAGTTCACCTTGATTACTACGCCGTCAATTTCATAGGGCAGCGACTCGCGCTTGGCTTCCCACTCCTGGCAGAACTCCAGGGCTTGCTCGATATTCCGGCAGTGCCTCCAGAGGGGATTCACCTTGAAGCCCAGCGCCGAAAGAGTTGCAAGCACCTGCCGGTGCTCCGCGAGCGGCGCGCGCGCATTGACCAGCAGGCCGTAACAGAAGCAGTCCAGGTGGCGCTCGGCCACGAAGCTCGGCTCCAGCATGCGGATGGAACCGGCGGTGGCGTTGCGGGGATTGGCAAACTTCGCCAAACCCTGCCGCTCTCGCTCCCCGTTGATCCGCTCGAACGCCTTGCTGCCGAGGATCACTTCTCCGCGCACTTCCAAGTCCGGTCCCAGTTTGGCTTTTGATAACGCCACGGCATTCAGTGAAAGCGGCAGCGAGCGGATCGTGCGCGCATTCTCCGTCACGTCCTCTCCCACCGTTCCGTCGCCTCGCGTGACGGCCCGGTGCAACAAACCCTGCTCGTAGAGGACGGTCATGCTCATGCCGTCCATCTTCAGCTCGGCGACATACTCCACACGGTCCTTGCCCGCGCTTTCGCGAACCCTGCGGTCGAACTCCAGCAACTCCTCCTGTGAATAGGTATTGTCGAGACTCAGCAGCGGAGTGCTGTGCGCCGCCTTCGTGACGCCTTCCCTAGGCTTACCTCCCACGCGCTGCGTCGGAGAGTCCGGACGGATCAGGCTCGGGTTCTGCGTCTCCAGCGCTTTCAACTGCTCCATGAGGCGGTCGAACTCGGCATCGGAGATTTCGGGATCATCGAGCACGTGGTAGCGATGCTCATGGTGGCGGATCAGATCGCGAAGCTGTTCCACCTCTTTGTGCAACTGTTGCTGAGAACGTTTCACGAAGTTTTCCCTGAGGAGTCGCCGGAGACAGGCAAAGCTTGCCGCCGATTGCATGCCGGCTCCGGTCCATTATACATTGTAAGAGTTCCCCAAGATGCCGGCAGGAATCCTGCGAAAATGCCTCCCAGTCCCCATACAGAAAGGCTCTCCACTGCACCCCAGTACACAAAAGCGGTTCTCATCTACAACCCGCAAGCGGGACGTCGCCGCAGGCTGCGCCCGCAACAAATCCGAACGGCCACCGAAGAACTGGAGCGCAATGGCGTCTCGGTGCAGACTCAGGCGACGACCGGCCCCGGCTCGGGAACAGAATTGGCCCGCGATGCCATCCAAAACGGGGCGGATTTGATTGTGGTTTGTGGCGGAGACGGCACCATCAACGAGGTGGTCTGCGGAATGGCGCATTCCCGCGTCCCTTTGGCCGTGCTGCCTTGCGGCACAGCGAACGTCCTGGCCAGAGAGTTAAGGCTCCCGCGCGATATGAGGGCGGCTGCGCGGGCTATTCCCTCGGCAACACCCCGTCGTCTGGCGCTGGGCCTCGCCGGAAACCGTTACTTCCTCCTGATGGCTGGGGTGGGGTTTGACGCGCAGATCATCTATAAGCTCGCGCTGCGATGGAAAAACCTACTGGGGATAGGCAGCTATGTGCTCGAAACCATCCGGCAGGTATTGTTCGAGCCGAAGACGGCATTTGTTGTCTCGACCGAGGACCGGCAGATGGAGGCCACCTTTGCCTGCATCAGCAAATCCAGGCACTACGGCCCCTTCCATATGGTCCGGGAAGCCGATCTCTTTTCCGAGAGCTTCTTCGTGTACTGCTTTCGTTCGCGAAACCGCCTGCGCTATTTTCTCTATTCGCTGGCTCTGCTGACGGGACGGTTGGACAGGTTGGCGGATGTTGTTCGCTTCCCTGCCCGCAAAGTTCGCTGCGAAGCAATAGGCTCAAGCCCGAAGAAAATCCTATTCCAAGTGGATGGAGAACTGGCGGGACGGCTGCCCTGCACAATTGAGATGGTGCCGGACGCGCTGACTTTGCTGGTGCCTGCGGGGCGCTGAGAGTTCAGCCGGCGAGCAAACGGGCGGCGTCTTTGGCAAAATAAGTCAGGATCACGTCCGCTCCGGCGCGCCGAATCGCGGTGAGCGATTCCATCATGGCGCGTTCCTGGTCGATCCACCCCAGCTTGGCGGCGGCCATGATCATGCTGAACTCGCCGCTCACCTGATAAGCGGCCAGCGGGCAGTTGAATTCCTGCCGCGCCCGGCAGATCACGTCCAGGTAGGGGAGCGCCGGCTTGACCATCACCATGTCGGCGCCTTCTTCAATGTCCAGGGCAATCTCCCGCAGCGCCTCGCGCTGGTTCGCCGGGTCCATCTGGTAAGAGCGCCGGTCTCCGAATTGGGGCGTAGAGTCGGCCGCGTCGCGGAACGGCCCGTAAAAGACCGAGGCGTACTTCGCCGAGTAGGCCAAAATGGCCACATTGAGGAACGACTTGGCGTCCAGGGCCCGGCGGATGACGCCGACGCGGCCGTCCATCATGTCAGAAGGCGCCACGATGTCGGCCCCGGCGCGGGCGTAGCTCACAGAGGCACGGGCCAGCAGTTCCAGCGTGGAGTCGTTGTCCACCTCGCCGTCTTTCACCACGCCGCAGTGGCCGTGGCTGGTGTACTCGCAGAGGCAGACATCGCAGACGATCAGCAGCTTATTGCCAACCGCTTCGCGAATCGCGTGGATCGCCTTGGGCACGATGCCTCGCTCGTCGTAGGCTCCCGAACCTGTCGCGTCTTTTTTCTCCGGGATACCGAACAGGATCACCGCCGGGATACCGAGCGAGGCGACCTCCTTGCACTCCTCTCCTATCCGGTCCACGGAAAAATGGAAGTTCCCCGGCATGGAAGCAATCTCCCGCTTGACGCCGGAGCCGGGACAGACAAACAACGGATAGATGAAATTCTTGGGAGATAACCGGGTCTCTTGCACGAAGGAGCGCAGCAACTCGCTCTGTCGCAAACGCCGTGGCCTGGTGACGGGAAAGGACATTGCTCTTTGCGCGATACCTTAAACTGACAACCTCAAATTTCCATGATGATAGCACAGCCGGTGGAGACCTAAAAGAGACGCTCCTGTCGTTTCATGTTGCCGAAGGTGCCGACGTTGGCGATGGAAAAGGCCAGTCGGAACTGGTTTTCGTTCCGCACGGAACCCAGCGCGAAGCGGCGGAACTCCACGCTGATCCCGCAGCAATTGTTGTTGTAGCTCACCTGAAAAGCGCTGAACTGCATGAAGCCGCTCCGGATGTCATACGTTCCCGCAAAGGCTGCGTTGAGGCCCCTTCTGGCCAGATTGCCGTAGCCGAGCAGGAAGCGGACCTGGTTGGAGGGCACAGAAAGCGTCTCGGAGCTGCGCACGAAAAAGTGGCTGGCGGAAGCGAAAGCGTCTCCCCAGCGTGCATTCCCGACCATGCCTCCGTGTGTCAGCCGGCCGCGCGTGGTGTCATAGTCCTGGCGAAATTCGATGTCGTAACGGGCCGAAGGACGGAACCGGAAGAGGGAAACCACGGGCGAAAATCGCCGGGGTCCTTCGATAAAAGGATGGCTGCTCAGGTCCAGTGCGGTGCGGAATAGATTTCTTCGTCCCTCCACAACGGCGCCGCCGAAACGCGGGTCGAAATAATAGCGCTGCCGCAGCTCCCAGGAGACGACTTCCTGCGCGCCGTGGCCGCTCTGGCGTTTGAACAGCAGCCGGTTGGCGAGCGAGTACTCCAGTTCTCTTGTATTGGTCAGCAGGTCCTGTTCGTCAAACAAAAGAACGCTTTGAAAGTCCCGGACGCCGTTGACGTAGCGGAACGTGGCCTTGGGCTCGATGACGTGTTTCAGCGGGCGGCGAGAAAGCGGCCCTGCCCCGGAAAAGATTTTCGACATCGGCGGAAAGACCAAATCCACGGAAAGTTCCTGCGTGGCGCGGTGGAGCGATTCGCCCGTGATGCGGTCTTGCTCCCGGCGGCCTCCATAGTGCATGGCGCGAACCCCGAACGTGGGCGTCAAGCGAAACTCCTTCCACCGCAGCGGAACGGTGATGCGGGGAGAGACATGGAATCGCTCCAGCGTGGAGGTTTTCACGCGCTCTCCGCCCGCAAGCGCCGGTTCGTTCCGGCTGACGTTTCCCGCCGAACTTTCCCAGGACAACCACAGAGGAAGATCGCGCCACAACCGGCGTTCCACGCTGTTGAACTCAATTTGGGGCAAATGACGGATGCTGATGGTGTCCTTGGGACGGATACTTTGGAAAGTCTCGAAACGGGAAAAGGAAATATTCGCGCTAAAGGAATCGAAGTTCTTGCTGAGAAAGCCGGTGCTGTGCACCTCGGAATTGACCGCCTCATTAAAGGTCTGGGTAAAGGCTTCACGGAAGGTCAGAGAGCTCAAGTAGTTGAAATTCACCACCCCGCGGACGCCGCCGGGCAGCTCCGCGACGCCTTCCGCGCTGACCGTGCGTCCCCCCTGGTCGATCTTCTGCGGCCCGAAGCCACGGTCCTCGACGCCAAAATAGGATGCGTTCAGATAGCTGCCGGCGGCTGGCCGCATCCGAAACGTGCCTTGCTGGGACCATCCCCGCTTGCTCAGGTACCGCCCCGCAATTTCGGCGTCGGTGCTGCGGTTGATGGCCCAAAAGAAAGATTCTCCGATCACCGTGCCCCAGCGCGAGCTATTGCCGACGGTCGGCATCAGAAAGCCGGTGGAGCGGGGAACGGGGCGCAAAGAATGATAGAGAAAGGGAGAATAAAAAATGGGAACCTTCAGCAGACGAAAATTCGAGTTGTAGAGCTTGAGGCTGACCCCCGGCTTGATGGTGGCGCGGGGGGCCCGGAAAATCCATGTTGGATCCGGCAAGGAACAAGCCGTTATTTCTCCGTTGTAAATCTGGAATGTTTCTTCATCCACCTTCTCGACGCGTTCCGCCACAAAAGAGAAAGGATTTGTGGTCGTCAACAGAGAGGAACTTCCCGTCACCGGCGCTCCGACGCTTCCTTCGACCTGGAAGAAGCTGCCGGTGTTGGTGTTCAGATTAAACTCACACCGGGTGGCCCGAATGTCTTCGTTCCGAACCGTGTTGGTAAAATGGACATCTCCGTCAGCCGTCAGCTCTCCGGTAGCCGCGTTATAGGTCACATAGTCGGCTGCCAGGCGCATCCCGCCGGAGACCAGCTCGACGTGACCCAGCAGACGATACAGATCGCCTGTTTTCTCCTGGGAGTCCGCCGTCATCTTCACGGCCGGGGACGATTGTAGCTGAGAAGGCACCTGAGCGGATAAGCTGGGAACGAGGGAAAGAAGCTGACAAAGAAAACAGGATATGCTAACAAGAACTTGCGTCTTGTGTTTCATGAACTCCGGATGTGGCCTGAGAGAATCCCGAGCAGAGAGGGCAAGTTACCACGCGCAGGGTCAGATTGCAAGGTTGCCTGGGCAATGGATGCTTGATGGAGACCGATGACGGATGAAGGCCGCTGGATGACAGATGCCAGTTACACCAGGACATGGAATGGCGAATGATGACAGAGCCTTAACCGCGCCGTGGTGGAATTGTCCCGCCTGCGGATATCGCAACGCGGAGAACGAATATCGCTGCGAAAAGTGCGGGCGGCGACTGCAAACCCTCCAAGCTCAGGCCGAACCGACGCAGCCGGTGACCGCAGGCAATCCCGGGCTGTTTCCCTCCTCGAGCGTCATGCCGGAGTTTTCGCTCCCCCACACTGCGCGCACAAAACAAACCACCGCGGAAAACCGCCCGCGGGAACCTTTCCTAAGAGCCTCCGGGCATGCGTCGCCGCAGCAAAACCTGAGAGAGCATTTGAGCGGTCGCGTGCAGGACTACCGGCACCGGCGGCTGAACCCGACACTGCCGTTGCAATTTGAGGAAGAGCCTGTTGCGGAAAATAAGGTCATTCCCATCGGGACAACCTCCGGCCGTCCGGCGCGCGCGCCGCGCAGACCGGCGGCTGGCAGAAAGCCCAGACGCCCCCGCCCGGTTCCGGCAGGACAACCTGCGCTGAATTTTCCTGCGCCTCCTCTGCAACGGGCCAGTTATCCGGCCCCGGCGGTAGCGCCCTTCCGGCTGCGGATGCTCGGCCATGGAATCGACTTCGCTTTCAGCTTGGCGGCCCTGCTGATGTTTCTGGCAACGCTGAAACTAATGGCCGGCCCTCTGGTTTCAAATCGGTTTTTATTGATCAGCGGCATCTGCGCCTACCTGTTTTTTATGTTTCTGTACGGAGTTCTGTTTCTCGGTCTGACAGGCGCCACGCCGGGGATGCACCGGCTGGGGCTCCGCCTGGTGAACTTCGACGGAATCCCCGCCTCACGCCGGCAACTTTTCTGGCGTCTGCTGGGGGCAGTTGCCAGCGCCGGGTCGTTCTTCCTGGGTTATCTATGGGCTGCCGTTGACGAAGAGCACCTCTCCTGGCATGACCGCATCTCCAAAACCTTCCTTACCACGGCCCCTTTATCCTAAAACGTCCTGCGCAGTGGCAAGCTGAAGACTAGCCCGGAACCGCTCGTCATTTTTTCATTGCGGGTTGTCATTGCGGAGAAGATACAACGGGAGGGCCGTGGAAAACCTTGATGGCGAGATCGCGAGGACCGAGACCCAAAGGCACCAAAGTGAAAAGAGACCTCACAGCCGTATCGACGACGGCCATCTCGCTCGAAAGACTGTTGAGGACCAGCAGATAATGATCATCCGGGGTAAGCGCCAGCGCATCCGGTTGCGCTCCCACGGGAACAGAAGCCAGCACCCTGCGGTTGTTGACGTCGAGCACCGAGACGCTGTTGGAGCCAAAATTTGAAATATAAAGCAACGTCCCGGCGCGATTCACCACGGCGCGGCTGGGGTTGGAACCCGCCCGGAGGTTTTCTGTCACCTCGTCGGCATAGGTATTGATCACCGTCACCGAATCGGAGTGGAAATTGGTCACAAACAACTCCCCTCCGTCCGGTTTTAAGGTTAGGCTCGCGGGCGACTGCCCAGACTCCAGATGCGTAATCAGTTGGCGCGACACGAGATCGATTGCTGAAATATTGCCGCTGCCCGTGTTGCCGACAAATACCTGCGAGCTGTCGGGGAGCACCATCAGAGGACCCGGCTCGCTTCCCACCTTCACGTCGGCGACCTTTTTCATCTGCTCCAGATCAATGATGCTGACCGTGTCTTCTCCCCGGTTGGATACGGCCAGCAGTTTTCCGTCCGGTGTGGCTTTGGCCTGTGCGGGGTATTCACCGGTGGCGATGGTGTTGCTGACTCTCCGGGCAAGCAAATCCACGACGGAGACGGTGCCGGACCCGGCATTGGCCACATAGCCGGTTTCTCCGTCAGGTGAAAGCTCCAGGAAAAACGGCGAGCGCCCCACAGCGACCTCCGCCTCCACTTCCAGTTTTTCGGCATCCAGAACAGAGAGGGTTCCCGAACCGGTATTGACCACGTAGACCTCGTTCCGAATGGGGCTGGCCGTCACCCCCGTGGGACCACTTCCCACCGGGATCGTGCGCCGGACCCGAAGAGTCACGAGATCCACAACGGTTACTGTATTGCTTTTTCCATTGCTGACAAAAACGTACTGGCGCAGGGTAGGCGCAGTGGTTTCGAGTTCAGCTTGCCGGCAGCCGGACAAAAAGAAGGCGCAAATCAGAAAAAGCGCAGTTGTACTATTCCGTTTCATCTTTATCAAGAGGACTGACCAAACTGCTGTGGCCAGGAAACCATGCGCACCTGCCTGATTCTTCACCGGACTTCGTTACTCAACCTCATTACTTAACTTCTTTGCTAAACTACGTTGCCCAACTGCATTACTCAACCTCGCTACTCAACTTCGTTACTCAACTGCGTTACTCAACTGCGTTGCCATTCTACCATTCACCGGCAGCGGCCCGACGCAGAGGGCCCGTTGCGGCGAGTCCGGCCCATCTTGGGGCAAGAAACTGCACTCTCCGATGGAAGATTCCCTGACCTGTGCTAAAATATTGCTTCACAACCCTATGCAGGAATGACCCAACTTTCAGGAATGCCACGACATGGTTGAAATTATCCCGTCCATATTATCAGCCGATATGGCGCGCTTGGCTGAAGCGATGGAATCCGTTAAGGCCGGTGGGGCTACTCGCATCCACGTGGATGTGATGGATGGCCATTTCGTGCCCAACATCACCATTGGTCCGCCCGTAGTCAGTTCCATTCGCCGCGCCACGGACCTTCTGCTGGACGTTCATTTGATGATCGAGGAGCCGGATGGATACATACCCGAATTCGTCCAGGCTGGCGCCGATCTGCTGTCGGTTCATCAGGAAACTACCACGCATCTGGACCGCAGCTTGAATCTGATCCGGTCGAGCGGCGCGGAGGCGGGCGTGGCGATCAACCCGGCCACGCCGGTTGAAACCCTCACGGCGGTTCTGGAAATTGTGGACTTTGTGCTGGTGATGACGGTCAATCCGGGCTTTGGGGGACAGAAGTTTATCCCTTATACTTTAGGGAAAGTCCGGCAACTGGACCGCGTGCGGCGGGAGAATAATTTGGCTTTTCGGATTGAGGTCGACGGGGGTTTGAATTTGGAGAACGTGGGAGAAGCGGTGAGGGCCGGAGCGGAATGGATTGTCGCCGGGTCAAGCGTTTTTCACAGCAGCGACCCGCGCCAAGCAGTGGAAAAGATGCGCAAGGCAAGCAACGAGGCAACCTTGAGCCGAATTTGAGCTCCGGCAGAGTTTCCGAAGGCGGGGACACGGATGTGGCCGGTAGTTTTCGGAGGGTTTTAGATGAGATCGAAAGCGGGATGGGTGCTTCTATTGGCAATCGGGTTGTCCGTTGTTTCCGGATGCTCGCTCCGGCGGAACCCCATTGATAACCCTATCATCACTGATTCGCAGCAGCCCGACAAGGAACTGTTCGACCACGCAGTGGACGATATGGAGCACTCCCGTTATACCGTCGCACGCCTGACCTTCCAAACGCTGATCAATACCTATCCGGATAGCGAATATCTAGCCAAGGCCAAACTGGGCATCGCAGATTCCTGGTATCGCCAGGGCGGCACCAGCAACTTGTTGCAGGCCGAAGCCGAGTACCGTGATTTCATCACGTTCTTCCCCACCATGCCGGAGGCGGGCGAGGCCCAGATGCGGGTGTCTATGATTCACTACCGGGCGATGGAAAAACCCGACCGCGACCCCTCGCGAGCCCGCAGAGCCGAGCAGGAATTCCAGAAATTATTGCTCACCTATCCGGACGGCCCCTTTGTTCCGCTTGCCATGCAGCGGCTGCGGGAGGTTCAGGAAGTGCTGGCCCAAGGCGCCTTTGATATTTGCCGGTTCTACCATCTGCAAGGCGCGGACCAGGCCGCCCAGCCTCGCTTGGAGGAGTTGATCGAGCGCTATCCAAACTTCAGCCGGACCGACCAAACCCTGTACCTGTTGGGAAGCTCGCTGGAACGATCCGGCGATGAAGCCGCCGCCAAAGCGGCAAATTACTACGCCCGCATCGTGCGAGATTATCCCCTCAGCCCGCGCGTAGAGGATGCCAAGAAACGCCTGGCTGCCATGGAAGCTCCCATTCCCGAACCCGACCCGGCAGCGGTGGCTCGCATGACCTACGAAAACACTCATGCGGGCAGCGTTGGGGTGTGGGGTAGAATGATGGGAGTGTTCCGGCGTCATCCCGATGTGAGCGCCGCCCAGGGAAAGACCGGCCCTCCCACCATGACTGCGCAGGGACCTGCGCAACCGGAAGCTGCCGCCGGCAGGCCCTCATCGAGCGGTTCCACCACGGCAATCTTCCTGGAACCGGTAGGGACAGAGGGTTCCACCGGAAATCCGACCGACACCCCATAGAAGAAGTTGAAGCTGAAAAGGAACCCGGTTTCCGGCCAGAGCGCTTCTCCGTGCCGGAGGGAATTTCCTCTGATCCGCAGTTTCCAATCCGCCTTCATCCCTGCGACGTTCAGTTCCCTACTCTCTTGCCCTTTAAATCTTTTTCAGGAATGTCTGCCTGGCCGTTGATTCCCGCCTTCGGCAGCCGCGCCCCCGTTCCTCGACTTGGACAGTTTGCTTGACTCGCCCTAGCGGGGGTGGTAAAAAGTCAGTATCGCTTTCAAGGGAAAGGAATCCGGGTTGGGAAAAATACTCCTGGCAGATGACAGCTCCATTGCACAGCGGATGGGAAAAGAAATCCTTTCCGCCGAAGGCTTTGAGGTATCCACGGTCAGCAATGGGCAAGCCGCCGCGAAGATACTGAAACAGTTTGCCCCGGACCTGGTCCTGGCTGACGTTTTCATGCCCGGCAGAAATGGGTACGAGCTTTGCCAGTTAGTTAAATCCGACCCGGACCTGCAGCACGTCCCGGTGGTGCTCATTATCGGCAAGATGGAGCCCTACGATGAGGTAGAGGGTCGCAAAGTCCGTGCTGACGCAGTGCTCACAAAGCCGCTGGAGTCTTCCTCCCTTGTCGAAACGGTTCAACGACTGCTGGCTGCGGTTCAAAAGCCGCCTCCTCCCCCCGCTCCGCCGGAACCAGCCAGCGTCGAAGAGCCCCCGGAGGAAGAAGCCTACGAAGAAAATATGTCTTCACCGGAGGTCGAACGCATGTGGACCTCCGCCAAAGAGCAATTGGAGATTCCGGACGAATTAGGCACACAACCACTCAGTGTCTTTGGCGATCTGCTGGAAAGCAGCGGTGAAGCCGGCCCGGAGGCAAACCTGTCCCCGGAAACGCCGGTGATGGAAGAGAAATTGGAAGCGGCACCTTCTCCAGAGGCTTTTTCGATTGAGCCGGAAACGGTTCCCTCTGTAGTCGACGAGAGCGCCATTGCGTTCGAGGAGACACCTGTCGAGCAGGAGCCAACCACAGCAGAAATCCCAGTAGAGACAGCCTCCCTCTCTGACACTGGCTCCGAATCCGACTCCGGCTCTATTCAACTGCAAGAGATGGAAGAGCCTGCATCGCAGAAGGAGTTCATCCCCGAAAGCCACTCGCCGGAGTTGCAGACGCCCGGAGATCTCGTGTGGAAAGCGGAGCCGGTCGCAGCGACGGAGGAGGATGAAAAACTGTTTGAGCCACCGCCACCAACGGATTGGGAGCAGTTAGCAAAAACAGGGGAGACGGCGGAAGTGAAAGCAGAGGAAACGGAAATTACGCCGGCCGGTTTGCCTGGCGATCAGCCCGAGCCAGCCGATTCGGCAGAGGTTGCAACGGAGTTGCTTCCTGTTTCCAACCCGCTGCCGGATGCCCCGCCAGCCGAAGAAAAAACCGATTCCGCCGAGCAAGTAAACTCCCACCCGGTTATCCCGGAAGTGGAAGCTGCTATCGAAGAGGACACTCTGCTGCTGGACCCTGTTTTTGTATCCAGCCCGCCCCCGAAAGAGGCCGAACCGGCAGCCACGGCTGCGGACCCGGCAGTGATCGAGCAGCACATGCGGGAATCGCTCGAAGAGATGATGCCGCAGATTACAGATCGCATCGTCCGGAGCATGGATTCCGCAACCATCGAACAACTTGTCCGGAAGTCGCTGGAAGAGATGCTGCCGCAGATTGTAGACCGAATCGTCCGGTCCGTGGAGATTGCCATGCGGCGCGAACAGGAGTAGGCCCGGAAAAACCGCCCCTCCGGCGAGCACGACCCGCTCGAAACTTATCCTTCAGCCCGTTATTTATTAAAGAGCGAGTCCCACTTTTTGCGGACGTCGTCAGAGGAGACGCCCGACTTTCGTGTGAGGTCCATGCGCGTGCTGGCTTCGAAGTAATCGCAGTAGTTTGCTTTGTCCTTGGATCGCACCCACTCTGCCTGGGTCTCGCGGCACTCGTTGTGCACGGAAGGATCAAAAAAGCGGCAGTTTTTGCAACAGTGCAGGTCGGCGTCGCAATCGGCGCAGGTATCCCTCTTCAGGACCTTCAGGCCGGCAAGCACCTGGATGCTCCGTCCACAATTGAAACAGGAAAAGATCACATCCGGCATGCGGGCATTTTAACACAGGAAAAACTGGTCCGGCTGGCAGGCAAAAAAGCTTCCGGGAGGTTTTCTCCCGCTCTCCTCATGCTATATTCCACCCGATGATCACACTGTCTACTCCGGTTCAATTCATCAAGGGAGTGGGGGCGGAAAGAGCCCAGATTCTGCACAACAAGGGAATCTTCACCGCCGAAGACCTGCTGTATTACGTCCCCTTCCGGTACGAAGACCGCACGGTCCTGCGCGGGCCGGCTGAGGTGCGCCCGGGAGAGACGGCTACGGTGATTGCCCCGGTGGCGCGGGCCGGGATGCTGCGCCTGCGCCGGAAAAAATGGAAGATTTTTCAAGCCGAGGTTGGCCAGGGACCCCACCGGCTGAACTGCAAATGGTTCAACGCCGCCTACCTCCAGCGCCTGATTCAACCCGGCCAGTATCTGGCGCTCCACGGCAAGGTGGAGGTGGATTTTTACGAGGGCGGCCTGCAGATGATGCAGCCGCAGTATGAAATTTTAAGCGAACCGGAAGCCCTCGGCTCCGGCGGCAAGTCGCTGGAGGTGGGCCGCATCGTTCCCATCTATGAGGCGGCTGGCAACGGCCGTCTCACCTCGCGTTTCTTCCGGCGGGTCATCCATTTTCTCCTGGAGTCGCTCTCCGGAGTGGAAGACCCCCTCCCGCTGGCGGTTGCCGAGCAGTACCGCTTGATTCCCCGCTGGGAGGCGATCCGCAATATCCATTTCCCTCCCCCCGGAAGCCGTCTCTCGGAGTTCGGGGAGTTTCGCAGCGCCGCGCAACTTCGTCTGATCTTCGAAGAGTTTTTCTTTCTGGAGATCGGGCTGGCGCTCAAGCGCGAGCGGGCCCGGGGAGTGCCCGGCATTTCGTTCCGCACCGACCCAAGAATCCGAGAGTGCCTGAAAAAGGTGCTGCCGTTTCACCCCACGGCCGCACAAAAGAAAGCTTTGGCGGAAATCGTTGCGGACATGCGCGCGCCCCGGCCGATGCACCGGCTGCTGCAAGGGGACGTCGGCAGCGGCAAAACCATCGTGGCCTTGCAGGCCGCCCTGATCGCCATAGAGAACGGATGCCAGGTCGTGCTGATGGCTCCTACCGAGGTTCTGGCCACTCAGCACTTTTTTTATTTCCGCCGGCTCCTGGGCCCCTCCGGTTACCAGGTCTTGCTGCTCAGCGGCAGCGCCACCGCCCGCGAAAAAAAAGTTCTGAAGAAACTGCTGCGGGAAGGCGCGGTGCAGATGGCTATCGGAACGCACGCCCTGGTGGAACAGGACGTGGAGTTGCCGGCGCTGGGCCTGACCATCATCGACGAGCAGCACCGCTTCGGGGTGATGCAACGCCTTCGCCTGATGCAAAAGGGCCGCACACCGGATACTCTAGTGATGACGGCTACGCCGATTCCCCGCACGCTGGCCTTGACGATCTATGGAGACCTGGACGTTTCGGTGATCGACGAGATGCCTGCGGGCCGCCTTCCCGTGCTCACTCGCCAAATCCCCGACGAGGCAGCCCCAAAAGCCTACGAGTTTGTGCGCTCTCAGGTGTCTTCCGGCGCCCAGGCTTTTATCGTCTATCCGCTGATTGAAGAATCCGTCCCTTCCGAGAAACCCGCCTCCGGCAAAAAAAAGCCCGCCGGTGGAGTGGACTTAAAGTCGGCGCTGCGAATGTATGAATTGTTGTCCAAGAAAACTTTTCCGGAATTCAAAGTAGGGCTTCTGCATGGCCGCCTTCCGTCAGAGGAAAAAGAGCGGACGATGCAGGGCTTTCAATCCGGAGAAATCCAGATTCTGGTCGGCACCACGGTGATCGAAGTGGGAATCGATGTGCCTAACGCCACCGTCATGGTGGTCGAGCAGGCCGAACGCTTCGGGCTGGCGCAACTGCACCAGTTGCGAGGGCGAGTGGGGCGCGGGAAAAGACAATCCCACTGCCTGTTGCTGACCTCGCGGCAGCAAACCGAGGTGGCGCGGCAGCGCTTGGCCGCTCTGGAGGCTAGCAACGACGGTTTTGAAATCGCCGAACTGGACCTGCGCCTGCGCGGGCCGGGCGAGTTTCTCGGCACACGGCAGTCCGGCCTGCCCGCCTTACGCATAGCCAACCTGCTTCGCGACCGGGAAATCCTGGAGTGGGCCCGCCGCCTGGCCGGCGACTTTGTCGAACGCGGCGGGCGCCAGGAATTGGCCCGGTTGACAAACTACATCCGGGAAAACTGGAACCGCCGCTACGGCCTGGTAGAGGTGGGGTAAGAGACGCGCCCCGCTAGAATGAGAGCCGCAAGGCAAATTGAATCTGCCGGGGAGGTGTGACAGTGCTTGTAATCCTGCCCGCCGTGGGGCTGGCGGCCCCCGAGGAGACATCGGTGGAACCTCTTCTGGGAACAGCGAAATTTGGATGGTTCGGCAGATTGAAGAATTCCGCCCGAAATTGAATCTTTCGTTTGGCATCCAAAAGAAATTCTTTCTGGAGAGAAACATCCAGATTAAAGACGCTGGGTCCAATGATGGTGTTACGTCCGGCATTCCCGAGTGTTCCCGGCGGAGGGACGCTATACACGGAAGGGTCGAAATATCGTTCCGGGCCTCCCAGAATGGGGTTGTTGCTTCGGCCTGGAAGCAAATTAGGCCGGTTCGCCGAAAACAGGAAACCCGGGGTCCGGAAATTTACGCTTGGGTGGAAAGGGGTCCCGCTGCGAAACCGGACAATTCCTCCCAGCCGCCAGCCTCCCAAAACGTGCGCAAGGATGCCGGATTTCCACCAGCGCTGTCCGGAACCTACGGGGAGAGTATAAAAGTAGTTGATCACCAGACGGTGACGGATGTCAAAATCCGAGAGGCCCCGGTCGAGAGTCCGCATGAGCGGATACTGGCGGGCAGCACCAGCGCTGGTTCCGGTGAAGGAAGTGGAGGCGTCATCCACGGACTTGCTGTACGTATAGCTGGCCCGCAAGGAAATTCCCTCGCTGAGGCTCCTGTTGGCGGAAAGCTGCAAAGAGTTATAAAAGGATTGCGCGTCGCTGCTGGTGATGGCAATCGCTCCGAAGGCAGGATTAATCGGACCGGAATTCGGAGGAAAGAAGAGCGAGCCGTCGGCCTGGACAACAGGATCAGGATACAAGTTTGCTTCGTAGCCGCGAAACAAATGGTTGCCCTTGGCCCCCACATAAGACGCCTGGAGAAGCCATCCACCGGCAAGCTCCTGTTGGAGAGCGAAGTTGTAACGCAACACGATGGGGGTCGTCATGTGCCGGTAATCCAGGATTTCGGCCTGGGAAGTTATTCCCGCGGCTGCCGCCGCAGCATCGGGAAAAGTCGTGGAGGAATCAAAGTTGACCCTTACGGCTCTTTTGTAAAAAGGAGCCGAATTTTTTTGCAGGTCCACCACATATTCGAGCAATTGATCGTAGTAAATGCCAAAGCCGGCCCGCAGCGCGGTATTCGGGCTGCTCCGAGGAGACCAGCTAATGCCCAGGCGAGGAGCCAGACTGCGCAGGGAAGGGTTGTCATTCAGTATGGGCCCAATCTGCAACACGGAGTCGTGCACAGGGTCGGGAAGGAAGGAGGTTTTGCCATCCCTGTCGCGGATGATCGTAGCAAATTCATACCGGAGGCCCAGGTTAAGCTGGAAGCGGGAATTGACCGTATAGGCATCCTGGACGTAGAAACCCGCCAGGGTCTGGCGAAAAGCCTTTCGGTTGTCCGAGCCCGGCAAAGCAACATCCAGGTTGGTTCCCTTCGGCCCTCCCTGGAGAAAGCTCTCCAAGCTGTTGAAAGACCATACAGCTCCCTTTCGGAAACCGTTGAACACATCCCAGCGATAACGATGCACCTCGAATCCGAACTTCAGCGCGTGGGCTCCCCGCTGGACCACCACATCATCTGCAAATTGAAAGCTGTTCATAATATTGGCTTCCGGTGTGACGAAAAGAGGGCCGAAAGAATCCAGGCCTGGAATGGAGATCTGCCCGAACTGGGGAGCGCCGGAAACAAAGAACAATGACCGGGGGATCTCAATTGAGGAAAGAGTATCTACGGCATTCGTTGGCCGGGTGTAGCCAAAGCGGAACGACGTCAAAAGGCTGGGGTTGAAAATATGAGTGGCGTTTAAGGTCAGATACTGCTGGCGGCTTAGGGTCTCGGTTCTCCAGAGAAAGACGCGCTGGGGACTGGTGCTGGTAGCGTCGTCAAAAGTATAGCGGGCAAAGAAACTGTCCCGCTCCGAAATCGAGTGATCCAGGCGAACGGTAAAAAAATTTTCATGGGTAGGTAGGAATTGAGAAGCCACGTTGCGCCCCACTCCTCCTCCCAACCGCAGGTCGTTCGGTATTGGAAACAGGCTCAGGTAGGGTCGGACGCTCGGGTGCACGGGAATGATTCGTAATACTTCTCCAGATGAGCCGGTAATCATGCCTTGCCGCGCCTGCTCGTCTGGAAAGAAGTCGATTTGAGGCTCAGTCTTCCGGTTGCGCATTCCTTCAAAGTTGCCCATAACATAGGTCTTCTCTCTCCGCAGGGGACCAGAGAGTGTGAATCCGAACTGGTTGCGCTTGAAAGGAAGAGGCTCCGGGCCGGGGTTAAAAAAGTTGCGGGCGTCCAGATTGCTGTTCCGAAAGTACTCGAAAAAAGCGCCGTGGAACTCATTCGTTCCGGAACGAGTGACCGAGTTCAAAACCCCTCCGCTGCCCCGGCCGTACTCGGCCCCGTATTGCGGGCTGAAAACATGAATCTGCAACACCGCATCCGCACCCAGTTGCACGCCCGCCGCGCTCAGCGGGACGCGATTGCTGGTATCCATGACGTTCGTCCCGTCGAGCAAGAAATTATTTGCGGAGGACCGTCCTCCGGCCACGGTTAGGCTGCCGCTGCCGCCTCCCTGGGCTGCTGAACTGCCCACAGGATCGGCAACACCGGCCTGCAGGGTCGCCAGTTGGCTGTAACTGCGGCCGTTCAGGGGAAGCCCGATCAGTTGCTCCTCACGGATCAGGTTGGCGGTGGCACCGGAGGGTGCTTCAGGACTTGGTTCCAAAACGAGGTCCAGGGTCGCTGACTGGCCCGCCGCCAGTTGCAAATCCCCCTGCGTTTTGGCGCTAAAGCCGGATTTCGAGGCCTGGACCTCGTAGGCGCCGGGCGCTAGCTGCAGAATTTCAAACTGCCCCTCCGCGTCGCTGCTGACCGTGCGGCTCTGTCCCGTCTCCAGATTTTTCACCGTCACCGTCGCGCCCGGGACGGGAGCTCCCGCCTGATCCTGCACCGTGCCATGCACTGTGGCCGGAGAGGTTTGCGCCGCTTCTCCTGTCCCCGGCAAGAATAGCAGCGCGGCCAGAATCAGAACTGCCGGAATCAAAGCAGCAAGAGCCGAGCCTTGCCTTTCTAGTTGAACCGCGCCTTGGTGTCTTGCTGGCATAAATAAAGACCTCAGCAAAAGTCGCCCGTCTTGGCTCCCCGATCCGCTGCCGAGCCGCCTGCGATAGCGACGCCTGTAAAACCGAGAATGAATCCCAAGCATGGATCCAAAGATTTATTGTATGAGTGCTGCTCCGCAGTGTCCACAAAAGCGGTTGCCAGAGGAATTTTCTTTCGAGCATGCGGGGCAGATTCGGTCTGCGCTCTGGACGGCGGCGGGTTCGGGTCTGGATTTATCTTTCGCCGCTAACTCCGCCGCCGCCAACTCAGGAGGGGTGTTCATTTTATCTTTCTTCCCCTGAGCAGGCTGCAAGCGTTCGATGGCGTCCATCACCGCCGCTAGATCGTACAGAAATCCCCCTTTGAGCGACTGGTAATCTTCGTCGGAAAGTTTCCCTTGGTGATACTCGAACTGAAGGTCCTTTAAATTCTCGTAGAGTACCTGCCGTCGCTTCCCCAGATGTTTCAATTCGGGGTTCTCAACGGGTGCGGGCGGTATGTCGCGCTCCCGCACCAGCAACGTAAAGCCGATGGCTCCCACGGCCAACAGCGTGCAAACGATCACCACCATAACTCACCCCATTCTCTTGCCCAAACCGGCCCCCTCTTGCTGTGGCCGGCTCGCCTTAACTCCTTGCTAAACAGATAATTAGCTCTTGATCGCAGAATGTCGCAGCCGGCTTGCTCCTTTATAGCCTACACGTTCTTGCTGCCGTTTCCATCGTAAAAAACTCTCTGCTCATGTGACACCTCCGAGGCGCAGGGTAACAATCGGGATACTGACCGCAATACGGAATGGTCTTTGTATCATTTGGGTAACGAATGTAAATTACTAAAAACGCCTGCAGTCCGCTGAGAGATTACTCCTTATTGTAGTAGGATTTGTGGAAGGTGTCCCAAACTCAGTTGCAGGTTGGGACGGCGGGTTGAGTTCATATTACGCCACTTTCTCCTTGTGAGAGGAAGCAGCGTTTGGACTTCGGCCGAGAATCGATGCCAAAGCCCAGAGATCGTGATAACCCATGATCTTCCGGAAATTCTTCTCGGTCAGCAGAAACGCTCCTGCCACCCAGCGCAACGTCATCTCGCCGTCGCGCCAGCGGCAAACATTGCCAGTCTTTTTCCGCACGCCCGACTGCGGGCTCTCGATGAGGTTCGTGGTTGCCAGGCAGCGGTGGAGGCTGGGAGGAACGTCGGCTCGATTGATCGTAAAGGTCTCCTCCAACCCTTCGCGCAAGCTGGCGGCTGCTGCCGGATGATCGCACTCGATCATCCCAGCGAGCTTTTTTATGCGCACGATGCCTTCCTCGGCTTGGGGCAATCGCCAGGCGGCGCGCATCAGCGACCGCACCTGATTCGCCAGCATTTTGTCGCCCTTTGGTAACCGCTCAGCCACGTTGCGCAGCTTATGAGTACGGCAACGCTGCACCAGCTGATTGCTGCCGAATACTTCCTCGATCCCCGCGCGGAGCGCTTTGGCGCCGTCGATCACAAACAGATAGCGCTGATCCGTGCGCAAACCTTGCTGGCGCAGGCGGGTGAGAAGGTCTTTCACCGCAGCGGCGTTTTCGGTCGCGCCCAGTTGAATCCCCAGCACATGCTTGCGGCCCTCGCTGTCCACGCCCACGGCGCTGATGACGTGGTGGGAGCCGAACCGCATTCCGTCCAGGTAAATCACCAGAATCTCGACCTCCTCCCAGCGCCGCGCCAACAGTTCTTCCAGCCGCCGCGCTCCTTGCTCGGCCGCTTCCCGGCTCACCTGAGACTTCGACACCCCAGCGCTGTTGGCCATCTCCGGGATCACCTCGCGGTAGTTCCGCGTCGAAACCCCTTTCAACAGTGCCTCGAACATCTCCTCGCCCGTCTTCTCGCTTTTCCGCAGTGCTTCGTAGGCCGGCACCGCTTCTTCCCCTCCGCCCTTCCGGCGCAGCCGGGGCCGCTCCACCCGCAGCTGGCGATCGGCCAGTTTCACCCTCCCCAATTGCCGGCCATGCCAGCGCACCTCTCCGCTCGCCTTCCCGGGACTCTTTGGCCCCGCGATTTGCTCTGCGCTCATGCTCAGAATCGTTTCAATCAAACCTCGCCCGGCCCGATCAATCACCTCATCCACCGCCAGACGCGCCTCCGTGATCAGATCCACCACCGGCAACAGCATCTGTCCGTTGGTTTGGCAAAACTTCTGGATGGTTTCTTCGGCTCCCTTGGAACCCAGTTCCAAAACGTGATATTTTCCCTTCATTCGGCGGTTCTCCTTCTATAGGATTTAGGCTTGGCCCGATTCTATTCGATTCGGGCCGAACCGCCGTTCAACCTTCAACTATGTATGGGACACCCTCGATTTGTGCGGCCTTTCTTTCAGTGCGGTTTCGGTAACGAAATCCCGGCGAGGACATCTCGAGGGGCCCCATCAAAGAGCAAAGAGGATATCGGATTGCAAAACACCCTACCGGACAGCGAACTGAGCACGAGAGTGGAAGGTATCGCTCAACGTGACAGCGATTTCAACAAGCGCATGGGCAACATCTGGCTGGAGCTGCTCAAGAAAGCTGCCTTGTACGCTGCTGCGATGGGCTTGATCGCCGGACTTGCAGTTGCACTTTTCTTCCGTTCTTAAGCGCGCTTGCGAAAGAATTCATCCCTTGCCGCTTCAACGCTTCAACCCTTCCACTGAATTCTTCCCTTCCCTACAACCGGTTCTGACGGATAATAAACAGCGGATGCAGCGTATGCATGCTCTGTGCAGCCGGCAGGCTCCGGCCGGGGGATTATGAAAGCCATACGGAAACAAGTTCTGGAAACGATCCTGCGGTTTGGCATGATTTCTCCCGGCCAGCGCGTCTCGGTGGCCTGCTCGGGGGGGCCGGATTCCACTGCACTGGCTTGGATTCTGCAGGAGATGTCTCCTCATCTGGGTTGCACTCTTTCGGTCTGCCACTTCAATCACCGCTTGCGGGGGGAGGAGTCTGACGGAGACGAGCAGTTCGTTCGCCGCCTGGCTGAGCGCCTGCAAGTGCCTTTCTATTTAGAACACGCCGATGTCCGGCGCGCCGCCCGCTCTGCCGGAGCCAATCTGGAAGGAAAGGCCCGCGAGCTGCGTTATGGCTTCCTGTTTTCGCTGACCGAAACCGGGAAGACGGACCGGGTAGCAGTGGGACATACCGCCGACGATCAGGCGGAAACGGTGCTGCACCGCCTGCTGCGCGGCGCAGGCACGCGCGGACTGGCCGGCGCCTATCCTGTAGTGGAAGGCAAAATCATCCGGCCTCTTTTTGACGTGCGCCGCAGCGCCCTTTTGGACTGGCTGAAGATACAGCAGAAACCATGGCGGGAGGACTCGAGCAATCAGGACCTTCGCTATACCCGCAACCGCATCCGCCGCCAGTTGTTGCCCCTGTTGTCGCAGTTCAACCCGCGAATCGTGGAGACCTTGGCGTCCAACGCCGGAATTGCCCGTGACGAGGAGGCCTTTTGGCGGGATTACCTGGAGCCGATTCTGCTGCAGAGCACGCGATGGGTCGAGGGAAAACTCCAAATCGACATTGAGCGAATCCGGAAAGCTCCGCCGGCAGTGGCCCGGCGTGTTCTGCGCTGGGCTACCGGCGCCGTTGCTCAAATGGATCATCGCTCCTCAAAGAATGATTCCGCCGGAAACTCCGGCCGGAAACGGAGCAAAACCCTTCCTTTCGATTCCGTACAAATCGAGCAGCTCCTCCGATTTGCTTGCACGGGGCAAAGCGGCAGGGTTCTGTCCCTGCCCTTAAGAATGGTCGCAAGAAAAGAATTTTCACATCTGTTCATTGAGTGTACAAACAGTGAGTGCGCAAAGAATGAGCGTGCAAACAGTGAGTGTGCAAGCGGCGAGCATGAGGACAGTCCGAACCCCATGCCGCAAAAATTCTCCCGCCGAATCCGCATTCCCAGCCAATTGGACGTCCCTGAAATTAATGCCTTATTTGCATTCAAATTAGTGCCTTGGGGAGCAGGCGAAGCGCGGTATAATAGGAGAGGCGGAGAGTTGCTGGACGCCGGAATTGCGGAGAATCCTTTGACATTGCGAAGCTGGCAGCCGGGAGACAGCTACAGGCAAAAGGGACATCAGCGACGGAGAAAGCTAAAAGAGCTATTTCAAAGATTGCGCGTTCCTCGGAGCGAGCGGCAAGGATGGCCGGTGCTTCTGTGCGGGAACGAAATTGTTTGGACCCGTGGCCTGGAGGTAGCGGAAGGATTTTCTCCCCGTCGGCAGAGCAGGCAGGCCATTCTCATCCAGGAAAGCCATCTGTGACCGGAGGGAAACAGTGGAGGTAGCTTTTTCGGAAGAAAAAATCCAGCAGCGAGTCCGCCAGATGGCTGGAGATATTTCCAGCGATTACGGCGAGGAAGTGGTCGAGGCAGTCGGCATTTTAGACAACGGCTTTATGTTTTTGACCGACCTGGTAAAACATTTGACTTGCCCTGTGATTTGTCATTTCCTTAAGGTGGAGGCTATCGACACGGTGGAGGGAGGGCGTCCGCGCCGGAACGTCGTCTACAGCCCGATGGAGCAAGTACGGGGAAAGAACCTTCTTCTGGTCGACGCCATAGTGGAAAGCGGGATTACTCTCGATCATTTGGTGCAACAGCTTTTGCTGAAGGAGCCCAAGTCGCTGCGGACGGCTGCCCTGATCAACAGAGAAGACATGCGGCATCTGCCTTTCAGCGTGGATTATTCGGGATTTCCGTGGGACGGTTCGCATTTGGTCGGATATGGATTGGGAAAAGACGGCCTGTACCGCAACCTTCCCTACATAGCATTAGACTCTCCTGCGGCAGACCGTGACGAAAAAAGACAGGGAACAAGCAATTAAGGAAGGCAAGGAAAAAGAGTGAACTCGACGGCAAAAACAATTGTGTTCTGGGCTGTCATGCTGGCCACTGCCCTTCTGCTTTGGCAATTTGTTAAATCAGGGAGTCCTGCCGAGAACGAGCTTTCCTTCACGGACTTCATGAGCAACGTGGAAGAGGGAAACATCTCGGAGATTACTCTCTACGGCAACAATGAGGTGCAGGGCCGGTTCAAGACGGACAATAGCCGCATGAAAACGGTGGTCCCCAACGACTATCCCGATTTGATTTCCATCCTCCGCGAAAAAGGCGTGGTGATCAACGTCAAGGAAAGCTCCAGCAGCTCCTGGGTCAGCATCCTCGTGAACGCTTCCCCCTTCCTGCTCTTAATCGGATTCTGGATATTCATGATGCGGCAGATGCAAACGGGAGGCAATAAAGCCCTGTCGTTCGGCAAAAGCCGCGCCCGCCTGCTCTCGAAGCAGCAGAAGAAAATCACCTTCAAAGACGTGGCCGGAGTGGACGAGGCTAAAGAGGAACTCCAGGAGATCATCGAGTTTCTGCGGGACCCCCAAAGATTCCAAAAGCTGGGCGGACGGATTCCCAAAGGTGTCATCCTGATGGGCGCGCCGGGAACCGGCAAGACGCTGCTGGCGCGCGCGATTGCCGGGGAGGCCAATTGTCCTTTCTTCTCCATCAGCGGCTCTGATTTCGTGGAGATGTTCGTCGGAGTGGGCGCCAGCCGGGTGCGAGACCTCTTCGATCAAGGCAAGAAAAATGCGCCCTGCATCATCTTCATCGATGAAATCGACGCCGTGGGACGCCATCGCGGCGCCGGGCTGGGCGGCGGACATGACGAGCGGGAACAGACCTTGAACCAGTTGCTGGTGGAGATGGACGGCTTCGAGTCCAACGAGGGCGTCATTCTGGTTGCCGCTACGAACCGGCCCGACGTTCTGGACCCTGCCCTGCTGCGGCCGGGCCGTTTTGACCGCCGCGTGGTGGTCCCGAGACCCGACGTGAATGGCCGCCTGGGCATTCTTCAGGTTCATACCAAAAAGATTCCCCTGGGCGAGGACGTGGAGTTGTCGGTGATTGCTCGCGGCACCCCTGGGTTTTCCGGGGCCGACTTGGCGAACGTGGTCAACGAAGCGGCCCTCCTTGCTGCTCGCCCGAACCATAAATCGGTCGCGATGGTCGATTTCGAGACAGCCAAGGATAAGGTCCTGATGGGAGCCGAGCGGCGGTCGCTCATCATCAGCGAAGAGGAAAAGAAAAACACCGCTTTTCATGAGGCGGGCCACGCGCTGGTAGCCGTTATCGTGCCCCATGCCGACCCTATACACAAGGTAACCATCATTCCGCGTGGCTTGGCTTTGGGCGTGACCATGCAGTTGCCGGTCGACGACAAGCACACCTACACAAAAGAGTACCTGGATAGCCAGCTCGCCGTCATGATGGGCGGGCGGCTGGCCGAGGAAATTTTCTTCAACCACCAAACCACCGGCGCTGGCAACGACCTGGATCAGGCTACCTCGCTGGCGCGCAAGATGGTCTGCGAATGGGGCATGAGCAATCTGGGACCGCTGACTTTCGGCAAGAAAGAAGAGCAGATCTTCCTTGGACGCGAGATTGCCCAGCACCGCGACTTCAGCGAGGATACGGCCATTCGCATCGATCAGGAAGTCAAGCGGCTGGTCGATCAAGGCTACCAGACGGCAAAGTCCATCTTGACGGGAAATCGGGAGGAGCTGATCCGGATTGCCGAGGCGCTGCTGGAACGGGAAATTCTGGACGCTAATGATGTCAAGATGCTCATCAAAAGGGAACCGCTGCCGGTTAAGCCTGCTGCCGTGGAGAAGCCCCCCGACGATGAGGACCAGACGCAACAGGTTCTCAAGCCGGGTCCCGTGCGTGCCCCGGGGAAGCCGCCAGGCTTGGCCGAGGGCGAGAAACCGGCTCCCGCTTAAGTTTGCCGGCTTAAGAGTTCACTCTCCGAATTGTCTCTTCAACACCGCAAGCCCTTTTTGCTGCAACTGCCCCGCCGAACCTTGGCCTTGGGAAGACACACCCTGGTGATGGGCATTCTCAATGTCACGCCGGACTCTTTTTCCGACCGGGGCATTTATTTTGACCGCCGGGCCGCCGTCGCCCGGGGACTTGAGATTGAACGAGAAGGCGCCGACTTGCTGGACATCGGCGGAGAATCCACCAGACCGGGCGCTCAGCCGGTCGAGGCAGCCGAGGAGCTTGACCGCGCCATCCCCGTCATCGAAGCCCTCCGCCGCAAAGGGCTTCGGATTCCGATTTCGATCGACACTACCAAGGCCATGGTCGCGGACCGTGCGCTCCGTGCCGGCGCGGAGATCGTCAACGATGTGAGCGGCCTGCGCTATGATTCTGAACTGGCCGAGGTTGTGCGGCGACATCAGGCGGCAGTGGTGCTGATGCATCTGCGCGGCACGCCTCGCACCATGCAGAAGCTTCCTCCGGTAAAGCAGCTCCTCCCCGCCATCTGCCGGGGGCTCGCTGCCACCATTGGCCGGGCACGCAACGCGGGAATCAAGAAACGGCAGATTGTCATCGATCCTGGAATTGGGTTCGGGAAGAATGCCGGTCAGAATTTTGAAATCCTGAAAGGCCTGCCGAATTTGACACGCCTTGGATATCCCATCCTGGCCGGCCCATCGAGAAAATCGTTTCTCCGATGGGCCTTGTCAGACTTGTCCGGGACTCAATCCCAGCCTAAGAGTTTTCGTCATAACAGGAAGGCGGAATATTCTGTGTCGGAAGAATCGTTGTTCGCAATGGCGTTCGCAACGGCGGCAGCGGTAACGGCAGCCATTCTAAACGGCGCGCATATCGTGCGCGTTCACGACGTCCGCCAGATGGTGGCGGTGGCAAGGATCGCGGATCGAATTTCCTGACTAAAGCAAGCTCTCTTCCCAGTTCTCCAAATAGCTTTTCACCGAAGCCATAAACTCGTCGGCAACGAACCCGTCGATCACTCGGTGGTCGTAGCTGAGCGACAGGTACACGACCGAGCGAATGGCGATGGCGTCGTTGATGACGACCGGCGTTTTGTTGACCCCGCCCACGCCCATGATGGCCACCTGCGGCTGATTGATGATGGGCGTCGCAAACAGGCTTCCGAGCGCGCCCGGATTGGTGATGGTAAAGGTTCCGCCCTGCACCTCGGCGGGAGAAAGCTTCTTGCGGCGGGCGCGGTCGGCCAGGTCATTGACGGCGCGCGCCAGCCCCAGAAAACTTTTTTCGTCGGCATGGTGGATCACCGGGACGATCAGGCCCCAGTCCAGAGCCACGGCGATGCCCATGTGAATGTCTTTCTTGTACAGAATGTCCTCGCCCGAGACGGAGCTGTTGACGATGGGGAACCGCTTCAAGGCGTCAATCGCCGCACGGACGAAAAACGGTGTAAAGCTGAGCTTGGTGTTCTCCTGGCTGGTGAACCGTCCTTTCTCCCGCTGATAGAGTCCCACCACCCGCGTCACATCCACCGTAAAGACCGTGGTGACGTGCGCCGAGGTTCGGCGGCTCAGCACCATATGCCCGGCGATCCTTTTCCGCATGGTGCTCATCGGAACGGTCTCTACGCGACCGGAAGAGGCCGCCGCGGCTGGGACTGAAGCCGGAGCCGGGGCCGGAGGCGCCGCCTTGCGGGCTTCGACGTAGGCGAGCAGGTCTTCCTTGGTGACCCTTCCTCCCGAGCCGCTCCCTTTCACATGGGTCAGGTCCACGTTGTGTTCCGCCGCCATTTTCTTCACCAACGGAGAGCTGCGGACCGGCGCGGCGCTTTCTTTTGCCGCCGTTTGTCCAGCTTCTGGCCGCTTAGGCTCTGGCCGGGATGGCTCCTGCACAGCGGTTTCCTCGCGGTCGCGCACCGGTGTCTCTCGAACAACCGGGACGGGGCCTGGTTTGGAAGCAGCCCCGGGCTGGGAAGCGCTTCCGTCTTCCTTACCGGACTGAATCTGTGCCACAACACTATGGACCGCCACCGTCTGCCCTTCGGCGGCCATGACCTGAATGAGGGTGCCGGCCTCCGGAGAGGGAATTTCCGCGTCCACCTTGTCGGTCGAGATTTCAAACAGTGGCTCGTCCTTCTCCACCGTCTCTCCCACCTTCTTGAGCCAGCGGGTCACGGTTCCTTCGGAAATGCTCTCGCCCATTTGGGGCATCCGCACATCGGTCGGCATGCTGTTCTCCCTTCCTCTCTGTCGCGGAAAACCACTTTCTCAAAAACGCTGCAACTGCTCCGGCGCAGCCGCCTGCATTCTGAGTCCAAACAGTTCGCCCATATGCTGCGTTACGCGCTCCCTAACCTGTCCGAGGTCCGCGAGGTTGCCCAGCAATTCGCGGAATGAGGTCACCGGACAGGCGGTGATTCCGCAGGGGACAATATGCCGGAAGGAGCCGAGGTCCGTCTCCACATTCAATGCAAACCCGTGGGAGGTAATCCAGCGGCTGATGCGCACCCCAATGGCTGCCAGCTTGCAACCGTCCACCCACGCGCCAGTCAGCTTTTCCCTGCGTCCAGCGCGTATTCCGAAATCCGCCGCCGCGCGGATGAGAACCTCTTCCAGAGTCCGCACATACCAGACCACATCCTTGCGAATAGCGCTGAGGTCCAGGATGGGATAGCCCACCAGTTGGCCGGGTCCGTGGTAGGTGATGTCTCCGCCGCGGTCTGTTTCAACAAACTCGATGCCCTGCTCCTGGAGCGTCTCCGGCGAACTCAACAGATGCCGCCTGTGCCCGTTGCGTCCCAGAGTGATGACCGGAGGGTGCTCCAGAAGCAGCAGCGTATCCGGTATCTCGCCCGCCTTGCGACGGGCGACCAGGGCGCGCTGCAGCTCCCATGCGCGCCGGTAGGACAACTTCCCTAAATAATATACTTGGCAGTCCGCGATCCGCAGCCGGGACACTTTTCCCTGGACCTTATCTTGAACCTTTTCCTGAATCAGGCCGGAAACTCCACTCGCTTCTTCGGTTACTGTCCTCACCGGAAACTCCGCGCCGCGGCGCAATAAAAGTCCTGTTACTGCTCAGGCATTGATTGTCAGGGAATGGACCGAATTGGCCGCGTCCATCAATGCCTCGGAAAGTGTGGGATGGGCGTGGACTGTGTACATAATGTCCTCCACCGTTACTTCCAGGCGCATGCCCAGGGCGACCTCGGCGATCATCTCCGTAACCATGGGGCCGATCATATGGGCGCCGAGGATTTCCCCGTACTTTTCATCGCAAACGAGCTTCACAAATCCCTCATGCGATCCCAGAATGCTTGCTTTGCTATTGGCCAGAAACGGAAATTTGCCGACCTTGACCGAGTAACCCTCCTCCCGCGCCTTGGCCTCGGTCAAGCCCACGCCGGCAACCTGGGGCTCGCTGTAGATGCAATCGGGCACGTGGCGATGATTCATCGGGGGCACCTGCTTGCCGCAGATTTTCCCCACGGCGACGATGCCCTCCATGGAAGCCGCGTGGGCCAGTTGCGGCGCGCCTGCTACGATGTCGCCAATGACATAGATTCCCGGCTCGGCCGTTTGCATGAACTTGTCGGCTTTGACAAATCCTTTTTCCGTTTCCACTCGAGTTTTTTCGAGGCCGATGTTTGCCGTGTTGGGCCTTCGCCCGACCGCCACCAGCGCCCGCTGGGCCTGGAGCGTCTTCGAAGCGCTTCCCTGGGTGACCTCCGCGACAACGGCTTCACCCTTCTTCTTTAAGCTCTTCACTCGCGCGCCCGTGAGGATTTGGATGCCCTGCTTCTTCAAAGATTTCTCCAGTTCCCGGGAAATCTCCTCGTCGGCCAGCGGAAGGATACGGGGAAGCATCTCCACCACCGTCACCTCGGAACCAAAGCGGCGGTAGATGGAGGCAAACTCCACGCCCACGGCCCCGGCGCCGATAATCAGCAGCGACTGGGGCCGTTCCCGAAGCCGCAGAATCCCCCGGTTGGTGAGGACCCGCTCCTCGTCAGCCTCCATTCCGGGGAGCATGCTGGCTTCCGAGCCTGTCGCCAGAATGATGTTTTTGGCCCGGAGTTCCCGTTCCCCGTCCGGCCCGCTCACCTGAATCCGGCCGCCGCCCTGGAGCTTTCCGAAGCCGCGGACCTTTTCTATCCGATGTTTCTTGAACAGATACTCCAGCCCTTTATTGTGCTTCAGGATTACTTTCGCCGTGCGCTCCTGGACCGCCTCAAAACGCAGCTTCACCTCTCCGCACTCAATGCCGAATTCCTTCCCGCGCAGAACGGCATCGTAGACTTCCGCATTGAACAGCAAGGCCTTGGTTGGAATGCAACCCACGTTCAGGCATGTCCCTCCCAGACGATCTTCCTTTTCCACGACGGCCGTTCGGAGCCCCCACTGAGCCGCCCGGATGGCTGCCACGTAACCCCCAGGCCCGCTTCCCAGAATTACCAGATCCAATGCATCTTCATCAGCCACGGGAACAACCTCCTGAAAAAGAACTCCGTCTTGGCGGTAAACGAAGATGGCGACCGCATCGTTATCTTTATCTTTGCCACCCTGTCTTTGATCCTTGATCCTTGCAACACGATCTTGGCAACAACGGAAGGCCAGTGACCACAAGGAATACTATCAACTTTCACCACACCCATACAAGGCCACGCTATTTCTTGACGGGCGGTACCGGCAATGCTAAGCTACAATTGATGCTGGTAAAGACGCAAGGGCCGGTGATGTGTGGATAGCTTTTTTATCTAAAGCCTGAATCTCACAAGCCCAGCGTATTAGATGCGAAAAGAAGTAAAACTCAACAATGGCATCGAGACCCTGTTCGGCACCCTGGACGAAAATCTCCGGTTGCTGGAAACCACCCTCCAATTGACGGCTCATTTGAAAAACGATTCCCTGGAAATCGAAGGAGAACCTGCCAACGTCGAGCGGATGGAGCGGATCGTCGAAGAATACGGTCAGCTCGTGAAGGAAGGACTGTCGTTTAACAACGGCGACCTGCAAGACTACCTGAAAGTTGTTGCCGAAGACCCGTCCTTCAGCCTCCGTTCTCTGGTGTTGAGCGGGCGGCAGCGCAGCTTCGGCAAAAAGCCCATCGTTCCCAAAAGCATCAACCAGCGGCTGTACTTGGAGGCGATCGACCGGCACGACATGGTATTCGGCGTCGGCCCGGCCGGAACCGGCAAGACCTATCTGGCCGTGGGGATGGCGATTTCTTACCTGCTAGCCCGAAAAGTAAACCGGATCATTCTGGCGCGCCCGGCGGTGGAGGCGGGAGAACGGTTGGGCTTCCTGCCGGGCACTCTCCAGGAAAAGGTGGACCCGTATCTGCGCCCGCTCTACGATGCACTCTACGAGCTGCTGGACGCCGAGAAGGTGGAGCGGTACATGGATCGGGGAACCATCGAGATTGCGCCTATCGCTTTTATGTGCGGGCGAACACTCAACGACAGCTTTGTGATCCTCGACGAGGCCCAGAACACCACCGGCAAGCAGATGAAAATGTTTCTGACCCGGCTGGGTTTTAATTCCAAGGCGGTCATCACGGGAGACATCACCCAAATTGACTTGCCCGACGGCAAGCGCAGCGGCCTGCTGACGGCCATCGATGTGGTGCAGTCGATTCCGGGCATCCGCTTCGTGTACTTCAACGAGAAGGATGTTGTTCGTCACCATCTGGTCCAGCGGATCATTCGGGCATACGAACAATACTCGCAATCCAACAACGGTTCTTCCCACGGCCAGCAACCGTGCGGACAGGAAGATTCGGGAAACACAAAAGAGTCGTAACGGTCATTTTGGCGGAAGGTCAGTTTTGCTTTCCGCCTGATCTTTTCTATGGTTCATTCCTCCAGCTCCGAGTCAGATAATTCTGACGATCCTAACCCGGCCCCTCCCCGGCGGAAAAACGGCCTGCCGGAACCTGCCGTTCTGATCAACCGCCAGCGCGCCATCGAAGGCGACTGGGATGAGGTGAGAGAGTTTCTCCGGCAACTGCCCTCCCGGCTGGCTCCTTCTTCCTTCAGCGTTTGCTTGCTCTCCGACCTGGGCATGCGCCGGTATAACAAGCGATTCCGCCACAAGAGCGAATCCACCGACGTCCTTTCTTTTCCTTCCGGGGAAAACGGGAACAAACTCAACCGGCACCTGGGCGATATCTTGATCTCCGCCGAGACCGCCCGCGCCAGCGCGCGGCGGTATGGGCTTCGCGTGGAAGAGGAGGTCAAAATTCTCGCGCTGCACGGCCTCCTGCACCTGCTGGGCTACGACCATGAAAACGATGGGGGCCGGATGGCCCGCCAGGAGCGGAGATGGCGCATCAAACTGGGCTTGCCGCAAACTTTGACGGAAAGGTCGCGGGGACGGTCTCTGCTCGGGATGGGCGCCCGCGGCAGAGCGTCGTAAACCTATATGTTCATCCTCCTTCCAACCCTCGTCGTGCTGCTCAGCCTCCTTCTCGCGCTGTTTTCTTACGTAAACCGTTTGTATAGCGAGAAAGGCCGCTTTCTGATCCGGGGTTCCCAGGATAACGTCGATTTCTTTGAAGATCAGGTTGAGCCGAAATTAAAAGTGGAGATGGAAAAAGCCGGCTTCACCTTTCCCCTCCTGGTCCGCGTGAACCTGATCGTGCTGGCCATGACGGTGGCATGGTGGAACCTTTCAACGCCCCTGCACTGGCATATGCTGGTGGAGGCCGGTGTTTTTCTCGTGCTGGACGTGATGCTTTTCGCGCAGGTAATTCCCAATGTGCTTCTGACGCGCACGAGCGGAAAATGGCTGCTGTCGGCCACGAGCTTGCTGCGCTTGTGCGTCTTGCTGGTCTTCCCTCTGGCTGCCATTAGCCGGTTCCTCTACAACATTGCCACCCTCGGCAAGGAAACGGAACGGGAAGAAGACGAGCCCTCTGCCAGCGAGAACATCGAAGCCTTGATTCAAGCGGGGGAGGAAGAGGGCCTGATCGAGGAGGAAGACCGCAAGCTGATCCGCTCGGTCGTAGAGTTCGGAGATAAAACCGTCCGCGAGGTGATGACTCCTCGCCCGGAGATATTTGCCGTTCCGGCTGAAACTCCCTTGAGCCGGTTGAAGCAAATGCCGACGGAGCGGCGCTTCTCCAGAATCCCAATCTATCAGGGCGACATGGATCATATCCTCGGCTTCATTCATGTGCGGGATCTGCTTCCGTTGAGCGACGAAGCGTTGTCACAGCACACCGTAACCAAGTTCTTGCAGCCAATGACCTTTGTGCCGGAAACCAAGCCCGTTGCGGAGCTGCTGAAGGAAATCCAGCAAAAGGCGCAGATCGCTATTGTGGTGGACGAGTACGGTTCCGTCGCCGGGCTGGCCACGGTAGAGGACATGGTGGAGGAAATCGTCGGCGAGATTCACGAAGAGCATGAAGCGCGCGACGCCATCCCCCAGGGAGATCACTCTTACAGCGTCGCCGGCAGCATGGATTTGGACCGTTTGCAGGAACTGTTCGGCGTGCGGGTGGAGGAGACGGGCGATGCAACCACGGTCTCCGGATTGGTGACCGGCGCGATGGGGCGCGTACCCAGCCAGGGAGAGACCCTGGAGAAGGATGGCCTGCTCTTTCAAGTAACCGAATCGAATGGCCGGCGAGTGCTCCGTTTGTCGATCTCTCATCCGGAAGAGAGTCCCCCGGCTCCCCCAGTCCCCCCCGAAAGCACCGACTCGCAAAATTCCCAGGAGTTAGTCTAGAGCATTTCACCAGTTGTTATAGACCGTGTCCGAGCCGCGACAGTGATGGAGCGGTTCCAAAAAGGACTCCATCGACGAGCGTTTGGTGACCGCTTGCTTACGCGCGCGGCTCGGCAAGCGCAGCCCAATCAGCACGCCCATTCCGAGCCGCAACCATGCGGGAGCGGACAAATGGCGTTTTTCAACAACCTGCTAAGGGACATTCACACCTATGAAACCTCGCAGCGGCTTTGTAACCATTTTGGGCCGGGCGAACGCAGGCAAGTCCACGCTGCTGAACGCCTTGGTCGGCTCTAAGATAGCCATTGTTACCGACAAACCGCAGACCACACGAACCGCCATTCAAGGAGTTGTCACTTTGCCTGAACCGAAGGCGCCCCGAGCCAGGCCGGGAACGCAACTTCCGCGACAGGCAGACAAGCCCGCGAGCCAGGAAACTGCCGCACAGATCATCTTCCTGGATACCCCTGGAATTCAGCAACCAGGGTCCCGCTTGGACAAGCAAATGATGAAAGAGGTTCGTGCAGCGCTGGCAGGCCGCGACCTGCTGTTGCTCCTGGTGGATGCCACGCAACGGTTCGGCGCAGGCGACCGCGCCGCCGTAGACCGTGCGCGAGAAACCGGAGTCTCCTGCTTTCTGCTGCTGAATAAAACCGACAAGGTGGCGAAAGGAAAGCTGCTTCCCCTGATCGACCGCTACCGGAAACTGCATGACTTCACAGAGGTGATTCCCATCTCCGCACTGAAAGGGGACAACCTGCCTCTGTTGCTCGACCGGATTGTGGCCTGCCTGCCGGAAGGTCCTTTCTATTTTCCACCCGACCACATCACCGAACAGCCCATTCGCTTCCTGGCCGGGGAAATTGTTCGGGAAAAGGTCATTGTGCAGACACGCCAGGAACTCCCTTACGCCAGCTCTGTGATCGTAAGCACGTTTGAAGACAAACCAAAATTGATTCATATTGCCGCCGAGATCTTTGTCGAGCGCGAAGGGCAAAAGGTCATCCTGATTGGCAAGGGGGGCGAAATGCTGAAGCGGGTGGGAACCCTGGCGCGGCAGGAGCTGGAATCCATTCTGGGAAAAAAAGTGTTTCTGGGCCTCCATATAAAGGTCCGCGAAAAATGGCGCGACGACCCCCGGTTCCTGCAAGCATTGGATTGGCGCAGCATGGCCGGAGAGTAAGGCCGCCAGGTTGGTTGCTGGTGTTGTATCTCATAAATACGTGCCCGACACCTCCATCCTGCTGTCATGTTGAGCCCTTCGGCGTTGCTCAGGATAAACTCCGCGAAGCATCTGCTTTTCGAACATATTGCCGGCAAGCAGATTCCTCGGGCCGACAAGGCACAGCGGCCCTCGGAATGACAGCGGGAAGGTTTTTTCCATAAACTGTTACAAGGAGAGCAAGTCATATGGATTATGGAGTGGTCCTAACCGGCGTTGGCCCCATGGCTGATCCGGAGAGATTGCGGCGCGCGGCGCGCAAAGCCGACCAACTGGGATTTCACTCTTTATGGCTTTTTGAGCACACAGCCTTCCCCACCGAGATTTCCGATGCTTACGGCAAGATTCCGTTCAGCCCCGAGATGTCTTTTCTGGAGCCGGTCACAACGCTTGCCTATCTGGCCGCCGAAACGTCCCAGATCCGTCTGGGAACCGGCATCCTGCTCCTGGCCTTGCGGCATCCTTTGCAGGTCGCCAAGGCTATCTCGACGCTCGATGTCTTTTCCGGCGGGCGCGCCATGCTGGGAGTGGGACTGGGATGGCTGGCCGAAGAGTACCAGGCACTGGGAATTCCTTTCGGGCAGCGGGTAGGACGGGTGAGCGAGTCGGTCGATGTCTTGCGAAAGGTTTGGGCCTCGGGAAAGCTCCGTCACGAGGGACGGTATTACAACTTCGCCGAAGTCACCTCCTACCCGCTGCCCCTCCAGCCCGGCGGGCCGCCCATTTGGTTTGGAGGTTTCGCCGAGCCCGCCTTGAGACGCGCCGTGGAGCTGGGCGACGGCTGGCTGGGAACCGGAGGCCGTTTGGATAAGGTCTGCAAGAAGGTCGGGGCGGTAAAGGAGTATGCACGACAAAAGGGCAAAAGCAATTTCACGGTGGCCGTGGGCGCCAATCCTGAAATCAGCCGGGAAGATGTCGAGCAGCTTCGCCAGGCAGGCGCCGGCCAAATCAATCTGTCGTTCCTGTCCGGCGAGACGCCAGAGATTGAGAACACCATGGAAGCGGCGGCCCGCAGACTGTTCTCGTAATGAATGCAGTTTGGAAGCATCTTCCACTCCCCACTTCTCGAAGCACTGCTAGTGTGGGTCACAGGAAATAATCCCGGACGATCCGGAACGGCGTCAGCTATTCAGAGCAATGCCGAGGGTTTTCATCTTGCGGTAGAGGTGGCTGCGTTCCAGCCCCAGCAGCTCCGCCGTCCGGCTGACGTTGCCTTTGTTTTCTTCCAGCTTCCGCAGGATAAAATCTTTTTCATAAGCGGCGCGGGCCTGCTGCAAGGTGGAAGCCTCCGCGGCTGCCGTGCGCCGGGAATTGTCCCGGTACAACAGCGACGGCAAATCCTTTTTCTGGATCAGCGGCTGGGAGTTCATGATGACGATTCGCTCGATCAGGTTCTTTAATTCCCGAACGTTCCCCGGCCAACTGTAAGCCGTCAAGACCTCCATGGCCTCCGGAGCCAGCTCTTTAGGCTTCCGGCCGTAGCTCGCGCAAAATTCCCGCAGAAAATGTTGCGCCAGCAGAGGAACATCCTCCACGCGCTCCCGCAAAGGCGGGACGACAAAGGGCACCACATTCAGTCGGTAAAAAAGGTCTTCGCGAAAGTTGCCCCTGGTAATTTCCTCTTCCAGGACTTTGTTGGTGGCGGCGATCACGCGCACGTCCACGCTGACGCTGGTGGAGGCTCCCACCGGCTCGAACCGCTGTTCTTCCAGAGCCCTCAGAACCTTGGATTGGGTCTTGAGACTCATGTCTCCCACCTCGTCCAGAAACAGCGTCCCGCAGTCGGCCTTCTGAAACTTCCCCACCTTGTCATCGAGCGCCCCGGTGAAGCTTCCCTTGACGTGCCCGAACAGCTCGTTCTCAATCAATTCCTCGGGAATGGCGGCGCAGTTGAGTTCCACAAAGGGGTGCTTGGCCCGTAGGCTTTGCGTGTGGAGGGCGTGCGCCACCAGCTCCTTGCCGGTCCCGCTCTCCCCGTAGATCAGCACGCGGCCGTTGGTGGGCGCCATCAGAGCCAGCTGCTGCCGCAGCGCCTTGACCGGCACGCTCTCGCCGATGATGCGGTAGCGGACTTCCAATTGGTCGCGGAGCTGGCGATTCTCTTCGAGCAGCGTCTGGTGCTCCAGAGCGTTCTTCACCACCACCAGCGTTCGCTCAATGGAGAGCGGCTTCTCCAGAAAATCAAAGGCGCCCAGTTTCGTGGCTCGCACGGCAGTTTCCACCGTGCCATGACCGGAGATCATCACGACCACCGTCTCCGGATGCGTTTCCTGAAGCCGGCGGAGCACCTCCAATCCGTCCAAACCACGCATCCAGACATCGAGCAGCACTAGGTGAAAACGGTCCGTCTCCAGCGCCCGCAGACATTCCTCTCCTGTCGCTACGGCCAGCACTCGATAGCCTTCGTCTTGCAGAACCGCCGAAAGGGATTGCCGAATTCCCTGTTCGTCGTCTACTAAAAGAAGTTGTCCTTTCATGGCAAGTATTTGTTCGGGGCAACCGGCAGGAGCGAAGCAATGAATCCCGGCGGAGACCAGTCTGTACCGGCGTTCATAGCGCACGCCAGCTTTTGAATCCCACTCTAGGCTGCCAGAATCGGCAGCTCGATGATGAACCGGGCTCCCGCCGGCTGGTTTTCTTCCACCCGGATGATGCCACCGTGCTCGGTGACAATCCGGCTGACGATAGCCAGCCCGAGGCCCGTCCCGCGATCCTTCGTGGAGAAATAGGGCAAAAACAGTTTTTCTCTTTCCTCCAGAGTCACTCCCGAACCCGTGTCCGCCACGATCACCTCTACAACTTCCCGTTGCGAATCGGATCGCGTGGCAACCACCAACTCGCGCACCGGGGAGGCCTCCATCGCCTCGGCGGCGTTATCAATCAAATTAACAAAGACCCGCCGAAAGTGGTTGGCATCCACTTGCACCATTGGCAGCGCTGCTGCCAGGTCAGCACGGATGCGAATCCCGTCCAGGCGTCCGTCGAACAAACCCAGGGCGCTTCCCACAATCTGGTTCAGGTCGGCTGGGGCGGGATGTGCTTTGGGAAACTGGGCAAATTGAGAAAAGGTATCCACCAGATGCCGCAAATTTTCCACCTCCTGGTCGATCAGAGCGCACGACTCCCGGACCACCTGGCTGAGCTCCGGCGAGTTCTCCCGGGATTGGGGAGGCCGCTTCAGCCACAGGTTGATCCGCTCGGCTGAGAGCGCAATCGGCGTCAGGGGATTTTTGATCTCGTGCGCAATTCGCTGGGCCACTTCGCCCCAAGCGGCTTCCTTCTGAGCCCGCAGCAGATCGCTCAGGTCCTCCAGCACGATGACAAACCAGCTTGCATCCGGGCCATTCCGCGTGGAAGCGGGCGGCTCCCCGGCAAGGGCTGCAACCGTGACGGCCAAGTGCACGGCACGCCCATTGAGTTTCATCTCCAACTGGCGCGAAGCCTGCCCCACTCGCACGGCTCGCTTCATCAGGTAATCCAACTCCCGCATATCTTCCAGAGAAAAAAGATTCGACAAATGACCGACCGTGCTTAAGTCACAATCGAAAAGACGGCGCGCAGCCGAGTTGGTTCCAAGAACCGTCCCTTCCTGGGAAACGGAAATTACACCCGTCGGAATGCTTTCCAGAATCGCTTCCGTGAAGCGACGCCTTTGGTCCAACTGCGTGTTTACCTGCTCCAGATGGTTGCGAGACTTTTCCAGTTCCGCTCGTCCCGCGGCCAGTTGTCCCGTCATCTCGTTAAAAGACTGGACCAGAATGCCTAATTCATCGGCGGCTTTCGCCTTTACACGGTAATACAGATTGCCGCGAGAGACTTCATGGGTTGCTTCGGCAAGAGCTTGAATGGGCACCGTGACCTGCCGCGACAGGAAGAGAGCAAACCACGTGGCAATGAACAGAATCAGGAGAGTGAGCAGGAACAGGATGGAAATGTATGTCTGGCGCAGGGATTTCCGCTCCTGGCTGAGTTCTTCATAGAGGATGCTTTCTTGACGCAAGCGGGCCGCGCTTTCCGAGATTTGCACGGGGATTCCCATCCCCACCACGACAGCCCCGGCTTCCTCCCCGGCAATTTGCAAGGGCGCCTGAGCCAGCGCATAGCTCCGGGCGCCGAATTCGGCGAACGCCGAGAACACCTCGCCGTCTCCCGGCTGCTGCCCGGCCGGAAAAGCAGCGGAGAGGTCCGGCAACTCCGAACGGAAACGGCGTTCCAGCAACAGCTCCCCCGCTGCATCGAGCACCGCAAGGTAATCCATTCCATCGGGCTGGCGGAGCGTCCGAAATCTTTGTTCGATCCCGGCGCGCCCATTCTCGCTGGCAGCCCCCGCCGTTTCCAAATCCAACGCCAGCATCCTGGCATCGGCTTCCGCCCTGCTTCGCGCGAACTGCTCCAGCCCATCCACGATGGCCTTTGCCTCCAAACCGACCGCCTCCAGGGGACGGCTAAACCATTTGTCCAGGGTGCGGTTGATCAGACTGTAGGAAAACAGAAACAGAAAGCAGACCGGCAACAGCGACAGGCCCAGCGCGCCGCATACCATCTTGGTTTTGAACTTGGACCCCGGTTGGCTGGCCCGCCGCTCCAGGTAAAGTTTCAGAATGCTTCGAAACAGAATGAACCCGAGAATCACCAGGCTGAGGAAAATAATGGTGGATAGAACAAACAGCAGAATGGTCTGTGCGGAACCGCTGGGGCTGATAAAAGGGAGGTTCAACGAGGTCAGCCCGAAAAGACTGACCACCAACACTAACAGCACGATGCTCGCAGTAATAATGAAGCCTGGTCGCATCCTTAGGTCGGCCATATCCGCCCTCCTTCCGAATGGCAATCCAGTATAGCACGGCGCCGGGGAACCGCGCTGGAGGTGGAATGTGGAATGCGGAATGCTGAATGCAACGCGGCCAGTGGACATTCTGAAAGGGGATATCCCGTCCCGAAGGCTCTCTGTTATACTCCGGTTTCGCCAGAAACCGATGAACATCTCTTCACCCTCCGCTGTCCGATACCTAGCAAACCGTATTCTCTACACACTGCCTGTCATTTTTATCGTCATTACCCTGGTATTTTTTTTGATTCACTTGGTTCCGGGTGATCCCGTGCAGCAGATGCTGGGGGAGGGCGCGCGGGCGGGGGATGTCGAGCAGATGCGGCGCGCTTTGGGGCTGGACCTGCCGCTGCCGGTGCAGTACCGGAATTATTTAACGGGGCTGTTCCGGGGCGACCTCGGCGACTCCTTCCGCTTCAACTCACCTGTTACGGGCATCATCCTGGCTCGCTACCCGGCTACGATGGAGCTGACCTTGGCAGCGCTGCTGGTGGCTCTGTTGTTTTCGATCCCCGCCGGAGTCGTCTCCGCCGTGCACCGAGGCAAATGGCGGGACCGTGTGCTGGGATTCGTCAGCTTGCTGGGGCTCTCGGTCCCCAACTTTGCCTTGGGCCCGGTGCTCATCCTGGTCTTTGCTTTGCAGCTCAACTGGCTGCCGGTGTCAGGCCGGGGAGCGCTCGCGCACCTGATCCTTCCCGCGCTGACGCTCGGCACGGCAATGGCGGCGATTCTCACACGGATGGTGCGCACCTCTGTGCTGGAGCAACTCGGCCAGGACTACGTGCGAACCGCCAGGGCGAAGGGCCTGCCCGAGCGGGCAGTCCTGTACAAACACACTCTGCGCAACGGGTTGATTCCGGTGGTGACGCTGGTGGGCCTGCAATTCGGAGCCTTGCTGACCGGCGCCATGGTCACGGAAACGATCTTCTCCTGGCCGGGCATCGGACGGTTGACACTCGAAGCCATCCATTCCCGCGACTACCCGCTGGTGCAAGGATGTTTTCTCGCCATATCGGTCACCTACATTGCGGTGAACCTGCTGACCGATATGGTCTATACCTTAGTGGACCCCCGCATCCGCCAAGGGTGAAATTACGTCGTTAAAGTAATTCGTTGAAGCCAACAACCATGGTACGCAATCCACTCACGCTGTTTAGCCTTGCCATCATCGGGCTGTTGCTGCTCTGCGGCCTGGCAGCTCCGCAGCTTGCTCCCCAGGACCCCTCGGCTCAGGAACTTCCCAGCCGGTTAATGGGTCCGGGCGGCGGCCACTGGCTGGGAACAGACGAATTGGGCCGGGATGTGCTTTCGCGCATTATCTATGGCGCGCGCATCTCGCTGCAGGTGGGGATTAGCGTGGTGGTGATCTCTCTGCTGGTCGGGTCGGTGATCGGATCGTTGGCCGGTTTTTACGGAGGATTGCTGGACCGCTTCATCAACGTGATCGTCATCAATTCCCTTCTGGCTTTTCCCGGCGTCTTGTTAGCTCTGGCGTTCGTCGCTTTTCTCGGTCCTGGAATTTGGAAGCTTGTGATCGCACTTTCGATTGGTGGGTGGATCGGATACGCGCGGTTGATTCGCGGCGAAATCCTGAAAGAAAGAGAGCTTGATTATGTGCAGGCGGCCCGCGCTTTGGGGGAGCCGGATTGGCGGTTGTTGATTTTCCATATCTGGCCGAACATCGTCTCGCCGGTCATCATCCAGGCGGCCATCGGCCTGGGGGGGGCGATTCTCGCCGAAGCTACGCTGAGCTTCCTGGGCTTGGGGGTTCCTCCTCCCGCGCCCAGTTGGGGGACGATGCTCAATGACGGCCGCGCCCATATCTTCGACGCCCCGCACCTGATCGTCTTTCCGGCCCTGGCCGTGATGCTGGCCATCCTTGCCTGCAATTTCCTGGGAGATGCGCTCCGCGACTACCTGGACCCTCGGCTGAGGAACGAATTTCTCTGAATGGACTGTAAAAAAATCCGAGCCGCGACTGGGAGGGAGTGGTCCCGTTTGGCTGTGCAAAAATCACATAATTTCAACACTCGAGAGGCCCACTTCACTGTTAGGGCATCCTGCTTCGACATGCGAAGCGGGACCAGCAAAACACCGACGCCACCGATCAAGGCTGTTGCTGTTTAGTGTCTATTTCCACGAGCCATCGGAGGACCGCAGCCCCGCTGGAGATAATGTATACAGCCAAGGTGAGCGAGGGTGCGACCGGGTGCTCGACTCCTTGCCCGTGCCGATAGTTGTGCAGACCATCAACCCACTGCGCAATGCCATCGAATAATTTGCCAACAGTTTTGTTCTCGGTGGGATCGCTCGTAAGGTTCACGGCAAGCGGTTTGAGTTTATTCTCGACGAGTTGCTTGTTAAGTCTATTACTTTGCGGATCAATTAGCCGAGCGAGGATCTCAATAGCCTCGAATGTAGAGCGAACTGAAGCCTTCGTATCCGGAGGTTGGCTATCAAGATAACTATAAGCAGCCTCGAACGCATCTCTCACCCCGGCATAGCGGGGTGCGTCGAGGGAACTCAGGGCCGAGACCCGGTTCCGCTCAAATTCCTCGTCAACCAGGTAGTGGACCCCGCAGCTCTCATCCAGTGAATAGGCCATGTTCTCTTCGCGCAGTGCGCGGGCGACAAACGCTTGCCACGCCTCAGCTTGCGGATAGGCCCATTTCCCAACACTCTTCGCCCTTTCGGTATAAATCCATTTGCGATATTCATCTTGGTAGAAGAATCGCCAGATGAGCGTGATCGCGTTCAGGACAGAGTCAATGGGGCTCTTCGTGAAGAATTCATTAAAACCGTAGAGGGCGGGCTGCGCCATGAGCAGCTTAATAACCAGTCCGCCCTCTTGCTTCAGGTAATTGGCAATCGGTTGATTGAGAAAAATATGGTGTGTTTCTACTTAGGCATCAAGACGGTTCCTGAATAGCGCGCTGTCTGCCGCCGGTGCGCCGCGCTCCAAGTAAAGGCGGGAGAAGAGTTCACCTTCTGGTTTTGGTTGATCCATGGTAAGCGGCACCCTTTCGGATCGACCGGAGAAAATTTGGGTCCGATATGGGTCCATTAACTGCCGAATACCATACTATACCGTGCTGCAAGGTGCAGAACTAAGCAAGACAAATCAACAAGATAGCATTTTGGTAATTGTCGCGGGAACTAAAGATCAGACGTTCCTCACTCCGTTAGGAACCAGAACTCGTCAACATTTCGTCAACAAAATTCGGCCATTGGGGATTGATTTCGGGATTACAGAAGTACCGGAAAGCAAGGCGGGGAAAGGATTCTAAATCAGTTTCAGAGTTGGAGTAGAGTGCTTCACAGCCCTGCAAGGGCGGCAGAACCTAGCCCAGGGCGTAAGCCCTGGGACAACGGGGGCCGGCATTACCCCAAGCCCCAGAGGGGCGAAAGACGCTCCGGCCCTCTTCTTTCGCCCCTCCGGGGCTGATCCGGCGTGGCCTTTCCCACCCACGGCTGGCGCCGTGGGCTAAACTCTTGCGCCCCTCCGGGGCTTCACGAGCGTTCTGGAAAGCTATGCAGCAACCATGAAATTGCTCTAGCCGCGCGCCCATCGGCAATCCCTCGGCTTCTCCCTCGACTTCGCTCGGGACAGGGCTCGGGACAGGCGCGCGCGGCTCGGATTGGTTTCACATGGGCACCGAGAGGCAATCCTGACACAGTATGCCCCTATCTGACAGAGGTTACGAACATGGCCTGTACACGAAAGCTCCCGGTTCTGCACGCCTGGAATCGCTCAGCATAAAACCTTATCTATACACTTCTCTTCGGTGTCCCACGCTTACTATCAGAATCCGCGAAGCGGTGTCCTGGATTTCGTAAAGGACGCGGTAATCTCCGACACGAAGGCGGTAGCCCTCCGTTCCTTTCAGTTTTTTTGCCCCGGCAGGGCGTGGATGATCGACCAGAACGCTGATGAGGGGTGCAAGCCGGGTTTGGACGTGCTGCGGAAGTTTTCGGAATTGACGGGCTGCCCCGGCAGTGAATTCAAGACGGCAGGCCACGAGAGTGATTCATAGACCGAGTTCCACTTTGAGTTTGTCCCAGGGAACGGTCTTTAAGCCCCCGCGCTGCCATCGTTTCTTGGCGGCACGAAAATCTTCGGCGTCCAGGCGTTCCTCCATCTCTTCCAGGGCCGCCAAGTCCTCTATCGGGACGATTGCGGCCACGGCCTTTCCACGGCGTCGGACAATCACCCGCTCTCTGTTTTGAGAAACCCGCTCTAAAGTTTCCGGCAGGAGTTCTTTCGCTTTGCTCGTCGTAAGATGGGCCATGCTCTGCTCCGTTGCTCCTACTTTGCAGGATAGCCCTTTCATGCCGAATCCGGCAAGTGGAAAAACTTGTCAACAAATTCGTCAACAAAATTCGGCCATTGGGGATTGATTTCGGGATCAAAGGAATATCGGAAAGCAAGGCGGGGAAAGGGTTTTATAGCGGTTTCACACCGGCACCGAGAAGGAAACCTGTATCTCGCCGGGCATGGCTTCCTTCTCGGAATCTTCGGAATAGTTCTAGGGGCTGTCCTAGCTAAGGGTGATTCTGTCTCGATTTGATCCATGTCTTCAATTGGTTAAGCAGTGTCCGGTGGTTACCGCCATTGAAGCGCCATTCGCACTCCTTCAGGAAGAGTGAAAACTCTGTTTGGGCACCCCGTTGAAGCGCCGAAGATGCCGCTTTGCCTGGTTCCAGAAGTTCTCGATCCCATTGATGTGGTTCCGTTCGTCGACGAACCGTTCCGAGTGGTTGATCCGAACATGGTGGAAGTCCGACACATCCAGAGCATCGTAGCTCGAAAAGCCATCCGTGTAGACGATGCTGTCGGGCTGGATCAGGCGCTCCATGATCGGCATCAACGTGTCCGTACGGGCATTGGGGATCATCACCGTGTAGACCCTTCCTCCACGCTTCAAAAGCCCGAAAACCGGGACTTTCCCGCCAGCACCACGACCGCGTTTGCCCTTGCGGCGACCACCGAAGTAACTCTCGTCCACTTCGATTTCGCCGCAAACCGAAGAGGCTTTCTGGGTCTCCTCGGCAATCACCGTGCGAATCCGTGTATAGAACGAAGCGGCCGTGTTCCGATGAACCCCGACAAGCTCAGCCGCCGCCCGTGCCGTCGTCCCGGCAACGAAGTGCTCCACCAACCGATCCCGCTTCGCCTTGCTCAGCCGACTACGCCGTTCGTACATATCGCCATCCTATCCCTAAGCAATCTGCTTAGCTAGGACAGCCCCTAGTTCTATTGCCTCACGAATCCGGCGGGTAGAACATCGACTTGTATGAATGGATGGAGGGAAAACCGATCGAGGAAGCCATGCAGCAGAAAAAGTTATTTTTACGAAACGAACCAGACAAGTCCTTTAGAATCTTGAGGAGGTTGTCCTGGCAGGGCTAAAACAAAGCCAGTTTGAGTCGAAGAGGGTAGATTCTCCGGACTTGTGCACTTGACAAACCCACAACATCAGGCACGTGATAAAAGTGGTGATAGCTGAACAGGATGCTAGTGACTTAAATCTGCGTTGCTGGATTTCTGTGGGTCTTTTTAACTTGAAGGCAACTCTCATATTTGTCACAAGATAGAAATACTTTTCCACTTTCCCCCTCTCCTGCCTTTTCGTGTCCTGAAGGACTTGCTGTGTTTTCAATGTCATAGCACCCCGGTTGTTTTGACCTTACATCTGCTACGAATTTGAGTGGCGGAATCCGAACAATAAATGAGTGGCCCAAGGTCTGCCACTGCGGGGAGCAGCATATTTCAAAACCGCCACAAGGAGGAAGAATGATTGGGAAGATGACACTTTTTACTACCGTCCTGGCGGCTTTGTTTTTCGCCCAGATAGCCTCTGCCGATGCCTTCGCAGAGATAGGTGACGCAGGCGAGCTTCCAGGTACGTCGCAGCAGGCCACGGCAAGTCCGCTTACTGAAATTACCGGGACGGTCAGTGGGGGCTCTGACATGTTCGAGTTGCTTATTACCGGCATCGAACCTTTTTCGGCCTTTACGGCGGATCCACCCGTATCTCCCGGGTTGTTCATAGCAGGCATAGATGCCCAGTTGTTCTTGTTCGATGCACTCGGCTTCGGTGTTTGGTCGAATGACGATTGTGATTCTCCCGGATCAACCGCCGCATGCTTAATGGGCACCCCCCCCTCCGCATTACCTGCCGGCACGTACTTTCTGGCCATATCGGATTTTAACCGCGACCCGATTAGCGCTACGGGGCTGATCTTCGATCCGCTCGTCCCCTCAAGTCAGGTCGGGCCGAACGGACCCGGCGGAGCTGATCCGATCATCGGCTGGGATTCCACCGGTTCTTCCCAGGAAAAGGAGTACACCATTACGCTCACCGGAGTTGCGCCTGCTGGTGTAACTCCGATACCAGAGCCGGCCACCTCAGTCCTTGTGCTATCGGGCCTGGTTATGGGTGGGCTTGCCAAGCGGAAACGAGCCAGAGAGAAGCGGCTTTCGTCCCGCCTGCCCTGACTCTACACTAACTGTGAAAGTGCTCTACCCGGTGACGTCCTCGCCGCCATCCACCCCGATCACATTTCCCGTGATCCAGTGCGCGCCCGGCTGAGCCAGCACGCCGATGGCGGAGGCAACGTCTTCGGGCGTAGTGAGCCGCCCGTACGGATTGCGAAGCCGAGCGTTTTCGATTAATTTCTCGTTGCCCGGAATCTTTCGCAGCGCGGGCGTATCGGTCACACCGGCGCGGATGGCATTGGCGGTGATCCCGCGAGGGGCCAGCTCCATCGCCAACTGGCGGATGTGTGATTCCAGAATGGCCTTGGCGGCGGAAACCGGCCCGTAGCTGGGCATCACGCGCGTCCCGCCGGAGCTGGTCATGGCAAAGATTCTCCCTCCCTGCTCCATCAGCCCGGCGGCCACCACATCCTGCACCCAGTAGGCCAGGCTATGACCCATCACGTCGGAGGTCATCTCCATCTGCGGCTGCGTCACCGCGCCTTCACCCGACAGCGGCTGCAAGGTGCCGAAGGCCAGCGAATGCAGCAACACCCGGACCGTCCCGGACTGCTTCTGAAACTGCTCCTGAATTCGGCCGATTACTTCTTTCCTTTTTTTCGGGTCGGCTGCGTTTGCATTAATAAACATAGTCTCCCGGCCCGCTTCCCTGATCTTCCCGGCTATCTCCTCCGCATGAGGCAAAGTGGCGCGGCGGTCCAGATGGACTCCAAAGATGTTGTAGCCCAGCCTCGCCAATTCCAGCGCGGTGGCTTCGCCGAATCCGCTGGAGCAACCCAGAATCAAAGCCCACAAGGTTTTATCTGCCATATCTGGTTCGAACCCTCCTCTGTTTCGATTGGCCCGCCGGTCGCGGCTTCCCGGCTGCTTCGGAACCTAGCTGCGAGGCTCCTTATTCCCTCCCGAATGGATTTCGATGCGCCGCTCCATGTCCCCCACCGCCTCCATGCGAACCTCAAGTATGCGGCTCCCCGTCCAGGGATTCTCAAAGGATGCACCGAGTTTCTGTCCCCACTCGACGATGACCACGGCCCGCTCCGCCATCAGGTCCTCCAGGCCGAGCGTCTCCATGTCCCGCTCGGTTTCGATCCGGTACAGGTCCACGTGATAGACCCGCAGAGCGTCTTCTTTTTCCTTTTGCTGCTGCGGCCCGTACTCGTGAACCAAGGTGAAGGTGGGACTGGTCACATCTTCCTCGGCAGCGGCTCCCAGGCCCGCCACCAAGCCCTTGGTAAAAGTCGTTTTCCCCGCGCCCAGGTCCCCGACCAGAAGAACCACTACGGGAGGCACAAGCTGCCGGGCCACCTGCCGGCCCAACTGAATAGTCTCCTCGGCGGAGTGCGTCAGGAAGTTGCGGCCTGCCATTTGGCCACTCATATGACCATCCATCTGGCTATTCATCTCATAGGCGCCCGTCTTCTGGATGCCGGGCGGGGGTCTCCAGAGCTTTCGGCAGAGCTTCGGGCAGTGCATCTATAATATCGGTGGCCACCAGCGACACCTCGCCCCTCCTGGACGCAGCCAAATCGCCTGCCGCCCCGTGCCAGTAGACGGCAGCCGAAAGCACCTTCTCCACAGGCAGGTTTGGGTGTTGCGCCAGCAGGCCCGCAATCATCCCGGTCAGCACGTCGCCCGTGCCGGCGGTGGCCATGCCTGGATTCCCGGTAGGGTTCACGTAGACCTGGCCTTTGGGTTCGGCAACGAGCGTGCGGTATCCTTTTAATACGACGTAAACCTTCTGCCGCGTGGCCAGCTCCCGGACCAACTCCACCCGCCGCGCCTGCACCTCAGCCGTGCTGAGGCCCGTCAGGCGTGCCATCTCCCCCGGATGCGGCGTCAGGATCAGCTTGCGTCCCTCGCCCTGCAATAGCCCGGCTTCGCCCGCGAAGGCATTCAACCCGTCGGCATCGACCACCAGCGGCAGCGCAGTGAATTCTCGCACCACACGGCGTGTGAACTCTACCGTATCAGGATGGGTGGAGAGTCCCGGCCCGATGGCCAAAACCGACTTTCCGGCCGCAATGTGCGCGAACCGCCCGTAGTCAAACGCTCGCATTGAGAGCGCGCCGCTGTCGCCCTCCGCCAGCGGCTCCGTCATGAGGGTCGGCGCGGCGCTGGCGACAGCCGACAAGGCGCTGGATGGGGTGGCAGCGGTCACCAAACCAGCCCCGGCACGGAGCGCCGCCATGGCCGCCAGGGCGGCAGCGCCGCTTTTGCCGCGCGAGCCGCCTGCGATGAGAACGTGTCCAAAGTCGCCCTTATGTGAGCCCCCCGGACGCTTCTCGGCAACAAAGCTCAGGTCGCCGGGGGCCAGCAGGTTCAGGAAAATCGAAGCATCATCCTCATAGACGGAAGGCGGCGTTCCGATCGGCGTCACCACCACCTCGCCAACGCGTTCGCAGTTGGGCGGAAAGATGTGGCCCCACTTCGGCGCTGTGAACGTCACCGTGTAGCTGGCCCGCACCGACTCGCCCAGCGGCTCGCCCGTGTCGCTGGGCAACCCCGAAGGGATGTCCACCGAGACTATCGGAACCGAGGCGAAGCTGTTGTTGAGGTCCCGGATGATCTCTAAATAAAAGCCCTCTACAGGACCTCCCAGGCCGGTGCCCAAAATGGCGTCGATCAGGAGGGTGGACCGCAGCAGGTCGGACTTCACTCCCAGCCATCCGTTCATGTCCCGGACGGGAGTGGGCCGCAAGCCGCTCTGCAGCAGGATTTCGTAGTTGGTGCGGGCGTCTCCTTTCAGGCTCTGCGGATCGGCCAGCAAAAAGACGCGCGGATGATGGCCGCGCATCTTTAGATGCCGGGCTATGACGAATCCATCTCCTCCGTTGTTGCCCTTGCCGCACAGAACCGCCACCCTTTCCCGCTTGAGGTTCGGAAACTTCTCCTCCAGCAGCCGAAGGAGATTCCGCCCGGCGTTTTCCATCAGCACCATGCCGGGGATGCCCAGCTTTTCTATGGAGATGCGGTCAATCTCTCGCATTTGAGCTGCCGTCAGAATCTTCATGGAAGTGGCTCGCTTCGAGGGCTAAACCTAGGACTGCTGGCTAACCATCCGCACCGGCCCATCTTTGTGGAGATGACTAAGTCCCTCATCATAGTCTTACCTCCTGGTCTTACCTCCCTGCACCATGGAAGCGTACCATGGCAGCTTAAAAACTATTCCTCACGTCTCAAATGTTGGCTTTGTTCACTCCTCAGTGAAACAATTTTTGTTGATTATAGAAGAGTTAGCTAATTATTTAGGTTCGTTTCGCAAAAAAATATTTTCTTCTTCCTAACAAAACCTGACCTATGCTTTCTAGGGCGGTTTCACGAAAGGTGTATAGGACTCGCCAGTCAAAGAAGCCACCCACTCGCTTACGCTCGTGGCTCGGCTTTCGATTCCCCCCTATCAAGCCGAATCCGAGCCGCGACTGTAAAGGAGCGGGTTTCCGTGGATGTCGCCTCCACTGCAATGCTGCTACACCCCAACTGTGAAAACGGTCTAAGACGGTCAATAGGGATTCTTGTGGAAGACAGTGCTTCACCTCGTGGTTTTCCGCGCAGGCTCATACGAGTCGATTTTAGACTAAGGAGGTAATAATATTCTGTCCATTTTTCCGATATTCGTGAAGATTCCGAGCCAGGCTGATCCATTGCCTTATGCTATAAGAACGGGAAAGTATACAGAACCTCTGTGGAAAAGGACAGCCGGGCAGGTGTGACAGAAGCGCAGGTAGTGGGTCTGTTTCCAGGTAGATAGTTAACCGATCACTGGCTGAATTTCGGTAAACGCTAGGCGACAAGAGAGGATCTATCCCCCAGAACGCCGTTTCGCGGGAGCTTGACCGACCACTTGTACGCAATGCCGACAAACCAGCCAAGTGAACTCGCAAGCCTACGGTCGTCAGGAGGGAGCGAATACTTCGTCTGGTCCGGCGAGAGTGCGTGTTTACAAACAAGATCATGACACTGTAGCGCCTCACCCCACATCAATTCCCTGAAGCCGCCAAGCATCAAGCACACGCAAGGTCGTCTCTAGGTATTGGATATCGGTCACTCTGGGAAGGCTGCCGGGGTTCAAACGACACGTCTCCCAACGTTGGCGATATAAAAACCGCACTCGGGAGGGAGTCAGCCCCGAGAGAACCTCGAAGAGTCGGTCCAGTTCTTCCTTGGTCACTGAACGCTTTTCGATAACTTCGGGCTCAGGTGTACGTGTACTGGCTAGATGTCGCATAGCCCTGAACTGTTCCAGGGTAGGCGTCTGGTCAGACGTTAACTCGGAGCGTTTAACAGAGTTAGGAAAACCTTTCGAGGGTGTCCCATACATAGTTGAAGGTTGAACGGCGGTTCGGCCCGAATCGAATAGAATCGGGCCAAGCCTAAATCCTATAGAAGGAGAACCGCCGAATGAAGGGAAAATATCACGTTTTGGAACTGGGTTCCAAGGGAGCCGAAGAAACCATCCAGAAGTTTTGCCAAACCAACGGACAGATGCTGTTGCCGGTGGTGGATCTGATCACGGAGGCGCGTCTGGCGTTGGATGAGGTGATTGATCGGGCCGGGCGAGGTTTGATTGAAACGATTCTGAGCATGAGCGCAGAGCAAATCGCGGGGCCAAAGAGTCCCGGGAAGGCGAGCGGAGAGGTGCGCTGGCATGGCCGGCAATTGGGGAGGGTGAAACTGGCCGATCGCCAGCTGCGGGTGGAGCGGCCCCGGCTGCGCCGGAAGGGCGGAGGGGAAGAAGCGGTGCCGGCCTACGAAGCGCTGCGGAAAAGCGAGAAGACGGGCGAGGAGATGTTCGAGGCACTGTTGAAAGGGGTTTCGACGCGGAACTACCGCGAGGTGATCCCGGAGATGGCCAACAGCGCTGGGGTGTCGAAGTCTCAGGTGAGCCGGGAAGCGGCCGAGCAAGGAGCGCGGCGGCTGGAAGAACTGTTGGCGCGGCGCTGGGAGGAGGTCGAGATTCTGTGATTTACCTGGACGGAATGCGGTTCGGCTCCCACCACGTCATCAGCGCCGTGGGCGTGGACATCGAGGGCCGCAAGCATGTGCTGGGGATTCAACTGGGCGCGACCGAAAACGCCGCTGCGGTGAAAGACCTTCTCACCCGCCTGCGCCAGCAAGGTCTGCGCACGGATCAGCGCTATCTGTTTGTGATCGACGGCGCCAAAGCGCTCCGCGCGGGGATCGAGGAAGTATTCGGCAGCAATCAGCTGGTGCAGCGTTGCCGTACTCATAAGCTGCGCAACGTGGCTGAGCGGTTACCAAAGGGCGACAAAATGCTGGCGAATCAGGTGCGGTCGCTGATGCGCGCCGCCTGGCGATTGCCCCAAGCCGAGGAAGGCATCGTGCGCATAAAGAAGCTCGCTGGGATGATCGAGTGCGATCATCCGGCAGCAGCCGCCAGCTTGCGCGAAGGGTTGGAGGAGACCTTTACGATCAATCGAGCCGACGTTCCTCCCAGCCTCCACCGCTGCCTGGCAACCACGAACCTCATCGAGAGCCCGCAGTCGGGCGTGCGGAAAAAGACTGGCAATGTTTGCCGCTGGCGCGACGGCGAGATGACGTTGCGCTGGGTGGCAGGAGCGTTTCTGCTGACCGAGAAGAATTTCCGGAAGATCATGGGTTATCACGATCTCTGGGCTTTGGCATCGATTCTCGGCCGAAGTCCAAACGCTGCTTCCTCTCACAAGGAGAAAGTGGCGTAATATGAACTCAACCCGCCGTCCCAACCTGCAACTGAGTTTGGGACACCTTCAACCTTTCAACTTTACCCAGAGTTTTATGTCGTTAGCACATGATATGTCCGGTGGAAATAGCAAGTGAAGTGTCCGCTTAGAAGGCGGTCTGGGGTAAGAGCATCTATCCAGGAGGTGGAGATGGAGTCATACCCGAGGGCCGCGATGGAGCGGGCAATGAAGATACAAGAAGTAATCTTGCGAGCGATAGGGAAGCGGATCAACTGGTGGCAGGCAGCCGAGATCATCGGGATCAGCGACCGGCAGATGCGGCGGTGGCGCAGCCGGTACGAGCAGTACGGCTACGACGGGCTGTTTGGACCGGCGGCGGGGAAAGCCGAGTCCGCGGCGAGTACCCCTGGGGACGGTGGAGAAGGTGCTGGGGCTGTATCAGGAGAAGTACTTTGACTTCAACGTGCGGCACTTTCACGAGAAGCTGCGGGAGGAGCACGGCCTCCGGCTGAGCTATACGTGGGTGAAGCTGGCGTTGCAGGGGGCGGGGTTGGTAAACAAGAGGCGGAAGCGGGGCGTGCACCGCCAGCGGCGGCCCCGGCGGCCGTTGCCGGGGATGCTGCTGCATCTGGATGGGAGCCAACATCAGTGGTTTGTCGATGATCGCTGGTATGACCTGCTGGTGGTTCTGGATGATGCCAGCAGCGAGATTTACTATGCGCAACTGGTGGAGCAGGAATCGACGCGGACGGTGCTGGCTGCCCTGCGGGAGGTGGTCGAGCAGCAGGGGATCTTTTGCGCCCTCTATAGCGACCGGGCCAGTCATTTCTTCCTGACCCGAAAGGCGGGTGATCTGGTCGATCGGCAACGGCCGACCCAGGTGGGCCGTGCACTGCGGGATCTGGGCATTCAGATGATTCCGGCCTACTCGCCGCAGGCGCGAGGACGTGGCGAGCGGAATTTCGGGACTTGGCAAGGGCGGCTACCACAAGAGTTGCGCCTGCGGGAGATTACTACGGTCGAGGCAGCGAATGGGTTCCTGCGGGAGGGCTATATCGGGGAGTTCAATCGGCGCTTTGCCGTGCCGACCGCCCAACCGGGCAGCGCCTTTTTGCCGCCAGCCAGACGGGAGTTAGACCGCATCTTCTCGATCCAGCACGAACGGGGAAGGTGTCCCAAACTCAGTTGCAGGTTGGGACGGCGGGTTGAGTTCATATTACGCCACTTTCTCCTTGTGAGAGGAAGCAGCGTTTGGACTTCGGCCGAGAATCGATGCCAAAGCCCAGAGATCGTGATAACCCATGATCTTCCGGAAATTCTTCTCGGTCAGCAGAAACGCTCCTGCCACCCAGCGCAACGTCATCTCGCCGTCGCGCCAGCGGCAAACATTGCCAGTCTTTTTCCGCACGCCCGACTGCGGGCTCTCGATGAGGTTCGTGGTTGCCAGGCAGCGGTGGAGGCTGGGAGGAACGTCGGCTCGATTGATCGTAAAGGTCTCCTCCAACCCTTCGCGCAAGCTGGCGGCTGCTGCCGGATGATCGCACTCGATCATCCCAGCGAGCTTCTTTATGCGCACGATGCCTTCCTCGGCTTGGGGCAATCGCCAGGCGGCGCGCATCAGCGACCGCACCTGATTCGCCAGCATTTTGTCGCCCTTTGGTAACCGCTCAGCCACGTTGCGCAGCTTATGAGTACGGCAACGCTGCACCAGCTGATTGCTGCCGAATACTTCCTCGATCCCCGCGCGGAGCGCTTTGGCGCCGTCGATCACAAACAGATAGCGCTGATCCGTGCGCAGACCTTGCTGGCGCAGGCGGGTGAGAAGGTCTTTCACCGCAGCGGCGTTTTCGGTCGCGCCCAGTTGAATCCCCAGCACATGCTTGCGGCCCTCGCTGTCCACGCCCACGGCGCTGATGACGTGGTGGGAGCCGAACCGCATTCCGTCCAGGTAAATCACCAGAATCTCGACCTCCTCCCAGCGCCGCGCCAACAGTTCTTCCAGCCGCCGCGCTCCTTGCTCGGCCGCTTCCCGGCTCACCTGAGACTTCGACACCCCAGCGCTGTTGGCCATCTCCGGGATCACCTCGCGGTAGTTCCGCGTCGAAACCCCTTTCAACAGTGCCTCGAACATCTCCTCGCCCGTCTTCTCGCTTTTCCGCAGCGCTTCGTAGGCCGGCACCGCTTCTTCCCCTCCGCCCTTCCGGCGCAGCCGGGGCCGCTCCACCCGCAGCTGGCGATCGGCCAGTTTCACCCTCCCCAATTGCCGGCCATGCCAGCGCACCTCTCCGCTCGCCTTCCCGGGACTCTTTGGCCCCGCGATTTGCTCTGCGCTCATGCTCAGAATCGTTTCAATCAAACCTCGCCCGGCCCGATCAATCACCTCATCCACCGCCAGACGCGCCTCCGTGATCAGATCCACCACCGGCAACAGCATCTGTCCGTTGGTTTGGCAAAACTTCTGGATGGTTTCTTCGGCTCCCTTGGAACCCAGTTCCAAAACGTGATATTTTCCCTTCATTCGGCGGTTCTCCTTCTATAGGATTTAGGCTTGGCCCGATTCTATTCGATTCGGGCCGAACCGCCGTTCAACCTTCAACTATGTATGGGACACCCTCCGAACGGGTAGTGAATCGGGACAATACGGTCAGTCTGGAGAACCGCCTCCTCCAGATCGAGAAAACTCCCTGGCGCGGGACTCTGGCGGGCTGCCGTGTGACCGTCTATGAACACCTGGATGGGACGTTGAGCATTGGCTATGGACCGCATACGGTGGGTCGCTACTCCTCCGAGGGGGTGGCGATCCGGTGCGGTGGCCGGCGGCGGAGCCCCGTGGCTTCCCGACGACACCATTCGGCGCTCACCTCAGTCGCCCTACGGGCTCCTTCGGTCAGCGCCAAACCACTCTCGGTAGGATCATGAAACCGGACATTTCACTTGCTACAAATACCGGACATTTTAACTTGCTAACAACAATGCATGGGATCGGGTAAAGTAGACTGTCCGGCTGCCAAAGAGGCTGCTTGCAGATTCCGAAAAAGGCGGGGGCCGCATTGCTGGTTCCATTGCAGATGGGCAACAGACGGTGTGGGTGCAAAGGCGTAGGAAGCTCAGGCGATGAAGTTAGAGCGTTGGGGTTTGGTGCTTCTTCTGGCAGCAATGGCTGTCCAGAGTATCTATTACTACCCGCAGCTTCCGCAAACGCTCGCATCCCAATTTGACGGACACGGCCAGCCAAACGGCTGGATGTCCAAAGACGCGTTTTTCAGCCTTCACGCCGGACTGCTTGTCTTGATGACGCTGGTCTTTTTCATCGTCCCGCCCATACTGTTCCACTTGCGGGTGCCGTGGATCAACCTCCCCAACAAGGGATATTGGATGGCAGTGGGCAGGCGGGCTGAGACGGTTGCCTTCCTGGAAAAGCAGTTGCGCTGGTTCGGGTGCGCCACTTTGCTGTTTGGTTTCTGTATCGTTCAATTGGTGATTCATACGAACCTGGCGGAAGGGCGAGCCTTTTCCAACAACGCCTTTTGGTTCATTTTGGGGCCTTATCTGGCCTTCACCGCGGTGTGGACGGTTCGATTGGTCTTCCGGTTTCGCAGGACCCGGTGAAGAAAGCGGCTGTGTGTTGTGAGCGAGGCGGAATCAGGCGGCTCTCGCCCGTCTCACCAGCCACGCCACGGTTCCCAACATGCCGATCCAGCCCGCCGTCCGGACCACGCAGGCGATCGCAGTATCCTGTTGCAGCAATCCCAGGCGGGCGAAGATGTTGAACCAGTCATGCGCGCCTGCTCCGGGATCGCCGACCGTGATCAGGGGCAGAGATTGCGCGCGGGCATCCGCCATATATGTGGCGATGTAGAGGAGATTTTCAAACAGAAAGAAAGAGGCAAAGGCCGCGCCGGTCGTGTGGCGGTGGAAGACGAAATGCACAGCCAGCGCCAGCGGCACAAGCAGTTCGAGCAGAGTGCCGCCCCACAGGCCGAGCACCGGGCCGAACCAGCCGAACAGGAGGTGTCCCGCTTCGTGAACAATCAGGTTGACGCGGTCGATCAGCAGGAAACCGCTGTCGTTGGTCAGAGCGTGCAGCAGGAACAGGCCGTAGAACACCAGCCAGGCAATGAGCGCCGCTTGCGAGACCGGCTGCCAGTTTTCTTTCAGTACGGCGATCCATTCGGCTTTCCATGGTTCGAGGACTTCAAGTTGCATCAGACCGAATCCACGCCTAAGCATTTTCTATATAGGGCTCTAGCACAGAAACTGGACTCGCCTCGTTACCAGAATTTCCGCCAGAATTTTCTTGACACCCTGCCCCGAAACCGACAAAAGTGTGTGTTTCGGTATGGCCTGGGTGTCAGAGCCCGCAGCGACGGAGGATCGCCATGAAAAAAGACGTTCGGGAAATTGAAAAGAAATTCTTGATGCAGACCTACGCACGCTTTCCGCTCATCCTGGAGCGCGGGAAAGGCTGCTGGGTGTGGGACACCAAAGGCAAAAAATATCTGGATTTTGTTTCCGGCTTGGGAGTGAACGCGCTCGGCCATTCCCATCCGCGAATTCTCAAGGCGCTGCGGGAACAGGCGGGCAAGGTGATCCATGTCTCCAATCTTTACTACCATTCTTACCAGGGTCCGCTGGCGGCGGCGCTGGCCAAGATTACCGGCATGGACCGCGTCTTTTTTTGTAACAGCGGCACGGAGGCCGTCGAGGGCGCCATCAAGCTGGCGCGGCTTTATGCCAGCCGCCAGGGCAAGAAAAAGTTCGAAGTGGTGGCGCTCAAAAATTCCTTTCATGGCAGAACCTTCGGGGCGCTGTCGGCCACGGGGCAGGAGAAATACCGCAAAGAATTCGAGCCGCTGGTGCCGGGCTTTCGCTTTGCTCGCTTTAACGATGTGGGTCACCTGGAGGCCTGCATTACAGAGAATACCTGCGCGGTGCTGGTGGAGCCGATCCAGGGCGAGGGCGGCATCTTCGAGATGAGCCGGGAATTCATGGAGGCCGCCGCCAGCCTGGCGCGCCGCAACCACGCCGTTCTGATCTGCGACGAAATCCAGTGCGGCTTGGGACGGACCGGAGATTACCTGGCCTCGCACGCTTACCGGCTGCGTCCCGACATTCTTTTGCTGGCCAAGCCGCTGGGGGGCGGTCTGCCGCTGGGCGCCTTCCTGGCGCGGGAGGAGATTGGCGCGTTGTTCCAACCGGGGATGCATGGCAGCACCTTCGGCGGCGGACCGCTGGCCTGCCGTGTGGCGCTGGAGTTTCTGGCGGTGCTCGAAAAAGAGAAGGTGCTGAAGAATGTCCGCAAAACCGGGGAGTATTTCCGCCGCCGCCTGCTGGAGCTGGCCGCCAAATACCCCTTCATCCGCGAGGTGCGCGGACGTGGTTTGATGCTGGCTATCGACCTGACGATTCCCAGCCGTCCTTTCGTGCAGATGGCGATGGACCGCGGGTTCATTATCAACAGCACGCACGACACCGTGCTGCGCTTCCTGCCTCCTCTGATCGTGGAGAAAAAGCACGTGGATTCCCTCTGTAAAGCCCTCGATGAAATTTTTGCCAGCCACGCCCTGGGAATCTGCCGGCGAGGGCGTGTAGAGGACGGTTTGCCCTCTCCGTGTGGGGTCTCTGGAGTATTCGTGTCAGGGGCCGACAAGTTCTCGTACGGCCTCTAGTATCTTATCCGGAAGAAAAGGCTTGGCGAACGTACGCTGGACGCCGAATCGGGAGGCAATCTCAAGATAAGCGGATGGCGAGATATGTCCCCCTCCGGAGATGGCGATGATTGTCACATCAGGGAAGTCGCGCCGTATTTCTATAATGGATTCGATCCCCTCTTTATTCGGCATGATCAAGTCTGTGATGACCAAGTCCGCCGGTTCGTTGCGGAAGAGCCGAATCCCCTCCTCGCCATCGCGGGCCTCCACAACCTCATATCCTGCATGTGCCAGGATATCCAGGAGCAGTTCCCTCACGATTTCATCATCGTCGATCACTAGAATGCGTGACATAGATTACCTTTGCCTCTCTGGCTCCGGTTAAAATCCTGCTGGGAAGCTCCATCCGCATCAATATCAATGCAAAAGAGCCTTCGTCCTAAGCCTGTAACCGCTTGGAACAAAGGCCCAACATTCTGGCCGTATCCTCATTATTTTTCCCAGTGAGGAGAGGCGACTTGCCTGCTGGCTGTTTCACAACCAACGCTTTCTCCCGCCAATGGCCACTTTGACGGTCCCCAACGCGCAGCTTTCTGCGTGCTGGGGTGTTATTGAGCGGTGATGTCCAGGACAGAACCTCAGTGGCTTAAGCCGCCGGGTTTTGGGGCGCTGTTCGGCACGGTCCAACCGTGCTGAACAGCTCCCTAAAGGGGGTTATGAAACAGGCTCTAGTCCGAAAAGCTAGCTTCCTGATGCGACCATACATCCCGGCCGCATTGGCGATACGACTCTCCGATTATACAACCTTTATGATTATACAACCTTGATGAAGATGATCACGAAGGTGTAGAGGGCCAGCGATTCAATGAAGGCCAGACCCAGGATCAGCGACAGCCGGATGGCAGCCGCGGCTCCAGGGTTCCGGGCCATGCCTTCGGCAGCGGCGGCGGTGGCCCTTCCTTGGGCGAGGCCGCAAAACGCAGAGGCAATGGCCATCGCAAAACCGGAAGTGATAGCCACCCAGTTCGTTGCGGCGGCGGCGCCTTCCGGCGATTGCGCAAAAGCCGGAGTGGCGGTCACAAACAGGATGAAGCCTGACAGATACCAGAAAAGTTTTTTCATCTATGCTCCTTTTCGTTTTTTGAATTTGCCCCAGTGGGTGGTTGCTCCGCATCCCTCTGGCAGTGGAGCCTCACGCTGCGGGCAGTCGTCAGGGCACGGCTTCAGCCGTGCCGCTTGGTTGTCGTTTCCATGCAGGGCTTCAGTCCCTGAGGGGATGCTTTAATGGAAATCACCTCAGGGGCTAAAGCCATCAGCTTTTGTGCTTCCACCGGCACGGTTAAAACCGTGCCCTGACAATACCTTAAAAACAGGTTGTGAAACAGGTGCTAATGTTCTTCGGATACGGCTCCGGCCAGGTAAACCATGGTCAGCAAGGCAAAGATATATGCCTGGAGCGTGCCGACAAAAATATGCAGTCCTTCGAATAGAACCGGCGCGCCGAGCGGAATCAGGCCGAAAAAGATCAGGGTAATGTTGTGGCCCGCCGTCATGTTGGCGAACAATCGCACGGAGAGCGAAAGCAGCCGGGCGAGATGGCTGACTATTTCGATCACGAACATTAGGGGAGCCAGCGGCCAAACCGGCCCCATAAAGGTCTTCATATAACGGAAAAAACCGTGGTGGCGCAGACCCTGGTAGTTGTAATAGACGAAGGCCACCAGGGCGCATCCCGCCGTGACAACAACTTGATCGGTGGGCGTCTCAAAGCCCGGGATGATTCCCAGCATGTTGCAGAGAAAGATAAACATCCCCAGCGTGAACACAAGCGGCAGAAATCGGGGACCGTCATGGCCGACGATCTCCTCGCTTTGCGAACTCAACGCTTCCGTCGCCATTTCCAGCATCTGCTGGATTTTCCCCGGACGGTCCGCAGAAAGGCGCCCGCGCAGCCACCCGAGCAGGCCCATGATGATCAACGCCACCACGATCTGCATAGCCAGGTGGTTTGAGATCAGGTGGGCGGAACCTTCCCCGTGCAGTCCGGCCAACCCCAGCAGGTAGTTCAGCAGCGCCGTAAACCATAATTCCTGATGTTCCATTGCTTCCTAACTTCTGCGGAATGCTGCAAAGACCTGGTAGGCGACCTCCGCCAGTATCGCCGCCAAAAAAAGAAACAGCCCCGCGAAAAAAGCTCCCAGGCTGATAAAAGAGCTTTTGAATATAACATAGGCCGCAATCCCGATCAACGCGAAGCGCAATACAAAACGAGCCACCACACGGGCGGTTTTCGGCTGGCGGGGCGGTTCGCCAGCGGCCGCCTGGACCGCTTGGGAGGAAGCAAGATCAGCCAGGGTGCCGACGGCTTCCCTCATCCAATGGAAGTTCAGCGCCGAGAGGGCTGCACCGACCGTGAACCCCGCGCCCCAACTCAAACCGCCCCAAAGACAGAAAACTCCGATCCCCACGATTCCCAAAATCCAAATTCCTTTGGCGATGCGTTGCTCGGCGCCAGCCAGGAGAGCCTGTTCCGCTGCGGGGATCTGTGAAGAGCCTTCTTCGACGCTATCCTTATTCGGCATTTTTGGTGACAATCCGGATGAGTTCCACAAACCCGGCCACAATGCCGAGGATCAGGAACACAATCCGCAAAAAAGTCGTTTGGAACAGATGGTCCAATCCCAAGCCCATCAGATAGCCGACTACGGTACAAGCCGGCAGCATGAACCCCAGCGAGGCGTAGTTTCCGATTTGGACCCAGGCGTTTTTGTCTTTTTTATCTTTTTTATTTTTATCTTCGGGAGGAAGCATGGGGCACCGCGGGCAAGGCTGGAACAGGCTGAGTTCCCCAGGGGAGGCTATTACGTCATAAACTCATCGCGTCGTCGCTTACCGCAATATTGCAAGAACAGGGCCGCTGGCTAGCTGGATGAAGGGTTCGGGATAGAGGCCGATGAGCAGGGTCATGGCGGCAGTGATGCCCAGCGCCCAGCGAATGCCCATCGAGATGCTGGGCAACTCCTGGTCCAGGGGCGCTTGCATGAACATGACGACGACGATTCGGAAATAGTAATAGATGGCTACCGCCACATAGAGCACGGCGATCACTGCCAGAGTGTAATGTCCTGTTTCCAGCAGGGAAAGAAAAATAAAATATTTCCCCAGGAATCCCGCCGTGGGGGGAATCCCGGCCAGCGAGAGCAGGAAGATCAGCGACAGAATTGCCATTGCCGGATTTTTGTGCATTAAGCCGGCCATGTCATTGATCTCATCCCCAACCAGGTCGCGGCGGCGCATGGCTACAACCACCGTGAAGATACCCAGATTCATAAAGACATACACCAGCAGGTAGATGGCGATGCCTTTCAGCCCTGTTTCATTGCCCGACACCAATCCCAGCAGAATGTAGCCGACGTGGGAGATGGCAGAGTAACCGAGCAGTCGCTTGATATTGGACTGGCTGATGGCGGCCAGATTCCCCAGCGTCATCGTCGCCACGGCGACCCCGATCAGAAGGGGTTCCCACTGCTCGCGAAGCGAGCCCAGCGGCTCCAGGAACATACGCAGCAAAAGCGCAAAGGCAGCCACCTTGGGCCCCACCGACATGAACGCCGTAATCGAGTGCGGCGCTCCCTCGTAAACGTCCGGCACCCACTGGTGGAAGGGCACGGCGCCGATCTTAAAGAAAAGGCCTGCCGCGATGGTGACCACAGCCATAATCACCAGCGGGTCGCCCAGCGGCCTTTGGGACAGCGCCGAGCCGATCTCCCGCAGGTTGGTGGAGTTGCTCATGCCGTAGAGCAGCGACATGCCGTAGATCAAAATACCGGAGGAAAAGGCCCCGAGCAGCAGGTATTTCATGGCCGCTTCATTGGAACGCCGGTCGCCCCGCAAGAACCCGGCGAGGATATAAATGGAGACCGCCATCAGCTCCAGACCGATGAACAAAGTGATCAGGTCCATCCCGATGGCGAGGAAGATCATCCCCACGGTCGCGAACAGCATGATGGCGTAATATTCGCCGTGATGCTCGTTTTCAATCTCCAGATAGCGGAACGAAATCAGGATGGTGATGGCGGTAGATATGAGGAAAAGCCAGATGAAGAAGATTCCCAGTCCGTCCAGGACGATGGCGCCGCGGAAGGCTTCCACTTCACTGACCCCGGCTTCCCGCATCTGGGATTGAATCCGCAACATCTGCACGGCTGCAAACCCAATCCCCACCAGGGCGGTGACGGCGTTGAAATGCTTTTGGCGCTCGTCCAGCAGAAGGTCCGTCAGCATGACGCCAATCCCGAAGATCGTGAGCAGGATGGCCGGCTTCAGGAGCAGGAAATCTACAGCCGAGAAATATTCACTGAACATTTTTTATCTTCTAGTTTTATCTGCTTGCCCGGGCCCTTTTCTTTGCGGAGCGAACCGCTGCCGCCTCTGTTTCCAGAGAAGCCGCAGGCTGGGCCGCCGCATTCAGCCGGGCAGGCGCGCCGAAAGCGTCCGGGTGGGCGGCGTAGTATGCGGGCCGCACGCGCTCGACGATCTTGGCCACCGGCTGTTCCAGGATACGGAAGAACGGCTTGGGATACAGGCCGATCCAGAATGCCAGGATGATGAGCGGCGCCAGCGTCATCATCTCGCGGAAATTCACGTCTTTCAGGTTCTTGTTTTTGGGGTTGTCGAGCGGTCCGAACATGGTTCGCTGGTAGAGCCACAGCAGGTAAGCTGCGGCCAGAATGATGCCGGTCACGCCGAATGCGGCCCAGACCCAATTTTCCTCAAAGGCCCCTTGCAGGATTACAAACTCCCCGATGAACCCATTCAGGGTCGGAAGTCCCAGCGACGACATCGCCACGATCAGAAACAGCGTTGCATAGACGGGCATCACGTTCGAGAGGCCGCCGAATTCGGAGATCTCCCTCGTGTGCCGCCTTTCATAAATAATCCCCACGATCAAGAAGAGCGCGCCGGTGGAGATGCCGTGGTTGATCTGCTGGAGAATGCCGCCGGAGAGGCCGTTCGGGTTCAGGGCAAAAATTCCCAGGGTGATGAATCCCATGTGGCTGACCGAGGAATACGCCACCAGTTTTTTCCAGTCCTTCTGCATCAGAGAAACCAGCCCCCCGTAGATGATGGCGACGATGGAAAGCGTCATCATGAACTTCACTACCGCCGGATGACTGGATGCGTCAGGAAGCATGGGCAGCGAAAAACGGACGAACCCGTAGGTGCCCATCTTCAGCAAGACACCGGCCAGGATCACCGACCCCGCCGTGGGAGCCTCGACGTGGGCGTCCGGCAGCCACGTATGGAAGGGGAACATGGGGACCTTGATGGCGAATGCCACGAAGAAGGCGAAAAAGATCCACAGTTGCAGGTTCTCCGGGAGGTTGAGGTTCTGCAGGGTCACGATATCGAAGGTGGCTTCTCCGGTTTGGTCCCGGTTGGTGAAGTAGATGGCCAGAATGCCGAGCAGCATCAGCACGGAGCCGACCAAGGTGTAGAGGAAGAACTTAATGGCGGCGTAGAGCTTGCGGGCGCCGCCCCAGATCCCGATGAGGAAGTACATGGGGACCAGCATCACTTCCCAGAAAACGTAGAAGAGGAAGAAGTCGAGCGTCATGAAAACGCCCAGCATCCCCGTCTGCAACAGCAGCAGGAAGAAGTAGTATTCCTTTAGCCGCTCGTTGACAGACGTCCAAGAGGAAAGGATGGCGATAAATCCCAGCACGGTGGTCAGCATGACCAGCAGCAGGCTGATGCCGTCCAGGCCGAGCGAGTAGTTGGCCCCGATGGAGGGAATCCACTCCACTTTTTCGACAAACTGGAATTCGCCGACCGAGCTGTCAAACCAGAAAACCAACGGCACCGAGACCAGGAATCCGAGGAAAGCGGTTAGGTTCGCCGCCCAGCGGACCCCGTTTTTGTTCTCCTTGGGAAGGAACATCAACAGGATGGCTCCTGCCAAGGGAACGAAGAGCACAACGGTTAAAATATGATCGTGAATCCAAGTCATTTTCTTTCAGTCCTTGTTCGGATTTAGCCGCCTTGCGGAGTTGCCCTGGTTCCCGTTGCGTCAGCGCAGCAGGTAGTAGCTAAAAAAGATCAATACTCCGAGCACAATAAACAATGCGTAAGCCTGCAGCAGCCCTGTTTGCAGGAGGCGCACCGGGTAAGAGGTCACCTTTACCATGAAGGCGCTCAGCCGGACCGCTCCGTCCACCACCCATGTGTCCCACCAGATCGAGAGGGTGGAGGTGAATCGGGTCAGCCAGGCAGCGCCGTTGACACCCCCATCGATTACAGAGGCGTCAAACTTCCATAAGGCAGTGCCGCCCCCCTTCGCGAGACCGTCCACGAAAACCGCGTTAAAGACCTCATCGACGTAGTATTTGTTCTGGAGCACGCGGTGAACGCCGCCGGTGGCCTGGACCAAACGGTCGGCAGCCTCGCGGCGCTTGATGACAAAATAATACGCCGCATAGACTCCCGAAGCGGCGATCCCCACCGAGAGCCCCATCAGGAGCCACTCCTGAAAGACGGAATGCATCGCCTCATGAGCGGCCCCGGCGGCCATCACCTCGGCGGCATGGCCGAAGACAGGCTCGAGCCAATGCTCAAAACGATTGCTGCCACCTAGAAATTGCGGCCAGCCGATCCATCCGCCGGCGAGCGAGAGGCCGGCCAGCGCCATCAGCGGGATCGTCATCGAACGGGGCGACTCATGGACGTGGCTGGCAACCTCCGGGTCGAGGCGCGATTCGCCGAAGAAAGTAAGAAAAACCAGCCGCCAGATGTACAAGGCCGTCAGGCCCGCCGTCACGAACGCCACCACCCAGAGAACGGGCGAGCTGGAGAATGCCAGCCAGAGAATTTCATCCTTGCTGAAAAAGCCAGAAAACAGAGGCGTCCCGATGATCGCCAGGGAGGCGAACAGAAACGTCCAGTAGGTGATGGGTATCTTGTGGCGCAGGCCCCCCATCTTGCGCATGTCCTGCTCTCCGGAGAGGGAGTGGATCACGCTGCCTGCGCCCAGGAATAGCAGGGCCTTGAAGTAGGCGTGCGTCGAAAGGTGGAACACTCCGGCCCCGAAAGCGCCGACGCCGCAAGCCATCACCATGTAGCCCAGTTGGCTGACCGTGGAGTAGGCCAGCACCCGCTTGATGTCGTTCTGTGCCAGTCCGATGGTGGCTGCGAAGATGGCGGTGAAGGCGCCGACACCGGCCACAATAGCCATGGTTGTGGGGGCCAGCACGAACAGCATGTTCGAACGGGCTACCATGTAGACCCCGGCGGTGACCATGGTGGCGGCGTGAATCAAGGCGCTGACCGGCGTGGGTCCTTCCATGGCGTCCGGCAGCCAGATGTGCAGCGGAAACTGCGCGGACTTTCCTACAGCCCCGACGAAGAGCAGCAGGGTCATCACCATCAACACGGAGCCTTCCACGGCGAAGTTGCCGTTCGCCACCTCCACCGCCGCCTCGTTCACCTTGCCGAAGTTGACGGAACCAAACGTCGCCAGCATGAAGAACATGCCGAGGATGAACCCAGCGTCCCCTATGCGGTTCACGATGAACGCCTTTTTCCCCGCGTCCGAGGCAGACTTCTTATGGAAGTAAAACCCGATTAGCAAATAAGAGCAGAGCCCCACTCCCTCCCAGCCCACAAACAGGAGTAGGTAATTGTTGGCCAGCACCAGCGTAAGCATGGAAAACATGAACAGGTTCATGTATCCAAAGAAACGGTAGAAACCGTCTTCGTGGGCCATGTAGCCGACCGAATAGACGTGAATCAGGAAACCGACTCCGGTGACCACCAGCACCATGACGGCCGAGAGCGGATCAAGCAGGAAGCCCCAATCGGCCTGCAACTGAGATTCCTGGCCGTTCGTCATGTGGAACAGCGCTCCCGGAACCCATGTGTAGAGGACCGTTTCAAATCTTCGCTCGGCCAGCGAAGCGAGCTGCCACACGGCACCGAGGGCAACCAGAAAAGAGACCAGGACCGTTCCGGGACAGATCAGGCTGACCAGTTTATTGGGAAGCCTCTTGCCGAAAAACAACATGACCAAGGCGCCGCCCAGAGGGAACAGCGGGATCATCCAGATGGATTCGAGGAAGTTCATTGCGCGACTATTTCTTTACCAGTTTTGTTCTTCACCGTTTTGGCGTTTCATCACCATTTCAGCGTTTTTTACCACTTCATCAAGTCGATTTCGTCCGCGTTGACGGTTTCCTTGTTTCGGTACAAGGCGATGATGATGCCCAGCCCCACCGCCGCCTCCGCCGCCGCGGCCACGATCACAAAAATGGCGAAGGTCTGTCCCGAGACAGAGGCAAACAGGCTGGAAAAGAACACCAGATTGATGTTGACGGCGTTAAAGATCAACTCAATGGAGATCAAGATAATAATCACATTCCGCCGCGTGAGCACGCCGATCACCCCGATGGTGAACAGGGCCGTGCTCAAGAATAAATAATGTACTGGTGTGACAGGCGGCATCTGTTGAATCCCGGTCTATATCTGTTTTTTTGCCATGACCACTGCCCCGACAATCGCCACCAGCAGCAGCAGCGAAGCGATCTCAAACGGCAGCAGATAGTCGCGGTACAGGGACATGGCGATCTCCTGCGTATTGTTTTGCAACAGGGCCCCGGAAGATTCGGCAAAAGAAAAAGAATCTTTGCCTTGGTACAAAAAGTATCCCAACTCCGCCACCAAAAGCAGCACGCATCCCAAAGCGAGACCCCACTGGCGGTTGAACTGTCTCTGCTTCGCGGCCTCGTCCAGGTTCACCAGCATGATGACGAACAGGAAGAGCACCGTGATGCCCCCGATGTAGAGAAACACCTGTACGGCGGCCAGGAACTCAGCCTGCAGGTGCAGAAACAATCCCGCCACCCCGATCAGCGTCATCACCAAAAAGATGGCGCTGTGGACGGCATTCCGCCGGGTGATGGTCAATATCCCGCCGCCCAGAATGATGGCGGCCAGGATATAGAAAAATAAATCGTGTAAAACCATTGCGGATAACCGATCTCTATTATTGCGCCTGCCTCTACAAAAGCACCATGACGATGCCGGTGACAATCACGTTCGCGATGGCCAGGGGAATCAGCCAGTACCATCCGAGCTTCATGAGCTGGTCATAGCGATAGCGCGGGAACGTAAAACGAATCCAGATAAATCCATATACGATCAAGAAAACCTTCAGCAGAAACCAGAACAAGCCTTGAACCGCGACGAGCACAGGCGGCAGGAGAAACAATAATCCCAAAAGAGCAAAAACGGCTCCCAGCCCGCCCATTCCCACCTGTTCCATCCACCGTTTTTCCCTCACAGCCCCCAAAAAGGACATGCCTGCAATGGCGAGCATCGCCACGGCGGGGCAGTAGTTCAGGAAATCCAGCCATTCCACGTTGGGGAAGGGGCGCAGCCACCCTCCCAGGAAGAGCGTGACGGCGATGGAAGAGACGATCACTATATTGGTGTACTCCGCCAAAAAGTAAAGCGAAAACCGGAAGCCGCTGTATTCGGTGTGATACCCGGCAACGATCTCCGATTCCGCCTCCGGCAGGTCGAAGGGCGAGCGGTTGGTCTCGGCCATGGCCGCCACCGCATAAATAAAAAACGCCAGTGGCTGGTAAAAAATAAACCAAACCTGCTGTTCTTGCTGCGCCCGAACGATCTCTTGCATGCTGAGCGTGCCGGCGACCATCAGGCCGCCGATGATCGCAAATCCGAGCGCCACCTCGTAGCTGACCATCTGGGCCGTGGAACGCAACGCTCCCAGCAGCGGGTAGCTGCTGTTGGAGCTCCACCCGCCCAGGATGATTCCCAGAATTCCCACCGAGGAGATCGACAGGATAAAGAGCAAGCCGATATTCGTGTCGGTGATAAAAAACCAGTCGCTGAAAGGAACCACCGAAAAGGCCACCAGGGCCGTCACCACCGAGATGATGGGCGCCACCCAGAAGAGCAGCCAGTCGGCCTTGGCCGGAATAATGTCTTCTTTGAGGAGCAGCTTCACGGCATCGGCGAGCGGTTGCAGCAGGCCGTGAGGCCCGACCCGCATGGGGCCCAAACGGGCCTGGATATCGGCCATCACCTTGCGTTCCAGTAGCACGATGTATCCGGCTATCAAAGGAAACACAGCAATAATGATGACGATATACAGGGTCGGCTTCACGTAGGGAAGCTGCAGATAAGATTCAATCGCCGCTAGAAACTCTGCCAACTGTGCGGGCCTCCTCGATCCATTGGGTAAAACAGGAAGTCACAAAGAACAAACGCCGTCTTTGCCGAAAATCAACTCATTCCGCCTATGCACAACGGTTTTCTGCAGGAGGGAATCGGGCCGCTAGCGGTCGACTTCCCCCAAAACTATATCAATCGTTCCGATAATGGCCACCACATCCGCCACCAAGTGGCCTCGCACCATCCGGTCGAGCGCCTGCAAGTTGACGAAGGAGGGCGGGCGAATCCGAACGCGGTAGGGCTGCGTGCTGCCGTCGCTGACCACAAAATAGCCCAACTCGCCCTTGGGCGCCTCGATGGAGTGGTACACCTCGCCTGCAGGCGGCTTTATGATTTTGGGAACCTTGCCCATGACGGGGCCCTCGGGAATCCGGCCCACCGCCTGCTCGATGATGCGCAAGGATTGGCGCATCTCTTCCATGCGGACCACGTACCGGTCGAAGGTGTCGCCGTTTTCCCCCACCGGAATATCAAAATCAAATTCTTCATACGCTGCGTAGGGCTGCGCCTTGCGGATGTCCCACTTCAAACCGCTGGCCCGCAGCACCGGGCCCGTAACACCCATCTCAATGGCCTCGGCGGTCTTCAGCACTCCCACGCCCTTTGTCCGCCCGAGCCAGATGCGGTTGCCGGTCAGCAAGGCTTCGTATTCGCCCAGCTTGGCCGGGAAAATGTTGCAGAAGGCCTTCACCTGCTCTTCGAAGCCGTCATAGGTCTCATATTGCAGCCCGCCGATCCGGAAGGCATGGGTGGTGAGCCGTGCGCCGCAGTACGCCTCGAAGATTTTCAGAACCTCTTCTCGCTCGCGGAAGGTGTAGAACAGCGGAGTGATCGCCCCAATGTCGAGCGCGTGCGTTCCCAGCCAGAGCAGATGGCTGGAGATGCGGTTCAGTTCCGTGAGAATCGTTCGCACGTATTTGGCGCGGGGAGGAGCCTCCACGTTCAGCAGCTTCTCCACGGCTTCGCAGTAGCCCAGGCCGTTCGAGACCGCGGCCACATAATCCATGCGGTCCACGTAGGGGTTGAACATGGTGTAGGTGCGGTTCTCGGCGATCTTCTCAACGCCACGGTGCAGGTAGCCGATGATACATTCGGTGCCGAGCACCTTCTCGCCGTCGAGCTTCAGGATGACGCGCAACACCCCGTGGGTCGAGGGATGCTGCGGCCCCATGTTGATGATGATCTCGTTGGCGTCCAGGAAAGTCTTATCCGGCATCGCTACCTATATTAGCTCCGTCTGTATCCGAGTTCACAACCGCCGTGCCCGTTCCCATCCCTGTTCCGATCCCCGTTTGGATTAAGGCCGCGCTCATTGGCCGCTCTCAATGTGCAGATTTTCCTGCACCCACTTCACGTCCTGCTGGGTCAGCCCGTAGTCTTTGCGCAGCGGATGTCCCTGCCACTCCTCCGGCAATAGGATGCGTTTGAGGTTGGGGTGGTTCGCAAAGCGAATTCCGAACATGTCAAAAACTTCCCGTTCCAGCCAGTTTGCCGTGCTCCAAAGGGGAATCGCGCTCTCCACCGATTCTTCTTCGCCGAGTGAAATTTTCAAGCGAAGCCTTTCATTTCTGGGAAAAGAATATAGCTGGTAGATGACCTCAAACCGCTTTTCCCTTTTGGGATAGTCCACGGCGGTCAGGTCGGCCAGCATGTCAAATCCGCACTCCGACTTGAGATATCCCGCCACAGGGAGGAAGCTTTCCGGGGGCAGGACAAGAAAGTTTTGTCCCAAGTAGCTCAGGGCCTCTATGGAGACCTCCGGGAAGCGTTCCCGCAGCGATCCCGCCAACTCAGAGTTCCAGGGTTCGGGAGCAGGTCCGGCAGGCGGCTTCGGAGGAGCCGGCGGCTGCGCTGGAGCCTTGGATTCTGCTTTAGGGGTTTCCGCCGCGGGCTTGGCTGGAGTCTGCGGAGGCTGTGGGGTGCCTTCCTCTTTCTTGTCTTCGCGTTGATCGTCAGCCATCAAACCTCGTCCGTTTCCCTTTCCGCTTCTTCTGGGGAAGATTTCTCATGCCAGGGTAAATAGGGGCCTATGATTTTTAACACAGCGTCAAAATCAGTGTCAACGCCCAAAAGAGTTTTTGTGTTCGCCCATCTTTGCGGAGGAGGGCTAACAGGAGCAAGGTAGCCCGGCGGAGAGGCACTCCGCCGAACCCTCTACCGAACAATGCGGCCCGGTCCGGCAGGCTGGCGGGAGCGATTATTCAGGCTTTCCGCTTGCCTACTGGCCCCCTGCAACCCATCGGAGGAATGCCCTTTGGAAACCAGAGTGGCAATTTTGTTATGATAAACTGCAAAACCATCTCCCAGTGGGAAAACGGATCGGTTGCATTGGGCGGTTGGGCAAACTTACGGGAGAGGCTGCCAGCGGGCAGAAGCCCGATTCTTTAGAGGCGCTGGAGGCGCTGAATGAAACTTCTTGTAACCGGCGGGGCGGGCTTTATTGGTTCCAACTTTATCCGCTACTGGCTGCAGAAGCACCCTGGAGACCGCATCACAAACCTCGACAAGTTGACCTATGCCGGGAACAGGGCAAATCTCGAAGGAATGCCTCCGGGAGGAGAATTAGTCTGCCGGGACATCTGCGACGCGGGCCTGGAAGACCTGATGGAAGGAATGGACGCGGTGGTTCACTTTGCGGCGGAATCCCATGTGGACCGCAGCATTGATTCCTCGGAAATCTTTATTCAGACCAACGTTCTCGGAACGCACCGGCTTCTGGAGGCGGCGCGGCGCAAACGCATCGCCGGTTTCTTGCACGTCAGCACCGATGAAGTGTATGGGGCTCTCGAAGCCGAGGGGGAGTTTACCGAAGCCTCCCCCTTGCAGCCGAACAGCCCGTATGCCGCCAGCAAGGCCGGCGGCGACCTGCTGGCCCGCGCCTATTTTCAAACCTACCGCTTTCCGGTAATCCTCACCCGTTCCTGCAACAACTACGGGCCCTATCAGCATCCGGAAAAGCTCATTCCCCTGATGGTGACGAATGCGCTGGAGGATCGTCCGCTGCCGGTATATGGCAAGGGAGAGCAGGTCCGCGAGTGGTTGCACGTGGAAGATCATTGCCGGGTCCTGGAGCTGGCCCTCCAGCGAGGCCGGCCCGGCGAGGTGTACAACCTGGGCAGCGAACAGCGGCAAACGAACCTCCAGGTGGTGCAAACCATCTTGCAGTTGCTGGACAAGCCGCAGAGCTTGATCCAATTTGTGGCGGACCGGCCGGGGCACGACTTCCGTTATGCGCTCAATGCCAGCAAGGCTCGCCGGGAGCTGCAATGGGAGCCCGAAATCGACTTCGCGACCGGTCTTGAACGAACCCTCAACTGGTACCGCCAGAACACGGCCTGGGTGGAATCTGCCAGGGGGCCATCCTATAAGAAGTACTATTCACAAATGTATGACAACAGAGAAAAGCACAGCAGCGAGTTGTAGTCCGGCATCCTCGGTTCGCCTCTCCCGGAAGTCTCCGGGGAGGAGTCGCGAATACTCTGTGTGAAAACCATCAGAGCCGCGACTGTCAAGGAGCGTCTCCCAAACCTGGACAGGCTGTCGAAGGCTGAGGGACCGCTTGCTCGCGCGCGGCTCGGATTGATTTGCCTTCGCCGTAGTTTTCACACAGACTCCGAATGGGTATTCTCTGGGGTGAATGATTGAATGATTAGAGGTACACTCTGAGGAGCCGGATAAGGGAACGCCGGGTTGCGCTTTTGCTATAATTAGAAGGCAGAGGAGCCAATGAAATATCTTCGTGCAGCGGTTCTTGCCGTCTTGTTCAGCAGCTTCAGTGCATTTGCCCAGTTTGACGTTGGGATCGTTCTGCCGTTTGAGAACCACACCCAAGACTCCAACCTGGATTGGATCGGCGAAAGTTTTGCCCAGGTCTTGTCGTCGAAGCTGGCCTCGCCTCGTTTTATGATGCTCGACCGGAGGGAGCGGGCGGCGGCGTTTGACAGCCTGGGAGTCCCCCACACGAGCATCGTAACTTACGCCACGATCTATAAGGTCGCCGAAGCTTTGGATGCGGACAAGCTGATATTGGGGAGCTATGAAGCCCGCGACGGGCTGATACAGGCCACCGCGCAGGTGCTCGATTTGGAAGGGCCGAGCCTGAGCCGGAAGTTCACGGAGTCGGCGCCGCTCGAAGAGTTGATGGAGTTGCAGACGGGCCTTGCCTGGCAGATACTGCGGTTCGTGAGGCCGGCCCGGGCGCTCCCCCGGGAGGATGTTCTCCAGGCGGGCCGCGAACCGAACCTGGGGGCCTTTGAGAATTATATGCGGGGCTTGCTCGCCAATAACCGGGCTGAACAGATTCGCTATTTTCAAACCGCCCAGCGTCTGGAGCCGCAATTTACCAAGCCGGCCTTTGAATTGGGAATGATCTACTTCCACGACCGGGACTACCCGACCAGTATTCTTTGGCTGGCGAAATTGCGCCGCGGGGATGAAGACTACCTGGAGGCCAACTATTTTCTCGGACTGGCCTACCTGTATCTGGAGCAATACGAGCGTTCTTCGGCGGCCTTCCGGGCGGTGGCGCAACAACTGCCGCTGAACGAGGTGTACAACAATCTGGGGATTGCCCTGATGCGCCAAAACCTTCCCGGCGCCGTCTCCTATTTCGAAAAGGCGGTGGAGAGCAATCCTACGGACCCCGATTACCAATTCAATCTCGGATATGCCTACTGGAAACGAGGAAGCTTTGCGGAAGCGGTCCCGCACCTGCGGGCGGCTCTGGAAGAAGCCGACCATCCTGCCTGGCGCGTCCTCTACATCAAATGCCTGGAAAAAACGGGTCAGGCGGAAGAGAGCGCGGCTCAGGCAAGGATTCTCGAGCAGCAATCGGCTGACTTTTCCCCCGCGATGAGCGACCAGCAGTTCCAGAATCAGGAACGCCCCAAGGATAACTTTGACGGCACCAGCTTTCGCCAGTTACGGTTGCTGGTGCGGCTCCAGACGGAATTAAAACACGAGAAACTCTCTTTGGAAGAACACGTCGCGCTGCATTTCGAGCGGGCGCAGCAGCTTTTGCAAGAGAGTGCGGACCGGGAAGCAACCGAGGAACTGCAGCATGTGATCGACTATGATCCGAATCACGCAGAAGCCTACCGGGAGCTGGCCGGCGTTTACCTGGGGGCGGGACAATTGGAGGAAGCCTCGAAAGCCGCCAACCGGCTGCTGGAGCAGAGGGAAAGCGCCTCGGGATACTTGCTGCTGGCAAGAATCTATATGGAGCAAGGGGAATTAGAGGAGGCTCAAGAACAATTGGACGCGGCGATGCGCTTGGAGCCGGCCAGCCCGGCTGCAGCCACCCTGATGGAGGAGCTGAATTCCAGAAGCGTCTCCCGATAAGGAAGCTTCGGTTCGGGAGGAGAACCGTTTGAAATTATCCGCATCGAAATTTGTTGTGCCGGCAGCCGTTTGCTGCGCCCTGCTTTTGCTGGGCGCAGCAGCGCGCGCGCAGGCTCCCCAGATTGTGGAGATCCGGCTGGATGGAATTGTTCACCCGGTCTCGGCCGAATTCATCACGGCAGGCATGGAGCAGGCCATCCGGCAGCGAGCCGACGCCATCCTTCTCCAGATCAGCACGCCGGGGGGGCTCGACAGCTCCATGCGGCGGATCATCGAGAAGATCATCTCCAGTCCGGTGCCGGTGATCGTATATGTCGCCCCCAGCGGCAGCCGCGCCGCCTCGGCGGGCTTCTTCATTCTGCTCTCGGCGGATGTGGCCGCCATGGCTCCGGGGACCAACACCGGAGCAGCCCATCCCGTGTTTATGGGCGGGCAGCAGATGGACGAGGTGATGAAGGAGAAGGTGGAGAACGATGCGGCGGCGTACCTGCGCAGCATCGTCAGCAAGCGAGGCCGCAACGTCGAACTGGCTGAGACGGGCGTCACCGAGAGCAAGTCGTTCACCGACGCCGAGGCCCTGGAGGGAGGCTTGGTGGAGCTGGTGGCCGCCGACAGGGCGGATCTGTTGGCGCAGCTCGAAGGGTACGAGGTCACCCGCTTTGACGGAAAAACGGAAGTCCTGCACCTGGAGGGCGCGCAGATCGAACTCTATGCTCCCAGTTTCCGGCAGAGGTTCCTGTCCCGCATTTTGGACCCCAACATTGCCTTCATTTTGCTGGCGCTGGGAATTTTGGGTCTTTACGTGGAATTTTCAAACCCCGGCTTGATCTTTCCCGGGGTGGCCGGGGGCATCGCTCTGATAATGGCCCTGTTTGCCCTCTCGCTGCTTCCCATCAACTGGGCGGGCGCGGCGCTGATCCTGCTGGCGATTACCTTTTTTGTTCTGGAAGCGAAATTCATCACCGGCGGGATTCTGGCAGCCGGCGGGGTGCTCTCCATGGTTCTGGGAGCCTTGATGCTGATCAATACGCGCATGCCCGGCATCAGCATCTCGCTGCTGACCGCGTTATCTGTGGCGCTGCCTTTTGGCCTGATTACTGTTTTCCTGTTGCGGCTGGTGATCAAATCACGCCACGCCAAGGTCACTACAGGAGAGGGCGGGCTGATTGGTGAAATCGGCAGGGTCGAGAGCATCGATGCGCGCGAGGGCACCATCAAAATTTACGTCCACGGGGAATTATGGGACGCTGTCAGTCTAGGAAGTGTGTCCGCCGGAGGCAGTGTGCGGGTGAAAGCAGTGGACAGCCTCACGCTGCGGGTGGAGCCGGTTGCTGATTCGCGTCCTGGAACAACGGAGCCGGCGCTAAATTCCGAGCCGAAAAAAGAAGCTTCCAAAGGAGTGTGATGTATGCCTCTATCTCTTTCCCTGCCCACGGTCGCGCTGGTGATCGTCGGTATCTACCTGCTTTCAGTCATCAAGATTCTCTCCGAATATGAAAGGGGCGTGATCTTCCGGCTGGGACGCCTGTTGCCCCAGGCTAAAGGGCCGGGACTCATTCTGGTCTTTTCGCCGATCGATCGCATCGTGCGCGTCTCGCTGCGGATCATCACTCTGGATATCCCCCCGCAGGAAACCATCACGCGGGACAACGTCACCGTGAAGGTGAATGCAGTGATCTACTTCCGGGTGATTGATCCCAATAAGGCGGTGGTGCAAGTGGAGAACTACCTCTATGCCACCAGCCAGTTGGCCCAGACCACGCTGCGCAGCGTCCTGGGCGAGGTGGAGTTCGATGACCTGCTCAGCCAGCGGGAAAAACTGAATGCCCGCCTGCAAACCATCCTGGACCAGCATACGGACCCCTGGGGAATCAAGGTTTCCAAGGTGGAGGTCAAGCAGGTGGAGATTCCCGAGCAGATGGTCCGCGCCATCTCGAAACAGGCGGAGGCGGAGCGCGAAAAACGGGCCAAGATTATTCACGCTGAAGGGGAGCTGTCCGCTTCTACGAAACTCGCAGAGGCCTCCGCCATTCTGGCCGCTGAGCCCGTCTCCATTCAGTTGCGCTACCTGCAAACTCTCACCGAGATCGGGATCGAGAAGAACACCACCATTGTGTTTCCCTTGCCGGTGGATATCTTCACGAATCTGGGACTTACGGGGAACGCATCGGGCGGCGGCGGGAGTTCTTCTGAGGGTGAGAAAAAGGCATGAATGCAAGGATAGACCTTCTGTGGGTTGCCCCGAAGCGACGAGGGCAGAGACGGATGAAGACAGGGACTGTCAAGGGAATGGCGGCCGTTCGGCCGCCCGGTGAAAGCGAGGCGCTATGAGCAAAAACCGAGATGGGCAGGTGGAATTGGTCCTGGAAAATCGACAGGTGCTGTTGATTTTCTTTGGGATCGTTGCTCTGAGCGGAGTATTTTTTTCGCTCGGCTACATCATCGGCCGCAACACGTTCTCCGCCTCTACTGCCGTGGCCCAGGCAACTCCGCCGACGGCTGAGGAGGAAGAAAAGCCGAGCGCGATGCCGCCGCCAGCCTACATCGACCAGGGGCAGCGGCCAGCCGGCGACCGCTTGGACCCATCGGCATCGGCCACGGATTTGAACTTCTACGAAAGGGTCGAGGAGGAAACACCCCAGACCGCGCTGTTGCCTCCCGATCCCTTCAGCGACCCTTCTGCCGGCGCGCCGCAGCCTTCCGAACAGGAAGGCCCAGAACAGGAAGGCGAAGTTACTCTGCAACCTCCGCCGGGCATCCTGGTGCAGGTTTCGGCGCTGACTCGCCGCGAAGACGCCCAAGCGCTCGTCAACCTGCTCAAGGAGAGAAACCTTCCGGTTCTGGTGACCTCTAGCAGCACCGACCCGCTCTTTCACGTGGTGGTGGGCCCGTACAGCAGTGAATTAGATGCGGAGCAGACCAGGATACTTCTCGAACAGGACGGTTTCCGCCCGATTATCAAACGGTGAGAGGTTGGCAGGGGAGGGGTCCCGGAACCGCGTCAGATAAAAGCGGCGATGGAACGGGGACCAGACCGATTTCTTGTGCCACTAGCAGGGTGATTACATCACAATCCATCCGAGCCCCGGCCGCATCCACAGATTGCGCAGATTTCACAGATATCGTTCTGCGTAATCTGCGGACTCGCTTGCTGATCCCTCGTCTTCACTCGGAACAGGCACGCGCGGCTCGGACTATACACGAACTGTGAAAATGGGTTAACCGCTAGTAAGCGGTCCGGGTTTGGGCGGTGGCCAGAGTCTGGAGTTGGGTGAAAATCTCTCTGGACTGTTTTTCGGAATCCTCCATCGAACCGGATGTGTCGATGACGAAGTCGGCCAGCCGCTTTTTCTCCTCGCTGGACATTTGAGCGTCCATGCGCCGCCGGACATCCTCAACGGAAATGCGGGATTGGGCCACGTATCTTTCCACTTGCTGTTCGGGGTTGCACCACACCACAACCATCTTGTCGAAGCGGCGGTTCTGTCCCGCTTCGAACAAGACCGCCGACTCCACCAGGATTACGGCATTGGGATCTTTCCGGCGGGCCAGTTGCACTTGGCGGTCAATCTCCCGGAGCACCGGAGCGTGGACAATGGCATTCAGGTGCTTTAATTTTTCCAAGTTATGGAAGACGATGTCGGCTAGCTTGACGCGGTCCAACTGGCCGCTGGCATCGACCATCTCGGACCCGAATCCGCTGACGATCCGGTCGTATACAACGTTGCCGGGCTGCATTAACGTTCTGCCAATTTCGTCGGAGTTAACGGAAACAGCACCGAAGGAGGCAAAGATTCCTGCCACGGTGGACTTGCCGCATCCGATCCCTCCTGTGAGACCCACGGAAATCATTATGGCGACCCTCGTGTGGAAAAAGTGAACAAGGCCTTTGTTATGAAACGGTCTTGTAACAGAGCGACATTGTATCATGCTACGATAGGAGAGGGACGGTTTCTTGCCTGGTTCCCTGATCCGTGGAGCTTGAGCTGGCAAGTTGGGACCGCCGGGTCATTGGACCATTGGGTTATTGGATCATTGGATTGTTGGATTGTTGGGTGGGGAGCCAACCCGGATATGCCGTTGTATTGCCAGGTTATTTCGGCGTCAGAGTCGCCGAACCCTTTGAGGAGGGAGCCGTTAGAGGAACTTGCAAGCTAACGATCTGTTCCCTTGTGGCTTGGCGGATGATTTTCTACAACAGTGCTTGAGTCCCGCCGGCGTGCCCTCCATACTTCTGGAGGACGTGATATGAAGCGTGTTCGAATCCTATACGTAATTTTGAGTGTTCTGGTGCTGGCCAGCGTAGGTCCTCTTGTCTTTTACGCCCACCAGATGATAACCAGCAATCGGCGAACGCTCGAAACCAATGAAATGGAGCTCCAGAACACCATCGCGGTTTCGATTGCCAGAGAGATCAACATTTACAACGCCAGTTTCCAGCAGCAGTTTGACAACTTGCTGCTGGACGTCCACACCAGCCTTTTTGACAGCCAGGAGGGATTCAACAGTCCTGATTTGAGAGAAAAGCTGAAACGGTTTGTCAGCCCTTCCAGCCACATCATCTATGTGACCCTTACGGACGCTCAAGGACGGGGTCCCTCCGAAGGCACATATGACGCCGACACCGATCCCTTCCTCATAGAGGTTTTGAAGAAAGCCTTTGCAGCCTCCGAGCAGGGCATCGATTACCAGAGCGACCCGGTGATGATCACGCAGGAGCAGAGCCAGTTTCCCAGCATGGTGGTGTCGAGGCCCATCCTGCGGGGCAACCGGTTTCAAGGCATGCTGGCGGTCGTGGTCGATCTGCAGTTTCTGGTGGACCGGCTGGTTTCCAACAGCAAGCGGGGGCTGGAGGCGTTTGTGGTGAACAATACCGGCCGCTTGGTCCTCACGCCGAACCCGGAAGGCAGCTCGATTGGGCGAGATATGAGCGATTCCCCTATTATCCAGCAGTTTCTCAGTTGGGGGGGCCGTGCCAGAGCGGCGGAGACCAGTTCGTTTGACCTGATGATTGAGGATGAACCGGTGCCGATGGTCGGCACGTATTCGCCCGTGCAGTCCTTGCAGTGGGCCGTGATTGCGCAAAAGAAGGAGGAGGTCGCCTACGTCAATGTGTCGGAGATGATCTCCTACACCACCTTCTGGGGCGTGATCGTTTTGCTGATCTGCCTGGGGCTGGGCTATGTCCTCACCCTGCGAATCGTGCATCCCATTCGAGTGCTGACCGAATCCCGCCGGGCCATTTCCCGGGGGGATTTTTCCACCCGCGTCCACCTGGTCAGCCGAACCGAGATTGGCGAACTGGCTACGACCTTTAACTTGATGAGCTCCGACCTGGAGCTTTACGTGGAGAAGCTGAAAGCAGCCGCGGAAGAAAACCACAAACTGTTTCTCGATTCCATCCGGATGATTGCCGCCGCCGTCGATGAGAAAGATCCCTATACCCACGGCCACTCGGAACGCGTGGCCCGCTATTCTGTGATGATCGCTGCCAACCTGGGTTTGCCGGATGAGGAAATCGAAACGGTTCGGGTTTCTGCTCACCTGCACGATGTCGGCAAAATAGGAATTGCGGACAAGATTCTGAATAAGCCGGGAGTTCTGACGCAAGAAGAGTTTGCCATCATGAAACAACATACGCAAAAAGGGGCCGCCATCCTGCGGCGCGTAAGCCAGTTGGCAGAGATGATTCCCGGCGTCGAGCTGCATCATGAATCGCTGGATGGCCGCGGCTATCCCTACGGATTGCAAGAGAACGAGATTCCCAGGTTAGCCCGCATTATCGCCGTGGCCGACACCTTCGATGCCATGACGACTCACCGGCCTTATCAGTCCGCCATGGACCCCGGCGTAGCCATCGAGCACATACTCTCCCTCGTAGGCAAGAGATTTGATCCGGACGCAGCGATGGCTTTGGATACCGTTTTCAAGAGCGGCCAGCTGAAAATGAGCCGCGCGGCCACGCTTGCCTGAGGCGGACAGTCGTCCGCTTGCCAGCGCAGGACGGGTCCGGTTTTCCGCACAAAACGGCCGCAATGTTTTCGTGCGGCCCCAAATAATAGAAAGCTCGGTTTCTGGATGAAAGCCAACTCTCAAAAAGAAGTCGCTGGTCAGCCTGGAAGCAGCACATTGACTGCCGGGGTGGGCGGAGTGGTAAGGCCCTCCCGGGGTTCCGCCGAGATGCGCTACGCCATACGGGATATTCTTCACGCCGCCGCCCAGGCCGTGGAGGACGGCAAGAGGATTATCTCGCTCAATATCGGCGATCCCTTGCAATTTGACTTCAGCACCCCGGCACACATCATCGAGGCCACCTATCAGGCAATGCTTGCCGGCATGAATGGCTATGCCCCCTCGTCCGGCTTAGGAGAAGCAATCGAGGCGATCCGCGATGACGCCAGCAGGCAGGGCATCGAAAACATCCAGGATGTGTTTGTCACCTCCGGCGCCAGCGAGGCGATTGAAATTGCCCTGGCCGGCTTGCTCGATCCCGGCGACAATCTTCTGATTCCTTCTCCGGGATACCCGCTGTACGAGGCGGCGCTCGCCAAATTTGGTTGCGAGGGTGTCCCATACTATTTGCAGGAGAGCAACGGCTGGCAGCCGGACCCGGACGAGATTGCCCGCAGCATCAACGGCAGGACTCGGGGCATCGTGGTCATCAATCCCAACAACCCCACCGGCGCGGTCTACAGCCGGGAAGTGCTGTCGGGCATCCTGGAACTCGTTGCCCGGCATGGTTTGGTTGCCTTCTCCGATGAGATTTACAGCAAGCTGGTGCTGGACCCGATTCCGGCGATTTCGCTGGCGTCTCTGGCGCCGGAGCTGCCCGTGGTCACCCTCAACGGACTCTCCAAAGCGTACTTGGTTCCAGGATTTCGAATCGGGTGGGGGATTCTCAGCGGACAGGGGAAAAATGTCGCCGATTATCAAGAGGCCATCGGCAAGATGCTGCGAGTGCGCCTGTGCGCCAATCATCCGCAACAGTTCGCCATTCGCCCGGCGCTGGAAGCAGACCAGGGGCATATTCCCGAAATGATAGAAAAGTTGCGGCGGCGGCGGGACATTACCGATTCGTTGCTGAATTCGATTCCCGGGATCAGTTGTGTCCGTCCCCAAGCGGCGTTTTATGCTTTTCCGCGCCTGGAGATCGCCGAGACCGACCAGGAGTTTGTCACCGATCTCATCCGGGAGACAGGCGTAGTTGTTGTCCCCGGCAGCGGATTCGGCCAGCAGCCCGGAACCAACCACTTCCGCATAGTTTTCCTTCCGCCCGAAGAGACGCTGCGGCAAGCCTTGCACTCTATCGGTGAATTTGCCAAGAGCAAGCGATAACTCGGCTGCCAGGAGTAGTGCCCCAATCCCTGCCCAGCCCCATATGCAACCGAATCGATACGGCCCGCTTTCCGGAATCCGAATCATGACCTTGCGCGGGTTCCATAGGCTGGAATGGAACACCTTGGCGTGCAAGGATGCTCCTGTTACAATTGCAATTCGTTGTTAAGCAATAAATCGCGCCTGTCGTGCGAGGCTGGCTATGCCGCCATTCCCCACGGCTGGCAGAGATGGTCGAAGGAAATGATTTTAGACTGTTGCAAATGCGGGTTTTGGCCGCGGATTTTAGACTGGAAGCCGAAACTGCGCCCAAGGGAAGGTTGTGCTAAAACCATGCGGGTTTTGGCCGCGGAAGACGATAGCTCTCTGGCCACCTTTCTCCGCAAGGGGCTGGAAGCCGAATACCATGCCGTGGATGTGGCCCAAGACGGGGAAGAGGCCCAATTCATGGCCGAGGAGTACGACTACGATCTGCTGGTTCTGGATTTGAATCTCCCGAGGGCCGATGGACTGGAAGTGTTAAAGCGCATTCGCGCTAAAAAGGGCACGCTCCCCGTGCTGATCTTGACGGCGCGCAGCCGTGTGGAAGACCGCGTAAAGGGCCTGGACCTGGGCGCGGATGACTACATGGTCAAGCCCTTTTCGTTTGTCGAATTCTCGGCCCGGGTCCGCGCCTTGCTGCGACGGGGCGGACGGCCCGCGGAGTCGCTTCTGCGCGTGGAAGATTTAGAGATGGACCGGGTGGAGCGAACCGTGAAACGGGCGGAGCAGCGTATTGACCTGACTCCGAAAGAATATGCGCTGCTGGAATATCTGATGCTGAACTCCGGACGGCGGGTGACCCGGGCGATGATTATCGAGCATGTTTGGAACCTCTCGTTCGACACCATGACCAACGTGGTGGACGTCTACATCAATTATTTGAGGAAGCGGGTGGACGAAGGGTTTAGCAGCAAGCTGATTCGCACGATTCGCGGGGTAGGTTACCAACTGGGGGCAGACAAAGAGGCGGAACATGAGCCCTAAGTCCGGGCGAGGCCGTCTTCCTGGCAGCGCGGGGCGCAGGGCGGGAAAGGTTGCAAAGAAACTACCGGCGGACCTTCGTAAAGATCGCGAACTGGTGAAACAGCCGCAGCGAGTCAGCCGCACATTCCTGTCTGCCGTCTCGCACGAGATGGCCCAGCCGTTGACGGTATTGCGTGGTTCGCTGGAGCTGGCTCTCGAGAAGGAATGGAGCGCTGAGGATCGCCGCGCGTGGCTGGAGCAGGCTCTGGAGCAGGCGGACCGGTTGATCCAGGTGAATGTTTTCTTGAGAGAACTGGCCGAGGCGGAAACTTTAGCCGCTGCGACGGAAACGGCTTCGCTCAGCACGCTGGTAAACGATCTCGCGAGAGATTTGCTCCCCATTGCTGAGGTCCAAAAAACGCGCCTCGTTGTCCAGTGTGAAGACAATCTGTCCGTGGTTGCCAATGAAAAACGGTTGCAACAGGCCCTCGTGAACTTGATCGGCAACGCCATCAGCCGCACCCCGGAGGAAGGGGTTGTGCGCCTTTCACTCAAGCGTTCCGGAACGGAGGCGTGTCTGGACATCTCCGACACGGGCTCCCGCGTTTCACCTGAGGGATTGGCACGGCTCTTTGATCCCTTCTACCACCCTCCGGCAATCACTGGCGGGGGCATTGACAAAAACGTCCTGGGACTATCGGTGGCAAAGCGGACCATCGAAATACTAAATGGCACCATTCAGGTGGAGAGCAAAAAGGAGCAGGGAAGATGTTTCCACATCCGCTTGCCCCTAGCCTAGCCGTCTGATCCCGCCCTGACCTCTGTGAGTACCTCATCTATTCTGCGCGTTAAGTCATTTGGAGAAAACGGTTTCTGAATAAGGTCCGCATGCGGGTTTAAGATGCCGTGGTGGAAAATGAAGCTGCCGGTGTATCCCGACATGTAAAGCACCTTCATGTCCGGGCGCAAAGCTGAAAGGTGTGAGGCCAGATCCCCGCCGTTCATATCGGGCATGAACACATCGGTCAGCATCAAGTGGATTGGTCCGTCATGCTGTCCACAGATGTGGGTAGCCTCAGCGCTGTTATGCGCCTCTAGCACCGTATATCCGTTCCTCTGCAGGGTTGTGCCTACGATCTCCCGGACCGCTTTTTGGTCTTCCACCAGCAGGACAGTCTTCGGACTGTGGGCTGGCCTGGGGGACCCGGCAGCCTTTGCTGCTTCCCGGTGCCGCGGCAGGAAGACCTTGACCGCCGTGCCCCATCCCGGTTTACTGTAGACCGCGATGTGCCCCCCGTTCTTTTTAACAATTTCATTGACGATGGCAAGTCCTAGCCCGGTTCCTTTGCTTTGTTGCTTCGTTGTGAAGAATGGCTCCAAAATACGAGTTTGTATTTCCGGATCCATACCGCAACCAGTATCACTCACCGCAAGCATCACATAGGGGCCAGGTTGCACGGCATCTAGGGCGTGGGCGGAGGTCTCGTCCAGTTCTACGTTCGCCGTTTCGATGGTGAGTTTCCCTCCCTGCGGCATGGCGTCGCGAGCATTGACGGCCAGGTTGAGGATGACCTGCTCGAGCTGTCCCGGGTTGACTTTCACTTGTCCCAGCTTCGGACGGTAAGCGGTAAGCAGTTCAATGTCCTTGCCAACCAGCCGCCGCAGCACCTGACTCATATCGGTAAGGACATGATTGGGTTCCACCATCCGGGGTTCTAAAACCTGCCGGCGGCTGAAAGCCAAAAGCTGGCCCGTCAGCGAGGCGGCACGCTCAGCGGTTCTGTGAATCTCGCCGGCATCCCGGCACAGTGTCTCATTGCCGCCGAGCTGCTCCATCAACCGATTACTGCAATCCTTAATGGTCATCAGCAGGTTGTTGAAATCGTGAGTGATTCCGGAAGCCAGCCGTCCCATGGCCTCCATCTGTTGGGACTGCTGGCGCATCTGTCCAAGATTCTTCTGCTTGCCGGTGTCATTCAAAACCCCTTCCATCGGCGCGGACGGAAGATGATCTGCCGGCTTCTTTTCCGCTTGTTGTTCTTGCGAGGGCTTCAGAATAAGGAGCGGGAAGCGCCGGCCACTGGCGGCAGTCGCGGTCTCTTGGGGGACTTCCATTCCTCCGGCCCCCTGAGATGATTTCAAATCCAGCATCACAAGACGCGGCAGGTCACAAGAGTGACGGTTGGCGAACCGTCCGCGGCAAAGAAGCAGGTCCAGCAGGTCTTCGCCATCGCGCGCCACCTCAACGCGGTCAGAAGGGAGGCCTGCCAAATTTTCCCGGCTGAAGGCGCGACGAACCAAGTCGGCATCATTCGGGTCGCTCAGGTCATTTGCGAGCAGGAGCATTTCAACGTCTTTTTGTAGCATCAACAGATTCCCTCGGGCACCCTGGTTTTGCTTGGGGCGCCAATTGCATTTGCGAGCAGGAGCATTTCAACGTCTTTTTGTAGCATCAACAGATTCCCTCGGGCACCCTGGGATTTTTCGGCGTGAGATTGGGAGAATGCTTTTCGTTCATCTCTGCCACAGGCGTTTCGACTCCGCCTTGCATGTACGTGAGATTGAAGGAGAATGCTTTTCGTTCATCTCTGCCACAGGCGTTTCGACTCCGCCTTGCATGTACGCAATATTTTCTAGGGTTCGCCTAACCCAGTTGTCTTCAATGAAATCCAGGCGGCCTGACTGTTCGTGTGCACTGGGCAACAGATCGGCTAACGGGACACATTGAATACGGTATTTGGGTTCCAGGGGGAAGGTAACTGATATGGAGCGGCGCGCGAAAAGAAACTGAATTTTGCTTTCTTTAGTGAGCGGCACGGTTATTCCCTGCGCTAAAACAAATGGTTCATTCTTATGTAGCGCTGATTATTAGCGATTCTTAGCGATTGTTGGGGGGGGATACCGGTGAGGGCTGGCGAGCGACTGAAAGAACTGCGGAACCGACTTGCGATCACCACGAGGGAAGTGGAGGAGCACAGCCGGAAGATTTCCGAAGCGGAGAGCAATGAGGAGTTTTATATCTCCAATGCCTGGCTGACTCAGATTGAGAACAAACAATGCACGCCGAGCATCTACAAACTGTTCAGCCTGAGCGTCATCTATCGGGCTAAGTTCACCGATCTGCTCGTGCTGTACAAGGTGGACCTGGAGAAGATCAGCAAATATCAGATGACGACAGCGTTGCAACAAACGCATCTGGCGAACCTGGAGGTGTATGACAAAGAGCGCGCCGTCAGTTTTCCGATCCGCTTCGATCCGGGGTTCCAGCCGGGGAAAACCAACCTTTTGTCGCGCATGGTGGAAGCCTGGGGAGAGGTGCCTATCGGGCTGCTCCAGCACCTGGATTTCCGGCATAGTATGTATGGCTATATCGGCATGGATGACCACATGCTGTTCCCGCTGCTGCGGCCAGGCACGTTTGTTCAAATCGACGGTCGGCAGAAAAAGGTCCAAAAGCTTCCGTACCGGACTGAGTTTGAACGGCCCATCTATTTTGTTGAGCTGCGCGTCGGCTACGCCTGTTCCTGGTGCGAAGTGCAGGGCAATCAGCTGACTCTGCTGCCCCATCCCCTGTCGGGGTGCAGCATTCGCCAGTTCAATTTCCCTACGGATGCGGAAATTATAGGCCGCGTGACCGCCTTGGCCATGCGGCTGGTCAGCCCGCCGGGTTCATCTCCGGACGGGTCTCCAAGACTGACAAGGCAATCCTGATATTGGAAAAGAAAAACTCCGCCGCCAGCGGGTCACAGTCCAGAGGAATCGTGATCCGGTAGGGTTCCAGCTTCTTCCAGACCTCCAACAGTTCGGACGGCGGCACGCGGGCGGAGCCTGCATAGAGCTGCAGTTCGTAAACCAGATGTTCCAGCGAGCCGAACAGGAGCTTGTGGAACAGTTCTTTGTGATATGCCTCCAGAGCCTTGCGCGCAACCTCCTCGGTAAACTGAAAAGCCAAGCCCTCGTGATGATACTGGCCGGTATTGTAGTCCCTCGTGGAGGACAGGTAGACAAGGCGCGCGATCTCGCCCGGCATCTCCGCCAGCGTGCGTTGCTTGAGGTCCTGGATCGCTTCCTCAACCTGAATGTTCTTTACGCCATTGCCCATAAAAACCAGCCTATGCCGCCGACCGGCGGAGCCAGTCGTTTTTGATTCTGCTCATGCGCCTGGCGTCCAGTCCTACCAGGAGACGTCCCGGCAGATAAGCCATCTGCTCGGCAACGGTGGTGGCGTGCCTCGCCATCCAGCGAGCCCAGAACGGACCGCCCAGCCAGATCAGCAGACGCGCCGTGTCGCAGACCATGCGGAACCGTGCCGCGTCAATGGCCAGCCGGACTCCCACCGCGGCGCTCGGGCGGAGGTTTTCCCGGAGCGTCCCCCGGTGGAACCGGCGAAGCTGCCTGACTTGCTCCCGTGTGTGCCGGAGCCAGGAGAGGGCCACTGCCTTGCGCTCTTGCAGAAACATGCGCTGGATCCGCATCGGCGATTGGATGGAGATGAAATCCCAATCCGGCGTTGCGAAGATTCGCTCGCCCAAGGCCCTCGGCGGCAGCTCCGGCGTTGCGAAGATTCGCTCGCCCAAGGCCCTCGGCGGCAGCTCACCTGAGCGGTTCGCAATGCCTCCTGCGCCTCAGACATATCCCTGCTGCTGGCAGGACGGCCCGCCTTGCGTTGCAGCCAGATCAGCAGCAGGGCAACTGCATTCAGTCCGACGGCAACTGCGAGGAGCAGCTCAATCGGGAGCATCTGAATCATGGCAAGACTTCTCTTCGCTTGGCTTTCCAAGCCGTGCGCACCGATTCCATAAAGAGCGGTTCTCAGGGGGAGTTGGTTCAGAAATTGCTAAGCCGTTATTGCTCAACCAGTTATTACTCAATCAGTTATTTCTAAATCATGCTTTAGCAATCATAGCTCAGTCATGCTCTGCGCTGGAAGGTCTTGCACTGAAGATTCCGGCTGAGCTTCGCGCACTGGCGGGGGAAGTGTTTTCAATAGCTTAGCTATGTCAGGGGGGGTAAATCTCAGACACTGTTAAACAAAACAGCAGCCTTGCAGGCTCCATAAGTTATAGCAAGAAGAATGAAAATTGGGAAAAGACATTGAAAAGTGCTTTGGAAGCTAAGCATGGTCCTAGAAGGTTTGGGACAGTAATCCGAGCCGCGAGCGCCTGTCCCGAGCGAAGCCGAGGGATCAACAAGCGGGTCCGCAGATTGCACAGATTACGCAGAACGGTATCTGTGAAATCTGCTGTGCCCCGTCAGGGCTTGTTGGACAGGTAGAGGGTAATAGTTAAGGTGATGTTTTTGGCTCATCGTAGAGACTGAAAGGAACGAAGATGAGACAAAAACAAGACGACAGGGGGGCGGTCGAGAAGGCCGTCCGGGAGATCAAACGCAGGACGCGGCGCAGGTTCAGCCCGGAAGACAAAATCCGCATTGTATTGCAGGGACTTCGCGGCGAGGACAGCATCGCGGAGCTGTGCCGCCGCGAGGGGCTGCACCAGAACCAGTATTACCGCTGGAGCAAGGAGTTTCTGGAGGCTGGCCGCAAGCGGCTGGCGGGCGACATAGACCGTGAGGCAACCAGTGGCGAAGTCAAGACTCTGCGGGAGCAGGCCGTACAGCTGAAAGAGGCCCTGGCCGAGGCTATGCTGGAAAATTGCCTGCTAAAAAAAAGCGTGATCGGGGATGGGGAGGAACATACATGAGATACCCTGCCTCGGAGAAGCTGGAGATCATCTGCACGGTGGAGCAATCTGCCCTGGGGGTGCGCCGGACGCTGCAGCAGGTTGGCATTCCCAGATCGACGTTTTACAACTGGTACGACCGCTATGTGTCGGAAGGCTTTGATGGGCTGGAAGACAAAAAACCCGATCCTGGCCCTGTCTGGAACAAGGTGCCGGAGGAGATAACTCAGCAGTTGGTGACATTAGCCCTGGCCGAGCCCGATCTGTCGCCACGCGAGCTGGCGGTGCGGTTTACCGAGGGAAGGCGGTATTACCTTTCGGAATCGACGGTTTACCGCGTCCTGAAAAGCCATGACCTGATCACCGCGCCAGCCTTTATTGTCCTGAAAGCAGCGGAACGGTTTGCCAACCCGACCACGGCGGTCAACCAGCTCTGGCAGACCGACTTCACCTACCTGAAAGTTATGGGTTGGGGCTGGTTTTACCTGTCCACGGTGCTGGACGACTTCTCGCGCTATATCATCGCCTGGCGGCTGTGCAAAACCATGAGCGCAAGTGACGTCTCGGCCACGTTGCGGGATGCTTTGCAAGCCACCGGCCTCGACCGCGTGGGCGCCCGGCACAGACCTCGCCTCCTGAGCGACAACGGGCCGTGCTACATCTCGTCCGAGCTGCAGTTATGGCTGGCAGAAAACGGCGTGCCGCATACCCGCGGCAAACCCTATCACCCCATGACGCAAGGCAAGATCGAACGCTGGCACCGAACTCTGAAAGACCGCATCCTGCTCAACAACTATTACCTGCCAGAAGAGCTGGAGCGGCAGATCGATGCCTTCGTCAACCACTACAACACAATCAGATATCATGAAAGCCTGAACAACCTGACACCATACGACGTTTTTACAGGACAAGACAGCGCCATCCTGCAAAAACGCAATCGCATCAAGGAAAAAACTATGATCTTAAGAAAACAGTTGCACTTTAAAAGATGGGCGGCCTAACATCAACCCAGAGGAGCCTGAACGCCACCTTATCTTTTTATGCTCTGTGTCCAACATTATCTGACGACGTACAGCCTCGGGGCCATTCGCGTCGCATATCGTAAGGGTCCAGCTCATGCGGATTGAACTTGTGGAGTGCACGTAGAAGAGCGGTTTTCCCAGCCTGATTCTTACCGACAACACAGGTCAAATTATCTAGCAACTCGATTTCGCGGGAATCCTCTATGTTTCGATACTTCTGGATTCGAAAGCTTTTGATTATCATGATCGACGAGTTGTAACCTCACGTCCCAGAAGATAGGTGGACAAAAGCATTGGTCGGGCAGCGATATCATAACCAAGCAGAGATGTGAAGTGCTAGCAGGGAAAACCGAGGACAGACGGGACGTTTCCCGCCGCTCCCCGTCTCCCCCAACAGCAAGCGCAGCCCGCCTTCCTGTTCTGCGTACGCCGCCCCGCAAATCTGGTCCCGGCGGCGCCGCGAATCTGCTCGGCGTCAAACCCACCACGCTGGCCTCCCGCATGAAGGCAATGGGCATCTCACGGCCTCGTTAATAGAATGGTTGTTCGGTTGATCGCGTGGGATGTCGGTAAGAGGCCGCCTGCCCGCTACCTTTTGAGCTTCCGTGGACAGTGAGCCTTGGCGCTGGACTCCTTGGAGGGCTGAATGGAGAAAACAGCGGTTAGAAATATGGCTGGGAGGCAGGGATTCGAACCCTGATAGGCGGATCCAGAGCCCGCAGTCTTGCCGTTAGACGACCTCCCAGTATCGAGCGGGACAAGCGCCGGAAAGCTTTCCCCGGACTGATTCTATTCGATTGTCTGTAAACCAGGACGGGTTGTCAAGGCTGTGCTTTACCGCTTCGGGTTCACAGCGCCGATTCGCAACGAAGATGCGAGGGGGGAAACGTCCAAGGTTTGATGGTTTGGCTTATCCCAGCCCAGGGAAATGGATGCGGAAGGGAATCGTAAAGTTCTCCTAAGCCATTTTCTTCAACAAGCTGCTAGAAGACCCCGCCCAAAGGAGAAGGGATTCTCGGCCGGGACGACGTGTCGCCCCCGTCGCGCGGAGCCCTGGGAATCGGGGGTGGCGGCGCGCTTCCCAGAAAGTTCACCTCATCTTTGGTGAAAGAGAGATTGCGGTTGATTTCCATCTCCAGGGCGCTTCCGCGCAGCAGTCTTACCTCTGGCCCCCGGGTCAGCAACACGGCTCCCAGGCCCGCAGCCGCGCCGACGCCGCCTCCGATGGCAGCCCCCTTTCCGGAGTTGCCGGCAATCGCTCCAATCGTGGCGCCCGTGGCAGCCGGCTGGGCTACCGTCCCGGCATCTTTGCCCTTGCTTGCTGCACCCTCGATCTTGCCTTCTTCACCGCTCAGGGTGTTCTCGCCTGCGCCATCCAGGCCGCTCACCGTGCCGCTAAAGTCCCGCTGCACTCCATTGCGAAGCATCAGCGTATCGAAACGAAGATACAGTTCGCCCTTTCCCTTGACTCGGCCCGGCCGCTTGACCTGGGTAATTGTCCCCGTCACATAGCTGCCCTCCGGGATCACGATGCGGCCGTTGGCGGCAATCGGGAAAGAGGTTTGCAGGTAAACGCGATCGCCCACGCGGGAAGTTTTCGTGCTGACACTGTTCACCATGACGAGGGGAATGCGGGTGCCTTTCGCCACGACGTAGTTCTCCGGCACGGATGCCTGTTCAGCCCGCAGCCATCCTTGTTCTTGTCCTTGCCATCCCAGCGCCACCAACAGAATCAAGCAGATTCCTGTTTTCATAAAGCCTCCCGGCAGAGTCTCGCCTCTGAGTATTATAAACCCCGTTGCTCCGTCTTGGGTTGCGTTGTTCCAAGGTACTTTTTTCACGGGCAGTGGCTCGGTTGTAGTGTCAACAGATACGGGCGTGATGCTATAATGCGCGCTGGAAATCTTATCCTAAAGGCAGCACTGTGGCTCTCATGACAAGCGAGGAAGAAAAAGTCCTGGAATCCAACCAAAGTTTTTATAGCGCTCTCCAAAACCTAAGCCTGAAGGAGATGGAGGCCGTGTGGCTTCTGGAAGATTGGGTGCGATGCGTTCACCCGGGCTGGGACCTGCTCGAGGGCTGGGAAGCGGTGCGGGAAAGCTGGCAGCACATATTTGAAAACACCACTTTCATGCGCATTGCCGTCGCCTTGCAGTCTATTCGCGTGGAGAACTCAATGGCATGGGTTTGTTGTACGGAGAAAATCTACAGCGCCGCCGAAGGCCGCTTCGACTCCGCCCATGTGCAGAGCACCAACATCTTCGAGCGGCGCAACGGCAACTGGTACGTTGTGCATCACCATGCCTCCCCGCTTCCGTCCGATTGGGGCGAGGATGAGGAGCCGGGTGTGGTGCAATAGCCGCGCGGCTCCGGTTCCTTTTCACGCCGGCCCGTCAGGGATGCTGCCCGATGGGGGGCAGCTCGGCGCGGTAATTCCCCGAAAAAATTTCTTGAAATGCTTCGAGCAACTGGCCGTGAAGGAGCAGATTGCTGGCGGCGATGCTGTGGCTGTCCAGCCGGTGAGCTTGGCCCTTCATGTCGGTGAGGCGTCCGCCGGCCTCTTGGACCAGCAACCTGCCTGCAGCTACATCCCAGGAATGCAGGCTGAACTCCCAGAAAGCATCCAGTCGGCCCGCCGCGACGTAGGCCAGATCCAGTGCCGCCGAGCCGGTCCGGCGCGCCCCGTGGGAGCGCATACTGATCTGGTGATAAAAATGAATGTTGGCGTTCTTATGCCGGTTCCGGCTGGGAAAGCCCGTAGCCACCAGGGCTTCTTCCAGGCGACTCACGCCGGAAACATGGATTTCCTTGTTGTTCAGGCGCGCGCCGCCGCCCTTCTCAGCCGAAAATAGCTCGTCGCGCAGCGGATCGTAAACGATGCCCAGCACCGGTTCTCCATCTCGCTCCAAGGCCAGGGAGACACAGAACATGGGAAAGCTGTGCGCAAAGTTCGTGGTGCCGTCCAGAGGGTCCACGTACCAACAGTAACCGGAATTGCCTGAACGCTCGCTGCCCTCCTCGGCCACCAGAGCGTGGTCCGGAAAATGCGATTGCAGTTTCTCCACAATCAGGGCCTCGGAAGCGCGGTCCGCTTCCGTTACCAAGTCAACCTCTCCTTTGTACTCCACCCGCACACGGCGGTGGTAAAAAGGAAGCAGCAGCGCACCCGCCTCGCGAGCTATGGCGGCGGCGGCTTCAAAGAACTCTGACATTTTTCTGCCTTCCATGCTTTTGCGGTTTTGTCCTGCCCTCGGACGGGTTCGAGTCCAGCCCAATTTGCGCGCCCGATTCCGGCGGGGTAAGGCAAAAGAGTGTCGCGGAACGGTTCCGGCAGGAGATGCGAGGACTATTCCTCGCACATATACTTGATATCTTGCTTGAAGATAAACACGTTCGGCTCGCTTTGGCGCGTCAAGCGAATGAACCGGCGATCGTAGTATTCCACAAATCCCCGAAAGACTTCTCCTGTGCGCAAATGGACCACCACGGGAGTTTGCTCCTTCGCCAGATGGCGCAAATATTCCACCTCGCGCCCGGCTGCGCGATCCGAGGGAGCCTCCTGGCGCTCTCGATTATCGCCGCGGAAATTGTCCGGTTGAAATCTCATTTGTATTCCACTGGCGCGGATGCGCCTCCCGCATAATACCCTTTTCGCGTCTTCACGGCAAAGGAAGGATTCTTTGCTCTCACTTCGATGGGAATAAATTGTGGTTCCTCCGGGCCCCGGCGATTTCGCCCCCTCGGCGCGGGCCGCGATGGGTAGTAACCCAGCACATACTGCGTTCGCAACTCCTCTTCAATCCGGGCAAAGACGGCGTCCAGGTTGGTCGCCGAGTATTGGGAATAAAACGCTCCTCCGGTTGCTTGCGAAAGGCTGATGAGCGCGTGTTCTCCTCCCGTATTGCGCCCCGATTCGCCGGGTATGGGGATCACCGCGATGCTATAGAGGGCCGCGTCGGCCAGATGGACGGCGCGGAGCGCCTCATGAAATCCCTGCCCGCTGGTAGTATCTCCGCCGTCGGTAATCACGACGATGGCCTTGCGTCCTTCCCGCTTTCGCAGTTCTCTGGAGGCCAGGTAGAGGGCGTCATACAGAGAGGTTCCGCTGGAAGGCCGGATTCCCCGGATGGCCTCTTCCAAGATTTTCAGGTTAGCCGAGTAGCGGGTGAGCTTTTGTACATCGTAGGCAAACCGGTAAACGACGGCCCGATCCGAAGGACCTAAAACACTTCCCAGAAAGCCGACGGCGGAGGCCGTTTCAAACTCCAATTCCTTGGCGGTGCTGAGGCTGGCATCCATCAACAGGGCTATCGAGAGACTCAAATCCGATTCCCGCTGAAAGACCGCAATCCGCTGGCTCTCGCCCTGCTCGGTGATCTCAAAATCTTCTTTCCGAAGATTTCCCACCAGCCGGCCCTTGCTATCGCGGACTGTCGCCATCACGTGGACGAGCCGAACGTCCGCCTTGAACAGGACTGACCCGTCCTGCGCTGGAGCAGCCAGCAGGTTCATGGCGGGGAGGCAGAGAAACAGGGAAAGGCACAGCCCCATGCCGGGGAGTTGCCGGCGGATGCAGTCACTTGTCTGCCGTCGCATGGCAGGCGCGGCGATTACACTGATCTCCATTTTGATTTCAGATTCCTCGTTGGAGTAGCAGGCAAACTTCTCATCTGCGCCGCCGGTTCGGAGCCGGCTTGCCCGAATACGGCTGTTAAGGTTTTCCCGGTTTAGATACTGCTTCACGGCTTGTTTCGCAATTGGCCTGTTCCCCTTCCACCCAAACGGCGCCGTCTGCAAAAAACTCCTTCTTCCAGATCGGAACAATCCGCTTCAGGCGGTCAATTGTGTAACGGCAGGCTTCGAAGGCCTCGCGCCTGTGCCCGGAGGTGACTACAATCACCACGCTGGCTTCTCCAATTTCCAGGCGGCCCAGGCGGTGGACAATGCCGACCCGGTCCACCGGAAAATCCCGCTTCACCTCGGCGGTGATTTCGCGCATTTTCTCGAGCGCCATCGGTTCATAGGATTCGTACTCCAGATAGAGGGTTGCCCGGTCTCCGGACTTCTGGTCTCTGGACGGGTCTCTGGACGGGTCTCTGGAATGGTTGCGCACGATGCCTTCAAAGACCACCACCGCCCCGTCCTTTCCCCGTTTCAACTCCTCCACCAGGGCGCGGCTGTCGATCGGCTCCCTGGTCAGCCGGTGCACGGTCTCCGGTTCGCTGTCTCCTTCGGAATCTTCCGCGCGGCCCGGCGCGCCTCCGCTGACCGGAGGCAGGAAGGCTACCTCATCTCCCTCCTGTAAGGGCTCGCTCCGGCCGGCAAATACCCGGTTTCTGGAAAAAAGAATGCTGGAGGAATGCGCGGCCAGCCGGGGAAGCCGGGCGGCGTAGCTTTCATAAAGTTGGCCGATGCTGGCGCCCTCTTCCAGGATCACTTGATCCTCTGTCTGGCCGACGATATCCTTCAGCATCCCGAAAAAGAGCACTTTAACCCGCATCATGCAATCCCTGTCCGTTGTTTTTTTATTGTAGCTCTTTTCGCCTCGCCGGTTGGTAACAATCCGCGATGCAGGGCAGCCGCGATGCAGGGCAGCCGCGATGCAGAGCAGCCGCAAGGCAGAACGGCGAAAGACAAGGAGCAATGCAACACGTTAAAATAGGCGGGTGTTCGCTGCCTCTTGATAGTGCCATCGGGAATAATGGTTTCCTGGGGCAGGGAAGGATGCGGGTGCGGGGAAGTGTTCCGCTGAATTTCCGGGGCGGAGGGGGTCGGCAGGAATCCATTCTGGATTTTCCTGCCGCTGCCGGTAACTATTGGTTCTTGTGTTGCTGGTTCTTGTGTTGCGTGGTCCATTGTGTTGCGACGCTACTGGAAAACCTTGCTGGCTGTCCTAGGGGGCAATTTGCTCTACTTTATTGTTTTGCTTCCTTATTTGCCGCCTGCCGCCCGTCATCGTCCCAGCCAGATAGACTTAGGACTGGTGGTGGACTTCTGGATTTGCCTGGCCCTCTACGGCTTGCTGGCGTTCACTTTTCGCCGCCCGCGCTGAAGAACCCCTTCCCGGAAACGCTTTCCTCATTGCTGCTTTTTTCGTCTCGTTCCGTAGAACTTTCCAACGATAAAACGACAAACTATTTGTGCTTTCTGGCAAGCTTTGGTAGATTCACAAATAATGGGAAAGGTCTAAGAACCGAAGCATTTAGGAATTGGCATGGACCGGACGGAATGAAGATGAGAAGCGGAACAGGACCAACAACGCTACGGAAGCTCCTGCGCTGGCATACCCTGCTGATGTTGGGTGTTTTTCTAAGCGCGGGCGCAACCTCTTTGCAGGCGCAACTGGGTTCGGAGACGGCCCGTGTCCTGACGCTGACCGGCCGCGTGTCTGTTGAGCGAGCGGGAGACCTTTGGGTTCTGATGCCGGAACAAACCGTCAAAGCCGGCCAGGTGGTGGTCACCGGCCCGGACGGCTACGCGAAGCTGGAATTATCCGATCACAGCACGATTGAGGTTTTCCCCGATTCGCGTCTGGTTTTCCGCGCCGATCGCTTCAACTTGCACGACCTGCTGGACCTCTATCTGGGCAAGGTCCGCCTCCACATTCAGCGTTTAGTCAATGATGATGAAACCTATCGCGTCACTTCTCCGACGGCCGTAATCACCGTTCGCGGGACGGTATTGGAGGTTGAGGTGGATTTGGCGGAAGATACCTTGGTCTACGTGGAGACTGGATCGGTCCTGGTCCGCCATCGCCTGTTGCCGGGCGGTGATGTTCTGGTCGAGTCGGGACAGAGTTTGCAAGTTATTCAGAGCGCGCCGCTGACGGCCGCAAACAAGACGATACCTCTGGCGGTGGTCGGGCGCATCGTCAAGTTTGCCAGCGAGACAATCGCCCGGGTGGATGGCCTGGGCGGCAAATCAAAAGGCGGTTCTGGGGGAGGCTCTGGAACACCCTCCGGTTCTTCGGGTGGCTCCACCGCCGGCGCCGGGTCTTCCGGAGGGGACGCCGGTTCCAACGAGCCAGCCCCTCCCCCGGGCGAGGACGGCACCAGCGCTCCTCCAGGAGATGTAGTGCGGCCTTAAGCCTCAGTTGGCCTGGAATGTTTTGTTCTCTTTCTTGCCTTTTGCTATTCAAGGTTCTCTCAAACACAATTCTTCCGAACTAATCTATAGCTGCAAAAAGTAATACAGAATTTGCTCCATTTCCGGTGACACCGGGGCAGGGGAAAGCGCTAAGTCCTGGTGGTCGCCGCAAGGGCAAGCGCGGTCGTGGTGCTGGAAAGTCCCGGTTTTCGGGCTTTTGAAGCGTGGAGGAAGGGTCTACACGGTGATGATCCCCAATGCCCGTACGGACACGTTGAGTCATGGAGCCTGCCCGACAGCATCGTCTACACGGATGGCTTTTCGAGCTACGATGCTCTGGATGTGTCGGACTTCCACCATGTTCGGATCAACCACTCGGAACGGTTCGTCGACGAACGGAACCACATCAATGGGATCGAGAACTTCTGGAAGGCAAAGCGGCATCACCTCTTCCTGAAGGAGTGCGAATGGCGCTTCAAGCTGGCCACCCTTAGCTAGGACAGCCCCAAGTTAAGCCGGGAGAGTAGCCTATAGGAGTTCTGCGATTTAGCCGATTAACTAATAAGAAGCGGACAGGGTTTTGTTCAGATGCTGGACAGCCCTGGCGGGGAGCAGCGCATCGGAAGCAGGTAGGAGCGCATTCTGCCCAGAGTTCTCCCCGTGGTGGTGGGTATTGAAATGCACCGAGAGAGAGGAGCCTTTCATGTTGCCGAAGCAAACGTTAAAAGAGCTTTTCGAAGAATTGGTCGACCGGAGTTTTGGGGAGGCATTAAGAGTATCCGACTCCGAGATCACCGCATACGTTTCCAATCTTCTGACCCAGTTCAGCCAATTCGAGAATCTGTACTGCATCCGGGACACTCAGGGCAAGCTGTTGGAAGATGTCGGCGAGATGCTGCTGGCCTCCAACCCGCTTTTTGATGCCCCATCCTTTGACCGCGAGAGGGAGGTGCGGAAGCACATCGGTGACTACACGCTCTTTTTTGCGGGGTTGTTTCCCGAAGCCATCAATCGATGGCGGCTGCGGCGGCAGCGGCTCGATGCCGTGGTGGACTATGTGAAGGCCGGGAAGGAGTCCTACTATATTGTCTCGGCATTCAATCAATTCGAGTATCGCAGCAGCGCTCCCTTGTTCAAGAAAATGTCCGAGCAATTTGAGACCTGTGTTTTTGGCCTGCATCTGGTGAAGCGAGACTTGCAGGGGATGCAGCGGAATGCATACCTCCGGATGCAGGAGTCCTTGTTTTGAGAGGAGCATTTCGTCCTTCTAGCGGTAGGGACCGGTAAAATCAGAGTCCAGAATGTCTGCAAAAGCATGGACCCTTCAGGGGGAATCAAATAAGATACTCCCTGCATGCTGTTTTTGCTTTGAAACCTTTTCCCGCATCACGTTGCAGATTGAATGGGCCTTTGTGCCAATAATGCAGGGCGGCGTCGAGCCGGTATTCAGTCCTACGCGCAACCTGTAACCGAAGCAACAATTTCTGAAAAGCCCCGATTCTTCGGGGATTTTTTTGTCCCTCCAAAAAATGAATCGGCGGACTGGGAAAAGCAGCTTGCTTTTAACCGGCTGAATCGACCACGATCCGAAATGCGCGATTGAGCGGCGCAAGTAATAGAGGTGAATCATGCCTACTCCTGCCCGCCGGACAGCCTTTGAGATTTTGCTCCGCGTGGAAACCCAAGCGAGCTACGCCTCGGAACTGCTCGCCAGCCCAATGACTGCCGGGCTCTCCCTCGCTGACGCGGCGCTCTGTACGGAGTTGGTGCTGGGGACGTTGCGCTGGCAGGGCACATTCGATTTCATCTCGCAACACTTCGCCCAGGGGCGCTGGACCTCTTTTGACCCGGAGGTGCGGGTGGCGCTGCGGATGGGTCTCTACCAGCTTCGTTTCCTCACCCGGATGCCTGCGCGGGCCGCTATCTACGAAACGGTGGAATTGGTAAAGACTGCGGGCAAGCGCTCTGCGGCGGGACTGGTCAACGTGGTTTTGCGCAAAGGCGCGGAGGCGGACCTGGCGTCGTTACAAGGTCCGGCCATGGTCCAGTCAATAGTTCAGTCAATGCCCCAGTCAATGGACGAAGCCGAATGGGCGGCGATTGAGCTTTCGCACCCTTCCTGGATGCTCCAGCGCTGGAGCGGACAGTTCGGACCAGAGGAGGCGATATCGCTGGCTCGCGCCAACAATCAAGCGCCGGTCACTTATCTGCGGCCCAATCCGCTGCTTCCCAGCAGGGGTTTTGAAAGTGGCGTTGATACAGTTGATACAGAAGCGGAGCTAGAGGAACGTTTGCGCCGTCAGGGAATTCAAACGCAGCCGGGAAATTTTCTGAAGCAGTGCCGGGCGGTTATTCAGGGAAACATCACGCGGACGGAATCCTATCGCCGGGGAGAGATCGCCATTCAGGACGAGGCTTCGCAGATGGTAGCTGGTCTGCTTGATGTGCAGCAGGGAGACCGCGTGCTCGATCTCTGCGCGGCGCCGGGCAACAAGACCTCCCAGCTTGCGCAATCGGCGGGGAAGGAAGGGTGCGTGGTGGCATGTGATGTCCACCTGCGCCGGCTGTCGGGGATGGGGTCCACACAAAAGCTTCCTAACATCAATTTGGTCGCATTAGACGGCGCCGGGCCGTTGCCCTTCCGCGCTTCGTTTGACCGGATTTTAGTAGACGCGCCTTGCAGCGGCACCGGAACCTTGCGGCGGCATCCGGAGATCAAGTGGCGCTTGACGCACTCCGGCGTGCAAGCTCTGGCGGAAAAGCAGCTTCGTTTGTTAACCTGCGCCGCCGAGGTTCTCTCCGCCGGGGGCCGCATGGTCTATTCGACCTGTTCTTTGGAAGACGAAGAGAACCGGGCCGTGGTGAAAAACTTTCTCGCCCTCCGGCCTGATTTCCACCTGCTTCCTTTGCATGCCGATGCCCCGCGCTTGCGTCCGTCGTTCCACCCGTCAGCCGGCTGGATATTGGAAAAGAAGTTCCTGGAAACTTCTCCCGCGCGCGATAGCGCTGACGGCTTCTTCGCCGCAATCCTTCTCAAACGCAAACCGGAATAATCCCAAAGGGCGGCACTTCCTTCCGCATGCGGCTCATCGGCACGGGGCTGGAAACCGGAAAAATGTTAGACTATCGCTACCGCACCATCATTTCCGGCGGCAATTACAGTTCTTAGTGCGGAGGGGTATCTGTGAAAATTTTAGTGACGGGATCAACCGGATTGATCGGCTCCTCGCTGGTTCCATTGCTCATTGCGAACGGACACGCCGTCACCCGGCTCGTGCGCTCTAAACCCCGTCCTGATGCCGCAGAGATTTACTGGGACCCGGCTGCCGGGACTGTGGCCATGAATGATCTGGAAGGGATGGATGCGGTCGTGCATCTGGCCGGGGAAAGCATCGCCGGAGGAAGATGGACGACACAAAAAAAGCTCAGGATACAGGCAAGCCGGGTGAAGGGCACCTCGGTGCTTGCCGAGCACCTCGCTCCTCTTCGGCAGCCCCCGAAGGTCATTGTTTGTGCTTCCGCCATCGGCTACTACGGTGACCGGGGCGAGGAAGTGCTGCAGGAGGAGAGCGCGCCGGGTTCCGGCTTCCTGGCCGATACCTGCCGGAATTGGGAGGCGGCTGCGGAGCCGATGGTCCGGCGGGGAATCCGCGTTGTTCATCTGCGGACCGGAGTCGTTCTCAGCTCCGGCGGTGGGGCGCTGGGAAAAATGCTGCTGCCCTTCCGAATGGGCCTGGGAGGCAAGGTGGGCTCGGGGCGGCAATACATGAGCTGGATTGCGATGGACGACCTTCTCGGCGTCATTCAACATGCGATTTCCAACGACACGATCCGTGGAGCGATCAACGCCGTGGCTCCCAACCCGGTCACCAATCTGGAATTCACCAAGACCTTGGGGAAAGTTCTTTCGCGCCCCACGATATTTCCCTTGCCTGCTTTTGCGGCGCGCCTCGCCTTGGGCGAGATGGCGAACGACCTTCTGCTCGCCAGCGCTCGCGTCCAGCCTGCCCGTCTCCAGTCTTCCGGCTTCGTATTCCGCTATCCTGAACTCGAAGCCGCCCTGCGGCACGTTCTGGGAAAGTAATAAAACGGAAACGGAACGAAGCCGGGTAGTGTGTCAGATTGCTGGCGACGGGAAGTTTCTGGAATGTCAACTTCTCAGGAAATGCAGCGAATTGCCTCGTCAACGCTGATGTGATCTGCCTTCCGCGTCAGATGAATCCCCGCCAATTTCCCCTGGGAAAAAGCCCCGGCCAGGGCAACCGAAATGGAACTGTCCGCAGAATCACGTTGACCCATTTCATAGGAAATGTTTTCATACAACGGTGAAACGGCCTATTCGACCGGCGATTCGCTTTCTGGCGGTTGTTGCAATCTGCTTTTCTGCAACGCTTTTGACTTGGCGGCACACTCGTCCCGCCTCGAAACCCGATCTGCGCGAGGTCCCAATCGAGCTTCCAGCCAGTGTTCCCATCCGGGTGCTGACCCAGCAGATCGTCCCGATTCTGCGCGGCGATACCCTTGCGGACTTGCTCAAGCGCGCCGACATTGATCAGGAAGCGAGCGTGGAGTTGATTGCCGCCGTTGAGAAGGAATTTGATCTCAAGAAACTGCGCGCTGGTTCGCAATTGGCGCTGATCCGTTCCGGGGAAGGGATTCTGGAATCGCTCGAATATGTCATCGACCCGGACAACAAGCTTCAGGTGGCAAAGTCCAACGGGGCCTTTGTGGCGCATGTTGCCGAGGTTCCAGGCACGATTCGTTCGGATGCCGTTTGCGGCACGATTCAAGGTTCATTGTTTGAAAGCATGGAGAGGATTGGCGAACGCCCGGAGCTTGTCGTCCGATTTGCCGAAATTTTCGCGTGGGACCTGGATTTTTACCGGGACCCTCGCGAGGGGGATGCGTTTTGCGTGCTGGTCGAGAAGAAAGAGTATGCCAACGGGGGGCCAGCGACATATCGGCGCGTGCTCGCGGCGCAATACAACAATGCAGGCTCGATCTACGACGCATACTTGTTCCCAGACGAGGATGAGGATGGGGAGCCCGGTTACTACTATTCTAGTGACGGCCAATCCCTCCAGTCCTCTTTCCTGCGGTCTCCCATCGCGTTCGACGTGCGAATCAGTTCTCAGTTCTCGCGCCGCCGCTATCATCCGGTCCTGAAGGTTTATCGGCCACACCTGGGAATCGACTACGCAGCGCCGTCCGGCACGCCCGTCCGGACTGTGGCTGCTGGCCGCGTGGTCTTTTCAGGCCGTTCGGGAGGTTCCGGCAATCTGATTACGATCAGACATGCGAATGCGTACGAAACTCAATATTTGCACCTTTCCAGAAGGCTGGTGCGGAAGGGCCAGAAAGTGGAGCAAGGCCAGCGCATCGGTTTGGTCGGGGCAACCGGGATCGCTACCGGTCCGCATCTGGATCTCCGCGTGCGGAAAAATGGCAGGTACGTGAACTTCAAAAATCTCAAAGTGCCACGGCGGTCGAGCATCAGCGCGGAGCAGCAGGATTCATTTCATGCGGCACGTGATCGGTTCCTTGCCCTGATGGCGGCTGGCTCCCCATCCGGCACGAAGATCGCCGCGAGCGGCACAGCGCCCGAGGCTACTCCCTGAGCTCCCTGGCCAAGACAAGGTCACTTCATTTGGAGCGGGGTAGCCACGGCAAATTTGCAGTTCCGATTTGCCGTGGGTTTGTAAACTCCGATGAAATGCCCACGGCGAGGGCTGCCGCCGGCAATTCAATTAAGACGCTCGCCGCGGCTAGCTAATTGGCCGAATTCCGAGCTGCTTGCAAATCTTCCTGGCCAGGCGGTTGTCAATTTCCATGTGCCTGGGCACGGAAGTCTTGTTGCTGTTTGCGGGATTCTTGTAGATGGAGTGGCGGCTGCCCTCGTGATTTAACTGACAGCCACATCGTTTCAGATGACGCAGCAAGTCGCCGCGTTTCATGGCCGCGTCGGACCGGGCCGCATCGTGCCAGCGGCGACCGAGAGGGGAATCAATTCCACAGAGTCAGCCTCGGGATCGGCAGCGGTTGCGGAAGGCGTCGGCAGCGGGCGTCCTTCCTCCAGACAGGATTCTGCCATCTCCTCCAAGGCGCTCGCGATCATCGCGTGCGCGTCGGCCAGATCAAACCCCTGACTGACAACTCCCGGAAAGTCCAGCACCTCCGCGACTACCATCCGCTCTTCCCCTCGCGGCAGGTAGAAGGCAACGTGATACTGCAACATGCTCTCAGTATAAACGAGGCTTCCGGCAAAACACAGAGCGGAAGTGAAGCCAGGGAGAGATTCGCTGGAAAAGTGCAGGCTCAGCGCGGCTCGGATTGCAGCCAATGGCAGTGCGATAACTTTCTCACCAACAGCCCCCGGCGAGCTTGCCCCGCGCGGAGTCGAGAGGAAAAAAAACGCTCACCATGTCTCCCCCGCTTACGGTTCAGTGCAGTGGGTGGTTAGCTCGCACCGTCGCGAATCTTTTGAATTGTCAGGCCGTAATATGAGCCCTGCATTGATTCACGGTCCCATATCGGACTGATGCTCTCGTGCTCAATGAAAAACAGCATGCCCTTGCACCAAGGGTGCCATACATCTCTATGAATATGGCCGTGTTCGTGGAAAAAGAACTCTTCCGCGCAAATTGCACAAATTGAAATAGGCGACCAGAGTTTTGAGCTTTTTGCGATCGTCATTCATCTGGCCTTCACGAATGTCGAGCAAATCATCGTTCAAGTCGTTGTATCGCCTATTAAATTCGACAAACAATTCCTTGAATAGCCGCAATTCGTCCAACGCCTGCCGTTGTGCAAAATAGCAGAAGCCAAGGCCAAGAGTTACAACCGAAGCGATTAGCGCCCCTTTTTCGTCCGATTTGCTCAGTCAGATCGCGACCGAGGTGATGGCAATAACAATAAACGCAAGCCACCAAGCATCCCGAAATATTAGGAGGCGATGTTTCATTTTGGATATCACCTAACGCCTGTTTATGCCGACCCGCCCAAACCGCCTTGGCGGGCGGTGGTTAGGAAACCGCTCCATTACTGTCGCGGCTCTGATTGCGGGCACACCCGCGATGGCGGTGCTTATTATAACGCCGCTTACGCTCGTCGCGGAGCAATGCAGAGAAGATTCGTCAGGGCACGGTTTTAACCGTGCCGAAATGGGCGGCAGTCATCTTTAGAACCACTCTGCCGAAGGCTGTCGCGCAGCGGCAGCGTAGCGACAAGAATCAAATGTTCATGCTCTTACCTGTTCTAAAGCCGACGTTCCAATGGCGCTCCGGCTGCGCCTCCCCTCGACTCTGCTCGGGGCAGGCCGCTTGGGCCTACGGCAGTAAGGAAGAAATCATTTCATGCAATATGATCGGCACGATTAAAACCGTGCCCTGACAAATCGTGTGACGCTGCGCCCAACGGAAGCTGATCCACTACCAAATTCCCGCCCTTGGTGCGAACATTTGGTGCTAACATTTATATTTGGTTTTGATTTCCTTCAAATCCGAGCGTAATTGGTCAAGGATTTCCCCGAATCGGGTCACCCTGCAAAAGTTGAAGACCGCAGGCGCACACAAACCCGCACGCAAACCAAAGTTCTGCTCATCAGTGCTGTTCCTGGCGAAACTTCGGCAACCTGATTCGGGTTCTTATCATCAGTATTTCATGAGCGTTTCATGCAGAACTACTTCAGGAGGTTCCAGATGAAAGTACAGCCTTACGGGTTAGCCTTGCTCGTTGTTTTTTGCCTGTACGGGCTTGCGCCGGAGACTCGGCTCTTCGGTCAAGCTCCGCAGGACCCGCAAGGATTTCAGAGGGATTACACGGCAGGGCCAAGCTGGTTTCCTTCTTTCTACCGGCCCTATCAGCAGCAGAGGATCAGTCCCATGATCCTGGAGAATTCCCGGCGGCTTGCGGACCTCATCCGCGACGGGAATTTGGAGCTGTCTCTGGCCGATGCTCTGGCTCTGGCGCTGGAAAACAACATGGACATTGCGGTGGCTCGTTATATCGTGCCGATGGCCCAGGCGGATATCCTGCGGGCCCGGTCGGGCCAGGCGGCTCGTGGTGTTCCGGGCGCATCCGTTCCGGGCGGCCTCTCGATAGGCGCATTGGGAGCGGGTATCAGCGAGGCATCCGGCGGGGGCGGATTGGGCTCAGCGGGCGGCATCACCGGAGGAGGCGGCGCTGTCCAGATCGGTCCAACGGGCAGCTTTGATCCTGCGGTTAGCTTTAATTTTAGCTGGGACCGTGTCACTTCTCCTCTGAACACCACGGTGGTGTCCGGCATCCCCAATGTCACCACCTACGCCACTGCGTTTTCGGGCAGCTATACCCAACTGTTCCCTACCGGCACCAGTTACTTTGTGACTCTGAGCGGACTGCGGCAAAGCACTACGCAGCTGAATCAGCTTTTCAATCCGGCCGTGATTACCCGCCTTGCGGTGGGGTTTAATCAGCCCTTGCTCAGCGGATTCGGACGGCTGCCGAATGAGCGGTTCCTGATGGTCGCGCGAAACAACCGCCGGGTTTCCGAAGAGGTGTTCCGCCAGCAAGTCGTCAGCACAGTCGTCGAGCTGGAAAACATGTACTGGGATATGGCGGCGCACCAGGAAAACGTCCGTGTAGCCGAACAGTCCTTGACCGTGGCGCAGAGACTTTTTGAGGACAACAAAATCCAGGCGGAGATCGGGACGCTGGCGCCCCTGGACGTGGTGGCCGCAGAGGCGGAGGTTGCCGCCCGGGAGCGCGATTTGATCGTGGCCCGGACGAACCTCCAGCAGCAGGAGGCGCGGCTAAAGAATCTGTTGAGCAAGAAGGTGGAGCCGGAACTGGATGCGGCGCGCATTGTGATCACCCATCAGATGCCGGAGCCGCGGGATGCCGACATCCCGGAGTTGCAAAATGCCCTGACCAACGCCTTGGCAAACCGGCCCGATTTGCGGCAGGCGGAAGGAAACCTCCAAAACCAGGCCATCAGCACGCAGTTCACGACAAACGGTCTGCTGCCGAGAGCCAGCGTGTTTGGCCTCTATTCCGGCGCCGGTCTGCGGGGAAACGCCGAAGGGGTGAAGGCGGGCGCTCCCGGTTCTCTGGGACAAACCATTCGCGGCGAGTTTCCGGAATACGCAGGAGGATTTAGTCTGACGGTTCCGATCAAGAATCGTGCCGCTCAGGCCGACAGCCTCCGGTCCCAACTTGAGCGGAGCCAGTTGGAGGTCAGTTTGCAGCGTTCCCGGAACCAGGTTTCCCTGGAGGTGCAGCAGGCCATCATCGGGCTGATCCAAGGCAAGGCGCAGGTGGAAGCGGCGCACCAGGTGGTTCGCCTGGGCCGCCAGACCCTGGAAGCCGAGCAGAAAAAATTGCAGGCGGGAGTGACGACCTCCTACCAGGTGATCTTGCGGGAGCGCGACCTGATTGCCGCCGAGTTGGCGGAGGTGAACGCCGTGGCTGGATATGCGAAAGCCCTGGTGGAAATGGACCGGTCCATGGGCACCACGCTCGACCGGAATGGTATCCGGCTTTCCGACGCATTGAGCGGCACCGTCTCCCGCATGCCGACCCCGCCATTCAGCGCTCGGGGATTTACCCCGGGAGGCGAATAGGAACCCGCAATGGTTACCCCGTCCCGACATTGGAAACCAGACCAGGCTCGCCCAGACCGGACTCACACTGTTGCTCGTTCCGGGATCGTGTTCTTCGTGCTGGCGCTTTTCCTGGCAGGCATGCCGGCGGCGGCTCAACCTCTACCTCCCGATCTGGTGCCTCCCGATCTGGCGCCCCATCTGGTAAAGCAAGACTACAGCAGGAACCAGGAGTGGTTCCCGAAATTCTACAAGCCTTACGTGCCGCAGCGGATTCCATCTCCGAATCTAAGAACTGGAGCAAGTGTCATCGAGAGGATCCGTGACGGAAAATTGGAGCTGTCGCTCGCCCAGTTGTTGGACGCCGTGGTGGAGAACAATCTCGATCTCGCTGTCGCTCGCTACAACAACTCTTTTGCGGAAACTGATATCTTGCGCGCCAAGGCGGGTCAGTCGCCTCGCGGCGTGGCCGGAGCCCGTGTCCCCAGCGGGCTGTTTGCGGGAGCTATCGGAGCCGGACTGGGAGGCGGCGGAGGAGGCGGTAGAGGAGGAGGCGGCGGTGGAAGCGCCATCAGCGGCCGTGCCCGGCAGGTGTTTATAGGCTCGCGCAGCAACTTTGATCCGGTAGCCGGCCTGAACTTCAGCGTGGACCGTACCACCAGCCCGCTGAACACTCTGCGGGTTGCCGGCGTTCCGACCGTTGTGGCCAACACGACGGCCCTGCAGGCCTTTTACGCCCAGGGCTTCACAACCGGAACCAGCTTTAGCGTCAGCTTCAATACGCAGCGGCAGAGTTCTACCCAGCAATTTCTGTTGTTCAACCCGTCTTTTGTCTCCGGCTTTTCTCTTTCCGTCAACCAGCAGTTGATGAACGGATTCGGTTTCGGCGTCACGCGCCGCTTTTTGAATGTGGCGCAAAACGGGCGGCGGATTGCCCGGGAATGGTTCCGGCAGCAGGTGATCGACACTGTGGCGCAGGCGCAAAGCCTGTACTGGGATCTGGTTGCTTCCCGCGACAGGCTCCGCGCGGCCGAACAGGCATTGACCGTCGCCGAGCGGTTGTATGAGGACAATAGGAAGAGGGCCGAGATCGGCACGCTCGCTCCGCTGGATGTCCTGACGGCGGAGGCCGAGGTGGCGGCCAGGGAGCGCGACCGGATCGTAGCCGAGACAGATTTGCAGATGAGAGAAGTGGCGCTGAAAAACGTCTTCAGCAAACAGACCGTTCCGGTTTTGCGGGGTGCGCGGATTGAAATAACGGACTCGTTGCCGGAGCCGCAAGACGCCAACATTCCCGGACTGGAGGAGGCGTTGAGCGCCGCCATGCGCAACCGGCCGGAAATCCAGCAAGCGGAAGGAAACATTCTGAACCAGGAAACAGCGGTCCAATTCACCCGGAACCGCCTGAAACCCACGCTGAATATCTTTGGCCGCTTCGCCACTGCGGGATCATCCGGAGGGTTGGGCTCGGTGCTCCATCAGGTGGGCCGCATTGATTTTCCCGAGTACGCGGTTGGTTTCTCGCTGAGCTTTCCTTTGTTGAATCGGAGCGCCCAAGCCGATGATCTGCGGGCCCGCCTCGAACAGCGGCAGGCCGAGACGGCCCTGCAACGCACCCGCAACCAGATCGGCCTGGAAGTGCGCAACGCCGTCATTGGCTTGATGCAGACGAAAGCGCAAGTGGCGGCGGCGCGCAAGGCCGTGGACCGCATGGAGCAAACCCTGGATGCCGAAGAAAAAAAGCTGCAAGCGGGAGTTTCCATTCCCTACAATGTAATTCAGGTGCAGCGGGACGTGCTGGCCGCGCAGCTTGCTGCGGTGGAGGCTCGCGCCAACTATGCCAAAGCCGCGGTGCAGATGGACCGGGCCATGGGCGTCACCCTGGAAAAAGCGGGCATCGATTTGGAGCAGACGTTCTAACTAGCAATATGACCAACTTGAATACAAAGCCAGAAAAGGAAACAAAGGATGAAAGGAAGATTCGGGTGATCGTGGCCAAGCCCGGCCTCGATGGACACGACCGCGGAGCTAAGGTGATTGCCCGCGCGCTGCGGGACGCCGGCATGGAGGTCATCTACACCGGCTTGCGGCAAACTCCCGAACAGATTGTAAAGGCGGCGCTGGAGGAGGATGCCGACGTGATTGGCCTGTCCATCTTGTCCGGGGCGCACACCACGATTGTGCCGCAGCTGATGAAGCTGGTGAAAGAGCGCCGGATGGAAGATGTGATGGTGGTGGTCGGCGGCATTATCCCGGATGCAGATGTTAGTGCGCTGAAAGCCTTGGGAGTGGCGGAGGTCTTTCAACCCGGCACGTCTCTCGACGGCATCATCCGGTTCATTCAATCTCACCTGCCGCAAAAAACCTGATTAAAGAGCCTCTCTCCAGCCTGCTTTGCGCGAGTCCCGGTTACGTCTTTTCGTACAGGGAAGCTACGAAGGGGCCATAGCCGTTGTACATCAGCGTAGGCCGGACCTGGCCCGTGTCGATCACCGTCTCGGTTGCCTGCGACCAGCGGGGATGGGGCACCTTAGGGTTCACGTTGGCTTGAAAAGCGTATTCGCGGGGGGCCGCGTCATTCCAGAAAGTGCGCGGTTTTTTGGAAGTAAATTCAATCGCGACGATGGACTTGATGCTCTTGAAACCGTACTTCCAGGGCAAGGCCAAACGAATCGGCGCGCCGTTTTGCTTGGGAACGGCATGGCCGTACATCCCGGTGACCAGGAAAGCCAGCTCGTTCATGGCCTCCGCCATCGTCAGCCCTTCATAGTAGGGCCACCGGTAGTGACGCAGCATCCTTTGTCCGGGGGCCTGGCCTGGCCGGAAAAACGTCACCATGCGAACATACTTCGCCTCTGATTTCGGTTCGACCAAATCGATCAGAGCCTTAAAGGGAAACCCGGTCCAGGGCACGGCCATCGACCATGCCTCGACGCAACGATGGCGGTATAACCGCTCTTCGAGAGGTATCTGGCGAAGGATCTGGTCTATGTCCAGCTTCTGGGGCTTGTGAACCAGCCCGGTCACGTCGATTGTCCAGGGCTCCGGCTTGAAAGCATTTACCAGCTTCCAAACATCTTCTTTCTGTTCCGAAAACTCGTAAAAGTTGTTGTAGCGGGTGGCGGCCAGTTCATCGGTGATGGGGCGGTCGAGCTTATAGGCGGGATTCCTTTTCGCCGGGTAGAGTGAGTCGGCTGCCGCCAGGGGGCGGGGAAGTATTCCTGTTGCTCCAATTGCGGTTGCCCTTACCGCGCCGATTCCCATTGCCGCCAGGAATTTTCGCCGGTTGAGAAAAGCCGCCTCGGGAGTTGCCTCCCGCTCGGGAATCTCCCATCCTTTGGGAATCTTCAGGTACGCCATGACCCCTCCTTGTGTTCACTGTCGGTGTTCACTCAGGTACTCGCTAGTATGATGCCACACAGACGGCTTTCGCAACTACATTTGATGCCGGAAAGGGGGGAGTAGAAATACTTTCTCCAGAGATTCCAGTATTTTTGCTGCTTCCGGGAGACAAAAAATCTGTTTCATTCGCCTTATATCTAGGGTACTCTGGGTCAAATTGGGGTATCCTTCATCGAGGTCAACCTTGGGGGGCAACTGTGGGAGGTCAGCCATGAAACTGATCCTGGAGAAATTTTGTGGGCTATGGGTGTTGACGCTGCTGGTGGTTCTGCCGTTGTATGGGCAGGGACGAGGGTCTTCCGGCTCCTCCTCGGGAGGGGGAAGCAGTTCCTCCCCGAGCCGACCCACGCCCTCGCCGACCACGCGACGGTCTACGGAACAATCGCGCCGGCCTACCTACGTGAACGGGCGCGTTGTGATGAACACGGGCCAGCCCGTCTCGGAAACCGTATCGGTGGAGTTGAATTGCGGGATGAAGCCGGTGCAGGTGATCCACACGGATCTCGGCGGATACTTCACTTTTTCCATAGGCACCGGCCTTCAAAGCAACATGGATTTTAGCGCCAGCAATCAAAGCCCCACTGGTTTTGGCGGCAGCCAGAGCGCTTTGCCGAGGCGGTTCGGCAATTCCTTAGCGGGATGCGAAATACGGGTGTCTGTGCCGGGATATCATCCGTTGAACTATACGCTCAGCCAGCACTCGGATATGGGAAGAGTCGATGTCGGCTCGCTGCGGCTGTCCCGCATCGCCGGAGTAACGGGTTCCTCCATCAGCGTCACCTCTCTGCTGGTTCCCAAGGACGCACGGAAGGAATATGAGAAGGCGCTGAAAGATATCGAGAAGAACCGCACGAAGAATGCCAAGGAGCACTTGGAAAAAGCTATCGCTAAATACGATGAATATGCCGCTGCCTGGAACATGCTGGGCTGGATTCATCGCGCCAACCAGGAAGAGGAAAAAGCCGCCGCAGCCTTTGAAAAAGCCATTGCGGTGGACTCGCAATACATCCCGCCGTATATAAATCTGGCTGCCTTGCAATTCCAAACCGGGCAGTACCAGAACGCTGTGGAGATGGCCGGAAAAGCGCTCGAAATGGACCCGAGCATCGGTCATGCCAGCTTCATTCAGGCGATGGGAAATTTTAATCTGAACAATATTGATGCCGCCGAGAAAGGCGCGCGAGATGCGGAGCAAGGCCCGCACGCAAACATCCCGCAGGTTCATGCCCTGCTGGCTGAAATCTATCTGCAAAGAGAAGACTATCCGCAGGCGGCCGTTGAAATACGAACCTACCTGGAAGAGTCGCCCGAGGGACAATTCGCTGAAGAGATGAAGGACACCCTGGCGCAGATCGAGGAATTGAAGGCCCAGGAAGCCGGCAGATTCAATTCCCAAACGCCCGGCCCGCAGTGATTTCCCCAACCCCGTCTGCGCGATCCAAATAATGGGCTAAGTGACAGGTTTCAAACTCTAGAACCTTACCGCGCGTTCATTTCCACCGCCACTTTACGATGCCGTAACGGTTTTAATCACTTCGTGGATTTCCAGGTTCGGTTTTCCGGCGAAGATTTCCGGGCGGGAGCGCCCTCCGTGCGCTTCTTTGAAAGATTCGCTGTTGGTCCAGGCGTCGAAGTGCTCGCGCGACTCCCAGTAAGCCAGCACAACGTAAGTCTCGCCCTGGATCGGGCGCAGAACATCGTTGCGGATGAACCCGGGGGATTTGCCCACGGGATGCTGGCGTTTCGAGTCGTCCCGCTCCAGGAACAGCTTCTCAAACTCTGCCTCTTGGCCCTTGGCCACGGGAATTCGGTTGCACACTACAATCATCGGTTCTCTCCTCTCGCACAGTTAACAGTTTTGCTTTCTCGCGGACCGAAATACTCTCCATAAAATTACAGGCCGGCAAGGATTTTCGCAGGCGGTATCTGTATTTCCCCAGCCGCTATTTTTTGGACCAGAGGCCTGTCGGCCTCCAGAAAATCATACTCCAGCAACTGCTGCCGGCCGGCCCAGCAGATTTGCTGGAAGACACGATTCTCTGCGGTCCCTTGGTATTGGGAGACCGCAAAAAAGTATAAAAGTACAGGGGCATGGCCCGAATATTGGTGCTCCGTTCGCCATATCTCCTCTCCGATTTCGGCGACGATGCCCAGCTCTTCCTGCAATTCCCGCCGCAGGGCTGACTGCAGCTCTTCTCCGGCCTTAGTCTTGCCTCCCGGAAACTCCCACTGGCCGGGGAAATCATCCAGTGCCGGTCTTTGGCAAATCAGGATTTGATCTTTCTGAAACAACAGTCCCGCTACCACGGTTTTCTTTATGTCCATAACGGTCCGAACTATCTTTGTGATCTTGCTTTGTGATCTTGCTTTTGATCCTGCTTTTGATCTTGGGCTTGTACTGGCCTTGCACTAGGCCTTGAGCCGATGCCTGTTCTCCGCTACGCTAGTATGCCCGGCCCCAGCAAGCTAAAACCGAACACGGCGGGCTGGACGAATCCACTCTTTTCTGAGATTACTGGTCTTTTCTCAGATTACTGGTCTGAGATTACTGGAGACTTTGTGTACAGCTCTTTGCTGCTCGACCACTTCCAGAATCCTCGAAACGTAGGAGAGCTTCCACCCCCCGCCGTGACGGTGGAGGTCAGCAACCCGGCCTGCGGAGACATCATGCAACTGTCCCTGCTGGCCGAGCAGGGGCAACTCCGGGACGTCCGCTTCAAAACCCGTGGCTGCGTGGCGTCCATCGCCTGCGGGTCGCTGCTCACCGAACTCATCAAAGGGAAGTCGCTGGAGGAAGCAAAAAAGCTTTCTGCCGCCGACCTCAGTGCAGGACTCGGCGGCCTGCCGCCTGCAAGCGGTCATGCCGGCGTGCTGGCTGAAGACGCTTTGCGGGAGGCGTTTCGCCATCTCCAGTGATCCGGATCCTATCAGACAGATTCAGCCGGCATATCCCGCCTCGCCAGCAACGCCTGATAGTCCTCCGGCTTGTCAATATCCAGCAGAATTCCTTCCTCGCCGGTTTCCGCCAACTCCACTTCCGCAGCATGTTTCCGGACCACCGACCGCGCTCCCTCCTCCAGCGGCGCGTCCAGCAATTCCTGGAACAAGCGGCGGGCAAACAGCACCGGATGTCCTCGTCGCCCCCGGCAGGTTGGGATCAGGATCGGCGCCTGTGTTTTCGCAAATCGTTCCAGCAGCAACCGGACCACCTTTTTGGTGATTGCCGGATGGTCCACCAGACATACCAGAGCCCCCGCCACCGGTTGATTTTCGATATGCCGCAACGCCACCTGCAAGGAACTCAGTTGTCCCAGCGAATAGTTCGGATTTCGCAGGACAACGAGGGCATCGGCGGGAGGAATTTGGCGTTCGATCTCCTGCGCGTGGTATCCGAGAACCACCAGGAGCGGAGAAACCTCTCCTTGCAGAGCCCCGGCCAAATGCTCCAGAAAGCTCCATTGCCCCAAAGGAAGGAGCGCTTTGTCGCGCCCCATGCGCCGCGACTCACCGGCGGCCAGGATGATTCCCGCCACAGCTTTGGAGGGAGGGTCGGGAAGAGGCACGGGTTCCATCGCGTCAGGAAATTGCCAGGATCGACTTGGGGTGGGGTTTGGCGTCCTGGAGGGCGCTGCGGCGCACGGCAATCATCTCTGCCACAACGCTGACGGCAATTTCTTCCGGAGTGACGGCGCCGATATCCAGGCCAACCGGGGCGTGCACCCGCTCAAACTGCGGCCGGGCGATCCCTTCCTGCTCCAAGTGTTTGACGATCTCCAGGACCTTGCGCTTACTGCCGATCATGCCCACGTAACGGGTCGCCGTCCCCACCGCCCAGCGCAGCACGCGCATGTCGTCGCGATGCCCGCGTGTGACGGCAATCAAAAATGAGGAGCTATTGGGAAGCAGCCGGTCGAAAACTTTCTCGTAATCATCGGCGTAAATCTCCGCCGCCTCGGGGAAGCGCTCCCGGTTGGCATAGGTGTCGCGGTCGTCAATGATGATCGTGCTGAACCCGGCGACGGTTGCCACTTTGGACAGGCTGAGAGAGACGTGGCCCGCTCCGAAAATGTACAGGAACGGGGTGGGAAGAATAGGCTCCACAAAGACCTCCACGGTTCCGCCACAGAGCAGCCCGGTATCGTAGGAGGGATCGTTGTTCAGATCAAAAGTCAGCTTGCGGGGCTTCTCTTCCTGGATCACCTGGCGGGCGGCAGCCCACACCTCAGCCTCCACGCAGCCTCCCCCCACCGTGCCTACGATCGAGCCGTCCTCGCGGACCAAAAGCTTTGCGGACTCAAAACTGGGAATCGAGCCGCGAACGTTGACTATGGTAGCCAGGGCCGCCTTGATCCCAGAATTCCGCAGTCGCGTGATTTCCTCATATACATCCATGTATAGATATGTTATCGCAGTGGGGAGGAGGTTTTCAACTTCCTTCCCATTACCGAAAAATACTTAAACGTTGACAAGGCGCGGAGAATGCTCGTAGCCTGATTGCTCGCGGGATCAGTGTATCCTGTTCATTCGATCGCTTTCGGTGGCAGCAAGAGCCGCCACAAGGGGAGGAAAAATGGCACCAAAAATGGTGAAATGCGTCAAGTTTCAACGCGAGATGCCAGGGATGGAGGAGCCTCCCTTCAACAACGAACTCGGCAAGCGCATCTACGAGAATGTCTCGGCAGACGCCTGGAAATTGTGGCTGGAGCACCTGAAGATGATCGTCAACGAATACCGGCTCAACCTGGTGGAGCGCGAGGCGCAAAAGGTCGTTCGTCAGCAGATGGAGGATTACTTTTTCGGCGAAGGCGCTGCGCTTCCTCCGGGTTATGTCCCTGAGCAGACCAAGCAGTAAATCCCGTCCGGGAAATGTCCTGCCGCGCCTAGCGCACCACGGGCAGGGCAGGGGAAATCACAAATTGCAACTTGCTGTGGGCGGTTCTCAAGGCGGCCTCAACCTCCGCTGGGGCAGACGCTGGGGAAGATGCCGTGGCAGACGAAGATGACGCCGCGCGCGCGAAAATAAATCCCAGATAGCTGGAGCCCTCCGGCCAGGGAACCAGAGTCTGCTGTATTTTGGCCGTAATGCGGATCTCCTCGATGCCTGGAGTTTCGAACGCCTTCTCTTGACCCCTTACCTCAAGCAGCACTCCTGCTGCGGGAACCGGAATCATCATCACCCCGGAGGCGGCATCCTCGCGGCGCACCGAGCCGATGGGCCAGTTCAGGGCATGGCGGATAATCAGCTCTTCGAGCGACATGCCCGCATCAAACCGCAGCGACCGCGAGCAGAGACCGCCAATCGAGCGGGCCGCCACTTCCAGAACCCTGGGGCCTTGTGGCGTCAGCCGCAGCTCGGCATGGATCGGCCCGTGGGACAGTCCCACCGCCGCGATGGCTTGCTCCGCGCACTTTACTATTTGGTTCTGGACGGCTTCGGGTAAACGGGAAGGAGTCGTGTAGATCGTCTCCTCAAAGTAGGGACCTTCCAGCGGGTCCGGCTTGTCAAACAGAGCCAGGACCTGCAAAGCGCCCCGGTCGAGAATTCCCTCCAAAGCCACTTCCGGCCCTTCCAGGTAGTTTTCGGCTAGTATCCACTCGATTGCCTCATCTTTGGTTCTTCGGATGTCCGGCGTTTTGAGCAGCGCCTGGATTCTGTTGAATGCGCCGGTGAATTGCTCTGTGTTGTCCGCCCGGATGACTCCCCGGCTGGCCGAGAGCGACAACGGTTTCAGGACGCAGGGAAATCCAACACCGGGTGGTGGAATAGGAGGAGAATCGCTGTGCGCGGGAAGCCTGCAGAAGGCGGGGCCATCCACCCCTGCGGCCTGGAGAAGCTGGCGGAACTGATACTTGTCACGGCAGGCCCGAACGGCAGCGGGAGAGTTGTGCAACAGCCCGAGCGCTTGGCAGGCCATTGCAGCGGTAAGGGTGGGTTTGTCGCCGATTGGAATGACGGCGTCGAGCAGATGCTTGGCGGCGTACTCGACGACCATTTTTGCCGAGGCGGCGGGCTCTTCAAATCGCAGAGGGATAGCGCCATCCCGCCAGGGGTCTTCCAATACGTGGCAGCGGTCGCTGCCCGCCACGGCGGCGATGCCGAGCTTATCGGCAGCCTCCTTGAAAGCGGCGGCCTGATAGCCCGTGGTGGTGAACAGCAGTAAAAGACGGTTTTTCTGCACTGTTTTCTGAGCGAGTTTGACTAACGAATTTTGCTGGGATCGATTCATCATGCAAGCGGAGAAGGGCTGAAGGCAGAAGAACCGCTCCCTCGCGGTCGCGGCTCTGATTGTAGTTCGGTCGGCCTCCCGTCTTCTGATTTCCGGCCATTGCCTAAACCAGAGCAAACTGCTCTGCGGTAGGCTCCGCTCAGCAGAACCACGGCTCGTTGATGTAGGGAAGCGTCGCCCGTGCGGGGAGCGGGGACATCTTAAAAGTGGCTCCGCCCTTCTTTCCAGCCGCGCGCTCGGCCAACTCCCAAACTTGGGGAAAGATTTCGCTGCGGGTTTGGCCGAGAGCTTCCGTCCGTCCCACGGTCTCGCGGACGTCCTGAAACAACTGTTCCACTCGCGCATCGCAATGCATCCACGGATAACTGAGTTTCCCCTCGTCGAATTCTCCAACCTGTTCGCGAACCTCAGCCAGTTCCAGGAGCTTCGAGCCGGCGGGGATCAGCAACCGAATGGCCAACTGGATGGGGGAGATACTCTCCGCCATGTCCAGTTCGGCCATAAGCGAAAGCATATCCAGATAACCTTCCAGCGATGTCCACGGGGTAAAGGTTACAAAGGTGGGTGACAGATGCAGTCCCGCATTGCGAACCAGCTTTACCACTTGCACAAAATCTGCCCGCGTGTGGCCTTTGTCCAGAAGGTGCAGCACTCGGTCATCGACAGCTTCGACTGCGCTCGTTACAAACAGGCAGCCGGTGTCGCGGAGCGTTCTCAGATGCCGCGCATGCTGGAGCAGATGCTCGATCTTGATCGTGGCGTCATAGGTGAGGCGTGGATGCTCGCGGTGGAATTCCTCCACGAGCGCAATGGAATGTCCGACGCCGTTGAAGAAGTCCGGGTCGCCGAAGGTGATGTGCGAGGCTCCCGCCGCAACCTGCCGCCGGATGTCCTCCAGCACCACTTCTCGCTGGACAACCCGGAAACGGCCCTGATAGACCGGCACAACCGGGCAGTGGCGGCAAAGGTGCTTGCAGCCTCGGCTCGCTTCCGTGTACCCAACCAAGCGCTGTTCGCCGTTGCCCCAATCGAGCTTTGCATAGTTTCGCAGAGCGGGGAGCCCCCTGCGGTCCGGGACGCGGAACCTTTGCCGGGCGGTTGAAATCACCGGCTCGTGCTGCGGGAGCCCGGCAGGCCGGTGATTCGTTGTCTGCAACCTTTCGACGAGCGACAGCAGTCCTGCTTCAAACTCGCCGCCGAGGATCGTCTCGGCCCCCAGCTTTCGCAGGAAGCTCTCGTTGACGGGAGCATAAAGACCGAAGAAACACATATGCGCCCGAGGGTTCAACTTGCTTACTCGTCCGGCCAGAAGCGTAGCGATGCGGGTGGCCGTGTGCATGGGAACGTAGAAACCCACCAAGTCCGCCGAGCGGATCAGTTCTTCCTCGAAGGCGGAGCGGGAGAGATCCAAACAGGTGACGGTAACGCCAGCCTCCCGAAGCCATGCCGCCGGCGAGGCCAGCCCGAACGGTTGACGGCCCAGTTCATAGGTTGATAGGAGGACGACGTTCATACTTCACTATTTTCTCATAGAAAAAGAAATCGGGTCAGATCGGCGCCATATGGTTTACCGGCCCGTAGCCGTGCCCGAGAGCGGGATTAGTTTCGATGGCCCGGGTGATGTATCGCTTGGCAGCCTCCACCGCGCGGATCAGCTCCGCTCCTTTGGCCAGCTCTGCGGTGATCGCAGCCGAATAGGTGCAGCCGGTGCCGTGCGTATGCGAGGTCGCGATGCGCTTTGCGGAAAAGGTTTGGAAACGGTTCTCCGTGTAGAGAACATCGGCGGCTTCCTCCACCAGATGGCCGCCTTTCACCAGGACTGCCCGTGGACCTAATCCGGCAATCGCTTTGGCCGCCTCTTGCAGCGAAGCCATGCCGTGAAACTCGAGACCCGAAAGCGCCATCGCCTCGTGGACATTCGGGGTGACCAGCGTTGCGTGCGGGAGCAGTTTCCGGGCCAGGGTGGTCCGCGCGTCTTCGTGGATCAAAGACGCTCCGTGCTTGCTGATCATGACCGGGTCCACCACCAGGGGAAAGGTGAATTGAGCGGCTCTTTCCGCGATTGCCTCAATAATCTCCAGCGTGCCGAGGGCTCCAGTCTTGGCTGCTTGGGGAGTCATGTCTTCCAGCACCGCATCCAGTTGCGCCAGAACAAAGTCCGGCCTCAGGTGCTCGACGGAACTGACGCGGCATGTGTTCTGGACCGTCAGCAGAGTCAGAACGCTGGTTCCGTATACACCGTACTGATGGAACGTCTTCAAGTCCGCCTGAATGCCCGCCCCGCCGGATGGGTCCGACCCCGCGATGGTCAGGGCGACCGGCGTCATCTTTTCGTCTCCAGTTTTTGTCTCCCCAGATTTTGTCTCCAAAGAGAGCCGGGGAAAAACTGCAACGCGCACTCCATGCGGGCGAGATGAAATGGCGGGGAGGGCAAGGGAGGGTGCCGCCTCGTCGTTTGATAAAAGGTTTGATGGAGGGTTTGCTGGAGGCTCATCTCAGCCTCCAATCTGGTACATCCTGCGGTTCTGGGTGAAGATTCCTTCCGGAAGCCGGTGTCCCATCGGCTTGAGCTCGACCGCCTTGCAGAGCACCTCGCGGACGGCTTCGGGACCGCCCTGGCGAAGCTGTTTTTTGATGTCCATCTCGTCGTCGTTCAGCAGGCAGAGATGGAGCTTGCCCTCGGCCGTCAACCGCATGCGGTTGCAGCTCCCGCAGTAGGGCGCCGAGACGGGGCTGATAAAACCAACCACGCCGCGGGCGCCGGGCAGTTTATGGTTGCTCGACTCATCGGAGGAGTCACCCTCCAGAGGCGTCAGGGTTCCCAGTTTTTGTTCGATCCGGGCGCGCGTCTCTTCATTCGAGACGTACTGATCTGTTGCGACGCGGTCGCATTCACCGTCGCCAAAAGGCATCATTTCGACGAACCGGAAGTGCCAGTCCCGGTCAATCGTCAAAGCGGCCAGTTCGGCTACATCCATGTCGTTATGCCCCCGTGCAATCACGGCATTCAGCTTGATCGGCCGCAGCCCGGCCTGCTCGGCGGCTTCGATGCCTCCCCAGATGTCTTCCAGACGGCCCCAGCGCATGATCTGGCCGAGCCGCTCGGGCCGGAGCGTGTCCAGATGGATGTTGACGCGCCGCAGGCCTGCTTCCGCCAGAGGCTTGGCTAGGCCGGGGAGCAGTATGCCGTTTGTGGTCATCGACAACTCTCCCGCCCCGTCCGTTTGGGCGATCAACCGCACAATGTCCAGCAAGTCCGGACGCAGCGTCGGCTCGCCTCCGGTGAGCCGGAATTTGCGGAACCCGACCGAGACAGCCGCGCGCACTACGCTGGCTATTTCCTCCGGGGTCAGCAGATGTTCTCGGGGAAGGAATTGCAGGCCATTGACCGGCATGCAATACACGCACCGCAGATTACAATGGTCTGTTAAAGAGATGCGGAGATAGTTGATATCGCGTTGATATGAATCGAAAGGCATGCACCCGCCTCTTGTCCTTCCGCGTTAGCGCTCTAGCGAAAGAGGGCAAGGCGTTAGGGTTGCCGCTTGCGTTGCCGAAGCCGCCATCGTCCTGCCATGGAACCCACTGCAAGGGAGGCGGCTGACGGTTCGCTGACGAATAGCTGTCGAATCCCTGAAACTTTTGCCAGACAGACCGCTGGGCCGTTTAGACGCTGAACGAGCTGCCGCAACCGCAGGTGCTTTTCACGTTCGGGTTGCCAAACTTAAACCCAACGCCTTCGATGGAATCGACGAAGTCAACTTCGGTATTGTCGAGATACAGCAAGCTGGCCTGGTCCACGAAGACTTTCACTCCGCCGAATTCAAAGACCTTGTCCATGCTGAAGTCGTCTCCGTTGGCATTGGTTTCAAAGGTCATCGAATAGGAAAATCCCGAGCATCCCCCGCCGACGATCCCAAGCCGTAGTCCCACCGGCTGCGGTTCTTGCTGGCTCATGATCTCTTTTACCTTGTTCACTGCGCCTGGGGTTAACGTTACCATCTAAATACCTCCTCGATTCGCTTCACTCTAGCTGTAGTGCGTGTAGAGAGGGTTCCCCTCTCCATATCCCGCCAAACTAATTGTACCCCCTTTTCGCATGGCGATGTCAAGCAGCTTGCGGTCTTTGGCTCCGCCGGAGGGTGCTCCCCACGGAGCGTCTATTGGGACCATTTCCCAGTCCGCTGCTTATTCCCCTTGTTCAACCGGGTTTTCCAGCACTCCCAGCCCCTGGACTTCCACGCGAACCGTTTCGCCGGGACGCAGCCAGCGCGGAGGGGTGCGTCCCGATCCAACGCCCGAGGGCGTGCCGGTGGCAATGCAGTATGCGCAAAAGGTCCGGAGGCACCAGCGCGTCACCGGTTTCGGGACTTGCTGCTCCGCTATCGGACAGATAAAAGGCATAGCCGCGGTTCAGATCGATGACATAGCTCCCCTCGACGGCTCCTGCCCGCGCTTCATCTCCGCTGGAATAGGTCACCAGCTTGGTGGCCTGGGCGGGAGAGCCCAGCAGCAATCCAGAAACAATCACCCCAAAAACAATCACCAGAGAGAAAAAGCACTTGAGCATTCCGTTGCCTTCCATCCGAACCTGCCGGCTTCGGCTGAAATCGCCATTCAATTTGGGGGCATTATAGAGTATTTCCAGATGCGGCGGCATGGCGTATAGTGGCCCATTCAGTTTGAGGGGAGCGCGGGAGGGTTTCATGTCTAAACGATTAGAACCGGTATTGCCGGACTGTCTATTTGATCTGCTGAACGGGGAGAACCTTCCGCCGAACCTCAACAAGGTGATTATGCTGGTGACGGTGGACGGGAAGGGATGGCCCTACGCGGCTATTCTGAGCTACCTGGAGGTGCTTGCTCCCGACCGCGCCAACATTCGCATGGCGCCCTGGAGCAACAGCACCACGACGGCCAATATCCGCAGCAACGGCAAGGTCACCTTGCTGGTGGTGGATGAGAACATGGCTTACTATGTCCAGGGAACAGGCACGGAGATGGCCCGCGACATGGAGGGCTTTCCGGGCATGGCCAAGGTAAACGTCCGGATTGAATCCGTGCTGGAGGACAAGGCGCTGGACTATGAGGGCGCGGCGCGGATCACCACCGGCATACGGTTTGAGAATCCGCAGATGGACGCGGCTTATATCGAACGCGGACAAAAGGTATTGGCGGGCCTTCGCCGGGACCCATAGGGCCACTTAAGGGCCGCTCAAGGGTCAGTGTAGGGATGGCAAAGGGAAGATCGAGTGACGGGGAAATCCATGCATCTGAGAAGCGGGCTAACCTGGGGCGCGAAGGACTTGAGGGCGGTGAAAAGCCCGGAAGAGTTGCCGGAACAGTTCAACATGGCTGCGGCGCTCGTGGACCGTCACGTGGCCGAGGGCAGGGAGTCGCAGGCGGCGCTGCTGGGGCCGGCCGGGGATTTGACCTACGGGCAGCTTTACCGGCTCACCAACCAGGCGGGGCACGCTTTGCGCGCGCTGGGCTTGCAGCGGGAACAGCGTGTCCTGCTGTTGCTGCGCGACTCGCCGGAGTTCATTGCCTGCTTTTTGGCTGCTATGAAGCTGGGGGCCGTGCCGGTGCCTCTGAACACCTTCGCCCATCCTTCCGACTACGAGTTTTACCTGCGCCACAGCCGGGCCACGATACTGGTGGGGGAGGCCGAGTTTTTGACGCCTTTGGAATCGGTCCTCGAACGTTTTCCTGCCTGCACCATCGTCGGCGTCCGTGGCAAGGGAATGGAACGGGCACACGGCTTTACGGAAATCATCTCTTCACAACCCGCTGAACTCGAAACCACGCCGACGCACAAGAACGAGCCCAGCCACTGGGTTTACACCTCCGGTTCCACCGGAGAATCCAAGGCCGCCGTGCATCTGCACCGCGACAATATTTTTTGCGTAGAGCCTTATGCGCGGCATGTGATCGGAATGACCCAGCAGGACATCTGTTTTTCGGTGGCTCGGTTGTTTTTTTCCTACGGGCTGACGAACTCTTTTTTTATGCCTTTATGGGTGGGGGGGGCTGCCCTGCTTCTGCCGGACCGCCCGGAGCCGGGTCCGGTGCTTGCGGCGATGGAACAGTACCATCCCACAATTTTCTTTTCGGTGCCAACGGCCTACAACAGAATGTTGCGGGAGAACATAGACCATAAAAAGTTAAGCAGTTTGCGGCTGTGCGTCTCTGCCGGGGAAGCGCTGCCGGCTCCGATTTATCAGGAGTGGCTTCAGAAGACCGGCTTGCAGATTCTGGATGGAGTGGGAAGCACGGAGTTCGGGTACATCTTCCTCAGCAACAGGCCCGAGCAGGTGAAGCCCGGTAGCAGCGGCAAAATTCTCCCCGAACACAAAGCGCGCTTGGTGGATGCGGCGGGTAATGATGTAGAAGGCGAGGAACTGGGCGAGCTTTGGGTTTCTTCTCCCAGCATCGCGGCTTTCTACTGGCGCAATCATGAGGTCAGCAAGCGCACCTTCGCGGGGGAATGGTTGCGTACGGGAGACCAATATTCCCGCGATGCGGATGGCTGGTACGCCTATCATGGGCGCACCGACGACCTGTTCAAGTCCGGCGGCATATGGGTTTCCCCCATTCAGGTGGAGAGCGCCTTGCTGGAGCATCCGAGTGTCGCCGAGGTCTCCGTAGTGCCGGAGCGCGATCCGGAAGGGCTCGAAAAGCCCATCGCCTATGTGGTGTTAAGAGCCGGTTTGCAGACCTGCGCTTCCATGGAGCAAGAACTTCGGCAGTTTGCCAAGCAACACCTGGCGCCCTATAAGTGTCCCCAATCCTTTCATTTTGTTCCGGACTTGCCCAAAACTGCTACGGGCAAGATACAGCGCTTCAAACTGCGCCTGCAGGCAACTTCCGGCAAGAAACCCTAAAATGCATACAGAACTAGATAAATGTGAACAGCTTATATTGTTCCGCTACGCACCCTTTCTTGTACTGCCCGTGCGAATATTTGCTTGACACGGAATATAACAGTAGCTAATATAGTTTACGGAGTTGTTGGGTGTCGGCGTACCTCGAAAGGCAAATGTTTATAGCCACCGTTTCTGCTACGGCAGTCAGGTGGCTTTTTTCTGGTCCAAACGGTCCTGCACAGCTGAGTGGTTCCCGTCGTTCCAACCCGCAACGGTTTTGTAAAAGGAGGAGCAAAGTACATTGTCACGCACTACCGGAAAAGTAAAATGGTTTAACAACACCAAGGGTTATGGCTTTATTGGCCAAGACGACGGGGCGGACGTGTTCGTTCACTATTCCGCCGTTCAGGGAGATGGTTACAAGACTCTCCAAGAGGGTGATCTGGTGGAGTTCGAGGTCACTCAGGGCCAGAAGGGCCCGCAGGCGGAAGACGTAACCAAAGTAGAACCTTAACCAGTATAACTTCCGATTAAAAGCCAACCGGCTTTTGAAAACAGCCCAGCGCTCTTGAAAATAGAGATGCTGGGTTTTTTCATTTTGGGCCTGTTTGATTTTTCCTGACGGCGGCAAAAAATGTTTGGATCTCCTTTTCTGCAACACCACCTTCCCGGAGAATTTCCCAAGAATTCGGACGAAGGTCGAGGACCGTAGAGGGCTCTGCCGTCCGGCTGTCGCCTCCATCGACGATCAAGGGCAGTTGGCTGCCCAGGCAGTCGTTTACCTGCTGCGCGGTGGAGCATTCCTTTCCACCCGCCACATTGGCGCTGGTGGCAGTGAGCGGGCAACCTGCCGCTTCGATCAACGCTACAGGAATGGGAGCGGAGGGCAGGCGAAGCCCGATCCTCCCGGTATGGGCAGTGACCGGAGGAGGTATTTTGGGAGAAGCCTCCACGACGATGGTCAGGGGTCCCGGCCAGAATTGCTCGGCCAGCCGGTAGAACTCGGGGGGCGGAGTTGCCGATAGATCAGCAGCCATCTCCAGGGAATCCACAAGCAAGAGCAGCGGCTGGCTTTCCGGGCGGTTCTTGAGGGCGAAAATTTTCTGGACGGCTGAAGGGTCAAACGGATTGGCGGCCAGCCCGTAAAAAGTATCGGTCGGGATGGCGATCACCTGGCCCTGGCGCACCAGTTCCGCTGCACGGACAATTCGGGAGGGCTCCGGAAAGCGGCTCCGGATCTTCAGTATTTCCGCCACGTTGACATTGCCTGTGGCCCGGCAAGGGAGGTTGACTCCGGCCCGCCGTCTCATGAACGAGGATTAGTGTGCTGGCGGACTTGGAGCACGCATCCCTGAGGGTTACTTCCTCCAGGCCTGCCATTACCCCGCATTGAAAGGTGCCCGGAATAACCGTCTGTTCCGAACGGCACGGACCTAGTAATTGGGAGCCCGGAACACGACCTTCCCGCCGACGGCGGTCAGCACTGTCTTGATCGTGCCGATCTGGTCTTCCGGAATCGTGAAATAGTCCTTGTCAATCACGATGAAATCGGCCAGCTTTCCCGTTTCCAGCGAGCCGATGTTTTTCTCGTTCAGCACCTGCTCAGCCCCCCAGATGGTTGCCGCCTTCATCAGGGTCGCTCGATCCAACGCTTCGCTCCGCTGGTAGGTAATCCCATCATGAGGCATCCGGCGGGTGATGAAGAACTCTATAAACCCCCAGATGTTGCCATCCCATTGAGGCGGGTAATCCATGTCTTTTGACTCGGGAGGAACCTTGTGCAAGTGCGCGTCGGTGTTGAAGACCACCCGCACGCCGGCGTCCGCCAAGGTCTTCATCGGGGCCATCCAGGACATATACTGCTCACCGTATGCTTTCAGGAAAGCCCCGCCCTTGATGTCGCCTTGAACCTGGTAACCGTTAAAACCAGGCATGATCCCGTACCGGGCCATCTTCGCAGCCTGGTCGGGGCGAAGCATCGGGTTGTGCTCCGTGCTGATCCGGGCGGCCCGTACTTCCTCCAGCGTCACCTTGCCATCGGCGATCGACTTCTCAATCAGGTCGATTAAAGCATCCATGGTTCCATCGCTGTAGACGTGCAGATATCCGATTCGCAAGCCGGATTCCAGCGCCGAGCGAACCTCCCGGAAGCCTTTGTATTGCTCGTAATCTGTCGCCTTCGGGTCAGAGCAGGGGATATACAGTTCCACCGGGTTATTCGGGTTCGTCTCGGCAGCGGTACAGGTTCCAATACCGCCTTCACCCTGAGGCCCCCATTCCCAACCTTCGTTGGCAATTCCGGCGTTCCAAATGTAGTCGTTCCCGATTCCCCGGAAGTCGCCCAGATTCCGGTAAAAGAAATCCGGATCTCCCTGCGCGTTCCCGCCTCCCACGAACCAAGCCCAACGGACGGGCAACTCGCCTTGCTGGTAGAGCCTATTGTAGATCTTAAAGATGGAGGGGCTGCCGTAGTAATGGTTCCCAAAGGTGGTGATTCCTTGGGCTACCACACATTCGAGCAGTTCCCGCTTGAGGAAGTCCGCTGCCTCCTCGGAGCGTCCCCGGAAAAGGATGTCATAGGTGACCGAAGTGCGTGCCTGTAGTCCCACCATCTCGGTGCCCAGGATCTTTTCCATCTCCTCTTTGGCTCTGGTGTTGTTGGCGGCAGGTCCAATGGCTTCTCCGGTCATCACCATGAGGGGGTTGTCCGGCGCCAGCGTATCCAGGAATTCTCTGGTGAGCGGCGCCGATGGTCCTCCTGATCCCCCCACCGGTCCCCTTTGCGGAAAGAGGGCATAGACAATGTTTCTCGATTCAGGCAGGCTGTTGCCGCCGAACACGGAAGTCCAAATCCACTTGCCCGGGCCCAATACCCTTACCCTCTCCCGAACAATCCGCTCCAGTTCCCGCAGGACTGTGGCTTGGTCATTGCCCTTGGCGTAGAAGATCTGCAGTTGGGGATCGTTGTACCTCTTGGCGGCAAAATCCCCTTCCGCGCCCAGCCAGTGCTCCACGGCCCAAAGATGCGGATGGGTGTGGCTATCAATCAGGCCCGGCAACACTCTCCGTCCCTTTGCGTCCAGCACCTCGGTGTTGGGACCGGCCAGAAATCGGATCTCGTCATTGGTTCCCAGCGCCAGAATTCGGTTGTTTTTCACCGCCATGGCCTCGACCTCGGTCATCCGCTCATCTATGGTAGAAATCTTGCCGTTGACCACAATGATTTCCGGATAAGCCTGAAGCCGCTGCAGCTTCCTGCTCAAATCAGCAGCGCTTTGCCCTTGCGCCCTCTCCGCTACATAAAGAAAACTCAGGACCAACAAAATCCACACGCTAAAAGAGGCAATCCGTTTCATGTTTAGCTTCACCTCGCTGAAAGAATTGTTTTCTGTCATCTCATCCGGCATCCGGTTCGTCCATGCTCTGGACTTTCGCGATGGCTTGACGTGAAACCGATCCGTCTGCCGAAGCGAACGCCTAAGCGAACAACGCTGCGGGACTTCTTAGCAGTCCCGGCCAAACTTCGAAACCATGAACCGCCCCACCGCAGCCGTGCTGCGGTGCAGCGAACCCCAGCACACGGTTCGGGAACCTGCGCGCTATAAGGTTGCCAGATTCCTTGTTTTTGTCAATGGCTATGGGACACTTCTTTTTCGTGCAACCCGCTGTGTGTGCCGCACGGCTGCATCGGACGGGAGCCGGAGCCTGGTCTATTCAATCCCCCCCCTCTGAGCCACTTCCATGGTAACTGTGTTGCTGGCTACACCATCGACAAGCAAAATCACGTCCACCGTTCCGGGAATTGCTTCGGGAACACGAGCGTTGATTTGGTAAAGCCCTGCAAATCCCGGAGCCAGCCCCGCAAAATCGACATCCGCCGGAACGCCGTTCATCGTAACTTCAACCAGGGAAGTTGTACGGGAAACAGTAAAAAGGGGCGCAGGCCGTCCGCTGGGAACGCTGGGCATCACATCTCCCAATCCGGTCGCGAAGATTTGCACAAATTTCCCTGCCGTGGCTGGCAGGGAAGCGCTCACCGGAAGCTGGCTGACAGGGTGGGTGATTGCGCCAGGTCCGCTGCCGCTGGAGTCCTGGCTGAATATTCCGGGACGAACGGTATCGAGAGTAAGAGAAACAGGCATTGAAGAAGACACCCCGTTGTCGACCGTCAGGGAGACGGTGGAGCCGTTCAGCTCGAAGGGGATTTGAGCGTTGATCTGCGCCGGGGATACAAAGAAGAGCGGAACTTGCATCCCGCCGATTTCTACCGTCGTGTTTGCCAGGTTGGCCGGAAGAGGCAGAACGGAAGCGGTAGCGGTGGAGGCAGACAAGTTTGTCCCAAAGATGGAGATGATAGAGCCGGGGGACAAAGATGCCGGTTCGGGACCGAAACTCGCGCCATTGACGATTCCAGCCTGCGGGACCAGGGCGTTGCCCACGGAAAACACTGTAAAGCTGGCAGTCAATGAGGTCGCGGGCACGGTGGCCGTGACCGTAATCGAACCGGACTCCGCTCCCAATAAAACCGTCACAGAAGCATTTCCTAATGCGTCGGTGCTCGTTGAGGCCGCCGTGAGCGAGGCATTCCCTTGTTGCACTGCAAATTCGACCGGGACTCCGGCGAAGGGGATTTGATTGGAATCTTGAACCGCCACCAGCAGGGGCTGGCTCAAAGCGCTCCCCGGGCTGCCGAGCTGACCGTCACCCGCTGTGGCAGCAAGCGAAAGGTTCGGTTCTGTGAGCCCCGAAAGGACTTCCACTACCGTTGAGCTGGTTTCAAAACCCGGAGCAGAGACGCTCACCAAGGCTCTGCCGGGACTAAGGGCTGAGATCGGGAAAGTGGAGAAAGTGGTCCCGCTGGGTATAACCACGCTTGGTGGAATGTTCGCCGCCGCAGGGCTGGAGTTTGCCAAGCTGACGGTGATATCTGAGGCGGCCGGCGCCAGCAGTTCGAGCTTCCCTTGCACCTGGTTTCCGGGAAACAGGCCCAGCGGGCTGGGGGTTAATCGCAGGCCGCGAATCAGCGTGGTGCTGGCTGCGCCCCGAAACGAAGTGGCACTGGCGAAGAATGGTTCCCACTGCTGCCGGATCGTATCCAAATGCGCAACTCGCTCCGGGCTTGGAGAAGCACCTTGCTGTGCTATCAGGAGAAACGCAAAATTAAAGTTTTTCTGGGCGATGACGGAGTTGGGCACGCGGGGACCGTTGGCGTCGATAATCTGCTGGATCACTACGTCGGCCCGCTTGCCGGAAAAGCTCACATTCAATTCCGGAGGGCGCGCGGGGCTGATGGGGATGCCCGGCTCTTTTACCAGAAATGAGGATGTCACTTCTTGAGCGGCCAGAAGACCCATCAAGTATTGGTCAATCTTATTGAACTGCTCCACCGCGCCCGTGGTAGTGAAGGTTCCGTTGTCGTTGTCGCGTATCCGGTTTCCCTCCATCACCGAGGCCTCGGAGTTGAAAAGAAAACTCCAGTGTTGCAGGTCGCGCCCCAGCAGCGCCGTGCTGTTGGAACTGCCCTCCGGGTCGTCGAAGGTGACGTAGGTCAAAAAACGATGGCCGGCTTCCTGCCCCAGGATGCTGAGCGTGGAATCGACTCCTCGCAGAAAGATAGTGGATGGATCGATGGGGTACTTCAGAAGATTCCCCATATTCAACACGCTCTGCAAGCGCGAGCTGCCGAACTGGCTGGAAAAATCAAAGACCGGCGGCACGGAGACTTCCCCAATGCCCGTAACTTGGTTCGAGACGTTCACTGCAAACGCAAACGCTCCATCCATATCAAAATCAAAATCGGTAAACACAATCAGGAAGTCATAGACGTCCTCGTGTGTCTGATAGAAACGCTGGGCAATGGCGGCCAAGTCGAGACGGGTCAAATCGGTAAAGATCTCCGCTACGGGCCCCTCCAGCACCGTAGCGGCGCTGGTTTCACTGAGGTCGGGAAGGTTCGGCAAAGCAGAGAAGTCGCCGGGCGAGACCCCCACTATCGTCTGCCGCCCGTTGATGCCGCTATAGGCAAACTGGATGCCGCCGTCCGGCGTGAGGACCACCTGAAAAGTTTCCCGCGGCCCCAGCACGAACTCTGAATAGTCAGGGACCGCGCTCCATGTGACGACAAAGCGGCTGCCCGATGACAGGTAGGTCAACTGACCTGCAGCGGAAGGGTCCAGGTCCGCAAAGTAAGGGGCGATCCGTGGCGGCCCCGACAGAAACCGCGCTAGACTTCTCTCGTTGATAGCCGTGTCTCCTTCCCGGAAGGTCAGGTTCCCGTCGGAGTTGATGAATACATCGCCGTACAGCTCTCCGAAAAAAGGGAAAGAGAAGCCGAGGGCCACCTGCCGGGTGCCGTCATCTCCGATATTGGCTGGATTGCTGGCGGCGGCGTCCGGATCGAAAGTGCCGGGCCCTGCCGATACAGTAAAACCTTGTGCCTCCGGAACAAATGTCAGGCTCCTTTGATCCATATCGAATGAATTGGCTTGTGTCACCAGGCTTCCATCGTCCGTCAAAACGGCGATGTGGCCCTCGTCCACTGATGCGGTCGGTCCGGCGAGGGCGGCAGCCTGGGGTTGGAAGCCAAGGCGCGCCCGCTGTCTGGAGTACTGATTGTGCAACGCAAGTTCTGTAAAAACGCGGCCCGGGTAGGTGCCGCAGACCATATCCCCGCCGACGGAGGCGGCGTAGGCGTCTGGCGGCAAACAAAGCGCCAGAGTAAGCAAAAGAGATAATCGCGAGAAAAAAGAAGAAGAGTGCCTTTTGTCGAAACCCAATTTAGAAACCCCGAAGCCGTCCGATCCGCCTATTCTAGCATGAGACCGGTTCAGGCCTTGCGGTCCGGCTGTGCTAGCCTGCTAACCCTGATCCGAATGACTTATGGCAGCTTTCCGGTTGCGCAGAAGGCCTGCCTTTGACTAAAATATATGTTGAAGAGCCATTCGGTCAGTGTCATTGGCAAATTGCAAACCCAGCATTTGGAAGCCATGCCGGGACAGGAAAGGTTCGAGTGATATATCTTCTCATGACCAGGAGTAGGGTCGCCTTACTCTGTTTGCTGTTGAGCATCCCTTTGACGGGAAACCTGTTTGCTCAATCGCAACCATTTCCGCTTCCGCAAGGCCTCCATACCGGGCAGGCGGCGTCCTTTGTTTTGGGTCAGAGAAATTTCTCCGATATTTCTTTTTGCACGACGATGCTTGTCGAGCCGGAAACAGAGGATGAAACGGTCACTCTGGAATGCGTCGGTCCCGGCGCGATTCACCTGGGATCGATCTCCGGGATCGCCGTCGCGGGTAACAAGCTCATTGTGGCCGACAGCTCCTATCTCTCTCCGCCCAACCACAACCGCATTCTGATTTACAACGATTTGAGTTCGCTCCAAGCGCGGCTGCCCCAAGATGAGTTGCCTGCTGCCAGCGTCGTGGTGGGGCAGTCGGATTTTGACACCACCGAATTCGGTACCAGCGCCCAGCGGATGAACCAGCCGGTGGGAGTCGCGACCGATGGGAGCCGTCTTCTTGTGGCGGACTGGGGAAACAACCGTGTCCTCATCTACAACCAGATTCCGGAAACCAACGGGGCGGCGGCGGACGTCGTGGTGGGACAGCAGGGTTTCGATACGTCGAACTTCGGGTCGGCCCCCAACGAATTGCGCCGTCCGAACAGCGCTTATACCGACGGGGTCCGCCTGATCATTGCGGACACGCTGAACAATCGTGTTCTGATTTATAACGAAATTCCAACGCAGAACGGGGCCAGCGCCGATGTGGTTTTGGGTTCTGACACCACCCAGATAATGCCCCCGGATGCCGTTACGATGGTCAACCCCATGAGCGCGACCACAGACGGCCAGCGTTTGATTGTGTCGGATCTCGGAAATAACCGGGTTCTCATCTACAACAGCATCCCCACGCAAAACGGCACAACCGCTGATGTAGTTTTGGGCCAGCCCGACATGACCAGCAATGCGGCGGGCAATACGGAAACCTCTTTCAACTTTCCGCGCTACGCCGTGAGCGACGGTGCCCGCCTGTTGATCGCCGATTCCGGCAATAACCGCATCTTGATCTACAACCCGATTCCCACCGAAAACGGAGCGGCGGCGGACATTGTGCTGGGGCAGGAGGATTTCCTGGGGCTGCTGGAAAGCTGCGCGGCCTCGAATTTCGCCGTGCCGATGTCGGTGGCCAGCGACGGCGAGATGCTGTATGTGAGCGACAGCAGCAACCGCCGTGTCTTGGGCTTCCTGCCCGGGCCCGCTCTGGTGGCGCCGAGAGGAGTAGTTAACGCCGCCAGCTTTTCCACCGCCTCGCAAACGGCTGCCTGCGGAGTCTTTCTGTCGCAGCCGCCGGTGGCGCGGGGCGGGATAGCCTCCATTTTCGGAGCCGACCTGGCCGATACCACGGCCGGAGCCGATTCGCTCCCCCTGCCGAACGAGATGGGGGGCGTCAAGGTAAAGTTCAATGGCATGGAGGCCCCCCTGTTTTTTGTCTCTCCGGGACAGATTAACGTTCAGGTTCCCTGGGAATTGGAGGGCTTCAGCGCCTCGATGGTGATTGAGAAACAGACTCCCACGGGAACGGTTGTTTCCGCCGCTGCTCCGGTGGCGCTGGCGAACGGCGCGCCCGGAATCTTTTCCCGGTCGGGAACCGGGGAGGGTGCTGGCGTAGTTGTGCACTCCGACTTTACGCCGGTAACGGAAGGATCGCCTGCCATACCCGGGGAGACGCTCACCGTTTTTGCGACCGGCTTGGGAACGGTGGATCACCCGGTGTTAGGCGGCGCTGCAGCGCAGTTCGGCGCGTCGGGAATCGTCACGATCGGAGGGACTGCCGGGACGGGCCAAACCGCTACGATCACGGTGGACGGTTTGGACCATTCCTACACGACGGTTGAGGAAGACACTCTGGCGGACGTCGTAAACGGACTGGCCGATCTCATCAGCGAAAACGACCCCAATGTAACTGCTACTGCGGACACCCTTGATTCAATGGTGAATTTGCGGGCAAGGGTCTTCGGCGATGAAGGGGCGAACCTTACCTATGGGGCCTCCGCACCGCTGGGTTCCACCCTAACGGCAAGCGTGGAAGCTCAGGAGGTGGTCCCCGGAAGCGTGACCCTCGGCGGGACACCGACACCGGAACAGACCGTGACGATCACTCTTACCGGCACTGTCATTTCCTACACTCCCGTTGCAGGGGACACATTAGAGACGGTCGTGCTCCGGTTGACCGAATCGATCAACTTCGATCCCAACGTCTTTGCCACGGCGGACCTGGACGCTTTCACCATCAACCTGCTTCTTAGGAATCCCGACGACGCCTTGAATGTTCCCTATACGGTCTCTGTGACCTCGGCAACCCTCCTCACAGTGGATACAGGGTCCGCTACTCTGGTGCCCGGAACCGTAACCATAGGCGGCGCTGTGGAGCCGGACAATATCGTGAACGTCGTTCTCGCCAACACCACCGTTATTTCTTATACAACCGTCGCCGGGGATACCTTGGAGACGGTCGTCAGCAAGCTGGCCGAGTTGCTCGACAACGATCCGAACGTCTCTGCCACAGCGGACCTCGCCAATCTCGCAGTGAACCTGCAGCTCAGGAACCCTGACGGAGGACTGAACATTTCATTCTCAGCTACCGCTACGGGACCGGGGGGGATCACCATGACCGCGTTTACGCCCAGCGACCACTTGGCCCCCGGAGTTGCCAACGCGATTAACACTGTCAGTGTTACGCTGGGAGACATCACTGCTACGGTGCCCGGAGACGTCTTCATCGGCGGGACTGCGGGACCGGGCCAAACTGTGACGGTCACGCTCAGCGGAACTGTCTATTCCTACACGACAGTCGAAGACGACACGCTGGAGACGGTCGTGACCAGGCTGGCCAGCCTCATCAACAACGACTCCAACGTTTCTGCTACCGCAGATACTGCGAACCTCCGAATCGTTTTGGGCGCCAAGAATGCCGTCGGGACAAGCGTGTCCTTTACGGCCTCCGTATCGGAGGGCGCCACCCTCACCGCGCTGCTGCAAAGCCTGAACATTACCAACGGAACCCCCGCCTCGGTTACCTTTGCGGGCCTGGTGAAAGGCGCGGTAGGACTTTACCAAGTAAATTTCCTCGTCCCGGACTCCATAACTCCAGACCCGGAAACGAAATTATCGCTTGCCCAGAACCTCATCATTTTCGGTTCCGTTACCCAATTTGACATCATCAGCAACACCGTCGTGTTTCCGGTCGCCGAAGCGCCCGCCCAATAAAGCGGCAAGCCTTTTCGCTCAGGGTTGAACAGGAAGGGTTTGTTCTATCAAGTTTTTCGGGAGGCGCGTTTGCGCTGGTAGCGGGCCTCGATCACGCTTTTCATTCCGCCGCGAATCTTGAATTCACCTGTGACAGTGGCCTGAAGCGGTTTGCATGCCTTCACTAAGTCCTGCAGGATGCGGTTCACGGCGTTTTCATAAAAGATGCCCAGGTTCCGGTATCCCAGGATGTAATACTTCAACGACTTCAATTCCACGCACAGCCGGCCTGGAATATAGCGGATGGTAATGACGCCGAAATCCGGCAGACGCGTCTTGGGACAGATGGAGGTGTATTCCGGAATCTGAATGGTGATCTCGTAGCCGGAAAATTGGTTGGGCCATGTGGCTAGGGGGGGAAGCGGAGCGTCGAGCCCGGAACGCGCGTGTCCTGGCGTGTATTCTGGCATGTCTCAAAACCCTTTCAAGAAGCGAGCCACTGGAAGTAGAGCAATCCAAGAAGCGTCTTTCCGTCTCGAATCTTTCCCGTTCGAATCATAGACAGCAACTCCGGCATGTGGAAGGAACGGACCCGGATGCGCTCATCGGATTCCGGGCAGGGCGGGCCGGGACGAATGTTTCGGGCCAGAAAAAGCGTCAGCTTCTCGTCGAGGAATCCCGGGCTGGGATAATATTCCACCAGCTTGCGCCAGGACGAGGAACCATAGCCGGTTTCCTCTGCAAGCTCCCGTTTGGCCGCATGCAGCGCGCTTTCATTTTTTTCGAGGGAGCCGGCGGGCAACTCCCAAAGAGAACCCCCGGCGGCCAAACGAAACTGGCGCACCAGGATAATTCTCCCGTCGCGAAAACGCGGCAGAATGACGGCGGAACCGGCGTGATGAACCAACTCTCTTGTGGCCGACACGCCTCCCGGTTCGACGACGGAGTGCCGGCGAACGGAAAAGACCTTGCCGCGGAAAATCGCTTGAGACGAGCTGCGCAATCTGGCCAATGTCAACTCTTCGCCGCCCTGCTTTTTGTTGCCCAACCCTTCGCCGCCCAACCCCGGTTTGCCTCCGGCGGGAAAAAAAGCTTTGGGAGCTTTCCTTCACCGCGGCTCCAATGCTGGGGTCCAAGCAGCCGATCGTGCTGGTGCAAATCTCTGTGAGGGAGCCTTCCCATTTCCACAAGGAGCTTTCAGCCCTCGCCTCGCCGGAGCGCATTATACCATGCGTAACGCGCGCGGCCTGGGGCCGGGCGGGGTGACACGACCCCTCATTTTCGAAAACCGGTGGAGGAAGCAAAGCATTTGGATGGATCGCGAGATGTTGCTATACTTAGTGTTATTTGTTGAGGAGGGAAGATGAAGGGAGAGCACACAGCTACGGTGGCGGCGATGGCGACCATTTCCGCAATACTGGTGGATGACGAGCCGCTTGCCCGCGAGGAATTAGCCTTCCTGCTGAAAGCGCACCCGGAAGTTCACTTGGTGGCCCAGGGCAAGAACGGCCTGGAAGCCTACCACCTGATCAAAGAACACCAGCCGGACGTGCTGTTTCTGGATGTCGCGATGCCCGGGCTGGATGGTATGGAGTTGGTGCGCAAGCTTCTGGACAAAAAAAGCAAGGTTCCGGTTCCTTATATGATTTTTGTTACCGCTTACGATCAGTACGCCGTCAAAGCTTTTGAGCTGAACGCCATCGACTATCTTCTGAAGCCGATCGACAAGGCGCGGCTGACGCAGTCGTTGCAGAAAGTCCGCCGCGTGCTGGAGTCGCCGCCGAGCCCGGCGGCGAAGCTCGAAGAGATGATGCGTATGCTGAGCGTGCAACCGACCCAGCAGACGAAATTGCTCGTCCGCAGCAATAACCGGCTCTTGCTGATCGACGCCAGCGAACTCATCTATGCAACGATCGAAGACGGACTCATCAGCATGGTGACGCGAGGGTTGGAAGGACAGTCGAATTACCGCACGATTGAAGACCTGCAGGCTAACCTGGACCCCTCCGTCTTCTGGCGCGTCCATCGCTCCTACCTCGTGAACATCAACCACATCAAGGAAGTGGTTCCCTGGTTCAAAAGCTCTTACCAACTGAAGATGGATGACCGCAGGAATGCGGAAATTCCCGTTAGCCGCGCGCAAACCAAGCGTCTGCGAGAGTTGCTGAAACTGTAGTTTTTCTTTAGAACCCGCTCGATCTGGCAGGAAAAGGGACTCCTGTCTTGTTCTCGCGCCGATTTTCCAGCCTGCAATTCTGCACGCTGCCTTCCTGCTCGCTGAGCGCCTTCAAAACATCTCCGAGACAGTGACAAAGCGATAACGTTTGCTCAGAGCCTGCACGATTCCTTTGAGCGCCTCTGCGGTTTGCCTGCGGTCGCCTCGCTGGCCGGGAGGACAGCCGTCATGAAGGATAATAATCGCCCCCCCCTTCGCCTTGCGGAGGACCCGGTCTGCAATTGCCGCAGCCTGTAATCGCCAATCCCGGCCGGAAACGGACCACATGACTGTCCTCAACTCACGACTGTGAAGGACGGGGAAGAGTCCGAACCAGCGACGCCCGTAGGGCGGGCGAAACAGCCGGGGGCGGTGTCCGGTTCGTGAGACGATCACCTCTTGCGCCCGGTCAATTTCCCAGGCGATCTTTCCGGGGGTCCTCCACAGGAAAGAGGGGTGCGAGTGTGTATGATTGCCAACCTCGTGACCCTCCTCCGCAATGAGCTGCGCGTGCTCGGGAAATCGTTCCACATTCTGGCCGCACAGAAAGAAGGTGGCGCGAATGCCCGCCTTGCGCAATATTTCCAGGACGAGCGGCGTGGCTTCGCCAGGCCCGTCGTCAAACGTCAGCGCGATTGTTTCCGCAGCAGGATTCCCGCAAACCAGTGTCCTGCCCAGCCATTGGGAGGCCGGGGTCGCTACGGCGTAGTAGACTGTCGCCGCGAGGACTCCTAGAGGAAGCAGAAAAGCGAGAACCCACAAAATCAACAAGCCTGCACCTCAATTTCTTGAAAAGCTGGAGACAATCCCCGCAAGCCGGAGGCTGCTCCCGGGGAGCAACGCATTCCCTTTTTGGTGTCCTGAAAAAACTGCTTTGCAGATAACCCCATCCGAAGCATGCTAATCGTTCTCTTTCCGTGGAAATTATTCTATCATTTAAGCATTATTGTGTGGTTCGCTTGAGATCGAAATTCGTGGAGGAACGACTCATAGGCATGAATAGGGCTCCAGTATCCCATTTCTACCGGAAGGCAGGCGTGACCGCGATTCTTGCGGTGATTGTCCATCGCAAGATGTCGGAAGGGGAGGAGAAACCGCTGCGAACCCAGGCGGGGAACCAAACGTGTTTGGCCGACCCGCGCGGGGTTGCATTAGACCCCCCCCAATAAGGAACTCATTGTCACGGAGATGCGCTTGAACTCCGTAGTGACTTACTATTTTCCGGAGATGTTTTAGATCCTTTTCCTGCGGGCAGACCGGCTGCTTTTTTTGTTTTTAGTTTCTTTCAGTCAGTTGCGTCCCATGGAAAAAAGTGAGCAAGGAAAATAATGAGCATGGAAAATAAAGAGATCATTCAGATATTTTCTGAGACTGCCGACCTGATGGAGATTGGCGGCCAGGACGCTTTCCGGATTCGAAGCTATCGCAATGCCATCCGGGCGATTGAAAACCTGACCGAGCGCCTTGAAGACATCTTGTCCGATCCGGAGCGCAAGCTGACCGACATTCCTTCCATCGGAAAGGGCATGGCCGCGCATATCAGCGAAATCTGCCAGAGCGGCGAGTTGTCGGTGCATCAGGAGCTGCGTTCCCGTTACCCGGCGGTCGCGCTCAGTCTGCTTCAGATACAGGGGCTTGGACCCAAAGGCACGGCGCTGCTGTTGAACCATTTCCGGGTGCAGTCGCTGGAAGATGTCGAGCAGCTTGCACGGGAGGGAAAGCTGCGCGATCTGCCGCGCATGGGGGAGAAGCTCGAACAGAAAATTCTTAAATCCATAGATGCATATAAGCGCAGCGCCGGGCGGTATCTCATTGATGTAGCCGACGGGCTGGCCGCCGAGTTGCGGGAATATCTTGCCCAATCTCGCGGCGTGAAAAAAGTAACTTCGGCGGGCAGCCTGCGGCGCGGATGCGAAAGCATCGGAGACCTGGATTTTCTGGTGACGGGCGGATCGCGGAAACACACGGCTGGTCATCTGCTGAAGTTTCCCAAAGTAGCCGAAGTCGTCGCCAGCGGGGAGAACAAAGTCAGCGTGAAATTGAAGGAAGGCATCCAGGTGGATGTCCGCATGCTTGCGCCGGAGAGTTACGGCGCGGCGATGCAATATTTCACAGGTTCCAAAGCCCATAACGTGGCGCTCCGCGACAGGGCCAAGCGGATGGGTTACAAGCTGAGCGAGTACGGCCTGTTCCGTATCTCGGACGACCGCAAAGTCGCAGGCCGGACCGAAGAGGAGGTCTATCAGGCATTGGGTCTTTCTTATATCGAGCCGGAACTGCGGGAGAATTCCGGAGAGATTGACGCGGCTGCCGCCGGGAAGCTGCCCCGTCTGTTGCGGCAGGAGGACATTCGCGGAGACCTGCACATGCATACCACCGCAACCGACGGGCGTTGTTCCATCCTGGAGATGGCTCAGGCGGCGCAGCAGCGGGACCTGGAATACATCGCCATCACCGACCATTCCCAGGCGCTGGCGATGGCCAACGGCATGAATGAAAAACGGGTGCTGGCCCAGATCAAAGAGATTCGCAAAGCAGAGTCCCGCATGGAAGGGTTCCGCATCTTTGCCGGCACCGAAGTGGATATTCACCGGGAGGGCAGGCTCGACCTCGACAATGAAGTCCTGGCCCAACTGGATGTAGTGGTAGCCAGCGTTCACTCCCTGATGAATCTCTCTGCGGAACTAATGACCGGCCGGCTGCTGGTGGCCTTTGAGAATCCTTATCTGAATATTTTGGCGCATCCGACGGGGCGGCTGGTTCTCCGCCGGGAAGCGTTTGGGTTCGATATGGAAAAGATTGTTGCCGAGGCCCGGCGCAGAAACATCGCCATGGAAGTGAATTCGTTTCCGGACCGGCTTGACCTGCGCGAAAACCACATCCGTTTATGCAAGCAACAAGGAGTCAAGCTGGTGATTTCCACCGATTCCCACCACACCAAGCACCTGTCGCATTTGAAATACGGGGTGCTCATGGCCCGCCGGGGATGGCTTGAAAAGCGCGACGTGCTGAACACATTGCCCGCCGCCAAGTTCCAGCAGGCCATCAAACGCCGTTGCTGACGAACCGTCGGCTTTGCTTGCTCACCTGGTGTTCGGAGACCGCTTGCTGATCCCTCGGCTTCGCTCCCTTCGGCTTCGCTCAGGGCAGGCAGGGCAGGCGGGACAGGCGCGCGGGCTCTGACTATACACGAACGGTGAAAGTGCGCTAGTAGTCGAACGAGTAGGTAAGCTTGACCTGCAGGGAACGGTCCCGCCGGCCGTCGAGTAGTCCCGCAACCCGGTGGCCTTCGTCATCGAACACGGGCTGCCGGCCCTCGTTATAAACCAGGAAGAGGTCGTCGCCGGGGCGGAAGATGTAGTTCAGCCGGAAGTTGAACCCCAGGAAAGAGTCGCTGCTGTTGTATTGGATGGTGGTGCTGGTGAGCCACTGATTGTTGAAGTTGTAGTTGAGGCGAGTGTTGACCACGTGGTCGGTAAATTTGCCGTCCGTGTCGGGGAAAATCCCATCGTCGTCCATGTAAACTCCCGCCGGCAGGGTGGCATTATTCAAGTCATATTCCGGTTCGATGGATAACTGTTCGCTCAGCCGGAGCCGCCCGCTGAGCCTCAAACTGTCAAGCGTCCCCCCCCGGTAGTAGCCGAAATGGTGGCTCCAGGTGGCGAACCACGAGAATTGCTTGGCCGGGTTCGACCGGTAGCGGAAGCCGTTATTCCACCAACTGTATAATAGCCCCGGAGGGAGGACGATATCCGGACGGATACGGAAGGGTTCCTCCGGCCGGTCCAGGCGGGTATGCGGATTCCATGCCAGGACACCGCCGTCCTGAAAGCGGATTTCAAAGGCGTAGTGGTTGATGCGGGTCTGGAGCACGTTCTGCTGGCTCATGGTGTAGTCCGAGCGGGCCCGGATGATGAACTGCCGGATGTATGGGTTGTTGGCGGGACGTGGCCTGAATTGAATCGATGGCGAAAACTGCCGCATATTTCTGCGGGGAACAAATCCAACGTCGTCCCGGAAGTTAGGGTCCACGACCAGCCAGGAAGTCCCAACGCCCAGGAAGTCGCTGTTCCAATCGATCTTGCCAGCGGTTGTCCAGTTGTCACCCTTCGAATTCGGCTCGCTGGATTTACCTACGAATCCCCCCACGGTCAGGTGCTGGAAGAATATAAAGTTGGCGTCGGCGCCGAAGACGCGGTTGTAATCGCTGGTTCCCCCTTGCTCGCGGCTGACCAGGAAGCCGCCTATAGTGGAACGCGCCAGGATATCCCGTTTCACTCGCAGGACACCGTAGTTGCTGGCTGCGATGTTTTCCGACGGCAAAGCCTCGGTCTGGACGTTCAACAGGCCCAGCGTAAAGCCCTGGAGCTTGCCCGTGATGCGCGCGCCGGCGATGATGGGCACGGGCAGCCGCCTGCGGGAAAGGCCGATTCGTCGGCTGTGAAATAGCTTCATGGCCGCTCGTGAGCCCTCGCCCAAGGCCACACCAAACTCGTAGACACCAGCGCCTTCCTGGAAGAACTCCCTTTTTTCGGGGAAGAATAGCGGGAAGCGGCTCAGGTTTACTTGCTGGTCGTCCACTTCGGTTTGGGCAAAGTCGGTTCGCCAGGTCACATCGGCGGTCAGACTGGGCGTGATGCGGTATTTCAACACCTCCATGCCGACATCGGAAGAATTGCGAGTCGTGCTCCGGAACGCATCGGTTGCCCCAGGTGTTGGATTGAGCCTGCGTTCGTTGACAAACCCTCCCAACACGTACGGCTTGACCCTCAACCGCAGCCCTGTTTCAATGGCCTCCAGTCCTTCCAGATGTCCTCCCTGCGAGACGTCTTCCAGCTGAAAATCGCGTCGGAAGCTGTTCCAGTAGGAAAACTCATTCTTCCGCCGAATCACGCGCTCCAGGTCCAATCCCCAGTTTTGAGCGTCGTCTTCGCTTACCCGCAGGCTCTTAAACGGAATAGCGAACTCAGCGGTCCAGCTCACCGTGCTGATCTGGCTCGCTACGTCCCATGTCTCGTCCCAGCTTTCGTTGATATCCCTCCCCTCGTCGGTGATCAGGGCGTCGTATTGAGTCCCGAGCGGGTTGGTCCGAAACAGGAAGGCGTTGCGGTGATCGTGGAAGGTGTCCAGAACGATGCTCAAGCTGTCGTCGTTTCCAAGATCATTGTCCCGCCGCCGTTCGCTGGCCACGATCCCTTCGGGGTTGGAGTCATAGCAGACGACACCGATATATAAGATGGTCGCGGTATAGAGGACGCGAAATTCAGTTCTCTCCGTGGAGGGCTCGCCTTCCTGGGGGTCTCTTTGCACAAAACCCAGGGAGATCCGGCCAGCCTGCCAGGCCGGCTCGTCGAGGTTTCCGTCCAAGGTCACGGGCAATTCCGTCCGCACGGCGGTGATGGTCTTCTGGCCGTGTGTTCTAGTTCCATTGCCCGCAGTGTTCTGAGCGAGTCCGAGCGGGGAGGCTAGCGCATACAGCAGGGGTAGGATAGCCAGCAGAAGTCCGCGGCGCACACTACAGTTCTGCGCGAATAAAGCCTCATGCTTGTGAGCCGTTGTATTTTGCAAGTTAGTTTTTAGACAGATCAAACGCAAGATTTGCCGCAAAAAAAGTTTAGCAGAAGCGATGGTTGCTTTCAAGGTCAAGCTGGTGGTTCATGGGCGGAGCGCTTGCTTGAACCATGCTTGAACCTTGGTCCACGCTTGAACCTTGAACGATGAAAAGGGCTGGCGTAACATGGGTCGCAATGCGGAAGCGGCAATAGTAAACCTCAGCTAAAAAGGAGCGCTGATCATGATCCTGCGATGTGAATTGTGGCTGGCAGTCATGGTGGTGTGTCTGAGCGCGGTGTCCGGCCTGCACGCGCAATCCTCTCAGAGTGAGACGTACGATCTGTTGATTCGCGGCGGGCGGATTGTAGATGGGACAGGCAATCCCTGGTTCCGGGGCGATGTCGCGATCACGGCAGGCCGCATTGCAGCGGTTGGCCGGCTGGCTGGCGCGCAGGCCGCCCGGGTTATCGACGCGAGAGGACTGACTGTCGCTCCCGGATTCATCGATCTGCACACCCACTCCGACATGCCGCTGTTGGCGGACGGAGATGCGCAAAGCAAGGTCCGGCAAGGGGTCACCCTAGACGTGCTGGGCGAATCCACAACGGTTGCTCCGCGCGATGGGCTGCCTCCGGCGGAAGGCCGCAGCGGTGTTCGCATCGATTGGACAACCTTCACAGGCTACTTTGAGTTGCTCCGGCGCAAAACAATTTCGATGAACGTCATTTCTTACGTTTCCTTGCAACAGATTCGGCTCGTGGTTCTGGGATATGAATCGCGGGCGGCTTCCCCGGCCGAGCTGGAGCGGATGAAGCAGTTGGCCGCAAGGTCGATGGAAGAGGGGGCCTGGGGCCTTGTGACCCGTTTCGAGAGCGGTGGCCCGGTGCATCCCGAAGAGGCCATCGCCCTGGCCAAGGTGGCCGCCTCTTACGGCGGCATCTACGCCTCGCACATCGGCAGCGAGGGATTCGAGCAGGAAAAGGAAATTGCCTTTGCGGTCCGGGTAGCGGAGCAAGTGCCGATCCCCGTGCATCTGTTTCACCTGAAAGTAAGAGCCCGCGAGAATTGGGGGACGATGAGTTCCTTCATCGCGCAGATCGAAGCGGCGCGCGCCCGTGGCCTTGAGATCACCGCCAATCAGTACCCGTATACCGCTATGTTCCACAACTGGAGTTCGTTTTTTCCATTGTGGATGAGGGAGGGCGGCCCGGACAAGTTCGCCGGGCGGCTGAAGGACCTGTCTTTGCGAGAGAAGATCAAGAAGGACCCGGAGTTTATCGCTTGGGCAAAGGAGCACGGTTGGTGGGAAGGGATCACGATGGCCCTCGCCTCCACGCGGGAGAACGAAAAATATGAGGGAATGAGCGTGGCGGAGATCGCCCGGCTGCGCGGGGATGCCGATCCAGCCGATACCTGTATCACTTTGATGGCTGAAGAGGGAGGCCGCATCAGCGGCGTCTTTCACGCGATGTCGGAGGAGGATGTCCGCCTGGTGATGCGGCAGCCGTGGGTCGCGCACGCCAGCGACGGTTCGGCCATCAACCTGGAGGCCCCGGGCGTGCCCCATCCACGGAACTACAATACCAACTCTCGCGTGCTTGGACACTACGTCCGGGACGAGAAGGTGCTGGCAATCGAGGAGGCGGTGCGCAAGATGACCTCGCTGCCTGCGCAGATTCTCGGCTTGCGGGACCGGGGACTGTTGCGGGAAGGATTTGCCGCCGATGTGGTGGTATTCGATCCGGTCCAAGTGCGCGGGACCAACTCATTCGACAAGCCGCAATCCTATCCGGAGGGGATATCCTACGTGCTCGTCAACGGAGTGCTCGTCATCGACAACGGCGAACATACGAAGGCTCGTCCGGGAAAGGTTATATACGGAAGAGGGTATAAGCCCCGGCTGTAAAGGTTCGGGAGGGAAATGGAAGCGGGCAAATGGCGTTTTTCAACAACCTGCTAGACGATGGGAGCCAGCAACGTGTGGATACCTGCCACCAGCAACGAGAACACTAACGTGGCGACCGCGCCGACCCGGATCATGTTCTTCATATCCACCTCGCCGGTGGCGAAGGCCGTTCCCGCCGTTGCGCCTGCCCAGGGCAGCATGATTCCCGTAGCCACGTTGGGAATCAGCATAGCCATGGAGGCGGGGTTAAAACCGATCTGCTGGGATGCCGGGATCAAGATGGTCCCGAACAGCGCGGTGGCTGCCGTTCCGGAGAGGAAGTTGGTGCCGAGAGCCACAAGCAAAGCAGAGACGAACGGTACCGAATACTGACCCAGGCCCATCCCGGCGACCAGGGTTTTTGCGAAATCGACGAAGCCAAACTGAACGAGCGCGCTGGTGACGGCCACTGCCCCCGTGCACAGGATCATGATGTTCCAGGGGGCGTGCTCTACCGCCTCGCGCCACGTCAAGACGAATTCGGCTTTTCTCCAATTCGCCGGCACCGAGAACAGCAGCAGCAAAATCGTAGGCGGCACAATCCAGATGGACAGCGCCGTGTCAGCCCACTTCGCCAGCGAGTGCTCCGTGCCCAGCGTCAAATCGATCAGCGTCGGCAGCGTGAACAGGAAGACCATCACCAGAAAAACGAAAAGGGTGGCTCGCTCGCCCGCAGTGAGGCTGCCCATCTTGTCTCGTTCCCCCCGGATAAACTCCTCGCCGCCGGGAATGCGTATAATCTCAGGCCGCAAGAACAAGCGCAGGACAAAATAGAACGTAACGAGTGTGACCAGGAAAATGGGCACGCAAGCGGCCATCCAGTTGAAAAATCCGAAAGCGCGTCCGGTCAGTGTTTGCAACAGGTCAACGCTCAAGGCATTGTAAGGAGTTCCCATCATGCTGGCTGTGCCGCCGGCTACCGCACCGTAGAGGGCGCCGAGCGCCATCAAGGCTCCCAAATTGCTCTTTTTCGAGGGGGCGATCCCCGAGATCGTCCGGACAAAAGAGACCAGAGATATCCCCACGGGCATCATCATGGCTACCGTGGCGGCGTTGGAAATAAAGATCGAGACCAGGGCTGTCACCAGCATAAACCCGAAGACCAAGCGGTAGGTGTTGCCGCCCACCGCGCGCCGCGACAAAAACCAAAGTGCAAAGCGTTTCGCCAGCCCATGGCGCTGCATCGCATAACCCATCAGGATCGTGCCCATGACCCAAAAGAAAATGTTTTGCCCGTACAGGCTGACGGTATTGCCAATCGTCATGAGCTGAAAGCCCGGGAACAACAACAGCGGGAGCACTGCGGTGATGGCCCAAGGGACCGGCTGGGTCATCCACCACATCACCATCCACCCGAAGATTGCCAGCGCGATGCGGCCGTCTGACGATGGGGCGTCATAGGGAAGCAGATACAAAACAAGAAGAGTAAAAGGACCGGAGGCGAATTGCAGCAGCAGCTTCATGGTGCGCTTACATCGGGTCTTGCGCGGATTCTGGGTCTGGGAATCCGTCATGCTGAAAAGCCGGACATTACAGAACAAAATCCAGGGGACAGATCGGTTCTGTTATTTCTCCTTGGGCTTGACTTCCCCAATTCCGTAGCTTGCCCAGGCGGCGGCGACTTTCTCCAAATGCTCTTTAGGCGGCACGGAAGTGTACGTCGTCAGATAATTTGGGACACAGAGGGTAAGAAAATAAGGTAGTGTTCTGGCTCCTCTGGGTTGATGTTAGGCCGCCCTTCTTTTAAAGTGCAACTGTTTTCTTAAGATCATAGTTTTTTCCTTGATGCGATTGCGTTTTTGCAGGATGGCGCTACACGAGGAATCCTACCTTCCACCAGAGTCCTTGCGAGACGTAGCCTGTCCCAAAGACGATCGGGGCGGGGACGGTCCCGTAGTGGGTCAAGCCGGCGTTGAGATTAGCGAAGAAGAGCAGGAGAAAGGCGGCTGCCCCGGGCGGCGCTCCGAGCAGCAGCAACACGCCTAAAAAAGGAGGGTACATGGAGACCATGTGAGCCGTGATGCTGGCAAAACCATAATGGGCGTAGAAAAAAATTAATCCAATCAGGAACAAAACCCATAGCCAGCCCCATCCTGTAAAGAGGCTGGAAACCAAACGGGCAAATTCAGAAGTGACGCCGAACTCGTGCAATGCACTCCCCCATCGCAAACAGCCCGCCGTACCAAATGAACACATCCCAGGCAGCATGTTCTTCCAAGGCATCGCGCCAGGTGAGGATGCCGCTGACCAGCAGTGCTGAGACACCGAGCAGGGCGACGGTGGTCGTGGTGAAGGAATGGAAGCGCGCCGTAATCCACAAGCCACAGACGGCGATAAAAACGGCCAGCACGATATTTTCCTGGAGGCTCCTGGGGCCCATATCCTGGAGCTCCTTGCGGGCAAATTCCGCGGCGGCCGGAGTGCGTGCGATGCCGGGTTTGGTGATCCGGAAGATCACCCAGGGCACCAGCGCAAGCGAGACCAGTCCGGGGAGCAGGGCAGCCCACAGCCATCGCGTCCAATCGACGGGAACATGGGCTGTCTACGTCGCGAATTCCGCCCCAGCAGGTTGCTGGCCTGCCCGGTCAAAAACATTGCGCAGGCGATTACGTCTCCCTGATACAGGGTCAGCATCAAAAACGTTCCCAGCAGGCTGCTGCTAGCTCCCGGGTGAGAGTGGTAGATTTCAGCCAAGCTCCGGGTGATGGGAAGAAGCACTCCGCCGCTGCGGGCCGTGTTGGAGGGGATCACGGCGGCCAGGACTACGTTGGAAAAGACGATGGAGTAACCCAATCCCAGCGAACTGTGTCCTATGCGGCGGACAAAATTGAGGGCGATCCGGCGCGCCAGGCCCGTCTTGAGCAGGGAACGGGCGATGAAAAACGCTGCCAGCACCAGCCAAACGGTAGGGTTCGAATAGCCCGACAAGGCCTCGCCGGGCGAAAGCGTTCCGGTGGCGATGGTTGCCGTAATTGCCAGGAGCACCGCTGCGCCTCCCGCAAACGGGTTCAGCATCAGGGCTATGACCGTTCCCACAAAGATGGCCAGCAGACGCCAACCTTCCGGCTGGATGGCCTCCGGCCGGGGAACGGCAAACAATACAATCGCCATCGCTGCCAGGATGATTCCCAGGGAAACGAGCCGATTCCGGCTTGTGGAGGGGCCACTGCCGCGTTCTCTGGTCCCGCTTTCGTCTTTGCTCGCAGCCTCCAAACCGGCCCCCTGCTACACGGATAGAAAGAAACACTTGGGGAAAGCGCTTAGCAGCTTGTTGAAAAATCATTTTCGCCTGCCCGAAAACCACTTTTCTGTAATGCCGTCGAACGAAGAATCAATGGGTTACAACGATTTACGTGTTCGTAGCGTCGTTCAAAATCCTTTTTTCAACAAGCTGTTAGAGGAAAGCCAGCAGGATCGAAAAAGCAGCAGGCAACTCCAAAAATAAAAGAGCCTGCTATTCTCGGATTGCTCCCAAAGTTTCTTAAGAACTCGCCTTGGGCAGCTTCAGAACGCGGCGGGCATTCTCCTCGTAGATTTTCGCGCGGTCTGTGGGCGCAATCGCCATCGCCTCGATCGCGCGGATGGTCTCGCGGATAAAGCCGGGTCCTTTTTCCGGGTCAAAGGGCATATCGGAGGCGAAGAGCATGTGGTCCACCCCAAAGAAACCCATGCCGCATACGATCTGTCCCACCGCTCCGAACGACGCTGTATCGGCGTAAAACTTCCGAAAGTGATCGATCGGGCGTCCTTTGAGATTGGTTTTGACCAGGTCCTGTTCATCTTTTGGCGTGCGGGAACCCAAAGTGTCCAGACCCGGTCCAACGCGGCCTTCGAAGAAAGGCACCATGCCGCCCGTGTGGTGCGCAATCACTTTCAGGTTCGGAAACTCAGCAAACATGCCGGCAAGGACTATGCGGCTCATCGCGATGCTGGTTTCATAGGGCCATCCGAAGATAAACCACATTTCATGGCGGGACTTTTTTTCCGACTGATAGTCAGGGAAAGAGGCGCTGCGTATCGGATGCAGCCAGATGGGCAGGTCGTGCGCGGCCATTCGCTCAAACAGCGGACGGAACTCGGGGTCATCCAGAGGGCGTCCGTTCACGTTGCTGAATATCTGCACGCCCCGTGCTCCGAGCTGCTGGACGACGCGGTCCACCTCCGTCAGGCAGGCATCCATGTTGTTCATTGGAAGAGAGGCTGCAAAGGTCGGGAAGCGGTCAGGGTGCTTGGCTGTCAGCTCAGCCAACCCGTCATTGGCGATGCGTGCCAGCTCGGGCGAGGTTTCAGGGGTTCCTGCGGCCTCCAGCGGAGGCGAGGCCATCGTAAGGACCTGCTGGTAGCCGGGAAACTGATCCATGATGCGGAACCGCAATTCCAGGTCGAGCAGAACGGGAATGGCGCTGACGCGTCTCTGCATGTAGGCGGAACGCTCGGTCTTCAACATGGCCTCGTAAAAGGGACGGGGAAAGATGTGCGGAAAGATATCTAGGATCATCGCGACCTCCTGGGTGACCTCCTGGAAAAGAAAATTATGATGGCTTCCTCAATAGATTCCTCAATGGATTCAATGATGGGTTCAATGCCGGATGCAATGCCGGTGCCCGCTCAACCGGAAATTACGGCGGAGGGAAGGGTAGCAGAAGAAAGATGTCCGCTCAAGGGAAAGAACCCCCGCCTCAGGGCGCGCCATCCATTGATTTTGCTTGCAATTTGAAGCGGTATGGATAATATTGCAAATCTTCCCTGACCCCCCCATGTCGAAAAACGGTGACTGTGGAATGGGTAATTTCCAGCCGATGGGGGGCCGATCCGGAAGGACTCAATCGATATGACTGACATATTCATCCGGGATGCGGATTGGATGATCACGGTGGATGCGGAGCGGCGCATTTTCACCTCCGGCGCCATTGCTATCCGGGACGACCAAATCGTCGCAATCGGCAAAACCCAGGACCTGGAACCGCAACATGCATCGGCACGGCGGGTGATCGATGCCCGCGGCAAGGTGGTATTGCCCGGCCTGATCGATGGCCACATGCACAGCGCCTTTCATCTCAGCCGGGGTCTGGCGGATGAGGTCAGCGCGCAGAAATTTCTCTTCGAGCGCATGTACCCGTATGAGGGGTTATTAACCGAAGAGGAAAGCTACTGGAGCGCCATGCTGTGCGTCTTGGAGTTGCTGCGCAACGGGGTGACCACGTTTATTGACGCCGGCACCTACCATCCGCACCAAACGGCGCGGGCTGTGGGAGAGGTTGGAATCCGTTGCATCGTCGCCAAGAGTTCTTTGGATATCACGAAATCGAGCTTTGGACGGCTGCCGGAGAGGTTCATTGAAACCACCGATCAAGCCGTGGAACGGGCGGAAAAAGTGGTCCAGGAATGGAACGGCGCTTACAACGGCCGGATTCGCGCTTGGTTTCAATTCCGAGGCATTCCTAACTCAACGGACCAGTTGATTACACGGCTCAAAGAGCTTGCCGACCGTTATGGGACCGGGGTGCAAACGCATGCCTGCTTTTCCAGGGATACGATGGAGGCTTCCAAAACACAATTCGGCGTGCCGGAGATCGAGCGTTTGAAGCGTCTCGGCGTGCTGGGACCCAATCTGCTTCTGGTGCATTCGGCATGGGTGAGTCCGCATGAGTTGCAGTGGATGGTGGAGTCCGACGTGAAGATCGTCTCCTCGCCCAGCTCCAGCCTGCATAACGCGTACGGCTGTATTTTGATGGGAAAGATTCCGGAGTTTCTGGAGATGGGCTTGGCGGTGGGCTTAGGCTCGGACCATGCTTCTTCGGGGATTGTGGACCTGGTGCAAGAGATGTCGTTGGAAGCGGGGGTCTATAAGGAAGTCCGGCTGAACACGGGCGTGATGCCGCCCGAGCGAGTGATTGAGATGGCGACCATCAATGGTGCGCGCTGCGCCCTTTGGGAGAAAGAGATCGGCTCGCTCGAGGCCGGCAAAAAAGCGGACGTAACCCTCTTCAACGCCCGCACGCCGCAATGGCAGCCTCTGTACAATCCTGTCTCGAACCTGGTGTACAGCGCCACGGGTGGCAGCGTGGACACGGTGATTTGCGACGGGAAAATCCTGATGGAGGGCCGCCAACTGCAAACGGTGGATGAAGAGAAAATTTACGATGAAATCGCGCGCCTCATGCCGGGCATTTTGAAAAAAACCAAGCTGGAAGAAAAGGTCAAGCCCAAGTGGCCGGTGATCTAGGGGTGAGCCATGCACAGGGTCCAAGCGAGAATCAACGGAAAGGACTACGAGCATGAAGTGGACGCCAGGCTTCTGCTCGTCCATTACATCCGCGAGAAAGCGAGGCTTACGGGAACGCACGTGGGTTGTGATACGGGAAATTGCGGGGCTTGCACGGTTTTTTATAATGGGAAGCCCGTCAAATCCTGCATGATGCTGGCCGTTCAAGCCAATCGAGCCGAGATCACAACCGTAGAGGGTCTTGCCGGGAATGGCCTACACCCCGTTCAGGAAGCCTTCCTGAACCGATTCGCCGTGCAGTGCGGCTATTGTACTCCGGGTATGCTTCTAAGCGCTGTTTCCTTGCTCGAATCCAACGCAGAGCCCAGCGAAGCCGAGATTCGCGAGGCGATTGAGGGGAACCTGTGCATGTGCACCGGCTACCAGCAAATTGTCGACGCCATAAAATATGCGGCAGAAATGATAAAAGGGTCCGCGGGGAAAGCCCTATGATGAATTTAGATGAGATCTTTGTGACGAGGAACTGGGTCGGCAAGCCCGTCCGGAGAGACGAGGATATCCGCTTAATCAAAGGCGAGGGCGCCTATGTGGATGATCTGGACATGGATTGCGCGCATGTCGCGTTCCTGAGAAGTGTTTACGCTCACGCGCGCATCACAAAGATCGACACCAGCAAGGCCGAGGCGCTCAAGGGGGTCATCGCGGTGGTGAGCGGGCCGGAGGTGGCGAAGCAGACAAAACCGATCGTAGCGAGAGCCATCACTCAGCCTGCCATTCAGTACGTGATGGCCGATAAAAAGGTCCGCTACGTAGGCGAGCCGCTTGTGGCTGTTGCCGCCGAGGACCGCTACATTGCCGAAGACGCTCTGGAGCTGATCGATGTGGAGTATGAGCCGCTGCCAGTGGTAGTGGAGATTGAGGACGCCCTGAAGAATGACTCCCCTTTGATCTTTGAAGAGGCGGGGAGCAACGTGCTGCTTCATGACAAGCTGGAGCACGGCAATATGGATGCCGCTTACCAAGAGGCCGACTTGGTTGTCAAGGAACACTTCCGGGTTCACAGGTACAGCTCAACTCCGCTGGAAAATTGGGCCATGATCGCAAAACACGAGAAGGGAAACGACTCCTTCGTCGTGTGGGCGAATGACCAGCAGCCGGGCAGGAGCACCACGAACGTCTGCAACACGCTGGGCATTCCCAATAACCGGTTTCGGCTGATCGTTCCCGACAGCGGCGGAGGCTTCGGCATCAAACTCGCCATCTGGCCCTACATCGTCATTCTTTGTCTGCTGGCTAAAAAGGTCGATAAGCCGGTGAAGTGGGTGCAAACCAGAAGAGAGCACCTGCTGGGCGGCAGCCATGCGCCCGATTGTGATGTGGAGATTGAACTGCCCATGAAAAAAGACGGGAAGATTCTGGGCCTCTTTATCAAGGATATCGAAAACGACGGCTCCTTCGTCCATACGGCAGGCATCTATGGGCTGATCAAATTCGCCACGATGGTCGGCTGCTACGACATTCGAGCGACCCGGGCCGAGTTAATCAGCGTCGTGACCCAGAAGGGTCCCACGGTTCAGAACCGGGGCGTAGGCAAGCCCACCATGATCTTTGTTCTCGAAAGGATGATGGACATAGCAGCCAAGAAACTGGGGCTGGACCCGGTCGAGATTCGCTTCCGCAACTTTGTCCAGCCGAAGCAGATGCCTTACACCACCCCTTCGGGTGAAATCTACGAAAGCGGAAACTATCCGGAATGTCTCCAGAAAGCATTGAGCCTGAGCGGTTATAACGAGTTAAAAAAGCAGCAGATGGAAATGCGGAAAAAGGGGAAGTACATCGGTTTAGGCATCAGCGCGGGAATAGAGCCGGGAACCTCGAACCTGGGGTATTACTACACCTCCAGGGGTGTCCCTGAATACATGGGGAATGCCGAGGGCGCGATCGTCAGCATCGACTATGACGGGAACGTGAATGTGGTGATGGGTTCCGTAGACCAAGGCCAGGGCCATGCAACCACCATTACCCAGGTGATTGCGGATATGCTGGACATCCATCCGGAAAGAGTGTCGGTCGATTCACATCTCGATTCTTTGGTCTCGCCGTTTCTCGGCCATTCCGGGGCCTATTCCAACAAGTTCAACGATGTGGATCTCGGCGCCGTCATTATGGCCACCAAAAAGGTCAGAGACAAAATGGTTCGGATCGCTTCCCACATGTTGGGAGAGGAAACAGGGGAACTCCAGTTGAAGAACGGAGCGGTCTGTTCCAGCAAGGACGAGCAGAAATCGGTTTCATTCCAGGAGATTGCTTCTCTGGCCTACAAAAAAATTCTACTGCTTCCCGATGGCGTGGAGCCGGGATTGAAGGAGATCGCCTATTACAAAAACTCCATGGCGAAACGTCCCAGCAGGGATGACTTTAATGTGCAAATTACCCATTCCAACTCCGTCCACGTGGTCGCGGTGGAGGTGGATATGGAGACCGGAGAAGTAACCTTCCTCAAATACGTCATCGTTCATGATTGCGGCAGGCAGCTCAATCCCGGGATCGTGGAGGGCATGACTATCGGCTCGACGGTACATGGAATCGGAGCGGCCCTTTTGGAAGAATTCGTTTATGACGAGAACGGGCAGCCCTTATCGGCTTCCTTCATGGATTACATGAAGCCGGTAGCCGGCGGACTGCCGAGAATTGAGCTCGCCCATATGGAATCTCCCTGCCCTTACACCCTTTTGGGATCCAAGGCTGTGGGAGAAGGAGGGGCGATTGGTTCTGTCGCCGCCGTGGCCAACGCGGTGGAAGACGCCCTTTCTCCCTTCCATGTTAAAGTTGTCTCGCTGCCGATTACACCTCAAAAAGTTGTGAGGGCCGTAAAGGAGACCAAGGAGATTTGATGAGCAGTCGCTTCACTGAAACTATGGGTTCTTCAACTATGGGTTCTTCGGGCGGGGGGTTCTTCGGGCGGGAGTGGTTATGATACCTAGCAAATTCGAATACTTCGCTCCAGCATCTCTTTCCGAGGCTGTTTCTCTTCTCTCCAGCTACCAGGAGGAGGCGAAACCTCTCGCGGGGGGGCAAAGCCTCATATCGCTGCTGAAGCTTCGCTTGGCCAGCCTAAACTATCTTGTGGATTTGGCCGGCATCGCGGAACTGAACTATATCCGCGAAGAAAGCGCCGGGCCCTCCGGCACAATATCAATTGGCGCGCTTACCACCTACGCCCAGATCAAGGAATCCGAACTATTGCAAAGCAAATGTCCTCTTTTGCCGCAAACGGCCTCTGTGGTTGGCGATGTCCAGGTGCGTAACCGCGGGACGCTCGGCGGCAGTCTGGCCCACGCCGACCCGGCCGGTGATATGCCGGCGGCGATCCTGGCTCTGAAAGCGGAATTAAAAGTGGCCGGTCCTAAAGGCGAAAGATGGATCCAAGCGGATGATTTCTTTCTCGGCATGATGGAAACTGCTTTGTCGCCGGATGAGATTCTGTCCGAGATTCGCGTGCCGGTTTTGCCGGACCACAAAACGATCTATCGGAAAGCTGCTCGGAGACCATCGGACTTTGCCATGGTCGGGATCGCCCTATGCCTGAAGGCAGGGGACGATCAAACATGCGAAGAAATTTCAATCGGGGTTACCGGAGTGACGGATAAGCCTTATCGGGCGGAAGAGACAGAAAAGAGACTGCAAGGAAAAAAACTGGAACCCAAAATTATTGAAGAGGCAGCGTCCGCCATCGTTCAGGGCGTGGATGTGATGGAGAATATGCATGCCTCGAGCGATTTTCGCTCCCACCTTGCCCGCGTTTATGTCTCGCGGGCGATCGCGGCGGCTTGCATTCGTTCTTAGAGGCTGACGGCCTCTGTTTAGATGGTCTTCCGGGAGCAAGCTTCTTATATTGGCGATGGAAATTGAGTTTTTGAGAAAGGAAAAGAATCATGACCTACACCGAGAAATTCACATGGCAGGGAAAAGAACTGATCTTGAAACGTGAAATTCCTCCCGTGCAGGTTATTTCCGTCGAGAGCAAGCAGGTCAAGCTGGAAAAGATCAACGTCAACGATCCAAACTTGCGGCCATCGAACTACGCCAAGGCCGAGGGGACGCCCTTGCCGCTGTTGCAAGCCGAAGGGGTGCGGCTGGACCTTTCCAAGAGGACGAAGGAGCCGATGGTTTTCTGGCATCGCAATATGGAGGCCGACGAGGTGATCTTTTGCTACAAGGGGAGCATCCACTGGGAGACGGAGTTGGGCAACATTACCCTGCAATCCGGCGAGATGTTTGTCATCCCCCGGGGGATTGCTCACCGGTCCCTTCCACCGGAAAACTCCGAGGAGGAGAACATTATCATCGAGCTGAAGATTCGCGAGGCAGTCTCTAAGCTCATATAGCTGCTTCCTGAAACGTTTTCCCTCGCTGTTTTTTGGCAAAGTCTCAGGCCTGCCGGGCTTGGCGAGAAATCCGGGTTAGTTGCCGCCTTCTGCGGATTGGACTGCAACCTTCTCGAAACTTTGGAAAAATTGCCTTACCAGTTGCTTGGCCACGCCGCTCATAATGCGCTGGCCCACACCGGCAATTAGCCCTCCCACCTGCGCCTGCCCGCTGTAATCGATCCGAGTCTCTGCGCCCTGCTCTTCCAGCCGGAGGATACCTTCGGCGTTCAAAAAACCGGGAGTGCCCTTTCCCGTCACTGCCAGCTTGTACTGAGTGCCGGGGATTCGGTCGCTAATCCGAATCTTGCCTGTATAGCGCCCTTTGACGGAGGCTATGCCCACCTCCAGCAGGACATCGTAGGACCCATCTTCCGCGAGGGTCATTTGCTTGCATCCAGGTGTGCACTGCTCCAGAACTTTCGCGTCATTCAAAGCTTCCCAAACACGGTCCCGCGGGGCTTTCACCTGAACCGTTCCCTGTAAATTCATCCTGAATCTCCTATGCCGATTTTCGGAAGGGGTTTTCCTGCAGCAGCACCGGATTCAGCTCTTTTTCCGGTCTATGATCAGCACGCCTCCCCGGGCAAAACTGTCTGGAGAAACATCCACGAAAGCCACACTAACCCCTTCGCGACTGGTGCCGGTCTCTTCGACCATGGTGTCGGTGATGCGTTCGGCAATCTTGCGCTTTTGTTCCGCCGGACGTCCTTCCAGAAGCGTGATCTGAATATGGGGCATGAATAATACCTCCTGTTAGTTGAAGAATGCCGTCCACCGGAATTTCCATTTCTGGTTTCCGGGCAACGAAGAGTATACATCGGGATTCGTTCCGGGAGACCTGTGGCTGGTCATCAGCACAGCGAAGCGCTATCGGGGAAAGCCTGCTCACATTGCATGTCCTTTGCGAAGGGTTTTCTATGGAAGGCATTCGGATTGATAATCGTACGATCCGTCTCTTATGTTAGGATCGCCCGGAATCTGACGGAAATGAGCAAAAGCAAACCATTCATGATGAAGAGTAAAATTATTTTTGTTGTTTTCGTTTGGGGGATGCTGCTTGTCTCATCCTGCGGGAGACCTTCCCCCAATCCGGCCCCCAATTCGGAGGATGCTGCTTCCCCAGCCGAGCCGCCCGGAATCACTCTGTCGATCCGCAATGGACAACCCCGTGCCCCGCTGGAGCTTGTGGCGGGACAAGAGTATGTCTTGGACAGAATCATCCTGGAGGCAGAAAACAGAAATATGGAGAGCAGCGAGGAAGCTCTGGAGTGGTTGCGCAGGGAATCGAGCTTTCGTGTTCTCGACTGGGCGGGAGTTCGGGAGGCGCGCGCCTATTGGCGAAACTACAAAGCCACGCGTCCGGCTGCCGAAGTTTTCGCTCACGTTTTTGAGGGGGCAGCGTGGATGGGCGGGGCGAGGGAGTGGCATGTTCAAACGAAAGCCGAAATTGAAAAGGATGATGATTCGTTGGTTTGTGGAAAATTTAGTCAGGCAACCTGGATTGATAAAACCTGGATTGATAACCTGTTGCCTTCTTGCCCGACGGCGGGAGCCCATCGTAAGCGGACAGCGTGCTATCGCTTATTTATCCCCGTACGGGTAGGTCCGAACCAACAAATCCCTCGGATAAGAAAGGGTCTTGTTCTCAACGATCTGCTGAGAGGGGAGGGCCGCCAAAAGCTTGGCTTGGAAATGGAAGACCGGCGTCCTTCCCTCGCGGGCCCCATAACCAGGCAGGTTCTCTTCGTCCGGTCCGCCCGGCGATCCCACCACAATGCGTCCTACCATCCCGAGGATTTCGTGATAACGGCAAAAATAGTCGTAGGTCCCTTCCACATCGAAGGTCCATTCAAACGTGCTCTGGATAGTTTGTCCGATCAAGCCGGAGTCAAACGGTTTCGCGTTCTCCGGGATTCGCAATTCATGATTGCCGTTGGAAGGGTGGAATGCAGTGACCGTCGTTCCCCACTTTCTGCTCTCCCAACGCACCGTTTGTCCTTTTTGAATGTAAAGACCTGCGGGATTAAAAAACCATTGGCCCAGCCGATAATTGTTGCCGATGGTTACCACGGCGGCCTCCGGTTCCGCTCCTAACACCGGCAACCGCCATCCGGGAAGCGACAGTGCCAACACCCCCATTCCCCAGCCTTTCAATACGTCGCGACGATGGAGCTTTCCAGATGTCATAGCACGATACTCCCTTCCTTGGTTTCGGCACTATCCCAAAGCACAGCCCGGTTTGGCAATGCTATTTGCCGTCAACCGTAAAACAATAGACGGAATACTTATAGGGCACGTCCTCCCCGCTCCAGGATGCCGCCTCGCCGTTGCTCGTGTACAGAGCGCCGTTGGCGATGGCAACACCGCCGCGGTATGGACTCGGCAAAGGATATTCCCAGAGCCTGCGACCCGTTTGGGCGTCCAACGCCTCCACCTTGGCGCCCGGCTCGAATCCCTGGTAGAGCACCCCGTTGGCGACGGCAATCGGCGCGGTTTGCGAGCTGGGATTCGGCACAATCCATTCAATATCGCCGTTGTAGGCGTTCAAAGCTGCCGTGACGTACAAGGGCGGCCCGCCGGGGGAAGTGTTCTGCACGAAAACCTTGTTATAAGCGACCGCCATCGCGTTGATCCGCGGTCCGCCCCCGGCGCCTCCTGCACCCAGCATCGTTTTCCAGTAAAGCTCCCCGGTGTGCCGGTTCCAGCAGTAAATGCCCGCCTTGTTGCCGGCCCCTACGCAGGGCCGCACGTACCCGCGAGTTCTGGGCGGGGCCTCCGCGTCAAAGAGGATCGGGTGGGCGCAAAAATCCAAGTCAAATGCATCTTGGGGATGTGCCTGGTAGTGCCAGAGCAGCTCGCCGGTGTCAATATCATGGGCCAGGATGCTTTCCGTGTACAGCATGGCGTTGGGCCAAAGTCCCTTGGTGCTGCCGGTCACGTTGAAAACCACATTTTGCTTTTCATCAATGGCCGCGGATGTCCAAAGCGATCCGCCTCCTGTTCTGTTTTCGGCGGGCACGTCTTGCGCGACGCGGAAGCGCCAGCGGATGGCTCCCGTTTCCGCATCCAGGCAGGCTATCCCGGCCATGCCGGAGGTCCAGCCGACCAGCACCTTTCCGTTATAAACGACCGGGGAATACCCCATCTTGGCATTCAAGAGCTTGTCGTCTTCCAGATTAGTCTTCCAGATTTCCCTTCCGGCGGCCGTATCCACGCAATGCACATCGCAAAAGCCCGTTCCAAAGTAGACCCGGCCGTTCGCGTAGGAAGAGGAGGAGCGAATTCCCCGGTTCTTCAGCCCGGAAAGCCACTCCCCGGCCAGCCCCACCTCGTATCGCCACTTCATGTTTCCCGTGGCGCTGTCGAGCGCATATTGATAGCCCCCGGCCCCGAAAAATACGGTGTCGCCGATTATGGTCGGAGTCGTCTGGATCGGCCAATCGTCGAGCGTGTCAAACTTCCACTTCAGCTTCAGCCGGTCCACATTGCCGGGGCCGATGGTCTTCTCGTTCGCATTGAAGCGGGTATTGTGCAGATCATAACCATACCGGGCCCAGTCGGCAGTGCCCGGTCGAGGCAACTCGGCCGCGTTGAACCGGGTCCAGGGCAGCAGACTTCCCATGACCCCCAGGGCGGTGACGCTCCCAGCTTGTTCCAGAAATCGCCTTCGCGTGACACCTCGGTTCCGCATGGTTCTCACCTCGTTCTTAGAAGTCCAACAGCAGAAATCCAACAGCAAAGTCCAATTCCCTGAAAAGCTGTCCGGTTTCCTGTTTTCGCATGCTCGCTGGCATCCAGACCGGACAGCTTTTTTAACTTCTTCCCGGTTCCTGCGCCGCAGCCGGATTTACTGAGATTGTTTTCTTACCAGCAGCCTCTCCGGTATTTTTCGATGAACTGCCGGAGGAACTCTCCGGACCGAAATGTTTCGCCAGATACTGCGCCACATCGTCCAGCAAGGGAGCCCCTTCGGAGATCATGTCGTACAGCACGTTTCGCCACTCCTCCAAAGGGTAGCGCGCGTTCGTAATATTGCTTAATCCGTGGCACTGCGTGCATACGGTCTCGACGATCTCCTTTCCTTCCCCTTCGGGCAACTGGCCCTGGGCGAGCAGCGGCAGCCACGGGAAGAATGCCAAAAATAAAATTGCAATCCAAAACCTCTGAGGTCCGTTCATGTGTCCTCCTGGTGAAATGGCTTAATGGATGCCGGAGCAAAACAAATTCAATTTTGCCAACAGCTATTTGGAAGAAAGATAACCCCTAAGTCAATCCAAAAAATGAGTGCCTATGGCGTTTTCACAGTTGGCGTAAACCACAACGCGTTGTCATTCCGAGCCCCTTCGGCTGCGCTCCCTTCGGCTTCGCTCAGGGCAGGCTCGGCAGGCAGGGCAGGCTCGGCTCAAGATGCAGGCTTGGCTCAAGATGAAGCCGAATTCCAGGAATGGGTGGAGACCATTCGGCGAACGGTCGGCAGCATGGCCTTGAATCTGCAAGACATGGCCGGAGAAGCGGTCGCAGCGGACGCGAAGAAACTGCAAGAACTTTTTGGGCGGGTCTATGCCTTCTTCCAGAAAAGAAGCGTCAGCAGCGCCATGAAGTTTGCCGACGACACACAGTCCGGCTTCCAAGAAGCTGGCGAACTTGCCTCCGCGGGCAAGATGGAGGAAGCCTTGGCCAAATTTCACGCAACCCGCGCCAACTGCACCGGCTGTCACAGGGCGCATCGTAAAAATGTGGAGGGCAATTGGAAGATCAAACACTGAGGCGTTCGCCGCTCTGCTTGCAGCGTTGCTTCATTCGGATCTGCGCGCGCCGGCCCGCCGTTATTCCTCGAATGGAGAGGCTGCAATCGGGACATTCTGCTGCACCTGGCTGATTTGATATTCGTAACTGCGTCCTCTCGACTGCGAAACTGTCCAGCGGAAGGGAACCTTCACGCCGTCCACATCACGATAATCAGCATAGTCAATCTGCGCAGGGATGCGCCCGACCCGCGTTGGATGATAGTGCAGGATGCGTAGGAGCAGGCCGGAGTCTTTGTTGGCGGAAACTGCTGGGAAACTGGTTCCAGCAGAGAGTGCCAGCCAACGATGTCTTGATCGAAAACAGTTCAAAATTGAATCCGCCATTCAGAGATAGGATTGAACTGTCAATCTTCCGCAAAATCCTAGGTTGGCTGCCCGGTCAAATCAAGGTTAAAGTGGCATGGCGGCCCTTTCGCTGTCGCGCAACACCCTTCAGAAACGGCTTGCGCGAGAGACAACGAAAGATCATGTTGTCGCCACGGCCATGCTTCCATAATGCAAAGCTTTGCCGGGGTACAAACAGCAAAGAGGAGTTGTTGTGAGCGGACCCGCTCCCACTTGCTGTAAAATGAGCGATGGAGGAATGGGTGAGTGGTTGAAACCGGCGGTCTTGAAAATCTTTTCAGGCCGTTTTTCTAACTAACTGACCGGATGGCAGATAACCCTGCAACCCCTTCCAGTTCAAAGAGTTCTAGTCATGTGTCGAGTTGTTTTGAGTTGCACCAAAATGTAACAATCTGCACGCGGGGTATCCACAAAAGTCGCCACAGTGCCACCATAGCTAGTCCTCGTGACTTGATTCGTCCGAGGACCACCCGTACCAGCCTAACACTCACGCCTGTCATTCAGGAGACGTTGGACAATATTACCCACCTTACTAATCCAATTACCAGTGGATACTTGTTTTGCTCCCTTGCGGCGCAACGTTTATTGCTACAATGACGGCAGAATCTATTCGATAGCACTGCGCGAGGTTCAATCCAATGGACTTTAAACAATACCAAGCTGAATCGAAAAGGAACCAGGCAATTCCAAGATGCTGAGCGTTCGTTAGCTAGTTCGTTCTGGAATCTGAACGAAGCCGTTGCCACGCTTTCTAGAATATATGATGACCGCAATCGAATCCCAAGTGATTCTGTGGGATTGCAACAGCGGTTCCAAGAGGAGCTTGGGGACATTCTCTGGTACATCTCCGACATTGCTACATGTTGCAACTTGGATCTCGACGCAGTTGCAGTGAGCAATCGCGAGAAATGCGAGCATCGTTGGGGAAAGAAGACACATCTGGCGGACTTTTTTGATGCCAAATTCCCCGATGATGAGCAATTTCCAAGAGTTATGATCTTCAAAGTCTCAGAAATCGTTGGGGGCACAGCAAAGCTGGCTCTCAAGGGTTTTGGGACAGACTGGATTCAAATTGGGGCAAGGGTAACGGACAACGCTCATACCGACGACGGCTACCGGTTTCACGATGTTCTGCATCTTGCACACGTCGCGGTCCTGGGCTGGAGTCCTGTCTTCCGTAGTTTGCTAAACAGAAAGCGCAAATCCAATAAGAAGATGGATGAAGTTGAGGATGGCGCTCGCGCCATCATCCTGGAGGAGGCCCTAACTGCTTTAGTCTACGAGCATGCCAGGGAGGTTGCGTTCTTCAAAGATGAACAATGCGTTCCGTTTGAATTGCTGAAGTTGATTGAAAGGATCACTGGAGCACTGGAAGTCAGCCGCGCAACCTATGATCTTTGGAATCAAGCAATACTCGTGGGGTACGCAGCATGGCGTAGCGTTAATGAAAACAAGGGTGGCTATCTAAAGTGCGACATGACGAAGAAGGAACTGCGTTACGCGAAAACCGAGGGCGAATTGTGAATAGCAGGAATGGTGCTGTATTTTCGCCTTGTCGGACCTATAGATACCTGCTCTGGCGAATATGGAACAAGAGCAATCCACGGCTTAATTTTATTGGTCTCAATCCCTCAACTGCAGACGAGAACACCGACGATCCGACTATGCGCCGTTGTCGTCAGTTTACACAGGATTGGGGATTTGGTGGTTTTTACATGACCAACCTATTCGCTTTTCGAGCTACGAAGCCCACCCGACTCAAAAGCGCTAAAGACCCGGTCGGCCCTGACAACGATGGATGGATTGTCACTGCCGGAAGTATGTCAGAGAAGGTCGTGTTCGTTTGGGGATGCCATGGCAGCTTTCGATCGCGAAACCGAGAGGTTATTGCTCTATTGGGGAAACGCGGATTTTGTATTTCGTTGACCAAGGGCGGGCATCCACGCCATCCGTTATACCTAAAAAAATCCTTACAGTTAGTTGAATTTGTATCGTAACGCGGAACAAGGCCGATGATTGGCTGCGAACATTCGGCCACCTTTTCGGCTTTACGATCTGCGGCACACCTTTGGCTCACGGATGGCAATGTCGGGGGTGGACCTGCCGACTCTCAAAGAGTTGATGGGATACTCGACGATCACAACCGCGAGGCGTTACGTCCATCCCATACCGGAGCACAAGCGGTCAGCAGTTGATAGGCTGGCGCGATTCTATATTGAGCGGCCTTTCAGGTGTGCGAAAGAGGGCAGTGGTCCCCACAAAAGTCCCCACAGCAAACAGCAAGGTACTGAGCGGACCTGCTCCCACTTGCTGTAAAATGAGCGATGGAGGAATGGGTGAGTGGTTGAAACCGGCGGTCTTGAAAACCGTTAGCGTCGAAAGGCGCTCGGGGGTTCGAATCCCCCTTCCTCCGCCATATTTTTTAGCAGGATTCCATTCCATCTGATGCCTGCTGCCGGAAGGCTGACGGCAATCCTTCGGGGCCGGACGCATTTCGAGTACTTGCCGGGGGCGGGGCAGCCTCCCATGGCGCAAGTAGAGGACATACTGGCTGTGGAGATGGCGAGCTTTGCCGCGGAGGCAGTGGGTCCTACAAGCGAGATGCAGAGGTTGGCAGCTTCCAGGAAGAGGTGAAGTTTTGCCTGGTCGTGTAAAACTTGGTGGTGCAAAGCCCAGTTTGCGAAGCTTTGGTTGCGCAAATTAGCTGCGCAGAAACTCAAGCGTTCTCCTCCATGCCAACTGGGACGCCTCCGGGTTGTGCCGGGGACTGGTATCGTTGAAAAACGCGTGCTCCGATTCCGGGTAAACGTGATACTGATATTGCTTGCCCGCCTGCTTCATCTCTTTCTCGGTCCAGAGAGCATTTCCCGTGATGCGGTTGTCCCACTGGGCATAGTGCGCCAGGACGGGAGCTTGAATTTTTTCAAAACCGGAATCGGGGCTGGAGCCGTAGAACACCACCGCCCGGTAAAGCTTTGGCTCCACGGTGGCCAGCATGAAACTGCGCCACCCGCCCCAGCAAAATCCCACTGAGGCGATCTTTTGGGGGTCCGCGGCCGAATCGTTTTCCAAGAATCGGAAGCCCGCCCGCAGGTCATCCAGCACGCCGTAGACCGGCAGCAGGCCGATCGCTTCGGTGGCGTCCCGCTGTTCCTGCATGCTGCCCGTGCCACCCACCCGCGACAGCAGGTCGGGCGCCAGCGCCACAAAGCCTTCCGCCGCGAAACGGCGGGCTACGTCGCGGATGTGCTCGTTCAAGCCGCGGTTTTCATGGATCACCAGGATGGCAGGATGCCTGCCCGAATTCTTCGGTTTTACCAGGGGTTTTACCAGGTAGCCTTCCATCTGAACCTGCCCGGAGGGAAACTGGACGGTCTCGGCGGAAACATTGGCGGCTGCGGCCTCTGTTTGGGAAATGAGCGTGGCCGCCACCCCGCTCGATTCCAAAAACAGATGCGCTGCGGCGTAGCTGCCTGTGAGGGTGATGAGAGAACCCAAGAGTTCTCTTCGAGTGATGCTGCCGCTTCGGTACAGCTCCACACATTTCTGAATTTCCGATTTTTTTTCCATTTTCTTCATCCACCTCTGTTAACGGCGAGCAAGCGCCTGTAACTGTGCTTTGGTTCGGAACTGCAAGCGCGTCAGTTTGCTGGTCCTCCAGTAAGGTGTCCAGACTTCCACAGGGTCTTTGCGGTTATCGACGGAGATGTGGCGCGTCTCGGCGCCCAGGGATGGAAGCTGAAATTCGGTCCACTGCTCGGTCGCGGGATCGAACCGGGCGATCCGGTCGGCGTGCAGCAGGTTCATCCAGACCATGCCGTTGCGGTCCACCGAGGTGTCGTAAACCCCGGCAAACCCCGGACTGGGGTAGGGGTAGTAGGTGACCTTGTGCGTCCGGATGTCGATCTTCGCCAGACGGTCGCCCCACCACAGCGCCACCCAGACGTTGCCCGTTTTGTCTCCGCCGAGGCGGCGTGGAGCTTGCTGCCAGGGAGGCGCGGAGTTCCAGTCCCCGCCGGTCAATTCATATACCGCGCGGTCCGCTGCGGAAACGGCGTCGTTGCTATGCGGAAAGGGTGCAAACACCACCTCGGTCGTTTCGCCGGTGCGGAGGTTTCCTTTGCCTACAGTGTCGTAATTCATCTGCGCCCACCAGCCGTTGTTTTCCGCATCGACGGCCACCCCGTAGGTGCGTCCCTGGCGGCCGCGCTGTATGGATTTGAATTCGGTGAATTCATTGGTGTCCGGATTGAACGCCAGGGCCCCTGCGGATGAGGAGGCCCAGATGATGCCGTCGGTGCCCGTGTCGATAGTTCCTCCCACCCGCGCCATTCCCCGGGGAGGCTCAAAGTACTCGATTTTCTCCGTTCGCGTATTGATCTTTCCCAGGCCGCCGTTGGCGTTGAACCAGGCGATTCCATCTTCATCAATAATGATGCCGTGGCTCCGCATCGCCACTCCGTGCCGGGCTTCCAGCTTGAAGTTTTTCACTTCCCCTGTTTGGGGGTCGAGCCGGGCGACCGTCCGGACTCGGTCAATCTGCGAGTCTGCGATCCATACGAAGCCGTCGGGGTCGACCTCGGAATCGTGCGGCCCGCGTGCCTCATATGCGGATGGAGTGCCCTCCATCCAGTCGCTTCCATCGTGGGTCACGTATTCGTCGGTGTTGGAGCTGGACGTAATGTCATATTCGGTGATCACCACCTGGGCGGCCTCGCCGCGCGGGCGGGGAAACGGTTTGAACTTCATCGGGGAAGGCCCCGGTCCTCGCATCTCGGCGAGATAAGCGGCCAGTTCGTCCTTGAAGGCGCGCAGGAAAGGAAACGGCGCTCTGTCGGGCCGGGGCGGGTTGCCGTAGATGCCGACTTTCTCCATCAAGGTGATGATGCTGCGCCAGCCGGCCTCATCAAAGCGGTTTTGCAGCACCAAGTTGGGCGTGTGGCATCCGGAGCAATTGTTGCGGAAGATCGCCTTCATGCGGCGGTGCTCCGGAGTGTCTTCGGGCAAAGCCGCCATCCACTCGGTGCCGGAAAGCTGTATGCTGAAATCGGCGAGCGTTTTCAGCTCGAAGTCCTGCTGTACTCCTGCGGCGGCGTCCAGGGTTTGCTCCGCGCGGGTGGTTTCAAATCCCACGGCCTGCGCCCAAATCCGGTAATTGCCTTCCGCCAGCGGCGGAAAAAAGTATTTTCCCGCTTCGTCTGTGAACACGGTGGTTGTATAAGTTTTATCGCTGGACCGGGCCGAGACGGTAACTCCATCGAGTACATTGCCGCCCGATGATTTCACCATGCCCGTCAGGCTGGCGTCTGCGGAGTAGCCGGTCTGTGCGGCAAACAGTCCCAGGGTGAGAAGCAGCGCGGGAGCTAGAAACAAGGCCTTAAATTTTGACAAAAGGATTTTCGACACGGGGCATCCTCCGTTCTTTTTTTCGGCATTTACTCATAGGATCTTCAAATATTCGATCAAGGCGTCGATTTGCTTCGGTTTCAAGCCATACTGGAAGCCCGGCATGCGGGCCGTTCCTTTAAGAATAATATTGCGGGCGCGAGTTTCTCTGTCCCCTCCCCGTACGAAGCCGCTCAGCAGAGGACCATAGGGCTTCGGGTCAGGGTTTTGGGGTGCGTTCAAGGGCGGCAGATGGCAGACCGAGCATCGCTGCAAAAAAAGTTTTTTGCCCGCTAGCTGCGCTGGTGAAAGGGAAGCGCGCGAAGTGGATTGCTGGGCCGAAGCAGGATGTGAACCGGCCAGCGCAACCATTATTATCAGGCCAATTCCCAAAGAGCTTGAGGCAATGGCGATTCGCTTCATGAGCTTTTACCCTCCCATCGGGACGCCGGCAATGGCTGCGCCTTTTTGTGTTGAACCAAGCTGCTGAACCAGGCTATGGAGCCGCCTCATGGCATTCTATAGCTTCTGGAGAAGATTTCAATAGAGAAAATCGGGGAAGAAGGCGGGATGCCACTGTTCTCAGCGTGCCTTCCACAGTCATGCCGGCTCGCGGGCAGCAGGGATTGGATGTCATCAAACCCGTGGAGCCGGAATTTCCAGTTAACGAGAGGCTTGCGGTAACCGGCCGCGCAGCCAACTTCTCTCGAGGGTGTTTACAATCGCGCGCAGCGCCGTTGGCGGGTCGAACTCTGCTCCGCGCAAGACCTCTGGGAAGATCAACCCGTAGCCTTGTCCTTCGCAACGGCGCACAAATCCTTTCAGTCGCGCAACGTGGTCTTTCATCCGCAACTCCACCTGCAGCCGGTCATCGGTTTGGAAACCGGGAACGTCGTTCGCAGGGAACTCAATCTGGATTCCGGTCATTGAGATGTCTATGGGCTGCGGAGCCCAGGTTCTGCCGTTCTCATCCACGACTCGCACGCGTAAATCGGTGTCACTGCCCAAAGGCACGCGGAACGCGATGCGCGATTCCGCCGCCATGATGTCGGACGGGATTCTGAGAAGCAGTTGCCCGATCCGAAATTCTTCATCTTGTTTGAAGTGGATCACGGAACTGAGGAAGATGCAGTGACGGCTCCCGCTGTTGAAGGAAACGACACACAGGGACAGCGGGCGGAAGTAGGCTGTTTCCGGCGGGTCCAGCAATTCGAACAGGATGCTTTCCGCAGAGAGGGCGGAAAATCGCGCCTGGCAAATCAGTCCTAAATCGCTCGTAATGACCCGGGCAGTATTCAGGCGAGCGCATTGCTCGCTTATCATGCTGACTATCTGATTCGCCTCCATGTTGACCTCTTCACTGGCTGGAGTTGCAGTGGAAAATTCCCAGCTTTAGCTTTCGTCCGGCCCTAGATTTTATGACAGCCGGCGCGTTGGCTCAAGCTCAGATCGTCCGTTCGTCATCGGGCGTATGCTAAAAAGTTTATCCTGCCAGGCTCCCAGGGCTTTGATTTTCGCTTTCAAAATGGTTTTCTTAAGGTATAGTAACCTGCGCACGCCAGTATTTCCGGCAATCCGGCGCGAAACACTTCTATTTCCGTGGGCCGCAATTTATGGGTGCAAGCAGCTTTTGTGGGCGGAGGCAGGCGGGTAGAAAGCAAAGCGGGTCGTGCCGGAACCGGCTCCGTGCCGTTGGAGCTGCCGGGGTTGATCTCGGAGTGAAAATCCAACGGCAGGGCAGGAAGACCTTAAAAGGCGAGATGTTGAAAGGCAAGACCTGGAAAGAGTAGCTCAGCCGGACAGTTTTTATATCGCAGCTTAGAGATTAAGGGAGGGAGTCCATGAATCGATGGTATTGCGTTCTCGGCGGAGTATTGATGAATCTTTCACTCGGCGCGCTTTACGGCTGGAGCTTATTTGTCCCGGCGTTGCAGCAGGACCTTAATCTGAGCAGGGAACAGGCATCCAATATTTTTTCCATCGCCGTTGCCGTCTTTGCCCTCTGCTTCTTGATCGGGGGGCGCCTGCAGGACAAAAAAGGCCCTTACATTGTTTCCCTGATCGGCAGCATTTTGTTTGGGGCGGGATTCTTGCTGACCAGCCGCGCGACTGACCTTACGGGAATGTACCTTGCCTTCGGGCTCGTCGTCGGCATCGGCGCCGGGTTTGGCTATGTGACGCCGATCGGCGTGATTACCAAATGGTTCCCGGACCGGCGCGGCCTGGTGCTGGGGATCAGTATCGGGGCCTTCGGAGGGGGTTCCGCCATTCTGGGTCCGATTGTTCCAGGGCTGATTGCCGAGCATGGCTGGCGGCCGGTGATGTTTGGGCTGGGCATCTTCTTTTTCGTGGCAACGATGATTGCTGCGCAGCTATTGAAAAATCCACCTTCCGGATGGTCTCCTCCAGGATGGAACCCGGCGCCGGGCTCGCCCAGCGCGTCGGGCGCGAGCTTTTCGCCCAGAGAGATGCTCGCGACCTCCCAGTTCTGGCGGTTGCTCGTGGCCTATGCGCTCGGGACCAGCGCCGGACTGATGGTGATCAGCCAGTTGCTTCCCTACGCGCAGGAGGCGATTCCCGGAGTGGGCGTGGCGATTGCAGGCACCGCGGTGACCATTGGCGCGTTTGGGAATGCCGCAGGACGCATTTTTTCGGGCTGGCTTTCCGATTCAATCGGCCGCATCAAAACCCTGTCTTTGATGGTGTTCATCTCTGCGGTTACGCTGCCGCTGCTGGGCCGCATAGATTCGCTCTTGCTGCTGTGGCCCATTCTTTTTATCGTCTATTACTGCTACGGCACGCAGCTTTCCGTCTATGCTTCCACAACGGCTGATTTTTTCGGAGCCAAGAACGTGGGCACCAACTACGGGCTGGTTTTTCTGGCCTGGGGAGTGGCGGGAATCCTCGGACCCAAACTCGGAGGGCGGATCTACGATCAACTCCAGAGTTACACGCGAGCCTTTGATATCGCTGCCGTGCTGCTGGTGGTTTCCTTCGTGATTATTGTTACGCTCAAACCGCCTCAAAAAAACGGCGGCGGTTCCTAGAGAAGCTGCAGAATGCCGCATGAAACGGAGCGATCATGCGCCGTATTCCTAGGCAGGTTGTTGAAAAACGCCATTTCTCCGCTCCCTCACGAGATCCCCAACGCGCCGCTTTCGGCGCGATGGGGGATCCTCACGGCCCACCGCCCGACCCGTCGCCTGTAGGCTTTGGGCCGCAAGACGAAGGCCTCTGGACCGCAGGGCGGTCGCGGCTTGGAATGGGCGTGCTGATTGGGCTGTACTTGCCGAGCCGCGCGCGCCTGTCCTGCCTGCCCTGAGCGAACCCTAAGGGAGCATAGCCGAAGGGAGCGAAGCCGAGGGGTTAGCAAGCGGACCCACACACCAGTTTTCCAACAACCTCTTAGACTTGCTGCCCATGACCGGGGAGCGTTCCATCTGAAGAGAGCTTTTCATGAAGCTGTTCGCTCAGTTCGCCTCTGGCCCGTCCGCCTTTTTGCTGCTCTACGTGCTACCGCTGGAAGGGCTGGAGCCGAAGGCTCAGCTTGTGATGGCAGTCTTCGGTTGGGTGATCCTGTGGTGGATGACGCAGCCAGTCCCCTGGGCGGTTACCTCATTGCTTCCCCTGATTTTGTTTCCCGTCATCGGAATCATGACGGTTGGCCGGACGGCAGGACTCTACGGACAAAATATCTTTTTCTTTATCTGGGGAACCTCGCTGATGGGCTACGCCATGCAGCGTCATGGATTAGCCAGGCGTTTCGCCCTTTGGTTCCTCTCCTTCCGATGGCTGAGCGGGCACACCCACCGGCTGGTGTTTGGGTTCATGATGGCATCCGGGCTGATCTCAGCCTTCATTTCCGACAACGCCGTCGTGGCCATGATGATCCCCATGGGGATGGCGCTGGTGTCCTCTATCAGAACCCTCGTGGGAGCCTCCGGCTCCGGAAAGTCCCAATTCGGCGCTTTAATGGCACTGGGAACCCTGTACGGCACCCAGGCTGGCGGCAAAGCCACTATTGCAGGGCTTCCTCACAATGCCCTGGCCGTGGCCCTGCTGGAAGAAACTATCGGAAGGACGTTCGGCTGGTTTAACTGGATGCTGGCCGGGGTGCCCATTTTTCTTGTCACCCTCACCGTGTATTTTTTTATCCTGCGATTCTTTCTGCCGCCGGAAATTACTGTTATCCCCGGCGGGGGAGATCTTTTTCGCCAGGAGCGCGCGAAGCTGGGTCCCCTGACCCCCGGCGAACGTGGCACACTGTTTATCTTCCTCACGATGGTCTTGCTCTTCACGCTGCCCACTCTCATCGGTCTGACACTGGGCTCCGTCCACCCGGTCACGCAATGGACCAACTCGGTCCTCTCCATCTGGGCGGTGCCGGTGGTGGTTTTAGTGCTTTTGTTCTCGGTCCCGGTGAATTGGCGGAAGAACGAGTTCGTGTTGAACTGGCGCGAGGCGGTCCAGCACTCGCCCTGGGATATCTTGCTTTTGGTAACCGCGGCGGTGGCGATAGCCGGCACGCTGGTTGACTTTGGCCTCGTCAAATTTATTGGGGGGTGGATATCCGGGCTGGGCATGGGCCCGTATGGAATGCCGTTTTTTTCCGCCTACCTGGTGGCCTTCGGAACCAACTTCTTCTCCGGATCTGCCGCCACCTCCTTTTTCGGAAGCATCTTGATCCCCGGCGCCCAGCAGGTCGGCTTCAACCCGGCCTCGATGGCCATGCTGATCGCCAACGTGGCTGTGGGGATCATGCTACCCTGGGCGGGCGCGGCGGCAGGCACTGCTTTCGCCTCTGGACAGATCGAAATGAAAAATATGATTCGCGTAGGCGTGGTCGCGACGCTGATCTTCCCGTGCCTGGTGGCAGCCATCCACATTTTGTTTGCCCCGATTCTGTAGGGTCCGCCACATCTTAAATCTTAGCGGTTTTTTCGTTGGCTGTTGCGGTGCTGGTTAGGGTCATTTCTTCATCCGGCGAGTGAACCTGTTGCCAGCATACAACTTGCCTAATTCTATGTATCAAATAGTGGACTGACCAAAAGTTTGATTTGAAGATACACTTTGTTGTAAAAATACAACTATTGTTCATTGCTTACAATTTTAATTGTCTTATAATGAACAAGTTAATTATTCATTGAAATGGATTCTCAATTGCTATAAGTAATTGTGATTCTTTGCGGCGAGGAGATGAACAAGCGAACTTGGACTATCAACACACCATTAACAAGCCCGTCGAGTTCTCCGGCATCGGACTGCACAGTGCCGCTCCCTGCCGAGTCCGCCTTGCCCCGGCGCCGGCTAACAAGGGGATTGTGTTCCGGCGCACGGACCTGGAAAATTTTGAGATTCCCGCCTCTTGGAAGCACATTGCCCGGGTCAGTTACGCTACCAGCCTCATGCGCAAGGGAGTTTTGATATCGACCACGGAGCACATACTCTCTGCCTTGACGGGGGTTGGCATCGACAACGCTGTGGTTGAGCTCAACTCTCTGGAACTGCCCATCCTGGACGGCAGCAGCAAGCCTTTTGTCGACTTGTTGCGGCAAGCCGGACGCCGCCGCCAGCGCGCGCCGCGCAGCTATTTGAAGGTTCTCCGGCCGGTGGAGGTGGTCGACGGGGCCAAGCGCATTGCGATTTTCCCGCACCGCCGGTTTCGCATCAGCAGCAGCATTGATTTCCGGCACCCGATGGTCGGACGCCAGTCGATGGAGATCGATCTCTCCGCCGAGAGCTTTACCCAACAGATTGCTCCCGCCCGGACGTTCGGATTCCTGGACGAGATTCCGCAGATGAAAGACATGGGCCTGGTGCGCGGAGGGTCGCTTGCCAACGCCGTGGTGTTCACCCGTGATTCCCTGATGAACGACGAGGGCCTGCGCTTTCCCGACGAATGTTGCCGCCACAAGGTTCTGGATTTGATCGGCGACCTCGCCTTGATCGGCTACCCTTTGCGTGCCCACGTGGTGGCGGAACGCGCCGGGCACGCCATGCATACCGCCCTGGTCCTCAAACTGGTGAAAGACCGCTCGCTGTGGGAGTTGACCACCTCGGAGGAGGATGCCGCCGAGGATCGTCCCTCGCCCGGAGGACTGGCCATGGAACAAGCCGCCACGGACTGAGCAGTATTGAAGTATTTGGACCGTTGCCTCCCGGACATTGGAGGAGAAACCAGAAGCTGCCTGCAAATCGCTGGACCCTTCCATTATCGGTAATCCGAAAAAGTGGTATAAAGAATCATAAACTGCTTGGTGAGGTGTCGGCGGATGGGGGAAATTGATCCGGTTGCAACGCCGCGCTTTCTTTTCGTTTACGGAACGCTGATGAGGGGTTTTCCATCGCTGGAGAGTTGGCAGGGAAGAGTCCAAGCGGAGTTCGTCGGGCGAGGCAATATCCAGGGGAGACTGTACGATTTGGGCGAGTACCCGGCGGTCATCCGTGCTGGTTCTGAACATCTCGTCGGAGGCGAGGTGTATGAACTCAGGGACCCGGCAAATGCAGTAAGCATCCTGGATGAATATGAAGCGTTCTCTCCTTCGCATCCGGAAAGAAGTTTGTTTATTCGCGCTGTAACGCCTGTGGTGATGGACGATGGCCGGGAAGCAAAAGTCTGGGTCTATGTTTATAACGGGCAGGTGGATGAGAGTAAACTGATTGCGGGCGGAGACTATCGAGGCAGCGCAAACCTCCGGTCAGCGGACACACGCCGTGTTTGCTGAGGCGGGATCGCAAAAGGAGCGGAAGCAGTGACATTGGTGCTGAACAACGAGGAAGTGGAACGACTGCTGCCCATCGAGGTGGCCATGGATGTGCAAGAACCGGCCTATCGCGACTTGGTCGAGGGCGAGGCGATCTCGCCCGCCCGGCGCGACATGCTCATCCCGTTGCCCGGGCCGGAGAAGAGCGTGTATGAGTTCAAGTCCATGCCTGCCGTTTACCCGAGGAAGAAAGTGGCCGTGTGGCGGGTCAACTCCGATTTTCTGACATGGCACAACCGGGCCGGAACCGTGCGGCGGGAGAAGGTGCCCAAGGCCCCGGGGAATCGCCATGTGGGGCTGGTCCTGCTGTTCAGCATGGAGACAGGCGAGTTGATCTCGGTCTTCCCCGATGGGGTGATCCAACGTCTGCGCGTAGGCGCGGCCAACGGCATCGCCGCCAAGCGGCTGGCCCGGGAGGATGCCTCGACGGTCGGCTTGCTCGGCTCCGGATGGCAGGCCGGGGCGCAGTTGATGGCCATCTGCGCCGCGCGACCCATAAAGCGCATTCGAGTCTTCAGCCCGAATGCGGACCATCGCAAGAAATTCGCCAAGGAATGGTCCGAGCGGCTGCGGCTGCCGGTGGAGCCGGTTGCTTCAGGCCGCGAAGCGGTGGAGGGAGCCGAGATAGCCATCGCCGCCACCAACTCCGCCCAGCCGGTGTTTGAAGAGGCTTGGATGAAGCCGGGGATGTTTCTCACCTCGATCCGTGCGTTCGAGCTGGACCGGGGGACGCTCCAGGGCGCCGACATCCTGGTGATTCACAGCCGGGAGTCCGAGCCGCTCAGCTTTGTCAGCGGAGGGGACCGCAGTGTAGTGCCGGAGCTTGCCAGCGGCGGGGCCAAGGCGAAGGGCGGCGTCGTGGAGTGGGGCGAACTGCCGAATCTGGGAGAGCTGCTGACCGGCAAAGTGGCCGGACGGAGCAACCCGGAGCAGGTCACATGCTTCGTCAACAACATCGGACTGAGTTTGCAGTTTGCCGCCTGCGGAATCGCCGTCTATGAGCGTGCGCGGCAGCAGGGCGTGGGAAGGGAAATGCCCGGCGAGTGGTTTACGGAGAAGGAGCATCCGTGATCTGGAATTAGGCCACAGAGACACAGAGACACGGAGATATCCATCCAGTCTCAAAACACATATCTTTTTTGTCTCTATAATTTCTGTGCCTCTGTAGCTTCAGAATTCAGAAGGAAATTCAGCCGCTGCCTGCGGAACTGGAGCGCCAGTTGACGAGGCTGCCCACAGGCTACCGTCGCGTGGTGATTGCAGGGAACGTCATCCTGATGAACGAGACGACCGGCTTGATCTACGAGATTATCCGCAACGTGATTCCGTGAGAGGCGGTGTCCTTCAGGCAGTTGTGGGTTCCCATTGCCGCGCGCGGGCCGTCAAAAAATCCACATGGTCCGGCCAGTCATGGAGCGTGGCGGGATCGAAATCTGCCCCGTTAGGCCAAAGCAGCGTGTGCACTTCCGGGTCAATTTGGACTTGATTGAACAGCGCTAAATCCTTCAAAGGACCGTAGAGTTCTCCGGCGAGCACTGGTTGAAAATCAATCGTCTGCTCCGTGTCGTCATCAAACCGAACGCGCAAGGTATAAGGCTTCACGATTTCAAAAGCTTTGACACGATAGATTGGGTGAACCATGAGGCACTCCCTTCTTAGCCTAACTCTCGCGAAGCCCCGGCTTGCCCTCGTAGTGCGGCTCTTCATGGACGAAGGCGTGGTCCTCGGCGGACTCCAGGTGCGTCAATACTTCTGCGGGCAGGGGCAGGCTTTCCTTTAATTTTCTTTCCAGGTTCGTCGCCACGCGGTGTGCATCCTGGATGGCCGTCCCGCCGGGAAACTGCAACTCGAATTCAATCCACAAACTGATGCCGGTGTGGCGGAAGCGCACGCCGTGGTAGCCGACGTTCATTTCCGCCGTCAGCCGATCGAGCTGTTCTCGAATCGTGCTCCCAAGCTCCGGGTCGGCGACGTCCATCAGCCCGGCAAACGACTTCCGGACCAGTCCTTTCCCCGACCACAGAATGTTCACTGCCACCGCGATTGCCAGCAGGGAGTCGAAAGGCTTCCAGCCGGTCAGCAGGACCAGGCAGAGGCCGCCCACCACGCCGAAGCTGGTCCAACTGTCGGTCAGCACGTGCCGGCCGTTGGCTTCGAGGATCAGAGAGTTGTTTTTCTTTCCCTTCGAGATCAAATACGTTCCCAATGCGGCGTTCACCAATGCCGCGCCGCCGATCAGCGCCGTGCCCAGCCCCAGGCGGGCAAGCTCCGGGCCTGCCAGCCACCGGCTGATGGAGTGGTAGAGAATCAATCCCGCCGCCAGGATAATCAGCGCTCCTTCAAAGCCAGCCGAGAAGTAAGAGATTTTCTCGTAGCCGTATGGAAATTTCGGGTTGGGCGGCTTGGTGCTAAGCCACAAACTATAGGCGGCAAAACCGACGGCTGCCACGTGCACCACGGATTCAGCCGCGTCGGAGAAGATGGCCGCTGAGCCGGTGAGCCAGTAGGAGGCGGATTTGCCTGCAAGCATGAGGATACCCACAGCCAGAGAAAGCCCCATGGCAAAGCGTGTTTCGCGGATCATCGAAGCGCGGGGTGGGATTTGGTTGACGGCGTTCACTGCGAGCCTTTCCATGGCGGCGGGCTGCAAACGGGAGGCGTTGCAGAAAGCGGCAACTCGCGCAATTCTGTGCCTGTCCTATCTGCTCCTATCCTACTCCTTCCTCTCTTTTTGCAACAACCGGTTGATTGCTCGAGGCAGCGGGAAATGATGGTGGCAGCGGGTATGGAACGCTGCTGCGTTGATTCGGGAAATCGCGGGGAGAGACGGGTGAAACTTTGCGGTACAATGATCGTCGCTTGAAATCCATTGGCGGCTCTGAAGCAATGCCACATTTGTCGGAGGATTTACATGGCTTCCACTCCTGTCCCTGCTGGTCCTGGAGAAACTTCCTCCCAGGCCTTTTCCCGGGGAGCATCCATCGACGAACAACTCAACCAGCAGATGGACGTCTCCATCAGCAAGCTGACCCCGATCACTTTTCTGGAACGGAGCGCAGTTGTTTACGCGGACAAGACGGCTGTTGTTTATGAAGACCAGCAGTGGAGCTACGCCGAGTTGCGCCGCCGGGTTCACCGGCTGGCCGGGGCGCTCCGCAGCGCGGGCGTCCAGCCGGGAGACCGTGTCGGGTATCTAGCGCCCAACTTGCCGCCGTTGCTTGAAGCCCACTTCGGCGTGCCGCTCGCGGGGGCCGTATTGGTGGCCATCAACACGCGGCTCAGCGGGGATGAAATCGCATATATTCTGGACCATTCCGAAGCCGAAATCCTGATCGTGGATTCAGAACTGGCTCCAGTGATTGCTTCCCGCGCGGCGCAGCTTCGCTCGACCAAGAAATTTGTGATTGTCCGGGATACCGGCGCCGGCGTGGAATGCCCTCTGCAGGGAGAAGACTACGAGGAGTTCCTCGGCCGGGGCGAAGACGAGTTTGCGGACTTTCGGCTGGATGATGAGAACGATATTATTTCGGTGAACTACACCAGCGGCACCACCGGCCGCCCCAAGGGAGTGATGTTCACTCACCGGGGAGCGTACCTGAACGCCCTGGGAGTCACCGAGATGCTGGAGCTCCAGAACTACAGCAACTACCTATGGATTGTTCCCATGTTCCACTGTAACGGGTGGTGCTTTACGTGGGGTGTAACCGCCATGGGCGGCGCCAACGTTTGCCTGCGCAAGCCGGAGCCGGAGAAGATGCTCCAGGCCATTCGCAAGCATCGAGTCACGAACTTCTGCTGCGCTCCCACCGTGCTGACCTCGCTGCTGCACCATCCGGCGGCGGAGAATTTCCGGCTGGAGAATCCTCTGCGCGTGGCGGTGGGCGGGGCTCCCCCCTCGCCGGCTTTGATTCGCGAAGCAGGGAAGTTTGGAATCGACGTCCTGCATCTCTATGGTCTCACTGAGACCTACGGTCCCTTCACGTTCTGTGAATGGCGGGAAGAATGGAATACAAAAGAATTGGCGGACCGCGCGCAAATCCAGGCCCTGCAGGGCGTGCCCAATGTCCTTAGTGGAACCAGCATGCGGGTGGTGGACGACAAGATGCAGGATGTCCCCGCCAACGGGCAGGTGCTGGGCGAGGTGGTCATGCGCGGGAACATCGTCATGAAGGGCTATTTCAAGGACACGAAGGCGACCGAGACCGCCTTTCGCGGAGGATGGTTCCACAGCGGCGACCTGGCCGTGATGCATCCCTCCGGCTACATTGAGATTCGCGATCGTTCCAAGGACATCATCATCAGCGGCGGCGAGAACATCTCCACCCAGGAGGTGGAGAAGGCCGTTTGCGAGCATCCCGATGTGATGGAGGTGGCCGTAGTAGCCGTTCCCGATGAAAAGTGGGGAGAGGTTCCCAAGGCTTTTGTCACGCTCAAGCCCAAGCGCCAGACGAGCGCAAAGGACATTATTGATTTCTGCCGGCAGCGGCTGGCCCACTTCAAGTGTCCCCAGGACGTCGCCTTTGGGCCGTTGCCGAAGACCTCAACCGGCAAGATCAAAAAATTTGAAATCCGCGAAAAGGAATGGGCAGGCTACGAAAAGCGCGTGCATTGATTTATGAGTTCCATGGTTGGAATTCCGGACGCGGTAACGGATGGGGGCGGTAAGGGGCCAGATGCATTTTCCAGGGATGCCCGCTGACGTTTCTGCAAAGAAGAGGTGGTTTCGCCAGATCGGATATAAGCTCTAATAATCCGATCCTTTGAATGAAAAGGCAGCGTTCCCCAAAGCCATGAGAAAGGGCATAATGGCAACGAGAAAAAGTGACATCATTGGAAATCATCTTCGGCATCGCAAGTATTTCGGGCTTTTATTCAGCCTGCTTGCCTGGATTCGGGCTGGGAGGGCTTCGACCGCTGCCAGAGAGGCACGGGACCGTATTACGATCCGTGCTCTGGCGGACGAGTTTGAACTTGCATGTGCAAAAATGGAGCAACTCGGGGACTTCATTGAACATGATCGCTTCGCTGAGGCCGGAATCAGGGTTCACGAGTTGACTTCAGCACTAAGCGAAATTCCTTACAGACGAAGTCCTTATCTAAGCGATAATTGCAAGAACGAACTACTGCAAGAACGAATACTCAATGTAAGGACGCAATTGCGGATTATCGCCGAAAATATCATGACTAATCGAGACCAACCTCTTTAGGCAGATCAAAAGCAAAGACTGATTCGGATTTGTAGGCGTAGTATCGTGACTTTGAGGGAGAACCTGGGTAGAATTAAAGGAGAAATTGATTCTGGAGCAAGGAAATGAGTAATCAACCGCTGGACAAAGAGTTAGACCCTGCCCCATTAGTGAACACACTTGTGGAGAAAACGAAGGCTGGGAAATTGACCTGGGAAGCAACAGCTTTGGATGATGTTTTTATAGCAAGCGTAGGAGGCACTACCACCCTCAAAGTCCATCTGCTACAACCTGATTGGGAGGGGAGAGAAGAGCCAGGTCACAAATGGTCTGTGGTCATTGTTTAATCTAGCCAGGAGGATAGCTCTCAGACTTGATGAGAGAATGGAAGCTCTAATAGATGTTTTAGGAAAGCTTTATACCTACCAGTCGATTCACAACCACCGACTATCAGAAACCGCTGAGAAATTGAATGACCGTCAGCAACGTGGAATGCCGATTTTCTATGGATCAGTTTGAGAGTCTGGAAGCGGTTTCGATCTTTTGTCCCAAGTGCCGGCAGGCCATGCCGGTGCGCAAGAAGCTGCTTTTGGTCTTAATGGACCGGGAGCTTTCCGAATACCTTTGTGCCCGCTGCGGAACTTCGGTGGGCAAGAAAAATGAGCCGTTGCAGAACGGCCCCGGCAACACGGGCGGTCCAGGAATAATTTTTTGACGCGGCAAGCCCGCACGCCTGACCTTTAATTTCCTCCTTTTAATTTCCCAAAAGCTGCTCGAACGCAGTGCGGGTGCGCCGGGAGCCAGCCGCGCCGGTTAGAAATTCAGACGCAAGGAGAACTGCACCTGCCTCCCCTTGTTCACCGTATTGGTGATTTGACCAAACGTAGGAATGGATACCTGAACCCCCGGCTTGATAAATTGAGCGTGATTCAACAGATTGAGGAATTCCGCGCGGAACCGCAGCGTCCTCTCCCGCCCGCCGGCAAAGCGAAACATTTTACCCACCGCAAAGCTCCAATTGTTGGTGCCGTCCTTACGGAAGGTGTTGTAGCCGATGTTGCCGCGGCCGCCGGGAGGAATGTTGGTGTCGAAAAATGCCCGGTCGAAGATCAACTGGGAGGTGTCGGGATCGTCCGGGCTCGTTCCCAGGATGTCCGGATTCAAAATGTTGGGGCGGTCCGAGGTTTGCCCGTCCACGTTGCCGAAACCGGGCGCGTCCGAACCGGTATGCGGATGGAACGTAGTTCCGGATTGGAAGATGGTGGCGCCTGAAATCTGCCATCCCCCGAACAAAGCCGTTTTCCATCCGTCGGCCCTGGAGGCAAAAGGAAGGCTGTAACTGTACCGGATGGACAAAGCGTGCGGGGTGTCAAACAGGCTGACTGCCTTCTGATCGCTGACCCGGTCGCAGAGTTCACAACTGGACGTCCCCACTTCGGGTGGGACTTCCACGGAAGCGGTGTTGGTGAAATCGCCGCCTATGTCGATGTTCTTGCTAAAGGTATAAGACGCCTGGAACGTCAGCCCGTGGGTCAGCCTCTTCTGGAAGGAAAGCTGCATCGCGTCGTAGTAGGCGATGCTATTGCCTTCTATCATATTGATGGCGAAGTAACGAGGGTCGGGCCGCCGCTGGTTGATGGTGGCTGTGGTGGTGGGAATGCCGGGAACAGGATGGGCACGATTATATACTCCCCGGGAGAAAAGCTTGAAGGACCGCATCCCAAGATAGGCGATGCGGAACGTGCTGGCCCACGGCAGGGTTCGCTCGATGCCGAGGGTGTATTGGTGCGAGTAAGGATGCGCCAAATCGGGGTTCAAAATATTCAGCGCCGACCGGCCGCCCTCCTCGGGTTCCTGCGGGATGCCGGAAAGCAGGTTTGCAAAGTCCGGCTCGAACACCTCAATCACCTGGGTGGCGGGCGGGTTAAAGCGCGTCATTCCGTAGGAGACCGGGAATAGGGTTCCGTAGGAGATCCCGTAAGCGCCCCGAACGGTCGTACTTCCGCTGCGAGGATTCCAGGCAAAACCAAAACGCGGGGCAAAATTATTCTTGTCAGCCGAAAAGCCGGTGTCGGTGAGGCCGTTCACCTCTGTGGGTGCGGTCATCAATTCATACCGCAACCCGAGGCTCAGGCTGAAGGAGGGAAACAGGCGAATCTGGTCCTCCACGAAGAAGAAGTGTTCCCAATTCCGAAACCCGCGGAGGAGGTTTCCCAGAGCAACCGTGAAACTCTCCGGCCTCCCCAGCAGAAAATTTTCAACCGCCGAACGTCCGGAGTCCGCGGCAAATCGCAGGGTCCCGCGGCTGTTGTCGCTTTGCAGGTCGTTCACCTGAATGCGAGAGGTGCTCCAGCCGGCCTTCAGAGTGTGCCGCCCGAGAGTCCGGCTGAGATCGGCGTACAGTTGAAAACGGTTCTGAATCCTGCGGCGCGGGAAGATCACGCCAGGGCCGATGTTGGCCACCTCGAAGGCCAAATCAACGTTGGGGACTGAGGCAATGCCCAGGGGAGCCAGAAGTTCCGTAAACCGGCTGGTCGGCTGCAACAATGCTTTGGTCCGGTCAAAATGGAAGCCGAAGCGGCCAATGGTTTCGGCAGAGAAGGTCCGGGTTACGCTGGCATGCGCAGCCTGCGTGCGCAGCTCCGTCTGAGGTTTCTGCCCAACCACGAGCTCGGCGGGATCTTCGCTGAAATCACTGATGGAATACCGCAGGGCGAAGGAGATGTCCTCGGCCGCTTTGAGATCCAGCCGCGCCAGGCTATTCGTGGAGTTTATATCGCGCGGGGCATTCGCATTGAGTACCCGCGGGCTGATATGAGGCAGGTTGGGCAACTCGGCCGGGTAAGCCCTCAAGAGGTTGGCGATCACCGCATTTACTTCGGGGTCGGAAGAGCGCGGCGTTCGCTCTGAGGCCAAGGGTACCTGGATGGTATCGTTAAGCAAATCCGAGGTGAAGCCCTGACCGAATTGGAACAGCAACGATGCATTCGGGGAAAGCATCGGTCCCCCGGCGGTCAGATCGTATCGGCTAGAACGGGAAGGGGCCACCGGGCCCACCTGGAAAAACTTTCGGGCGTTCAGGGCGCTGTTCTGGTGCAGGCCAAAAACGGAACCGCGCCAGCCCGTCGCCAGCGGGCGGGAGCGGATGACTTCAAACTCTTGCAGCGGGAACCCGAATTCCGCGCCGAAGTAATTCTGCTCCGGCCGGAATTCGGGGATATATTGGGCCTCTGCGCCCCGAATCAATGTCAAGCGGGTCCGCAGGGCGTTCAAGTCGATGCGAGAAACAAAGATGTTCGGATTCCGTTCTTCCGCCACAAGCAGGAGGTTTCGGCTCCGCTCCTCCGCCGCGGAGGCGGCCTGCGCCTGGGCCTGCGGGAATTGGAAGTCAGCCCGGGCCGAGCCGGGCGGGCCGAGCCGGGCGCTCCCGCGATAGAAACCAGGGTCGAGGCCCGTGACCGTAAAGTCGCCGTCCTCCCCCGTGACAGCTTCCCAGTGTGCGTCCTCCTGCTGGTTGGTAACCGTGATCTTTGCCCCGGAGATCGCCGCGCCTTGCGCGCTCCGAATATGCCCTTGAATTTCTCCGGCAGCGGCCGTTGTCGGCAATGACAGAACCAGCATGCAAAACAGTAAAGCCCTCATTAAATGATTCCTTTGCGATTGTGGCGTTCCCAGAAGCTTATATCATAATGGATTCCATCGCCGTCCAGGTCGTTCACTTGGCCGATGCAAGTTCAAGAAGGAATAATAGGGTAACGCGTGTCGTCGCTCACGCGCACGAATACGCCGAAGGGCTCAGGATGACAGCCAAAGAGGATGCCTGGTCCCGATGGCAGAGCGGTCTACACCATTTGCGAAAACGGTATAGATATAAATGCGCGATACGTGAAGAAGAAATATTTGGGGTCACTGAAGTAGCACTTTGTTCCGGTTTTCAAAATGACACATGTCTGGCTGGATGATGGGCACTCGTGTAGGATACAAGGAGGCGTGCCTCCTTCCAAGTTAGGAGTAGAGGAGGAAACCGGCTGCACGTTCGATGCATCGCGCGGTTTGGTATGCCCTTCCGAAAAATCTTAGCCTTTTCTCTTTGATGCGACCCGTTTTTGAGAGCAAAAACGTCATAGGGGGTTGTGAAGAAGCGGTCGATCTAGCTCTGGTACGGGAAGTTTCGGGAGCGTTCCATTTATTCATTGACGGGCTTTTCTGCCAGCCATGATTGCAGTTCGGATAGCACGGCCCGTTGTCGCTCAGGAGGCGAGGGCAGTGGATGGTCAGCCACAGCCGGGCGCCCAGCTGTAAGGCGTGGTGCAGCATCCCGCAGGCATCAGGAGGGGCATCGTGATGGCATCTAATTTCCTCCCCAGAGCATCGGCAAATGGCTTCCCGGCGCGAAGAAGAAAAGGGCTTCAGCCTTATGGAGATTACCATTGTGGTCGCCATCATGATGGTTACCATCGCCTTTGCTTTTCCTGCGGTCCCAAACTCCTTGCAGCACCGGGTACCGGCACTTTCTCCTTGGAGAGGCGCAGCGTTTGGACTTCGGCCAAAACTCCTTGCGCACCGCCAAAGCCCGCATGATCCAGATGGCACGGTACGCGGCCATCCGGCCAGGGCACCAACGCTTGCACTTGCTGGAGGCAGACATCACATTTCGTTGGGAGCAACTACGCTTAGCACTCGGAGCTGCGATGCCAATTGCAATGCCACGGTCGACCCAGGCCAGAAACCACTTTTGTCGTATTTCCGGCCGGATGTAACTTCCTCGATCCCCGCGCGGAGCGTTTGGCGCCGTCGATCACAAACAGATAGCGCTGATCCGTGCGCAAACCTTGCTGGAAGGCGGCCTTTTCCCGCCGCGCCGGTCGGCAGTTGATGCGCCTTACGCGATTACATTTACTTCGATGACGGGGAACCGCAAAACCAGGTAAATCACCAGTCCCTCCCGCGGCGCCAACAGTATCCAGCCGCCGCGCTCCTTGCTATCTGACCGGATTTGACATGACATCTACGCCCTCGCGGTACGGTGTCCAGATCAGGCCGCGTGCCCGCATCTTGCCCGTCTTCTCGCTTTTCCGCAGTGACGTAGGACACCGACTTGGGGCGCTCCACCCGCATTTTCACCCTCCCCAATTGCCGGCCATGCCAGCGCACATGGGACTCTTTGGCCCCGCGAGAACTGCATGCTCAGAATCGTTCCAAACCTCGCCCGGCCCGATCAATCCCTGATGGAGAGTGATGGTAGCCACCGGCTGTGATGGTTTGGCAAAACTACAGCCAGCGTTTTCCAACTGCTTGGAGCCAAACGTGATATTTTCCCTTCATTCGCTCTTCGCGACCGCCACCATTGAGGAGACGATTCCTCAACTATGTATGGCACCCGGGAATCGGTGAACCAGGATCGGGTTTGGTCTTCCAGCCCAGCTTCGCCTGGCGGGCTATCCCGGCGCGCCCAGGGCAGATTGCTCCAGTGCAGATATCTCCAGCTTCTCCGAGGCAGGGTATCTCATGTATGTTCCTCCCCATCCCCGATCACGCTTTTTTTTAGCAGGCGATTGCATAGCCTCGGCCAGGGCCTCCAGCTTACGGCCTGCTCCCGCAGAGTCTTGACTTCGCCACTGGTTGCCTCACGGTCTATGTCGCCCGCCAGCCGCTTGCGGCCAGCCTCCAGAAACTCCTTGCTCCAGCGGTAATACTGGTTCTGGTGCAGCCCCTCGCGGCGGCACAGCTCCGCGATGCTGTCCTCGCCGCGAAGTCCCTGCAATACAATGCGGATTTTGTCTTCCGGGCTGAACCTGCGCCGCGTCCTGCGTTTGATCTCCCGGACGGCCTTCTCGACCGCCCCCCTGTCGTCTTGTTTTTGTCTCCATCTTCGTTCCTTTCAGTCTCTACGATGAGCCAAAAACATCACCTTAACTATTACCCTCTACCTGTCCAACAAGCCCTGACGCATTGATGCGCAGCGAGCTGCCGAAGCCTGCCGGGGGCGGGGCGGCGGCGCCCGTTTTCGAGCTGTATCTGGGAAATGTGATGAACTGCACTCTGGCCGTTCCGATCTTCACTTTTTGTCCGGCGCCTCCGGCGGTAGCTCCTGCCGGATGTCCCACCATGCCGCAGGTCAACAGCACTCTCGCCGCGCCCCGGAACACACGGGTGGTGATGATCAACTTGCAGGCGCAGACAGCGGTGAGGGACCCGGCTACAGGTATATTTCAGAATGTCGAGATGTTCGGGCTGGCTCATCGGGTGAATCCGGATCGGTAAGCGAGGACGCATATGTTTGAACACAGCGCACAATCTGTTGAACGGCAAAAATGGTCACGGCAAAAGGGATCGCGCGGCTTTACCTTGATGGAGGTCCTGTTTGCCATCGGGATATTGAGTGTCGGGGTCATGGGCTTGGCTGTGATGGTTCCCTTCGCGACCGAAAATGACTACCGCTCGCGCGTCGACACGACAGCAACCTTTGTAGCCTTGCGGCAGTTGGAGCAGATACTCGCCCAGCCTCCAGGGGTCGTAAGCTTCACCGACGGCAGCGACAATCCGGGGCTGAATGCTCCCGTGCTGGTCAACGTGACGGACCTCGATACAACCGACTTGGTGCGCTCGGGAGCGCCGCTCGATCCCGCCACTGGCAACATTGATTTTACAATTCCGCCCCCGCCCCCGCCTCCTCTTGGCACGCCCGTATACTACCGGACATACACCATTGTTGACCCGATCGGCGGCAACAATGTCCGGGTCAATACAGGCACCTTCGATGTTCGGTGGAACATCTACCAGAACGCCAACGGCATCAAGACCGTTATAGTCGCGGCCCAGATGACCCCCCTCCCGGCCGGAGCCAACTTTCTTCCCGCCAATGTGCGGGCCGTGCAGATGAGATAACCAGGACAGGCATTCTTGCCTGTCAGGGTCAACCAGGAGGGCCTGACGAACAAGAAAATTTTTAATCAGCAGCCAATCCAGCGGAACCAGGAGCGGGGCATCGCATTAATTATTGCCTTGCTGGCGATGGGGGTTCTCACCGCAGTCGGCTTTGCTTTGATGGTCTCCTCCTCGACGGAAACTCTCATCCACGCCAACTTCCGAAGCTCGGAGATGGCCTTTTATGCCTCGCGGGGCGGGTTGGAGGAAATCCGGGGACGGATGGGGCCGAACGCTGTGCCAGCCATTCAAATTCCTGCTCCTCCCAACACAACTACAGCCACCTATATTCGGTTGAACCCTGGCATTGACCCCACGGTAGTCCCCTGCTTGTTCAACACTCCGGTTGGTCCTATAGATTGCGTGGATCCAACGCGCGCGCTGACGCCCACGGTAAACTTCAGGCCCACTGCGCAGGATGCGGGGCAGGTGCCCTATGTGTGGGCAAAGGCCGTGGTGGCCACGCAAAGAAAGCTGAACCGGAACCTAGTGACTCCGGGCGTGCTGGCCGGTCTGGACGACGCCATCTGGGTCTGCTATGACGGGGAGAACCTTATGCTGGCCCCCGTAGGTTTCCCTCAATGTGTCCCTGACTTTGCTCCCGTGTATGTCCTGACGGCATTGTCCATCGATCGGGGTGGAGCGCGCAGGTTTATCCGCCAAGTATCCTCCTACGGAATGCTACCGCCTCTTCCGGGGCCGCTGACGCTGAACGGGCCCAACCCTACGTTTAACGGGCCCAACTCGACCCCCTCCTTCATTTCGGGGGTCGATGACGGCGCCCAGGGAGACGATGGTCCGGCTGTCGGCACAATTGATAATGGGGATGCCAACTCATTACGAAATAGCATCCCAAAGCAGAAGCAGGATGACTATCCCGGCGAAGGCGGAGCCGGACCTCCGGCGGACGTCCAGAACGTGAGCGGGGATTTGGCCGATGTGTTCTCGGACTGTGCCGGTCTCAACTCGATTGTCAACACCCTCACGGCAAGCGCTGACTACTTCCAGGACGGGCCTGTCTCCTCTCTTCCTGACCCGGGTTCGGTGGGCAATCCTATAATCAATGTGGTCGATGGAGACGCGAGCCTTTCGGCCAGTGACTTGCCTGGCGCGGGCATCTTGCTGGTTACCGGCGATTTGACCTTCAACGGATTCCCCACTTGGGATGGGATTATATTTGTGATCGGAAACGGTCGGCTGCGGGTAACCGGCGGCGGCACCGGCGTCATCACCGGCGGTATCTTCATCGCCAATACCACCACGTGCGGAGCCACAGGCAACTTGGGGAGCCCGTCTTTTGTTACTGAAGGCGGTGGGAACCTGCAGATTCAATACAACACCGATATGACGGAGCCGCCGGGCGGCTACATGCAGTTGCAGTTGTTGTCGCTGAATTATTAGTCGAACAAGGAGTCAGGAGACAGAAGATAGAAGTCAGGAGCCAGAAGTCGGAAGTAACTGAGCCTCCAAAAAGGTGGTTAGATGCTAATGTCAGTCTCCACCTCCCTGGCCGCCGTCCTTTTCAAAACTTTTCGCCAAAGCCTTCTGGCTTCTGACTCATGACTTCTAAAAGTATCTGGAGGTAATTTGATGATTTCCGTCCGATATGCCGTCCTTGCGACGGCGCTGTTATTTCTGGCAGTTGCCGCCTACGCCCAGCGAGGGAAAGTCTTCACCAACGAGGATATGTCGCGTAGCCGGCCGAGCAGGCCTGCTGCCCGCGAAGCTGCTGCGGAGCAGCAACAACCGGCTGCCGCCGAAGCTGCCCAGGCAGCTCCAGCCGCCACCGAACAACTGACCGGGCCTCAGGCGGAGCTCAAGAAAGCCCTAGAGCTGCAGGGAACCTTTCGGGATAGCCTCGAAGTATATTACGAAAAGTTGGACCAAGAGACGGACCCGGCCCGCCGGGAGCGCTGGGACAGGATGGTCGCCTGCCTGAGCACGTTGCTGCAGAACAGACATCAACGAACTGCAAGCGAGTTCGGAATAACAAAGACAACCTCAACGAACTGCAAGCGAGTTCGGAATAACAAAGACAGAGGGACAGGCCCTGCCCGCTTTCCCAACGGTGAAATCTCTTTGACAGGGTAGGGGAGCTTGGCTATAGTGGCAGTTGCGGGCAGCCGCGCCGAAGTCGGCGAAACCTTCTGTAGCGGCCTTTTGTAGTGAAATGCGCGGCGCGGACTTTACAAAAGACCTTGCAAGCAATTGCTCGGGCCGCTAGGGAGGCCTTGCCGTTGGTGGCCTTGCCGCTGGTGAAACGAAGCGGACCCTTTGAGCCAGGCCCATGAATCTCTCGAATTTTCTCACCCTCGTCCGAATTTTCCTGATCCCTCTGCTGGTTGTGGTCCTGCTGACGCGTGTTCCCAACAAGGAGTTTATCGGCGCAGCCATTTTTCTGGCGGCTGCGGTGACGGACTGGCTGGACGGGTACTTTGCCCGGAAAAGACGTGAAATCACCGCGCTGGGAACCTGGCTGGACCCGGTGGCCGATAAACTGCTGGTTGCTTCGGCATTCATCGCGCTGGTCGAGATGCAGTTGGTGCCGGCCTGGATGGTGGTGATTATCCTGGGACGGGAATTTGCGGTCACCGGCCTCCGGAACGTCGCTTTGGCGCAGGGTTTTGTGATCGCGGTCTCGGATCTGGGAAAACTGAAGATGGTGATGCAGGTATTCGCCATTACCGCCATCATTTTGAGCATCCGATTTGAGATGTTACAGACGGTCGGACACTGGCTGCTTTGGGTGGTGGTCTTTTTTGCGCTGCTCTCCGGAGCCCAATACTTTCGTCAATTCTGGAACAAGGTGGATAGCCCGATCAACTGGCGGCAGATCGGGCCTTCTTTATTCGGCTTTGGCAAACCTCGAAAAGGGGATCTCCCCACTCACCAATAAGGAAAAAGGTTTTCTGTTGCGGCTGGCGCGGCAGAGCCTGGAAACCGCCGTCTCTGGGGACAGGATGGAAGAACCCGACGTTGCTGTCGGTCCCTTGCGCGAGCGGAGAGGCGCTTTTGTGAGCCTGCACCGGGAGAGTCGCTTGCGGGGTTGCGTGGGATTTGCCCGGCCGGTGAAAGCTTTATATAAAACCGTAATAGAGGCAGCGGCGGCCGCCGCCCTGAAGGATACTCGCTTTGACCCTGTGCGCCCTGAGGAGATCTCCGGTATGGAAGTGGAGATCTCTGTCCTCTCTTCCTCCCAAAAGGTCAGCCTGGAAGAAATTCAGGTGGGAGTTCACGGGTTGGTGGTCAGTCTGGAACGCGCCCACGGTTTGCTGTTGCCGCAGGTAGCCGTCAGCGCCAACTGGAGTCCGCAGCAGTTTCTGGAAGAAACCTGCCACAAGGCCGGCTTGTCACGGGACGCCTGGCAACACGGCGCCACAATCGAGGCGTTTATGGCCGAGGTCTTTAGCGAGAATTCCTTGCCTGCGGAAGATATGTGAGCTGCAAGAGCGTCTATTCGAGCTCAACCTCATGACCGGGGTAAACTTCCTCCCGGCTATAGGTGATAATCCCGGTAGAACTGTTCTCTTGCACGGAAAGAACGAGCAACTCCCCGATCACCGTGCGCGGCAAAGTGGCGCTCTCTTGCGGGGTGAGCTTGCGGCCCAAGCGCATCCCCTGCACGTCAGTGGCGTACTGGCGCGTGTTCTGCTGATAAGGGTCTTTGTCATTGCTGACGTAGGACCGGAAAATGCGGAAATAACTTCCCACCCGCGCGCCCTGGCCGCTTCCCACGTTGAGATATACCACATGGCCTTCCCCCGCAGCCTGTTGAAACTCCTTGCCGACAACGATCACCCCGGTGGGCTTCCCGGAAGGAGGCGCGAACCGGTCGAACGGTTACGGCGACTTAAAAGGCGGTGCTTGGCGGGCGCTGAGAGGGATCGCGATGTCTCCCTTGAGGATGGGTTCGCAGGCAAAGACTACCTCTGCGGTGGCGCTTGCCTCATGAACGATTTGGACCTGGATGCGCGCGACCTCCGTATAGAGAGTTCCCATCGTCTTTAGAATTTCTTGCTGTCCTTCGAAGGATTCGCGGGGGTTGATGTCGCGGGTGGGACGAACCACCATATATTCGACGCCGGGGGTGGTGATCCGTTCTCTCCCCTTGTTCAGGTAAACGATGTCGCGCTCCATAAATTCGTTCTGGTAGCCGGCGGCCTCGCCGCTCAATATTTCAAGCGATGCGTCCACCGGGATGTTGGTGAAAAAACCGGCGCAATACATGTCTGATGTAGTGGGAGCCTGGCCCACCGGGGCGGTCATCGAGGCTTGCGCGCTCGCTTCCTGAACCGCCACTCCTTCGGCGAACACCGAGATCAGCCCCAGGCTAAGAACAAACAGAACTGAAAATATCGGACCCATTTCTCCACCCCCGAAATGTAGCTGTCTCCCGCTATTTGCATATAGCTGTTTGCAAACAACGACCCAATCCACACTAACAAAGCGCCCAAAACACTGTCAAACCGAAAGGCGCTCTACGGAAAATGTATCTTCTAAGGAACTAGCGTAGGGGGTTGGTTCAAGGCGGCTGGGAATGGGGTCTGGGATCTGGGATGTAGCGCGGATGAACGATAAGCTAGGGTGGAGGCCATCTCTCCAGCCGGTAGGCCATGTCCCAAAACATCCATTCGTAACGGGCAGAGGTGACAAACAACTGCCGCATCCGCTGCCGGGATGGAGCATCCTGCTCCGCAGCCAGCGCATTCATCATATCCAGGACGGTTTGTACCTGCTGGCCGTACTCTTCTCCCGCATACTGGTCGATCCATCGTTGATAGTAAGGGACCTTCGATCCCTTCTGCACCATCTGTTTTCCGACTTCCCAGTAAATCCAGTAGCAGGGCAGCAACGCGGCCAGACCTTCTGCAAAGGGGCGGGAATAGGCGGCGGCAATCAAATGGTTCGTGTAGGCCGTGTTCAACGGCGCTACCGTGGCCGAGATAAACTCCTCGGGCGATACACCGAAGCTTTTTCCAATGGAAAGATGCAGTTGTTGCTCGCCCTGCAGCGTTTCGGCGGCGTGCTCGTTCAAGGTCACGCTCCACTCAGGGCGCGGGGCCTTGGCCGCCAGCACGCTCAAGGCGTGCGAAAAGCGGCGCAGGTAGTGCGCGTCCTGGATCAGGTAGTATTGAAATTTTTCCTGCGGCAGCATACCGTCAGCCATTTCGGTGAGGAAGGGATGCTCCAGCGTCTTGGCGTAGAGCGGCTGAATCTCGCTCCACAACTCGTCGGTAAAATTTGATGGCTGAGACTGGGCCGAGGACTGGGCCAAGGACTGGGCAAAGCTACTCGCGGGCGCAGCCAGCAGCAGGCCCGCCAACAGGCAAAGCGCGAAAAGGGAGATATCAATATTATTATTGAGTTCCTTTGTGTTCATCGAATTAACCCGCGGTGGTCCACAAGACTTTTACAATCTGCTCCACCTGCGCAAAGTCTTTGTCGACTGTTGCCAGCATCGCTTTGCGCTGCCGGGCCAGCGCGGCTACGAAGCAGTCGGCGTAAGGCAGCTTGTGTTGCGCGCGGAACGCGGCAGCGAGTTTTGTCAATTCGGAATCGGCGTCCACGATTTCTATAGGCAACTGGGCAATTTCCGCCAAAGTTCGTCCCGCCGCTTCTTTGCCCTTTGTGCGCCAAATGGAGTAGTAGACCTCGCCCCAGTTCACGACGCTCATCAGGAGTTCGGCCTTGCCTTCGACTGCCTGGCCCAGTAAATCCTGAATTTTTTGAGCGCCGGGCCGATCCTCGAAAAACGTCATAATCGCGCTTGCATCCAGCACCACCCGCTTCACAGCTCGCGCTCCCGCTTGTGATCCTCGATGAGCAGCTTGACGGCCGACGGCCCGCCTTTCAGTGAGCCACGCAGGCTGCGAATAAACTGCGGGGTCAGCGGTTGTAAGACAAGCTTGTGGTCCTCCGCCAGGAAAGCTACCTGCGTGCCTTTGCGAATCCCGAACTTGCGACGCAGTTTGGACGGAATGACGAGTTGCCCTTTGGTTGTCACCGTCGAGACTTCAGCTTTCATGGTTCCTCCTGCTGGCAGACCTTTTTCGCTGTAAGTATGCCATAAATAATTTAGTAAGCCAATATGTATGATGTATTACTTTTTGGTGCTTGGTAAGATTTCTTTTTAAGAGCCGCAGAAAGGGAGCAAACCTGTGGCAGCTCGCGGCTCCTTGGGTTGGTTTGCGGGCTGGCCTGCTGAACAGCCAGTGCACGTGTTGAATGCCGGCAGGACACGGCGTATCAGCCCAATGATGGAGCAATACTGTCAGTCGGTTCGCCGCTTCCATCAGACCAACTCGCGGAGTTGTTTCATGCGTTTGAGCAGCCGCCCCAGGGAGTGGCCGTCTTTGGAAAAGCTGGGGTCGAAAAACAGCTCGTGAGCGCCGAGTTTCCGGCAGTCTGCAATGTCCTCTCCGATTTGCTCCAGAGAGCCGCAGAAAAAGCCCCGGATTTTATTGACCGGCTTTCGAGTGAGCACGACGTTGGCGCGCACGATCAGTTGCAGGGAGGCGGGGTCCCGCCCCGCGGCTTGCGCCGTCTCCTTGAGTCCCGCGAACATCTGCGCCATTCCTTCCACCGGAATCATGACCGGGTTCCAGCCATCCGACATTTTCGCCACGCGCTCCAGGGCCTTGGGCGCAAAGGCCGCTATGTAGATCGGGGGATGCGGTTTTTGGACCGGTTTCGGCTGGACGATTGATTTGGCGATATGAAAAAACTTCCCGTGGAACTCGACCGGGTCCGTCGTCCAGATGGTTTTGAGCACATGGAGGAATTCATCCGCCCGCGCGCCGCGGTCTTGGAAAGCCGCTCCGGTCGCCTCGTACTCGTCCACCGACCATCCCAGGCCCAAGCCCACGCGCAGCCTTCCGCCGGAGAGCACATCCAGCGTGGTCAGGCGGCGGGCCAGCATCACCGGGTTGTAGTACGGCATATCGAGGACGCTCGTTCCCAGGGCGATGCGTTTCGTGTGCGCCGCGACGAAGGTCAGGCTCTCCAGCGGGTCGAGCGACTGCTTGTACTCTTCGGGAAGCGCCCCGTCGGGAGTTGCCGGATACGGAGTGCGGGGCGCCAGCGGATAGAGGAGCCGCTCGGTGGTCCACAGGCTGTCATAGCCAAGTTTCTCAGCTCGTTGGGCTACCTTCTTCAGTGCTTCGGGTGAGCCGACGGGCCCGATCTGGGGCAGGATGAAACCAATCCTCATCGTATCTTTACCTTTACCTTTCCCTTGCGCCTTTCCCTGGCGCATAGAATGGGTCGAGGCCGAATACTGGATTGCGGCCTTCGCTTCGGCAAGATCATATGCCAGCTACAGGGCCGTTTCAAGCCAAGGAAAAATCTTTTTCCTCAGGAGCAGGGCGAGATGTCGGCTGAAAGCTCGGCTTCCGTACAAAACAGCAACTTCCGGACCAGCGGCGGGTTTGAAAAAAGGGGACGCACTATAAGAATGCGGCCTGTAGGTACCGAGTCAGGAACTTTCTTTCCCATCAGTTGACCGTGAATGCCGCCAGGCGCATCATAAGTAACGGGTGGGAATATAAATGCGAACCGCACTCTTAGTACGGAAAGGGACCCGAACCGAATTGAAGAAGAAAGGGAGCATGACATGAAAATATCCAAATGGATTCTGGCAATGGTTCTAACGGGCAGCTTGCCCGGCAGCGTCTTTGCCGACATCATGGTGCTGAAAGACGGGCGGTCTGTTACGGGAGAGTTTCAATCAGCCGACCAGACCAACATAACCATTCTGGTGCAGGGCAGGCTGCAAAATTACCGGCTATCGGAGGTGAACAGTATCAGCTTCACGCCGGACAGCAGGGCGGCTGCCAGGTCCTCGCGCGCGCCGTCATATGCTGCGGGCCGTACGGCGTCCTCCAGCAGCGGGACGTCGAGTGGAAGAACTTCGAGCAGCGGCACTTTCAGCCGTAGAGCCGCACCGGAGCCAGCGCCAGCGGGAGTAACGATTCCCGCCGGTGTCTTGCTCACGGTTCGCATGATCGATCCGGTGGATTCCGAGGTGAATGCGATGGGGCAGACCTTCCGCGCCAGCCTGGATGAACCGCTGACTGTGGATGGAAGGATCGTCGTCCCGCGCGGCGCCGATCTGACCGTGATACTCGTGGAGGTGGAGCAAGCCGGCCGCATGCGAGGGCGTTCGGAGCTGACGCTGGATTTGTTGGATATCACCGTTGGGAGCAAGAAGCACGAGATTCGGACCAGCGAGGTGTCGCAAGCCGGCTCTTCGCGCGGCGCGCAGAGCGCCAAACGGATCGGCGGGGCCGCTGCGATAGGCGCCGCTCTGGGAGCGATTTTCGGCGGTGGGAAGGGGGCCGCTCAGGGAGCTGCCGCCGGAGCCGGCGCGGGCACCGCCATCCAAGTTCTCACCCACGGCGAGGAGGTGAGAATTCCGGCAGAGTCCCGTCTGGCGTTCACTTTGGAGTCTCCGCTCCACCTGTAGACGAACTGGGCAGGGAGGCGGGAGCGGGCAGGTTTTCCGCGCCCGCCCGCTGGCGTCGGCGTGCTGCGAGGATTTGTCTGCCAGCCGCCTCCCGGCATGGCGCTGTGTTTTTTCTTCCCTGAAATATGTTCTTTTGTTCTCTGCGAGCGGCGCATTCGGTTCCATCCTGAAACATTGATTCAAAAATATCGATTCTGAAATTATGCTATTCGGCTTCGTGAGGAGCGTTCCATCATGCGACCACTATTTAGAGCGATGGTATTCAGACCTTTGACTGCGCTGTTGCTTGCCGCTGGTTTGGTTGTTCCGATTGCGGCGGTGGCACAGAATCCTTCCGGTCCAGCTTCGGCCCATAATCAACTTGCCCGGGAGATCTTCCAAGAACTGATCGAGATTGACACCACCCACGCCACCGGCAGCACGACCGACGCCGCAGAAGCCATGGCGTCGCGGCTCCGTGCCGCAGGATTCCCGGCAGCCGATGTGCAGGTCATCGGGCCGCACCCGAAAAAGGGGAACCTGGTCGCACGGTTCCGGGGCAGCGGCGACCGGAGACCTCTTCTGCTGCTTGCCCATTTGGACGTCGTCGGGGCAAATCGCGAGGATTGGTCGCTGGACCCGTTCCGGTTCACCGAGCAGGACGGTTATTTTTACGGCCGTGGCACCACCGACGACAAGGCCATGTCGGCCATCTGGATCGCCAGCCTGATCCGCTACAAACAGGAAGGCCTTCAGCCCGACCGGGACATCATCGTCGCTCTGACCGCCGACGAGGAGGGCGGCGATTTCAACGGCGTCGATTGGTTGCTCCAGAACCATCGTGGTCTGATCGATGCTGCATACGCTCTCAACGAAGGCGGTTTCGGGACCATCCGCAACGGGAAGTATATGAGCAACGACATCCAGCTTAGCGAGAAGGTCTATATGACCCTGCGGCTTGAGGTGATCAACCCCGGAGGGCACAGCTCGATCCCGGAGAGAGACAATGCCATCTACCATCTGGCCGAGGGGCTCTCTCGCTTGGCGCAGTTCGAGTTCCCCGTGCGCCTCGACGAGATCACCCGCACGTATTTTGAGCGCATGGCGGAGATCGAGGGCGGTTCGGTCGGCGCAGCCATGAAAGGCGTCGCCGCCAATCCCCCCGATCCGGAGGCGGCCGCCCGGCTCTCCGAGGTGCCTTACTACAACGCGCTGCTGCGCTCCACCTGCGTGGCAACCCAGCTTGAGGCCGGACACGCGGAGAACGCCCTGCCTCAGACCGCCCGGGCGACGGTGAACTGCCGGGTGCTTCCGGGCGACTCAGCCGATGAGGTGCGGCAGACCGTAATCCGGGTGCTGGCCGACGAGGCGATCTCGGTGTCGACGACAACGGAGCCGATGGCCGGTCCCGCGTCGCCTCTCGACCATCGGAAGTTCTGGAGCCGGTCGAGCGCATCACCGGGCAGATGTGGGGGCAGATGTGGCCGGGAATTCCTGTGATCCCGACCATGGTTACAGGCGCCACCGATGGGCGGTACCTTCGCAATGCCGGTATCCCGACCTACGGTGTCTCCGGCCTGTTCGAAGACATAGATGACATGCGCCTCCACGGCAAGGATGAGCGCATCGGCATAAAGCAGTTCTACGAAGGCCGGGAATTTCTCTACAGGCTGGTCCGGGCGCTGGCTTCCGAATAAGCTCTAAAACAATGGCATTCTGCTCTGAGCTTGCGGTAAGCTGCTGGGCAAAACTAATGAGCAGGAATGGTCGGGAGCCGGAGGTGTTCTAATGGCAGTATGTACTTTTAGCGCGATTCTGCACAAAGAGGATGACTTGTATGTGGCGGAATGCCCGGAAGTAGGTACAGTCAGCCAGGGAGACACTGTGGAGGAAGCTGTAGCAAATCTAAAAGAGGCAACCGAACTGTACCTCCAAGAGTTCCCCCTGTCGGACGTTTCCCGGCCCTTGCTGACTACCTTCGAGGCGATATATGCCTAAATTGCCCCGCGTATCGGGGCTCACCTGGACGAGGAATTCAGGATGACTATAAAATATGTCAAGCCAGAAAGAGTCCCATTGAAAAATCAGCCGGAACACGAAAAGTGGGTTCAGGAGCGCATAGCAGATGATCCCTCCCTGCTTGGCCTGGGGGACCTCATTCTGAGAGATAAGGAAAAAATCAGCCCCACGCAGGGCGACTCGACCTGCTATTTCAGGACGCTGAATCAGACCGTCGTTATGAGGTGGAAATACAGTTAGGCAAGACCGATGAATCCCATATCATTCGCACGATTGAATACTGGGATATTGAACGCAAACGGTATCCTCAGTATGACCACACGGCTGTAATAGTGGCAGAAGATGTAACGAGCAGGTTTCTCAACGTCATTAGCCTGTTTAACGGTTATACGCATTTCCAGTTAATCCCCAGAATTTGAGCTTGTTCGGCCCATCCTGACTCGTGAGCATACATCCGTTGGCCTTCAACCGCATTCCTTCCAGGGTACAAATATTTCGAGTTGGACGAACGATCTCCGAGCGCACTGCCAGCGGTTGCTTCCAGCCGCTCGCAGTCCTTGGCCGAGTCCCCACCTGAACCCATCGCCTGGCGATCGGCTTCCAGAACCTTCGCGGTTTGCAGACACCTCTCCATGCCTGGGGGATCCATCCACCGAGGGGCAACAGCACTGTCCGTCGGTTTTCCGGCATCGGAATCCGCTTTTCTTGGGTGCGCCCGGTTCAGGCTAGCCTATAATGGGCTATCCCGACGGAAGCGACAGCCCAACGTCCACAGCGCCGATGACTGGGAATTCGCCAGCCAGCTCTCCGATGCCTAGCCGGAAATAAACGGGGTCTCGTCCATCCGCGATGAGCTCTGCTGCCAGCAAAGCCAATAGTAGCGGGCCGTGCTTAATCACCAAGCGTCCTCCGCCCGACGGCCTTCAGGATTGTTCAACACGCTGCTGCAAGCTCGTCAGGGACCGGGAGTTCCCGGATTCTCTGTGGATGACAGTTGCACGGTTCCGCCGCCATTCGGCGAGATTTCCCTATAGATTTAGGCAATGATGGTCCAGCCGGGACAGCCGTTCACCTTGCAGCAGCGTTGGAGGGAACCGATGGCCTGATTAACTGAGCCGCGTTGGCATCTGCTGGCACCGCCTGCTTGCCTTCCTTAATCGCACTGCTCTGCTGTCGAGGAATCGCTTATTATAGAAACGCACCACCGCCCGACTCCGGAAGCGTCAGATTCGGAGCACAATGAACCCCACTTGCGGGAACAACTCCCCCGGATGATGTTCTACCTTGGCTACCACCCTGTCGGGCCGCCTCTTCCAACTCGTTCTCGGCTTGGTACAGAAACCCCTTGTGACTCCACCAACGGCTTGAATGGCCCGGCCTTTTTTGAAAGGCGGGAATTCAAACCGGACGTTCCTCAGCAACTCACACGATGTCCCGTGGCAGGTTCTCGTTGGAAGGGCATGCTCAGGACGGCATACTTCCACCCCGGTCACTGCTCCGTTCAACGCTTCGTAAACCTCACGGCTTGGAGACAAAGGCTAACATCGAATCGTCAGCCCGAAACACGACTTCTTCCCCATCAACTGAACACGATGGCGTTCGATCTCAACGCAACGTGCAACAGAAGTTTGGTCTACAGGCGTGAAGTTCCAAACAGTGCTTCGGCTCTATGGACGTTGCCGGCACGGAGCTTGGCCGCTAGAATGCAATCGCCGCCTCCATTGAACAGAAGCACCGGATGATAACAGGTGGATTTGAGCGAAGTGCCCGTTGACGAGGCGCTTTGGCTCCTGCTTGTCCCCGAGAAACGGCCGTAGCGATCCTCAGTCGGTCAGTCCATGTCGAGCAAGCCGCTACCCTGGATACGGCGAATCGATTGCGTTCTCTGTCCCACGCCGATCAGTTCCCGGTTCAGCTCGAAGTGCCGCCCCATCACGAAGTTCTCCTCCTCAGCCAGCACCTCCGTCTCGAAGGTTTGCAACCGGGATGGCAGTGCTGCCCCTCGATCCCAATTCTTCTCCCACGGAACAGCGATCAGAGGTCGATGGAAGGTCGGAGTCTCGTGAGAGTCTGATCGGCATCGTTCACATCCTCGTATCCAGCCAAGCGACAACTCCTGGGTACACCGACGTAGATGCGGACGTAGCAGGTCATCGCGAGGGGAGAAGCGGGCAGGTACCGCAATGTGTTCTTCCAGACCCGAGGATCGGCTAGGACACTGCCTTGATGAGTTCACCGAATCAACCAATCGTTCCGTCCAAGAAACTCCCGTACCTCGAGCAATCAAAAGCTCCGTTGGAGGGTAGCGCGTGACCCATCGATGAAACCGTGGAAAGCGCAGCCTTCCTAACGAGGCAACGGTAAAAGTGAGTTGAAATGGCTGATTTTGTCTCTCACCCATTCGGTGTATACCTCCGCATGATTCGCCAATGTTGATGCTGAAACCAGCATCAATATTGATGCCAGACTTGGAGGCTAGTCGAAGGTTGCTTCCGGCGCCTACAGCACGCTGCAAACTGGAAATGCGGGTATATACCATTAGTGGCAATTCAAATGCAGGCTTTGAAGTTTGGAGAGCAAGTCTCCTTAGTGTTTACAACAGTGCTCAACGAGATGCGGCTCGGGCTAGTTGAGGAAGAGAAAGAGGGAGAAAGAGAAGTCACAGACCGAGACTACTGGGAGAAGCGGGCAGGTAAAACAACACTCGCAATGACCGATGAGTTGTTCCAAACGCTCAAATCCTGGGACAGCGAACTTGCCTTGAGATATTACAAGTTCAAAATCGGGTTGACGAAGAATGGGCAGCCAAATAACTTTGTTGTTTTCCGGCCTAAGAAACAATGGCTCCGATTGGAACCTCGGTTGGAGCGATCTGATGAGGTTGACGCAAAGCTTGAAGAGGCAGGACTGGATATAATGGACTATCACTCCAGATCGGGGCGCTACCGGATAAAGCTCAATGCGGGCGACATCAAAAAGCACCAAGGCCTTCTACACGAATTGCTACAGATGGCTTACGAAAAAGCCAGAGATTAAGGATTGGTAACAACCTGCGGATTCGACTCAATGCAGTCTCGGCTACCCGCCGAAGCGCTGCGGGAGCAGGGCGTCCACCGCGAAGGGAGACTTTCCGGTGAGCATCCATGCGGAGAGGATTTGGGCGGTGATCGGGGCGAGCAAGATGCCGTTGCGGAAATGTCCCAGGGCGACCGAGTAGCCTTCGAGCGCCGTGGGGCCGATCACCGGCAGGCCGTCGGGAGCCGCCGGGCGCAGGCCGGTCCAGAATTCGGCCACAATGCTTTCGGCGAGAACCGGGCAGGTCTTTTGGGCGGCGCGAAGCAGGCCCGTCAGCGGCCCGGCGCGCGGCGATTTGTCAAACCCTGCCTCTTCCATCGTGCTGCCGACAATCACCCGCCCTCCCAGCCGGGGAACCATATAACAGCGGTGGCTGCGAATCACATGCCGGAAGGGCGTCTGGGGGCTCTCCAGCGCCAGCATGTGGCCTTTGACGGGGCGGATGGGAGTGGGAGCCAAGCCTTTGGCACGGATCGCACCAGCCCAAGCTCCGGCGGTGTTGACCACGCGGCGGGCAGAGATTTTCTCCTTTTCGAGAACAACTCCGGTCACGCCTTGGCCGTTGCGCTCGACCTCGGTAACGGTTTTCCCCAGCAAAAATTCCACCCCGCGTCGGCGGCAGCTTGCGACCAGGGCTTGCATCAGCATGCGGTTGTCGATTTGATGGTCCTCGGGTAGGAAAAACGCGCCCAACCCGCCGGCCAGATGAGGTTCCCTTTCTCGCGTCTGTTGGGCGGAAAGTTCCTGGATCGGAATGCCTGCGCCGCGCTGCCACTCCATCGAGGGCAGCATCGTCTCCCTCTCCTGCTCGTTCTCAAACAGCAGCAGAGTGCCTTCGCTGCGGTAGCCGAGGTCCATGTCCGTTTCCGCCTGCAGCTCGGCGGCGAGCTGGCCGTAGAGTTTCAGGCTGGCGCGGCAAAGATTGAAGATGGGGCTGCCCTTTTCCGCCTCCGCCGAAGGGCTCAGCATGCCCGCCGCAGCCCATGAGGCTTCTTCTCCCGGAGCGCCTCGCTCGATCACCTCCACCTTCGCGCCCGCGCCGGCGAGCAGCCGCGCCAGCGAGCAGCCGATGATTCCTCCTCCAATGATCACCGTATCAAAACCGTGCATGGGACGATTATACGCCCAACCGGGCGCCCCCTATTTGGCAGCAGCTCAATTTTTGTTCGGTACGACTCGGCACGGATGGGCGGGGCACTGCTTCCGGTGTGCGTTAGTGCATTTCTCCCGATAGTGTATAGGCGGTATGTAGCGCCGCCAGGTGTGCGCCTACGACTGTCCTAGTAAATAAATAGGTAATTAATAGGAAAACAATGGAATCCTAACTCTCCAACATAAAGCGGACCAATAGGCTATTTGCTATTTGAGGCAACTGCTTTATCCTTGTGCGCTGCCGGAAAGTTTTATCAGCTAGAGATATCTATAACGTTCAGGGCTCCCCGCTGGGGCGCGTAGACAATAGCTGCAAATAGCGGAAGAGCGCTAGCCTTGCGAAAGGCCGGTGGGCATTGCGCCGAAGAGTCATCTATCAGCATAAGAGTCTGCGGCACATGCCGTTTCGGATGGGTTCGCTGTACGAAGGTGTAGCGGTCGCTGTCTGTGCCGATCTTTTGTTGTACTGGCAGTTGCCGCAAATCCTCCAGTGGCATACACGGGTCGTAGGATTTCTGCTGGAGGTGGCGGAGGTTCCCTGGGAAGCGGGGAGGCACATTACACTACTGCCGGGAGTCACCGCAGAGTTGTTGCGCACAAGCTACCTCGATTATCAGGAATACCCGTTCTACCCCTGGTACTTCCTGGGCGTAGCGGTTCTCCTTTTGGCCGGGTACCGCTGGTGGCCCGCTCCGCTGAAGCCGGTCCTTTTGTTCATGCAGGCGAGCCTGACGATCACCTTTCTCTATCTGCAGCTTGTTTCCCCGAATGTTCCCTATAGTCCGGAAGACTTCTGCGCCATCTGGTATCGCGGCGAAACCTATCTATGGTTGTTGCTGCCTTTGCTTTTTGTCATGGGCTATTTCATATTGAGCGTACCGTTCTGGATGAAACTTTCCTGGCTGTGCCTGCTGGTTTCTTACTCCTTCCTGTGGTCGGTGGTTCGTTTGGCGCTGGCCCTGGCGACGTTTCATCACTTCGGCTCTCTCTGGATGCCTCTATTTTATTTTATGTTCGGCTTTCTGGCGGATTTTCTCTACATCGTTGCTTTCTACTCGCTGGCGATGGACCGGGCAGCGGCATTTTTAGGGAAGCAAAGGGAGGTCTGGCAATGATTCTGCTGGTGGCAAAAGTAACGGCGGTGGCGGTGGTGTTCGTGTTGTCGGTTTATTCGCTGCGGCACTTTTTTTTCGCCTTCCATCGTCTGTTCCGCCCGCAGCGGATGAACTACACCGACCTGGCCGGCTTCCACCTGCCCTCTGTTACCGTCTTGATTCCCATGCATAATGAGGAGGCCGTGGCGCACGACGTGCTGGAAGCGCTGCTTGAGGCCGATTATCCGCACGCCCCGGGCCGTCTGGAGATTATTCCTATCGACGACCACTCCACCGACGGCACCGGAGAAATTTTGGATGAGTACGCCGCTCGTTATTCTTGGATTAAACCCTTGCACCAGCGGGAAGGCCGCCGGGGCAAGTCGGCCGCCTTGCAAGCGGCCACTCGCCTGGCAACCGGAGAGATTCTGATCGTCTTCGACGCCGACTATATCCCCGGAAAATCCCTGCTCAAGTTTCTGGCTGCACCTTTTGCCGACCCGGAAGTGGGGGCGGTGATGGGACGCGTGGTGCCGGAAAACACGGCTTCCTCGCTGCTCTCCCGCTTGCTGGATTTGGAGCGCGCCGGCGGTTACCAGATCAATCAGCAAGCACGCAACAATCTGGGCTTGATCGCCCAATACGGAGGCACGGTGGGCGGCGTGCGCCGCGAGGCTCTGGAAGCCGTCGGGGGCTGGAATGTGCTTTCCCTGACCGAAGACACCGACCTGACGCTGCAGCTGGCGATTCGGGGATGGAAAGTGGCCTATGTGAACCGCGCCGAGTGTTACGAAGAGGTTCCGGTGACCTGGGAGGTCCGGCGGCGGCAGATTGAGCGCTGGGCCATCGGTCACACGGAGTGTTTGCGCCGGTATCTGTGGCCGCTGTTGCGCTCACCTCATCTGAGCCGGAAGGCCAAATTGGACGGGGTTCTTTTGCTGGGCGTGTACCTGACGGCGCCGCTGGTTCTTCTCGGCTGGGCCGCCTGCCTGCTGCTTTTCTTCAGCGGCCAGAGTTTTCTCCCGGCGCTCGCCGCTTTTTTCCTGGCCAGCACTTGTTACAATGCGGTCGGAAATTTCGCCTCTTTTTTTGAGATCGGCAACAGCGTGATCCTGGACGGAGCCCATCACCGGGTCCGCCTGCTTCCCCTCAACATCGCCAATTTTCTCTTCAGCACGGTGACCGTCAGCCTGGCATTGGCAAAATATTACGGCGGGCGAATTCTGGGCCTCCGGCCTCCCTGGCATAAGACGGAGCGGTATCGCAACGGAAATGGAAATGGTCATGCGAGCGGAAATGGCAATGGAGGCTCTTCCGGGAACGGTTATCCAAACGGGCGGGGCCTGAACTTCATTCGCGCGCGATCAATCATTCCGGGCTCTCCGGCTTCCTAATGCGCCAGGACTCTGCGCGCCGGCACTCTACGGGAGACACTCTTTGTGGCGGGATATTTTTCACTACTGCTACTGTTTTTTCTGCTGCTCTCGCTGAACTTTTATTTCGGGTTCCGGGAGTGGCTCCGGCCCAGGGATGACGCCCCACTTCCGGTGGATGTGGAATATGTCCGCGCGGAAAATTACTTTGGAATTTCTTTTCGCGCCAAGATGAAGGAATGGCTGCAAACAGCGCGGCCCATCCCGCATCCTGATTCAGGGACGGAGGAGTCGCCGGTTCGCGCAATTCTCGAAAAGCCCGATGGGGAGCGTATTTTGTTGCTGTCCGGCGGCCGCTTCGGGGGGCAGGAGGAGCACGATGAGTTACTTTACTCGGATGGCGACCTTTATCTTTCTGCCCGCGCAATTTTCCACCGGGAGATTTATTGCCTGGGGAATTTGCAAACCGGCGGCCATGCGCAATTGCAGGCGGTGGCGGCGGACGGGGGAATTGTGCTGGGCGCGGCCAATGAGGTCGCCCGCTGGGTGGATGCGCAGAAGAAAGTTTTGCTCTCGCGTGGAACAGTAGTGCACAGCCGCGTGTGCTCCGCAGAGTCAATCGAACTGCAGCCGGAGGCCTCGGCGCAGTTGCTCTACGCTCCGCTGATCTTCACATCCGGATATCATGTCGCGTCCGATTTTGCAGGCAACGGCGAGGAAGACGCTGACCCGCCTGCAGCGTCGGAAAAGATTCCTGCGTACTTGGACCCGGCCCGGTGTTCCCGGTTGGCGGCCAATACTTGGCTGGTGCGTGGCGATCTGGAATTGCCGGCTGGCAGCCGTGTGGAAAGCAGCTTGGTTGTGAAGGGATATCTGCGCACCGGCCCCGGCTGCCGATTCAGCGAGGCCGTGAAGGCGGCCCGCGTAAAGCTCGGCCCTCGCAACAGGGTGCGCCGAAGCATGGTCTCCGGAGGGGCCATCGAGGTCGGCGAATCAGGTTTCGTAGGAGAAATTTTATCGGCTGATGCCAACATCCTGCTTTGTGCCGGGGTGCGCGTGGGCGCATCCAGCGCGCTGGCAGTCGTCAGCGCGGGCGGGGAGACGAGGATGGAACGCAATGTGGCGGTTTGCGGCAAGATGGCTGCCGGGCGGGCGGTGATTGCTGTTTGATGGTCTGTCGGCGTGATGGTTGTAATGAAACGGTGCCACTATAAACGTATTTACTGTCGGAGAAGGTTGCTGGCAATCTTCGTTTTCGCCCTGAGTGTTCCGGGAGCTTTTGCGCAATCGGGTTCAGCCGTTGAGAGCAGCCCAGCCGCCGAATCTTCCCCGAAGCAGGAGCTGTCCGGGGCCATAATTCGGCGGTTTCGCATGGAGGCCACCGGTTTCGACAATGTCGTCAGCAACAATTTCGGCCATTGGGCGGGTACGGGCCTCGGGTTGTCTTATCAGCGATCGGACCGGCTGACCGTTTCAGGCGACGTGATTTTGCAGCGGCGGCCTGGGGAGACGGAGCGGCTTTTTGTTTTCGGCGCGCTCGTAAACTGGTCAAAGTGGTTTTATACAAACCTGAACCTCAGCGGGGGCGGCCCGGACAACCCGGCTGCTTTTTTCCCGCGATTTCGCTATGACGCGAATGCCAACCTCAAGGTTCCTCCGTTGCCGGGTTTGATTTTGACGGGCGGACTCACGCGGCTGTATTTCGGCAATCCCGTCAATGGACGAGTCAGCAGGGCCGGGGCGATCTACTATTGGAGGAACTTTGTTTTTCAGGGGAGTCTGAATTTCAACAACGTCCGGCCGGGAAATCAGAAGTCGAAATCCTTAAGCGGCGCGGTCCAGTACGGGCGGGAAGGCAGCTATTGGGTCGGCCTCGCAGCCGGAGGGGGGAGGGAGGCCTGGCAGACCCTGGCGCTTACTCCACAGGACGTGGAGTTCAGCAGTTACAGCACCTCGGTCTTCGTTCGGAAGTGGCTCAACCCCTCCTACGGGATCGCCGCCGCCTACAACTACTCGCTGAAACGCACGGCGTATCAGATCAATGGTCTGGAGATGAAGTTCTTCCTGGATTTTTAACGAGGGATTGCTGACGAAAGCGGGCTCTCACTCCGCCTCTGCGCTGGCCTGATATTCCAGCACAAAGTCTTCCACGCTATCTATGTAAATGGATGGGAACTGTGCCTGGGGGCGGGCAGCCTGAATCATGCGGATGGCCGGCCACAGGTCATGACCCTGCACGCGAAGGACAGCCAGCAACATGAGCGGGCTCCTGTGGATTCCCATGGCGCAGTGAAACAACACCCGCGTGTCCGGATGGCGGAGCGTTTCCAGCGTGAAGCGGACGCCCTTCCAGAAAAGCTCCGCGGGCTTCGGCAAAAAGTCGTCATCGCAAGCGTTCCACAGGACCTGAACTCCGGTTCCATCGGAGATCAGGCCGTCATCGAATTCCAACTGCATGTTGACGACGTGTGTAATCCCGTCCCGGACCAGTTCCCGCATATTTTCTGGTGTTTCGATGGCGCCACCGACGGCCAGGCGCTCCGTAACAAACTGATAATCAACCATACGCGGCCACTCCTGCCCGCCGAAAGGCCTCCCCTGACGACAGATACTTTTTAGAATAAACCTTCAGGGGGGAGCCGGGCAAACTTACTTCTACCCGTGGAACGGAATATCAGCCTCTCCAGTCGGAAGCAAATCCGGCTGTTCGCGAGAGCCTATTCACGGGGAGGATAGAGAATAATGAGGATAAGAAGATAAAAGCTCTGGCCCCGGGGACGGGGCCAGAATTATCCCAGAATTATCAATGATTAAGGGGGGGCAGTTATCTTCTGCGCGATCGGGTGCGTCTCGGGGAGCCCTTCGGTTTCGAGGGCTTTTTGAGGCGCTTACGGGCTTTCGTCTTCCGGACTGAAGCCGTTTTGCGTTTTGCCGCTCTTCTCGGTTTGGCCCTGCGCGCCGCAACTTTGCGAGCCACAGCTTTGCCTTTACGGCTGCCCGCCCTTTTTAGTTTGCCTTTGCGGGCCTTAGTTTTGCGCACTGCTGCTTTAGTTTTGCGTTCGGCCTTGCGGGCGCTTGCTCTCTTCGCCTTGCCTGCGGTTTCGGGGCTGCGAGCAGTTTTCTTTCTTGTCTTGGCCGCCGCAGTTTTCCCTCGGCGGGAAACAACTTTAACCTTTGTCCTGGGCTTGGCTTTGCGTTTGGCTTTGGGTTTCGTCTTGGATTTAGTCGTAGCTTTTGCTGCTTTCGGTTTCGAACGGCTGATCGAAGCTACTTTGGCCGGTTCCCGAGCAGGCGGTACGGGAACAGGTTCAGGCTCTGGTATCTTTGGCTTCCCCAATGTTTCTATGGCCTCCAAAGGCTCAGCGGAAGAGCTAGGAAACACTTCCAATTCCTCTTCCTCATCCTCTTCTGCCAATTCCATCTCGGACTGCTCTTCGGGTTCCTCGCGGTATTTGCTCACCTCATCTTCTTCGTAGGGATCGTCGTCGTTTGCCGCCAAATATCTTGTTTCATCAAAGCTCATCTGCTCTCCTCCTCTTCAGTCCGAGGCGATTTTTTTCTTCCAAGGAATATATATAAGCTCTGGGATTCTAAACTGGCCCCGCGTGGGCCTTAGCTTAAGTCCATTGTGACGGTCTGGACGACCGTTAAAATGGCTGTCAAGCATGGTGTATCGCATCCCATAAAAGGTGTCAAGTTGAATTGCGCCGCTTCCTGGACAAAGTGCCAGGGCAGGTAAGTCAGCACAACGGCAAGCATCTGATTCAAAAGGATAACAAGTTATGGGCAGCGCTTTTACGGCTGATGAAGCGGGTCCCTCCGGTTTGCGTTTGTTGTTGTTTCTGTTTTGCAGGCACCGCGCGGCAGGCAGGTCCAATCCTCTTTTCCTCTTGTTCTGTGCCTGCATCCTCGCTACATTTCCTTCGACAACTTTTTAGATACCCGGATAGGCGATGGCCAAGCAAGCGGTAGAACATGTGCGGAGACTGCGAGGGGGAGCGCAATCCCATCTGTTGCGCTGTGACGACGGCTACTACTATGTGGTGAAGTTTAAAAACAATCCACAGGGAGTCCGCATCCTGGCCAACGAGATGCTCGCCGGGAAGCTGGCCAGGACACTGGGATTGCCGGTGCCGGAGCCGGAGGTGGTGGAAGTCAGCGAATGGCTCGTGGAGCACACCCCTGAAATGTATTTTCAACTGGGCGCCGAGCGCATCCGTTGTGCCAGCGGATTTCAGTTCGGGTCGCGCTTTCCCTGCGATCCCTTGCGGACTCCTGTATACGACTTCCTGCCCGATGCGTTGCTCCCGGCGGTGGCCAACCGGGACAGTTTCCTCGGAATCCTGGTCTTCGACAAATGGACCTGCAACTGCGATTCGCGGCAATCGGTTTTCCACCGGGCGTCGGAAATCAATTCCTACGGGTATGTGGCCAGCATGATCGATCAGGGATTTTGCTTCAATGCCAATGAGTGGAACTTTCCCGACTCGCCGTTGCGAGGCCTGTACTCGCGGCTTTCTGTATATGAAAAGGTCGTTGGATTGGATTCCTTCGAGCCGTTCTTGAGCCGCTTGGAGCATCTGACGGAAGACTTTTTAGAGGAGGCGGCCGCCTCGGTGCCGCCGGAGTGGTATGAGGGCAAGACGGAGGAACTCCGTGCGCTCATCGCCAGCCTGGACGAACGGCGCACGAAGGTTGCGCGATTGATCCGGGCCTGCCGGCAGTCTGCCAGGAAGAATTTGATTCCTGATGGTCCTTGCCCATTGTTTTGCGATGTGGGGGAATCTGATTGCTATTGCGTCCTTGATTCCCGGTTTTGTGCCTTCAAGAATTTGTGCTCTCACTTCCATCAACCCAATCAGCTGCTCGATTCGATTAATAGATTCTTCCAGAGATTCAATATGGATTTGTTTCACTGCACCCTCCCTTTCGGCTCAGGTGGGCAAATCCGCCGGTCGAGAGCCTCTACCGCAGCCTTTACGCTGTCCGGTATCGCCTGCATGTACGTCCTCACGGTGAGATTCGGTGAGGCGTGCCGGAGCTGAGTCTGGGCGTCCTTCACCGTCCCACATTTCTGCATCTGCGTTGCGAATGTCCGGCGAAGTGCCTGGAGCGTGATCCCCTTGATTTCGGCTTGTTCCGCCGCTGGCTTTAGGCTGCGCCGTAGCCATATATCCCCGTCAATAGGCAAGCCTCGATCCGATGGGAAAATGTCAGGGCCTGGAGGATTTGGCGTGCGGAGGTATACACCGAATGGGTGAGAGACAAAATCAGCCATTTCAACTCACTTTTAATGCCTCGTTGAAGGTCGCTTTCCACGGATCCCCTCCAACGGAGGGTTGATTCTGGTGCGGGAGTTGGACGAACGATTGGGATTCGGTGAACTCATCAAGAGCACCTAGCCGATTCGGGGGAAGAACACACGGTTGCCCCTCGCGGACCTGCTACGGCAGAACGGTGTACAGTCCGGCTGGATACGCTGCCGCAACTTTCCGACCTTCCGGCTGGTCGGTTCCGAGAAGAATGCGCAGCACTGCCATCCCGGTTGCAAACCTTCGAGACGGAGTTGCTGGCTGAGGAGGAAAACTTCGCAGGGCTGGCACGTTTGAACCGGGAACTGATCGGCAGGGCATAGATTCGCCGTAGGGTAGTGCCGACATGGACTCGACTGAGATCCCGGTCCGGGGAGCAAAAAGCGCCTACAACGGGCACTTCGAGTCCACCTGTTATCATCCGGTGCTTCTGTTCAATGGAGGCGGCGATCGTCTAGCGGCCAAGCTCCGTGGATTCCCGCGCTCATATCGCCATTCTCTCAGTTCACATTCAAGGGAACCGCTCAGCGTCACTTGGCCCATGCTTCCCTCAGTCTTTGTCTTCCCGACCTTGCCCTTCCAAACAGATTCATCGACCATCAGCTCGCCCGATGTCCAGTCTTTCCATTGAAGCGCAAAAAGCTACTCCCGGCCGGAGCCCGCAAATCAGGAAAATCCGCAGGATGAGACGATCTCTCCCTTCCATGCCGTTCAAGAGCTTTTGCCGATCTCATCCGGGTTGAGGCTCCGCTTCGAGACTTCCCTAGTCACGGGCATTCCGAGTTTTTTTGCCGGATTCTTGTCGATGTAATCTTGCTCGACCGCTTCCGCCAGAACAGCCTTGAGATATGTTTTTGCCTTGCAGACGACTGAGTGGGAATACCCCTTCACAGCCAAACCGTTGAGATAATCTTGGCAAACAAACTTATCGAATTTACTGAGGGCAACCTCTCGGAACTCTAGCAAAAGTTGATCTCCGGCTTTTTTCAATGACGCCTTGCTGGAATCTCGCAGGGAAGCCGACCGCATGGGAATATATCGGCACTGCCAGAACCAGCCGAACGTGACATCGCTATCAGCCTTCGGCGCTGTGGGGCCGTTCTCCTTGTAGATGATTTCCTGAAGCCGCTTTTCCGCTTCCCACTTTCTCATCTGGGCCTTGAGCCCGATGATCACCGCCCTATGATGGCGCCGCTCTTTTCCGTCAGTGCCAGTGCGGTAAATGTAGAAATGACCCTTCCACTTTTTGATCCTCTTGCCGGTCTCATGGACCCAGCCGGTCTGATGCCTGTCTCTCGACATATGCACCCCCATTCCGATGGGGGATTTTACTACTGACACCATGATTTTATGAAGTCCTCAATATCCTGGCGACGGAATCGGAGCAAACCGCCCATTTTCACGGCGGGCAGTCGCGGTTGTCTTCTGATTGCGTGTTCGCGTACCCACCCCGGCGAACAGTTCAAGATTTCCGCGACCTGCTTCGCCCTGAGCAGCCTTTCCTGGCCGTTCCCATTTTGAGATTGGTGGTTCATATCGCCCCAGCCGCCTCCGGTGGCAGGAAGCTGCCCTGTGAAGTTTCACACAATGGTTTTATGAGACGCCCTGACCCGATTTTTCGATGGCAGTGTGGACAAGTCTGACGGGCAAGGTATTCCTGCCGCTGTTTTCGTTCCCTCTCCCGGCGGACTGCCGTGCGAGCCCGCTTGTCGGCAGCAAGGCATTCCTCGTGAAAAAGTCGCTTCGAGTCGGCGGGGAGATCTCTTCCACAGCCTCGACAGAAGTGGGTCACATTTCCCCCCACAGCCAAGCCGGAATAGTCTGGGTGGCTTCATAACTCGGAATGGCTATTGGGTCCGCTGATTTTGAAAAAGGCACAAGTCTCATAGCTCGTTCCAGAATAGTAATGAAGAAATTTTCATTTATTGATCCTCTGCCTCATCTTCATCCTCTACCAACTGCGCCAGCGCCTTATCCCAGGGCAACGCTGGATCTTCGCTCAGCATTTTCGCGAGTTGTTTGCGCAAGTCCCCTGGAAGTTTCAACCCCTCCGCGTATGTGCTGATCTCTTCTTCGGCGCTGTCCAAGCTTTCCTGGTAGCGTCGGACGGCGGCGGCACGACGGTAGGCTTGTTCCAGGGTTTTTTTGTTTGGGATCACTTTCTCGACGCCATGCTTGGTGAGCTTGAAGTCCAACCAATCGACGAACTGGTCGCTGGTGAAGGCGTTCAGTTCCACACGTTTGCCGCGGTATGGCCGCCAGCCGCGCTTCTCGCACAGGAATGCTATTTCTTTCGCTGTGGCGCCGTTCTCTCGCAGATTCCAGGTCGGGTCGGAGCTATAACTAACTGCCTCGCTTTGAAGCTTCCACTTCTTGACATCCGCTAGCCGCAGGCCGAGGTCCACCACCCTGACATCCGATGTGTACTGATAACGGCGCGTGTCGCGGCTCAGTGTCCCTACGATGCTGAATCCTGCCTTGTCGAAGTCATGCAGCACGAAGATGGTGGCCGTTTCAGAGAAGCTCTCAATCAGCGTCCTGGCAGCCGTCGTGCCCATCCCTTTCGATGACATGATTGCCAGGTCGTAGCGTTCGGCGAACTTCGCCCGATCGAGCAAAGTCATGAAGCCCTCCTTCTCGATGTAGAGCACGGAGCTGTAGCGGTTGCGGGGGCCGCGGGTCGGAAACTTTCCATCCAGGCTCGGCAACTTGATGTCGAGATCGAGCGGCTCTTCCGTGTCCTGGAGGTACTCTCGAACTTCCAGGGTGCCCAGGCCGATCTGTTTGCCGGTGTGCGGTTCCGATAGGTGCCCGCGTGCGTCATAGACCACGTCCCAGCCTGCGGTTTCCTCCGGGTTTTCGCGAATGTAGTCGGGAAGCAGTACTTGGGTGAAGTAAATGTCGCTCAAGGTTTGCCCCGTCCGCTCTTGGATGGCGGGCCGTGCCGCGTACATGATCTGTCGCGCATTGGCCGGGTAGCACCCGCCGCCGCTGGCTTTCTCATAAGCCTCTCGCATGACGGCGTAAGCCGCTTCTTTCGCAGTCACCCGATAGCTATATCCCCGGAAATACCTTTCCCGGCTGCGCTCGGCCTGGCGGCTGTCACGCTCTTCTTGCTTCTTGACCTTGGCCCAGTCCTTAGTGACCGACAGCAGGCCCTGCGCCAGAAGATCACTGATGCCTTCACTCATGGTCGCTCCCGAGTGTGATGCTGCCTTTCCCCCGATCCAAGTAACGGAAGCGCGGGCAGGCTAGGTGGATCGCCAGGCAAACCGGATCGCGGTTAAGGTTAATCCGCCGGTTCGCCAGCAGCGCCGTCAGGCCGGCAACTTCGTTCCGGTCGTCGATGCGGAAGGCGTCGTCTTTGATCGGGTTACCCAGCGGCACGCTCCAATTGATCCCGGCATGAAGACCGCGAGGGCCGCCATCCTTTGTCATGGCGAAGGCGCACTCGATCAGGTACGGCAGACCGCGCCCGTCAGTTCCTTTCTTCAACGTGTATCGGAAAGTCTCACCATCAGGCTGGAGACGTTTTGCGAAGTGATCTTTGCCGAGCAACCCTAGCGCCTCCGGCTTCACCGGCCGGGACAATTCCTGCATGGCAGCCAGCAGTCCGGTGACGCGCTCCCGGTCAAACCTGCCGTTCCGACCGAGGTCATGCAGGAAGGCCCGCTCCAGACCGGCGCGCCCGCTCACCTGCTTCTGCTTCCCCGTGCCGGACAGACCACGGAATTCGGAGACGAACTCCCTCACGGTACGGACTCTGCCACCGTCGCGCTCGGCTGCGATGTAGCAGCCGATAAGGGTCTCCAGCCGATCCTGGTCATACCAGTGGGCGGATGTCGGGTCGGTAGGAAGCCACTTCTGCCACTTCGGTGTGGTGGCCTCCACCGCCGTGCGCTTCCCGTGGACTAGTAAATTAAAGGTAACGTGCGGGTTGAATAAAGAGTAGTCACGGACGAGGTTTTGTAAAAATCCGGGGTCCGGTTCGAGTTTTTTTAAGCTAGCTGAATCCACCTGCACCCTGATGAGCGTTCCCTTGTTTTTTACAATTTGCTGTTGGCGGTGGTTGATCTGCGGCCGCTGGAGAACCTGGTCGGTCGAGACCACCACCTTATGCCGGACGCCGGCGGACTCAAGCTCAACCCTGCCAGCCTTCCCACCGCCGAGCACGTAGGGAATGGCCAGGACGACCTTCAGCGCGTTCCCCTGAGCGCCACGCGTCGGCGAGACGTAGGCGGCCTTGTTGCTCGTCCGGCTGCTGAAGTCCAGGATGCGCTCGAGCACTTCGGCCCTAAGGCCGGGGCCGTTGTCGGCTACGGTGAGCGAGCTGCCTCGGAACTCTACCGCGATGCGTGGCGGCGTTCCGGCTTGCTCGCAGGCGTCCAAGCTATTGTCGATGAGTTCCTTAGCTACCACGCCGGGCCACCAGTCTTCCTTGTCGTACCCGGTCTGCGTCGTGAGCTCGGCTTCGGAGAAGTACTCCAGCTCACGCGAGACCGTGAAAGTCTGCCGTGCGAATTCCGCTTTGTTCGTGTTCATGTTGTTGCCTCACTCTGCATGGGCTGGGACAGCATCGACAGGCCCGATCGCGCCTGCTGCTTCCAGAATGACAATCGAGCGATATTCGTTTCTTGTCCCTTTGACATCTTTGTTCTTTTCTCCTAACTCAGGCAGATGGGCGGGGACTTTCGTCTCCGCCCTGTTGATCTGCTGTTTTTTCGGTGATGTTGCACCGAAACTTATTGCATCGAAAACTGCCAAGATGTTCTTTTCACTGGCACTTCTCCAGGCAGATGTTGGTATAGGTGCTGGTATGAGTACGGATATGGGTATAGGCATTGCTGTCCGGTTAAAACTCGAACAGAATCAACTGGTTGGGATTTCTGACTAAATCGTCTTGGGAGCCCGATGCTTCCAGGGCCTGTAAAATGGGCACTTTCTCGAAAAGAGTAACACTGAGAATCTGTAAAATTTGGTAAAGGCTGGCTTCCAAAGCGAGACGCTTCCGGACAATGGCCACGAGTACATAGATCGAAACGGCGATCCAGATTTGAGTCTTCACTGCGTTTTGGCTGGTGCCATAGAATGCCTTGATTCGCAGGTGCTGCTTGATCCATTTGAAGAACAGTTCCACCTGCCAGCGGCACTTGTAGATTTGAGCGATAGTGAGTGCGGGTAGCACGAAATTGTTGGTAAGAAACTTCAGGCGCTTGTTTGTTTCTGCATCGAAGTACGTAACGCGCCGTAGCGGATCGGGGTATGCCCTGGCCGAGGCGTTCCCGGTCAGGATCACGGTATGATCGGATCGCAAGCCGCTGGTTCTGTCTGCTGGATGAGAATAGCGGCGTTGGAGCAAGACGTTCTCTTTCGTCCGCACGACGAAAAATGCGGAGCAGAGTGTGAAGACAAAGAGTCGCTCGAAGTCGATGTAGCCGCGATCCATCACGTAGAACGCGCCCGCTTCCGGAACGATCTCGTCGAGGATGTTGACATCGTGCACGGCACCGGCCGTGACGCGGAGAAACGTGGGGATGTTGCCCTGCAGGTCCAGCAGCGTATGCAGTTTGACGGCAGCCTTGTGTTGGCGGAATCGTGCCCACGGAAACAGCGAGAGGCAGAGGTCGATGGTGGTGGAGTCCAGCGCGTACAGGCTCTGATCCAGATCGACGCCGATCGGATCGCGCGCATACAAAGGCCGTGCGATGCCGATCAACACCTGGGCGAAGTCCGCGTAGATGCGCCAGTCGTGCGACTCGTTGGCATCGGCCAGTGTCGAGCGCGCCACGTTGCCGCGCAATCCGATGTGGTAGAGTTTGCTGGTCATGGAACGCAGACACGCCTCGATGTCGCGGAGACTCTCGCGGTAAGTCAACTGAGCGAACGCCATCGCCAGAAACTGGTCCCAGCAAGAAAAGCTTCGCAGGTGATCGTCGCCACGGTAGCGCGTGACGCATTTGTGAAACTCGTACGAGGGCACGTGATCCATAAGCTGAGCGAAAACGGTGCGACCGATGTTCATGCACTATTCTGTCGCCTACCCCAGTCTTTACGTTCAAAGCCATTTTTCGCCCTCGCGGATTTCAAATCGAAAAATGCTCCAATGCCCGTAACCTTTTGCTCTCATGAGACTTGTTGGCTGTTCTGAAATTTTAGCCGGACAGCAGTGGGGTATAGGTATAGGCAAGCGTATGAGTAAAGGTGCTGTGTCTGTCATGCGATTCACCCTGTTAGTCTCTCCAAGATTGTCTCTACAACCGAATAGGTTGCACTTCTCTCACCGACTTGCTTCAGACGACATAGGAAAAGTTTCCCTACGAACAGGTTCCCGGTTATTCGCCGACGGCGAGGCAACTCACCGCAAGCGGCTGCGACGACTTTGAACAGCTTTGACGAAACTGGGGGTCGCTTCCAGCTAGGGGGTGCGCGAACGTACATTTGAAGTTTCGTGCCTGCAAATTCTTGGGGGATTGCAACACCAAAGGTAAAGACCAGCCGCTCACCGAACCCCCGGAACAAAACTCGCTCTACTCCGGTGCAAACCGCCTCGACTTCCCTGCACGGCAACAACGCCGGGCAATCACCAAACTCGCAGAGGATGTCTTGAACGTCTCTGCCCTTGGCCCCTTGCTCATTTGACTCGGCAATCGCCGCCCTGGATAACTGCTTATGCATAATAGATTCAAATTACAGGTGAGCTGGCTTGCTCAGCAAGTGAGAATAAATTACTCACCTATTGAGTTATTTAGTTATGGGAAATCTGTAACTTAGACAAAAGGTGAGTAAAGGTGACCAAAAGGTGAGTAAAGGTGAGTTGATCGTGAGTAGTGCCGCTACTCGTCCTTATAGCCAATCTGCTTAAGGACGCTTTGCAAGCTTACTTTACCGAAGCGAGGCTTACCCCTGTCGGACATGATGGATTTCAGCACGTCTGGGGAAACCCCTAGTTTACTGGCTGCCTGGTCTATTTTTTTCAGCTTCTTACGTTTCATCCATTGTCGAACTTCCGTTCGGTATCCCTTGCGGTTACCTGTCCCGCTGTTATCCGCCGCACCTGTCGGTTCCGCTTCGCTAGGCTTGGGAACGGTTTTTCCTGCCTGGGTCGAAGCTGAAAGGGTTCCAGATGCTCCCGAGTTTTGTTCCTCTGCGGGTGCCGACGCATCACGCTTGCTGTCTGGTTGGAACGGCTCGCGTCCCTGATTGGAACCTGGGGGACTCTCCTGCTTTCTGGCTTGTTCGAGTTCGGCTCTCCGCTCGGCAATTTCCTTCAAGCTTTGTACTATAATTTGCATCTCTTCTGCCGTCTTGTGATGGGCCTTCCTCTTCTCCAGTTTCTCAACCCGTTCCTTGAATTCTGGACGTTCCAATACCTCTTTGAAGTCCTGGATTTTTTGCCGGACGAATGCCTCTCCCCCCTGCTTCTTAGCCCAGTCCTCCTCCCCCATTTGCTTAATCCGGGCCTCGGTCATTGGAGGTGGCCACAGCATGTCTTCCGCATCTTGCTCATCTCTGAGTCTCTGTTGCAGTACCAGCAACTCCCGTTTCTTTCGCTCCTCAAGTTCAAGCAAGTCCCGCCACACCTGCCCGCTCACTTTGCACCCCCATTGAGGCGTGGCAGCATCTCAACGGCCTGGCGCTTCTTATCGTCATCGACCTTGGCGAAATCTTCCGTGGGGGAAATATTCTTGTGATCTAGCAGCTTCGAGAGTGCGCACAGGTCAACCTCGTGGATGTCAACAATCTCATGATCAAACCGACCCGAAACATCGCCTGACGTTTTTTCGGGGTTCGCCTGAGGAGTAGCAGATTCGCGCTTGGGCACTGGTCACCTTCCCGTGTAACAATTTCCCGCATTTTGGAGAGCCGGAAGGCGGGAGCGGGAAGGCATCCCGCCGTGTCGCAGGCTGGTGGCCTACCAGTCGCTATCCGTTCGGTGTTATTTTACACATTCTTGCCGACTTGGTCGCGGTGCCGGATTCATTACTTCCGAACAAACGGTGCATTAAGAACTTTTAGCCTTGCCGGCTGTATAAAGGTCGGGTAATCAGAGCCGCTAAGATATTGAAAAACCAATTGCGTCATTGATAAGTTTCAGCTGTATCAAATGATTTGGTTTGGTGCGGCTTCCTCCAGGTATTCGATCAGCCTGCTGGAGGTAAATCTTATAGCAAAGCTGCCACTGCAACCGGAAAACCTAGGTGTGTATAACCGGACCGATTTGGCAGACTTCTCGGTCGTGGGAGGGGATAAGATGAACAGCCGGAAGTATGCTTAAGGAAATGAGCTTGCAGAATCAGGAGGGGAACATGGATTGCTTGCGCAGCACAGGCACGTTGATCGTTGCCGGACCGAGTCGCGATGGTTTGATCATTGCCGCCGATACGTGTGCCACACTCCCTGATGGCCAAAAATACTCCAAACACAAGCTGATTATCCTGACCCGGCCGCGCCGTACCGTCCTAGCCGTCGCCGGCACTGTCGTCATTCATCCCGATCCGCCTGAGGGGACTACTGACATTATTGACTTCATACATAAAACTAAACCATTGTTGGACCTTGAAGAGGTGGCCCATGATTGCTTAGAGGCCGGACCGGATGAACTCACAGAAGAAATTATTCGCAATACAGCGGCAGCCTGCACAGAAGCCGCAAATGAATTGATTCGGAATCATCCTGAGGTGCTGACGAAGCTCAAACACCCCGACTCATTCATCCCGATCCGCCTGAGGGGACTACTGACATTATTGACTTCATACATAAAACTAAACCATTGTTGGACCTTGAAGAGGTGGCCCATGATTGCTTAGAGGCCGGACCGGATGAACTCACAGAAGAAATTATTCGCAATACAGCGGCAGCCTGCACAGAAGCCGCAAATGAATTGATTCGGAATCATCCTGAGGTGCTGACGAAGCTCAAACACCCCGACTTCTTCCATTTGATGGTCACCAGCTTCCAGCCCAGCACAGGTAAATCGACCATCGGCACCTGTCGTGCATGCGTCGAGAATGGAGTACTTCGGACCTTAGAACCTAAGTGGATCGAGTTTGAGCCGTCAAGTGTTTTCGACACCCTCTTCATCGGCGAGTCAAAATGGGTAAAAGAGGAAGTCGTACCTCAACCTGAATTCATGGAAATAGCCTGCAAATGTGGAGTGGGATCGAGTAGTGTTGCCGATACAACCCTCGAAACCTCAGAGAAGGTACCACCCGTCGGGCCGTCTTCCAACTCTCGGCTTGGTACAGAAACCCCTTGTACTCCACCAACGGCTTCTGCCTTCCTACCGCGTCGCAATCATCGAACTGGCCGCGAAGACCGCCGCCAGCAGCCGCTATCCACCATCATCCGGAATAGAACCGCCGATTGACGTTCTTTTTATCGGAGAAAAAGAGCCACCGGTGAAGCGCCAATGGGCATCATTCGACAATTAGGCATCTGAGGAATTTTAGATTGAGCCGGCGAGGTTGTGTTGGGTGCTGTCTTGGCCTGGAGCACCGCCTGGACCCTTCCAAGGCTCTCAGATGCCTCCCACCGTTCGCCAAATGATTCTAGGCCCCGTGTGAAGTTTCACACGGATACAGTAGGGCTGGTCCTGCCGGGAGTTTTAGCTTTTCCAACGCCCTTCCACCCGTTCCTGTGTGTGCTGCCACATTGTCGCGGGTGTCACCTTGGAAGCTCCCAGTAACTTACCGGAACTTTTCCCGCCGGATTGCCATTATCAAAGTAAGAGCCAAATAGTACCGGACACTGTCCATGGTCAAGCAGCCTAAGCCGGAGTTTCAGTCTTAGTATGATTTTTGATTGTGACCATGAAGAAGAAAGATTGAGTGTTATTTTTTCACGCAGGATTTAGTTTAAGTGAGGATAAAGTTGCATAATGGAGTTTCGGTTTTCTCAGGCGGTATCTAGCGGCCAACCAGCACGAACGCTCCCCAGTAGAAGGGCAGGTCGCGTCCGTAGCGTTCCTTGATCTTCTCCCGCATATCCAGTTGCGCTTCCCGCAGGGCTTGGTGCTTGTCTCGACCGTTCAGCCACTTGGCATAGAACAGACTCATCAGCTCCTGGGTCGCGTTATCAGGGACAGGCCACAGCGACATCAACACCGCTTCCGCGCCAGCCACCTGCAAAGCGCGGCGCAGGCCAAACACCCCCTCGCCATTACGCACCTGGCCTAAGCCTGTCTGACAGGCACTCAAAACCACCAACTCGGTGCCTTGCAGGTTCAGTCCCATAGCTTCGTATGCCGTTAGAACGCCATCGTCCAGATCGGCAGAGGGGGCAGCGCCCCTCAAACCACGATTGGCCCCAGCAAAGAAGAGGCCGGAGCGCAGCATGGGGTTTTCCTGACTCGAAGGGATATCGGCACCCCTGTCGCGCCGCAAGTCCTCTTGGTTCTCCAAAAAGAAGCCGTGGGTGGCCAGATGCAGCACTCGCGGGCCCTGGACGCGCTTGACAGCTTCCTCCAATGCGTTCTGTCCGCTGTACACTTCCACCTGCCAATCTTGCTTTTCTAACTGCGCGTAGATGGACTGCAATTCCTTCTCGGTCCCTGGCAGAGGACTAAGCGTAGCTCGCTCCTGATCGCGGGAGAGAAATCCGCCTCGTACAGGTTCTGACCGACCCCCCGCGTTTTCCTGACTTGCCAGCTCCTGCGAGGCAGAACGGTATTCGGATTCGTCTATGTCAAAATCCGGGTTACCAATTAGCACGCCAACATTGGCTGCAACACTCGCCTTCTCCCGCAGTAGGTCCTTGGTGCTGGATACGAGCCGTAGATCGTAGATGTCTGCCAACAGGTGCCCTTCGCCTGTAGGCACAACAGCCCAGGAAACTAAATTCAAGATGCCGTCCGGTGAAAGGTAGACTCGGTCGATGCCGCGCAAGGCGGGCTCCAGCGGTTTCCAGAAGGCCCGATAGAAGCTGCCCTCGGCGATTCGGTCAGGTGTCGCATCTTGCGGACTTCGCTGCTGGGGCGAGTGTGCTGGTCCTCGCAGCTCCACTAGCTCGCGGTATTCGAGCATCGGTGCCTTTTCCAGCTCCTCAGCTTCGCCGAGGAATACTAGATTGGGTGGGGTCTTGACCTCGCTGGTCACGACAAGAGCTACGTAGTAGGTTTTTCCCGTCCAGACCTTACCGTCGAAGAAGGGAAAGTGGGCAAACTCGATCGCGGCCTCCCCTTCCCCGAGGGCCTTCTTGACATCGCTCCATGTGACGCTGGCCAGCCGCTTCTGTTCGACCCACCGCGTCGAGCGGACCACTAACTCTGCCTCCAGTTGGTTGGCCTCTTCCTCTAACTGCTCCACCCGCTGACGCCACTGTGCAGGGTCGCCAGAGGGGTTGTCGGATATTTCATGACTAAGTCCCCTGGGCTCCATCGGCTGACGCCAGCGCGCAGAGTCACCAAAGCTAACGGCGAGCAGGTTAGCTAACTGCGTCCTCTTGACCGTGAGTTCGTCCAGCAACCGTAGCGTTTCCGGATCACCGGCGGCTGCCACCTGGCTGCGCAGCGCCGCTATGCTCTGCACAACCAACCCCTTCTGCCAGAGCAGGACGTCGTACATCTTGCCGATCAGGGCGGGATTCCGGTCCCTGTTTGCCAAGCAGAAGCTGTAATAGAGCGGGAATCTAGACGACACCGAATCGAGAAAGGAAAGTCGGTCTTTCTCGCTCATATAAGAAAAATGGTGCTGAAACTGTTTGGCCAGATTCGCCAGACTGCGCTCGAAAAATGGCTCCGCCTCCACATTCTTGCCCTGGGTGCGGTACAGTCTCGCTAGGTTATTGATGCTCCTTCCCACTTCCGGATGCTCCGGCCCGAAAGCCTTCTCTTTGATCACCAACGACGCTGGTGAAGCATCTCAGCCTCGGCATACTTGCCCTGGAACTCGTACAGTACCGCCAGGTTGTTGAGACTCGCGGCCACTTCCGGGTGCTCCGTCCCCAGGGCTTTCTCCTTGATTGCCAGCGACCGCTTGAAAAGCGGCTCAGCCTCCGCGTATTTGCCCTGGGACTCATACGGTATGGCCAGGTTATTGAGGCTCACGGCGACTTCCGGGTGCTCTGCCCCCAGGGCCTTCTGCCCGATTGCTAGCGACCGCTTGAAAAGCGGCTCAGCCTCTGCGTGCTTGCCCTGGGAGTCGTAAAGACTCGCTAGGCCGTTAAGGGTTGCAGCCACTTCCCGGTGCTCCTCCCCCAAGATCTTCTCCCGAATTGCCAGGGAGCGTTTGTAAAGCGGCTCAGCCTCCGCGTATTTGCCCTGGGACTCATATAGTATGGCTAGATTGTGGAGGCTCGCGGCCACGGTAAGATGCTCCAGCCCAAAAACTTTCTCAAAGATTGTAAGCGAGCGCTGGAGAGCGGCGTGGCCTCCGCGTACTTGCCCTGCGAGTTGTACAGTATCGCCAGGTTGTTGAGGCTTACGGCCATGTCCTGGTGCTCTGACCCCAAGGCCTTCTCTTTGATCGCCAGCGACCGCTTGAAAAGGAGTTCGGCCTCGGCGTACTTGCTCTGGGTTATGTACAGGTTCGCCAGGCCGTTAAGGGTTGCGGCCACGTCCGGGTGCTCCGGCCCCAGGACCTTCTCGCTGATTGCCAGAGAGCGTTTGTAAAGCTGCTCAGCCTCGGCATATTTGCCCTGCGAGTTGTACAGGTTCGCCAGGCCGTTAAGGGTTGCGGCCACGTCCGGGTGCTCCGGCCCCAGGACCTTCTCGCTGATTGCCAGAGAGCGTTTGTGAAGCTGCTCAGCCTCCGCGTATTTGCCCTGGGACTCATACAGTATGGCCAGGTTATTGAGGCTCCCGGCCACGTCCGGGTGCTCCGGCCCCAGGACCTTCTCGCTGATTGCCAGAGAGCGTTTGTGAAGCTGCTCAGCCTCCGCGTACTTGCCCTGCTCCTCGTAAGCTACCGCCAGGTTGTTGAGGCTCGCGGCCACGTCCGGGTGCTCCGGCCCCAGGACCTTCTCGCTGATTGCCAGAGAGCGTTTGTAAAGCTGCTCAGCCTCGGCATATTTGCCCTGGGCTTCGTAAAGGTTCGCTAGGTCGTTGAGGCTCGCGGCCACGTCCGGGTGCTCCGGCCCCAGGACCTTCTCCCGGAACGCCAGAGAGCGTTTGTAAAGCGGTTCGGCATCGGCATATTTGCCCTGGGCGAGGTAAAGGTTCGCCAGGTCGTTGATGCTCTCGGCCACGGCCGGGTGTTCCGGCCCCAAGGCTGTCTCCCAGATTGCTAGGGAGCGCTTTAAAAGCGACTCAGACTCGGCGTACTTGCCCTGGTCGCTGTAAAGGTTCGCTAGTTTGCCGAGGCTGAGGGCCAAGCGAAGGTCTTCCGATCCTAATTTTTCCGCCTCATGAACAGAAAGTTTCAGCAGCTTTTCCTTCTCCTCGTAGTTACTGCCTGCCTCAGCGGCAGCGGCGATAAATTCTTCCCATTGGTCGGTTGGTGCCGAGTCAGGTTCTTGAGCGTGCGACCGGGCTACATTACCTGGAACTGCCTGAAGAAACAGTGAGAAGAGCAACACCGTGGCAAGACGCGGCAAGGAAACGGAACGGAGGGTGTCAATGGCCCGCGGATTGATGGCTAACTTTTTTGCCATATCGGAGACCCCGATGGGAATATCCTTTTTGAACAACTGTTTGTGGAAATTATACACCCATCTGCTTTTGTTGCAGTCGCATCCTGCCAGCGGTGGGATTGGACATGGAATATTCCAAGGTCTGAGAGCTTTAGGGAAAGGCTTGCATCGTGGAAGCGTTTGCTTTTATATTCACCCGGTTGCTGCTTCTCCATTCTCGCCTGGATTTCCCCAGTCCTTTTCTCCGCCTTTCATGGTACAAAAATCCTTGGTCAGATCACTATCTTCGGCGATTGCCCGCGATAAACGGTCCTCTCGGCTCTGAAAAAGCTGGCGCAGGAAGAGCTCTATGCGACGAAGTTTAAGCGTGGGACATCTGGTGCTTTGAATAGTCTCGCCCTGGAGAGAGGTCCTTTACACCGGATCGCACGTTCGTGATCGTACATCCGTACCAAAACACATGGTTTGGTACGGTCAGAAATGGCAGACGCCTCTATTGATTCCTCAATGGGTTAGAAGGGCTTGGTTTGGGACCCTTTGATACAGGGGGTAGGGGTAAGGCGACAATCTACCTTTTTTTGGAGAGCCAGATTCCGCAAGGCCGGCCACTGGCGCCGAATAGGTAAACACTACGCCGTTAGTCAGGGGTAATCGTTGCGAATATACCCGCTGAAGGCTGTTCTGACGGGGAGCTGCTTCGGAAGCGGGGGCGAATCGGCCGTGAGATTTTCTCTCACTTCAGGTGGTACGTAAACATCCGGTCAGGTCATTATTCTACTTGCGCACAGTTGAGTCCAACGAAGAAGCTCGCGTCGTCTGGTTCAAAACATCATGCCGAGAACGTTAGAGTCCCGCTCCGAAGGACGACCATGACCCCGGACCAAATGACTCCCTTTTTACCCACAAATTAACCGCGTTTGGTAAAATGCGCGGAGAACGTTAGAGTCCCGCTCCGAAGGACGACCATGCCCACGAAGAAAAGAGACCACGACAAGCCGCTCACCGAAGAAACGCGGCTTTGATCAAGGAGATCTGCCGCCGCATCCGCGTTGCTCGCAGCTTCTGGGATGCGCACAACAACCGCGCTTGCCGGGGCGAGCGAGAGAAAGCCATGACGCTGTATGAGACGTTGAGCGGGGCCGAGCGCGAGAAGGTCCCCCAGGTGTTGCGTGTGTGGTTGCGCTACCGGAGCGAGAAGTATTTTGGCGATGACCGCACGCCGCCGCTCATAAGAGGTCGCAAACCGTCATGATCAAGAGTTCGCATAAAAAAGCTCGCTGGGATGATCAAAGAGCAATTGTATTTACGCGAAATCGTTTTCGTTCCGGCTACGAGGTCTGGCTGCAGATGCCACGCCATTTTCAGCAGGCCCCGAATTTAGGACCGCTTCCCTCGATGTGTGTCGGACAACGTCAAAACGGTACTGTCAAGTTAACGGTTTGAGCCCCTTATGAGCGCTTCATAACAGTCTCTAAGTTGTTGATTCTTTGTTCCAGAGCAGACCGTTTTTGCCTCGACAAAGGGGGAATCACCCCTTAACTTGACAATACCCTTGGTTTGAATGGAGTTTGGCCGCTTTTCCCCGGATAGGTCCTGTGTAGTCGCCAAGTGTTTACCTATCCGGCGGGCAGGATTACTCCACACTTCGCCGTTACTCGGGATTAATGTTGGTTGCAAAATTTCTGGTTATGCCGCCTCCAGCCCGGAAATCTCGTATTAACTCAATCCGCTCCCACAGCGCAGGATGGGAACCATCACCAAAAGGGCCATTTCTAAAGAGTTAAGCATGGGGACATTTCTAAAGAGCTTTGACACCTTCCTAAAAAGTCCTTGACAGCCTCCTCCGGAGGGAGCAGAATCTCCGCAGTTAGCCTCTCTGAGTCGCGATTTCGCTCTCAGTTGTCCAACCGCAAATTCACCAGAGGCAAGGCCCAAGTTTCGCTCGGAACGTAAACCGGGTAACGAAATCTTGTTCGCGACCTAGCCCCGCGTAAGAGAGGGGTAAAAGTCGGGAGGGGGCACGAAATGACGCCCCGACAAAAACAAAAAGAGCCGACTCGTCGCAGGTGGCATCGGTAACGGCCATCAGTGGTAAGTCGGCTTTTTGTTTTCTGGAGACACTGAACACGCTGATTCCCCTAGAAGTTTGTGGTGGTTTTTCCGGGTGCATACTGACAGCCACTCGGGAACCCAAAATGGGAATTCCGGCTTAAACGTTAGGCGGGGCGCCGACGGGGCAGAAAATTTACTATTGAACATTTCATAATATAGTGACATTTCCACAGGCTTCAGAGGGTGTCCCATACATAGTTGAAGGTTGAACGGCGGTTCGGCCCGAATCGAATAGAATCGGGCCAAGCCTAAATCCTATAGAAGGAGAACCGCCGAATGAAGGGAAAATATCACGTTTTGGAACTGGGTTCCAAGGGAGCCGAAGAAACCATCCAGAAGTTTTGCCAAACCAACGGACAGATGCTGTTGCCGGTGGTGGATCTGATCACGGAGGCGCGTCTGGCGGTGGATGAGGTGATTGATCGGGCCGGGCGAGGTTTGATTGAAACGATTCTGAGCATGAGCGCAGAGCAAATCGCGGGGCCCAAGAGTCCCGGGAAGGCGAGCGGAGAGGTGCGCTGGCATGGCCGGCAATTGGGGAGGGTGAAACTGGCCGATCGCCAGCTGCGGGTGGAGCGGCCCCGGCTGCGCCGGAAGGGCGGAGGGGAAGAAGCGGTGCCGGCCTACGAAGCACTGCGGAAAAGCGAGAAGACGGGCGAGGAGATGTTCGAGGCACTGTTGAAAGGGGTTTCGACGCGGAACTACCGCGAGGTGATCCCGGAGATGGCCAACAGCGCTGGGGTGTCGAAGTCTCAGGTGAGCCGGGAAGCGGCCGAGCAAGGAGCGCGGCGGCTGGAAGAACTGTTGGCGCGGCGCTGGGAGGAGGTCGAGATTCTGGTGATTTACCTGGACGGAATGCGGTTCGGCTCCCACCACGTCATCAGCGCCGTGGGCGTGGACATCGAGGGCCGCAAGCATGTGCTGGGGATTCAACTGGGCGCGACCGAAAACGCCGCTGCGGTGAAAGACCTTCTCACCCGCCTGCGCCAGCAAGGTTTGCGCACGGATCAGCGCTATCTGTTTGTGATCGACGGCGCCAAAGCGCTCCGCGCGGGGATCGAGGAAGTATTCGGCAGCAATCAGCTGGTGCAGCGTTGCCGTACTCATAAGCTGCGCAACGTGGCTGAGCGGTTACCAAAGGGCGACAAAATGCTGGCGAATCAGGTGCGGTCGCTGATGCGCGCCGCCTGGCGATTGCCCCAAGCCGAGGAAGGCATCGTGCGCATAAAAAAGCTCGCTGGGATGATCGAGTGCGATCATCCGGCAGCAGCCGCCAGCTTGCGCGAAGGGTTGGAGGAGACCTTTACGATCAATCGAGCCGACGTTCCTCCCAGCCTCCACCGCTGCCTGGCAACCACGAACCTCATCGAGAGCCCGCAGTCGGGCGTGCGGAAAAAGACTGGCAATGTTTGCCGCTGGCGCGACGGCGAGATGACGTTGCGCTGGGTGGCAGGAGCGTTTCTGCTGACCGAGAAGAATTTCCGGAAGATCATGGGTTATCACGATCTCTGGGCTTTGGCATCGATTCTCGGCCGAAGTCCAAACGCTGCTTCCTCTCACAAGGAGAAAGTGGCGTAATATGAACTCAACCCGCCGTCCCAACCTGCAACTGAGTTTGGGACACCTTCGGCTTCAAAAGCCCTATAGAAGGCCGCCCAGCGAATCTAATTGTCAC
>CAXVYR010000001.1:0-8699 GCA_963666975.2 Terriglobia bacterium | reverse complement strand
TTCGACACCCCAGCGCTGTTGGCCATCTCCGGGATCACCTCGCGGTAGTTCCGCGTCGAAACCCCTTTCAACAGTGCCTCGAACATCTCCTCGCCCGTCTTCTCGCTTTTCCGCAGGGCTTCGTAGGCCGGCACCGCTTCTTCCCCTCCGCCCTTCCGGCGCAGCCGGGGCCGCTCCACCCGCAGCTGGCGATCGGCCAGTTTCACCCTCCCCAATTGCCGGCCATGCCAGCGCACCTCTCCGCTCGCCTTCCCGGGACTCTTTGGCCCCGCGATTTGCTCTGCGCTCATGCTCAGAATCGTTTCAATCAAACCTCGCCCGGCCCGATCAATCACCTCATCCACCGCCAGACGCGCCTCCGTGATCAGATCCACCACCGGCAACAGCATCTGTCCGTTGGTTTGGCAAAACTTCTGGATGGTTTCTTCGGCTCCCTTGGAACCCAGTTCCAAAACGTGATATTTTCCCTTCATTCGGCGGTTCTCCTTCTATAGGATTTAGGCTTGGCCCGATTCTATTCGATTCGGGCCGAACCGCCGTTCAACCTTCAACTATGTATGGGACACCCTCCTGGCCGTTGATCCGGTCCATAATGTGATTGTGACCAGCGTAGGCCGGGCTCTGTTTACGTTTAACCGCACAGACGAAGGGAATGTGAAGCCGCGTACCGTGATCGATGGTCCCCAGACCGCCATTACTCGCATTAATCAGCTCCAAATATATTCTCCGAAAGGCTGGATTGTCGCGGCTCAGCCCGGCGGCAGCGGTATGGAGCCGGAGGAGGAAATTTTTGTTGGCGTTTGGAGTATCAACGACAGCGGCGACGTGCCGCCCCGCTGGAAGATCGGGGGGCCGAAGAGCCTGCTGAAGAAGCCGCGCGGAGTGGCCTTGAATCCCAAGAACAAGGAACTCATTGTGGCCGATATGCGGCTGAATACCATATTGACTTATTATTTCCCGGAGATCTTTTAGGGCGGTTTCTGGATTGGTGTAAAGTGTATTGTTGGTGAATCCATCCGAGCCGCGCCTGCCCTGAGCTTGCCGAATGGGACAGTAATGGAGCGGTCAACCCAGCTTTGTTTGCGCACCGGGCGTTCGGCGACCGCTTGCTGATCCCTCGGCTTCACTCCCTTCGGCTATGCTCAGGGCAGGCGGGACAGGCGCGCGGCTCTGACTACACACGAATGCCGAAGGTATTCTCTTAGCAGGTTGTTGAAAAACACTATTTACCCGCTCCCTCACGGTCGCGGCTCAGAATCGGCGTGCTGATTGGGCTGCACTGACCGAGCCGCGCGCGTTAGCAATCCGCCGGTTCCTCCTCCGCAGGCTTTCCTTGCGTGCCCGCCCCCGGCGCGATCGCCGTTAATGGGTAAAGAAGAAGCAGGTCGCTTCGGGCAGCACATCGGCAAGCTCCACCACCACTAATCCGGGCGTGGCTGCGACTTGAGTCACCTTTTGTGGCGGAGATTGGAGGTCTTCAGCCGAGACGACCCTGGTGTTCAGGCGAATTGCAAAAGGCTTCGCTTTCGGATTGATGCGAAACAGGAGGAAAGCCAGCAACCCGGATGGGATTCCTTCTTGCGGGTTCTGTTCAGTCAAGGAAGTGGCAATCTGCAGCTTGGAGCGCGTGAGCCCGTTTTCATTCGGGGTTCCATCGGTCAAGGTCGCAGCCACGTCGGCGCCTGCCTTTTCGGTCACGACGCCACGGGACGCTTTGTTGAATTTCAAATTATTGCTGACGTAGTCGATTTCGACGGTAAGAGAGCGCAAGGGGACGTTGGGGTCCGCTGTGTAATAAAGAGGCAGCATCAAACTGGCGCCCGGTGTTCCGGTAATTTCCCCAACGGAAACGCGCGGCACAGCTTGTGAGGAATCTTGGGTTTCCTCTGCCGGGGTTTGCAGCGCGCTTTTGGCGTTTGCCTCCTGCAGCAGTTCGGAAAGCAGAGGGGCGGTTATCGCCAGGGCGGCGGCTAAAAGACAGAGCGCTCCCAGGCTCCCGGCAAATAAAGTTCGTGGATTGTTCAGACTCCCGGGCGGGTCAATTCTCATCGTGTGGCAGCACCTCCCAGCCGTTTTCTGCGTTTGAGCCTGACAAAGTTTCAGGATTGCAGTTTGCTGGCACCTTGCGTTCATCTCTCAAGACGCGATGAACAGCAAAGCCAGTCAGAATACCATGCTATTTTCTTCCTGCTGAAAAATCAAATCTATACGTTTCGCTCCCGGTGCTCGGCCAGCGAAAATTTGGGATACCAAGAAACCTCAGCGCCGGTGCCGGTCCTCAAGATGCGCACATCCAGCAAGTAGGGTCGTCCGTCGCGGAGCGCGCGGAGGGCTTTCTGGATGGCCGGGCGCAACTGATCGGTGTTTTGCACGACTTCGCCGCCGATGTTGTATGCCGCCGCCAGCTTCGTGAAATCGATATCCGGATTTCCCAGGTAGCCGATATAGTCGCGTCCGGCTTTTCCTGCGCGTCGTCGCGGGTTCATCATGTTCCAGCGAGGCTCCTCGTAGCCCTGGTTGTTTGTGATGACGGTCAGCACCGGAATGTCGTAGCGGGACATGGTCCACAGGGAATCGGTCTGGCCGAACAGGAAACCGCCGTCTCCCTGCAAGGAGACGACCTGGCGATTGGGAAGGCCGAGCTTGACCCCGGCCGAAGCTCCCACGCCCCAGCCGAGAGACCGTCCCTCGGTGCGTCCGATCTTTAACTTGGCATCATCGGCAAACGAGAAAAAGTTCAGGACTTTGCCCTCCGTTCCCAACTCCTCGACGATGACGGCGTTGGAGTCGAGCTGGTCGTTTAACTCGACCATGAGCCGCTGCCAGGGCACCGGGTCGCCGCTGGCCCGGCGGGCCAGGGTGACGCGCGACTCCCGCATGCGCTTCGTGTAGGAGGCGCACTCCGCCCGGCGCTCAGCCGTGCGTTCCTTCAGTTTCTGCGGCGACGCCATGCTCTTTACAGCCTCGACGAGGTCGCGCGCCACATGGTCGAGATGGCCCACCAGCGCCACCTGCACCGGGGTGTTGCGTCCTAGCGCCTCCGGCTCCACGCTGGCATGTATGATGGAGATCCCCTCGGGAAGCCTGCTCCGGCCCCCGAAGCGTGCCCCGAAATTGACAAAGCAATCAACATTTTTGGGATACCGCATCGTGCGGCCGTATTCCCCGACTTGGAGCGGATGGAAGTTCGGAAAATCCGCGTAAAAGCTCCGCGCTTGCGTCGCCGGGATGGCCAGCAACTCAGCCAGCTCCACCAGCGACGCGCGGGCGTTGGTCTGGCTCACCTCCGGTCCGAGGTAGAGGAGCGGGGAAGAGGCTTCCAGAAGCAGTTTCGCGGCGCGCTCCACCTGTTTCTTGTCCGGCCGCAGCTCCATCGGGATATGAAAAGCTTCGCCCGCAAAGACCGATGCTGTTACGTTTGGTTTATACAGCAGGTTGCGCGGAATGCGAATATAGGTGGGGCCTCCGGGCAGGACCGTGGAGACCTTGCAGGCCTTGCGTATCCATTCCGGTATCCGGCTCGACTCGTGTGCCACCCAGCGCCACTTGGTGTATTGCTTCACCGGTTCCAGGAATGTACGTCGTCAGATAATGTTGGACACAGAGCATAAAAAGATAAGGTGGCGTTCAGGCTCCTCTGGGTTGATGTTAGGCTGCCCTTCTTTTGAAGTGCAACCGTTTTCTTAAGATCATAGTTTTCTCTTTGATGCGATCCCGTTTTTGCAGGATGGCACTGCCTTGGCCTGTAAAAACGTCATACGGTGTCAGGTTGTTCAGGCTTTCATGGTATCGGTTGGTGTTGTAGTGGTTGACGAAGGCATCGATCTGCCGCTCCAGCTCTTCTGGCAGGTAATAGTTGTTGAGCAGGATGCGGTCTTTCAGAGTTCGGTGCCAGCGTTCGATCTTGCCCTGCGTCATGGGGTGATAGGGCTTGCCGCGAGTATGCGGCACGCTGTTTTCTGCCAGCCATGATTGCAGTTCGGAAGAGACGTAGCACGGCCCGTTGTCGCTCAGGAGGCGAGGTCTGTGCCGGGCGCCCACGCGGTCGAGGCCGGTGGCTTGCAAAGCATCCCGCAACGTGGCCGAGACGTCACTTGCGCTCATGGTTTTGCACAGCCGCCAGGCGATGATATAGCGCGAGAAGTCGTCCAGCACCGTGGACAGGTAGAACCAGCCCCAACCGATGACTTTCAGGTAGGTGAAGTCGGTCTGCCAGAGCTGGTTGACCGCCGTGGTCGGGTTGGCGAACCGTTCCGCCGCTTTCAGGACAATAAAGGCTGGCGCGGTAATCAGGTCATGGCTTTTCAGGACGCGGTAAACCGTAGATTCAGAAAGGTAATACCGCCTTTCCTCGGTAAAACGCACCGCCAGCTCGCGTGACGACAGATCGGGCTCGGCCAGGGCTAACGTCACCAACTGCTGAGTTATCTCCTCCGGCACCTTGTTCCAGACAGGGCCAGGATCGGGTTTTTTGTCTTCCAGCCCATCAAAGCCTTCCGACACATAGCGGTCGTACCAGTTGTAAAACGTCGATCTGGGAATGCCAACCTGCTGCAGCGTCCGGCGCACCCCCAGGGCAGATTGCTCCACCGTGCAGATGATCTCCAGCTTCTCCGAGGCAGGGTATCTCATGTATGTTCCTCCCCATCCCCGATCACGCTTTTTTTTAGCAGGCGATTTTCCAGCATAGCCTCGGCCAGGGCCTCTTTCAGCTGTACGGCCTGCTCCCGCAGAGTCTTGACTTCGCCACTGGTTGCCTCACGGTCTATGTCGCCCGCCAGCCGCTTGCGGCCAGCCTCCAGAAACTCCTTGCTCCAGCGGTAATACTGGTTCTGGTGCAGCCCCTCGCGGCGGCACAGCTCCGCGATGCTGTCCTCGCCGCGAAGTCCCTGCAATACAATGCGGATTTTGTCTTCCGGGCTGAACCTGCGCCGCGTCCTGCGTTTGATCTCCCGGACGGCCTTCTCGACCGCCCCCCTGTCGTCTTGTTTTTGTCTCATCTTCGTTCCTTTCAGTCTCTACGATGAGCCAAAAACATCACCTTAACTATTACCCTCTACCTGTCCAACAAGCCCTGACGGGGCACAGGGAGGACGTCAAATGGGCTAGATAGTGGAACAGGTCGCTCGAAGAATCTCCAAGGCCGGTTTTGCCTGGAAGCAGGCGGAGGGGTGTCCCTAATAGGTCCTTTTCAGAACATTTCACGGCGTGCAGCAAAGCCCGATTCGCATAGCAAATCTGCCAGTCGCTGTCGGTCACCAGAACGCCATCCGGCAAACCTTCGAGAATGCTGGCCGGGTCCACGGGAAGTTTTGGCGCCGTGGCCGGGGCGCGTCGCGAGGGCATCTTCCGGGGCGGTTTTTTTTGGGGTGGTTTCTTCATGAAGAGGTCTCTTCTTCCACTCCGAGAATCTGCCGGATTTCTTCGGCCAGGGTCATGGGGTTGAAGGGTTTGATCAGGTAGCCGATCGCGCCCAGCGAAAGGCCTTTTTTGACTTCTCGTTCCTGCGACTTGGCCGTCAGAAAGATCACCGGGATATCCCTCAGCGAGGGGTCTTGCTTGAGCCTGCGGCAAGCCTCATAACCGTCCATTTGGGGCATCATACAGTCGAGCAGGATCAGATCGGGACGATTCTGGAGTGCCTTGGCTATACACTCCTCGCCGTTCGTAGCCAGCTCCACTTCCCAGCCTCCCCGAAACTGGAGGCTGATCTGAGCTACCTTTTGAATGTCCTCATCATCTTCGGCCAGCAAAACTTTGCGAATTACCATAAATTTTATCCTGCAGCGGCTGGTGAGCCTGACCCGGTTGAGCCGGAACCGGTGCTACAGACTGCGTTGATAGCGCTCAAAAGCGTAGCGGGTTCCAGTGGTTTCCGAATGAACTGGACCGCCCCCGTTTGGAGCGCCTGGGCAGAAAGTTCATCGGAAATCGAGACACAGATGACCGGAATTTGACGCGTCTGCGAGTTTGCTTTGAGTGTCCGCAAAACCTCCAACCCATCAATCTCCGGCATAATAAGGTCCAGGGTGATGACTTCCGGGCGGTGGCGGGCCGCCAAATCGGCCGCCTCCAAGCCGTTGCCCACCTCCAGCACGAAATGTCCCTGCGATTGCAACATCCGGGAAATAACATTGCGGGTGTCGGTGTCATCATCGACAACCATAACCAAGTGGTGCACCCCCGGCTGAGGCGGGGAGGCAGGTGCTGCGGCGGGGGCGGGTTTGCGCATGGTCTGTGATTGGGCCAGCGGCAGGGTGATGAAAAAGGTGCTCCCTTTGCCGGGTTCGCTATTTACCCAAATGCGCCCGCCGTGTCCTTCCACGATTCCCCGGCAAATGGCCAGCCCCAGCCCCGGGCCCTGATGCTGCCGCGTCATTACGCTTTCGGCCTGTTCAAACTTTTTAAATATCCGCCGCTGGGCTTCCATGGGGATTCCTGCCCCGAAATCCTGCACGGAAAGAGTCATAAATTTGGGATTTGCCTGCATCGGCTCGGCCGCAATCCGCACGACACCTCCCCGGCTGGAAAACTTGATGGCGTTGGAAAGCAGGTTCTCCAGGACCATTTGCACCTGTTCCGCATCCACCAGGGCCGGCATCATGTCCGGTGCGACATGAACTTCCAAAAGAATCCCTGCCGCCGCGGCTTCCTGTTTGACCTTTCCGCAAGCTTGGCTGACCATCTCGGAAACGTCGACAATTTCCGGCCGCAATTTCAGCTTGCCGGTTTCCATGCGGAAAACTTCCAAAATGTCATTTACCAGCCGGATCAGCCGGTCGGTATTGTTGCTGGCAATCTCCAGCAATTCCCGAATCCGCGCCGATACCGGGCCTCCTGCCCCTCCCAGCACCAGCCCCAGAGCGCCCTTGATAGCCGTCAGCGGCGTCCGCAATTCGTGAGAGACGGTGGAAGATGAATTCGGTCTTCAAGCGGTCCATAGCGGAGGAGTCTGCGCCCTCTCCGGGAGAAATCACGATGCCCACGAGGCTGCTCATCTCCCCAAAGATCGGCACACAGTAAATTCGGAGGTTTCCGGAGCGGTCCTTCATGGCAACATTCGTGTCACGGGGGGCCGAAGGCTCCCGGAAGATTGCCTCGGCAACCTCCGCCAGCTCGTCGGGAGCGGAGACAAAGTTCTGCAATTCCGAGGCGACTTGTAACAAGTCCATGGATTTCAGCTTTGCCTGTTCTGTTCCCAAAAAACCGCAGAATCGTTGGTTCACCTGCAAGATATTGCCGTTGGAATCAAACAGGCAGACCGCTAAATCCACCGAGTTGAGAGCGGTCTCGAAACTGGTGGCCTGCTCCTGCAGGGTTTTTGACATCTCCTGTACGGCCTGAGTGCGCTGTTCCAAGTCCCCGATCCAGGTTTGTTCCTTTTGCCGCAGTTGGCTGGCCATCGTATTCACGGTGTGAACCAAGGCCGTGATCTCACCCGATTGTTCGGAGGCCTTATCTAAGGTGCCCGGGGATAGCTGCTCGGCCGCTTTGGCCAGTTCCTGTCCCGCTTTGACAATGCGCCGTACCAACCGCCATCCCACGGTGAGTACTAGCAGGATGAGTAGCGCGGTATGCGACCACAAAACAACAGGGCTTGGTCTGGGGAAAATAGTGAAGAATACAGCGGCAGCCAAGGCTGCCAAGATGATGAAAAGAAAAGGCTGCCAAATGCGCCGTTTTAGGTTGGAGCCGAATTCCTTCATTGGCGTGGCCGGAAACGGTCCTAATTATAGAGTTGAAACGGTGCCTTTGCAAGCGGTTGCGCTGTCGCGGAGCAGTCTTACTAAAGATACCTTTTGCTTGAAGGTGTCCCAAACTCAGTTGCAGGTTGGGACGGCGGGTTGAGTTCATATTACGCCACTTCCTCCTTGTGAGAGGAAGCAGCGTTTGGACTTCGGCCGAGAATCGATGCCAAAGCCCAGAGATCGTGATAACCCATGATCTTCCGGAAATTCTTCTCGGTCAGCAGAAACGCTCCTGCCACCCAGCGCAACGTCATCTCGCCGTCGCGCCAGCGGCAAACATTGCCAGTCTTTTTCCGCACGCCCGACTGCGGGCTCTCGATGAGGTTCGTGGTTGCCAGGCAGCGGTGGAGGCTGGGAGGAACGTCGGCTCGATTGATCGTAAAGGTCTCCTCCAACCCTTCGCGCAAGCTGGCGGCTGCTGCCGGATGATCGCACTCGATCATCCCAGCGAGCTTTTTTATGCGCACGATGCCTTCCTCGGCTTGGGGCAATCGCCAGGCGGCGCGCATCAGCGACCGCACCTGATTCGCCAGCATTTTGTCGCCCTTTGGTAACCGCTCAGCCACGTTGCGCAGCTTATGAGTACGGCAACGCTGCACCAGCTGATTGCTGCCGAATACTTCCTCGATCCCCGCGCGGAGCGCTTTGGCGCCGTCGATCACAAACAGATAGCGCTGATCCGTGCGCAAACCTTGCTGGCGCAGGCGGGTGAGAAGGTCTTTCACCGCAGCGGCGTTTTCGGTCGCGCCCAGTTGAATCCCCAGCACATGCTTGCGGCCCTCGCTGTCCACGCCCACGGCGCTGATGACGTGGTGGGAGCCGAACCGCATTCCGTCCAGGTAAATCACCAGAATCTCGACCTCCTCCCAGCGCCGCGCCAACAGTTCTTCCAGCCGCCGCGCTCCTTGCTCGGCCGCTTCCCGGCTCACCTGAGACTTCGACACCCCAGCG